>NZ_CP120683.1:1200000-2400000 GCF_030506325.1 Tunicatimonas pelagia | reverse complement strand
CTGGTAGACCAGAGTGGGTTAGAGCAAAAGGTAGTAAATGTGCTAGACGTGATCTATCGCTGGGATGAAAATAGCTTTCCGGGAGCGAATGTGCGTATTAGTCCGAGTGCTCCGGCCCCCGGGCAGACGGCCCCCGGCACCCAAGCGTATACGCTAACCTTCGCTGAGTCAGGCTTTTACGATATTTCTATTGCGGGTAAAGAGGGCTGCGACCAAGTGCCCCCTACGGTGCGGATATTTGTCTATTTTCCCGCGCAAAATGATTTTAACATCACCCAAAGCTGCCCAATTAATTTACCGACCGATTTACCCGCTATTGTGAGCGAAATGAACGGTCTGCCGCTGGGGGTACCCGATAATATTGCCCTCAGCTTAGAGAACCTGCGGTACACCGGTATTCTGGATAACTTCCGCTACCGGATAGAGAGCCAAGCCCAGGTGGTAATTGGACCGGGGATGACACTGGTAAACGGGGCGGATATTGAAGTAGACCGGGGCGATATTGACCCGCCCGGTGGCTACGATGACGATGATTTTTTCTGGAACTTTACCCAACAAACATTATTTGACGACTACGGCAATGTAATTGGGGAAAGTAAGCAGTTTTTTGATGATATGGGGCGCTTGCACCAAACCCAAACCAAAGACCAGGCGCGGGGTATACTGATGGCCAGCCAGACGATCTTTGACCGCTACGGACGCCTAGCGGCTACCTCCCTACCTGCCCCCATCCGTTCGGGTACGGGCAATACGCCCATCAGCCCCGAGTGTAGCGACTTTACCACCGACTATGTGCCCGTACAGTTTGGCTACCAGGCCAGGCTACTCCGCACCAACGGGGGAGCTGCCTTTAACCACTTCGGCCTGCTGCAAAACCAACCCATGAGTGCCGAGCCCTTTTCGGTGGGATGGTACTACAGCGATCAGAACCGCCAAGCCGCCATTGATGCCTTGCCTGAAAACACCGATCAGCGCATGCTGTACGACCTGCACGAAGACCGTATGGCTACCACCGCCTACCCCTTCGTTCGTACCCTGTTTAATGAAGACGGCAGCGGCGAAGTAATTGGGCAAGTGGGGCCAGGCGACTTTCAGTACCGCCCGGATGTGAATGCCGAAGGCAAACCTATTATTGAGCAGCAGCATATTGCTAGTAGCCGAATGCTGGCTTTGGACGAAGAAGGCGAGGAGGATACCAACATCATACTGGCTTACTTGCAAGCCCGTAAGCAACAGACCGGGCTGATGAACCCTTACGAGGACCGCACCCCGGGCATCAATCCCTTTCGGGTGCAGGATGGGTTTTACAAGCAGGTGAGTGAAGATGCCAACGGACGGCGCAGTGTGCGCTACTTCAACGAAAGCGGTCAATTGCTCACCAGCCTCTACTACGGCGATGGTACGGCGGTGATTACCCAAAGCAGTAGCTTCTACGATGATGCCGGGCGATTGCTGGTGAGCGTAGACCCCGAAGGGCTGAAGACGACCTACACCTACGACTTTCGGGGGCGCATGCTCAGTATGGAAGAGCCCGATGCCGGACGTACCGAGTACGCCTACCGCCGCGATGGCAGCATCCGTTTTTCCCAAAATGCGAAGCAACGAGCGCAGAATACCTACTCCTACACCAGCTACGATCAGCTAGGCCGCCCCATAGAAAGCGGGGAGTTTGATCCCAGCGGGACAAGTGCTACCTTTAGTACTGTGCGCAGCAACCAGACCATACTGGAAACGATCGGCCGCGAAGGCGGGCTGACCGACGGCACTCGGACGGATGTGGTACGTACCACCTACGACCGGGCGGTGCCACTACCCGTGGGTACGGGTCTGAAGCAGCAGTTTGTGCGGGGCAAAGTCAGCTACAGTGAGAAAATAGGCACCACCGGATCGCCGGCCGCCCAGAGTTGGTACAGCTACGATGAACGGGGTCGGGTGACCTGGCTGGTGCAGGACGTTGTAGGCATTGGGGTGAAGACAGTAGCCTACCGCTACAACAGCCAGGGGCAGGTGATGACGGTCAGCTACCAGGAAGGCCGTAAAGATGCCTTCTTCCACTACTACACCTACGACCAGGACGGACGACTCCAGCAAGTGTATACCTCGGTACGCAGTCCGCAGCTTGATCGGCAGTTAAACGTGACCAATCTGGCGAGTGACTACAAACTACAAGCCACCTACGAGTACTACCTGCACGGCCCTTTGAAGCAGGTGGTGTTAGCCGATGGGATACAAACGGACTATACCTATACTGTGCAAGGCTGGCTCAAAGCAGTGAACAACCCCGGAACAGAGTCCGGGGCAAGTCCCGGAACGCAACCCGATGTATTCAGTATGCAGTTAGACTACTTTAGTGGCGACTATGTAAAGTCCGGTAGTCCCATCGTAAATGTAGCCAGCAATCAGCCCGAAGAAGCGCAGTTGTATAGCGGGCAGATCCGTAGCCAAAGCTGGCGGACGCAAGCCGAAGGGGTGAACCAGACGGGGGCGTATGTCTATGACTATGACCCTCGTTACCAACTTAAAGAAGCTAGATTTGGACAAGTCAGTAGCGGCACCTTCACCCCCGCCAGTAACCAAATGTACAGCGTCAGTGGATTAGACTACGATAAGAACGGCAACCTGTTAGGTCTGCAACGCCGAGACCAGACAGGAAACCTATTGCACGATTTTGAAAATAAGTACCAGTACCAAACGGGCACCAACCAGTTGACTGGGATTACGGGCTACGCCAGTTACAAGTACAATGCCCTCGGCCAGATGACCCAGGAAGTGAAAGGCAGCTATACCCAACGGCTAGCTTACGATGTATCTGGTAAGGTCACCGAGATCAAAGACGGCAACGACCAAACGAAGTTTATCTACACCTACGACGATAAAGGCTATCGGGTTAAAAAGTACGACCAGCAGCAAAACCAAAGCACCTACTACATCCGCGATGCCAATGGCAACCTACTCAGTATCTACGAACACGATGAGAGCCAGGCGGGTACCTCCCCCGAACCCGTAGAAGTACCGATCTACGGCAGCAGTCGGCTGGGTTTCTTCCGCCCTGACCCCATCGCGTTGAACGAGCACTTGGTCGGTTACGAAGATGATCAAACCAAGAGCCGCTACGAGAACACCTCCTACCTACTAGTCGCCGGAGCCACTATGACCCTGACCGAAGGCTTTGAAGTCAGTTACCAAACCGCTCACGAAGGTGAGTTCTCAGTAGCCTTCCACGAGCCAACCGGCCCCACGACCTACGAACTGAAAGACCACCTGGGCACAGTACGGGCGACCATCCAACCCCAGGATGAGGGCGGCATCAGCCTGAACAACTACCAAAGCTTCTATCCGTTTGGGATGAAGATCGGCACCTTGAGTATGACGGGGGGTGAAGGGCTACGCTTTGGCTTCCAAGGTGAGTTTGCGGAAGATGAAACAAATGAGACGGGCTACCATAGTTTTGAGTTGAGACAATATGATGCGGTTGTCGGGCGGTGGCTAAGCGTGGATCCTTACCGGCAGTTTGCTTCTCCGTACGTCGGGATGGGGAATAATCCAATTAGTGGGATTGACCCGGATGGGGGATACACCAAGTTTGGGGCGAAGGTGCGAGCCTTCTTCACCGCTGGGGTAAGTGTAAGCGATGTCTATCAGTCAGGCGGGGAGTGGGGCTTCAACACTCAAAGTGGTGACGTAACTACCTTTAACGTCGGTACCTATGGTGAAGGTGGCTCCTATCTATCAGCTTGGGAACCAGGTCTATCCCAAAGATGGGGAATGTCTGATAATATAATTGCTTCTTGGTCATACAATACGATTGATGGACCTTGGGTCACTGCACAGTTCTTCACACCGTGGCGAAAACCCACACATATTGATGGTCAGCTAGTTGTCGGAGAAGAAGGGGCGGAAGCATTTGCTGGAGCAGCCTCAACAGCTCTACCGTACACTAGACTGAGTAAAATTCCAAAAGTTACAGCATCTCAGTTTAGTAGCTATTTCAAAGGCACTTTCGTAGCTAGATTACAACCAAAAGTTCGGGGTTGGATAATCAAGACATATAACAAACAAATGCTTGAGAAAACGCATGGGACGGTATTGAAAATCACTAAAGGGTTTCAAAGTCTAGTTGATAAAGGGCAGGAATGGATTGGTTCAGATGAATCGAACGAAAAAAGATAAGATCATGGACGGAGCATTTATCGGGTCAGTAGTATTTGAATTTATAGGAGTCTTTTTCAGATGGTTGTACATTGCTTTCAAAAGAAAGATTAAAGGTAAAGATGTAGCAAGTTTTAGCAGAGTTTGGAAAGGGAGGAACAGCGATGATTTTGGAAGTAACTTCGAGTACGGCATCTCTAACATACTTTTAGGAATGATTATTACTATAGCTATCGTCTTCGTTCTTAAGCTTTTTTTTGGCTAAAGTACCCATGAGAAGATGTTTATAGAGGTAGTCATGTTTAAGTTTACTGGTTTTCTTCTTTAAGATTGGCTCCCTCACCCGAGTCCCTCTTTCTGGAGCAGTTGCTCGATCTGTTGTTTAGAAAGGTTTTCTAGCTGGCTTTTGTCGTAGATGGAGACCAGGTAGACCTTTTCCTGTACTACCTTCACGCAAGTGATGACCCTAGCCCCACCGGACTTACCCTTGCCTTTGGAAGCAATAGCCAGCCGTACTTTGTAGAGATCATGACCCAGTGAGGTGCCGGTAGTGGGGTTGTCGGCCAGCTCTTCACCGAGTGCCTTCAGCTCTCCTCTCAATGAGCGGTACTTCCGGATAAGCTTCTTGGCTTCCTTCTGGAAGTAATCCGTGGCAATAACGTTATAGCTCATCCAAGAAGTCGTTGAGCGGGGTTCCTTTTCTTTTGCCCTCTTCTATCTGCTTCACTTCGCGTAAGCCCTGGGCAATGCCCTGCAACACTTGCTGTTCGGTGTCTACCGACTCTTCTTTCACTTTTTCCAATCCTAGTTTCTGTACCAGTTCGGTGAAGAAAGCGTACTGGCTGTCCGGAATGTTGAGCGTAATCTGTTTCATCAGGCAAAGGCTTGTTTGGCTTTCACGTTCTGCAAAAGACCGTCCAGGGCGTAGAGGATATAGTCCTTGTCTTTCTCAGGCAGGTTGTTGAGTTCCTGCAATCGCTGTAGCATAGAGGGGTTCTTGAACAGTTCAGCATCTTCGGTTTCCCCCAACAAGTACCCTACAGTGGTATCCAGAAAGCCCGCAATCTTCTGAGCCGCTTCAATACTGGGCTTCATCTCATCGCGTTCGTAGCGACCGATGACCGAAACGGAAGTATGAAGCAACTTAGCCAAGTCACCCTGGCTCATCTTTCTATCTTTTCGTAGGGCAGCTATTTTCTTTCCAAAGGTATTCATAAGATAACACTTAAAAGGGCTATAAGAACCCTGTTTTACGGTATAAGACCAAATATACGAACCTAATGTGAGCTAAAAAAGTTGAAAAAGTTTGTTCGTAAGCTTTAATAGAGTAGTTTTGAACCGGATACGAGCTAAATAACTTTTTATCACCAATCAAAAAGCCTATGCATCCCGAAGACCAACGCCAGTTAGAACGCCATCTGGGCCGCCTGTTCAGCGAGAGTTTAAATCTTAGTCAACCGCTCGCCATGCTCCATTTGCTGCGCGAGAAGATTGCCGATGGCGGCTACCAATCTTTCCACCAAGCCGAGATCATGGACGAGCTAGGTAAGTTACAACACCGCTTGGGAGAGGTAAACCGCCAGATGCTTCCCGTGGCTGATTTACTCAAGCAAAAAGGATAAGGAAAGTAGTACGATGGAGATTGCTGAAATCAAAGCCCGTCTATCGATCCAAACGGTGCTTTCGCACTACGGCCTGAAGGTCAACCAAAGCAACATGCTGTGCTGTCCGTTCCATGCGGACAAAACGCCCAGTATGCAAATCTACCCCAAAACCAATACGGCCTACTGCTTTTCTACGGCCTGTAGACTACACGGCAAGAAGCTCGATGTGATTGATCTGATCCAAGAGCACGAGCAACTCACCCAACACCGAGCGATTCTAAAAGCCCAACAGATGATCGAACCTACTCAACCACCTTCCGATACTTCCGATGAAAGAAAGAACGCCGGTATTCCCCACGAAGGGAAAGCGTTGTCCCGCACGGCGGTCTTGACCAAGTTCTACCAAAGCTGCTTGCAAGGTATGACCCGCAGCCTGAAAGCCCAACAGTACGCCCAAGACCGGCAGCTGAACTACGAGTACCTGGGTATCGGCTTTATCAGTGCTGACTTCGGTAGAAGCTGGAACGACCCCTTGAAACAGAGTGCCGTGAAGCTCGGGCTGATGCAGGAGCGCAAAGGCAAGATCGTCCCCAAGCTACGCAGTTGTTTGATGCTTCCCATGAAGAACGCGGCGGGCAAGGTCGTAGACATCTACGCCCGTAGTTTGCAGGACGACAGCTACCCGCGTCACTTCTACTTACCCCAGGGGCAACAGGGCTTGTACCCGCACTACCCCAAGCCCGAGACCGAACGGCTGGTCCTGACCGAAAGCCTACTGGATGCCGCTACGCTACTGCAGGACAAAAGCCTCAGTCAGGTATACGGCATGCTAGCATTGTACGGCACCAACGGTTTTACGAAAGAACACGAACAGGCGATCCAAGGCTTAGCCAATCTACAAGAGATCATCTTCTTTCTGGATGGGGACGAAGCCGGACGCAAAGCCGTGGCTAAGTACGCCGACCAGTTGCAAGCCCTTCGTCCGGATGTCAAACTTACCGCCGTGGCTACTCCCGAGGGCGAAGACGTGAACAGCTTGCTCCAGGGACATACGCCGGTGATCTTGGAACACCTATTGAACGAACGACAAGCGATCGGTAGTCCTACGCTTTTTCTTTCATCGGAAAAGACACCGGAAGCAAGTCCGGTTGCCCCACCGTTGACAGACGACTCGGCAGCCACCCAACCGCCCTCGGAAGAAACCAGTCCGTCTTCGGAGTACCGGTTGCACACCGAGAATACCGAGCTGTTGTTTTTTACCAGCCCCTGGCTACAGGTTACCGTGCTGGGGGGCATTAAGATTGCGGGCCTGGACCGCTTGCGGGTGACCGTCAAGGTAGAGCCCGCCCAAGCTACTCCGGGCAAAAGACATCTACCGGTACGGCATTCGCTGGACTTGTACCATTCGGGGCAGGTGCAGCAACTGGTCATCCAGGTAGCCGAACGTTTGGAAGTCAGCAGCCGGGAAGCGATGTACACCCTCTCCGAGCTGACGGCCTCACTGGAACGCTATCGTCACCGGCGACTGGAAGCCTTGCAACCGAAGGCCGAAGAAAAGCCCACCCTGAGCGGGGCCGAAAAGCAAGCAGCGTTGGACTACCTACAATCCCCGCAGCTGCTCACGCGCCTGTCCTCCGACATTCGGGCCACGGGGCTGATCGGGGAAGAGACCAACGCCTTGATTGCCTACCTGGTCTACACCAGCCGCAAGCGGGAAAGCCCCTTGCACCTGATGTGTTTGGGCCAGAGCGGGACGGGCAAAACCTACCTGCAAGAGAAAGTGAGTGCGCTGATGCCCGAAGAAGAACGGCTGGAGATCACCACGCTGTCCGAGAACGCCTTCTACTACTTCCAGCGCGAAGAGTTGAAGGGCAAACTGATCCTGATAGAAGACCTGGACGGGGCGGAAGGAGTGCTCTATCCACTTCGCGAACTCCAGAGTAAAAAGCGCATCAGCAAGACGGTCACCCTGAAAGACAACAAGGGCAACCTCAAGACCGTGAGCCTACGCGTCGAGGGGCCGGTGTCGGTGAGCGGTTGTACTACCCGCGAGAAGCTCTACGAAGACAACGCCAATCGGTGTTTGCTACTCTACGTAGACCAAAGCGATACCCAAGACGGCCAGATCATGGCCTACCAACGAAAGCTCAGTGCCGGACTGGTGAACGCCGGGGAACAACACACCCTGATCCATCAGCTACAGAACGTACAACGCTTGCTACGTCCGATCAAGATCGTCAACCCCTACGCCGAGTTGATTCAGCTACCGCCGCAGGTATTCAAACCGCGTCGTACGATGCTCTTGCTCTTGAGCTTCATTGAAACGGTCACCTTCCTGCACCAGTACCAACGAGAAGTCAAACAGGATGCGACCGGTACGCCCTACCTCCAAACCGCTCCGGACGATGTGGCCGCCGCCTTCCGCTTGCTACGCGAAGTGTTGTTCGCTAAGAGCGACGAGCTCACCCAGGCGAGCCGTAGCTTTTTAGAACAGTTGACCGCTTACACGAAAGAACAGAACCGCGAGACGTTCTACGCCCGCCATGTCCGGAAGCACTTGCGACTCAATCCTAACAATCTCAAGCGGTACCTGCGGGAGCTAGTCAGCTACGGGCAGGTCAAGATCGTGGGTGGCAGTCGGCACAAGGGTTTTGAGTACCAGATCGTAGCCCCAAAGGAATACGAAGGGCTCAAAAGTGCTATTGATGAACAGTTGGCCGCGATCCTGCTGAAGATCAACGAGTCAGTGGGTCAGTAGGTCAGGGGTGGGTCAGTAGCGTTACTGACCCACTCAACTACTTGAAAAACAAGTGCTTACCCCCAGTGGGTCAGCGAAACCAAAAAATGCCTAGGGACCCATTTTCATCTTTGTTCGTAATCAACCTCTGAACGATGCCTTTAAACCAACACTATCACCAACGCTTGTTAGGCTTTGCCGAATGGTTGCAGGCCATGAACTATGCGCAAGTGAACCAAGCGGCCAGCTTGCGCCATACCCAAGAGTTCTTGGTCTGGTTGCAAGAAAACAACCTCACGCAGCTATCCCAGGTCGATAGTCAGACCGTTCGGCAGTTCTTCCGCTACTGCGCCCAGCGCCCCAACAAAACGCGCGGCGGGAGCCTGAGCTTGAACACCCTGCGTAAGTATCGTAACGCCTTGGTGCAACTCTCTCGCTATCTTCGCGACACCGGGCAAGGCAGCCTGGAAGTCTCCTTTCCCTTCCGGGGTTACCGTAGTAAACCCGAACGGCTGATCTTGTCCAAAGCCCAGGTGCAACGTCTCTACGATGCGGCCGACCAGGTAGAAGACCCCGGCGTATTGGGCCATCAGTTGCTGGCCCTGCGGGACCGGGCCATTCTCTCGCTCTGCTACGGCTGCGGCCTTCGGCGCAACGAAGCCCTACAACTGCACATCAACGATGTTCTGCTGGAACGAGGGCTGCTGCACGTACGGGCCGGGAAGAACTATACCGAACGCTACGTGCCGATGGCCAGCGGAGTCGTTCATGACCTACAGCAGTACTTGCAGCTATCGCGTCCTCGGCTGCTACGCCATCAGTCCCACCACGGCTTACTACTGGGTTGGCAGCGCGGTAAACCCTTGTGCGCGGTCTCGGCCGGACGGCGCTTACACCACTGGTGCCAAGTCGCTCGTTTGCCCCCGATGGGATTACACGCGTTGCGCCATAGCATCGCTACCCACCTGTTTGAAAGCGGTATGAAGCTGGAACATATTGCCCGTTTTCTAGGACACCGAAGCTTGGAAGCCACCCAAATCTACACCCATATCCAACCCAACATTAGCGATGAGGAAAAGAGTCTATGAGTACGACAGTGCCACAATCCGGCAAGCCTTAGAGCAGCTCACCGACTACCTGGGCAAGAAGCACTACGCCCCGGATAGCATCCGCATGTACGGCAACTACACCGGCTACTTTTTGGCCTGGGCTGAACGGGACAATCTACCGGCTAGGGAAGTACGTTATCCGGACTTACTAAGCTATATTCACCACCTACAGGACAGTGGCCGCAGTGCCCGGCAGATCAATATGATGCTCGTCGCCATACGTCACTACTATACGATGCTGGCTAGAAAGAAACAGGTCAAGAAGAACCCCGCTTCCGGACTGATCCTGCGAGGGGTAGTACAAGCGGTGCCCAGCGATCTGCTCAGTCGTGACGAACTGGACCAGCTGTACGAACGCTACCCGGTGGTCAACCTGCGCAGTGCCCGCAATAAGATCATGGTCGGCCTGCTAGTGTATCAGGCGGTGACCACGCAAGAACTCAGCTTGCTACGCACCGAACACGTCAACCTCGCCTCCGCTACCCTGCAAGTGCCGGAGAGCAAACGCATCACTGGGCAAGGAGGGCTGAAAGGAAGAGTCTTGAAGCTACAGGCTTCCCAGATACTGCCTCTGCAAGAGTACCTGACGGTGGGCCGTCCGCAGATACTAGACGACATCAGTTCGGACAGGTACTTCTATCGTCCTACCCGCAAACCGGCCAAAATAGACTATGAAGCCATCCAACAGCAGTTGTTCTTTTCCCTGAACGGTTCGGCTTCCATCAAAGCCAGTCTAAAACCCCTGATGGTTGATCTGAGCAAGCTCAACCCTTCGGTCAAACATGCCAAGCAGCTTCGGGCCAGTGTGATCACCGAATGGGTCAAACAGTACGATATCCGACGGGTGCAGTACCTGGCCGGACACAACAGCATCACTAGCACCCAACGCTACCAGTCGGCCAACCTGGAAGAGTTACAGGAAGTAGTCTCTCTGCATCATCCCCTCCAGTAAGGGTAAGTTCATTCCTGCCCAAATAGTGCGGGGGCAGGTTATCCAAAGCGCGCCGGTAGCTTGATACGAAGCCACAAACTTGATGGCGCTTTGGATGTTCTAGCCCCTGCCTCCTGGGGGCTTGGGGGGCGGTAAGCATCCCCCAAGTCAATACTTGGCCTCTACGTGCGGTGGCTTTACGTTCCAAAAGTTACACCCTTGCATTCACTTGGTTAGTTCTCTTTGCTAGTGCGCCGGTAAAGCAGGTTAACAAGGCGGTAGCCGCCTCTCGCGAAGCCGACTGCGAGTGCGAGAGAGGCCGGACAGGAGGCAGCGTAGCGTCCTGGCCGTGAGCGGCAGAGTGAAGCGCAGCGCAACGGCGACCGCGGTCCGAACGAGCCCGCAGGCGAGCACAAACACCGGCAGCAGCTGGACGGGTGGTGACTGAAGCATCGCGAAGTGGCCGACCGGACAGGAGTAGCTGCCATGAAGGCCGACCGAGGAAAAGCAAAAGGCATGACAAGCTGCGCAGCACCCGAAGGGCTGAGCCGTGCTTGTTTCTCTCCTTAATCATCAATACCTCAGAACAAGGGCGGCACAGGCTTAGCGTGACTTTTTGCTGACGACCAAGGCCGGAATACCGCTTGACCTGCGTGCGTAAGCTCGTGCGTCCAGAGGGCGGACTTGTGTCTGGGTGCTGCGGAAGCTCTGTGTTTAGCTATCGATCAAATCCCAACCACTTCTTTCTTTCATCGGAAAACATCGGAAGTGCCACGACAATGAGAAAAATCTTATCTTAGCGCAGGAGACGTTCTTTGCAGGTGGCTGACAGGCAGTGCCAACAAGTTGAGTAGACAAGCCAAAACAGGTCGGTAAGTGTATAAGTTTTGAGTTGAGACAATATGATGCGGTTGTCGGGCGGTGGCTAAGCGTGGATCCTTACCGGCAGTTTGCTTCTCCGTACGTCGGGATGGGGAATAATCCAATTAGTGGGATTGACCCGGATGGGGGATACACCAAGTTTGGGGCGAAGGTGCGAGCCTTCTTCACCGCTGGGGTAAGTGTAAGCGATGTCTATCAGTCAGGCGGGGAGTGGGGCTTCAACACTCAAAGTGGTGACGTAACTACCTTTAACGTCGGTACCTATGGTGAAGGTGGCTCCTATCTATCAGCTTGGGAACCAGGTCTATCCCAAAGATGGGGAATGTCTGATAATATAATTGCTTCTTGGTCATACAATACGATTGATGGACCTTGGGTCACTGCACAGTTCTTCACACCGTGGCGAAAACCCACACATATTGATGGTCAGCTAGTTGTCGGAGAAGAAGGGGCGGAAGCATTTGCTGGAGCAGCCTCAACAGCTCTACCGTACACTAGACTGAGTAAAATTCCAAAAGTTACAGCATCTCAGTTTAGTAGCTATTTCAAAGGCACTTTCGTAGCTAGATTACAACCAAAAGTTCGGGGTTGGATAATCAAGACATATAACAAACAAATGCTTGAGAAAACGCATGGGACGGTATTGAAAATCACTAAAGGGTTTCAAAGTCTAGTTGATAAAGGGCAGGAATGGATTGGTTCAGATGAATCGAACGAAAAAAGATAAGATCATGGACGGAGCATTTATCGGGTCAGTAGTATTTGAATTTATAGGAGTCTTTTTCAGATGGTTGTACATTGCTTTCAAAAGAAAGATTAAAGGTAAAGATGTAGCAAGTTTTAGCAGAGTTTGGAAAGGGAGGAACAGCGATGATTTTGGAAGTAACTTCGAGTACGGCATCTCTAACATACT
This sequence comes from Tunicatimonas pelagia, assembly GCF_030506325.1. Taxonomy (NCBI): domain Bacteria; kingdom Pseudomonadati; phylum Bacteroidota; class Cytophagia; order Cytophagales; family Catalimonadaceae; genus Tunicatimonas; species Tunicatimonas pelagia. The sequence goes on along the minus strand of NZ_CP120683.1, from coordinate 2,387,675 downwards.
TTTAGGAATGATTATTACTATAGCTATCGTCTTCGTTCTTAAGCTTTTTTTTGGCTAAAGTACCCATGAGAAGATGTTTATAGAGGTAGTCATGTTTAAGTTTACTGGTTTTCTTCTTTAAGATTGGCTCCCTCACCCGAGTCCCTCTTTCTGGAGCAGTTGCTCGATCTGTTGTTTAGAAAGGTTTTCTAGCTGGCTTTTGTCGTAGATGGAGACCAGGTAGACCTTTTCCTGTACTACCTTCACGCAAGTGATGACCCTAGCCCCACCGGACTTACCCTTGCCTTTGGAAGCAATAGCCAGCCGTACTTTGTAGAGATCATGACCCAGTGAGGTGCCGGTAGTGGGGTTGTCGGCCAGCTCTTCACCGAGTGCCTTCAGCTCTCCTCTCAATGAGCGGTACTTCCGGATAAGCTTCTTGGCTTCCTTCTGGAAGTAATCCGTGGCAATAACGTTATAGCTCATCCAAGAAGTCGTTGAGCGGGGTTCCTTTTCTTTTGCCCTCTTCTATCTGCTTCACTTCGCGTAAGCCCTGGGCAATGCCCTGCAACACTTGCTGTTCGGTGTCTACCGACTCTTCTTTCACTTTTTCCAATCCTAGTTTCTGTACCAGTTCGGTGAAGAAAGCGTACTGGCTGTCCGGAATGTTGAGCGTAATCTGTTTCATCAGGCAAAGGCTTGTTTGGCTTTCACGTTCTGCAAAAGACCGTCCAGGGCGTAGAGGATATAGTCCTTGTCTTTCTCAGGCAGGTTGTTGAGTTCCTGCAATCGCTGTAGCATAGAGGGGTTCTTGAACAGTTCAGCATCTTCGGTTTCCCCCAACAAGTACCCTACAGTGGTATCCAGAAAGCCCGCAATCTTCTGAGCCGCTTCAATACTGGGCTTCATCTCATCGCGTTCGTAGCGACCGATGACCGAAACGGAAGTATGAAGCAACTTAGCCAAGTCACCCTGGCTCATCTTTCTATCTTTTCGTAGGGCAGCTATTTTCTTTCCAAAGGTATTCATAAGATAACACTTAAAAGGGCTATAAGAACCCTGTTTTACGGTATAAGACCAAATATACGAACCTAATGTGAGCTAAAAAAGTTGAAAAAGTTTGTTCGTAAGCTTTAATAGAGTAGTTTTGAACCGGATACGAGCTAAATAACTTTTTATCACCAATCAAAAAGCCTATGCATCCCGAAGACCAACGCCAGTTAGAACGCCATCTGGGCCGCCTGTTCAGCGAGAGTTTAAATCTTAGTCAACCGCTCGCCATGCTCCATTTGCTGCGCGAGAAGATTGCCGATGGCGGCTACCAATCTTTCCACCAAGCCGAGATCATGGACGAGCTAGGTAAGTTACAACACCGCTTGGGAGAGGTAAACCGCCAGATGCTTCCCGTGGCTGATTTACTCAAGCAAAAAGGATAAGGAAAGTAGTACGATGGAGATTGCTGAAATCAAAGCCCGTCTATCGATCCAAACGGTGCTTTCGCACTACGGCCTGAAGGTCAACCAAAGCAACATGCTGTGCTGTCCGTTCCATGCGGACAAAACGCCCAGTATGCAAATCTACCCCAAAACCAATACGGCCTACTGCTTTTCTACGGCCTGTAGACTACACGGCAAGAAGCTCGATGTGATTGATCTGATCCAAGAGCACGAGCAACTCACCCAACACCGAGCGATTCTAAAAGCCCAACAGATGATCGAACCTACTCAACCACCTTCCGATACTTCCGATGAAAGAAAGAACGCCGGTATTCCCCACGAAGGGAAAGCGTTGTCCCGCACGGCGGTCTTGACCAAGTTCTACCAAAGCTGCTTGCAAGGTATGACCCGCAGCCTGAAAGCCCAACAGTACGCCCAAGACCGGCAGCTGAACTACGAGTACCTGGGTATCGGCTTTATCAGTGCTGACTTCGGTAGAAGCTGGAACGACCCCTTGAAACAGAGTGCCGTGAAGCTCGGGCTGATGCAGGAGCGCAAAGGCAAGATCGTCCCCAAGCTACGCAGTTGTTTGATGCTTCCCATGAAGAACGCGGCGGGCAAGGTCGTAGACATCTACGCCCGTAGTTTGCAGGACGACAGCTACCCGCGTCACTTCTACTTACCCCAGGGGCAACAGGGCTTGTACCCGCACTACCCCAAGCCCGAGACCGAACGGCTGGTCCTGACCGAAAGCCTACTGGATGCCGCTACGCTACTGCAGGACAAAAGCCTCAGTCAGGTATACGGCATGCTAGCATTGTACGGCACCAACGGTTTTACGAAAGAACACGAACAGGCGATCCAAGGCTTAGCCAATCTACAAGAGATCATCTTCTTTCTGGATGGGGACGAAGCCGGACGCAAAGCCGTGGCTAAGTACGCCGACCAGTTGCAAGCCCTTCGTCCGGATGTCAAACTTACCGCCGTGGCTACTCCCGAGGGCGAAGACGTGAACAGCTTGCTCCAGGGACATACGCCGGTGATCTTGGAACACCTATTGAACGAACGACAAGCGATCGGTAGTCCTACGCTTTTTCTTTCATCGGAAAAGACACCGGAAGCAAGTCCGGTTGCCCCACCGTTGACAGACGACTCGGCAGCCACCCAACCGCCCTCGGAAGAAACCAGTCCGTCTTCGGAGTACCGGTTGCACACCGAGAATACCGAGCTGTTGTTTTTTACCAGCCCCTGGCTACAGGTTACCGTGCTGGGGGGCATTAAGATTGCGGGCCTGGACCGCTTGCGGGTGACCGTCAAGGTAGAGCCCGCCCAAGCTACTCCGGGCAAAAGACATCTACCGGTACGGCATTCGCTGGACTTGTACCATTCGGGGCAGGTGCAGCAACTGGTCATCCAGGTAGCCGAACGTTTGGAAGTCAGCAGCCGGGAAGCGATGTACACCCTCTCCGAGCTGACGGCCTCACTGGAACGCTATCGTCACCGGCGACTGGAAGCCTTGCAACCGAAGGCCGAAGAAAAGCCCACCCTGAGCGGGGCCGAAAAGCAAGCAGCGTTGGACTACCTACAATCCCCGCAGCTGCTCACGCGCCTGTCCTCCGACATTCGGGCCACGGGGCTGATCGGGGAAGAGACCAACGCCTTGATTGCCTACCTGGTCTACACCAGCCGCAAGCGGGAAAGCCCCTTGCACCTGATGTGTTTGGGCCAGAGCGGGACGGGCAAAACCTACCTGCAAGAGAAAGTGAGTGCGCTGATGCCCGAAGAAGAACGGCTGGAGATCACCACGCTGTCCGAGAACGCCTTCTACTACTTCCAGCGCGAAGAGTTGAAGGGCAAACTGATCCTGATAGAAGACCTGGACGGGGCGGAAGGAGTGCTCTATCCACTTCGCGAACTCCAGAGTAAAAAGCGCATCAGCAAGACGGTCACCCTGAAAGACAACAAGGGCAACCTCAAGACCGTGAGCCTACGCGTCGAGGGGCCGGTGTCGGTGAGCGGTTGTACTACCCGCGAGAAGCTCTACGAAGACAACGCCAATCGGTGTTTGCTACTCTACGTAGACCAAAGCGATACCCAAGACGGCCAGATCATGGCCTACCAACGAAAGCTCAGTGCCGGACTGGTGAACGCCGGGGAACAACACACCCTGATCCATCAGCTACAGAACGTACAACGCTTGCTACGTCCGATCAAGATCGTCAACCCCTACGCCGAGTTGATTCAGCTACCGCCGCAGGTATTCAAACCGCGTCGTACGATGCTCTTGCTCTTGAGCTTCATTGAAACGGTCACCTTCCTGCACCAGTACCAACGAGAAGTCAAACAGGATGCGACCGGTACGCCCTACCTCCAAACCGCTCCGGACGATGTGGCCGCCGCCTTCCGCTTGCTACGCGAAGTGTTGTTCGCTAAGAGCGACGAGCTCACCCAGGCGAGCCGTAGCTTTTTAGAACAGTTGACCGCTTACACGAAAGAACAGAACCGCGAGACGTTCTACGCCCGCCATGTCCGGAAGCACTTGCGACTCAATCCTAACAATCTCAAGCGGTACCTGCGGGAGCTAGTCAGCTACGGGCAGGTCAAGATCGTGGGTGGCAGTCGGCACAAGGGTTTTGAGTACCAGATCGTAGCCCCAAAGGAATACGAAGGGCTCAAAAGTGCTATTGATGAACAGTTGGCCGCGATCCTGCTGAAGATCAACGAGTCAGTGGGTCAGTAGGTCAGGGGTGGGTCAGTAGCGTTACTGACCCACTCAACTACTTGAAAAACAAGTGCTTACCCCCAGTGGGTCAGCGAAACCAAAAAATGCCTAGGGACCCATTTTCATCTTTGTTCGTAATCAACCTCTGAACGATGCCTTTAAACCAACACTATCACCAACGCTTGTTAGGCTTTGCCGAATGGTTGCAGGCCATGAACTATGCGCAAGTGAACCAAGCGGCCAGCTTGCGCCATACCCAAGAGTTCTTGGTCTGGTTGCAAGAAAACAACCTCACGCAGCTATCCCAGGTCGATAGTCAGACCGTTCGGCAGTTCTTCCGCTACTGCGCCCAGCGCCCCAACAAAACGCGCGGCGGGAGCCTGAGCTTGAACACCCTGCGTAAGTATCGTAACGCCTTGGTGCAACTCTCTCGCTATCTTCGCGACACCGGGCAAGGCAGCCTGGAAGTCTCCTTTCCCTTCCGGGGTTACCGTAGTAAACCCGAACGGCTGATCTTGTCCAAAGCCCAGGTGCAACGTCTCTACGATGCGGCCGACCAGGTAGAAGACCCCGGCGTATTGGGCCATCAGTTGCTGGCCCTGCGGGACCGGGCCATTCTCTCGCTCTGCTACGGCTGCGGCCTTCGGCGCAACGAAGCCCTACAACTGCACATCAACGATGTTCTGCTGGAACGAGGGCTGCTGCACGTACGGGCCGGGAAGAACTATACCGAACGCTACGTGCCGATGGCCAGCGGAGTCGTTCATGACCTACAGCAGTACTTGCAGCTATCGCGTCCTCGGCTGCTACGCCATCAGTCCCACCACGGCTTACTACTGGGTTGGCAGCGCGGTAAACCCTTGTGCGCGGTCTCGGCCGGACGGCGCTTACACCACTGGTGCCAAGTCGCTCGTTTGCCCCCGATGGGATTACACGCGTTGCGCCATAGCATCGCTACCCACCTGTTTGAAAGCGGTATGAAGCTGGAACATATTGCCCGTTTTCTAGGACACCGAAGCTTGGAAGCCACCCAAATCTACACCCATATCCAACCCAACATTAGCGATGAGGAAAAGAGTCTATGAGTACGACAGTGCCACAATCCGGCAAGCCTTAGAGCAGCTCACCGACTACCTGGGCAAGAAGCACTACGCCCCGGATAGCATCCGCATGTACGGCAACTACACCGGCTACTTTTTGGCCTGGGCTGAACGGGACAATCTACCGGCTAGGGAAGTACGTTATCCGGACTTACTAAGCTATATTCACCACCTACAGGACAGTGGCCGCAGTGCCCGGCAGATCAATATGATGCTCGTCGCCATACGTCACTACTATACGATGCTGGCTAGAAAGAAACAGGTCAAGAAGAACCCCGCTTCCGGACTGATCCTGCGAGGGGTAGTACAAGCGGTGCCCAGCGATCTGCTCAGTCGTGACGAACTGGACCAGCTGTACGAACGCTACCCGGTGGTCAACCTGCGCAGTGCCCGCAATAAGATCATGGTCGGCCTGCTAGTGTATCAGGCGGTGACCACGCAAGAACTCAGCTTGCTACGCACCGAACACGTCAACCTCGCCTCCGCTACCCTGCAAGTGCCGGAGAGCAAACGCATCACTGGGCAAGGAGGGCTGAAAGGAAGAGTCTTGAAGCTACAGGCTTCCCAGATACTGCCTCTGCAAGAGTACCTGACGGTGGGCCGTCCGCAGATACTAGACGACATCAGTTCGGACAGGTACTTCTATCGTCCTACCCGCAAACCGGCCAAAATAGACTATGAAGCCATCCAACAGCAGTTGTTCTTTTCCCTGAACGGTTCGGCTTCCATCAAAGCCAGTCTAAAACCCCTGATGGTTGATCTGAGCAAGCTCAACCCTTCGGTCAAACATGCCAAGCAGCTTCGGGCCAGTGTGATCACCGAATGGGTCAAACAGTACGATATCCGACGGGTGCAGTACCTGGCCGGACACAACAGCATCACTAGCACCCAACGCTACCAGTCGGCCAACCTGGAAGAGTTACAGGAAGTAGTCTCTCTGCATCATCCCCTCCAGTAAGGGTAAGTTCATTCCTGCCCAAATAGTGCGGGGGCAGGTTATCCAAAGCGCGCCGGTAGCTTGATACGAAGCCACAAACTTGATGGCGCTTTGGATGTTCTAGCCCCTGCCTCCTGGGGGCTTGGGGGGCGGTAAGCATCCCCCAAGTCAATACTTGGCCTCTACGTGCGGTGGCTTTACGTTCCAAAAGTTACACCCTTGCATTCACTTGGTTAGTTCTCTTTGCTAGTGCGCCGGTAAAGCAGGTTAACAAGGCGGTAGCCGCCTCTCGCGAAGCCGACTGCGAGTGCGAGAGAGGCCGGACAGGAGGCAGCGTAGCGTCCTGGCCGTGAGCGGCAGAGTGAAGCGCAGCGCAACGGCGACCGCGGTCCGAACGAGCCCGCAGGCGAGCACAAACACCGGCAGCAGCTGGACGGGTGGTGACTGAAGCATCGCGAAGTGGCCGACCGGACAGGAGTAGCTGCCATGAAGGCCGACCGAGGAAAAGCAAAAGGCATGACAAGCTGCGCAGCACCCGAAGGGCTGAGCCGTGCTTGTTTCTCTCCTTAATCATCAATACCTCAGAACAAGGGCGGCACAGGCTTAGCGTGACTTTTTGCTGACGACCAAGGCCGGAATACCGCTTGACCTGCGTGCGTAAGCTCGTGCGTCCAGAGGGCGGACTTGTGTCTGGGTGCTGCGGAAGCTCTGTGTTTAGCTATCGATCAAATCCCAACCACTTCTTTCTTTCATCGGAAAACATCGGAAGTGCCACGACAATGAGAAAAATCTTATCTTAGCGCAGGAGACGTTCTTTGCAGGTGGCTGACAGGCAGTGCCAACAAGTTGAGTAGACAAGCCAAAACAGGTCGGTAAGTGTATAAGTTTTGAGTTGAGACAATATGATGCGGTTGTCGGGCGGTGGCTATCTACCGACCCATGTGGACAGCATTGGTCGCCTTATTTGGGGATGGGCAATAGTCCGATGAACAGGATTGATCCGGATGGCGGGTTTGATTGGTACACGAATGATCAGACTGGTGAGCTTCACTATTTTGAAGGAGAGTCAGGAGTAATAGATGGTCATACCTGGATTGCCGATGATAATGCTTCCCTGGCCGAGATTAATAGCGCACTAGACTTTTTTGGTCTATCGGATCAACTTCTAAGTTCTGTGTCTGTTAGTCCATCGTATACAGACTTGGCCTTTGATATAGCATCGGGAGTGGGAAGAGATTTCGTAAATAATATTGCTTATGTAGGTCAAGGAGTTGGAAGACCTATTTGGCACAACTTCGATAGAGAAATCCTGGGAGGTGAAGGTTTTGAGAACGGAGTACTTCCTTACACGTTCGATGAAGCTTGGAATTGGCGTCAAAAAGATCATCTAGATTATAAAGAAACAGTTCATAGAACAGTGGGAACTGTTGTAACAGTTATTTCTGTAGGCTTACCCGGTTCAGCAGTTATAGGCTCATCATCAACCGTAACTAATGTAGTTGGTGGATTTGCTGTTAAACAAACGGCAGGAACTGTCATTAAGAAATCTATCGATTACTCAATAGGTTATCACGAATAGTATGGAGTTTTTAGTCACTTTATTTTTTGAAATTATCTACTTAATTGTTTTAAACTCTATTGGAGCTTCAATTAGATGGGTTTTTAATTGGGGAAAACCTCTTAAAGAATTGATGGACGATAAGCCCTTACTCAATGCATTTTTAGCAGTTGTTTTTCTTTTGATACTAATTCTAATGATATTCGTTTTTGGGAGTAATCATTGAATCAGTAATATACTTTGTACTAACTTTTCCGGGCGCATTTGTTCGTTTGGATGTTTACAGGACGAAAGAAACCTTTTAAAGAGGTTCTAGCTGATGAAGTGTATTTGAATGCCACGATAGGACTTTTGGTACTATTACCAGTTGTAATTTTGATAGTTATATTGTCTAATCAACAGACATAAATCTGGTAGGCTTTTGGAATATGGAAGTCCTATTTGAAATATTCGTTACCTACCTTTTGAGTTATCCTGGCGCGTTTATACGTTGGATAATGAGTGGGGGTAAGAAAAGCTTTTCTCAGATCAAGGAAGATACTTTTTGGAACTCAGTAGTGGCCATCATTGCTTTCTCAGCCATTGTCTTACTGATTGCCTATGGCTCAAGGATGTGGTCAAGTGAGTAGAGTCACAGTCTAATGCACTAGTTCATGTTTGAGGCTGCTTTTGGCTTCCAAGGCGAATTCGCTGAGGACGAAACCGTGTGTAGTAAAAAATTGTTACCTTTATCGTAAAGTAAATCACATGGTTATGGAAACGATTATTGCCAGAAAGTATGCGATTATAGAAAAGCTCATGAGGCTTGGCGAAGAAGAAGTAGCAGAGGTAGAAGCCACGATCAACCAGTTTACTGAGGAAGCTTCTATCGACATTGAGCAGTACAATCGAGAGCTAGAAGAAGCAGAAGCCGAGATTGACCGGGGTGAGTTTTATACCCATAAACAAGCGATGGAACGACTAAGCCGATGGAAGAAGAACGAAGGTTGATTGTTTGGAATACCTCGGCCTTAGATCGTTTTGCCGACGAGTTAGAGAGGTTGTCAGCAGCTTCTTATACGAAAGCCGAGGAGGTAGAAGCAGCCGTACTCAATCGCTTACAACAAGCCGTTACCATGCCGGAACGGTACGCCAAAGATAAGTATAAACGAAACAATCCGGGACACTACCGCGCCTTCGAGACCGACGACTACCGCGTTTCGTATCGCTACGATCAAAAGCAGATCAGGGTCTTACGTATCCGGCACGTCCGACAGAAACCACTGTACTATTAACGAACCCTACCTGCCTTTCAGCCCACAGGAAGCGAGAGCTAGAACGTCCAAAGTGCGATCAAGTTTACGGTTTTGAATCGAGCCATCGACACGCTTTGGATAATCGCGCGATGACCGCCTACTACCCCCCCTAATGTTTTATCAAACCGTTGACCGATAAAAGCGCAGGAAACCACAACCGCACAGAGAACATCCGGCTTGTTTCTTTCTCTGGAAAAGGGTGCTTTGGCGAATAAATACCTGCACAAAAGTGGACAGCAAGTCATTGATAATTAGTACGAAAGTAGGTGTGGTTTTCAGAAGGTGCGACTTCCAATGGAAGCAATGGCCAGGCGTAGTTTGTACAGATCATGACCGAACGGAGTGCCGGTGGTAGGGCTGTCAGACAGTTCTTCACCGAGTGCTTCCAGTTCCCCTCTCAATGAGCGGTACTTTCTAGTCAGCTTCTTTGCTTCCTTCTAGAAGCGATCAGTGGCAACAACGCTATAGCTCATCCAAGAAGTCGTTGAGCGGGGTTCCTTTTCGCTTGCCCTCTTCTATCTGCTTCACTTCGCGCAAGCCCTGAGCAATGCCCTCCAACACTTGCTGTTCGGTGTCTACGGACTCCTCTTTCACTTTTTCCAGTCCTAGTTTCTGCACTAGTTCGTTAAAAGAAATCGGTGTAAGTCTCAAAGAGTACGCTGGTGAACGGCGCGGATATTGAAGTAGACCGAGGCTACCGGGTGAAGAAACAGGATATGCAGCAAAACCAAAGCACCTACTACATCCGCGATGCCAGTGGTAATCTATTGAGTATCTACGAACACGATGAGAGCCAAGCGGGTACCTCCCCCGAACCCGTAGAAGTACTGATCTACGGCAGCAGTCGGTTGGGCTTTTTCCGTCCTGACCCCATCGCGTTGAACGAGCATTTAGTTTACTACGATGACGATCAGGTGAAGAGCAGCTACGAAACTAAATCGTATGTGTTAGTAGAGGGAGCCAGCATGACTTTGACCGAAGGCTTTGAAGTGAGTTATCAGAATGCCCGCGAAGAGGAGTTCAGCATCAGCTTTCACGAGCCGAATACCCTATAGGGTGGCCAATTAAGCAAGAATTTGTATGTGCTTAGTATAGCTTTTACCGCCAGTTCAAGCCGCTATTTCCCATTTATTCAAGATGTAAAATAAAGGATAAAGTTACGTCTACTTTTTCAATAATTTAATTGTTTTTAAGTTTGTGATAGTTGTAAAATAATGAATATTAAAAAATTAGTGATAATGAAAAAATATCTACTCGTAGCTATCTTTTTATCCTTTTCGCTTGTTTCGCTAGGATAGTCCACGTGTTCGGAAGCCGTCAATGCTACTGTCGGCAACAACTCTCTCCCAACTACTACCAATGATCACTACTGGTATCGCTATACGATGCCGAGCGATAGCAGGCTGGAGATTACGTCCTCTTCGTCAGAGTTTTTAGAAGTATATAGTGGTGATTGTACTTATCTGCAGTATGAACACTATGGTTACGGTAACTCTACTGTAATCTCACTTAGTGGTGGTGATGAGGTGTTCATTAAGTGGCATATTTCTGAGGGGGGAGATTTTGATTGGAACATGTCATTAAGCTCATTAGCAACGGGGGACAATTGCCCGTTAGCTGCCACGGTTATTTCTGGAACTAATACGCTTCCGCTACTACTGCTGGCTATTACTGGTACGAGTACACCATGACTACTGATGGGAGGTTATTGATTAACGCTAGTTCAACCAACTCTTTAGAAGTCTATAATGGTAGCTGTGAGAATTTACAGTATCAGGAGTTTGGAAATAGCGGTAATGCAACAGTAACTACCCTCAGTAGTGGTGATAAAGTCTTTATCAAATGGCTATTTACGATGGTGGTAATTTTGATTAGGATTTATCAGAAAGCCCGTTAACCGCCGGCGACGATTGCTCATTGGCCACTACGGCAGTTTCTGGCACTAATTCCTTACCCGCAACACTTAATACGAAGTATTGGTATAAATATACCATGCCCAGTGAAGGTAAACTACAGATAAGTTCTACTACTTCATCTGTTAGCGTGTACAGTAATACCTGTAATGATCTCCACTTTGAAGATAATGATGATGGAAGCGCAGTTGTTACTACTCTTGCCAGCGGTGATGAAGTATTTATTGAGTGGGAAACAAATGGAGTAGGTAGTTTTGACTGGGATATATTGATAACTCCCCTTGAAGCGGGTGATAACCGTTCCTTAGCCACTACGGCAACCACGGGAGCTAATGCGCTTCCTACTACAACAAGTCCTACTTATTGGTATGCGTATACCTTGCCAAGTGAGGGAAAGTTAGAAGTTAGCTCTGAAACTTCCTACTATGTAAGAATATACAGAGGTACCTGTGATGGATTATCTGAAGTAGCAAATGGCTACGATAGTACTTCTTCTACTATCTTTAATAATGGAGAGACCGTTTTTATACAATGGAATACAGCAAAGAGTGGCGATTTCAACTGGAATGTAAAAGTAGTTCCATTATCATCAGGTGACAACTGTGCATTGGCCTCAACGGCCGTAATAGGAATGAATACTACCCCAGCTGCCCCCTATTGGTATGAGTATACAGTGCCAGCTTCCGCCAATTACACTATTTCATCGGTTGGTACTACGACTGTTGATACATACCTGTACGTTTACTCAGATTGTAACGAAACGCTCATTGACTACAATGATGATTTTTCGGATTTTCAATCAGAGTTGACATTGAGCCTGACAGAGGGTAATACTATCTATATACTATGGGACGATGTGTATTCGTCAGATGATTTCGAGTGGGCACTATCAAGTGATGCCCCAATGAAAACCGCTCAGCAAATCACTTTTAATTCGTTACCTGATAGATCATTGGCTGATAATACGAATACATTTGAACTAACCGCCACCGCCACCGCCAGCTCTGGCTTAGCTGTGGCCTACACTTCTTCAGATGAAACAATAGCGACTATCTCAAGCAATATAGTAACGATTGTTGGGGTAGGTACTACTACAATCACTGCCATTCAGCCTGGAGACGACACGTACCAGTCTGCTACCGATGTCTCTCAATATCTAACGGTTACGGCAGCACACCAACAAGCTGAAGTAAATTGTTCTGGGCTTACGGCAAACATAGTAGAAAGGGTTGATATTACTTGCAATGGGGCATCCAATGGAAGTCTCACTGTGTCAATCGAGGGGGGCAGCCTCCGTACCAGTACAGTATAGATAACACCAACTTTCAAGAAACAGCTAATTTTGCAGACTTAAAGGCTGGTAAGTACTTCATTACAGTGAAAGATTCTGACGGATGTTCAGCTATGGTAGAAGACAGCTTACTTAATCCTGAACCTTTAGCAATAGCGGCTCAAACTAGTTCATCAACCGATCATACACCAAATGGAAGTATTTCCCTAAGTGTCACCGGTGGAATAGCACCTTACAATTATGAATGGAGTAACAATGCTACTACAGCATTTATTAGTGATCCTGCACCAGGAGATTTCAGTATTACTGTGACTGATGCAGTTGGCTGTACTTCTGCAGCTAACTTTTTTGTAGATGGAGTGACTTCCGTACAGCCACTGGAGGAGGAAAAAATATTAGTCTATCCGAATCCAAATTATGGTAAGTTGTATGTCGACCTTTCCTCAAAGGCTAAGAAAAATAAAGTCACACTTTATGATATGATGGGGCAAAAGGTAATCGAGCGTAGCTTACAATATGGTCAAAATATAATCTATACTAAAAACATTAAATCTGGTAACTACTTATTAAGATTTAATGATGGACGCAGTCAGCGAGTTGTGATCAGATAGGCCTAGTGCTTTGTCAAGTTTGATTTTAAGGGTATAGCGAGTTGCGGGTGAGCGGGTTGCGAGTTACGCATCGCAGATAACCCGCAACCCGCTCGCTCGCAACTCATCGTCCCTGACCAAGGCACTGAGGACATCGTTTACCTTCAATTTCAAACTTGACAGAGTACTAGGTAGTGATATATAGATTTTAGCTATACGGCTAACTAAAGGGTATCCTCTAACAGGTGTTCATACAGATGCTGAATTAAGACTCGAGTCCTTGTTAGATTTAATTCTCAACTAGTTCCACAAGTTTTTTTACATTCTTTCAAACCCTTTTTAGAGGTTTTTTTTTGTTTCTGGGCACTTTTTACTTTCCCAAATTTTTAGGACAGCATGCCCCAAAACTATGCGGCTATCAGAGAAATCGGGCAGAACCTGCTGAAAATACAAACTTCGTAAAGTATCGATGTCAGTTGTACAATGGGAAGCACCACCGTGCAGGGTAGGCCCCAACCGAAGATAGCATAAATTTAGATGCATTTGCTCTGGACTTCATAGCAAGCAGTTAGTAACTTACTTTAAGAATCAGTATTTTTGCCCCCGTTTATTAATGAAGTAATCATCTATTATGGAACAGGCCGTAGCACAACCCTTGTCAGAACGTATTCAAAAGTTAGCCGAATCGGCGACCATTGCCATGGCTCAGAAAGCCCGAGAGTATAAAGCCAAAGGCATTAATGTAATCAGTCTTAGCTTAGGTGAACCCGATTTTAAGACTCCTCAGCACATTCAAGAAGCGGCCAAGGCTGCCATTGATGAGGGTAAATACTTCGGTTACTCGCCAGTACCCGGTTATCTGGATTTGCGACAAGCCATAGCCGATAAGCTTCAGCGGGATAATAACTTAACGTACAGCCCTAATCAGATTGTAGTTTCTACCGGAGCCAAACAGTCTATCGCCAACGTATTTATGTGCTTGCTCAACCCGGGCGATGAAGTGATTGTATACGCCCCGTATTGGGTGAGCTACGCCGAAATTATTAAAGTAGCCGAAGGAGTGCCCGTACCAATTGTGGGAACGCTAGAAAATAATTTTAAAGCTACTACCGAGCAGTTGAAGGAAGCCATTACCTCCCGAACCAAAGCAGTTATTTTCTCTTCGCCCAGCAACCCTACCGGATCGGTGTTCACGCGGGAAGAGATGGAAGCTATGGCTGATGTACTTCGTCAGCACCCTAACATTTACGTGGTGGCCGATGAGATTTATGAGTTTATCAATTTTCAGAATGAACACGTGAGTATTGCCGCTCTGCCGGGCATGTACGATAATACGGTTACGATCAACGGATTTTCTAAAGGCTACGCCATGACGGGTTGGCGACTGGGCTACATTGCCGCTCCCGAGTGGATCGCGAAAGCCTGTGGGAAAATTCAAGGGCAGTTTACCTCCGGCCCCAACAGCATTACCCAACGGGCTGCCATTGCCGCCTTAACCGGTGATATGTCTTCAACCCAAGAAATGAAAGCGGCTTACCAACGGCGGCGCGATTTGGTACTGGAATTGCTGCAAGATGTTCCCGGAGTAGAAACCTACGTGCCTACCGGAGCCTTTTATCTCTTCCCTGATATTAGTGCGTACTTCGGCAAGTCTGATGGTGAAACTACTATCGAGAATGCTAGCGATCTCTGCATGTATATTCTTAATAAAGCCCACGTATCGCTGGTAACTGGGGAAGCCTTCGGCGCCCCCAACTGTATTCGTATGTCATTTGCTGCCTCAGATGAGCAACTGAAAGAAGCCATCGGACGAATAAAAGAAGCATTATCTCAACTTAATTAATACGGAATAAGGAGAAGGGAAAACGGAGGACGAAAAGAGGCAGGCAGAAAACTTGTTCCTACCCGTTCTTCTTTTTCCGTTTTCCGTCCTCCCCCCAGTGATACCAAATTATTCATCCTTTTCTGAATTGTTTGAGGATTTTCGTCGTCTGAAGGTGCTCATTGTCGGTGATGTAATGCTGGATGCTTACGTTTGGGGTAGTGTTCATCGCATTTCCCCGGAAGCTCCCGTGCCAATTCTCAATGTAAAAAAACGAGAAAGTCGCTTGGGTGGGGCAGCCAATGTTGCGCTTAACGTACAGTCATTAGGAGCAACCCCCGTACTATGTGCTGTTATTGGTGAGGATGCCTCCGGAGAGGCTTTCACCCAATTATTAGAAAAGCACCAAATCGGCACCGAAGGTATTGTGCGTAGCCAATCTCGCCCAACTACGGTAAAAGAGCGGATTATTGGTGGCGGACAACAAATGTTGCGGATTGATGCTGAGCACAACCAAGTGCTATCGGCTCCCGAACAGGAGATGCTACAAAAGGCTATTCAGCCCCTACTGCCCCAAACCGATGTGATTATCTTTCAGGACTATGATAAAGGGGTGCTAAACGAATCGCTAATTCAGTGGGTACAGCAGCAGGCTGATCAGTATAATATTCCTACCACAGTTGACCCCAAACGACGTAACTTTCTACACTACCGTCACGCAACTTTGTTCAAGCCAAACCTGAAGGAACTGAAAGAAGGGTTACTTCAAGAGACTATTGCGCTACACCAGGAGGAGTATGAATTACAGCCGACCATTCGGGAAGCGTCTACCGTATTGCGCCAGCGATTGCAACATAAGGTTACACTCATTACTCTGTCGGAAAAAGGGGTATTTGTAGACGATACGCAGGAATCTATCTTTATTCCTGCCCACATTCGCGAAATCTCGGATGTATCAGGAGCTGGTGATACGGTGATTAGCATTGCTGCTTTGTGTTTAGCTCTACAGCTACCCAGCCCACTCATGGCTTCACTGGCTAATTTGGGGGGAGGAATTGTCTGCGAATACACTGGAGTAGTTCCTATTGATGCTGTGCGCTTGCTTGAGGAAGCAACCGAACACCTAGCCCTGTAATGTCGCTCAACCCTTTTTCCAGATCTTCTGCTTTCAATGGTAAGCACGCATTGAGAGTAAATACCATAGTCGTCTGGTTGGTGGCAACCTTCTTGCTACTTATCGTCATCGGTACCGGGCTGCTAATGCTTCCGGCTATGTCTACACTGCCAAGTGGGCTATCATTCCTTGACGCCCTCTTTATGGCGACTAGCGCTAGTTGTGTAACTGGGTTATCCGTAATAGATACTGCTACTGATTTAACTACTCAAGGGCAATTAGTAATTCTGGGTTTGTTTCAGATTGGTGGACTAAGCATATTAGTGTTCGCAGCTTTTTTTACTTTCTTGCTGAACAGTAAACTACGCATTCATCATGCGAAGATACTTCCCGACTACCTAGACGGAGAGACGTTAGGCAGTGCCCGCGCTTTACTCAAACGCATTGTTCTCTTTACCGTTCTTATCGAAACCGGAACCTTTGTAGCACTTCTGTACACGTGGGGTAGTTACCCGTTTTCTAGCTGGAGTGAGCGAATATTCTTCTCTTTATTCCACGCAGCTTCGGCTTTTTGTAATGCTGGGTTCAGTTTGTTTAGTCAGGGTTTTTACGAGCCGGTGATTCGCGATATGTACGTGCTTCACGCGGTTGTTTCGGTAACCATTGTACTGGGCTCGCTGGGTTTTGCCACCCTCAATAATATTTTCTCTCCTCAACAACTACGGCAACGCCTGGAAAAACCCTGGATTGATTGGCACCTCAGCACTAAAGTAGCGGTTAATACCACTTTGCTACTGCTAGTAGTGGGAACCATAAGCTTTTATTGGTTAGAAAAATCAAACACCCTATCAGGTATGAATCTGACTGAATCCTTAATTGGCAGTTTTTTTCAGTCGGCTACGGCTCGCACTGCGGGGTTCAATACGGTAGATATTAGTCAAATTACCATTCCAACTACCGTGCTGCTCATGTTTTTAATGTTTATTGGCGGTTCTTCCGGTTCTACAGCCGGGGGCATTAAAACCTCTACGTTTTTTTTACTGATTGCTTCGGTTATTTCTACCAGCCGAGGCAGTTCCCAAATTACAATTGGCAATCGGCACATCTCCAACGGCGTGGTTTTTAAGGCGCTCTCTATTTTTTTCTACGGCATAGTGATTAACTTAATTGGAGTATTCATTCTGAGTATTAGTGAACCGCAACTGCCACTAATCGATATTACCTTTGAGCAGGTTTCCGCCTTCGGAACGGTAGGACTGAGCCGAGGTATTACTGCCTCTCTCTCTGAGGTAGGCAAAGCTGTTATTATCGCTACCATGTTCTTAGGCCGAGTGGGTACACTGACTTTTGCCATTGCGCTAAGTGCTCGAGCCATTCCCCAAAATTATAAGTTACCCGAAGAAGAACTGATGGTGGGCTAAGCCGTTGATACTGGTACAGGATTTGCAATTAATTCTATTGTATAATTTTTAGCTTGTTGAACCAGTATATTTCCACTAAATCCATCCGCCAAGTGCGGGAAGTCCTTAGCCGGGGAGCCACGCCTCGCGAGCTTTCGCTGGCTATTGCGCTATCTGTTCCCATGGGTATTGTACCTGTGTTTGGGTTTACTACTCCGCTAGCAACAGTCATTGCTATGCATTGGAAGTTGAATGTACCGCTGGTGTTAGCCCTGCTTTACCTAGCTCTGCCGCTGCAACTGTTGCTTTTTGTACCTTTCCTTCGCATGGGTGAGCTACTATTTCAACTAGCACCGCTACCATTCTCGCCTTCCGAGATTATGAGTATGCTAGAAACCACAGGTTGGGGACTTTTTCAGCAAATTTGGGTAACCAACTTAGCGGGCATTGCGGTTTGGTTGCTGGTGGCAATTCCGTTAGGAGCTTTATTGTACCAAATTAGCCTGCTCATCTCTCGTCGTTTTCTATCGAACTCTGGAGAGGCCATTTAAGATCAGTCATTCACGGCTGATCGATAAACCACTTCTTCCGTTAGCATATCAGTCATTCTGACTAGGTTGATTTGATCGTCAAAATCGGCGTGGAAAGCGAACTTACGGTTCTGAAAGATAAACTGATATATGAACCAATCCGTTTTAGGTGTGGGTATATTTGTCACCTCTTCAAGGGAAATCCACCGCAGTTCTCCTTCGTTGCAGATTGAAGGGGATACTCGTTCAATATCAGCCACGTATACGAAATTAATCCAGTTGTACTTAGTGGGTGAGCTTTCCACCAAAGTTCCGCAGTACTTCATGGTTGGAACCTCAACGCCAGCTTCTTCTTTTGTTTCCCGAATAGCAGCGGAGAGGGGGCTTTCGTAGGGATCAAGCTTGCCACCTACCGGAGTATAAAGGTGTTGGTTAGGTTCTTTTAGTCTTTTGAGCAGCAGCAGTTCTGGGAGCCGACCCTTCGCCTGATGTTTCAGTACACAAAGCACGGCTGCTTTCTTAATTCCTTCTGGTAATGCTTCCATACTATAATTGATTAAGAAGTTTTTGAAACTGTTCCAGATGCTGCCCTACGTGAAACCCATCCATTAATGCGTGGTGGGCGTGTACTGAAACTGGCATTGTTCTTTTCCCGTTAGCTTCAGTCATTTTGCCGAACGAAATTTTCGGAATGCTATCGGCGTGGCTAAAACTGCGCGCGTGCGATAGGGAGGTAAACTTGATCCAGGGTAAGGAAGAATAGTGAATAACGCTTTCGGCTGCCGTAGCAGGCACCAAACCTGTGGTGCTGCGCACTCGGTCAATTTCCGCTTGCGCCCCTTGTTCAAACTCTCGAAAATTTTCCGCATAGGGAATATAACTGAAGCCAAAGGTTCCATTTTCTCGGTTAATGGTAGCCGAAGCTCCTACTTGCTCATGAATAATTACATCCTCTCCTTCAATGCGATAGCGAAATGGTTCAGTTTGATTGACAGCGACAATGGATTGGTGTAAATAGTATAGAAAAAAAGAAGCACCTAACTCTTTGGCCCGGCGGTAAGCAATTGTGCAGTCTACCTCTACGCAAACCCCGAAGAAAGGCTCGTCAAACGTGCGGAAGAAGTCAAAATGATCTTTGCGCTCCCAAGTAGCTAGGTTAAGTTGATAAGGCATATCAATTAAAGCTTATTCTGAAAATATTATGTCAGAGACTACCGACTTTGTGTGTATCACCATTAACTTAGCTGAAGTTGGGTGCGCCCTTTAACTTCGCGCTTCCGACTTCTTGCTCCTAACCTCATTACCAAAATTTGGCACCCATCATCAAGGTCAGGGCTATCCCGGCTACTGCCGATGAAATTACTAGTTTCCAGTCGCGACGAGCTACACTTAAAATACTAACAAAAACAGAAGCAGTTACTAATACAATGGCAACAATAATAACCTGCCCTAATTCCAAGCCTAGATTAAAAGCTAGCAGCGGGACCGTTATATCTTCTTCTTTTCCGAGCAAGCTACGGAGGTAGTTAGAGAACCCCATTCCGTGAATTAGCCCAAAAAAAAGGGCGTAGGCATAGTTGAGCTGAACTTTTTGTGGAGAGGAACTTCTTTGGCCTCGAAGAATATTACTGACGGCAGTGATGAAAATTGTTACCGGAATAAGAAACTCAATAAGAGCCACATTCACCTGAATAATATTGAGTGTTGCCAGCGCTAACGTGATTGAGTGCCCAATGGTAAAAGCAGTAATCAGAATTAGCACTTTTCGCCAGTCGCGTAGCATGTACAAAGCACATAAAACCACCACAAACAAAATATGATCGTAGCCCAGAATATCCAGAATATGGGTTAGCCCCAAATTGAAATACAGCGAAAAAGTAGACATGAGGAAAAATTAATCTGTAAAGAAATGAAAAAAACTCTTTTTTTGTTAACTAATTCCCAACAAGAGTTAGATAGGCTGTGTAAATCGAAAAAGTGTAAATTACAACTAGTTTTTCGCCCTGTCTATTAGAAGCTAAGCAGAAAATGTCTTATATTCTATGTCATTTTTAAACTATCGGCTTGCCAACTCGCTATTTCTTACTTACTATTACCATGCAAGCATTCCTTGCCAATGTAGTTTAGGTGGATTAACGTATACGAGGTAAAAGGAGAACGTATGAGTAGTTTCGTTCGTGCTGCATGTATCGCTACTGGGGTTTTATTCTTCGCTACATCAGGGGCGAGTCAAGTATTTCATCGTGGTTTTAAGATGACTAATAACCGGGCTAAGCGGGTGTCTATCCCCTTTGAGCTTCAGAGCAATCTAATTATCATTCCGGTACAGATCAACGACGGTGAAGAACTAAAATTTATTTTAGATACTGGGGTTCGCACTGCTATTTTAACGGATGGTATGTACGTAGAAGGAATCCCCACCGTAAACGACCGAATGATTAGCTTAATGGGTGCTGGCAATGAGGGCGAGGTAAGTGCTTACGTGAGCAATGGTATTTCGTTTACCTTACCGGAAGGAGTAGCTGCTGAGGGTAATGCCATGCTGGTGCTTAAAGAAGACTACCTTCGCCTAGATAGCTATTTGGGTACCCGGGTACACGGCATATTAGGCTACGAGATTTTCAGCCGGTTTGTGGTTGAGATCGATTATACCAAGCAAGTGGTGGTGCTCCACAAGCCAGAATTATTTAAGCCCTCGCGCCGACTTACTAAAATACCGATTACTGTAGAAGATACTAAACCGTATGTTGACGGAGTGCGCTTATCCGTGAATGATTCTACCACAATCACTGCTAAGCTGATGATTGATACCGGGGCAAGCCACGCGCTGATGCTTAACATGGAAAGTAATGATTCTATCAGTGTTCCTAACCCGCATTTATCAGGTTACTTGGGCAGAGGATTAAGCGGGGATATTTTTGGTCATATGGCCCGAGTATCTGAGTTGGGGATTGACGATTACGCACTAGAAGGGGTAATTTCTTCTTTTCCGGAAGAGGGTGCTTTTATGCAGGCTACTCGTAACCGTACCAACCATAACGGAAACATAGGTGGCTCGGCACTGAAGCGGTTTCGGGTAATTTTTGATTACGCTAACGAGATGATGTATCTTCAGAAGAACCGCCACTACCGTCGTCCCTTTGACTATAACATGAGTGGAATAGAGCTGATTACTGTAGGCCCCCTGCTAGAAACATTCTTGGTAAGTAAAGTGATAAAAGATTCACCCGCTCAACGTGCTGGTATTCAGGAAGGTGATATGATTCTTTCGGTAAACGGACTTCGATTCCCCGAACTCAGCCTCGGGCTATTTAGCACAATTGTCAGTCGTCGTCCGGGCAAAAGGATTCGTATAAGAATCTACCGCAATGGCATCCTATTCAAGAAGAAATTTCGGTTGGAGAGAATCCTATAGATGGAAATCGTAAACCGGAGTCTGGAGACCGAAAGATGTAGATAACCATAAATATCCAGTCTCTGGACTCCTGCTTCCGGTTTCCCTAATTGTGCATCCACGCTTGCTTGCCAAGCAGCTCTTCTTCGCTCTCGCGGGCGTCGGGGTCTTCTACACAACAGTCTACCGGACATACCGCCGCACACTGAGGTTCTTCATGAAACCCCATACACTCGGTACATTTTCCGGTTACAATATAGTAAAACTCATCGGAGACGGGTTCCTGGGATTCAGTACCATCTACAACCGTTCCGTCTTCTAATTCAATTTCTTTCAAATCAGTGCCATCGGCCCAGCTCCATTCTACTCCGCCTTCGTAGATAGCCGTATTGGGGCATTCCGGCTCGCAGGCACCGCAGTTAATGCATTCGTCGGTTATTATGATTGCCATAGCTCACTTCTCGTTTACAGGGTTTCTTCAGGGTCTAGCCTACTAACGCTACATTTCTCCGTTTTTAGCAGACTAATTTTTTAACGATTATTAAACAATAAGTCTTAATTGTATTTTTGTAACGAAGAAACAAAACTTTGGTTTTATCCCCAAAAGAATCCATAAAAAGTAGTGTAATGCTAAACTTAGACGACCGGATCCGTGTGTTTGCCGCAGTAGGAACTGTGCTAAAGAACCTAGATAAAAATGAACAAAATGAGTTAGTGCAACGAGCACGGTCTGACAACGCTTGGTTTACCGAAGAAAATGTTCTCTTAGCAAAAGAAGGGTTGCAACGCTATCTCAGTGAGGAAAAGTTACGCCAGTGGGTAACTGACCTTCCAACCCAACCCAGTTCAGTAAAGAAAATCGGTCTTGTGATGGCAGGAAATATTCCTTGGGTAGGGTTTCACGATTTGCTTACGGTACTCATTAGCGGTCAACATGCGATGATTAAGCTCAGCTCGCAAGACTCATTTTTGATGCGCTACATCATCAATATTATTACTGAGTTAGAACCTCAGTTAGCCTCACTTATCACCGTAGTAGATAAACTCAATACGGCTGATGCCATTATTGCCACTGGGGGCGATAATACCTCCCGCTATTTTGAATACTACTTTGCTAAGTACCCGCACATTATTCGGAAAAACCGGACGGGGGTAGCCGTATTAAGTGGCCATGAAACTGAGAAAGAATTAAACGCGTTGGGCGAAGATATTTTCCGCTACTTTGGGCTAGGCTGCCGTAACGTTTCCAAAATTTTTGTGCCGGAAGAATATAATTTTGAATCACTTTTCCGAACTTTAGAAGCTTATCAAACCGTTGCTCATCACCACAAATACAACAACAACTACGACTACAATAAGTCCATCTATCTGGTAAACCGCGAACCATTTCTTGATACCGGATTTGCGCTATTTCGCCAGAGCGACCAATTGGTCTCGCCCATCTCGGTAGTGTACTACGAACCCTATCAAAACCAGAATGAGCTAACACAAAAGCTGCTAGCAAACGAAGAAAAAACTCAGTGCGTAGTAGCTCAGGAATCAATTTACCCTAACCAAAAGAATTATGTTCCGTTCGGCCAAGCCCAGCAACCCAAACTCTGGGACTACGCTGACGGGGTGAATACGCTAAAGTTTGTGCAAAGCGTGACAGAAGGTTAGATTGGAAGTCAGAATTTAGCAACCTCTAATCCCTGGCTTCTAGCATCGTAAGATTCGATACACTATTAAGAAGACTATGATTTTTCCCGAACAACTCATAGACATGGGCATCAATGCACCCAAAGAGCACCAGCGAGTTATCAGTAAACTAACCACCGGTTTAGGTTCACTCTACTATCAAGAACGAAAAATTGATTTGAGTGTATAACGAATTGGGTGCAGAGGAAAAGCGAGTGGGAATGCAGAGATTCCCTTAATTTTGAGGTCTTCAACCACCATCAAAAAAACTCGCTATGGAAGTAAAGGAAGCAAAAATCAACCAGATAAGACAACACTTAGATCAGATAATAGCCCAAATGGATGCCCGAAGTAAAGAAGGAATGAGAATTCATCAGGTAGAGCGGTCTTTGTTTACCAGTTTATTGCAGTTAGGTTTTCAACTGTTAGAATACTACATTTTGAGTATACAACAGGTAGTCGCTGTTCAGGGGGTTCCCGTTGATCGTGCAGGGGAAAAGATGAAGAACACCGGGCTGCGTAGTCGGCCTTACCGAAGCATTTTTGGCCCGTTATCCATTGCCCGCCCCAAGTATTACTCAACCACTGGTAAGAGCTATTACCGGCTGGACGAAGCGTTGGGCTTACCCAAGAGCAACTATTCTTACGTATTGGATGATTGGTTAGGGTATGGGGCCACCGAGATGGACTTTGCCCAAAGTGCTGAGCAGTTGGAGCGCATCTTAGGTCATCCCCTAAGGGGTATGCAAAGCCAACGGTGTAGTTACAGGCTTTGCGAGCAAGTAAAAGACTTTTATGAGCAACAAGCCTGGGAAAACATAGAAGATGGTACTCATTTGAGCGTAGGCTTTGACGGTAAGGGGGTGCCCATTCGTCGCAGCGAAACTCAGCGAGCTGAGGAAAGTACGGCGGTTCGTCTGAGCAAAGGACAGAAGAAGGGGGTCAAAAAAGAAGCCACAGTAAGCCTGAGCAGTTCGTTTACCCCGCGGCCCCGGCAGGCTCAAGAACTCTTAGAGAGCTTGTTTTGCCCTACCCATGAGCCGCAGAAGCCCGATGGAGGGCATACCTGGCACGAGC
The DNA here is from genome assembly GCF_030506325.1 of Tunicatimonas pelagia. NCBI lineage: Bacteria > Pseudomonadati > Bacteroidota > Cytophagia > Cytophagales > Catalimonadaceae > Tunicatimonas > Tunicatimonas pelagia. The sequence goes on along the minus strand of NZ_CP120683.1, from coordinate 2,363,840 downwards.
ACAAGCATCTACGAGCCTTTCTCTCAGACAAGGTAGGGGCCATCCGCTACGGGGTGGAAAACCTACTTCGGCGCGATGCTAGTGCAAAAAAGCCGATCATCGTTTTGATAGACGGTGACCGAGCCTTAGAAAAAGCAGTTCGGCAAGTGGTAGAAGAAAAGAAAGTTACCCATCGGGTAGAGGCCTACGTACTGGATTTTATTCACTTGCTAGAGTACGTTTGGAAGGTGGCTAACGCTCATTGGGGGGAGAAGCATCCCAATCGTTTTGCTTGGGTGAGAAGCCAAGCCGCCTTGTTACTAGACAGCCAGCATGATGAGGTACGACAGCAATGGCAAGTTATCTTGCAACAGGCTACCTTGTCTCAATACAAGCGTGACACTGTCCAACGAGCCATCACCTACCTGACCAACCATCAGCATATGGTAGATTACAAAACCTATCTACAGCTAGGATTTCCTATCACCACCGGAGCGGTGGAAAGTGCCTGTGGACATTTTGTAAAGAGCCGTATGGAGAGAAACGGCATGCATTGGGGAAAACAAGGTGCGCAGAATATGCTCAACCTACGAGCCGTCAGAAAGAACGGCGATTGGGACAACTACCTACAAACAGTAGTCAAACACGAACAACAAGCTCTTTACCAAAAAGCTGCCTGAGTTACACCCTTTTTGTTATACACTCAATTGATTTAGAGCCTTTACCCGAAACCATGATAGACGAAGGACAGACCAGTACAAGATGTGTTGCTTTACGATAATGAACATCAGCATACCCCAATCATCATTGAGGTATGCCATACTACCGGAGTGAAGAATGATACCAAAAAGATTATTCGTTTGATAGAAGAATTTGAATATGGCATTCAGGAAGGTTTTCTCTACGATTATGCTGCAAAACAGTGGCTACGCTACGCCAAGGGCGGTGATGTAGAAGCAGGACATTCTTATTCGGAAGTATTGTAGTTGGATTTGAATATGTTCTTATAAAGTATCCCTCCGGTGAACTAGACGGCGACGGTGATCGGCTCAGTTTTTTGGTCAGCTTGCCGGGGTTTCCATCGGTGGGGTAGCAAGTCTTCTATTTCATTGATGGGATGATCGGGTAGTCGTTCCAGGATGTCTTTCAGATAGCTGTAAGGTTCAATGCCGTGCAGTTTACAGCTGCCCAACAGGCTGTAGAAGACAGCAATACGTTGGGCGGCCGCGTGGCTCCCGGCGAACAGGTAGTTTTTTCTGCCCAGGGCAATAGGTCGGATGGTATTTTCAATCAGGTTATTATCGATCTCCAGCCGCCCGTCAGTGGTATACAACGATAAAGTTTTGATACGGCGCAGTGAGTAAGCAACGGCTTTACCGATCAGACTTTTAGGCAATACATTGGCCGCTTGTTCGAGCAACCAAGCATGTAGCTCTTCCAGAATGGGCACCGCCTGTTCTTGCCGCAACACGTAGCGTTGTTCATCTGAGAGATCCTCTTGTCGGCCGTGACGTTCCACTGCATAGAGCTTCTGTATTTCGGACAGGGCATAGGTGGCCCGTTCGGCATCGCTGTCCAGGGCTTTTTCAAAGTAACGGCGGGCGTGCGCCATACAATGCAGTAGGGTAATGTCATTGCGCTGGGCGTTGAGCCATTCGTAGGCTTCGTAGCCATCGGCTTGTAAGTAACCGGAAAAGGCTTTCAGACATTCTTTGGGTCCCTCTCTGCCTCGTCCGGACTGGTAGTCGAAGAACACCAGTCTAATCTCCGGACTATGGTAGGCCCACCGGGGTGCCGGCCACTGATAGCCTCGGTGAGTCTTGCCTTTTTTCTTTTTATCCAGCACCGGTATTGGACTTTCATCAGCTTGCAAGTATGCCTGACCGAGTACACATTTGCGCAAAGCCGCGTAGAGGGGGTTGATTAGTTCACAAGCGCTACTCAACCAACCGCCCAATGTGCTTTCTGAGAGGCTGATACCCAATCGTTGGTAGCACTGTACTTGCCGGTAGACGGGCAAATGATCGCAGAACTTATCCATGAGAATCTGAGCCAGTAGTCCGGCTCCAGGGATGCCTCCGTCATGGAATGATTATCAATGGGCCGGTTGGGCAAAGCAGCTACATAAAAGTCTTCTTCGGCACTCACGTAGCGCGGTCGGACGTAACGGCGCACAAACAACTTAGCCGGTTCATAATCCAGTTCTTCGCTCACCTGCTCACCAATCTTCTTCATCGCTGAGGTATCCTCTTCGGGTTCCAGCACTACCTCTATACGCGGCAAGTGAGCCGGTAGCAGTTTGCGTGAAGGGGCAATGGATGCGGCAGGTTTGGCTATCGTTCGTTGATACGTTTGCTTTTCAACACCGTCCTTCGCTACGACCTCTTCATTAGAGAGCAAGCTAAGTTGCCCCGGCGTAGCGGTTCCTACGAAACGTTCCCTTTTGCTGCGGGGCCGCCTAGGCCATAGACCAGCCGCTTCAGTTCAGCCAGTTCTTGTCGCAACAGTTTGTTCTGTTCACGCAAAGCTTGATTCTCAGTTTGTAGGGCGGCATAATCCATAGCAGCAAACATAAGTAGGTGCATGGTAAATGCAAACACTCAGGCCGATAGTTTGTAGCGTTTTCGTCGCTGCTTCACCTCTACGTCCAGCCCTTCCAATAACGCCCACAGTTCAGCCGAAGACAGCTCTACGGCAGACTGCTTACCGTTAGGTAAACGAAACGTACCCGCCTCTAGGCGTTTGTAGTATAATACGAAGCCCGAAGACTCCCATACCAGTAACTTTAAACGGTCTTTCCGGCGCCCCACAAACACGTAGGCATCCCCCGACAGTACATCCGCACCCATCTGTTGAGATACGATGCCCGATAGCCCATCAAACCCTTTGCGCATGTCCACGCTGTGCGAATACAAGAATATTCGCTTGGCTAAGCTCATCAACATCTACAGCAAAGCTTTCAGATACCCCACCGGTACTACTTGTGCAAAACGCAACACCGCCCCCGAAGGTAAACTCACTTCCAGGGCTGCCGGACCGGATACATCCATACGGACGGGAACAAAACCAACGGACTCATCGCTCTCATCAACGTGGTGATCGCGGTAACGCCGTAGCCAGTAGGCCAACACCGAAACAGAAATATTATGCGCAGCGCAGAACGCTTTTTGCGTTTGTCCACTGCTCTGCCAAGCTTCCACTACAGGAAACATCTTTTGCTCAGTACGAAAATGTGCCATAACCTTTTTTCTTCAAAGATAATGGCGCACTCGGCTGTTTATCAAGTCCGTTTCACCGTAGGGATACCTTATAAAAGCATTGTATACTCTCTACTATCGGATTTACAGAAAAGGTTTGATTATACAACTCATATTAGTTTGTTCACTTACAAGATAGATATCGCATGGGTTTATCTACGCCAACGTCGTGATTAATTGAAAGAAACCAATCTTCGTCACGCCATTTTAGTTTTCAATCTTCTTCCGATAGGAATAAATGTAAGAAAAATGACTACGCAAAAAATAAAGATTGTATTCCCCCAATTACCTAGCCGATAATTAGTAAACAAAATTCCTATGAAAGCCCAAATCAATACTGACAGATAGGTAAGGCTCTTATATCTTAGGTATACCAACGCAGCAATCGTTGTAGCTACAGAAACTATTATAAATGACCAAAATTCCTCTGACAATCCGAGCGCACCCCAATCGAGGTATTTTAAGTTCTGACTGATAGTCAAAATTAAAGCTACTGTTATCCACCCAAAAAACAGAGAAAATGGAAACTCCACAAGCCAGAAAAATTTCGGTTGCTTTGATTTAACCTTCTCGATAAGAAAGAAAGCCCAGCCAAGGCCAATTAGAAGAAATATCAGTATGAAAATGTTATAGACATAGGTGCCATATAAACTTATGCTATTGAAAACATTAATGATTACAACTGGTAATAGTAGATTGTCAAAGAAATCAGATTCTCTGTTTTTGGGCAATGCCTGGTATATAGAAAATAAAATCATTCCCAAGAAAATGGGAACCCATATAGTAAAGGTGAACGCAGGTGGACTAATGATTGTCATAGCCTCGAAATATTTTCCGAATGCATCAGGTTTTTGATCAAATAATAACTCGCTTATTTGCGGATAAAAATTGTTAGCCGCTACCATAAGTATTGTGGTGAGTAATATGAATATTTGCCTTAGGTTCATATTTAGAATGTTTTCATTTTAATTTTTTAAAATAAAGAACGTAAGTATACTAAAAAGGTTTAAATGAATAAATTTGACCTCATAAAGAATCTCATTGATTACGTAGAGGAGTATGAAGCTGTAGATGACTCCACTTCTGATATGAGCCTACAAAAATTTAAAGAATGGTTAATTGTCAGATTCGCTACAGAACAATTTGAAAGCAGCGGGCGGGATACCAATAGGAAGAATTTCGAGCTCTTGGCATTAATGCAACAGTATGTGAGCAGACATATTAGAGAAAGTCTGCGTGATACAGGTATCAGTACAATATGGGATTTTATTTTTCTCGCAATACTTAGTCATCAAGGCGACATGGGGATGGTAGATTTGATTAAAATTGCCCGGATGGAAAAAAGCTCAGGCATGGAAGTGCTAAAGAGAATACAGAGTTCAAAATATGTACGGTCAGTACCTGATAAAAATGACAAGCGAAAGAAACTTCAGCAAATTACAGATTTAGGTCAAAAAAAACTGCTAGAGCTATATCCAGTAATATCAAAGTTATCTGAGACTGTTAACGGCGATTTGACGACCAAAGAGAAAGGTATGCTATTCCACTTACTTAATAAATTAGATTCTTTTCACCAGAAAAAATTAGGGTTTGATAAAGCATCATAATGATGGTTGCATTGAAACGGATTGTAACAACAGTTGTGGTATGTACTCTTTGGGATACGCACCATAAATAAAAATTTCAATAGAGCTGAAAGCCTGAATTATAGGGATGTACAACAGCGCGGCTGCCGCGCTGTTGTACGCCTCCCTTTTCTGATAAAAAAGGGAACTTCACTTTTCTCCAATATTTGGAGAATCTCTTTATGTTCGTTTTGCTTAGTTGCTTTTTCTTCACTACTTTAAGTGAATGTCTAATTCTAACTCTATGACCGGCGACTTTCGTCAGTCAATATCCTCTACAGAACTGTTGTTTTTTGTGCTGTAATTAGCCGACTACTAAAAATGTTAGTTGATAGACGGTAGGTTCGGACTTGAAGTTTTCGTAGTTCAGCTCGAGAATCATACTGTCTTCATCTAGTTCAATCACATCGAACACAAATTGCCCATCGTTGATAGAAATTTTAGTATCTCCGCCCGTGAACTCCCAAGTACCCGACGCAGGAAAGAATTCTAGTTCCGGTAAAGTAATATTGTACGAATTATCTGAATTAAACCCAACATTAGACTGGCTACTAGGTGTTTGTGATTGTCCGTCAATAACTACGGCAGTAATATTCCAGTTTTGTACTAGCCGCTCTTCGGGAGTATCTGGCTGGGATGGGTCGGTAGGTTCTTCACCACCACAATCAACAGCAACAAGAAACGGTAAAAGGCATAACCAAAGTGTAATGATCTTTTTCATAACATAAGAGGTAAAGGGGGGAAAGCGACACCTTTCCCTCCGATTAGTTTAATATTTCTGAATTTTCTGCTGAATGATACCCTTTGAGCTGGTAACCTGTAGCAAATAAGTTCCGGTGGGTAGTCTCCGCGTTTCTAGCCGAATGCTAGGCTGATGTGTGAACGTTTGCCTAATCATGGCTTTGCCTTGCAAATTGTATACACTTACTTCTGCCCGGTTTATACTTTTGGGCAGAGTAATCTGTAAATCAGCCTGCACTGGATTAGGAAACACTAACACATTCTGAGCTAACTCATTGGTGATGGACGTTACTTGAAACCCATCAGAGATAGCACTAGGACATCCTTCGGCATTGGTAACCAGCACCGTGTAGGCTCCACCACTGGTCAGCGTAATTTGGTTGGACGATTCACCCGTAACTTCTTCGCCATCCAGAAACCAAGTGAAGATTCCGCTTACGTTGCTCACGGTAAGTATTACCTCTGTTGCTAGGGCTTCGGGGTCAGCGTTAGACTGAGAAGTAATGATTGGAGTGGCGGGAGCAGCGGCATCCGCCGGAACTTCTACTTCGGTTGTGATAGAACAGCCATTCTCATCTTCTATAATCACTTGGTAATTTCCTGCGGCCAATCCGGTAAATGTACCATTGGTCTGAGTAGCAACTCCGTCAATACGAAAAGTATAATTATCACCAGCCCCGCCAGCAACTACTACGGTAAAGCTACCGCTCTGCGGCTGGGCACAGGTGGGAGATATAGCGCTTTGAGTTATTAAGATGATTGGATCAGGGGAACTGATTGAGAAACTTCTAGAAATGGTAGTATCCGCGCTCTGGGCATAAGCCGTATAGTCTCCGGAAGCTAAGTCAGTGAATACACTATCAGCTACGTAGGTAGTGCCATCAATGCTGTAGGTAAATCTGCTGCCTCCGTTCACAACTGAAATTATCGCTTCACCATCAATACTGGTGGCGCAGGTAGTATTGGTAATTTTGAACTCAAGTTTAGGGCTGGGGTCGGGGCAATCTCCCACTACGGTAGCGACCCGTATGATGAAGTCCTCACTGATTACTTCAGTACCGGATTTGACATACACAGTGTAGGTGCCTTCCCGCAAACCAGTAAATACGTTACTTTCGTAGAAAGTAACGTTATCTAAGCTATACGAGCGTATACCATCTCCCGAAGCAGCGATTTCTACTTTGCCTAGCTCATCTTGTACACAACCTATATTGGTCACTACCAAGGAGTCAATAGCCAGAGGTTTCCTGCAATCGCCATTAATATTGTTACAGTACTTAAATTGCGTAGTACTGGCTAAGCTGCGACGGCCCGCTACATCAATTGCCCAAACGTAAAGTATATACTCCTCACCATTAGATAAGGATTGTACATTAGCTGGGAATGCTTCATTGACAAAAGCCTTGGGTTCAGAAAAACGATAATTCAGTGTATCTGACCCAACAATAGCTTCCTCCGCTACGCTGTAGTAGTAATATTCTAACGCAATTATATTATTCAACTCAGCGTTGTCTACCACTACGAAAGGCATATGGCTTACAATTGACCAGTTCCCTTTCACATCTAAAGTGCGGGCATAAAGCATATGGATACCTGGTTTATAATCGCTCAGATCTACGGTAAAAGTAACAGTTACATCGCTCCCAATACTATTCAGCGGAATGCGCTGGTTGTTACCAAAACCTAAATCTTCATCGACAAAGTATTCGGCAGCTAAAATTCCCTCCTCAGGAATGATGTTTTCCACCAGAAATGCCCGACTAGTAACAATACTCCAACGGCCCTGATCGTCTTTTACGCGTACCCATAGTGTGCGCGAACCGATACTTACGTCGCTCAAATCAACCGTAAAGGATTGGGTAATATTACTACCTGGTCCATTAAGAGGGATGGGTGTATTTTGACCAAATCCCGCATCAGTGTCAATATAGTACTCGGCTGCTACAATATTCTGCGCCCAAAGGCTAGTGGTTGATAGCAGTGCTATCATCAATAGGCTAATAAAAATCTTCATGGGTAGCCTAGTTGTGAGATCGTGCCTTAATAGTTACACTCATTCCATCGGTAGGCGTACCAATCCCACTGGTCGTGAGGTCATAGATGGCTGGGATACCCGGTAGGCCAGATATTTTATAAGGACTAGTTCCTCCGAAAGCCCCGGCATCAACTCCGTCAATACCAATTCCCCGAGCGGGTGATTGATCGGCTAACTGAAAATCTCTATCCAAAGAAGGGGTAGGGGCGATGAACAAGTTGGCTTGTACCGCTCCGAAAATATTGTTTTCTGCATCGTTGGCCGTAGAATTTTCGGGGAATACAGCATCCTCTACAGTAGTGAAAATATTATTCTTTACATTGTTATCATCACAATCATTAAACCCTCCAGTAATGAATATGTTGTTTTGAATAGTAGCTCCACGGATGCGATAAAGACCATTAGTTAGCGTATTATTACTGATTACAGTATTAGATAATACTCCTTGAAAGTCGCCATATATTGTAGCATATCTATTACCGGATCGGAGAATATTATTACGAATGACACTACGGCTAGAGGTTTCATCTAGGAAAATAGGGTTAACATTGGTACTGATATAATTTCTTTCTACTAAGGTATTTGAGGCATGGTAAATATATAGTTCGTCAATAATATTCCGAGTAATCGTGATATTATTGGGACTATTATTGCCCTGGCTTCCATCCAGTCGTTCCCGATTAATATTTATATATGAACTGCTACTAGCGTTGAAGTCTAGACCAGTGAGTATTGAGTTATCTGCTCCTTCGCCAATATTGATTTGGTAGACCTTAGCAGTTTGCTTGTTGAATTGAGTATTGTTATTCTCTCCTAAAAAGTACCCGGGACCAATGATGATTACCTCTTTGTTTAATCTTATCTCTACTAAACGTCCCTGAGTATTAGTATCATAATAATTTGGTGAGCCTACCACGTAAATAGAATCGCCTGGGTCGGCATTATTAATAGCATTCTGTAGTTTGATATAATCGGCTGATGCGCCTTCGTTGTTATCTACCCGAATTACTTTGGCGTAAGACTGAGATAGACTTAAAATTAGAACGACGAGAAAGTAGAATGTTCGTGTCATGGTTACATAAGTTTTAATGAAAATATTGTACATGATTGGTATTGATATGAATTTTGAGCTACGTACTGCAAGCGGACGTATTTCAGTAGACTAAAATGGGATATAGGTTAGCAACAATATCAACCTCATTGGCTTTTTCTACTACTTCTTTGAGCGTATAATTGGAATAGAACCCTTCTAACGGTGGAGCATCCCCAATGACAATTATCATTTTCTTTACTGAAGAACTCCAGTTCATTTCATCGATGGTACGATACAATCCATCGTATACCGATTCTGGTGTATCGCCTCCGCTACTTACCTGAATGGCGTTGATATAATCTTTAATAGAGGCTAGGTCACTGGTGAGCGGTGTGGATTCGTACCAGTTGGTAGGATCTACATTATTATCTCCGTATTCGGCTACTCCTACCCGTACTCCCGTTGGTAATGCATCAATGATGGCATTGAGATTGACCTGGATATAATAAATATCATCACTCATGCTTCCGGTATTATCAATCAGAAATACCAAATCAGCTGATGCCTGCGCTTGTTCACCGATAACTGTAAGAATAACTTCTCCTAGCTGGTAAGCCCCTGAAGATTCATACGATTCACCATCGGTAAATTCTGCTAGTACATCGAAAGTTTCTTCCGTAGTAATGCGTCGGGTAGAACCTACCACAGTATCTGAAGGTATTCCTAGCACTCCGTTGAATGCTGCTACGTAGTACTCATAAGAGGTGCTGGACTCAACATCTAAATTGGTATAAAATGTAACGTCTGATTCCCCAACTTCTAGCATTGAGTCTTCAACCGCAAAGTAGTCTCGCCGAAAAACCTTATAAGAATCAGCCCCTGGCACCTCATCCCACGTGAGGTCAATTGTAAGGGCTTTATCATCACTAGCTAAAAGGTTCATAGCACCCGGTAAGACTTCGGGATCAGGAATTAAATCCGAGTGATCTTCGTAGCAAGAAGCACACACCGTGGCTACGGCTAACAGAATTATTAGATTTCTCATAGGTTGTTTAGCTATATTTAATTTCCAAATTTGATGGCTAGGCCAACTTTAGGGTAGGCCACGCTCTCGTCGCCAATTTCACCAAAGACTCCGAAGGTATTGTTAATGTAATAGCGAATGCCCAAGAGTAACCCAGGATCAATTTCTTGTTTACTGTTACGCTCATCGCCCTCTGTTTTTGTAATCTGTCGCCCAGTGATTGCTCCTCCGATGTAGAGGTCTACCTTTCGTCCCAGATTGAAGTGATAGGCCAGCCGGGCACTCACGGCGTAGTATTCGTATAGAATGTCGTCTACTTCGGGTACGCCCCAGTGCATAGCCCCAGCTGTCATTCCCAGCCCCACGTTGTACCCAATCGGTAGCTCAACAATGAGCATGACCGGGGGAATAACAATCGGGTGTTCGCTATCACCGTAGCCGATGTCTACATTATCTAACCCAATGCCTAAGCCGACTATAAAATTGCCTCGGTGAAAGGACTCAGATGTTTTGAAGATCGGCACGTTATCACCCCACCACTGAGCAAAATCAAACTTCTCTTTCACTGGCCTGGGAAAAGCTTTCACAGTACCGTCCGAGAAGTAAATGGTATCTACCTCTTCAGTTTGCACAACCATTGTATCGTTACTGGTAAACTGCTGGTAGCGTACCTGCTCCTCGTTGTAGTCAATAACTACTGAGCCAATTCGTTGGCGGCTGGTTAGCACAATAATATCCTGAATAGTTTCAACGGCTTCGGGTTTAATTACCTCCATTTCTACCCTTCGGTTCTGGGCTCTTCCTTCGGAGGTAGTATTATCAGCAACGGGTTTACCACTACCAAACCCCTCACTAATCAATCTATCCGACTCAACTCCTTTTTTCTCAAGATAAATCAGCACGTTTTGAGCGCGATTCGTAGATAATCTCTTGTTAAAGTCTGAGCTTCCAACATTATCGGCAAAACCCTGAATGTAGAGTTCTATATTGGAAGCCTTTTGCATCAGATTTACCACTTGGTTTAAATAGGTAGTTGCCTGCGGCTCCAGATCGGCGGTACCAAACCGGAAGTTAATATCTCCTAAATTCATCACCATATTCTCTACAGGCTCGCCCGCATCTAACCTTTGAAGAATTTCCTGCACATCGCTTTCGGGACTTTGACTGTAAGCGGGAATTACGGCCAACACCCAAAAGAATAGTATACTGTAGGCTAGGTCATTCATGACTTTACGCACTTTCAGATTAGAGACTAAAAGTAATTCCTAGCTGTAGTACCGATATTCCGAATCCAAGCTCGCCGTAGGCGGCCAGATTCTCGTTAAACAAATATCGGGCACCTCCGAAGATGTCATAATTAAAGTTGGAATAGCCATTGTAGTAAGGGTTTGCTCCCCACACTCTTTCGTTTCGGTACGATACAGAAACAATACCGTAGCCGACAAAAACCCCAGCGTATACATCTAGTGCACTATTGTCTATTCCGAGTGTATTGGAAAGGTGAAATGAGCCCCGGGGGCCTACGTAAATCACACTGACCCGCAGCGGATCGCCAAAGTAACGCCCGCGACTGTAGCCAGAGTATCCTATGCCACCACCAATAGAAACTTCGTCGTTAATAAAATATTCAGCGCTACCATTGAGAGAAACAGTGCCGTAGATACTGGAGCCAAGACCAATGCCACCGTTAATGATAAAGTTGCCGGACTGATATGCTGACTGACCAAAGCTGGGCAAAGCCGCTAAGATGAAGACTACAACAAAAGAGGTAATAAGCGTTTTCATAATTAAGATAATTTTGGTTTAGTATTTTTAGTTAATAATAGTCTACAATAACCCTTCAAGGAAAGCATAAAAGACTACGAGCAGCACCAAGACGATGGTAAGTATTGACTTCATAGGTAAAATGGTAAGTGAATGTTTTTAAATTGATTTTCACTAGGAAGTCGCATCAAGGCCTGGTGAGTAAACATTTTTTGGAAGATTTTTAAATTTTTTTTGTTTAGTTCCTTGTGTCAGTCGGGTGGCCGATATTACCGGAGCCAATTCGCTAAAAATAGGGCACGCCAAAGTAGGCACGAACTTTATTTCGTGTAGGGCAGGGATTAGTTCGCAGAACCCCCGATTATATTCGTAAAGGTGAAAATTGAGGGCGGTTACGTATCAGGTTGGGTAAACCCCCAAACGCTTGTAGAGATCAATGCGTCGGTTTTTAGGAATAGAAAATTTATCTTCTTCTGATAGGTAAACGTGGTTATCCTTGATTCTGGTTACATATTTCAGATTGATTACGTGCGAGCGATCGAGGTGAAAAAAGTTGCTGAACGCACTCAGGTAGTCTTCGTAAAAGTCACGTAGGGAAGACTTAAACATGGTGGGTGTTCCTCCCTGCACTTTATGGGCATCAATGTAGTGGTCGTCCACTTTTAGAAATATAATCTCATTAAGCTTGAGCAGTTCTTGTTCATTACGGGAGGTGGTAACCCAAACACCATCTTCCCCTAGTGGCTTTATAACCGCAGGAATGGTTTGTTGCGTCGCCACTTTGTTTCGCTCAACATGCATCATTGTTAAGTCTAGGGCGCGTTTCAGCCCGTCTTTTTCGTAGGGTTTCTTAAGGAAAGCGACCGGAAGGGTATGCTTAGCTTTCTCAAAACCTTTCCTATCGGGTAGCCCAGTCAGAAAAATAAAGGGGATGGGCAGTACCTGATTTATAGCTTCGGCTAGGCGAATGCCCGCTTCTCGCTCTCGCTTTAAGTGAATATCCAGCACCGCCAACGAGGGCTTTTCTTTTACCAATCCGGCCACCGCGCTATCAAAGTTATTGTAGGGGCCTATAATAGTAAGGCGTTCGGGATAGAATGAGGTTACATCTTCATAAATCTGATCGGCAATCATGGGGTCATCTTCAACGAGGAGTAACTTCATAAGTAGTTTAGGTAGATTTTATCGGAAATATAAGACTAAATTCGGTTCCCTGCTGGGTGGTATAATCCATCATGCCATCTAAATGCTTTACTAGCTTTCGGATAAGCCGTTGTCCGAACCCCTTAGCAATAACGGCTTCGCTAAACCCTGCCCCGTTATCCCGAACCAACAGGTGTAATTGACTGCCTTGGTGGCGTATTGTTATCCACAGTGTGGGATCAGCCATTTCGGCAAAAGCGTGTTTAATGGCGTTAGTTACCAGTTCAGCTGTAATGAGTGCTAGGGGAATAACTACATCGATAGGTAATACGAGTGATGAGCCAATATCTAGATTGAATTTTGCCTTAAGCGTGTGTGATTTCAGTAGTTCGTTTAGTAGCTTGTTGAAAAAGAAGGCCACCGGTACTTGCTCTTCATCCTCTAATTCGTACAACGTTTCTTCCAGATTAGACAAGGCAAAGATCATATTCTCGCCCCGCTTGATCTGGAACTTTTGCTCTTCGTCGTCAACCTCCTGCGAAACCAGTTGCAGTACGTACACCACCCGCTCCAGCACGTTTTGGGTGCGGTGCCGAATATCTGACTTCTGAAGCTCAATCAACTGGTTTTTCTGCTGGAGCTGCGCGTTCTTCTGGCGAATCTTACGGCGGTTATTCCAGATAACGACCCCAATTACAAATAATAGAGTGGTTACCAGCCCCAGAAAAATAGTAATCAACCGTTGCTGCTCCCGTTCGGTTTGCGCCAACGTAGCTTCCTGCCGAGCCAGTTCTTTCTCCTGATTAGCCTGGTTAAGTTCAAATTCCGATTGGGTTTTTACCACCGCCACTTTTTCTTCGTTGAACAAACTATCCCGCAGGGCAGCCCACTGATGCAGTAAGGTATTGGCCTCCCCAAACTGCTGCTGCTGCTCCAGCACGTCTATTCGTAACTTCCAGTTCTCCAGTTTATCGGTACGGATATCGGTTTGTTGAATAAGCTGCCGGGCACTATCCATGTACGCTATAGCTTGTAGTAGATTTTGTTTAGCTAGATACCATTCGGCAATGCTGTTGTAAATAGCCGTTAATTTTTCCTTGTTACCCACCGCCCGTTGAATAGGTAACGCCTGAAGTAGATAGTTCTGTGCTTTTTCCAGACTATCCAATTGAAGGTACACATTTCCGATATTATAGAGTGTAATCGCCTGCGAGCTTTTGCTTCCAGTTTGCTGCTTTTGCTCTAGTGCTCGAAAGTAATAATGCAGAGCCGAATCGTACTGATTCGTATCATCGTACAGTACTCCGATGTTGTTATACGAATAGGCTACTTTATCTTTCATTTGAAGTGATTTCCACTGCTGAAGTGCCATTTTATGATAGAACAGGCTTTTATCAATTTGATCCTGTTCTTGAAGTAGTAAGGCGATAGAATTACTAATAGAAGCAATACTTTTTCCTCGATCAGCTTCTTGAGCGAATTGTAAGGCTTCTAAATAATGACTGAGTGCGGTTTGATAAAACCCTTTGTTTTGGTAAGCAATCCCAATATTTTTTATCCGGCCAATCATCCGGGAAGTGTCCTGCTGAAATTTATCAGTACGAAGTGCCTGTTTAAAATAACTTATACCTTGATCTAGTTCTCCTAGAGTAGTATAGAAAAACCCAATATTATTAAATACATCTGATTTTCGAGTAGAATCGCCTAGATTCTCGTATATAGGTAAAGCATTTTGAAGAGTCGTGATTGATTGAGTCGTTTGCCCTTGATCGTAGTAATTTTCAGCTACCGTATATAAAGAATCAGCCTGTGCTCTTAAAGTATTATTTTTAGTATTTTCATCCTCAAGAGGGGTGGAAACAGTAAAGGAAAAGAAAAGTAGAAGTAAATACATCATAGTAGGTTAGCCTAGAGCTAAATATAGGAATTCCTACAGAGACTAGAGAACCTACTACGATGTATTTAAGTTCTCCCCTCCGGATGAGAGAGCCATTGGTGAAACATTGATCTACTCACAATCCTTACGACAGGGATCGTGCTCTTCTTCTCCACCGCCTAAGGTCTTGGCTTCCTCCTCGATGGCTACGCGAGTTTCATCGAAGATTGCTTCATCGACTTCGGAGGTGCAGCATATAAACGATAAAACAAAACCTGCACTGACCACTACTTTTAGTAGGGTTTTCATAGAAATTAAGGTTAAAGGATTATAAAAAATTTGCGTATTGAGATTAAGTTTATTGCATCAGGTTCTTGGGGTGAATGCGTCTTTAGTTGCGTTTCTATATTTGGTTACGTAGAATACGATCATACACAATGATAATTATTTTTGATCAGTATTGAAAGTTAAGAAGATGAATAGCAGTATGGTAACTGTAAGATAGCTTGCTATACGGTATTGATAAAACAGTAGTGTTTTTTTAAACACTACTGAGTACCTGATTATTCGCAACCGCCACGACAATAGTCGTGCTCTCCTTCTCCCCCCCCGAGTGTTTTAGCATCTTCTTCGATAGCTACGCGAGTTTCATCGAAGATTTCTTGGTCGGCGTCAGAGGTACAGTGTACTAGGGATAGTGCTACACAGATTCCTAATACTAGTTTTAATAGATTTTTCACGATACAATTGGTTTTTACATCACTTGAAAAAAAATGACTGGTAAGCCGTTAGGCTATTTTCTCGGGATAGAAGCACAGAAGGGGTATCCCTATCACCCGTATCTTCGGTGCTTCTGAAAAGACGTCTGCTTAAAGTTTCTCCAGATTTATTTTGAATAGCTCATTGTTAGTTGCTTTTGACTGTATGTCGGAGAGTGGTAGCTGCGGTAAACATTTTGAGGAATTATTTTTTCATTTTTTTATCTTCCGTTGTTACCGCTTTCGCATTTACATCAATATGTCGGCACTTGGGGTGTTGGGTAAACATTTTTGTGGAGTAAATTTTAGTTTTTTGCAAGCAAGTAGTGAGACTGATTGAGACGGACAGAACTTGCCTTAGTTGTATTGGCGAGTTTTGAGGGCTTACACCCCCTTCAAAAGGGTGAGAGTGGAATATTGAGAAGTGATAGTGACACAATTTCACTCAGACCCATTTAGTAAAGTCGGTGAACTTTCGGTTTGGTAAACATTTTACCGGAATAATTTTAGAAAAATTCTATTCTCCTTTTTTAGCAAGGTCGTCGCAGTATAGGTGAGGTTCGCAGAGTAGTTAAAAAGCACTTTCTTGTGCATATTTATACGTCTGGCGTACTGAGATGTACAAAATTTGTGTGTTTTGCAAAAACGGATTACATTGCCCGGTATCCGGGAAAGTATTTTGATTAACGTTTACTGCCGTGCTTTTTACTTTAGCGGTAGTTTATTACTTTGGCTGCACTTAACTCTACTTAAACTAATGTTTACCCTTTATATTTATTTTCGCCTTAGCTAATGGAGGATAACCAAAACGACCATAACCAAAGTCCAGAAGAAGAAATTAAGAAATTGTACAATGATAATGTGCGGAAGTTCGTTGGAAAGTACCAAAGGGAGTTTGGTCAAGACAACTGTCTAACTGCCTTTCACGATGCGGTTCTGGACGTTTATTTTCTGATAAACAACGGAAGAAAGACAAAGGCTAAAGGAGAAATTAAAAACGTAAAGGCTCTACTATTTAGGATTGGCTATAACAAGCTAATAGATATTACCCGAAAGGATAAGCGAGACCGAGGCGGTATGGATGGTTTTAGACAGGAAGCCGATAGCGAGTCACTCTTTGATCCTGATTTATTTTACTCAAATGAACGAATTGAGCGAATTCGGGCAGGGATCCGCAAGCTAGGAAAGGGGTGTCAGAAAATCATTTTCCTGCGGTTTGATAAGGGCTACGACCACAAGAAGATCGCTGAGATTATGGAATATGCTAGTGCTGATGTAGCCAAGACTCGGATATCAGTTTGTGTAGATAATTTAAGAAAAAAAGTTTTTGGGCCTGAACAAACGAATAAATAATGCTTACCGAACGACAAAAGCTACTGATTGAAAAAAATATATTGGGCAACATCACACCGGAAGAGTCCCAAGAACTGAAGGAATATCAAAAAGATCCGGAGTTTCAGGAAGAGTTTTCTTTTCAGGAAGATTTACGGCAAGCAGTGCGATTAGAGCAACGGGATGCCCTCGATGAAGTATTGCTAGAACTTAAAGCTCAAGTAGAAAAGGATCTTCTTACCGAGGGAAGCTCGGAAAAAATTGATGAAACCGGCGGAAGTAGTACTGGTAGCCCGCAGGCTAAAGTACACTCCTTGCGCCCCACTTGGGTGCTGGCAGTAGCTGCATCCCTGATATTGGCGGTTTCACTGGTTTTCTTTCTGCTAATAGATACTTCGCCAGGAGTTACTATTGAGCATTTGGCTCTGGCTAACCTACCAGAGGATACTGAACTGCCCGACGACACTCCTCGTACAAAAGACGGTTTAGATATAAATACTAAGCTAGCACTGGAGGCTTACGAGCAAAAGAATTATTCCGAAGCGGAATCACTATTTAACGAAGTACCGGAAGGAGACAAAAATAATAAGGCATTATTATATAATGCAGTTACGTTGCTAATGCTCAATCAGCAAAATGTTAATGATGAATATCTATCCCGAGGTATTGAGTATTTGGAAAGAATAGCTCAGGGTAACAGTGGCTATCGCCCTTATGCTGAGTGGTACTTAGCAATAGCTTATCTTACCAACGGAGACGAAACAAGTGCGGTAGAATTGCTTACTAACATATCAAACAAAGAGCAGCACCCTTACAATAAACAAGCAGCTAAAATGCTTAACGAGCTTGAATAATTTACTACTAATTCGCTTTTAGATAAAATACATTATTTAAGCTCATTTCTTCCCAGGGGCGCTGTTGGTTATTGGTTCTTTCCATAACTGCTTTTCGGGTATTTAAAAATACATCTTCTATGCGTTGCGGAAGAACAATTTGCTTAATAAGCTGTCCGGTATATACTCCGTTACCCTCAGCAGAGGTTCCGTCAGAGGAAGTTTCGCCCGGGGCAGTAGCGTAAGCAATTAAGGTTCCGGTAGGCGGGCTTATAGTAGCCAAACCGATTCGTTCGGCATCTTTAGCTGATATAAAATTTGACGAACGGCAAGCATCCAGGATAACAACATTTAAATCGCGCTCGCTACTGCTCTGAATCTTTTCCAGTACTTCGTTAATATTAATATATTTATCGATACCTCCTGTAGCATTGTCTACCGGAACCAGATAATTGATCCCATTGATTTCTAATCCGTGCCCTGAGTAATAGAACAGCGACACATCGGCTCGGTTTGCTTGTGCCACAAACGCCGGAATTTTTTCTCGCATGGTTTTACTGTCAGCATCTATTGCTTTGGTAACTTGAAACCCGAGCGATGCTAATGCACTCTCCATACTCAGTGCATCGTTCACTGCGTTCCTGAGGGCACTTTCTTCGTACTGATTATTACCTACAACTAGTGCGACTTTAGTCAGGTTGGCAGCATTAACACTTGGTTGGTTTACAACGTCCGGAGTTGAATTACTGCTTCTTTTCAAATAAAGCTCCTTTGCAGAAGTATTTCCACTTTGGCTTATCACCTCAACTCTAACGGTTTTCTCTTCGGTATCGAGCAGTAGTGTTCGGTTGAACTCACCTTCTGAATCCCAGGTAGTCTCTAATCCATCAATGAATAGTTTTTGGGCATTCTGGGCGTTGATTACCTGACCGTGAATTGCCACCCGAGTATTATAAACAACTGTTGAGTTAGTACCTGCTGCCTGTACGGGCGTAATGATATGAATTGCCGGGGTGGCACTGCCTGATTGGTTTTGGTACTTGGCCTGTAGAATAGTGGTGTAGCTTTGCAGTATATCCTGCTGCATTTGCCACATGTTATCGTAATGATTTTGCGTAGCTGCGGTGATATCTTCTTTCAGGGGTAGGCTTTTTTCGTAACAACTGGATTGTGGATTGATTTGTATCAGCGCCCCTACTGCGGCATCATAATGCCGTAGAGCTATCGCGCTTTGGGCGATGTTAATCAATCTTTCACAATTTCTATCTTGATACTCTTGATAGGCTTCCGCAATCAGTGTTGAGGCCTTGGCGTGGCAACCTTTGGCGTAGGAAGGGATGGAAAGCAAACGAATAAGGGCACCCTCATACTTTTCGGTATTTCTAAGATTAGTAACCTCACTAATAATCTGATCGCAGTTGTTGGCGTAGTAGGTGGTAACCTCATCCGTCGCCTGAGAGAATAAGTCTTGAAAGCTGTTGGCTTTACTAGAAATTTTGTTGATGAAATTATTCTTCGCTTGCGCCTCATTGGTTCCGCTACCAATAATCTCTACTGTCTCTGAAGTAAAGGCTTCACCACTTTTTAGTCCAACGGTTAGGCCAAAATCCCCTTTCATTACGTATAACTTTCGTAATCCTTCCACCACTTCCGATTCGTAGAAATTTACGGAAGGGGTCACGATAAACGGCGAAAACTCTCCTTGCGAAGCTATACCGTTTTTGGTGAGAATTGTCATTACTCTGGCTTCCAGCTTTTTTAGCTGACCAGCGTTTAGTTCCCCAAGGTTCTTGGGTGGATTGTAGGTGAGCACCAATCCGTCGTTAGAATCATTTTGGGCGTAAGATACTGACTCTAAGATCAGACACATTCCCAGTAGGATAGCAGAAAACAAGTATTTCACGGTACTCTAAATTATTCGGTGATGGTGACTACAAGTTCTTGCCCGACTAATGATGTATTAGCACTTAGTCCAATATCCTGGAAAAAGCTATACATCTCATATTCCAAATCACCGATTTGCCCATTAGCGGGTAGTCTAAAATCATCTACTGAGAGAGACGTTTCGGTAGAACCTTTCATGTGGTAGTAGCCATTGTGGGCGTTTTTCTTGAGCCAATCACGAATAATAAACTTTAGCGGAGTATTCTTTTCTCCTTTAGGTTCATTCATAGTGATTGAGGCATCATTGGCTAAATTGAAGTTGATTACGTATGAACGCCCTTCACTCCGCATGGCAGTAAATTTCTCCATCATCACGTCCAGCATTTTATTAATCGCGTCTTCGCTGGCTTTTTCTACTAAAATCCCAATTTGATCGGTGCGAAAAACTCCGGAGCTGCCGTTTGCATTTGACAACGACTGTCCTGTTGACTGATCGTAGGCCTGAAGAATGATTTGAGCACTATTACCGCCATCTGCTTTGTTGATAATTAGGTCAGTGTCAACGTAGATATCGGTACCCGACTCAGCGATGATTAGTTGTTTAAGATCGGATTGGTTCTCCATGTTCATTGTGCTTCTCCGTACCATGGCTCGGTAGCTGGCAATGAAATCATATGTAGTGAATTCCCGCTCATCAAACCCTTGCTTTACTTTCGACAGTGCCAGCCTTATGTTCGGATCGTTTTCAATTTTTGCCCGCATATCTTCATCTTGTTTTACAAAGGGCACTACCATTACGGTCGGCTGGATGGTTACTTGGTCGGCGGTGCCAGATTGCGCTTGAGCGAATGTACTGGAAAACAGTACCCCAACGAAAAGGGCAATTAGTAGTAAGTAGGTTTTCATGCGTAGTAAACTATATTCCGAATTTTCTAATAATTCCTTCGTCCTGGAGTCTCTTACGTAACAGTCGTAGATTAAATGATATATTCTGTTTAGACTCGTATTGTCCCCCTTGCTTTTGCTTGCCCGCCGAAGATGACGATAGTATGAACTCTTCCAGTAGCCTCTCACTGTAGAGTTTATCAAAGAAATCTTCGTGATTTGCCACTGCCTTAGCCTTATCCATGATCAATGGGTCTCGTACTGATGACCCTTCCTGGGGAAACCCTCTAAACATCACTGCGTCAAGTGCCCGACGATACGCATCCATCTCAGCATCTTCTTCCGTTTCACCGTAGCCCGTGGCACTCATTTGTAAGGTATTCCGGTCGTAGCTTCCGGTTAAAGACACATCAGTTGTTTTCAGTGGAGTCTTGCAAGCACTTACTAGCAAAACCCCCAGCAGAAATAGTAGTGTAGATTCATTAAGTCTAAGCATACTAGAAGAGGCGTTTACAGAATACTGTTTCACCGTTGTCGGTGCTTTCTAATATTTCTTTACGGCCAGAAACAACCCTGCATAAGGAGACTTGAGGGCTGTTGATTTCATAGATAACTGCTTCACCTAATGAACGCTCTATTATTTCTATATTACCACCACCTAGGTCTAAAGAATCAACTTTTACGATTTGAAACTTATTTCCTTGTTCCAAATTGTTAGCAGCTCCGCCGTTGATGTAGAACAGTGCTGGCTTACCAAATTTGCCTCGCTCCTCGATCTTCACTATGTCGTATATTTGTGGCCAGTGCTTGTAGATGAATCTGTTGGTCTTCTTGTAGATGTCTTCTTTCAAATCTAGCACTGCTGAGGCACTATCAGTGGAGCCTACTTGGATGGCATCACCTCCAAAATCAAGGCTTTCGGTCTCGATAATCTCTCCAGTCTCCACATCTACAATATTAAAGTTGAGATCTACCGCAGCTTTTAGCATTTTCAACCCATCCCTTTCGTTTCTATCTTTTGTGTCGTCGTCGCTTAGTAAGCTAGCAAACACGCTAGAGCCTGCTTCTTCGAAGCGGATAAACTCAATCTCGCCTACTAGCAGGTGGCTCGCTCCCAGTATTTTACCTTGCTCCACCAAAAAATCAGATAGGATATGCCACTCTTCTCTATTTCTATCGAGTTCTTCGTTGATTTCTGATAGCTTACTTCTCTCAACGAGTTTGAACATTTTGCTTTCTGAAAAAGCCTCATACACATTGTTGGAAAGTGAGCCACTGTACTTCCGATTCACTTCTTCGTTACCATCAAAAATAAAATCGGTAATACCAATGATCATGGGTGCGTCGCTCTGAGCGCAAATACGGGTGCCCCCTAGTAATAAGCAGATAAGGAGTAAATAACTTCTCATAATTAATAGTTTTAGTAATGTAGTAAATGTGAATGGGCAGGCTTTCTACCGGAAAGATAGGCCATGCCGGTAAATTACTTTTTAACGAATGGATTAATAGTAGCGAATATGACAAGAATTCCACTATGAAGTAGTAGTTCAATACAATAACGAATTCAAACTGTCATATTAATAGCTGCTATGTTAATGAATAGACGTGTATTTGGCAACATTTTTCAATCTAAAATTATGAAAACCCTGCTCGGTTCTTAAATCTGCCGACCAGTCTCACGGAGCTTTTGGTGAGATGCCGTAATAATAAAGAGGGTATACTTCTGTGTATACTAAGATTGGATTAAGCATTGCTTTAGCAACCTAATGGGAGGTAAGTTCTTATTGGAGAGGTACAAGGTTGTTCGTGTAGGAGTGATGATGGGTAGGCCGGGTGGATCACAGCAACTCAGATAACGTGATTTTGGCAAAACTAGCCTTCGGAGCACTGCAGACGTGGCAAGTGTAGTCTTCCGGCAAATCTTCAAAGGTTACACCAGGGTTAATCTCCGCACTGGGGTTACCAATTTGGCTATCGTATACTCCCAGGCATTGTGTGCATTGATAAACCTGCCGATCTTCAGCAACAGAAGATAAGGAAAGCTGCACTGATTTTTCCGATGGCACGGTCTTGGCGTGCAACTGTTCGTAGTATTTCTTACTTAACTCTATCAGTAAGGAAGGAATAACTTCTTTACTCACTGATCGGGCGTAGTAAATAAATTCGAACAGGTTGGGGTTGAAGTCTTTAGCGTATAGAATATTGTATTGCGTGGGTGCCTGCTCATTGCTAGCAACTACTCTCTCAATAGCTACTGAGGAAAATAATATCTGATGGGCTTGGGTTTTTACGGAAAATGTCAATCCGTAGGTGCTAATATCGCGTTGGTCTAACACCCGAACCAAATAATTCTTTAGTTCAAGTGCTTCATCATCAGCTACGGGTATATGCCAATTTAGCTCGAGAGAGGAATGACGCATATTGATACCGTACTTCCCCAATAGCTTCTCCCAGGCCAGTCGGTCGCCTTCGGTAATACCTTTTACTACAATAGACTTCCAGGGGGTTAACCCAATATTACCGATGTTGGTGGCCAAACATTGTTCGCAAAGGGCCTGCAAAAATTTGATAGTAAACCGATTATTTCGCCAGTACAATCCCATCCAGTACTTACCACCTTCCATCAGATTGATGCCTTCGTAGTAAGGAAACATGGTATCGGGGTACGCTAAAGGTTGCTCAATAGGTCGAGTGTTAAAGTGTACCTGCTGCTTAAGCTGTTCGTAGAGTTGAGAGAAAGAGAGTTGGTTGGCTAGGGGATTGAGCTTCTCCACGGCTTGAGCTACTTTGGCCAGATCAAAGCCGTAAATTAGTTCGGGGCAACACCAGGGTTTGGCCTGAATATCGGTATAGCGAAAATACAGGTACCAGTAGTTGTCAATAGGCGAGGCAATGAAGTTGATATTCCCCGTAAACAACGGAACCATGCCCTGCAAGGGATCAATGATATTAATCTTGTGCGTAGGGAGGTAGTCGAAGCTATCCAGAACGTAGTGGTAGATGTGGGGAGCTAGCCAGCGAGTGGAAGAAATGATGTCGCGGGTGATGTACGAACTTATGATGTTTTGCTGCTCACTTTCCTGATATTCATACGGCAATGGTAACGCTGCCAGTAGCACGGGTAACAAATCAACTTTAGATTTCTCAATAGGAAAGAGAATATCTTGCCGTGAACCTAAGTGGATATAATCCAGGTCTAAGGCTTGAGCTACCTTGAGCACCCCCAGCAAATCGCCCGGTGAGATAATACCGCCCTTGACAAACACTCGAATCAACACAATGGGCAAGGTACGTTTTCCTACGGAATCTTCCGAAAGTAATGTTTCAGTCATTGGTCATATGTCATTAGTCCACAGTCTACAAGTGACTGTCATCAATCATTACTCATCATTCATTCATCATTATTATCCACTGCTACACGATTACTGTGGCTTTCTCCTTCAGGATAGCTTGTATTTCGGGTTTGCAGCTTCCGCAACCTAATCCGGCCCCGGTGGCCTGACAAAGGGTGTTTAGCTGATCGGCTCCTTGTTCAATAGCCTGATCGATATTTCCCTGTCCAACGTTTCCGCAGGAGCATACAATTTTGCCAATCACCGCTTGACGTTCCCCTTTGCTTCGCAGGAGCTGCTCTCGTTGGTCACCCAGTTCAGTTTGGGTCTCAATAAGTTGCTTAAACTCCGCAAATTCGTCCTTGCTCCCCATCAAAATGGCACCTACTAGCTGATCCTGGTGAATAATGCATTTTTTGTAGTATGCTTTTGCCTTATCGATAAATACCACCTCTTCGTATTCGTCCCGTTGCGGGTGGGGAACTTCGGGAATACCAACGGAGCAGAGGTTCAGATTTGTGAATTTCAGGATATTCATGGGCGCACTACCCTCGTAGCGACTAAGTAGATCACCATTGATGAAGCGAGCGGCAACATCAGCTTGTTTTTCGGCCGCCGCGGTAATTCCCAGTATTTTTTCCCGATGTTGGGCAATCTCACCTAAGGCAAAAATAGTCGGGTCGGAGGTTTGCAGGTAATCGTTTACTTTCACCCCTCGTCCACAGTCCAGTTTGGCCTCTTTGGCTAATTCACTGTTCGGGCGGGTACCAACGGCATACACTACTGCGTGGCAACCCAGAGCTTTACCACTTTTAAGTCGAACTTGGATTGGTTCTCGGGGACGATGAGGATCGATCAATTGTACTTGATCGTTAGTGTAAATTTTAATCCCCATCTGCTCTACTTGCTCGCGGAGCAAGGTGCTAGCGGTGGTGTCTAGTTGTCGTTCCATCAGCCGGGAAGAAAGCTGCACAATAGACACTTGAACTCCTACTTCTGATAACGCCGCTGCCAACTCTAATCCTAACAAACCACCCCCTACAATCAGCACCTGACTTTCTTCGGGCAAGTAGGCTTTGAGTTTATCGGCGTTGCTGCGGTCGCGCAAGGTAAAAATGCCAGGGTAATGCATGGGTACATCCGGGGGAACGAACGCCCGGCTTCCGGTGGCCAGAACCAGCAAGTCGTAACGGTGGGTTTGCCCCTGACTGTCGGTGATGATTTTTTTCTCCCGGTTAATAGACTCAACGGGATTAGAAGCGTGCAATTGAACGTTTAGCTCATCAAAGGCGTCAGCCGTTTTAAACTTCACTAAGTCATCCCAGCCCAATTGATCGTTGACGTATTCGGGCAGTAGTACCCGATTATAAAATGGGTGAGCCTCTTTGGAAAATACGTGTAGCTCATCATCCTGATTGAGCTCCCGGTAAGTATTAATAAATCGGTAGGCGGCAGCCCCGGCTCCAACGATGATAATCTTTTGCTTTTCTTTCTGATAGCGAGCTACTTCTACTGCCGTGTATTTGAAGTCCGGCTCCTTAGAAACCGGATCAATCACTCCGGTAGTTAGGTTATTGGCCCGGCTAAAATCTTGCTGAAGTAGCTTTCCCCAGTGCATCGGCAGAAACACTACCCCACGTTTAATGGTCTTGGTGACTTTAGCATGAACCCGCACTTCCCCCTGATCATTTCGAATCACGACCGTATCTCGATCTTTGATACCCCTTGCCCGGGCATCATCAGGATGAATCTCCAAAAATGGGGTTGATAAGTGCTGATTAAGCTTTTGTACCGTTCCGGTCCTGGTCATAGTATGCCACTGATCGCGGATGCGTCCGGTAGTCAGAATAAACGGATAATCGGGAGTGGTGGTATCAGCGGGGTGAGAAGGCCCGCTGGGAAGAATTTGGGCTCGTCCGTTAGGCGTGTAAAATTTATGATCGGTAAACAGCCGGGGAGTACCCGGGTGATCGGCCGAAGGAACCGGCCACTGCACCGTTTTACGGGCTTTTAAAGTTTCATAGCTCAGCCCGGAAATATCAATATTGGTTCCTTTCGTCAATGCACAGTGCTCAGCGTAAATTGCCGCCGTATCCGGGTAATTAAAGCTGGAGTAACCCATCTTTTGAGCAAAGCGACACAGAATCTCTGCATCGGGCAGGGCTTCCCCGGGAGCGTCAATCACTTTGGGTAAGTAGGTAATCCGTCGTTCCGAGTTAGTCATGGTGCCTTCCTTCTCCAACCATCCGGCCGCTGGTAGCAATAAATCAGCGAAGGGCACCGTATCTGAGCGATAGGAAATATCCTGCACGATGACAAACGAAGCTTTCTTCAGGGCGGCTTCTACCCGCCGGGCGTTAGGCAAACTTACCAGCGGATTAGTGCAAATAATCCAGATCGCTTTCATGCGCCCATCTTCTAGGGCGTCAATCATTTGGGTAGCCGTGAGTCCTGGTTTATCGGCAATTTTTTCTACCTCCCAAAAGTCGGCTACGGCTTGGCGTTGCGCGGGGTCAAGCAAGTTTCGGTGAGCTGCCAGTAGGTTGGCCATCCCACCTACCTCCCGTCCGCCCATCGCATTGGGTTGTCCGGTGAGAGAGAATGGGCCAGAGCCGGGCTTGCCGATATGTCCTGTAATCAAGTTAAGGTTGATGAGGGCTAAGTTTTTATTGACTCCGGAAGTACTCTGGTTTAGCCCCATTGCCCACATGGTCAAGAAGCCTTTAGACTCTCCAATCCAGCGAGCGGCTTTTTTAATGTCATCAATAGATACATCGCAGATGGCTGCCGCTTCGGCTAACGTGGTTTGCATTGCCTCCTTACGGTACTTCTCGAAGCCGTCGGTATGGCTCTTAATAAATGTTAGGTCAATATCGCCCTGTTCAATCAGGCAGCGACCGATGGCTTGGTACAAAGTGGTATCAGTGCCCGGACGGATTTGCAGATGCAGATCAGCTTGAGAACAAGTTTGGGTTTGGCGAGGATCAACCGCAATAATTTTGGTGTTGGGATTACGTTCCTTGTGCTGCTCAATACGCCGGAACAAAATAGGATGACACCAGGCTGGGTTGGCTCCCGCAATGAAGAAACAATCGGCTAGTTCAATATCTTCGTAGCTAATCGGCACCGCATCTTCCCCGAAAGCTTTCACGTAGCCTACCACCGCTGAACTCATGCACAAGCGGGAGTTGGTATCAATATTATTGGTTCCTAAAAAGCCCTTGGTAAGCTTGTTGGCCAAGTAGTATTCTTCAGTCAGGCACTGCCCCGATACGTAAAGCCCTACCGAATCCGGCCCATGCCGATCAATGATTGAGCTAAAGACGGCAGCCGCCCGTTGAATAGCTGTATCCCAGTTGACCCGCTGCATAGGATGATGGCGGCTCCACCGCATATGCGGATACAGAATGCGGTCGGTATGGTTTTGCGCCACATGGTGCAGGTTCATTCCCTTAGAGCAAAGCATTCCCCGATTGACCGGATGATCAGGATCGCCTTTCACCTCAATGCGGCCTTTGGCATCCTGGTTTACGAGGATTCCGCAGCCTACTCCGCAGTAAGAACAAGTGGTACGAATGGGGGAAGATGACTTCATAGGTTACTGAGATACGAGTTGGAATTCGAGATACGAATTTTGAGTTGCGAGCTAATCTAAGAGCTCGCAACTCAAAACTCGTAGCCTAGTCAAGCACCCCCGCTATTATGCAGTGACCGGAATAGGTTCAGATTTTAGAGCAGCTTTACTAGCCAGTGCTATGTCCATCTCGGCTTTGGCTTCAGTTTCAGCTACCGTAGAGAAGCGAACCAGCATGGACAGAGCAGATACTCCGACCACGACCATTCCTACAATGGTGAGCGCTTCGGGATAGGAGATATTTTCAGCTTTGAACAGGAAGCCAGCTGCTACGGCGCCGGCATTACCACCCGCACCAACGATTCCCGATACAGCACCAATAGCTTTCTTATTAATGAATGGCACCACTGAGTAGGTAGCTCCTTCAGACATTTGTACGAACAGACTGAATACGATCATGCTGATAATCGCCAACGGCAGCACCGCCATCTTGGAGAAGATAATCAGCGCGATCCCTTCCAGGAGTAGAACGATACCTAAAAATGCTACGCGACCCTTCAGTCCGTACTTGATACCGGCCCGGTCGCCAAAGATACCACCCAGCGAACGAGCGAAGATATTCATCAGCCCGAACAGTCCGGCGATGAGCCCAGCCATTCTCAGGTCCAGATTAAAATAGTCGTGGTAGTAGATAGCTGCAATGTTATTGATCGTGAGTTCTACTCCAAAGCAGGCGCCGTAGATAACAAACAACGCCCAAACCCGGTAATCTTTCATAGCAGCCACAAATGAGCCTTTGGCATTCTTACTCTTAGCTGCAAAGTCAGGGTTAATCTTTTTCAAGTCTTTCAAATTGCCTTCGGGATAATCGGTAGTGAAACGATAGTAAAGTATTCCGCAGATTACCAAGGCGACGGCGGGAACTAGCATCGCGTAACGCCAAGCAGAGGCATCTAGAAAGCCAAGCCCGACAAATGCCGCAAAAATGAGAGGCATCACCATTTGAGTAACTCCTCCGCCCAAGTTACCCCAACCGGCGGTGGTGGCATTAGCCGTACCAACCACATTAGGGGCAAACATCATGGATGTGTGGTACTGAGTAATCACAAACGATGCCCCGATCACCCCGATGGCAAGGCGAAAGATGAGAAAGCTTTCGTAGCTGTTGCTTAGCCCAATCAACATCACCGGAATAGAACCTAAGATTAGTAGGTAAGTATAGGTAATTCTCGGACCAATTTTATCGCAGAGCCAGCCAATTGCTAACCGGGCAAACACGGTAATGGCTACGGAAGAGATAATAATATTCCCAATTTGCCCTTTAGTTAAATCTAGTTCATCCCGAACTACAGCCATAAGCGGGGCGATGCCAAACCAGCCGAAGAAGCACAAAAAGAAAGCAAACCAACTCAGATGAAAAGTACGCATCTGGATAGTTTTGAGACTAAACAAATTGATGGAAGTCGCTTTGTTGGATTTCATAACTAATAATTAGTGAGTGGTGAAGAATAATTGATGAGTAATGACTAATGAGTGATGATTAATGGTGTGATCGTCTTTAATCATTCATCATTATTTATCAGTCATTACTGATTACGTATATTTACTTAGAAATAAAGGTAGGGTTGAAGGTGAGCATCATCCAGGCCCATTGGTTTTGACCCTGTCGTTGTGCTCCGCCCTTAAGGGCTTCCAGTGATTCCGTAGAGAATAGGTGGGAGTAGCCTAGCTTAAAATTAACCTCATCGCTTAGGTTGAGATTGTACACTAAATCTATTTCCTCGCCCAGCGTACCGGAAAGCTTTTCTCCGGTACCTTCCATTGCGTAAATAGTAGTAGGCGATTGAAAGTAATGAGCGTGGGCGATTAAAGCCGATTTTTTACTGAGTTTGAATTTGGACTGCACGTACACATCTAGTAAACCAGCCGTTTGCCCGCCCTGACCGTGATTGTTACCCACGTAGAAATAGTCCATAAGGCCGTAAAACTTATGATTGGTGCCGTAGAGCGGGACAAACGCTCGGTTAGTATTGGCATTCGCCTCTGAACCCGACAGATAATCAAACCCTAACGTAAGCGGGGTGAGCGAAGTGTTGACAGTAGCGTTTAGTGCGATAAGCCAGGCGTTCACATCCTGATCAGCCGGATCTTTCCCGCCCTGGTAGTACAGCTCGCCAGTGAGTTTAACTGTTTTGATCTGCTTGCTACCGATAAATCCGTAGGTTTGGCGAAAATTAAGACTAGAATCGGCCAGTTGACGGCCATCGTTGAAGATGAGGAATGAAGCATTAGCGGCAGCCCAGTCTTTATGCCACCAAGCAAACTGCATAGTTTTATAATTATTTACCCCGTCGTAGAAGGTGCCCGAAAGCTGTCCCGGTTCAAAGGGAACATTTTGATTATAAGCTGCACCCACATGAAGTTTCCAGCCACTGGAGTCACTTAGCATGAGCAAGGCGGCATCGTGGCTACGTCCCTGCTGGGCCCAGTCGAGATCTCCCAGAAACCGGGCATTATCGTAGTTTAAAGCTTGGCGGCCGACTCGAATAGCGGTTTTAGGAGAGAAGCGGTACTCGCCGTAGGCTTCGTACACATTAGTGAGTGCCGGATCATTTTTATATATCTGAGCCGCATTTCCCCAGATGCGTATGTCTTGCAGGGATAATTGAAACGCTAATTTTTCGTGTTGGTAGCCGAAGTTAATTCGGGATCGTTGCTCAATAAAGAACGCAGGATCATTAGCCTCGGTGTTGGGGGTTTTGAACCCGTTTCGGAATTCAGCCCGGGGGCGTATCTGACCACTCAGCGTGAATTGACTGTACGCTGTGGTGCTTAGACTTACCAGCAAAACTGCTAGGCAAAGTTTGGTAAATGATTGAAGCATGAGGGATACAGTTTGAGTGAGTTACTTGAATCATCCGGATTGATTCAAAGGTAAAGAAGAATTTTGTTTTTACGTAATATTACGTAAAAATATTTTCCAAAAATTCAGTAATTAAGAATAATTACTTAGAAAGGTGAATAATGAATAACGACTGATGATTAATGATGGATGGAAAGAGAGGGGTTGGAAGTATGATAAGAGGTTAGGAATTGAGAAATTAAAGGAAATTACTTCGCAAAAGTCAGAGGTGGGAAGTAGTGGCTAACTTGTCGTTAGTCATTAGTCACTAATCATCAGTCATTGCTAACTGTACCGAGCCACGGCGGCATTGCTCACTGTTCACTGCTTCTTAGTCCTGCGGGGTGTTGAAGTTTTTGTACAGGCTGATCATTTCGTTAGGAACATCCAGAAAAAAGCTATTCAAATGGTGCTCAACAACAGCGTACATACTTTGGTCGGTGAGGCGACCTTGCTGATAAAGGTTATCTAAATTTGCTAAACCAGTTTGGCTGTAAATTCCACACAGAGGTTGCATCTGCTTTCCGGTGCGGCAAACTACTGCGGTATGTGGTTGATTTTGCTGTTGAAAGGTGTCAATCCAAAGGTCAAATGCTTCCGCGGTTAAACGAGGCGTATCACAGGGAGCCACTAACAGATGCTGCTGCGGAAAGACCCGATGCGCTGAGATCATACCCCGTAATGGCCCATTAATCCCGGTAAGCACCTCGTCGGTAATTAAAGATATATCAGGCAGACGACTCGCGTAGGCAGCCTGCTGATCGGAGCGAACGGAGAGGTAGGTCGGTAATTTTAGCTCAGATAGCTGATTATACAATTGTTGCGCCCACGGAATTTCCCCTTCCTCTTTCAGCCCTTTATCGGTACCCATCCGGGAACTGAATCCTCCGCACAAAATTAAAGCTACTATATCCTGCTTGCTTACGTTCATACGAAAAAATTGTGGTTAATAGAACATGCTTTACTTTTTGCCAGCAACAGTTTCTTTTTTAATGAATTCCCTCAAATCTCTAAGAAACTTCAAGAAAGCTAGCTGATTTCCACATTCAGGACAGTATTTAGCCTTTTCAATTGAGGGTGCTTCTACGGAAGAGACGAATTCAAAGTTTTCGTATCCAATCCTCTTATTATCATTAAATCCGAGATATTCACCTTTATACGATCCAAAGTCAACATCACAGAAGTCACATAGTTGTAATTTTAGCCCCCTATAAATATTGTAAACATTGTATTGGTGTTTGCCTTGCTTAAAATGTTCAATCTCTTCCTCCAAATGCCCACAGTCGTTACAAGGTGCACAATCTACAACCTCAAGCTTTGAGTAGCATATTGGGCATTGTTCGTTTTTCATTTTCTCTAAGTATTGCTATCGAGCAGTATCATGCATACAAAGTACCCTTGAGTACTTGCTCGTCCTCTATCTTTTTAATGAGTTCTACTACATTATTCACCCCCAATTTCTTCATAATATTAAAC
Organism: Tunicatimonas pelagia; assembly: GCF_030506325.1. Taxonomy (NCBI): domain Bacteria; kingdom Pseudomonadati; phylum Bacteroidota; class Cytophagia; order Cytophagales; family Catalimonadaceae; genus Tunicatimonas; species Tunicatimonas pelagia. The sequence continues at coordinate 2,332,387 of NZ_CP120683.1, read as the reverse complement.
CGATGGGTTTCTACGGTACGAATGCTTTTGTCCAGTTGCTCGGCAATTTCTTTGTTCCCTACCCCTTCAAAAAGTAACCGTAGTATCTGTTTTTCCCGCTTGGTAAGGTCGTAAGTGTTCTGGGAGACATTGGGAGCGCGATTTACTTTAGAAGGTTTTTGGTTAAGGTAGTTATTTACGAACACCCGCGAGACATCGGCACTAAAGTAGCGTTCGCCTTCGTGTACGGTTCGCACTGCTTTCAAAAACTCTTCTTTGCTAGAGCCCTTCAGCAAGTAGCCCGCGGCTCCACTCTCTACCGATTGCAGAATGTATTCTTCGTCGTCATGCATAGACAAAATCAGTACCTTCACTTTCTGCTCCTGCTCACTAATCTTTTGGGTTGCCTCTAGCCCATTCATTATTGGCATCCGAATGTCAAGAATAGCAATATCTGGTTGATACGTGGCCACCTGCTGAAGGGCTTCCTGCCCGTTTTCTGCTTCGGCTACTACCTGAATATCGCCTTCGCTTTCTAGTAGCGACTTAATACCACTGCGAACTACCCCGTGGTCATCCGCTAGTACTGCTTTGATATGATCCATTGACTCGCTCATTGATGGGTAAATGTATGTTAATTTGGGTGCCTTTGCCCTCGGCAGAATGAATATCCAGCGTGGCATTAATGAAACTAGCCCGTTCCCGCATATTGAACAATCCTAACCCTGAACCATTTTTGCTAATGGGAGCCGGTTGTTGGGCGTATTCTTGATAAGAAAAACCTACGCCGTCGTCCTGAATCGCTACATTCAGGTAGTGGGCGTTGTGACTAAAAATCACCCGAATCTCATTAGCGTTAGCGTATTTGATAGCATTATTCACCGACTCCTGAATAATGCGGTACAAATTAGTTTCAATATTTTTTTCTAATCGATTAATAAAACCGGTCTCATTGTCAAAGATAATAGCTTTATCCGACAATCGGTTGGCCTCGGCACAGAATCGCTTGGTAGCGGGAATCAGGCCGTAGTCGTTCAGTGCGCTGGGATTGAGGTTAAACGATACCCGTCGCACTTCCCGAATAATGTGGTTGAGGAGTGATTGCGCCTCCTGCACTTCAGTTTCTCGTTTGGGCATGTTGGGGGCCAAATCAATTGCTTCTACCTTAAATTTCAGGGCGGTAAGTAATTGCCCGATGCCATCGTGAATATCGCGGGAGATGCGGCGGCGCTCTTCTTCTTGCCCTTCTAGTATGAGACTAGAGCGGAAGCGTTGCTCTTTTACTTTTTTATCTATTTTTTCCCGGGTAATTTCGTGCGAGCGGGCCTGGGCTTCCTTCAGCTCGGTTTGGTTACTACAGATCAGGTTGAGGGATTCTACTTGCTGCTGATCGTCAAGTGTAGGCACAATATGAGCCAGCAACCAAATAAAATCGCCCGACTCAGAAGTAGCTTTGATCTCGCCTACCCAGGTATTGCCAGCTAGTGCCCGGCGTCGGATGTTTTCTACCTGATCGGCACTATACCCTTCTTGTTCTAGCCAAGAAAATAAATCTTCGTTTCGCTCAAATACATTGTATTCCAGATCACCGCTAAAAATGTCGCTTACGTACGAAAATCGGCCAGTAGCATCGGTCTTAGCGTATAAGGTGGGAGTGTCTTCTACCAGCTCTACTTCGGCTAGTTCCTGATACGATGCTTCCAAAGAATTATACAATACCTCTAATTCCCTAGCCATCCCCTTTGCCAACTTCTCCGACTGAATTAATTCTTTGATAGTTTTGCGAATTTGCCGAACAGTGGGGCGAAAGATAAATAGCAGCTCACACAAAATAATAACCAGCGAGATACCCAGCAGCAGTAACTCTATTTTCTCCAAGTACAGCACCCGCTCCCGCGCTTCTTTATCGTACTGAAATACGATGGTATCCATTTCTTCCAGATACTGAGATTCATTGTCTAGAATCTTCGCAGCAAGCATCAGCAAAGAATCAGAGCGATTGGGTGTAGTAAACTCAAGCTGTTCAACTAGCTGTTTAGCACTTTGAACAATGATGTTGTACTCAGGCTCCAGAGCCTGAAACATAGAGTCAATGGATACACTATTATCAACTTGCACCTGAAGATCAGGGTCACCCTGAAGTAAGGCTTGGTGAGACTGCTCCCAGAGTGTTACGGCTTGAGCCAGTTGATTTCGATATTTTTCCTGAGAGACTGGCTCATCGGTGGCATTAATTTGTAAGACTAGCTTACTGATTTTCTGACTCAGCATCCGCTGCCGTCCGGCAATGTTAATAATTCGGGAGTCGTTTTCTTGCTTGCTGAAGTACTGCTGTACGTATACTTGGCTGCTGATGATGGATGCGGCAATACCGAATAAGGCGAGGGCGTATAAAACCCATAGTTTCTCAAAGCTATTCTTGCGTTCGCTCGCTTTCATCCTGTTGAAATAATGGGCAAAGTACGTAAAAATACGGATAGATGAGCAAAGTCTGAACGTTGATTACTCAGCTAAATCTTAACTGCTTCACAAAAGGGAGGGTGAACTTGATTATTGAGTGGGTAGAGTACCGAACAGCTAGTGGTTGGTGACCGGGTAGGGACCATCAATAAATTTTTGGGGATGGTAACCTTTTATGCCTACCGTCCGAGCTAACGGACTGCGAAAATCCTCGTCTCTTTTTAAACAATCTAAAGCATACCTGAAATCGTATTTCGGTTGCCAGCCCAGCTCAAGTCGAGCCTTTTTATTCACGTACACTCGGTCTATTTGAGGAACCATCTTCCAACTTTTCTGACTGAAAATATCTTCAAAATCAGGATAAAGTTGACGCACTACCGAAGCAGCATCTGCGTGCAGCATGGTCAAGTGCTGCGGTTGAAAGGGCGAGGTAGCACTAATGATATACTTCCCGAAGCCTATTTGCTCGGCTCGTTCAATAGCCTGAAGGTGAGCCGAAACAGCATCTTCAAGATCCACTCGCCGATATAAAAGTTCGGTAACCCGCAGGTTAGCATCTTCGTAGGCATCCCGCATTTCCTTTTTATCGTCCTCTTCCGGAAAAAAACGAGATGTTTTAAGTACTACACCCGGTAGTTGGTGGTTGCGAGAAAACAGTTGGACAAGGTTCTCGGCTGCCTCTTTAGTAACCCCGTAAATATTTTTAGGAATGGATGGCGTTTGCTCAGTAACCCAGACCGCCAGCTCGCCCGGTGGAGGAGTGAGTGAATCGCCAAATGTGCTAGTGGTGCTGGTGTAGATAAATGCCTTCGCACGATTAGCAGCAGCTACCTCCAATAAGTTCAGCGTACCCGTAATATTGGTGTCTACAAAATCCTGATAAGTATGCGTAGCCACGTGAGGCTTATGCAGAGTAGCAGTATGGATGATAAAATCTACGCCTTTCAGGGTTTCCATCACAAAATCCCGATCGGTGATTGAACCTACGTGGGTAGTAAACTCCGACGGCTTAATGTCGACACCTACGGGAACATAGGAAGTTTCTCTTAGCTTCCTGACGATAGCTTCGCCCAAATGACCACTGCTTCCGGTAATCAATACTTTCATATTGTTACGAAGCTAACATTTTTATTCTTGCTATAAAAAAGCTTGGGTAACACTGAAGTGGGTCAAGCAAGCGCTCTCACTTAACGCAGACCGTAGAACAAGAGCTTTGCCATCACCCTATATTTTATCCCGTAGCCGATGTAGAATGGCATCGCTCAGGCTTCGTCAAAACCGATGTATACGTAGCCCTCTTCTATTTTCACCGGGTACGTGGCAATAGCGCATTCATCGGCGTTAAGGCATTTTCCTGACTGGAGTGAAAAGGCCCGCTTATGAAATGGGCAGGCCACCTTCGGCTCGTCTTGCTCCGAACCAATCATCCCTCGGGAGAGAATCATTTGCTGCTTGTGCGGGCAAAGGTTCTGGCAAGCGTACCATTCGTCCCGGCGGGTGAAATTAAATACGGCAATTTGCTTTCCCCGGTACAACACACACGCCCCACCATTGGCGGGAAATGCGGTTACCGGGGCAGCTTTGAACCAGTTGGTTACATTTTCTGATGAAACGGTTTTATAGTCTAGCGTATTAGTCATAGCTTTTGGAGATTGGATTTTAGAGATTAGGAAAAAGGAGGATGGGAAACGTAAGAGGGAGCGAATGCTAAATGAATGAAAAGTATAACCCACTAACCTTTCTTCGTTCTCCCTTTTCCGGTTTTACCATTTGGCTGGTACTTTTTGCCCGCGCATTTCATCGAACTGTACGGCGGGATCGGTAGCCTCGGAATTAATAAAGTGGGTGAATTTAGCCCGTAGCTCGGGGTTGTTCACTACTTCCTTCCACTCGCAGCGGTACACGGCTAAAGTACGTTGCATTTCCTGTTCTAGCTGCTCGCCAATACCAAGGCAGTCGTTTACCACTACATCTCGTAAGTAGTCAATGCCTCCTTCTAGCTTATTGAGCCAAGGGGCGGTACGAGTCAGAGTCTCGGCGGTTTTGATGTAAAACATCAGGAAGCGATCAATGTACTTGATGCAGGTTTCTTTATCTACGTCCTGCGCCAGCAGCAAGGCATGTTGAGGTTTTATTCCGCCGTTGCCGCATACGTAAAGATTCCAGCCTTTGTCGGTAGCAATAATGCCAAAATCTTTGCTTTGGGCTTCCGCGCACTCTCGGGCGCAACCTGATACAGCACCCTTTAGCTTATGGGGAGAACGAAGGCCTTTGTAGCGATCTTCCACTTCGATGGCAAAAGAGACCGAATCGTGCAAGCCATAGCGGCACCAAGCTGAACCTACGCAGCTTTTAACAGTTCGTAGGGATTTGCCGTAGGCGTGACCGCTCTCAAAACCCGCCGCAATAAGTTCTTCCCAGATGTCGGGTAGCTGGTGCAAGTGAGCACCAAATAAGTCTATGCGCTGCCCTCCGGTAATCTTCGTATATAAATCGTACTTTTTCGCTACCTGCCCAATGACGATGAGCTTGTCCGGAGTAATTTCCCCACCCGGAATCCGAGGCACTACCGAGTAGGTGCCGCCCCGCTGAATATTGGCCAGAAAACGGTCGTTCGTATCCTGGATGGTGTCTTGCTGGGTAACCAGTTCATTCCAGAGGCTTGCCAAGATAGAAGCTACCGCCGGTTTGCATACCTCGCAGCCATCACCCGTTCCGTATTCATTCAGTAGAGTATCGTACGATTTTATTTCTTTTACCTGAATAATGTCTAGTAGCTCCTGACGGGTATAGTTAAAATGTTCGCAAAGCGTTTTCCGAACCCGTTTTCCCATTTTGGCTTGAGCTAGGTCAAACAGATCGGATACCATTGGCATACAGCCCCCGCAGCCCGTACCCGCTTTGGTACAGGCTTTGATTTCTTTTACGCTCTGCGCCTCTCCGGTGAGCACTGCTTCGCAAATCATTCCTTTAGTTACCGCCTCGCAAGAGCAAATTTGGGCTTCGTCGGGTAAGCTATCCAGACCAGCTCCCGAAGTTTCTCCGCCTCGGCTTCCCAAGATCAGATCTTCCGGATTGGGCGGAAGAGCCATGCCATTTTGCATGGTTTGCAATAGCATATTGTAGGCTTCGGCATCGCCCACCAACATTCCCCCTAATAGTCGTTTACCATCCGCTGAAATATTGATACGTTTGTAGACTCCTTTCGCCTTATCTTCGAAAACAATCGCGTTGTGCTCAGATTTTGCCCCGAAAGCATCACCGAAGCTCGCCACATCTACGCCCATTAGCTTGAGCTTGGTAGACATATCATCTCCGGAAAAGTTTTTCTCAATATCGCCCACCAAATGACGAGCCGCTACTTCGGCCATATCGTACCCCGGGGCTACTAGCCCGTAGATTATATCCTGATGTAATGCGACCTCTCCAATAGCGTAGATAGCGGGGTCAGAGGTTTGCATAGCGTCATTTACCACAATTCCGCCCCGTGGCCCAATATCTAGTCTCGCAGAACGACCCAGCTCATCACGAGGGCGAATGCCCGCCGAGATCACCAGCATATCTACTGGTAAGTTAGATTCGTCGGCAAAGCGCAGCGCATCCAATTTACCATTGCCGCTAATCGCTTGTGTATTTTTGTTCAGGTGAACTTGAATACCTAATTCCTCTATTCGGGTTTGCAGCGTGCGGGCTCCGACTTCGTCTAACTGCCGGGGCATAAGGCGAGAAGCAAATTCTACTACGTGAGTTTCCAAACCCATATCAACCATAGCTTTTGCCGCCTCCAGCCCTAACAAACCACCACCCAGCACCGCTGCCGATCGCATTTTTTTGCCATAGGCGATAATGGCTTCCAGGTCTTCAATAGTGCGGTACACAAACACTCCCCGCTTGTCGGTACCCGGTATGGGTGGAACAAAGGCACTAGAGCCGGTGGCAATTACTAATTGATCGTAGCTCAACGTTTTACCCCGATGGGTTTCTACGGTTTTATTCCTTCGGTCAATCCAGGCAATCAGTTCGCCGGTATGTAATTGAATGTTCTGCTCTTCATACCAGCGAGCGGGGGCTAAAGTGAGTTTGTCAGCATTCTGGTCGCTAAAGTACTCGCTTAAATGTACCCGGTCGTAAGCCGGACGGCACTCTTCTCCAAATACGGTAATGGCTACTTGAGTAGGGTCAGCTAGCTTACGTAGCTTCTCGCAGAATTTGTAACCTACCATTCCGTTTCCGATGACAACAATATGACGCATACAGGACTATTTGAGTAAAATTTCGTAATTATTAGTCTAAATACGGAAGTAGTTACGTAAAATAAAAATAAAAATAAGTAATTTTACGTAAAAATTATCTGCCTTTACTTAACTGAGAAGCTACGAATTATGATAAATTACGCTGTAAATCCTCGTTTAACAATGGTAGGTGCTGGCCCGGGTGACGAAGAACTCATCACGCTGAAAGGAGTTCGGGCACTAGAAGCCGCCGATGTGGTGCTGTACGATGCCCTAGCGAACCCGACCTTGTTGCGGTACTGCCAACCGGAAGCACTTAAAATTTTCGTGGGGAAACGAGCGGGCTTGCATCAAGTACAACAACGAAGCATCAACCAGCTTATCGTACGGTACGCTTACTCTCACGGACACGTAGTACGCCTAAAGGGTGGTGATCCGTTTGTGTTCGGACGAGGACAAGAGGAAAAAGAATACGCAATAAAGCACGGATTGGAAGTGACGATGGTACCGGGTATCAGTAGTGCGCTAGCCGTTCCTGCCACCAACAATATTCCCCTAACCTCGCGGGGAGTAAGCGAAAGCTTCTGGGTGGTCACCGGAACCACCCGCTCCGGTACGCTCTCATCGGATATGGCACTGGCGGCTCAGTCGTCGGCCACCGTAGTGATTCTTATGGGTATGCGTCAGTTGTCCAGTATTATTAAGCTTTTTTCTCAGCACCGAGGTGGCGATGAGTCTATTGCGATTATTCAGAACGGTACCTGTTCAAATGAGCAAATAGGGATTGGAAACTTACAATCTATTCAGCAAACCGTTAGGGAGCAAAAACTACAGTCGCCCGCCATTATTGTGATTGGGGCCGTGGTAGCCAAGCACTGGGAATCGGTGCAGCAAAAGGTGGCTGGCTTAGCTTTAGTATAAGTTTTGAGCAGGTGATTAGCACTCGAGAAGAGTTAAAATTAAAAATGATGCTGACTTTGATTATTGGCTACGTATCTTAGATGCTATGGCCCACGATAGTAGTATTCATCGACTTCCCCGTACGCTGGCAGCTTTTGACCAAGCCAACCGGCAGGATCCCCGAACCGATTACGATGAAGCTGGGCGGGTAGTACCTTCGGAGTTGCTCTACGCTCAGCGGATGAGCGAAACCCTACACGCTTTTTATCCGGATGCTCCTGAAACTCTGCAATTAGCCGCCCGCAGCCAGCATATTGAGCGTTGGAAAATACCACGAAATCAGTATCCGATGGATCGTAAAGGCTATCTGCTGTGGCGTAGCCAGCTTAAAAAATTCCACAGTAATCGGGCTGCCGAGATTATGCAGGAGCAAGGCTACGAGCAGGAAGCAGTCGCTCGGGTGGTATCTCTAATTAGCAAAAAGCAATTAAAACGCGATGCGGAGGTGCAAGTGCTGGAAGATGTAATCTGTCTGGTTTTCCTACAGTACTACTTTGCCGCGTTTGCTAAGAAACATACCGATGAAAAAGTCATAGATATTGTGGCTAAAACCTGGCGAAAAATGTCGGGGCAAGGACAGCAAGCAGCACTTAGCTTACCGTTCTCTTCAGGTTCTTTGGAGATAATTAAAAAAGCAATCGGCTAGTACTAGTTTTTGGCTTGGGATTAATTTCGTTTACGTCGTTTCATCTCCTGACTAACCATTGTAAGTTCGCGGCTGCTCTGGCCCCGAACGGAGGTATTCTCTTCGGCTCGGCGGAAGAGATAGGGCATTACGGCTTCTAAGGGGCCGTAGGGAAGGTACTTGGCTACGTTGTAGCCCGTTCGTGATAGATTAAAAGAGATGTTATCGCTCATGCCGTAGAGCTGGGCGAAATATATGCGGGGGTCGCTGGGCTTCACGGAGTGTTTTTCCATTAGCATGGTGAGGTAGTAGTTACTATACTCATTGTGCGAGCCGGAGCATAGTGAGATTCGCTGCTTATGGTTGAGGCAATACAGTAGTGCCCGATTATAGTCTTCGTCTGTTGCTTCTTTATTGGGTTGAATGGGATCAGTATACCCTTGTTCTTGGGCGCGATCTCGCTCCTTTTCCATGTAAGCACCGCGTACCAGTTTTACACCTAAATGATACTGATGGGTTACCGCTTGTCGGTAGGCTTTCTTGAGGTTATCTAGCATTTCGTGACGGTACATTTGGTAAGTATTGTACACGATTACTTTCTTCTGGTTATATCGCTGCATCATCTCATTAGCCAAACTATCAATCACTTCCTGAATCCAGGATTCCTCACCATCGATGAATATACCCACATCGGCCTGATAGGCTGCTTCGCACAGTCGTTCCAACCGGGCCTTCCCCCGATTAAAAGCTGCTTCTTGCTCCGCCGAAAGAGATTGCCCAGCTTGTACTCTAGCCATCAATTCAAATTGCATAATACCCGTCATCTTAAAAGCGCAAAACGGCATGTCAGGAGTATGTTGAGCAGCTTCAATAACTCGCAACGTTTCTTCGGTGGTATGCTCAAAGCCTTCTTCGGTTTTCTTAACTTCTACCGAATAATCCAGAATTGTTTTTACATTGTGCGACGCCAACATTTGGATAGTATCGGTACAATCGGCAATGGTTTCACCTCCGCAAAATTGCTGAAATAAGGTGTGTTTTAGTACGCCATGAATAGGTAACTTTAATTTTAAGGCGATTTTCACCACCTTTGTACCTATGTTAGTTAGGAAAGGGTAGTTAATTGATTTGAATAGCCAATACGTTTTCCGTAAATCCAGGTTAGACTTGTACGAAAAAGCAATTTCAGTATTATCAAATGAAACCGGAGAGGCTTCGGTAAGTATGTACTCCATAACTGTAATCATTAATGATTGATGAATAATGGACCTTCATCAGTCATTAATCACTAATCATTATTCATTCATTACAGTAAACTATTCTAGTAAGCACATTTGTTTTCAATCTCTATGAAACTCACTGAACTATCGCAGTGGAACATTGGTATAACCGATCCACTTATTATTGCCGGGCCATGTAGTGCCGAAACAGAAGAACAGCTTTATGATACCGTGAAGGCTGTAAAAGAACAAGGCGTAACACTGATGCGAGCCGGAGTCTGGAAACCCCGAACGCGCCCGAATACCTTTGAAGGAGTAGGGCAGGAAGCCTTACAGTGGATTCAGGACATAAAGAAGGAACTGGGTGTACAATTCTCGGTAGAGGTGGCTAATGCAATGCACGTAGAAGAGGCTTTACACTATGGTGTAGATGTGCTGTGGGTGGGAGCCCGCAGTACGGTGAGTCCGTTTATTGTGCAAGAAATTGCCGATGCCATGCGCGGTTGTGATGTACCCGTATTGGTAAAAAATCCAATCAACCCGGATTTAGCATTGTGGATGGGCGCGTTGGAGCGACTTAACCAAGCCGGAGTTACTAAGCTAGGCGCAATTCACCGAGGGTTTTCTACCTACCAGAAAACCCGTTTCCGCAATGTTCCCATGTGGCAATTACCAATAGAGATGAAACGGCAGCTACCGGGCTTACCCATGATCTGTGATCCTAGTCATATCATGGGTAAGCGAGAAGATATTGCCGAGGCTTGTCAGATTGCGATGGATTTGAACTTTGAGGGATTGATTATTGAAACCCACCGCGACCCCGAACAGGCGTGGAGCGACGCTCGCCAGCAGATAACCCCGCAAACCCTGGGAGAGATCATCCGTAATCTACAAATTCGTCAGGCTTCTTCGGAAGATATTGAGTACATCACCCACCTGGAAGAACTACGTATCCAGATTGACCACTCTGACCGGGAAATGATCGAGCTACTGGCCCGTCGTTTAGATTTAGTGGCTCAGATTGGTGCTTGGAAAAAGAAAAACAACGTAGCCGCTTTTCTGCTCGACCGCTGGAACCGGGTATTTGAATCGCGTAAAGAGTGGGCGAAAGATGCCAATTTACGAGAAAGATTTATTGTTGACCTATTCAATCTACTGCACGTAGAATCGATCCGCAAGCAAACGGAAGTAATGGATAATCTGCCTAACGAAAGCGAAACCGAATCAGGCTTACGAGTAGAATCATAATTTTGGTGTTACAGTGTTATGGTGCTGGGTGTTAGAGCGTTTAGAAATGCTCCATTTCTCAAGTACATCAACACCATAACACTTCGCATCATAACACTAATAATTCATGCCCGCTAATAGCGTAACAATTACTGATAATATCACTGGAGTACTTTCGGATGTCTTACGTCGGCAAAAGCCGTCGCAAGTGGCAGTGCTGGTTGATGAGAACATTCGAGAACACTGCCTGCCACTGATACAGGAAGTGCTATCTACCGATTGTTTAATTATTGAGATAAAAAGTGGCGAGGTCTACAAAAATCTGGATACCTGCGCGTATATCTGGCAGCAGCTTACCGAAGAGCATTTCGACCGTAAAGGACTACTGATTAACCTGGGGGGCGGGGTGATTGGTGATATGGGAGGCTTTTGTGCCGCCACCTACAAGCGAGGTATGTCATTCGTAAATATTCCAACCACTTTGTTGGCCCAAGTAGATGCGTCGGTAGGGGGGAAGCTGGGGGTTGACTTCAACGGATTTAAGAATCACATTGGCCTTTTTCAGGAACCGCAACAAGTGCTGATTGATGCCAATTTTCTAAAGACACTACCCGAACAAGAACTACGGTCGGGTTTTGCGGAAGTGATTAAGCACGCGCTTATTCAGGACGGAACGTACTGGAACAAGCTGCGGGGTGTTGCATTAGCCAACCAGCCGTGGGTGGAGCATATTCGGCATTCGGTACAGGTAAAATCGTGGGTGGTAGAACGAGACTTTCGGGAAGGCGGTCTGCGGAAGATTCTGAACTTCGGGCATACGGTGGGCCATGCGGTAGAAAGTCATTTTCTGGAATCAGCAACTCCATTGCTTCACGGTGAGGCAATTGCCATTGGAATGATTGCCGAAGCGCAACTTTCGGTGAAGTACGCTTCGCTTAGTCTGGAAGAGGCCGAGGAGATAGAAGATTTTATTCTGGCGATTTTTGGTAAAGTCGATATTCCGTTAGAATCTCTGGAAGCGATTACGCACTTGACCAAGCAAGACAAGAAGAATCAACAAGGTGCTATTCTTTGCACCTTACTAGATAAGATAGGAAAAGCTCACTTTGATGTTGCAGTAACGGAATCGGCTATCCGAGAGGCTTTGGAGTACTATCGAGGTTTGTAAATAGGAAAATAGCTAAGAAGCTGTTTTAAAACATCTCACTGACCGAAAATACTACTAAAATAGCAGCATTTTCAGTTCAGCATACATCTTAAAACAGCTTCTAAGCTTTCTATTTTAGCTATTCTGATTGATCCCTTTCACTTTTTCGTAATCCATACCCTCGGCTGGAGGGGCTGAGTCAACTTCCCCCGTGATTTTAGCCGACCCTTCGTAGCCTTGGTGGGGGTGGTCAGTATTTTGCTCAGCTTGGTAATCTTCTTGGTCTACATCGCCTTTAGGAGATAAATCTCGTGTTCCGTAGTATTCTTCTAATTTGCTTATCTCAGCTCGGTCGCCGTTTATCAATTTTTGAATATCTACCTTCGGGGCGTTTTTAATTTTCTCTTTACGCACTTCCAGCAAGATGGAACTAGAGTTGGTATTGAACTCTAGCATCGACCAGGGCACTGCGTACTCATCGCTAACCAATCCTAAAAAACCTCCTTCTTCTAGAATAGCAAAAACGATCTGATTTGTTTCGGGACTGATAAAGACATCTTGAATAATGCCCACCTTTTCCTCTACGGAATTGTGCACCGGGCATCCTATAACATTGTTGTTAGCTGATAAATACTTAGAAATCATCATAGTGGTAACTCTTTAATATGATTGGTGAGCCGCTAAAAAATAAATGCGGTCTGCTAAAAAATTATGTGTGAGTTCTAACAGTAAAACTTGGCAGACTTCAAAAAGTTTATCGGCTATTCAGGTTCAAAGAACTCGATACAATTATGCTTTAGAAAGTAGTTGTAATAGTAGGCAACTTAGAGATAGCAAAAAACACTTTTGCCGGATGAGCAAAGCAAATTACGGCATCTCGAGCAGGCGACTCTATCCCCGCTGGATGCGTGCCATCCACCAGAGTTTGCATTGCTCATTCGTAGAACAGAAGTCACTCTTGTCCATAAGACAAAAGTGCGTTATTACAAGAGGTTTTAGAACGGTAGTTAAGTATTCTTTCTACAGCAGTTCGTTTGCTAAGTTGGCTAATTCAGAACGCTCGCCCCGAACCAATGTAACGTGAGCGTAGAGCGGGTGCTGGGCGATACGATCAATCAGATACGAAAGACCGTTGCTTTGGGAATCAAGGTAGGGGGTATCGATCTGGTAGACATCTCCGGTAAATATAATCTTGCAATTCTCGCCCGCCCGGGTGATAATCGTTTTCACTTCGTGGGGGGTGAGATTTTGGGCTTCATCCACAATAAAAAAAATATTAGATAAACTACGCCCCCGAATATACGCTAGCGGGGTGATTACCAATTTTTCCTTGTTCACCATCTCGGTAATACGAGTGAAGTCTTTATCGTTCTCGTTGAACTGGTTTTGGATAAACTTCAAGTTGTCCCACAGCGGTTCCATGTACGGGTTCAACTTCGACTTAATATCACCCGGTAGATAGCCAATGTCTTTGTTACTTAAAGGTACAATGGGGCGAGCCAGATAGATTTGCTTAAACTCCCGCCGCTGCTCCAGGGCTCCGGCTAAGGCCAGAAGGGTTTTCCCGGTGCCAGCTACTCCTTGAACGGTGACTAACCGAACATTAGGATTGGTAATGGCGTGTAAGGCAAAGGTCTGCTCAGCGTTCTTCGGGCGAATTCCGTAGGCAGTTCGCTTTTCTACCTTCTCCATCTTCTGCGTTTCCGGATTGTAGTAGCTAAGGGCCGAATTTTTAGAGCTTTTCAGAATATAATACTGATTGGCCTTTACATCTTTCACGCCTCGGATGTCCTCCACTTCGCAGAAGCCATCTTTGTACATGTCTGAGATCTTTTGGCTGTTTACCCGCTCTAGCACGGTAGTTCCTTGGTCTAGGTCGTCTACATGCTTTACTTTCCCAGTTTCATAATCTTGAGCTACCAGATTAAGTGACTTAGCCTTCAAGCGAAGATTAATGTCTTTAGTCACTAAAACAACCTGTCGGTCGGGGTAGGCATCGCGTAATGTGAGAGCCGCATTCAGAATTTTGTGGTCAGGTTTGCGCTCATCAAACACTTCTTCAGCGTTGACTTTACTTTCGTTACTCATCACCACTTTAAAACTGCCTCGGGACCGACCGTTCAGCGGAATCCAGTCTTGCAAGGTGTGTTTTTCGGAGAGCGAATCGAGCAAGCGGATAAATTCCCTCGCCTCAAAGTTGCGAGTATCGCTACCTTTTTTGAACTGATCTAATTCTTCCAGTACGGTGATGGGTATGCCAACATCGTGCTCATCAAAATTCATGATAGAATCGTGAGAGTACAGAATAACGGAAGTATCTAGAACAAAAATTTTCTTTTCCTCGGTAGAGGGGGTAGTATTTTTCTTACTTCGTGGCATAGAAAAAATTTAAACTTACGTGGGCACCTACAGCTGGTAATCTTACTCGAAAGAGGGCAACAAATATAGGGAATTAATGAGAAAAATTGCGGATGAATACATCTTCCTTTTCCTTCGGAATAATGGTTAGCACATTGGCTAGAACCAAGCGCACCAACGTGCGGGATGCTACCCGACGGGGCAGTTGGGCGACGATAGAAAATTCTCGTAGCGTAATTTTGCGGTGCTGCTCCAAGTGCTGCATCAGTAAGCGTTCTTTGTCGCCGTAAGTGAAGCGGATGTCTCGGTTGCGCCTACCTTGCTTTAAGATTTGCCACATTTCGGTGCTGGCTTGCAAGCTTTGATCTTGGTAGCGGACGTAGGCCGTACCTTTACGCTGGGGTTTAACGATTTTCTTCTCAGTATGGTGTTGGGCACCAGAACCATTATTTTCTGAAAACTTTAGGGCACTGTTCAGCACCAAGTGTGGTTTGCGGGGACTCTCAGCAATAGTGTAGTTAACTACGGCTCGTTTCTGATTAAGCGGTACTACTTCGTACTGATAATCAATGCGGGGACGGCACCAGCGCTGAATGGCTTGCTCTAGCGCAAATATTTCTTCTTCGGCAAACTTAATGCCCGGGATGCTTCCGTCATCATCCACCCCAATGAGCAAATTTCCGCCGTGCGTATTGGCAAAAGCAACAATCTCCCGGATGATTTTATCCGGATGGGCTACTTTTCGCTTAAATTCTACTGTTTCACTTTCGCCCTGCTCTACTAGCTGACGAATATCCGGTAACAACACACCTTTATCAATTAGCAATGAACAATGTGCAGTGAACAATTAAAGCAAAAGCTATTTTATCGCTAATCGTTAATCGTCCACTAACTTTCGTTATTGTCCTACTCTCAATTAACAATGAACAATGTGCAATGAACAATTAAAGCGAAAGCTATTTTATTGCTAATTGTTAATTGTACACTGCACATTGATTTTAATCGTCATCTTCATCGTCGTAGTCCGACATGGAAAACATACTGCTGAGTAAGTCTTTAAATTGGGTACCCGAAGTAAGTTGCTTTTTGCTGAGCTGACTGTACTCGGCCAATCCGTGCAGCGCAAATTCCATCATAAATAATTTTTCGGCCTCTCTCAAGCCTTTGTGGTACTCTTCTACCAAATCTTGCAAGCCGGGTACACTCTTTATCAACTTTTTGTACTGGCTATCGCTAAGGTCGTTAAGTAAATCTACTTCGTTTCCTTCGCCAAACCAGTTAACAATTTTTCGGTACGGGTTTCGTTCTTTCTGCTTACGTTTATCTTCCGGGTTCGGAAAATATTCCACAAACTGAGTGCGAATGGCTTTACCCACCAAGTTATGGGCTACAATGCCTGGGCCTTCCTGCTCGCCTTCGTATACCAACTCTACCTTTCCAGTGATAGACGGAATGACACCCACAAAATCAGACACGCGAATAAGGGTATTCTTCTCATTATTGATGAGCATTCGGCGTTCGGCGGAGCTTAGCAGGTTTTCGTAAGCTGAAATGGTTAAACGAGCAGAGATTCCACTTTTTTCGTCAACGTACTCACTTTCGCGTGCTTCAAAAGCAATTTGCTCAACCAAATCTTTCGCTATACTAGTAAGCGATATTTTCTCTTGAGGTTCCTTAACCTGAGCTTCCTGCTCAGTAATTTTACGGCTGATTTCTATAGAACGCGGGTAGTGGGTAATAATCTGGCTATCAATCCGGTCTTTTAGTGGCGTAACAATACTGCCCCGGTTGGTGTAGTCTTCGGGGTTGGCGGTAAATACAAACTGAATATCCAGCGGTAAGCGTACCCGGAATCCCCGAATCTGAATATCGCCCTCTTGCAAAATATTGAATAAGGCTACCTGAATGCGGGCTTGCAAATCGGGTAGCTCGTTAATAACAAAGATGCCCCGGTGCGAGCGCGGAACTAAGCCGTAGTGAATTACTCGTTCATCAGAATAAGGGAGTTTCAGCGAAGCGGCTTTGATAGGGTCAGTATCACCAATTAAATCAGCAACCGAAACGTCGGGCGTGGCTAATTTTTCGGTGTATCGTTCTGAGCGGTGTACCCAAGCGATTGGGGTCTTATCGCCGTGTTCTTCCACAGTAACTTTTCCGTAGTACGAAAGAGGCTGCAATGGGTCATCACTCAGTTCAGCTCCTTCAATAATCGGAATATATTCATCTAGCAACTCTACCATCATGCGAGCCATTTTAGTTTTGGCCTGTCCTCGCAATCCTAGAAAGATGATATTGTGCATGGAGAGAATGGCTCGTTCCGTATCGGGAATTACGGACTCTTCGTAGCCCCAAATACCTTCAAAAACAGATTCCTTGCTCTGAAGCCGATGAATGAGATTATCGCGTAACTCTTGCTTTACTGATCTGGGCTGATAGCCGCTGGCTTTTAGTTCACCGAGCGTATGAATTTTAGTCAGCTTATCAGAGGGTATATCTTGGTAATTCATGTACTATAATCGAATCAAAGAATAGGTAAATTGTTTGGTTACTTGCTGGGAGCCTAGTGCTTGGCATTATGTATAGATTGTACCTCACCCCAAACACTATACATTGAGCAACTTGCTTCTAAGCTTTAACATTTAATGACTACGTTATTGTTTGAAGTTTTTCCGGCGATTGCGGCGGTAGTCTTCAAAAATGAGGTGACCCAACCCTTTCAGGCTGCTGTAGTAGGCATTGCCGCTGTTTACCTGGGTAAATTTCTGAACGAACTGTTTCAGGTAGGGATCGGAAGCGATCATAAAGGTGGTAACTGGAATGCCCAATCGTCGGCATTGTGCTCCCAGGCTTAGCGTTTTATTCAGGATTTTGCTGTCCAGTCCAAAGCTATTTTTATAGTACTTAATGCCTTGCTTCAGGCAGGTGGGTTTGCCATCGGTAATCATGAAGATTTGCTTATTCGCGGTTTTCCGGCGACGCAGAATATCCATTGCCAGTTCCAGGCCGGCTACGGTATTGGTGTGGTATGGGCCAACTTGTAAATAAGGTAAGTCTTTGATTTGAATTTGCCAGGCATCATTTCCGAACACGATAATATCCAGTGTGTCCTTACGATACTTGGTGGTGATTAATTCGGCTAGAGCCATCGCTACTTTCTTGGCCGGAGTGATGCGGTCTTCACCGTAGAGAATCATGGAGTGCGAGATGTCAATCATTAGCACGGTAGAGGTCTGAGTTTTATACTCGGTATCATTTACCTCCAGGTCTCCTTCGGTGAGGGTAAAATCTCCCAAACCATGATTGATCTGAGCATTACGAATAGAATCAGTCATGGCAATTTGCTCCAGGGTATCGCCGAACTGGTAGTCACGACGATCAGTGCTGGGTTCATCGCCAAAACCGCTGTAGGGAGTCTTGTGGTCGCCCTTACCCGATTTTTTGAGCTTACCGAAGATTTCTTCTAACGCACTGCGCCGAATCTTCCGTTCGGTCTTGGCCGTCACCTCAAACTTCCCTTCGGGGTTTTCATCAGTGATGTAGCCTTTGTCTTTCAGGTCTTGGATGAAATCACCCATGCCGTAGTCAGCGTTGGTAATATTGTACTGGTTGTCCAGGCTAGTCATCCACTGCAAAGTTTCAGAAACATCACCCGAGGTGACTACCATCAGCTCCATAAAAATCTTCAGTAACTGGTCAAAAGTACTTTGCCCTTCCTGCTGAGGGTCGGGGGTATAATCGGTAAATCGGTAACCTATCATAGTCTCGAGAACGTGGTTAAGGGAGGTTTGTTTTGCACTTCAGTATTACGTAGATACGAAGTTGTTTTATGAAAACGACAAAAGCAAACACCTGGTTGGCACTGGATTTGATCTATTTCTGCTACAACATTTTTTACCTAACCATTAGTGCCATGAAATCTCTTTTATTATCACTCACAATGTTTGCCATAGTTTGTTGCACGCCCGTGTATTCTATTCAGGCGAAACCTATCCACCCTATTCGCCTCAAGAAATTGAAATTTTCTATGATGAAAATAAAATTGACCAACCCTATGAGATTATCGGAACCCTAGCTAATGGCGGAGGATCATTGGCAAGTCAAGAAAAAATTCAGCAGGCTATGATTGATCGAGCAAGGGCAGTAGGAGCCGATGCGATTGTTTTCCATGATATAGACATAGAGCATTCGGAAGCAACTGCAGCATTGATATTGAAAGCTAAAGCCGTTCGGTATCAGTATGAGGAAGGGAATTAGCTAGAGGAGGGCAATCAAGTAAACAAATCAGAACTGAGATAACGGTCGCCCCGGTCGCAAACGATGTGTACAATCACTCCTGAATCAATTTCTTCGGCTATTTGTAAGGCGGCATAGAGCGCGCCGCCGCTACTCATTCCTGATAATATTCCTTCTTCTTTCGCTAGTCGTTTGGTATGGGTTCGGGCATCGGCTTCGCTTACATCAATTACTCTATCCACTCGTTCCGGATCGAAGATCTTAGGTAAAAACTCAGGGCTCCATCGGCGAATGCCGGGAATACGGGAGCCATCGGTAGGTTGCGTACCCACAATCTGTACCGCTGAATTTTGTTCTTTCAGATAGCGAGACACTCCCATGATGGTACCTGTAGTGCCCATGGCTGAAACAAAGTGCGTGATTTGCCCTTCGGTACCTTGCCAGATTTCGGGACCGGTAGTACGATAATGCGCTTTATAATTGTCAGAATTAGCAAACTGATTGAGCATAAAATAGCCCTCGTCAGTAGACATTTGCTCAGCTAGCTCTCGGGAGTATTCTATGGTTTTTTCGGCGGGAGTGAGGATAACTTTAGCCCCGTAGGCTTCCATTGCCAGCACCCGCTCGCGGGTAGAATTATCCGGCATAATCAGAGTCATCTTCAGACCTAGTATACTAGCAATCATCGCCAGGGCAATTCCAGTATTTCCGCTGGTGGCTTCCACTAACTGATCGTCCACTTTAATATCACCTCGATCTAGCGCGCCTCTAATCATACCGTAGGCGGCTCGGTCTTTCACACTTCCTCCAGGGTTATTTCCCTCCAGTTTCCCTAGTAAGGTGACATTCTTTTTTTTAGGAATATTTTGCAATTCTACTAAAGGAGTGTTCCCAATGAGATCAACGAACTTCATAGACGGTATAGAAGAGAAAGTGAACGAAAAATATACTAACTGATTTTGTGGATGATAAGATCAGTATCCTGATCGGCATCATTATACATTCTCGATTGGTAATAAATCTTGGATTTAGGTGGCACGCTGCGGGTGAGCCAAACGTTGCCCCCAATGATACTGCCTTGTCCGATCACCGTTTTGCCTCCTAGAATGGTAGCTCCCGAATAAATAATCACGTGGTCTTCAATGGTGGGGTGGCGTTTAATTGCCGCATCTTCCTTATTCACACTTAGTGCTCCTAAGGTAACGTTCTGATAAATTTTAACGTGATTACCGATAATGGTAGTGGCTCCCACCACAATTCCGGTACCGTGGTCGATGCAAAAATGAGAGCCAATCTTAGCCGACGGATGAATGTCAATACCCGTTTTACTGTGCGCGTATTCGGTAATAATACGAGGTAAGTCCTCTACGCCCAGAAGATGTAATTGATGAGCAAAACGATAAGCAGCAATTGCGTAAAAGCCTGGATACGAGCGAATTACTTGGCTTCGGTCTTTAGCCGCTGGGTCGCCCTCGTAAATTCCGGTAACGTCATCTTGAATTAAATTATATATTGCAGGAACCGCATCAAAAAACGCCTGGGTTACTTGCGATACTTTTCCTAATTGCGATGGACTTTGTTGCAACAGACGATCAAGATCTTGCTGCAATTGCTCCATCAGCCCCACAAATGCTGCTTCTGACAGATGGGCTAGTTGAGTGAAGTCAGCGAACAGTGCCCCCAATAACTTATCAAAAAAAGTCGCTACCTCAGTAGGCGACGGGCAAGTAGTGCAGACTTGATGTGTGGCATAAATCTTTTTAAGAAATTGCGTAGTCATGCTCTAGGCCAAGTGATCGTTTAAGAAAGGTTATGCAAGTAGTCAGCTTTATGGACTATGCTCTCTTAAATACGGAAGGTTTAAGCAAGTGTTATCTTAATTGAGAAATATTAGGCTGCACTATTGGGTTTTGTTTTTGAAAGAGTGTACAAAATCCAGAAAGAAATCTAAATCCTGTTTGCGAGTGGCTATGCCGACCGATACTCTCACCGCACCCCGGGTGTGCCCTAGTTGCTCGACAATTTCTTGGTGGCTGCTCTCTCTATGCGAAACAAAGTAGTCTTCTAGCTCAGCAGTGTAAATATTGTGCTGAGTTTCGTCAATGCCGGGGTTGCAGAAGCAGCCTGAGCGAATGGAGATTGATCGCTTATTAGCCTCATGTTCAATGGTTTGAAAGTGATAACGCTCGCCCCGGGCATCGTAGAAATTCATAGCCAGAGTTCCACCAACTTCTTTTCGGTTAGTAGGGCCATAAACCTGAACCACCGGCTCGCCTGTAATATGACGTATTTTCTGAAGTTCGCGATAAAGATAATCGCTTAAAGACGTCACTCGGCTATTAATTCGCTCAATGCCAATTTGATTGATAAAATCGAGGCCAATCTTGATGGCAGGAAGGGATAGGTAGTCGACAGTGCCATCTTCAAACCGCTCGTGGTTATTCTCCAGAAAATGGTAATTGGCCCTGACAGAAGCTATTCGAACAGTTCCGCCTGCGAACCAGGGCTTTATCAGCTTATGGAACTTTGATTTTTTTACGAGTAGGCAACCAACTCCGGTAGGGTAGCCAAACATTTTGTAAAATGATAGGCTCACAAAATCGGGTTGAATGGTGGATAAATTGAGGGGCGAGGTTGGAACGAACGCCGCCGCATCGAGCAAAACATCCCAGCCTTGCTGTTGGGCTTGTAATACCCACTGTAAGTCGTGCTTTACGCCTGATACGTTAGATTGAGCCGGAAAGGTAAATAGTCTCTGATTGGTATCGTTAACTTGAGATAACTGAGCACGAAGTTGAGTAGCATCCACGGTCAAATCTTCTTGAAGGGCGACATATTCGTACGTTCCGCCCCGGTTGCTACAGTAACTTCGGAGGCCATTAATAGAATTATGGTTATCGACCAGAAGCAACAGTTGACCATTACTGCCGAACGGGTAAGATTCGCCTATGATCTTGATGGCACTTGAGGCATTTTGGGTAAAAATACAGTAGTAATCATACGCCTCAAAGTATTCGATTACTGCTTTTCTAGCACCTTCTACCAATGCCGTAGCGTATTGCGAAGTAGGGTTGGTAGAGTGTGGATTACCGAAAGTATTCTGCTTCAGAAGCGCAAAATGTTTTTCCAGTTGAGATGCTCCGTAAAGTCCTCCGCCGGTATAATCTAAATAGGTATGTCCTTGTTTTTCTAAGCGTTCAAACTCTTTGGCGAATAGCTGATTAAAAAACTGATTGTGTTTTAATTCTTCGCTAGTATTTTGCTCATCTAAGCGAATGTTATCTTGCGCTTTGAATACAACAGCCATAGAATATCATATTTTGTTTAGGTACTATGGATTAGTGGTTGTTGTAAGGCACACGTAATCAGTATGGCCTTTGAGGAAATACGAAAGCTGAGACGTGAAGCAAAAAAGATATGAGATATGAAAGCTGAACCGGGTACTGGGCGATGAGAAAGCTTTCGTATTTCATATCTCTGATTTCGCATTTGGTAGTGTGTGGAGAATAACGGATTCGAACCGTTGACCTCTTCGCTGCCAGCGAAGCGCTCTAGCCAGCTGAGCTAATCCCCCAGTGAAAATACGAAATATCAGATATAAAATGTGAAAAGTAGCTTTTTCATATCATTCGGTAACCCGGTTCAACTTTCACATCTTATATTTTGGATTGCGAATGTAGGCAAAAAGTGATAAAATTAAAAGGGGCGGCGGGCTTTTACGAAGGTACGGCGATAATAATCGGAAAAGATATTACTTTCTACTACTCCCAGCTTGGTAGAGGCATGAATAAACTGCACATTATTTTTTCCTCTAACTTCAGTTACTAACCCCGCGTGGGTGACTTTACGGCTATGTTTGCTTTTAGTGGCAAAGAAGACTAAATCGCCGGGGCGCAACTCGCGAATACTAACTAGTCGGCCAAACTTACTCTGCTCTGCTGATGTGCGAGGCAGATTAATTCCAGCTTCCTGAAACGAAATCATGAGTAAACCCGAACAGTCCATCCCACCCCGAGTGGTGCCCCCCCAGCGGTAAGGGGTTCCGGCGAAGGAACGAGCTGTATTAATAATTTTTTGCTGTTGGTCGTCTAATTTGTTAATCCGGGCGGTACGCTTAGGAGTACTTGGTACTTTTGCAGCAGGTCG
Source organism: Tunicatimonas pelagia (assembly GCF_030506325.1). NCBI lineage: Bacteria > Pseudomonadati > Bacteroidota > Cytophagia > Cytophagales > Catalimonadaceae > Tunicatimonas > Tunicatimonas pelagia. The sequence goes on along the minus strand of NZ_CP120683.1, from coordinate 2,309,800 downwards.
GGCCGGAGGGGGAGAAACCGACCGACGCGTCGTTGGCTTCTTCGACGTAGCGCATCCGGTTAATAGGCATACCAATAGGAATCCCAGAGGGAAAAAGAGCTGTTTAGACATACACCGTAATTGTTCGTATCGTCAATATAACGGAATCTGGTTGGCTAACGTGATAAGGATGTGCTATATTTTGCGAATTTTGTAGCAAAACAAGGGTTAAATGGCTAAGAAAGACCAATACAGTTTTTTTGAGGATGTGTACGCCGTAGTAAAACTCATTCCGCCCGGTAGGGTTACTAGCTACGGAACCATCGCACATTATTTGGGTGCTAAAGGTAGTGCCCGCATGGTGGGCTGGGCCATGAATCAGGCGCACACTGACCCCGAAGTTCCTGCCCATCGGGTAGTAAACCGAAACGGATTACTCACGGGAAAACATCATTTTGCTACGCCTACGGCTATGCAAGAGCGTTTAGAGCAAGAGGGAGTCAGGGTTGTAGATGATAAGGTTCAAGATTTTGATCATCATTTTTGGAATCCAGCTGAAGAGCTTGAATAAGAAACGGAGAACGGAATTTTGAAAGACAGAAGGTAAAAAACAAATCAATGATGATCTGCCGCCATTTTATTGCTCTTTTATTTGTTGGGGCGTTATTTGGAGCTTGTGCTCAATCGCCTCAAACGCAGACAAGTGCTACTCAGAGTACGGATAGCCTATATACTTTTGGTAATCCGACCAGTGCGGATGGTACGGGGAAATTTTACTTTGGGAGAGATATTGCCCAAGTGATGGGGCACTTGGGAGCCGGATGGCTGGAACGGTCGGAGCGAGAGAAGGAAGAACGTACCGATCTGCTTATTGATGCCCTAGCGTTGAAACAAGACGATGTGGTTGCGGATATTGGAGCGGGTTCGGGTTACTTCACTTTTCGGATGAGTCCGCTGGTACCGCAGGGGAAAGTGCTAGCGGTAGATATTCAGCCGGAGATGCTACAAATGATAGAAGAAAAAGAGCAGAAGCAGCAAATCAAAAACATAGAGACTGTTTTGGGTACGATTGAAGACCCCAAACTGCCTAAAGGCTCAGTAGATTGGGTTCTACTGGTGGATGCCTATCATGAGTTTTCTCATCCCTACGAAATGATGTTAGCGATTGCCGAGTCGCTATCGCCCACTGGGAAAGTAGCCTTAGTAGAATACCGGGCGGAAGACCCATCGGTGCCTATCAAGCCCCGGCACAAAATGACCGAAGCCCAGGCCGTAAAAGAAATGGAAGCAGTAGGTCTTGAATTAGTAGAAAACAAAGACCTACTGCCCCAACAGCACTTAATGATTTTTCAAAGGGAATAGTGTTATGGTGTTAAAGCGCGAAGTGTTATAGATACTATATTAACCCTTATTTAAGCACCATAACACTAAACACCCTTACTAGGCTTTCTGCGGCTTCCGGGCAGGTGCTTCGGCTCGTCGCTGGGTCAGGTCTACTACTACCGGAGATGCAATGTATACCGATGAATACGTACCGACTAGTATACCGATAAATAAGGCAAACGAGAAGCCTCGTAGTACCTCACCACCAAACACGAGTAGAATAAATACCACCAACAAGGTAGTGAGTGAAGTAATTAGCGTACGGCTCATTACGTTATTTACCGATTCATTAACCGCCTCTTCTAGCGGTAGCCGAGGCTTCACCCCCAATGTTTCCCGAATACGGTCAAATACAATTACGGTATCGTTAATGGAGTAACCTACAATGGTAAGCATTGCTGCAATAAATACCTGATCTACCTCGTAGCGTACACCGAGTAGTCCGGCAATGGCGTAAGCCCCCAATACAAACAGTACATCGTGAAACAAGGCAATAATCGCCCCGGTACTGTACTGCCACTTACGGAAACGAATTAAAATATAGAGGAAGATCACAATCAGTGAAAAGACAATCGCCTCCAGGGAAGCATTCAAAATATCATCGGCAATAGTGGCTCCCACTTTAGATGAACTAGAAATGGTAAACTGATTCTCTCCCAATTCAGCTGTGTTTTCTACGAAATTCCCTCCGGTAAACTCGGTAATTCCACCCAATAGCCGCTGGCGTACATCAGTATCGGCTTCGTCTGATTCATCACCTACCAAATAACTCGTGGTAATTTTCAGCACATTAGTAGCTCCGAAAGTTTTTACCTCTACCGCTTTATCCTCAAAATCATCCGAAAGCGAAGTCATTAAATCGGAAGGTACTACCGCCTCATCAAATGTCACTACGTAAGAGCGGCCACCCTTAAAATCAACGCCTAAATTAAGAGGTTGAGAGATAAGCGCAATCAATCCCAAACCAATAAAAGCTCCGCTAAAGATGTAAGCAATTCTTCGCTTCGACATGAAGTCAAAGTTCAAATTATTGAGCAAGTTTCCGGAGAAAGGCATTGAGAAGGAAACCTTACTTTCATCGCCTTTGCGGGTCATCCATTCAATAATTACCCGGGTGATGAACACCGCCGAGAAGAACGAGCAGATAATACCGATCATCAAGGTTACGGCAAATCCTCGTACCGGCCCTTGTCCAAAAATGAATAAGATTAGAGCCGTTAAGAACGTAGTAGCATTGGAGTCAATAATTGAACTGTAGGCTTTGTTGTATCCGGTCTTTATTGCTGCTTTCAGCCGCATTCCGTTTCGTAGCTCCTCGCGGATACGTTCAAAAATCAGTACGTTAGCATCAATGGCCATACCAATGGTTAGTACAATACCAGCAATGCCCGGTAAGGTGAGTGCGGCACCAACCGTTGGTTGCGCCAAGATTCCCAGTACAAAGAAGATGTTGAACAGCAGGGCTACATTGGCTACCAATCCACCTTTAGCGTAGTAGATAATCATAAAGATCACCACCAGTCCTAGCCCGACTAAGATAGAGGTAACCCCTTGCTTGATAGCCAAGCGACCTAGGGTAGGGCCAACAATTGCTTCTTCCACAATGCGGGTGGGAGCGGGTAGTGCCCCGGCCTCCAGAATGTTCGCTAAGTCTTGGGCTTCCTGGATCTCAAAGTTTCCGGAGATGATAGAGCTACCACTCGGAATTTCTTCATTCACTACTGGGGCTGAGTACACTCGGTTATCAAGTACAATCGCAATTTGCTGACCAACACTATTGGCTGTTAGCCGACGCCACAGTCGGGTTCCTTCCGCATTCATCTGCATACTCACTGCCGGACGGGCATTTTGATCGTAATCTTGACGGGCGTTTGTAACTACCTCACCAGTTAGTGGAGCTTTTCCTCCTCGTCCCCGCTGTAACGTATACAGTTGCAACACGGGGTTCTGTTCATCGTCGGGCTTTACTTGCCAAGCCAAGCTCAAATCAGAAGGTAGTAATGACTGTACATCTTCCCGCTGGAAAATATCATTGATTTTAGCAGTATCCTCTACCCGGTAGGCTAAACCACCGAAACCATTCTGCACCAAGCTATACAAGGGCGAAACCTGAGAGTTTATCATAGAATCTAGAGCAGTAGAATCTGCATCAGCCCCCGATAGCTGCGCTTCTAAATCATCTTCCCCTTCATTCTCCGCAATCTCCGGTACATCGTCTTGGTCTAAAGCTCCTTCCAGTGTTTCCGAATCTTCGGTAGGGTTTAAATCCGATAAATCGTCTTCACCCTCATCGGCTAAAGCATCTGCCAGCGATTCACCTTCTCCCGGTTCCATTTCGGATACTAATAGGTTGTTAATCGCCTGAATGGCACTGCCTAGTTCGGGAGAGTTGTACACTTGTAAGAATTCTAGTTTGGCTACCCCCTGTAAGAGCTTACGCACCCGCTCAGGATTGTCAACCCCAGGTAGCTCTACCTGAATCCGGCCAGTTCCCTGCAAGCGCTGAATGTTAGGCTGGGAGGTTCCGAACCGATCAATTCGGGTACGAAGGATGTTGAAGGAGCGGTCAATGGCATTTTCTACTTCCTCATCAATAATTTCCATCACCTCATCGTTGGTAGAACCACGGCTAATTCGACCTCGGTTAGCGGCATTGGCGAAGATTTGGCTCAACGGCTTGTTCGGAGCTACCTCTTGAAAAGCATCGGCAAACAAGGTAGTAAACCGTTCTTGGCTGTTCACCCGCCGCTCCTGGGCTAAGTCAAGTGCCTGAAGGAAGTCAGCATCTTTATTATCACCCGATAGTGCCCGGATAATTTCGGTAGGGGAAACTTCTAGCACCACGTGCATTCCACCCCGTAAATCCAGACCCAGGTTGAGTTCAGTTTCTTTTACTTCTTCGTAAGTGTACTCAATGCCCAGTAGGTTGTAGACCGGTTCGGTCCATACTGAGTCCAGGTAGTCTTGCTTCTTGGCAAAATCGATATTGCCCTCCGCATCAGTAGCGTAGGTCTCGGCCTTTTTCTGCACTTGGTTAGAAACCACCGTAAACGATAAATAGTAGATACAGAGCAGGGAGACGAGTACGGTAAGAATAACGATACCACTTCGGTTCCGCATAATTGTAAGGATTAATAATTAGACTAATTTTTTAAATATGAATTGATGTGAGAGTATAGCTAAACGTACTTTCTGCCAGTTAGCGAGCTCTCGAGTATTGATTGAGGAAAAGAAGACAGCTAGGGGGCGTTAGGCGAAATTATTTGCCGAAAGAGCGTCAGAAAAAGCTGACTCGGTGGGAGGGGGGCGTTGGCTGATATAGTAGAAGTCTCTTCCTCAATCAGCACCCATTCCCGCAGAAAATGATATACGAACAGAATATGAATCTTACTGATAGGAATAACGGCCTCCTGAAAATTGGAGATCGTGGTAGATTGGTCAGCATCATCAGCCGGAACCGATTGCTCGTGGTTTGCCAAGTCGCTTTCGCCCCTGGGGAAATGCACAGCAGTGCCACCGGTAACCCAAAGTAGTAGGATTAACGTTAGTATAGATACAATCCGTGATTGTTCAGTTAATATGGTACGTACTGTATTCATACGAAAAGTGTGGCAAAGCTAGGGAATCTTTGCCTAAACACAAAGGTGAAAAAAATATCCGTCGTTTGGTAAATTAATTTCGGTTATTTCTATGTTATATAAATAGCAAAAAGCTGTAGTTGAATAGCAAAAGATACGAAGGCGGAATAAGGATGTATTTGAGAAACGCACACTTTTTTCGTATTTTTGAAGGCAGTTTTTGCAACGATATTTGAATTCAGGAACGAATTTGGTTCAATGTAATCCTCAAATCGTGGAATCGAAAACAACGCAAGACCACATAGCACTTGATTTATCCATAGAAGAGATTCTAAACGACTATCGCATTGCCTGGGAGAGCCGTCACACCAGCTTGTTAGGCCGAAAGGAAGTATTCATGGGCAAGGCAAAATTTGGCGTGTTTGGTGACGGCAAAGAAGTAGCTCAGATTGCGATGGCCAAAGCTTTTCAGAAGGGAGATTTTCGTTCGGGTTACTACCGCGACCAGACGTTTATGTTCGCCACCGGGCAAATTACCTTACAGCAGTTTTTTGCTCAGATTTACGCACACGCTAATGTTGAGCACGAACCTTCTTCCGGTGGGCGTTCCATGAATTCTCACTTCGGCACCCGCCTAATTGACCCTGAAACCGGGCAATTTCACTCTCAAACCGATCAGTATAATACTGGGTCGGATCTTTCACCCACAGCGGGACAAATTCCTCGCTCACTAGGATTAGCCTACGCTTCCAAACTGTACCGCCAGAACCCGGAACTGCACGACATGGGCCGGTTTTCAGTAAATGGTAGCGAAGTGACGTTCGCCACTATTGGTGATGCCTCTACGTCGGAAGGCATGTTCCTGGAAACAGTAAATGCTGCCGGGGTTTTGCAGGTGCCGTTGGTAATTTCTGTTTGGGACGATGGCTACGGAATCTCGGTTCCTAAGGAATATCATACCACCAAAGAAAGCATTTCGGAAGCGTTGGAAGGTTTTCAGCGAACATCGGCGACAGAAGGTCTGGAGATTATTACTGTAAAAGGGTGGGACTACGAAAATCTGTGCGAAACGTATCAGGCTGCTACCCGATTGTCGCGAAGAAAACATGTACCCATACTGATTCATGTGGAAGAGTTAACCCAACCGCAGGGGCACTCTACCTCTGGCTCGCACGAGCGGTATAAATCCGAAGAGCGGTTGGCTTGGGAGAGCGAGTACGACTGCAACCGAAAAATGCGGGAGTGGATCGTTAATAACGGTTTTGCTTCTGAAGAGCGATTGGACGAAATAGAAGAAGCAGCCAAACATACCGCCCGGCAAGCTCGGGATGCCGCCTGGAAGGCCTACCGTAGTGAGCTGAATGCCGAAATTAGTCAAGCTAAGCAGTTGGTTGTAGCCGTTGCTCAGGCGAGCTCAGAAAAAGTGACTATTCAGCAGCTTATTAAGCAAGTGGAGAAGAAGCCTAATGCTAGTCGCTTAGATGTGGTACGCTTAGCGAAAAAAACGTTACGGCTGGTACGAAACGAGCAGCACGAAGCGCGTAATCAGCTTATTGAATGGTTAAATTCCTACGGAGAAGACAACGAGGAGCGGTACAGCAGTCACCTGTACAGCCAAACTAAAAAATCTGCGTTGAATGTTCCGACTATTCCTCCCTCATTTAACAAGAGCAGTAAGTCAGTAGACGGTCGGCAAGTACTAAATGCGTGCTTTGATGAAGCACTAGCCCGCGACCCACGGATTTTTGCCATTGGAGAGGATGTAGGTAAAATTGGGGATGTAAACCAGGGCTTCGCCGGATTACAAGCCAAACACGGCATTCTGCGAGTGACCGATACAGGAATTCGGGAGCCGTCTATCATTGGTCAAGGCATCGGCGCGGCTTTGCGGGGCTTACGTCCGATTGTAGAGATACAGTACTTAGACTATATCTACTACGCACTGGCCACCCTAACTGATGATTTAGCCTCCCTGCGGTACCGAACCATGAATGGGCAAGGAGCACCGCTCATTATTCGTACTCGTGGGCATCGTTTGGAAGGTATTTGGCACTCCGGCTCGCCTATGGGAGCTATCCTAAACAGTTTGCGAGGTATCTATATACTGGTTCCCCGAAATATGGTGCAAGCAGCTGGATTCTACAATACCATGCTACAGTCCGACGATCCAGCTCTGATTGTAGAAAGCTTAAACGGCTACCGCCTGAAAGAAAAGCTGCCCAATAACGTAGGCGAGTTTACGGTACCTTTAGGCCAACCTGAAGTGCTACGAGAGGGCAACGACGTAACAATTGTTACCTACGGCTCCATGTGTCGGGTGGTAATGCAAGCAGCATCTGAATTAGCCGAAGTCGGCATTTCTTGCGACGTGATTGACGTACAAACGTTACTCCCTTTTGATGTTAATCATCGCATAGTTAAATCTATTGAAAAGACCAATCGGGTGGTTTTTGCGGATGAAGATGTTCCTGGCGGTGCATCGGCTTATATGATGCAGCAAGTACTAGAAGGGCAGCAGGCTTATCGGTACTTAGATTCTCAGCCCCGCACGATCACTAGTCGGGCGCACCGTCCGGCCTATGGCTCAGACGGAGACTATTTTTCTAAGCCCAACGTGGAAACAGTTTTCGATACGGTATACAGCCTTATGGTTGAATTCGATCCAGGCCAGTTTAAGGAAATGTACCGGTAAATACTATCTGATCCCTTTTCTTACAGCAGGTGCAGTTCATAAAATGGTCAAGCATATAGTTCCAGTATAATAGTTTCTTGCTATTATAATATTTATATCCCTTTTCTTTTATCTTTCCACTTAGCTTACAGTTAATTTTTTCAAAAAGTTACATAAGGTCTCTCTCCCTGATTTTGAGGTAGTTATTGCTTAGAAATTGGAAATTGTATATTGCGCTCAACTATTAGCCCGTCTACCTCTGGGTAGTAATTACGTCGGAATAATAGCTGGCTTACAATTAATTATTTTCCATGAGAATTGCGCTTGTTACCAACACCGCTTGGAACATTTACAATTTCCGATTAGGATTAATCCAGGCTCTTCAGCAGCAAGGTCATCAGGTGGTCTCAATTGCCCCGCCCGACCCTTATTCCGATCGCTTGCGAGAGGATGGAATAACATTGTACGATGTAAACATGGATAGCCGGGGGGTAAACCCCGTGCGAGATGCATCCCTCATCTTAGAACTATACCGTTTGTACGGTAAGTTAGAACTAGATCTGATTCTTCATTTTACGGTGAAGCCCAATATTTACGGAACCTTGGCGGCCAGTTATCTAAAAATTCCGGTTATTAATAATGTTTGCGGGTTGGGTACGGTTTTTCTACAAGATGGAATGGTATCGGCGGTAGCTAAGTGGTTGTATCGCGTATCCTTCCGGTTTTCCGAAAAAGTATTTTTTCATAATCCCGACGACCACGATCTATTTATCAGAGAGGGATTGTTGAATAGTAATAAAGCAGATGTAGTGCCCGGTTCGGGAATTGATACGCTACGATTTCAGCCAGATAGTCAGCCAGTTTCTTCCCAGCATACATTCACTTTCCTGGTGATCTCTAGGTTAATCTATGACAAAGGTATTGTAGAATATATAGAGGCGGCTCAGCAGTTGAAGTCTCAGGGTATTGCCGTACGATGCCAACTACTAGGGGCCAAAGATCCTAATCATAAGCGAGGAATTCCAGTAGGTCTGGTTGACCAGTGGGTTCAGAGTGGTGTAGTTGATTACTTAGGAACGACAGATGATGTGCGTTTCCTTATTCAACAGGCCGATTGTGTGGTGCTTCCCTCGTACCGTGAAGGGTTGCCCCGAACGTTACTAGAAGCTGCCAGCTTACAAAAACCCATTGTAGCGACTGATACTCCGGGCTGTCGGCACGTAGTGAAGCACGGAATAAACGGACTGCTTTGCAAAGTAAGAGATGCTGCTGATTTGGCGGAGAAAATGCTAACGATGGCTCAACTGGCTCAGGAAGAAGTACGGGTAATGGGTGAGCGAGGACGCGAGATGGTGCAAGCTAAGTTTAGTCAGCAGGTAGTAGTTGATAAATACGTTCGGGCCATAGATGAAATGAATGTAAACTAATAAATAGTTACGGGAAGCATTTTCTTTTCCCAGTTATTATCATAAAATTGCTTACAAGCAATATGAAGATAAGAAAAACATCAATAGAAGGACTAATAGAGATTATTCCAGATTTATACCGAGATAGTCGAGGGTTCTTTCTGGAAACATTTCATATAGAAAAATACCGAGAAATCGGTGTAGATAGGCAATTTGTCCAGTCGAACCAATCCTTCTCAACCAAAGGGGTACTACGCGGACTACATATGCAGTTGCCACCTTATCAGCAGGGTAAACTGGTGAGTGTAAGTAAGGGGAAAGTACTAGATGTGGCGGTTGATCTTCGGAAAGGTTCCTCTACCTTTGGGCATTACGAAAGTGTTGTGCTGGATAGTGAGCGATGCAACCAATTTTACGTACCTGAAGGGTTTGCCCACGGTTTTGTGGCACTAGAAGAAAGTGTTTTCAGCTATCAGTGTACCAATGTTTATGATAAAGCTTCTGAGGCTGGAATCATTTGGGATGATGCCGATCTTGCCATCGACTGGGAACTGGAAAAATATGATATTCAGGAACCCATTATCTCCGATAAAGATTTGGCATTACCTCGCTTGTCTGAATACCAGAAGCAGTATACTTAAGGTTAACGCTATTGAAAGTACTCCTTCATCTTACGGTCTGTGTTTGCTTGTTATTTCTTCTAAGTTCATGTGGGGCGTACCGCAACCGTATTTTGTTTAGCACTGAGCAAGAGATCATAAAAGAAGAATTACAAATAGCAGTGGCCGATGCAGACAAAAATTATATAATCCAGCCTAATGATTTTTTGGAGGTAGAGGTATACACGAATGATGGGGAGTTACTAATTGATCCCAACCGGGAAATTGCCCGAGAAGTAGGTATGATGAATCAGAATAACCAAATGCGACTCATGCCCCAGTACTTAGTACTCAGTAATGGTGTGGTGGAACTTCCTCTTGTGGGTGAAGTAGAGGTTGCTGGTTACACGCTGAAGGAAGCTACTGATTTGTTAAAACAGCAGTACGAGGAGTTTTACGAAGATACCTATGTATTGCTGAGGTACGTGAATAAACGGGTAATTGTATTAGGGGCAGCAGGTGGGCAAGTAATTCCGCTGATGAATGAAAATACCAATCTCGTAGAAGTATTAGCATTGGCCGGAGGGGTAGGCAATATTTCCCGAACCGATAACATCCGCCTTATTCGGGGTAACCTCGACGATCCCGAGGTGAGGCTTATTAATTTATCAACCGTTGAGGGTATGAAGCAGGCCTCGCTGAAAGTGTTGCCAGGAGATATAATATATGTACAACCCGTGCAGCGAATAACCTCAGAGGTGTTGCGGGACATCTCCCCAATTTTTAGTCTAATAACCAGTACAATAACGTTAGTCTTACTAATAACTCAGCTATCCGAGTAAATAGATATGTCTCCCGAAAACAAACTATCTACCTACTACAGTAGCAATGCTTCCGGTCAAATTGACCAGGGAAAGCTCATTTACTTGTTCCGGAAACACGCCTGGTGGGTGGTGTTAATTATAGTGCTGACTAATCTGGCAGCTCATCTGTACATTCGGTACACTCGTCCGGTTTACGAATCGGAATCGGTAGTGAAACTGGGAGTTGAGAAACAGGCCAATATTCTAGGCATTAATGCCCTGGAGCAAAACTTAGATAATATGGCGGGTGAGGTGGAGCTGCTTAAGTCAGACTTATTCTTCACTAAAGTAGCCGAAATAGCCCGGATGGATATCAGCTATTATGCTCGGGGGCGGATCAACTTTCAGGAGCGCTACCAAAATTCTCCTTTTCGGGTACAATACGCTATTTATGATGTTGGCGCGTATGATCGTCCTTTTGATATAGAGATACTAAACGATGAGCAATTTGTGCTGTCCTACGAAGAAGAGAGTGAAGTAATATCGCGAGCATACGCATTCGGAGAAGAAATCAGCAACCCTTCATTTCGCTTTGTAGTAACTCTTACTGAAGATTACGAATCGCCTCGTGATGACACGCGCTACTATTTTACCGTGAACAGTGAAAAAGCAGTAAAGGGCTATCTCTCTAGAAACATGAATGTGGAGCCAGTCAATCTGAAAGCCAACACAATTCGTATCGGTTTTCAGGGGTACGACCGCCATAAGGTACGGGATCTAGTAGCTATTATGGACTCGGTGTACCTAGAATATACGTTGGAGAAAAAGAACGAGGCTACCGAAAAGCAGATTGTGTTTTTAGATGAACAGCTAACTACCGTTGAGGATCGATTGGGTAGGTACGAAACCTACTTTGAGGATTTTACGATTCAGAACCGAACCAACGATCTACGTTCAGAAATTGGCGAAGCTATTATGAAACTGGAGGCTTTGGAGCTGAAGCGGTTCGAGCTCACTCAGATGCGAGAGGCGGTAACAGAGTTAGAAAAGCAAGTGGAAAACGAAGAGGTTGTTCTGGCTGAACCCACCATGTTCAGTAAGTACCCTTCAGATGTAACTACGCACATTCAGGAGCTGAATAAGCTGATTAATGATCGAGAGTTATTAGCAGGATCGTACAAAGAAAAAACCTACGCTATTCAGCTCAAAGATCAGCGAATTGCGCTTCTGAAGAAAAGTATACTAGAATTATTACAAAGTTATCAGGTTAGTCTAGGCCAAGAAGCAGAGGAGATAGCAAAAAATCGGGAAGAAATAGAAAAGGAGTTTATGCGCCTCCCATCACGGGGCACGGACTATAACCGTAACCAGCGATACTACGCACTGTACGAAGAAATATTTCTTTCACTAATTCAAAAGAAAAACGAGCTAGAAATTGCTAGGGCCGGCACAGTAACCGATTTTGTAGTATTATTGCCGGCAACGCTGCCAGGTACTCCGGTAGCCCCCGAAGTTTTATTAATACGAGGAGCCGGTGGCGTTACCGGAGTGGTGCTCAGCGTAGCTTTTTTACTCATTGCCTACGTACTGCACGATAAAATCAGTAGTCAATCGGAGCTAGAACGGTACACCCAAGTGCCGGTTGTGGGTAGTATCCCCAAATACAGGCGAGCCAAATCATTGCCAGCGGTGCTAGTGGTTAATGAATCGTCTAAGTTAGCCGTCAGCGAAGCTTTTCGTACCATTCGTACCAATCTTCAGTTTATGGGGTTGAGTGATAACCGCCAAGTGGTATCGGTGACTTCTACCGTAAGCACCGAAGGTAAAACATTTGTTGCAACAAACCTGGCGAGTATTATGGCCATGTCGGGCCGGAAGACGGTGCTGATCGATTTGGACATGCGAAGGCCAAAAATACACTTTGCTTTTGATGCTGATAACTCAGCAAAGGGTATGAGCACAATTCTCATTGAGAAATATACGCTGGATGATTGCATTCGACATTCAAAGATAGACAACCTAGATTTTATTTCGGCCGGAGCAATACCTCCAAATCCGGCAGAGCTAATTGGTAGCCAGAAATTTGCCGATACGTTAGAAGAGCTAAAGAATCGCTATGATTTAGTAGTTATCGATACTCCCCCGGTAGGACTGGTTACCGATGGAACGTTGGTGATGGAAAAAGCAGATGTTCCCCTGTACGTTGTTCGGGCAGACTTCTCCCGCAAAGTGTTTATTAAAAATATTGACCGTATTCAAACCACGCGCAAGCACGAGAATTTGTCGTTGATCTTAAACAGCGTAGATTCGGTTAACGAGTATGGTTATGCGTACGAAAAGTATGGACAAAATTACTATACCTCAGAAGAACCGCTACCAGGAATAGTTGAAAGACTGAAGCATATTTTTGGCAGAAGCTAGATTAATTTAGCGAGGGATACTTTAATGTAGCACGTAGCTGATAATGCACACTATCGCGAAAAAGCATTTTTTGCGTTCCACTACTCTGGTACTCCGTAAGTAATGGTCCCACTTCAGCGGGGGTAAGCTGCATTTCCATATGGCGTTCGGTTCGGTACAACATATTCTTCTCCCGAAAGATAGCCTCAACCTTCCGAACATCCTGTAAAGTTTTTTGATAGTAGACCGCTAAGTACGGAATTTCAACATTGGCCGTTTTCAGAGCTTGGTAAGTACGAATATTCCATCCGTGTTCTTGGTCGGTACTGTCGGTAACTTGGTAGCTACCCTGGAGTACCGGAAGATTGATATTGGCCTCGCTGAATAGTTTAAGCGTCTCGGCCCAATTGGCACTATCTTTCCGCATGGTTTCCACTTCTTTACGATCATTAATAGTAGCCGTGATCTCTACTGAGGGATATAGCGAGTCTAAGTGAACGAGTTGTTGCGCTACTAAGCCAGTTAAATCGAAATAAGGCTCCTGATTCAATTCTTGGGAAATTTGCTCCGAGTAATTGCAGGAACTAAGTAGCAGAAGAAAAACAATGGGGGACAGAAATCGCATACCGTAAAAACGGCAATTCCTGGCAAAAGTTAATGCCATTGGTATACTGTTTTAAAATAGTGTGAAGAGGGAAGAATAAATCCTACCGATGAAGTATAACTTTATTCGCTCCTTGTAGTTATTTGCCCTAGAGATATTGAGCAAACGATACTAAAACAAAGATCATTTTCTTACTAAGAAACTTTAAAACGGTTAATGATTCAGTGCTCTTAATCATCGGATGACACTCTGTACAGGAGTATTGCTGCTACTGAGAATTTCTCAAAAGATTATTTGCTGAGCCCTATGGCTATTTTTTCGACAGATCAGCTTGAAGTATTTAACACAGTTCCGGATTTATACCTACTTCTTTCGCCTGATTTATCCATTCTTACAGCCAGCAAAGCCTACTTATCGGCAACGGGTAAAGTACGTCAAGAAATAGTAGGAAAGCCACTGAAGGAGGTATTCGCAATTACTGATAATGGGTACAGTGCTTGTTTGCACGCTTCCCTACAGGAAGTATTGCACACCAAGCAAGCTCACCAGGCAAGCTTTAAAATTAGCCAATACCAAGACGAGGTACTTTTATCATTACCTCTGGAAGAAAGTAATCATAAAGCAAGTGCTCATGTGCTTACCACCCCTGTACTCGATGAGCATAATTCTCTCAGCTATATTATTCATAAGTTAAGCGTACCCCTCGAGCTAGATAATCCGCCGCTTGCCGCTGAGCGCAATCTTTTATCTACACTGTTTGTGCAAGCACCCGCAGCCGTTGCGGTTTTTCGGGGGGCTCAGTACATTATAGAGTGGGCCAACACTGCTTTCGTTGAGTTGCTGGGGCAGACACAACAGCAGGCACTTAATACTCCGTTATTTGATCTATTACCTGAACTGGCAGGGCAAGGATACGAAGAGTTACTCCATCAAACAATGACAACCGGTGATCCGTACGTGGCTAAAGAATTGCCTTTTCAGATTAATCGTTACGGTCGCCCCGAAACGGGATATTGGGATTTTATGTACTACCCTCTTCGGGACGAACAACACAAGGTTACGGGCATTGTGATGGTAGCAACCGAAGTTACCCAACGGGTAGAAGTACGCCGGGTGCTGGAGAAAAGCGAAACCTACTTTCGTACTTTGCTCAATAGTATTCCGCAAATGACTTGGACGAATTTGCCCGATGGGTCGGTGGACTTTTACAGTCAGCGGTGGTTTGATTATACCGGACTAGCCTATGAGCAACTAGCTGGTTGGAAGTGGCGACCGGTGGTTCATGCTGATGATTTACACGATATGTTAGCCAACTATTGGCATGCTTTGCAGACCGGATCAGAGTTTACGCACGAAAACCGGCTACTGCGTCACGATGGCACCTACCGTTGGCACCTGAGCCGCTCAGTTCCTGTGCGGGATGAAACTGGGCAGATTACGTTGTGGGTAGGTACATCAACCGATATTCACGAAAAAAAGCTCGCGGCAGAAACCCTGTATCGGATTACGCGCGAGCAAAAGATACTGAACGAAGATCTACAGATAGCAAATGCGAAAGTACAGGCCAGCAATCAAAAGTTAACCGATACCAACCGCCAGCTTCAATTCATTAATACTGATCTGGATAGCTTCATTTATACTGCTTCACACGATCTTAAAACTCCTATCACCAATATTCAATCACTAGTGCAACTGCTTGAGCGGCATCTACCTGCTGAGGTTATGAATAAACCCAATATTCAGAAGGTATTCGGTTTAATAGACAAATCCGTTGTTCGTTTTCTTCATACATTGGAAGATATGAGCGAAATCACGCGGCTTCAGAAGCAATCTAACCAGCCAACGGAGAGCATCAATCTGAAGCAAATGATTGATGACGTTCAAATGGATCTCGCTATGCTCATTGAACAATCAGGTACCAAGCTAGAGGTTACGGTAGATGTTGGTGAGTATATCAACTTTTCACCCAAAAATTTGCGTAGTGTGGTGTACAACTTGTTGTCAAATGCTATTAAGTATCATGATCCAAATCGGCAGCCTATTGTAAGAATTCAGTGCAATACCACGGACGGTCACCACGTACTAAAAGTTTCAGATAATGGATTGGGCATGGATTTAAGTCAAGATACCAAACTATTCTCTATGTTCCAGCGTTTGCACAGTCATGTAGAGGGAACAGGAGTAGGACTGTATATCGTTAAAAAAATTGTTGAGGGTGCGGGCGGTACAATTACTGTTGAGAGCAGAGTCGGTTCTGGAACTACTTTTGTAGTATTTTTTAAGCGTTAAAATCCGTTATTTTTTTATGCAACAGATAGATTGCATCCTGTTGGTGGATGATGATGAGATTACGAATTTTGTAAACGAGTCATTAATTAATGACTTAGCGGCAGCCCAAGAAGTGTTGGTAACTACCAGCGGACAGCAGGCACTAAATGTAATCAAACAACGCTCGCGGAGCAATAGCTGTCTTCCCAGTCTTATCTTACTAGACATGAATATGCCGGGAATGAATGGTCTTGAGTTTCTGCAAGCTTATGAGAGGCTAGAAGAAAGCCTCCGACAATCAGTGATTATTGTGATGCTGACCAGCTCAAACAACCCGACAGATGTAGCAAAGATCGAACGTTCCAATCTAGCCGATATGCTAAATAAACCGCTGACCGAGGTAAAGCTGAAACACATCCTGAAAAAATATTTTTCTTAGGAACTGTGTTAAGAAGGAGAGACATTCTTTTTTGAAACAAAGCCAGTACAAAAGCATAATTAAGCGTCAATATTCTTAGCAAACAATTCTTGCTCCTGGCTATCATTTCGTCGTACAAAGGGGCGAACAATTAGGCGGCTACTGTGGCGAAAAGAGAAGTAGTTGAGTATCCAGTTAGAAAGTGTGCCTAGCTTGTTCCGAAACCCAACCAGATAATAAATATGCACTACCCACCAGGCAAACCAAGCAAACCAACCACCAGAACGAATCTTGCCTAAAAAATTGGCTACCGCTTTGTTGCGCCCAATGGTGGCAATAGTACCCCGATTAGTGTAGCGGAATGGCTTCATTTCTTGCTTAAGACTGATTCGCTTCAGGTTTACAGCCAATTGCTTTCCATGCTGAATAGCCGTTTGAGCCACTCCCGGGTGACCGTCGGGGTACTCTGCTGTTTTTTGCAGGGCAATATCGCCAATAGCAAAAACATGATCTACACCTCGCACCTGACTGAACTCATCCACTACATAGTTACTTCGCTCGGTACTCTCTTCGGGAAAACCCGGAATGGTCATCCCCTGTACTCCGGCGCACCAAATCAGGCATTCGCCGTCTAGTGTACGGCCATCATTGAGCGTGGCCACGTGACCGTCGTAGTCAGTAACTTTTGTATTAAGAACAAGTTCTACTCCCATGTTTCGTAAAAACTTTCCTGCTTGGCGACCTGCCTTTTCGGGCATGTACGGTAGTAGGTAGTCGCGGCTATGTACCAGGTAAATATTCATAATCCCAAAATCTAATTCAGGATAGTCGCGAGGTAGTACGTACTTACGAAGTTCAGCTATTGTTCCAGCTAATTCTACTCCCGTAGGCCCTCCGCCCACAATAATAAAGTTGGTTAGACGGTCGCGCTCAGCTTTATCGTTAGACAGCGTAGCCATCTCAAAATTTTGCAAGATACGGCTTCGCATATTTAGCGAGTCCTGTAGTGTTTGCAGCTTCAGTGCTTTAGACTCGATATTTTTGTTGCCGTAAAAGTTGGCATCTGTGCCGGTGGCAATAACCAGATAATCGTAGTGCAGAGGCCCAATGGCAGTATCAATTTCCTGATTTTCCGGGCGCACCTGTAGTACCTTCATCATTCGGAAATGTGTATCAATCCGTTTTCGCAGCAAATTACGAAGAGGATCTACAATAGAGTCGGGTTCAATACCGGCAGTAGCTACCTGATACAGCAGTGGTACAAAAGTGTGAAAGTTGTTTCTATCAAATAACACTACTTGATATACGTTCTCATCCAGGTGCTTTAGTAAGTTCATGCCGCCAAAGCCGCCACCGACAATAACTACTCTTTTTTTGTTTTTCGGATCAGGAATGCGTAGCCCGTACTGACTCATAGATTTAGGAAAAATTATACTCTCTGATAAGACCTTCCCAACCAAATTGTTCGTATTTCTGTCATTCTTTTAGTAAAGTGAAAAAGCCTAGCCAGTTGGTATAACACTTTACAGGTTACCGTGTTCAAGTATTCGGATGGTCATTGCTTAGTATTCTGACGAGATAATTGAAGTTTCGCAATGCCAACCCCAAAATCTACCCCGGATAGGTTCCGGGGCTAAACCCCAACAATTATGAAAGCTATTTTTAACGACCAAGTAATTGCCGAAAGCGATCAGACGGAAGTAGTAGAAGGAAATCATTATTTTCCGCCGGAATCAATTAAGTGGGAGTACTTTACCGAGAGTAATATGCAGACTACTTGTCCCTGGAAAGGAGAAGCTTCTTACTACAATTTAGGTGTAGAAGGTGAAGTAGCCAAAGATGTAGCCTGGTACTACCCATCACCGAAGGATGCTGCCCAACAAATAAAAGGTCATGTAGCATTTTACCCCAACAAAGTAGAAGTGAAAGAGTGAATAATGGAAAATTGATAGTTGAAAATTACAAACTGATAGTAGCTTTAGCAATAAATAGCAGGGAGCTCGGTGCATGGGGCAGAACACCAATCGCCCCGCCCTACGCTCCCTGCTCAAAGAACAATCAGCAACTCAATGAAAATTCTGGGTATCATTCCGGCTCGCTGGGCATCATCGAGATTTCCACAAAAGGTACTGGCCGATATTGGCGGTAAAAGTATGGTGCAGCGCGTATACGAACAGGCACTGCAAGCCAAGAAATTAGATAAAGTAATTGTTGCCACCGATCATGAGAAAATAGCCGAACATATTGTCTCTTTTGGGGGGGCGGTAAGCCTGACCAGTCCCGATCACCCGTCGGGCACCGATCGCTGTCGAGAAGCCTTAGCTCAACAAGCTGAGGCGTATGATTACGTAATTAATATTCAGGGAGACGAACCCTTTGTGCAGCCCCAAGCCATTGATGAACTTGCCCACTTACTGGATGGCCAAACCCAGTTGGGTACACTAGTATCTGAGATTCGCGACGCTTCGGTACTGAGTAACCCTAACATGATGAAAGTGATTTTCAATGCTCATCGGGAAGCGATTTATTTCAGCCGAACGGCGATCCCTTACCTACGGGATGTTCCGGCAGATAAGTGGTTGCAGCATCATACTTTTTATAAACACGTTCATCTGTACGCTTATCGAGCCGATATTTTGCGAGAAATCACCGAACTACCCGTGTCACCACTGGAGAAAGCCGAGTCGTTAGAGCAGTTACGCTGGATTGAAAATGGCTACCGCATAAAAGTAGGTATCACCAAACACAAAAGCCTGAGTGTAGATACTCCGGCCGACCTAGAACGGGCGAAACAGCATATGGATATTAAGTAGCAGATTCAGGCGGTACCTCTTCTGTTTTTTCTGGGCAATTTGGCAAATCAATGGTAAAGGTAGTGCCCTGGTTTACTGCAGACTCAACCCTGATGGTTCCTCGCATTTTTACGATCGTTTCCTTCACCAAGAACAGTCCTAACCCCGAGCTTTCTTGGTGGTTGCTGGCTCGGTAAAACATGTCGAATATACGATCAATGTGCTCTGGGGCAATCCCTAGTCCATTGTCTTCCACTTGAATCAGGGCACGCTTTTCACTAACGTCAATGCTAATTTGCACGTAGGGGTGCTCTTCGTAAGGGTTGTAGTAGCGTAGCGCATTAGAAATAAGGTTGTTGAAAACCACCTCTAGTCGCTTGGTATCTCCCATAAAACTAGTAGAATCATTGAGTTCAGTGCGTTTCTCGATCTTTTCATACTGAGGAAGATGCGTATACAGAGCGTAGGTTTCATCAATTAGTAAGGGGAAATTAATAGGTTCGGGGGTAATGGCTAACTGAGAGTTGCGGGAGTAATCCAGTATTTCCCGAACAAATCCATCTAATTTATAAATAGACCGTTCTTGCAGATCCAGATACACCTTATTTTCGGGTGAGGGCGATTCTTCCCGCATCAGATTGATAATACCTAGCAATGAAGTAAGTGGTGCCCGTAGATCGTGGGAAGTACGGTACACAAACACATCCATTTCCCGGTTGAGGCGGGACAACTCTTCATTGGTTTCCTCAATGAGCTGATTTTTCTGCTCTAGCCGACTATTGGTGGCTTCTAGCGCATTAGCGGTTTGAGAGAAGCGACGGGAGAGCAAAGCAGATTGAAAGAACAGAAAGAAGAACAACCCAATAGGCGCCACGAAAAAAGTGTAGATAATATTATTGGCATGTAGCGAGTCGTTAATCAGGGCAACAAATAGACACCCCAGACCTAATAAGAAGGTAACAATATCATCAAGCTGATGCCACGGAGCTTTTATTACTTTGTAGAGACCGTATAAACTTGCTGATACAGCAAATACTTCAAACGGAACTACGGTATGACTAGACCACAGCGGCGGAAAAATAAGTACGATACTACAGAACACACCAGTAACTATAGTAACGGTTCTTAAGAAGACCCGTGGAACTGCCTGAGGATAAATAGCAAAAGCAAAAGCTGCAAAAACGGGTACACATAAATAAAAACTTAGCAACTCAGCCCGTATCACCCAGGGCCAGGGTAGAACTTGGGCAATAATATACAACTCGGTGCTGAGGGTACGGATAACAATAAGCAGACAAAAGATACTGAAATACAGGGGAGATTTATCATTTTGTCGGTAGAGATATAAAATGAGGTGGTACAGAGCCATGATGATGAAGCTACCGATAAGAAAAAATACAACAACATAGTCCCGAATCCACTGGCGAGCTACCATTCTATGAGGGCCAAGCTGCAAAGCGTCCCACAACCCACCCTTGCGGTAGTGATAATTAGAGAGGTGAATAACGATATCCAGCACCGGAGCAAAAGAGATGGGCACTACTTGCGGTTTATAATCGGGAACAGCTTCAGCGGC
The DNA here is from genome assembly GCF_030506325.1 of Tunicatimonas pelagia. NCBI lineage: Bacteria > Pseudomonadati > Bacteroidota > Cytophagia > Cytophagales > Catalimonadaceae > Tunicatimonas > Tunicatimonas pelagia. The sequence goes on along the minus strand of NZ_CP120683.1, from coordinate 2,289,323 downwards.
TGAGGTAGCTACTTTCCCCACTTCGTAGACGGATGTTCCGTTTATCCAGATACGCATAGCGGTAGAAGCTGTATTAACTCGAAGCGAAAGCGGAACGGAGTCGGCGGGTAGTTGTATTTTCAGTCGATAGGTAGCATATCCGGTACCCGACGGCAATACATTGTTAAATAAATCTTGATGCCAAGTATTTGGCACTTGCGTAAATCCTTCTGCGTCTAGCGTAGATGACGGAAACGCTTCGGGTGCAACAAGTTGCTTCCAATAGAAGCTCCACTGACCAGTTAACGCAATAACCCCGTCGTTGTCCCACGACCACGCGCTGAGATCTAGCAACCCTTGTTTCGCTTGAGGTTTACTTTCAAAAGGAGAACAACCCACCAGCAATAATAAAGTAGTGAGTAAGAAAAGCCGTCGGCACATGAAAAATCCCTTAAACAGAAGAGTTATACCCTTAGATGATATAATCTTCTGCTAATTATACGCCTTTTTAACTTACCAGCGAAATGACTTTTTAAAAACTATACAGAAAATTAATTAATCCATACGGTTTTTTGATTAACAAATTCGCGAATACCCAGATGGGATAATTCACGTCCGTAACCCGAAAGCTTTACCCCTCCAAAGGGTACGGCGGGGTGCGAAGCCATCATTTTATTGATATAGACAGCACCCGACTCAATCTGCCGAGCAAGCACTTTACCTCGCTCAATATCTTGCGTCCAAACCGAGCCACCTAATCCGTAGGGAGAGTCATTCGCAATACGGATCGCTTCATCTTCTGAATCTACTTTGAACAGACAAGCCACCGGGCCAAATAGCTCTTCATCGTAAGCGGGTGTGCCGGGCGAGATATTAGTTAATACCGTAGCATCCAGAAATGCCCCTTCTCTATTTGGTCGTGCTCCGCCTAGTAATACTTTTGCCCCCTTTGCTACTGATTTTTGTACTTGATTTACCAGTTCATCGGCCAAATCAGCTCGAGCCATAGGGCCGTAGTCAGTTTCTACTTCGTTGGGGTTACCTTGTTTCAATTGCTGCATTTTCTGTAAAAACAGAGTGACAAAATCATCGTAGATTGATCGGTGAATGATAAATCGTTTGGCAGCAATGCAGCTTTGTCCACAGTTAATCATGCGGGCTTTCACTCCAATTTCGGCTGCTTGCGCCACATCGGCATCGGCTAGTACAATAAACGGATCGCTACCGCCTAGCTCTAGCACCGTTTTTTTAATTTGTTCTCCCGCCTTGCGGGCTACGCTGCTGCCCGCCCCCTCGCTGCCGGTGAGGGTAGCGGCTCTCACTCGGCGATCTTCCAGTAAATAATTTACTTGCTCATTAGAGATTAGTAATGTTTGAAAAGCACCTTCAGGAAAACCAGCTTCGCGAAATACTTCTTCCAGTGCCAAAGCACACTGAGGAACATTAGAAGCATGTTTTAGTATTCCAACATTGCCTGCCATCAGGTTGGGAGCGGCAAAGCGAACGACTTGCCAAAAGGGAAAATTCCAGGGCATCACCGCTAGTACAGCTCCAATAGGATCGTAAGCGATGTAGGCTTCACCTTCAGGAACACTGAGCGACTCGTCGGCTAGAAACTTCTCCGCCCGTTCGGCGTAATATTCGCAGGTTAGCGCACACTTTTCTACTTCGGCAATCGCTTCTTGCTTTACCTTGCCCATTTCGTCGGTCATTAGTTGAGCGTAGTGGGTTTTGCGTTGCTTTAACTGAGCGGCAGCAGCCAGCATGAGCTGAGTTCGTTCAGCAAAGGCTACTCTTCTCCAGTGGTTGTAAGTGCTTTCAGCCCGGCTAAGTACTTTTTCAATATCCTTGTCAGTATGTTCTTCAAATTCTTGAATCAGTTGATTATTAATTGGGTTGATACTTTGGATAGGCATAATACGATTAGATTAAAAAGCGATACTGGTATTTTACGTATATTTACACAATTATCAGTAAACATTCATGGAAGTTTCGGAAGTGGACGGTTGTAGCCTTAACAAATAATCATCCGCATGAGTATAGAAAATTTTTCAAAAGAAATAGAAGCTGTCATAAAATCAATAGACAGATTAAGGAAAGATGTTATTATATGGCTGCTTATTCTATCAATAGCAAATGGTTCAATTATCTGTGGAATGCTAAAATATTTCCTTTCCTTTCCTGACTGACCCAACTGACCCATCAAACTTCCTCTTCTCTAAATCCGTTCTTCGGTTATGCCACTAAAAAATGATCTACTGCTTCGCACCATTCGGGGAGAAAAAACTGAACGAACTCCAGTGTGGCTTATGCGCCAAGCCGGACGAATTTTACCTGAATACCGAGCCGTACGGGCGCAATTGAGTGGCTTTGTTGAGTTAGTGAAAACCCCTGAGCGAGCCGCTGAGGTTACCATTCAACCGGTAGATTTATTAGGAGTAGATGCCGCGATTATCTTTTCTGACATTCTGGTGATTCCCGAAGCAATGGGCTTGCCCTACGAGATGGTGGAAAGCCGGGGACCAGTGTTTCCGCGCACGGTGAGCAGTAAAGCTGATATTGATCGGCTTAAAGTAGCCGATATTTCCGATGACTTAGCGTATACGCCCGAAGCAATCAAACTTGTAAAAAAGGAGCTGGACGGACGAGTACCGCTGATCGGCTTTGCTGGCGCCCCTTGGACGATCTTTGCCTACATGATAGAAGGTTCGGGTAGTAAAACCTTCTCAAAGGCGCGGGCAATGCTCTACACCCAGCCTGACCTATCGCGTCAGTTGCTCAGCATGATTACCGAAAGCACCATCCGCTACTTGAAAGCACAGGTTGCTGCTGGAGCCGACGTGGTACAGATATTTGATTCTTGGGCGGGAATACTACCTCCATTGCACTTCGAGCATTTTTCTTTAACGTATATTCAGCAAATCTGCGAAGCCATTACGGAAGTGCCTATTACCGTATTCGCTAAGGGAGCCTACGCTAGCCTAGCCCAGATTGGTCGGCTACCTTGCGCCACGGTGGGTATCGACTGGAATACCGAAGTTCACCACGCTCGCTCGGTAGTTGGTAACAATAAGGTTTTGCAAGGTAACTTAGATCCGGCCGCCCTTTACGCCAGTTTTGGTGACATTAAGCAGGCTACCCATCAGATGCTGGATGCGTTTGGGCCTCAGCAGCATATTGCCAATTTGGGCCACGGAGTTTACCCCGATATTTCCCCCGATCATGTTCGCTGCTTCATTGATACCGTGAAGGAGCACCACACGAAACCCATCTAACTTACCCCCTTATCTTCTTAGCAGGTTGATTAGTAGGTGGAATATATTTTTCTGCTGCATTTTACCATTTTTTGCCTCTGCAAATATGCAAGTTCACCTCTTTTTATTTTTTTTATTCTATCGCTAATTTAAACGATAACTAGACTTTTATCTGTGATAGTATAACTACTATTGCCTATTCTTATAAGAATTAAATACTGTTTTATGTATAAAAATAAAAATATTATTACTGTTAAATGTCTTAATATAATAGGAAAAGGGGTGGCTTTAAATTTATCTATAGTGTTTCTTTGTATATATAAAATTTAAGATTTAGTTTAGTGATTCCTAATATTCTTAGGGAGAGCCTAGCAACCAAACGTGGTTGCTTACACCATCTATTTAGTTCTTTGAAATCTCGGATCTGGATATGATTGTTCAGTCATATTCCCACCATATAGCTAGTCAGCTTAGTAAGCTTTTGCTTTCATAATTATTAATAAACTACAGACATACTGAAATTACAATTAAACTCTAATCTTATGAGAATTTCTACAAACTACTCATCATCTTTACCTGGGAGGACGCTAGCGCGTTGGCTCCTGACTAGTGCGTTTTTTGCGCTATTTGCCTTGGGGGCGATAGCTCAGGGTCGCATCATCTCTGGAAAAGTTACTTCTGAGGAAGGCGGTGATCCCTTGCCGGGCGTAAACGTTATCCTGAAAGGTACCACGCAAGGAACCGTTACTGATATTGAAGGCGACTTCAGCCTCTCTGTGCCCAGTGAGGACGGTATATTGGTGTTTTCTTTTATCGGTTTGGAAAGCACAGAAGTGGTTATCGGCAACCAATCTACACTAAATGTTACCATGTCTGAAGATGCTCAGCAACTTTCGGAAGTGGTAGTAACCGCTTTGGGCGTAGAGCGGGAAGAGCGCTCGCTCGGCTACGCCGTACAAGAAGTAAAAGGCGAAGAGCTTACCCAAGCCCGTGAAACTAACATCGTTAACTCTTTGGCTGGGAAGGTAGCCGGAGTGCAAGTTACTGGAGCTTCGGGCAACATAGGAGGGTCATCTCGGGTTATTTTGCGGGGAATCAACTCTATCTCTGGTGACAACCAACCGTTATTTGTTATTGACGGAACTCCGATAGACAACTCTAATTTCAATACCACCAATACCCAGCGGGGTAGCGGTGGAAGAGACTACGGAAACGCTATTCAGGACATCAACCCTGATGATATTGAGTCTATGTCAGTACTGAAAGGGCCCAGTGCTGCCGCACTCTACGGCTCCCGAGCATCCAACGGAGTGATTCTAATTACTACCAAAAAAGGAACGGCTCGCAAGGGAATTGGGGTAGAGATTAACACTAATCTTACGTTTGAGAATCCTTACATTTTACCTGACTACCAAAACGAATACGGCGGAGGTTATAAGCAAGAGTTTGACCTACACGAAGGGCAACCCGTAGTAAACTACGCGGCTGACGAAAGCTGGGGCCCCCGCATGGAAGGCCAATTGGTGCGTCAGTGGTATAGCTGGTATCCCGACGATCCTGATTTTGGGCAGCTGACCCCGTTTGTGCCCCACTCCAACAACATCCGTGATTTTTACGAGACTGGTCGTACCCTTACCAACAGCGTAGCTCTGTCGGGAGGTAATGAGACTACCCTGTTTCGGCTATCGTATACCAACCTGAGCCAAAAAGGTACAATGCCTAATAGCCAGTTGGAGCGAAACAGCGTAGGCTTTAACGGAAGCACCCAACTTACTGAGAAACTTAATGTTTCTACCAACATCAACTACGTACGAAATAGCGTAGACGGTGTTCCCAGTACAGGTTACGGTCAAGATGCGGGTAACGTAGTAACGGCATTTAATCAGTGGTACCAGCGTCAGCTAGACACCGATAAACTGCGTAACTACCAAAATGCTCAAGGGCAAGATCGTACCTGGAATATTAAAAGTCCTACCAATTTAGAGCCACTGTACTGGGAGAACCCCTACTACGTACTGTATAACAGCTACGCTAACAGCCAGCGTGAGCGCCTCTTCGGAAATATCTCGCTATCGTACGACATTGCCCCCTCACTAAAGATAACTGGTTGGGCCCGTACCGACTACTACACTGATCGTCGCGATGACCGTATTGCTACAGGTATGATTCCGCAGGATATGTATGCCGAAGAAATCCGGGAGGTGAGAGAGAACAACTTTGAGGTACTGATGCAGTATAACAAGCAGCTTACCGATGATTTCTCCTTAGGCGCCAATCTAGGGGCTAATCGCCGAGATAATATACTATTCCGTAATACCAACCGCACCGTGGGTGGATTGAACGTACCTAACTTCTTTAATGTGGAAGCTTCTATTGATCGGCCGATCATTAATGATTACGAGAGCCGACGGCGAGTTAATAGTGTATACGGAAGTGCTAACGTTGGTTTCCGGGATATTGTGTACGTAGAGGGAACCTTACGTAACGATTGGTCATCTACCCTACCTTCGGGTAATAATTCATACCTATATCCATCGGTTACTACCAGTGTGGTAGTTTCTGAGTTGCTTCCTGGGCTATCAGCCTTATCCTTTATGAAAGTGCGAGCGGGTTGGGCACAAGTAGGTAACGACACTGATCCTTACCGTTTAGCAGTGGTGTACCGTTCCGAAAATAACTACGGCGACCTACCGGCTTTCTCAGTGCCCAACCGATTGAATAATAGCGAGCTTAAGCCGGAAATTACGACCTCTTACGAAGCTGGGATAGATCTGCGCTTTTTCCAAAATCGCTTAGGGTTGGATGTTACCTACTACGATAATAAGACTACCGACCAAATCATTCCGCTAGATGTATCAGCTACCAGTGGTTTCCGCGATGCAGTTATCAATGCTGGGCTCGTAACCAACCGAGGCTGGGAGGTAATGCTGACCGCCACTCCTATTGAGCTGGCTAATAGCTTCAGATGGGATATCACGGCCAACTGGGCTCGTAACCAGAATGAAGTAGTTGAACTGACTGACGAACAAGATAATTATTTGATCTCTAGCTGGGGACCTTCTATTAACGCCCGTGAGGGAGAGCCTTACGGCGCGATTGTAACGGAGTCTTTCTTGCTTACCGATGACGGGCAACGTATTGTGGGAGACGACGGTTTTTACGAACGCGAACTTGATCAGGTGGTAGGAAACATTATGCCCGACTTTACCGGTGGGGTTATGAACCAGTTCTCTTTCAAAGGGGTGAACGCTAGTGTATTGGTAGACTTCCAGAAGGGCGGTGATCTGTACTCGGTGACTAATCGCTACGGTGAGTACTCAGGACTACTAGCCAGCACTGTAGGAGATAACGCATTGGGTAATCCTCTGCGCGATCCGGTACTAGTTGATAACGGAGTCGTTGACCCGAACAGCGGGGGAGTTATCGCCGCAGGCGTAGTGAACACCGGTACCGAGGAAGCCCCAGTATACGAAGAAAATACCCTTCCGGTAGATGCGGCTGCCTACTTCCAGCACCTTCGTTCTATCCGCGAGAACTACGTTTATGATGCTAGCTTTGTGAAGCTGCGGGAAGTGCGAATTGGTTACACTTTTCCCAAGTCACTGTACGAAAACATTCCGGTGCAGTCCATTTCACTATCGTTTGTAGGGCGTAACTTAGCGTTACTGCACTCTAACATTCCTAATGTTGATCCGGAAAGTGCTTTAGGTTCGGGTAACATCCAAGGATTTGAAAACGGACAATTGCCTAGTAACCGTTCGCTAGGATTCAACCTTAACATCAAATTATAAACCATTGCTAACATTAGGTAAGGGTGTTCCCATTGGGGCATCCTCCTATTCAAAATATATAACTATGAAAACGATAAAATTATGGGGAGTGATGCTGGCCTTAGTGCTGGTAGGTGCCTGTACCGATGACTTTGAGGAAATAAATAGAGACCCCAATAACCCTACAGAAGTACCTACTTCGTATTTGTTGACACACGCTCAACGGGGCTTAAAAAATATATTCAATACTAACGGATCATTATACGCTCAACTATGGGCTGAAACCCAGTATACTAATACTAGCCGATATGAAACTCCCGACTCAGATTTTAGCCAGTACTACCGCGGCTCTCAACCTAACACAGGTACTAGCTTGGGTGGACTGTCTGATCTTCAGGAAATTATTCGGTTGAACACCGACGAAGAAACAATGACCGAAGTCCAAAGCTTTGGAAGTAATAGCAACCAAATTGCGGTAGCCCGTATACTAAAAGCCTGGACATTCCATCAGCTCACCGATATTTGGGGGGATATTCCCTACAGCGAAGCCCTACAAGGCCGTGAAATATTTTTACCTATCTACGACCACCAAAAGGACATATACCCCGACTTGATTAAAGAGCTAGATGAGGCTACCGCGCAGATTAATACGGCAGAAACCGGAGTAGTGGGCGATGTAATCTACGGAGGCAATATGGCCAAGTGGAAGCTCTTTGCCCAGTCGCTAAAAATGCGGATCGGTATGCGTATGTCAGCGGTAGCCCCTGAGCAAGCCCAAGCCGCTATTACCAGTGCCCTTGGCTCAGGTGTGTTTACCAGCAATGATGACAACGCCATTTTTGCTAACCTAGCCGATGCTGCCAATGATAATACCTACTTCCAGCACTTCCTGACTCGTACGGATTACGCTATTAGTAATGAATTGGAAGACTATATGAGTGGTAATAGCGACCCTAGATTGCCGATTTACGCTAGTCCTACTGGTGGAACATTAGCAGCATATGCTAAGGATGCTAGTACTGACTTAGCCATTGCCGGAATGCCCTACGGGGTGAGCGCGGCTGATGCGGGTAGTATTACCAATGCTTCTATCTCATTTCCGGGAGCCACCGTTCGTTCGGCCACTTCGCCCAGCTTAATAATGACATACCCTGAGGTATTATTCATTCAGGCCGAAGCTGCTGCCCGAGGGTGGGTTGGGGGTAATGCCCAAGAACTATATGAGCAGGCTATTCGTGCCTCTATGGAATTCTGGGATGCTCAAGCTGCCAGTACTGATTTTGATGCGATTTATAAGGAAGATATTGGTGAAGCAGTTTCTGGGGTGAAAACCAGCCTACAAGCACAAATTGCCCCCGAAGAAATTGCAGCCTATTTAACCCAGCCTGGAGTTGCTTTCAACCAAGCTACTGCTTTGCAGCAAATTGGTGAGCAAAAGTGGGTTGCTCTTTACATGCAAGGCCTACAAGCCTGGGCTGAGTGGCGCCGTACTGGTTACCCTGAACTAGCCCCCGCCCCCGCCGCAGTAGAAGGACGGGCTATTCCTCGCCGTCGAGCCTACGCTCAGATTGAGTCTGACTTGAATAAAGCAAATTATGATGAGGCCGTAGCTCGCCTATCCGAAGGTAATACCATGGAATCGCGTATGTGGTGGGACGTAGAGAACTAAATTTTAATAATACCAAGTAGCTATCACCTACTTGGTTCATTTTACCTTGCAATACTATTAGACTACACTCATGAACAAGAACATATTATTTAAACGATTGATAATGGCACTTTGCCTATCTGCCCTTGTTGCTACCATGGCGTGTGAAGAGGAAGAAGCCGAACCACTAGAGCCTACCCGACTAATTGTTAGTGCTGACGGTGAAGAACTATGGCCTAACGTGGTAGAAGTATTCGTAGGGGATACTATTACCTTTTACACCAGCTTATACGAGAACGAAGAGTACATTTGGACAGTAGATCCTAGTTTTACATTCGTGGAAAATACGAACAAATTCAGTGTTAGCGTATTCTTCGACCAAGTAGGTAGTGGTGTTATACAGGTAGAAGCGTTGGGTATTAATGGGACAAGAACAGTATCCGTCGTAGAAAAAGAAGAAGAAGAAGGATAAATCAGCTACATTTTATAAAACATAATGAAAAGCACGGGAGAATTTCCCGTGCTTTTTTGTTTCTAAGAAGCCTATTCCAAATCAACGTAAGCCTGTTAAATACTGAGGCGTTTTGACATTTAGGCTAACGAGAGGTCTTGGTCCGCTTTTTCGCTTCTTAGGGGAAAGTTTGTTGTCTGAACGAAGCGATCTACTGAGGATCAGCCACTGTAGACGTACTAGATTGCCAGTGCAATTTTAAGTTCTTTTGGTAAAGAGCCACTAGATTTTTTGTGTACTCCACTGAACGGTATAGTATGAGTTATTTGGATGATAACTCGACAGTCGCCTACCAAAAATACTTGTTGCTCGCTATTCTATATTAGGTACTTCACTTCGGTTAGGAAAACAAACAACAGCTAACCAAAGGAAGAGGTAAGAGATAAATTGTAAAACTAAAGTTAAAAAGATTTAAACGTGTAGAGTGATATTCATACTTTCTATTTTGTACGACTCTTGGATTGATACCATTAACTATTAATCTCACGAGCATGTTTTTTTGTTCAAGATAATAGTAAAGTAGCCTTACAGCGGTAATAATTCGATATTTTTTAAACAAACAGATCGTCCGTTTACTTACATTTTCGCTTATTTCTATGTAAGATTGGTGTAATATTTTCTAACTTAGATCAAGCAAAGGTTGACTTTTGGAATTTCAGAAGCTATGTTTGTACGCAATTGCTATTCGGCATGCCTACAATCTGCCGAATAGTTTTGACTAGCCAACCCTCAGCGACTACTACAGTAAACAGTCATTATTTTTTACCTATCAAATAATTCTATCTTAACTTATGAAGAACAGTTCTACAAATTACGTAGCGGAACAGTGGGCTTGCCGATTCCCAAAAGTCGGTAAGTGGCTATTCCTATTTGCGTTATGGGGCATGGCCTCAGTAACGCTGGCTCAAGAGCAGACTGTATCAGGTACAGTTACCTCTGCGGAAGATAATCAGCCCGTGCCTGGGGTGAACGTGGTGGTAAAAGGATCAACCGTTGGTACAGTAACTAACATTGACGGCGAATACCGCCTCACTGTACCTAGTTCCGAGAGCGTGATTGAATTTTCGTTTATTGGGTTTGCTTCTCAAGAAGTGACGGTTGGTAACCAAAGTACCGTTGATGTAAGTCTACAGTCTGATGTGCAGTCACTACAGGAAGTAGTAGTAACGGCGCAAGGGGTTGAGCGGGACGAGCGTTCCTTAGGCTATTCAGTTCAGCAATTGGAAGGCGAAGTTATTCAGCAGAAATCATCCCCCGATGTGCTAAACTCGTTACAAGGAAAAGTAGCCGGAGTAAATATTACTTCGGGTAGTGGTGCGCCGGGTGCATCTACCAATATCAACATCCGCGGATTTACTTCCTTTAATGGCAACAACCAACCATTAGTTGTTATTGATGAAATCATTTTCAGTAATGATGTAGATAATGGTAGCGATGGTGTAGGAGGAATTAATACCCTCTTTGGTAATCAACCCACCAACCGATTAGGTGATTTGAACCCGGAAGATATTGCTTCTATTAATGTGCTAAAGGGACCAGCTGCTGCGGCACTATACGGTTCTCGAGCATCCAATGGAGCAATTCTCATTACTACCAAATCGGGTAAAGGGTTGAAAGGACGAACCCAAGTAACATTAACTCACTCTACTAACTTCCAGACGCCCTCGTACTTACCCGAGCTACAGAACACGTACGGGCAAGGGTCACAAAACCGATATATCAATACTACAGGTAGCTCTTGGGGACCTCAGTTCGGTTTGGGTTCCTACCCTAGAAGTACCGATGTACGAATAGCGGATGGACAACCTGTCGTTACTACCCTTCAGGAAGAAGAGGTGCCATTCCAAGCATATCCCGATAATATTAATGACTTCTACCGCACCGGCAGAATCATTCAGAACACTGTAAGTATTGCCGGTGGAGACGCTGATAAGAGTTTTATTCTATCCTTGGGTAACACCAACCAGCGAGGTATTGTGCGTAATAGTGAGCTGGCTCGCTACAATGTATCAGTGGGGGGAAGTAGCAAACTAGACAACGGTTTGGTTGTAGATGGAAAAATCAACTACGCTCAGAACAATCAGTTGGGTAGTGTACAAGGAAATGGAGGAAGTGCCTTCGGGCAAATTACCCGTATTCCCCGTAGCTTTGACTTGGTAGGGCGACCATTTGCTGATCCTAATACCGGGCAAAGCATCTACTACTCAGCTAGCAATAATCATCCGCTCTGGAGCCTAGAGAATGAAGTAGTTGACACCCAAGTAGACCGGGTATTCGGGAACTTTAGCATAGGGTACGATATTGCCCCCTGGCTGAATGTTCGTTACCGGGTTACAGCTGATGTCTACACCGATCGAAGAAAATTCACTCAAGCCATTGGCTCTGGCCGAGCTCCTACTGGTCAAGTAACTGAAGATTTATTCTTCCGCTCGGAACTCAACGGAGACTTACTCATCAGTGCTAACAAATCAGATGTATTTACTGATGGGTTAAACTTTGACGTACTTTTGGGGCATAACCTAAATCAGCGCGATTTCCAGAATCAGCAAATACAAGCTGATGAGCTTACCATTCCTAATTTCTATAACGTAAATAACGCCGCCGTATTTACCGGAAGCGAAGAGTTTAGCTCGCAAAGAAGATTAGTAGGGTACTACGGTCAAATTTCGGCTAACTATCGCGAGTTTCTATTTGCCGAATTTACCGGACGCTACGATCAGTCCTCTACACTTCCTACCGAAAATAGCGGATACTTTTACCCAGCCGGTGCTTTAAGCTTTGTAGTGACTGAGGCTTTAGGAATTGATTCTGACATTTTGCCTTATTTGAAGGTGCGAGGTAGTGCTGCCCGTGTAGGTCGGGATGCTGATCCGTATTTGCTTAACTCGGTATTTGTAACCGGTCAGTACGGTAATAACGTAGCTAATATTCAGTTCCCCCTTTCAGTGGGTGGGTCTAGCGTTCCTGGTTTTCAGATCGGTTCCCGAGTTGGAAATGCAAACCTGACTCCCGAGTTCACTACTTCTTACGAAGGGGGTATCAACGTAGGTCTGTTTAATAATCGTCTAACCTTAGATGCAACGTACTTCTATACCGTTTCTCGCGATCAGATTCTGGATGTAACGATTGCTGCCGGGTCAGGCTTTAGTACGTTGACTACCAACTCCGGTGAAATGGAAAACCGCGGATTAGAATTTTTGCTCAATGCTACTCCGGTAAGATCTGGTGATCTAACGTGGGATGTTTCGTTGAACTATACCCGAATTAGAAACGAGGTATTGGATATTATTGAAGGCGTAGATATTGCAAATGAATCATCAGTGCTTGATGGAAACAGTTTTATTGGTATCGCTCCTTCCATCCGAGTGGGGGAACCATACGGAGTTATTATTTCCCGCCGTAGACCACGAAATGATGCGGGGGAATTGCTGATTAACCCCGAAACTGGAACGTACCAGCCTTACGAGTCGGGGGTAGTTGTTGCTGACCCTAACCCTGATTGGACCGCAGGTTTAACCAATACTATCCGATATAAAGGTTTCACTTTATCGGCTTTGGTAGATACTCAGCAAGGAGGTGAGCTTTATTCGTTCACTATTCCTGACCAGCGAAGTAACGGATCATTGGCAGTAACGGGAGTAGATCGTGAGCAGCCTCGTATTTTACCCGGAGTTATTGAAAATAGTGATGGAACGTTTCGCCCTAATAATATCCAGATTAGCTCACAGCGGTACTGGGGTGGGCTAGGTGGTTTGGCTGATGAGGGAGCTGCCTTTGATGCCACTACCTACCGTTTACGAGAACTCAGTTTAAGTTACAGCCTACCAGCCAGTCTGTTAGAAAACTCGCCGTTTGGTGATGTAACTATTGGTGTATCCGGAAGAAACCTATTACTGTACGCACCTGGCTTCCCAGGCGACCCCGAAATTAATAAGCAGGGAGCCGGTAATATTCGAGGGCTAGATTTGAACGGCCCACCGAATGTTCGCAACTACGGGTTTAATGTAAGAGTGACGCTTTAAAGAATTTAGAAAATCAAAGTCATGAAAAAAATATTAGTTTCTATATTATCGGTAGTCTCTTTGCTCTGGAGTACAGGCTGTGAAGACTACCTGGATGTCAACGAGACTCCTAACAACCCGCTCGCGGTTACCCCGGATGTATTGCTACCTACGGTGCTAGCGGGGGCAGCATTTGTTAACGCGAATGCTCTGAACCGATTTACCTCAACCGTAATGCAGTATAACTATGGTGCGGCCGGAGGACCTCGCGGATATGATGTTTACATTCTCGATGGAACCGATTTCAATAACCAATGGGAGTTTGAAATATACGGTGGTGCCTTAATCAACGGGCGCCAATGTATTACTGCTGCCGAAGAAATAAATGGCAATGCCTACATTGGTATCTCCAAAATTATGCAGGCGTATGTTTTTGCCTTAACCACCGATTTTTGGGGAGATATTCCGTATTCAGAAGCTCTTTTGGGAGACAGCGCGGTCATCCAGCCAGATCTTGATCCCCAGGAGCTAATTTATCTAGGCGGTGAGGTAGACGGACGAACAGTGCAAAGCCTATTTGATCTGACTAGGGAAGGGTTATCATTTCTAGGTATGGAAAGCGCGGTTTCTCCTGGTGCTGATGATATAGTTTACGGCGGTGACGTAGACTTATGGAGACGGGCTGGCAACACCTTGCTACTTAAGCTAGCAATGCAGTTAAGCGAAGTAGCCCCTGAACGAGCACAGCAAGAGATACAGTCTGTAATAAGCCAAGGAACAGGCGGTGAAGCAGTATATATGACGGAAAACGCGCACGACCTGAATGTGAATTTTGGAGGAAGTGTAGGAAGTCAGAGTCCAGTGTATTCGTATACTAATTTGGGTATATTCCAGAATGATATGGCATTAAGTTCACGTTTCCAAACACGGCTAGAAGGATTGAATGACCCGCGATTACCAATCTTCTACACCCAAACTGAAGGTGAATACGTATCCTTCGAGAATGGCTTCCGGGGTTCGTTACCTAATCCAGAGACTTACTCTCAGTTTAACGCTTATGTAACCGGAGCCAATGGTGAAGGTCCGGTTCGCTTACTTACCAATTTCCAAACCAAATTTATTTTAGCCGAGGCTGCCCTTCGTTTTGGTATCACACAAGCAGGTACGGCTCAAGAGCTTTATCAAGCAGGTATTCGGGCTTCTATGGAACTAGCAGGTATTGAGGGGACTGCTATTGATGCGTACTTTGCGGCTAACCCTAATGTAGTAACCTTGAGTGGTAGTACCGAAGAACAGTTGGCCCAAATTATTGAGCAAAAGTACATTGCTTTTACTGGGTACGGTTACGAATCGTGGAATGATTTCCGCCGTACCGGTTACCCGACCTTACCACTATCCCTAAATGCTGATGGAGTTGATGGCACTATTCCCCTACGGGTTTTTTACACCGCTGAGACCATTACCAATAATGAAAATGTCCCAAGCACTCCGCCTGCATCTAATGTACCGGTATGGTGGGATGTAAATAATTAATGCTAACTAAGATAATTATGAAAAAGTATATATTTCAATTTGCCATTGTTGGCCTAGTAGTATTATTAGCTAGCTGCGAAGATCACTACGGACAATTTCTGGAAGATAACCGTCCAGAGATACCCGTTACCTTTCCTAACGCTACTACTTACGGTTTCTCGCCGTTTATAGAAGTGCCTATTAGTGATGGCACTATAGAGTTTACGATGGAAATACCGGAAGAGAGTGGCTTGACCATTAGTCAGATACAGCAAGTGGCAGGTGGGTTTAGCGTAAATGTAGGAAACCTAGAAGCGGAGAGTGCTGAAAATCCGGCTATTTTCTATCGAAGCACCCCTATTCCTGGCAACGGACGGCAGGCTACGTTTACAACCACTATTGCGGAAATAAACCAAGCCATTAGCGATACCGATACCCTGGCAGTCGAGGATGAAATAGAGTTTATCTTTGAAATTCAATTATCTGATCAGCAGGTAATTGTTCCTACCGAAGTTCGGGCGTTTATCGTAGAGTAAGAGTGACTTCATTTAGAGGAAGTCTAGCTTCTTGAATCAGCGAGTACCGCAAGGAAGTGTGCCCTGTTTTAAGAACAATAAATGAAAAGACCTGTCTTTAAGATAGGTCTTTTTCATTTCTACACTACGTAAGATGGCTATAATACCTATGCTCAAAGATGCTGTTACTCCAGTTCAAGTGTCGTCATGTTCTAATGTGCCAGTTTTATGTTCACAACCTGTACGACTACGAGCCTAGCTAGGCTTACCAAAGAAAAGAGCTTTTCCTTAATCAAGGCTGTTTTACATTTGTGTGGTGAAGCGACCTTGCCATTTTTTAAATGGACACTATAATGTGAGGCAATCCTGCTAGGTGCTATGGATAAAACTCTTATCTTTTATAAGACAACTATTAACAGAGTTTTGCGAAACCCACATTTTTGAATTTTTACTTTTAGTATTTTTACAATAAATGTATTATTGTAGGTTACTTAATTAAATATGCCCACTTTATTAGGTGAATTTGAGAAAATTTTCTAATGAAAGAAGCGCACTCATAAAAATTTACTATGGCTATTTCGCCTAGTTACGTAAAGGTTTGTAGTATAATATCCATAATTTTAGAATATTTATAGGCAATTAAGTTTCTTTTTAAAATCAAAGATATATTTTTGCTATTCTGTTAAGAAACTGAGAATTACAAAAGCTGCTTTCAGATAAGTAGGTGCTGTTGCCAAATGGGCAATGGTTATTTTGACGTAAGAAATTATATAAAAATACTATAAGTGTGATATGTTAAACTAAACTAAAACGTGAAACTATGGGGTACAATTCTACACAACTCACCTCGTCAGGCCATCCGTTCTCCCTCGTGAAGGGAATAGGGGGTTTTATCCTGGCACTCTTATTATCCACCCAAGTATGGGCACAAGACGGTTCCATTTCTGGTAAAGTAACTTCGGAAGAAGATGGTAGTGCTTTACCTGGGGTAAACGTCATAGTGAAAGGCACCAGCCAAGGAACGGTTACCGATATTGATGGTAACTACCGAATTAGTGTTCCGGCAGATGCTGAAATTCTTTCGTTTAGCTTCATTGGTTTGGAAGCCAAAGAAGTCGCTATCAACGGTCGTTCTACTGTTAACGTGGAAATGACATCAGACACCCGGCAACTATCAGAAGTAGTAGTAACTGCTATCGGTATTGAGCGGGAAAAGAAAGCTCTGGGATACGCCGTATCGGAAGTAGAGGGCGAAACTTTACAACAACGCTCTGAGCCGGATGCAGTGCGAGCCTTAACGGGTAAAGTACCCGGAGTAAACATTGCTGGTTCTGGTGGTGGCGTTGGTTCGGCTACCAACATTACCATCCGAGGAAATTCCTCTATGTTAGGTAATAACCAACCACTATTTGTAGTGGATGGAGTTCCGTTTGACAACTCAGTAACCCGAACGGGAAACAACTTTGAGCAGGGTAATCCTATGTCGAACCGGGCTTTTGACTTAGATCCCAACATGATTGAGTCAATTACCGTACTAAAGGGTGCTTCTGCTGCTGCACTTTATGGCTCTCGAGCAGCTAACGGAGTAATTGTAATTACCACTAAAGCCGGAAAAACCGGTAGTAAGAAAGGCTTAGAAGTTTCTTACAACGGTAGCTTCTCACTAGAAGAAGTGGCCATGCAGCCAGTTTACCAAGATGTATTTACTCAGGGGGCTACCTTCGGTAGTAATAACTTCGTGTACAATGGTGGTTTCTTCGGAACATGGGGCCCTCCTTACTCAGAAGTTAATCGTGAAATCGCTGCTGGAGATCGTACAGTGCCTCATCCGTTACAGCGGAAGTACGGTAATCCTAACTCCGATCTTTACGTAGGCGATCAGTATCCTGAAATCCTGGAAGATCTGGATGAGGTAGTTCCTCATTCTGATAACTGGAAAAATTTCTGGGATACCGGTTCATTAATGGAGCATTCGCTGCAAGTAACTAGTGGTGGAGAAAAAGTTTCTTTAACCGCCGGTGTTTCCCGTACTGATAACCAAGGAATTATTCCTTTCTCAGAGTTAGACCGTACCAGCATCAACTTCGGTGGTACTACCACTCTAGAAAATGGGTTATTTATTAACGGTAATGTTAATTACGTGCGTACTAACCAGCGTACGGCTCAACAGGGTGCGGAAGTAATTGCTGGAAGTTCTGCTGGTTCTTCGCTTATTAGTATGCTTTACTTATTAAGCCCTACTTACGATCTGACCAACTATCCGTACTACAACCAACGTACCGGAGGAAGTGTCTACTACCGAAATGGTTTTGATAATCCTTATTGGGTATCAGAGTTTGCCCCAATTACCAGTAACGTAGATCGCTCGTTTGGTAAAGCCCAAATTGGCTACGATCTATTTGACTGGATGACCGTATCATATCAGATCGGTTTTAACGCTTACACTGATCGCCGTTCTAGCTTATTGCCAGCGGGTGGAGAGAATGTGCCTCCCGGGCAGTACATTCTTGATGATATCTACCGTCGCGAATTGGACGGAGTATTCTTGATATCTATCGATAAAAGCCTTAGTGCTGATTTCAATCTACAAGCCCAGTTTGGGCATAATGCCAACGAGCGAGTATTCGAGCAAACTACTGTTTTGGGTAACGGTATTATTGACGGAAGTATTACCAATATCGTGAACACGGGTAGTCAGGTAATGCAGCGCGACTTACTACGTCGTCAGCGTTTTCAGGGAGCATTCGGTAATATTTCTTTGGCGTACCAAGATTATCTTTTCTTAAATGTGGCTGCTCGTAACGACTGGTCATCAACCCTACCGGATGGGGAGAATAGCTACTTCTATCCTAGTGTCAGCTTATCAGCCGTACTAAGCGAGGCAATTCAAATGCCCGATTTAGTGAGCTTTGCTAAATTACGTGGTGGGGTTGCTACGGTAGGTAATGAGGCTAATGCTTACCTAACGCAAACTCCGTTTATTCTAAATGATAGTGATGTAACGACGGCTTATCGCGATCTACAGTTTCCATTCACTAATCCTGATGGAACATTTAACGTAGCTAATGCCAAGAGCACATTAGGTAGCCCGGCACTGAAGCCGGAGTTCACCACGGAGTATGAAGTAGGAGCTGAATTTGGTTTCTTAGATAATCGCATTGGGCTGGACGTTACCTACTATAACCGTCAGAGTACTGATCAGATTGCTGAGATTGACGTGGCCCCTTCTACTGGCTACCTTGAGCGGGTGACTAACATAGGCCGGGTAGATAATTTCGGTTGGGAAGTTGGTCTGGATTTAACCCCAGTGCGTACCCGTGGTGGTCTTACCTGGAATTTATACGCTGCCTATACCCGCAACCGAAACGAGATAAAAGAGTTGGGTGATCTAGAGCAGGTAGTTGTAGGCGGTTTCGCCAACTTGGCGATTGTGCACCGCCCCGGGCAACCCTTCGGACAAATTTTAGGAACCGATGTGCTGCGTTGGAGTGAAGAGAATGGCTTAGGCGATCCTAATGGGCAAGTATTGGTGAACCCAACTAGTGGTAAGCCTCTCGAAAACCCTGAGCTACAGGTAATCGGAGATCCTAACCCTGACTATTTATTAGGCGTGACCAGTACCTTAAGCTGGAAAGGCTTTGAGTTTATGTTTTTGATCGACTATCAGCACGGAGGAGATATGTACTCTTACTCAGCAGATCAAATGCAGAGCCGGGGTGTTTTGGGTAGTCAAACCGATCGGGTTCCTCGTTTAGGGCCTGGTATTTTAGGAACCACTCAGGGACCTGTTCTGGATGAAAGTGGAAATACAATTCCTAATAATGTGACTATTCCAGCCAACGACTGGTATTTCTTCGATGGTTGGGCTGCTGGTGGTGCCGATTGGGTATCAGTCTACGACCGTACTACCATTCGTCTACGGGAGGTATCATTTAGCTACCGTTTATCGCAAGCATTTTTAGATAAAACTCCGTTTGGAAGTGCTCGCGTTACCCTTTCAGGAAGAAACTTATGGTATAACGCTCCCAACTTTCCCAAAGAGTTAGACTTTGATCCTGAAGTAAGTGGTTTGGGGGCAGGCGATGTATCAGGAGCTGCCCAGGGGTTTGACTTCATGGGGATACCCACCACCCGACGCTACGGAGTGAACCTATCCCTTACATTCTAATCAGTAAAGAAGAAAGTAATTATGAAACATATTATTTCAATACTAAGTATGGCAGTGCTGCTGTTAGCAGCCTCGTCGTGCGGTGATGATTGGTTGGACGTAAACACCGATCCGAACAATCCGACCAATCCAGATTTAGACTTGTTAATTCCGGCAGCTCAGGTCGGGATGGTACAGCCGCTTATTCACGAGAACAGTCGCTTAGGCGATGTGCAGACCCTAGGGCAAAATGCAGAAAGCACCGATAGTCAGTATCAGTTTGATTTATCTAACTTTAACAATGCCTGGAATGATTTATTTACTACCTCTCTAGTAAATCTTGATAAAGTAATTAAGGATGCTGGTGAGCAGGAGTTACCTTCATACGTAGCCATCGCTCAACTGCAAAAGGCATATGTCTATACGGTGCTTATCGATATGTGGGGTACTGCTCCGTTTAATGAAGCAGTAGCTGGAGCCGAGGGTCCCAACAATCCTCAGTTTCAGGAAGGGGAAGAAGTTTATAATAGCGTGCTGGCGTTGGCTGATGAAGCTTTAGTAACCCTACAAGGATTACCGGACGACGCACTTACTCCGTCAACCGATATTATCTACGCCGGTGATATCGATAGTTGGGTGCGGATGGGTAATACGCTTAAGCTAAAGATGTACATTAACTTGGCTATGCTGGATAGCCGACGGAGCGAAGCGGTAGCAGCCATTAACCAACTGGCTCAGAGTGGACAACTCATTGAGGAATTCAGCCAGGATTTTCAATTGCAATACGGAGCCGGATTAGCTCCTGAAAATCGTCACCGCTGGCACCAGCTACACTACCAAGGAGCGAAGACTTACTACATGAGTAACTTTATGATGAACCGCATGAAGAACGAATACGGAGTGGCAGACCCCCGTCTCCGCTATTACTTCTATCGGCAAATTGGTGAGTTTACCGATGCCTTGGCGGCCAACCAGGTAGTTCCTGACGATTTCCCTTGTTTTGGTTACGGAGCGCGCCCGAATAACCCCGCTTCTTGGGCCGGAACTTGTGCGGTAGGTTACGTAGGAGATGGCTACACCGGACGAGATCACGGTGATGGAAGCGGAATTCCGAACGATGGCAACTCCCGCACGACTTTCGGAGTATACCCAATTGTTGGACTGTTTGATGACAACTCGTTTAAAACCGTAGGGCAGAGCGATGGTACCGGAGCTGGTATTGTGCCTATGCTAACGAGCTACATGACGAAGTTTTACTTGGCCGAAGCAGCCCTCCTCTACGGTGCTGACGGTGATCCTCGTACACTGCTGCAAGAGGGTATAGAGGAGTCAATTAGTAAAGTAATTGCATTTGGGCAAGCCAATGCTACTAACTACGATGCTACGTATGAGCCAAGTGACGCACAAATTACTGCCTACGTAAATCGTATTTTAGGTCTATACGATAATGCTATGCCCGATGCTAATCACTCCAGTGTGGAAGAAGCTCGGTTGGATGTTATTATCAGTCAATTCCATCTAGCTAACTTTGGTAATCCGATTGAATCGTACAATAATCTCCGGCGTACCAAATACCCCGTTGTACCGGTGGCAAGAAACAATGTACAGGCTATGGCGATTATTCCAGTAAATCGCTTCCCCCGCCGTTTGCCATTGCCGCTAGACGAGGTAAACACCAATACTAATGCTCCTCGCCCTAGCGATCTCGATTGGCGCGATGCTACGGTATTCTGGGATACTAAGCCTTATCCGGCTCGTTTCGATGGTAACCAATAATCAATGAAAGTCATGAAAAGAATTTATATAGCAAGTTTATTAGTAACGATGGTGGCTTTTGCTGGCTGCCGTGATGAGGACGTAATCCGTCAGCCCGACTGGATTACGCCAGTTATTCCGTTGGCACCTGATTTTCAGCCAGATGATAACCCCATTGAGGATGCCTTTAACGTGAATGATCTCACTAACTCAAGCGTTGCCTTTACGCTAGGGATTGAAGATTTTGACGGAGCAGAAGACGGTCACCGTTTCTTTGTAGGACGAGAAGGACCTACCTCAGAACTGATAGATTTTACATTTCTTATGGAATTCTACGATAGCGAAGCAGATACTACCTACGGCCCGGTAGAATATGCTATTTATCAGCCTACTGATTTTCCTGTAAATGTAAATATTACCCCTGCTGAAGCAGCTGGATTCTTTAGCGAAGCAACAGTAGAAGCTCTGGAGGAAGGCGACCAGTTTGTGCTTTCGTACGAGTATCGGATTAACGCTAACCAAAGTGGCGAAACTCGTACGTTAGGCACGCCCTCTGCTGACTACTGCGGTGGTTTTAGCGATCAGGGTGAGTTCTGCGAGTTAACCATTGATGTAGTTGACTCTCGCCCTGAGGCAACGTACTTCACATTGGTACCTGATAGCGACGGCGATATTATACTAGGAAACGATACATTGGCTCGGGCAAGCTTCTCGCCCTTGAGTGCAGGGAGTAGCCAAGTAGTGTACGCTACGTTTGACACCCCTTTGCAATCAGCCCCAACTTTTGCAGCTACAACCGCCGATGGTGGAGCGATTAGTGGGGTAGAAGCTGTAATGTTTACGGAGGACGACGATGAAGTACAGGCCTATCGGGCCACATTCACCGCTGGAACGCTGGCTGCTGGAGATGTTGATATTTTGGCAACTGGAGCAACGGAAACGAGTGAGCGAGGTGGTGAAACAATGGCGGATGATGATTTTTCCATTCAGGTAGATAATACATCGCCAACATATTTGCTAAGCTACTCAGCTCCCGCTACAAACACAGGGTTTGATGTAACCATTACTGCTGAGTTTGACGAAACGGTACAGGAGAATCCTACCATTAGCATTAGCGGGCAGGGTATCACTCCGGTAGAGAGTGTAGAGATGGAGTTAGTGGGAGATCAGGTTGCGGTGTATACTTTCTCACCAGAAGGAGAAACGCTAACAGAAGGACCTCTGAATATTGTAGTAACGGCGAAAGACGTACCAGGAAACGATGCTGTTGCTGATGCAGATACACCAATGCTGGAGATAGTACAATAAAATAGCCAACTAAATTTCGCTTAAACTATCGGCGAAGTATGAAGAACATGAGGAGTACCCTCATGTTCTTTTTTTGTGATATCTGATACTGAACAGAGATTATCCGATCACCGCGGACATGCTTCTGGCGGCTAACCTACGCTCTCGTACGTATAAAAATAGTGGCAAGGCTGCTGACAACCCAATAAAGAGGTTGACGAGTACGTAAATCCAGAGCTTAGACATTTTCACTCGGCTTCCTTCAAGGTACAAGAATACCCAGAAAACGGCGGAAGAAATAAGCAAGTCAATGGCTCCCATGCTGGAAGCAGCATTGATAAATAACTTTTCAATAAATGTCATTAAACCCCAGCCATTTTCGGCAATAAACTGAAACAATTGGTAGTAAGGTAGTACGGTTCCTAGTACAGTAGCAACTAAGTAAAAGTGTAGCAGTCTCATAATGATAGTTTTAAGTTAATACTTATGTGCGCTAATGTGATAAGCTCATAAACGATAAACGCTTTCAGTAACCAATAAGAGTTATTAACTGTGAATATATCAGATAAAATAATACTTACATAAGTAGTTGAATTTTTTATAAAATACCTACTACGTCTGGAAAATAAGTAACTCTGAGAGTTTTATCATTAGATAGGTTTCGTATAATGTTCATCCGATTTTTATTACCTTAAGGTGCCAAATGAAAGAACAATTTGCTAGGAGAACGCAGTCATGAAGAATATATGGGGTACGCTTTGCAATTGGCAGAGCAAGCTTACGAAGAAGGCGAAATTCCCGTAGGGGCTATTGTAGTCGCCAATCACCGGATTATTGCCCGGGCGTATAATCAAACCGAAAAACTCAATGACCCCACCGCCCACGCAGAAATGCTAGCCCTCACGGCAGCTTTCGATTACTTTGGAGCCAAGTACTTACCCGAATGTACCCTTTTTGTTACTCTCGAACCCTGCGTAATGTGTGCCGGAGCTATCCACTGGTCGCAGCTCGGTGGTTTGGTGTACGGGGCAGCTGACGATAAAAAGGGCTACACTTGCTATCACCAAGACATTCCGCACAAAAAAACATTCGTTACGTCGGGGGTTTTAGAAGTAGAATGTCGCGAATTATTACAGACGTTTTTCAAACGAATGCGGAAGTGAATAGGCAACAAAACCAACGTGGCGTGGGGGGGATGTATAGGCTACTTTTACGTCACTGTGTGGTATTAGTTCTGGGTATACTATCTGGAAATACATTACTGGCTCAGCCAGCGGACTCTACTGTACTTAAAAATAGGGCATTTGCTTTACCCGTAGTCTTCTTCACTCCCGAAACTAGCTGGGGCTTCGGTGCAGCAGGAATCTACGCCTTCCGGGTTCCCGGTGATACTGCCGACTCTCAGATTCAGGCCGTTGCCGTATATACTTTACAAGAGCAATTGCTGTTGTACGCTCCGTTTCAGGTTCGCTGGGATCAGAACCGCTACTTTAGCTACGGGGAAATAGGGTACTACCAGTACGTGTATCAGTTTTACGGTATCGGCAACCCGGCTCCGTTGGAAGCTCAGGAGTTTTACGAAGTAAACTTTCCTCGTGTCCGGCTTAATTGGTTACGGAGGGCACGGTCAAACTTGTTCATAGGGCTACGTTATTGGTTTGAAAATTATAAAATTACGGAGGTTGATCCCGACGGGTTACTAGCCAACGAAAATATTGCGGGCAACCAAGGCGGGCTTAATTCCAGCCCAGGATTAGTGGCTATTTACGATTCTCGCGACAATGTATTTTACCCGGCACGAGGTTGGTACATAGAAGCTTCTCTTCAGCACGATAACTCTTGGACGGGTAGTGATTTCAACTATACTACTTTCACCGTAGATGCCAATACCTATTTTACTACTTCCTGGAAGCACGTAGTTGCCCTAAATGGCTACGGGGCATTTCAGCGAGGCGAACCTCCCTTTCATTTGCTGGCTGCACTGGGAGGCAATAGAAGGCTACGTGGCTACTTTGAAGGCCGCTTTCGTGATAAAAATCTGCTATTGGGGCAGGTTGCCTACCGCAGTCCTTTGTGTTGGCGCATTGGTGCTGTGGCTTTCCTAGGCTACGGTGGGGTAGCCCCTCAAATTGCTGATTTTTCCCTAAATGATTTTCTACTAGCGGGTGGAGCCGGACTACGCTTCACTCTTGATCCTGAAAAGAAGATCAACATTCGTTTTGATGCTGGGTTTGGCCAAGGTACCACTGGCTACTACCTAACCATTGGTGAGGCGTTCTGATTTTTCTGAAATGGCTTCCAACCTTCCGGTTATAATTTATGTCCCTGAGAGTATGTTTAAAAAATTTTATTATGCGATTATTGTTTTGGTTGTTACTGTTTCTACTATTGCCATACGTGGCATCTGCTCAAATATCTTTATACGGCGGGGCTACAGCAAGTACCGTTCATAGCCAGTATCTGGTGGGTGATACCCAGCCACACTTAGGGTATCAGTTAGGCGCGACCTACTGCGGGTCAGCTTTCCAAGCTACTTCATTTCGCCCCGGATTTTCATTAGAACTTAGCCAACGGGGATACACTCAGGAAATCGATGATATTCGCCATGCCTACCGCCTTACGTATTTGATAGCTTATCCACACCTGAGCTATTTTGTGAGGGAGCGTTGGTCAGTAACTACCGGAATAGAACTAAATGCTTTAATTCGGGCCCGATACCGTCAGGGTTCAGAAAGAATTGGGGTAATTGAAAACTACCGAGGTAGCGACATAGGGTTGCGGGCTGAACTTCGCTGGCAGTGTAGCACTACCTTCGGTATATACGCTGGGTATACGCATGGCCTACGCAATCTGGTGAAGTATCCGAACATATCTGACACTGGCGATTTCGTGGGAACTATTCGTGATGTAAATTTTCGTACTGCCCAGATTGGTTTTCTCATTACTATGTTTGATTATGAAAAGTAAGATAATATTCATTTTGGTAGTAGCTGCACTTATTGGTTGCAAGGGTGAGTTCGTTCCCGATCCGGTTGATCCGCGGTTACCGCGCTACTCAGAGGGAGGAAAAGATGCTGCTGGCTGTTTTATTAATGGTAACCTGTGGCGAGCCGTTAGGTCGCCTCACCTCTTTGGAGCCGATGAGGTGCTACGTATTCGCTTTTCGTCTGAAGATAGCCTCATCCGCTTCACGATTGATGGTTATCAAAAGGAGCTTACCGATTCAGTAGGAATACCCACCGAGATTAGTTTCGTGCTGGATAACCGCCCAAGTCAGGTGAGCACTACTCCCATTGCGTCCATTGGTACAATTCCCGAAGGAACCTTCATACTAGATGGAAAGCAGAGCTACGGGCAGTTGAACCAAGGCGATGGCAATATTACTGCTACGAATGGCACGGGGCAACTGACTTTACGGCATGTTCAGTTGAATCCTGAGATTGAAGATAACCAGGATCGCCACTATATTGTGGCTGGTACGTTTTCGTTTACCGCACCTTCTGATTCATTAGGTTTGATAGAAGTTAAAAGTGGCCGCTTTGATTATTCAGTGCGAGAGCGGAAGAACTGACTTCGTTGAAGCAAATAGGTTTCTGCCAATCTATCTGAATTCGATTACCTATATTTTGGCGGCTCGTCGCGGTAAATTACGCTAAGCTGGCGATTGATTTGTATTTGCTGTCAGCAGCTTTACTTCATTAGGTTCTAAAGGCTTGGAAATAAAACCCCGAACCATCGTGTACTTTTTGGCTTTTTCTACATCGTCGGGGTTACGGGATGCTGAGAGCATATATACTTTTACCTGATCTAGATCTTGGCAGTGCAGCTTGGGTAATTCATCCAGAAACTCCCATCCATTCATTCTGGGCATGTTAATATCTAGCAAAATAAGATCGGGAAGCGAGCGAGAGGTATCTTTAAGTACCTCCAGTGCTTCTTCTCCGTCTAGCACATCGTGTACTTCATGGGCAATGGCCATATCACCAATAATAATTTTATTATATCTATTGGTAGCATAATCATCGTCAACCAGCAAAATAGAGTGAATGGGCTTGTTCATGACTTACTTTCTTATCGTGAAATAGAAGGTGCTTCCCTGGCCAAGTACAGAGGTAAACCAGATTTTGCCTTGGTGTAGTTGCACAATTTTCTTACAATGAGCTAGTCCTATTCCGCTGCCTTCGTACTCATTTTTGTGGTGAAGTCGCTGAAAAATAGTAAAAACGCGTTCGTGGTACTTTTCATCAATACCAATACCATTGTCGGTAACCGAAAACTGCCAACTACCGGAGAGTTCGCGAGCATCAACCGATATAGTTGGGTTTACGTCTTTTTTGCGGTACTTAATAGCATTGCTGATAAGGTTTTGTAGCAGCGACTCAAACTCTTCTTTAAAAACCAGTACCGTAGGTAGCTCACTAATATTGAACTGTACTTTGTTGGCTTCTATTAGTGAATGCAGTGAGGTTTTAATGCGCTCTACTACTTGGGCGCTATCAGTCTGCATTCGGTCTTTATTTCGGCCAATGCGGGAGTATTCCAACAATCCGGTGATCTGAGCACTCATCCGCTCGGCAGCCCCCCGAATAATCTGTAAGAACTCTAGCGTGTCGGCAGAGCTTGATTGGTCGGCCTTATCTAAGACTAATTTGCTGAAACTAATAATTGTGAGCAGCGGTTCTTGCAAATCGTGCGACGAAATATAGGCAAACTGTTCTAGTTCTTTGTTATTATTTTCGAGCTGTTGCGTGCGTTCGCTAAGTCGTTGGTGCGTTTGTTCAATTTCAGTAATATCCTCAAAGGTCAGCAACATTCCGTTTAGAATTGGGCGCCCTTTTATAGTGAGTATCTTATCGTGGTAGGCCACTTGCGTGAGGTTAAACGTGGTTTGACCGCGTACCATGCAGGCCTCTATTTGCTCACAAAACGAGGGAACGTCGCTCAGTATGTTCTGAACATCTAGGTCGAGGTAACTATCAACGTTGTGTGGTAAATTCAGTATCTGTAGTGCTTTGTGATTGATTAGCGTAATACTTCCGTGAAGGTCGACAGTAATAATTCCTAACGGAGCGTTGCCCACTAAGGAGAGCAGTAGTTGCTTAAACTCGGTGGTAGTATTCTCAGTCTGCTTCATGATTCCTGAAAAACTTTACTCGCCAGCACAGTGGCGTCGCCGTCAGCCAAGTAGCTCAGTTGCCCTGGGCGTATATTGAGCAATCCTAAAGCAGCCCCTGAATTTGGATAATTTTTCCGTATAGCTTGCTCGCATTTTTTTAGAATGCATTCTAGGTTGAGGTCGTAGTTTTCCAGCATGGTGTTTCTGAGGTGTTGAGTAATTTTCCAAGCGTTGGTTCCTTGCCCCAGACTATCGATGACCGAGGCAAATAGACAGCCATCAAAAATTCGGTAAATCGCTAGGGGGGCTTCTATCCCCATTTTAGATTCCTTAATGGCTATATTTTTTTCCATGCGTGTACAAAGTGTGAGGGTATATTTTTGCTACTAAAAAAAATAGCTATCACAGTAGCGTTTCCTAATTTAGCTAAAAGCTAAATTGATTGCATTCCCAATAGCTGAACTTAGGATATTACCCATGTGATATTTGAGATGTAATTTTCTTTCTTTAGAGTAAAGCCGGAGGAGGTAACATGGCGGCTACTATAATCAGTCTGATTAATAGTGCTACCGAATGCGCTTACAAAGCCAGGAATAGCAGTGTTTAGTCAAAATGCCATAAAGATGGTATAAATGTTCAGACAAAAAGCTGTTTGCTAAACCCTTGTAGCACGAAGAATTAGGTAAACAGAAGTAAAAATCAGTTGCTTTTTTCTGAGAAAATGAGTGTACGCCGAATAATAATTCGTTTTATAGGGAATGCTTGCATATTTAAAATATAATTTCCTTTTCATTCAAAACTTTATCATGTAAGTTATGTAGCTAAATGCTGCTTTTTTAGGCATAGATTGCCGAAAGAAGAAAGATTCTCACTACCGAAATTGCACAAGAGAGCGGATTATCCTTTACATCTACTCATCTGAATAGCCCTGCAAAGTAATTGCTATATTGCAACCCCACACCAATCATATTTGCTTGGTATGGGCTAGTGAGCACTATAAAACTAACCTATGGATTTTAAAGCAGAGCACTTATTAGAGGCGAAAAATCGGGATGATCTCATTGCCATTGCCAAAAAAGAAAATATTTCTATTGATAAAACCCTAAAGAAACTACGGTACGAAGCCGAACTCGCCAAGCTTCAATCCGAAATAGTGAATCTTCAGAAGTGGATTGCCCAGCACAAAATGCGAGTAGCAGTAATATTTGAGGGAAGGGATGCTGCCGGAAAAGGTGGCTCTATCAAGCGGTTCAAGGAACATCTGAACCCCCGTACCTCTCGAGTAGTTGCCCTCACCAAACCTACCGAAGTTGAACAGGGCCAGTGGTACTTTAGGCGATATATTAAAGTACTGCCCAACGCGGGAGAAATTGTCTTTTTCGACCGAAGCTGGTATAATCGGGCGGTGGTAGAGCCCGTGATGGGCTTTTGCACCAAAGAGCAGTATGAGAAATTTATGGAGCAGGTGACTGAGTTTGAACACCTACTCTACGAAGATAATCTGAAAATAATAAAATTCTGGTTTTCAATTACCAAAGACGAACAGAAGAAACGGTTTGATGATCGCCTGAGTAATCCTTTGAAACGCTGGAAATTCAGTCCGGTAGATATGAAAGGGCAGGAGCTGTGGGATGATTATACCTACTATAAAGAGCAGATGTTCAGCAAGACGCATACCACTTTCAGTCCGTGGATTATTGTGAAAACCAATAGTAAAAAGCGAGCCAGGCTAGAAAGTATGCGATATTTATTATCGCAGTTTGACTACAAAGGAAAAGGCGATTCCAAGATTCCTCTGTTTCCCGACCCCAACGTTATTATGCGGTATCATAGAAGTGCTTTTCAAGTTGATTTATAGCAGCCATGAGTAAATTAGAACTAACTGAAGAACAAGTAGCGCTCTTAAATTCTAAAGAGGGACTATACTCGTTATTGAGAAACAAGAAAGTGAACCTCACTAAGTCGTTGGAAGAAGCAGCCTACCGAGATGAGCTTAAAAAGAAACAAGAGAAACTGATTAGGCTGCAAAACTGGGTGATCGAGAATGACAAAAAGGTAGTTATCGTTTTTGAGGGGCGGGATGCTGCCGGAAAAGGCGGGGCAATCAGACGAATTACTGAATACATCAACCCTCGGCACTTTAGAATTGTAGCCCTGAATATTCCTACTGATGATGAACGAAAGCAGTGGTTTTTTCAACGCTACATTAATCAGTTGCCTAAGCCGGGCGAGATTGTCTTCTTCGATCGCAGTTGGTATAACCGTGCTATTGTAGAGCCAGTGAATGGTTTTTGCACCAATCAGGA
Source organism: Tunicatimonas pelagia (assembly GCF_030506325.1). Taxonomy (NCBI): domain Bacteria; kingdom Pseudomonadati; phylum Bacteroidota; class Cytophagia; order Cytophagales; family Catalimonadaceae; genus Tunicatimonas; species Tunicatimonas pelagia. Next base: position 2,259,522 of record NZ_CP120683.1, on the reverse strand, counting down.
GTACGAGGTTTTTATGTCGCAGGTCAACGATTTTGAAAAGATGCTGATTCAGTCGGATACCCACCTTATCAAGTTCTATTTCTCTATTACTAAAGCAGAACAGGCCAAGCGGTTTAAAGATATACAGAATAGCCCGATGAAGCGCTGGAAGATGACTGCGGTTGACCGAAGAGCGCAAGAACTGTGGGATGAATACAGCAAGTATAAAGAGCGGATGTTTGAAGTAACCAATAGTGCCCATGCTCCTTGGCTGATTATTGACGCTAATCAGAAATCCCAAGCTCGTTTAGAAGCAGTGACCCATGTTCTGGAAAAGATACCGTATAGTTGAGACAGAAACAGATCAGAAACTTTGTGGCTCTTCAAATCAAATTTTCGTGTTGTGTAGCACAAATACGCTGACTTTTTTGTTAATTCATCGCCCAAATAACTGAAATAGCGCGTATTGAACATGACGGGATTTGATGTACACACCCTAAAAAACGACATTCGGATTGCCCACAAGCAAGCTACCCATACCAAGGTAGTACACTGTGGCTTTATTCTGGACATTGGTAGTCGCGATGAGCAGCCGGAGCAACAAGGCTTAGCCCACTTCTGGGAACATATGGCTTTTAAAGGAACCCGTAAGCGGAAAGCCTACCACATTCTAAACCGGGTGGACTCAGTAGGAGGGGAGCTGAATGCGTACACCACCAAAGAAAAAATCTGCTTCTATGCTTCGGTGCTCGACCGCCACTTCGAAAATGCCCTGGAGCTACTGACCGATATTACGTTTGATTCTATCTTTCCGGAGAAACAGATTGAGCGGGAGCGCAATGTGATTTTGGAAGAAATGTCAATGTACTACGACTCGCCCGAAGATGCTATTCAGGATGATTTTGATGCAGTGGTATTTGGGGAGCATCCGTTGGGTAAAAATATTTTAGGAACCAATGAGAGCATTCGTCGCTTTCACCGCGAAGACTTCAAGCATTTTCTGCAAGCCAATATGAATACCGGCAAGCTGATATTCAGTTGTGTTGGTAACCTTCCGGCCAAGAAAGTATTTCGCTTAGCGGAAAAGTATTTGACCTCAGTCCCCACTTTGGTAGGAAAAGGGAATCGGCTACCATTTGTCCATCAGCCTCCCCAGCAAGAAACCCGCACCCGAACGCTCACCCAAGCCCAGTGTGCTATCGGTAGAACGGCCTACCCCGTAGGCGATGATCGTAGTTTACCTTTTTACTTGCTAATTAACCTGTTGGGTGGACCTAGCATGAATACCCGCCTGAGTATGGTGTTGCGAGAAAAGCATGGTTTGGTATACTCCATTGATGCTGAATATCAGCCGTACACCGATACTGGTTTATTTGCTATCTACTTTGGTACTGAACCTCGGCAATTAAACCGAGCGGTCAATTTCACGCTAAAGGAGCTAAAATTACTGCGGGAAAAACCTTTGGGAACCATGCAACTGCACCGGGCTAAGGAACAAATGATGGGGCAAATGGCCATGAACAGTGAAAACAACCAAGGGCTTATGTTAGCGATGGGTCGTAGCTTACTCGATCAGTATGAGTTAGAGAACTTAGAAGCACTCTACAAAAAAATAAACACAATTACTGCTACCCAATTACAAGAAATTGCTCAGGATATGTTTCGGGAAGATGCATTGAGTATGCTAACGTATGTGCCGGAAAAATAGCATTTCCAAAATGCTCGTGGCAGCAGTATTTTACGCTCATATTGCTATTTTAAATCAGTAAAATGGGTGTGCTTTTAGCTAAAAAAAGGACGTTTACTTACCCGAACCGTAGATGCGTACAGAATAGGGATCGTATTTTTCATCGGGTCGTGTGAAACCGATCGCCCGTCCAATTTTCAGGGTTGGCGACAATGTAATCAGATATACGTTGGTATTCCGCATCATTGCGAATAATACGGTCGTGGAACCGGGCCTGCTACCCATGTTCCAATCCCAACCGATTGGCGTGGCGGGTCACCGCCGATTTGTACGAACGCACCACCGTCGACAACGTGCCCGCCCGGGGCGAAATATCCGCCATTTGTTGGTTTTTTGACGGTGGTAGAGACATTGCATACAACGTCTCTACCACCGTATCGGTATTACCGCCGGGTTTGTCCAATATTATGATTCCGTGGACGTGGTTCGGCATCACCACAAAATCGCCCAATTCCACGAACGGCGCATGGTAGGGGATTTGGTGCCATAGAATGTCGGCAACCACCCCGGTGCGTGATAATTGCATTTGTCCATCGTGAATTTTGCCGAAAAAATGTTCACGGTTCTCGGTACAGATGGTCACAAAATACGCCCCGTTCCAGCCATAGTTCCACCATGAGGCGCGGGCCGAGGCAATGCGATATTTGTCTTGATATTTATTGTTCACGTTTTTAGCTCGGGGTAAAAACTCAACCCCATTACATGTAACTCATGATCTTGAACGAGTTAATCAATAGCCTTTGGGTAATGGGTGTACATTGGGAGATGTATATATTTCTTTTAGAAACTAATTAAGTACCCCAGCGAGCCGACAATGGCGTTATTTTGTAAAATACTAGGGATTGTCGTTCGGTTACGATCCAGTACACTATTCAACCCCAAACTGTAGGTGCCCTCTACCTGAAAGGTGCCCACCTTTGTAACAATCGCCACTCCGGCTCCACCTCTAATTCCTAGGTCGTATTCATTTTGCTCAGGCACTAAATACTCGTAGGTGATTTCATTCGGATCTACCGATGGCGCAGTTTGGGTACTGCTTGATAGTAGCACCCCGCCGTATACTCCTATAGTAGCGAAGATACGAAGGTTGCGTTTTCCGAAATACCCGTGGGCGAGTATAGGCACTTCCAAATAACTTAGATTCACTCGATAGAAACGAGTTGGATCTAGCTGTGGTCTACCTTCTGAGTCAGGGGAGGTAAATTCCTCTCGCCAGCCTTTTTCTACGTAATTCACCTCAATCTGTAACCCAAAGTTCTTCTCAGTCATATAGCGGATCACAGCACCGTAGGCAATACCCTGTGCAAAATCAATTCGGGGGCGTTGGCGCGTAATCTGTTCATCCGTAGATGAAATAGACGAAAAGGAAGCCCCGCCTTTCACTCCAACGTGCCATTTTTTGTAAGTAGCTAAGCTATCTTGCGCTTGTACATTTTCAGGGCTGAATAAAAGTATAGCTAGACCTAATATGCTTGTAAAATAAATTGAGAAGCCGTAAGTCAGCCCCTCTTTACTAAAGGGAGCTGCCATGAAACGGAAAAGGGGAGGTTTACACACTGTAGCGAAAGCTCTTACATGCTCTTTCATGAACCATTAATCTATATTCCCAAAGATAACGCCGGCTGAATGATCGTATTGGGCACCGGTGACGGATTGTAAACAATTTATTTCGTTACGTACCCGAAGTACTCCTAGCAGCGCAAATACTAAGGCTTCCTTGAAGGCGATAATTTTCGCAGGAGGTGCGATCATCTCTATTCCTTCAGCCGCATATCGCCGAATGCTATCCATAAAATAATCATTGAAGGCACCGCCACCGGTTACCAGCACTTGAAACGGTTCGGTCTGCTTTGCAGCAAAAAATTGGAGTGCCTGAGAAATTTGGTAAGCAGCATGGTCTAAGGCCGTGGCAATAGCATCGGGTACGGAGAGATTGGCGTGCTCAATCCGCCGAATTATTTCTCGATGCACCCACTCGTATCCTAAAGATTTGGGGAAGTCCTGCCGATAGTAAGGAAGTTGATTAAGTGCATCTACCAATGATTGATCTATGTGTCCCTGTTGGGCAAGCTGCCCATCTTGATCGTAGGGCTTTCCTGATTGTTGGGCAAAGTAGTTCATCACCATGTTGGAGGTACCAATATCGTAGGCAATGCGCTTGCCCTGCCACGGCGTAGAAAGGTTGGCAATACCACCTAGGTTCAAACAGGCATCGTACTCACCAAACAATAATTGATCTCCGATAGGAACCAGTGGAGCTCCTTGCCCGCCAATAGCTACATCATAATTACGGAATTGGCTAACAACCGTCTGTTTGCTTACAGCTTGCATAGCAAACGGGTTACCAATCTGATAGGTGATTCCTCGCTCGGGCTGATGAAAAACGGTGTGCCCGTGGGAGGCAATAAAATCTGGTTTTAGTTGGTGTTTCAGAATAAATTCCTTTACGGCCTCACCCATCCAAACTCCCAAATTCCGATCAGCAATGATGAGTTCTTCCCCGCTCACTTCGGTTATATTTTTTAGCTTTTGCTGCCACGTATCATCGTAAGACTGCGTTTCTGCCACCGGAATACGAAACTGCCACTGATTATTTTCGAGAGAGAACTCGCAGTAGGCCATATCCAGCCCGTCGAGCGAAGTGCCCGACATCAGCCCAATTACCTGGTACGTTTGCTGATCTTTCATAAATCTAACTGTTAACCACCATGTCCTTCAACCCATCTGTCTGGAACGTTTTGGTAGTACCATTGTCATCGTAAATGATGAGTACTTCCAGCGAAGGGTCACGAGCGATAATTTTTTGGGCAGGTTCCAAGCCCAACACCATAAACGCAGTAGCGTAGCCATCGGCGGTCATACAATCATCAGCAATAACTGATACGCTGAGTACAGAATGGGTTACCTGCTGACCGGTTTTTGGGTCAATAGTGTGAGCGTAGCGTTTTCCGTCTACTTCGTAGTAGTTACGGTAATTGCCCGAGGTAGCAATGGCTTGGTTATTGAGCGTTACTGCGGCCGACATATTTCCGGCTCGGTTGGGATCATCAATACCGATTTTCCACGGTTCGCCCTTATCGTTCACTCCTTGGCAAAGTACCTCGCCCCCAATCTCTACCATAAAATTGTTTACGCCCTGCTGGTTCAAATATTCGCCTACTACATCTACTCCAGCCCCTTTGGCAATAGCACTAAAGTTAAGGCTTGCTCCAGTTATTTTTTTAGTAACGTACTCCGGTGTGTACATAATTTTATCAAAACCCACCAGTTGCAGTAGCGAATCAACGGTGGCACTATCCGGTAGCTGTTGATCTTCCGGTCCAAAGCCCCAGGCATTTACCAGCGGAGCTACGGTTGGGTCAAAAGCACTATCGGTGGCCTGTACAATTTCATCGCTACGTTTTAAGACAGGATAAAAGTAGGGCAGGTCAAAATATAGCGTGTCTTGTTGGTTGAAACGGGTAATCTCGGAGTCGGGCAAATAGTGGTTCACTGATTGGTTGAATACGGTCAGCAGCGAATCAATGGCAGGTTTGAAACTACGTCGTTGATCATCTTGATACTTAATGTTGTAGGTTGTGCCCATTGTTTGCCCTAGCACATTTAGGTAGGTAGCTTCCTGGCTCGCTGCTTCGGGCTGATTACGAACCCACCAAACTATAGCGACTGAGGCTAACAATACAATGGAATAAATTATGTTTTTCTTCTGATTAGGATTCATACTGAGAAGCTACTTTTCTGATACTAAAAAATTACTTTTATAAGTATTTTATGCTTAAAAAAGTCATAAAATATGTTATTTTTACTGCGATAGTACGGAATTTTCCGTACATTCAGATTAACTATTTTGGAATTGATAATGTGTTAAACATCATGGAATAAATCAGCAGATTCCCTGTTATCAGGTCTTGTATTTTATGATGCACTGGCATATCTGAAAAAGGCAAACTATCACCGATCAACACTACTTAAAATGAAAGTACACTCAACTAACTACCAGAATACTTTTATTGAGGTGGCTGAAGATTGTCCGGTAAACTCGGGACAGCAACCACCGCAGAAAGGGGATAAGAAGTCAGTTGCAAACTATCAGTATGATTTGCTGAAAGAAAATCCTTATAAATTTACATCAGACGATATTTTCTTTACCGTTTTTGCAAATAGAAACGAAATTGATAAAAACGAACTGAGTTCTGAAAGGGAAAAGTTCTTTTCAAAAGGTCAGCCTTGTTTTAGGGCTTCCCCTCTGACCAAAAGATACGGTTGGGGTGTACACAGCGATGAAAATGGGAAAGTAGCTGTTTATGGAGTAGAAACGGAAGAATATCAGCGTTTTGTCGATGATGAATCTTTCAAGAAAGTAAAAGCAATGAAATTAAAGCGATAAGAATATGCGAGAAGATTATTTAACGGGCGAAGTATCAAATCTTAGCCCCGCCGAGCAGGAAGTTGAACGGGCATTACGCCCCTTATCATTTAGTGACTTTACCGGGCAACATAAGATTGTAGAAAATCTGAAAATATTTGTGCAGGCAGCTAAGAAGCGAGGCGATCAGCTGGACCATGTGCTACTGCACGGCCCTCCCGGCCTAGGTAAAACTACGCTATCGCACATTATTGCCAATGAACTAGAGGCTCAAATTAAGTCCACCTCGGGACCAGTGCTGGATAAGCCCAGCGAACTGGCCGGACTGCTGACGAATATGGAACCGGGAAATGTACTGTTCATTGATGAGATTCACCGCTTGAATCCAATTGTGGAAGAGTACCTCTACTCGGCAATGGAGGATTATAAGATTGACATTATGCTAGACTCAGGGCCCAATGCCCGCACCGTGCAGATTAGCCTGAGTCCATTTACTTTAGTTGGTGCCACTACTCGCTCGGGGCTACTTACTTCGCCCCTCCGCGCCCGCTTCGGTATCAATGCCCGCTTAGAATACTACGATGCCGAACTACTGACATCTATTGTAAAACGTTCGGCTCAGATTCTTACTACCCCTATTGACGAAGATGCTGCTCACGAGATTGCCCGCCGCAGCCGAGGGACCCCTCGTATTGCCAACACCTTGCTCCGCCGTACGCGCGATTTTGCCGAAATAAAAGGTGATGGAACCATTAACAAAGCCATTGCCGAAATGGCCTTACAGGCACTAGACGTAGACCAGAACGGGCTGGACGATATGGATAACCGAATTTTGTCAACCATCATTGAGAAATTTAAAGGTGGCCCGGTCGGCATTAGCACCATTGCTACCGCTTGTGGCGAAGAAGCCGAAACCATTGAGGAGGTCTATGAGCCATTTCTTATCAAAGAAGGCTACATTAAGCGGACTTCGCGAGGGCGAGAAGCTACCGAAATTGCCTATAAACATCTAAAACTTATCCCACCGGGCAGGGCGCAGGGATTGTTTGACTAATTTCAGTTGTCACTCTGAAAATTGGTGATCTATGTGTCGCACAAATAATTCCTTATTCATTAAAGAGGTTGCTCAACAGTTGGACTTTGACTTCTGTGGAATTGCCCGGGCAGAATTTCTTTCGGAAGAAGCACCGCGTTTGGAGCAGTGGCTGAATCAGGGGCGACAGGGAAAAATGCAGTATCTGGAAAATTATTTTGACATTCGCCTCGACCCTACCAAACTGATGGAAGGGGCTAAGTCGGTAGTTACGTTACTCTATAATTATTACCCTGAAGAAAACCTAGCTTCTCCCGATTCCTACAAAATAGCCAAGTACGCTTACGGTCGGGATTATCATTTTGTCATCAAAAAGAAGCTACGGTTATTGCTAAATAGTGTACAGGAGAAAGTAGGTGAGGTAGCCGGAAGAGCTTTTGTTGATTCAGCCCCGATACTAGAGCGGGTTTGGGCGCAAAAAAGTGGCTTGGGCTGGATTGGGAAAAATAGCCTGCTGCTCAACAAGCAACAAGGGAGCTTTTTCTTTATTGCTATTTTACTACTGGACCTAGAGCTGGAGTATGATCATCCGGTAACTGATCATTGTGGGAGTTGCACTCGCTGTTTGGATGCGTGCCCCACCGATGCTATTATAGCACCTTATGTGGTAGACGGTAGCAAGTGTATCTCGTATTTCACCATTGAGTTGAAGGAGGAAATCCCGAAGGCGATGGAGGGAAAGTTTGAGGATTGGATTTTTGGTTGTGACATTTGCCAGGATGTTTGCCCTTGGAACCGACACGCACAGCCGCATCAGGAAGCCTTGTTTGAACCTCATCCTGATTTAAGCGAAATGACCAAGCGTGACTGGGAAGAAATAACCGAAGAAGTTTTTCGTAAGTTGTTTAAAAAATCAGCGGTAAAGCGGGCAAAATTTTCCGGGCTGAAGCGCAATATCCGATTTGCTGGTAAATAAAAAAGCTGCCTTTTGTTAAGCAGCTTTTAGAACTTTGATAGTTGTTGCAAATTAATTAAGACGTGTTTGCGAAAAACACTCATCCAGGACGCTACGGTGCTGCTGGCCAAATTTAATGTAGCACCAGCTCTTAAGCATTTCAACATCCGTAGGTAACAAGACCGTCAACGCTTTCTTCAGTTCCTTACGGAAAAGGAGAGAATCAAAACTTACTTTAGCGAGAATAAGCTTGGAATAACTTAGCTCAGCATGGATACGCTTGGCGTCTACGTGTCTGTTGTATATTTGCATAGGCGTAAAGGGTTTAGGTTAAAAAAATTTCCTTAAGACTGAACTGAGAGGAAGCAAGCTTCCGTAAAACGTTGTACTACAATGATTACAACTGAATGGACTACCAATATATAATAAGTTATGCTAATTTGCAAGTTCTTGAACCGAAAATGCTATGAAAGCTAATATTTTATTTCAAATGAAGCTATTTGTGCAAAATAATATTTCAAATATTTTATTTATTCTGCTTTTTTCATCAGTTATAGTGTCAGTTCAAGCGCAGAATGTTTCGGTAGAACTAGGACCTAACGATATTGGTGTCAACCAACAGTTTACTATTACCCTGAAAATAGCCAATGATCGACTGCGGCGTTACGGCGACTTTCCTGATATTGCTGGGTTTGAGAAAGCCGGAACTTCTTCTTCGTCTTCTACTAACATTATTAATGGACAAATTTCTTCTTCGTATAGCGTTACGCAATCATACTTACCTTCTCAAGAAGGCACATTCAAACTATCTCCGTTCACCATTGCCGTGAATGATACTGAAGTTCGTTCACCTGGAACTACCATTACAGTAGGGCCACCTAAGCAACGAAGTGCCCAGAATCCGTTTTTCAGCGATCCCTTCGACGATTTATTCGGTCGGCGTAATCAGCCTCAGGAGTTTGTAGATGTAAAAGCCGAAGCCTTCTTAGCATTAACTACCAGCAAAGATACTGTTTATTTAGGTGAGGGTTTTACCACCACACTGGCCTTTTATCTGTCGGATAAAAACCAAGCTCAGTTGCAGTTTTACGATATAGGTAAACAGTTGACCGATATTTTGAAGCAATTGCGGCCTTCTAGCGTATGGGAAGAAAATTTTAATATCGAGAACATTAACGGGCAATCGGTCACAATTAACAGTCAGGGGTATACCCAATACAAAATATATCAAGCCACTTATTACCCCAACAACACCGAGCCAATTCGCTTTCCAAGCGTGCCGCTTACCATGATTAAGTATAAAGTGGCCAAAAACCCCTCGATATTTGGGCGACGGCGGCAAGAAGGCTTTAAAGAGTTTAAAACCGATCCGCATACGGTATACGTGAAAGAGCTGCCACCGCATCCCCAAAAGGCTTCAGTGGCGGTAGGAAATTATCGGCTGGATGAGTCCATCTCTGAGCAAGAGCTAACCACCGGAGGGAGCTTTAACTACACCTTCAAAATTATGGGAGAGGGAAACATCAATTATATTGAGAAGCCACCGCTTCGCACCACTGATGCCTTTGACTTTTACGATCCTAGTGTAGAACAAAATATTAATCGGCGGAGCAATCAGGTAACGGGTTCTAAAGCTTTTTCTTACTACGCTGTGCCAAACGAGCCGGGTGAATATGATTTGGGTAATTACTTTAATTGGGTGTTTTTCAATACCGCTAGTCAGCAGTATGATACGCTGACCTCTGATATTCAGGTGCTAGTAGAAGGGAAAAGCCGTAAAAACGAATATATCAGCTCACAGGATGTGGGTTCTTTCTACAACCGGATTGCGGGTATGAATAATACCCTAAAGAGCCGTAATAACGACGGTTGGCTCCAACTGGCTGCCAATATTTTAATTATCGGAATGTTAGCTCTAGTGGCGGTAATATCGTTCAAGAAGTAAAAATCATAAAACAATTAATTAGGCCATCATAAAAAATAACGTAAAAACATTCTGGCTTTCTTATGATCTCGGCCTGAAGGGTGATTACGAAGGTCTGTACCAGTGGCTAGACGAGCATCAGGCGAAAGAATGCGGAAGCGCGCTAGCAGTATTCAAGCTTGAAATTGAGGGTGATTTCGTAGAGGATATTACTAGTCAGCTCACTGATAGTGTTCAATTTAAAAAAGGCGACCGGATGTATCTTATTTGGCGGGATGGTAAGCTGAATAAAGGAAAATTTATCGTAGGTGGTAGGAAGCGCGCTCCTTGGGAGGGGTATGCTTCTAGTATAGAGCGTGCTCAAGAAGATAGCGGTGCGTAAAAGTGTGCTAGTAGACACTGGGTTTTGGATAGCCTTGTATGACTCAAAAGACCAGCATCATGGTAATGCAAACGAAATTATTGAATTGATCCGCGATGAGAACATATTGATTCCTTGGCCACTTTCAATTCAGGGGATTTTGCTGATACATGCCAAAGGAGACAGATAGAAATTTTGGAATAAGAAAATGAGCAATACTTACGGAACGTTGTTTAAGATCAGCACCTTCGGCGAATCGCACGGGAAGGGCATTGGAGTAGTGATTGACGGGTGCCCAGCAGGACTCCCGGTAGACGAAGATTTCATTCAGCAGGAGTTGGGGCGGCGAAAGCCCGGACAATCAAAAATTACCACCCAACGCCAGGAGAGCGATACCTTTCAGATTTTGTCAGGCGTGTTTGAAGGGAAAACGACTGGAACATCCTTAGCCATTTATATTCCCAACGAAGATCAGCGGAGCAAAGATTATTCGCACATTGCCGACAAATTCCGTCCCTCTCACGCGGATTATACCTACCACGCTAAATACGGAGTGCGAGACTACCGGGGCGGTGGCCGTAGCTCGGCTCGGGAAACTGCCGCCCGAGTAGCTGCCGGAGCCGTTGCCAAACTCTTTCTAAAGCATAAAGGTATTGACGTGCAAGCCTACGTTTCTCAAGTAGGCGATTTACGACTGGAAAAGCCTTACGAATCCCTAGATTTTTCTCAAACCGAAGCTACCCCAGTGCGCTGTCCCGATTTAGAAACGGCTGAGCGGATGATTGATCTAATCGACCATATTCGTAAAGACCGCGATACAATTGGCGGAGTAGTGAGTGCAGTCATCACCGGAGTTCCAGCGGGGGTAGGCGAGCCGGTATTTGATAAGCTGCACGCTGAGCTGGGAAAAGCGATGCTAAGTATTAATGCGGTTAAGGGGTTCGAGTACGGCAGCGGTTTTGACGGAGTTACTCTACGTGGTTCGCAGCACAATGATGAGATATATAACGATGGAAGAGCCATACGGACTAAAACGAATCACTCCGGTGGCGTACAAGGAGGTATTTCTAACGGCGAGGATATTTATTTCCGGGTGGCTTTCAAACCGGTAGCGACAATTATGCAGGATCAGGATAGTGTGAATGAAGCCGGTGAGACGGTAACCGTTTCGGGAAAAGGTCGTCATGACCCTTGCGTGGTGCCTCGAGCGGTTCCAATTGTGGAAGCGATGGCGGCACTAGTAATTACCGATATGTATTTACGAAACGTCACTACTAAATTAGAATAACATATATTCTGCTACACTAACTTCAATAACCTAACATGTTTTCTTCTTCGCGTATTGTTGCGCTATCACTTATTTCATTCAGTGTATTTGTAATTCAATCAGTTATGGCTCAGTCAGGTGTGGCTCAAACGAGTGCTGTTCAACCCATTGCGTTACACCCAGATAATCCTCACTACTTCATCTATCAAGATGAACCCACGTTGCTAATTACTTCCGGTGAACACTATGGGGCGGTACTTAATCTGGACTTTGATTATCGAGCCTATCTGGAGACAATGCAACAGGAAAGAATGAACTACACCCGAATTTTCGTAGGTTCTTACGTAGAAATTCCTGGTAGCTTTAATATTGGAAATAATACGCTGGCTCCCGCAGTAAATCGTTTTGTTGCTCCCTGGAAACGTACTGATGAAGAAGGGCTGTACCAAGGGGAAAAGAAATTTGACCTGGATGAATGGAATCCGGAGTATTTTGAGAGATTGACGGGTTTCATTCGCGAGGCTGATCAGCGAGATATCATCGTAGAAGTAACCTTCTTTTGCTCAACCTATGCGGATGAATCTTGGGAACGAAATCCGTTCAACTCCGGTAACAACATAAACGGTGTTCCCAAAATAGATCGAAAGAAGTCTAATACGCTGGCGAATGGCTCGCTGACTGATTATCAGAAAAAACTGGTTGCAAAGATTGTTACTGAGCTTAATTCGTTCAACAATATTTTCTACGAAATTCAGAATGAACCTTGGTCAGACGATCCGCAAGATGCTCTGCGGACACTCAAAACTTTAGACCCCAAAGAATTAACCTGGGCTAAGTGGGCGCATACTGCTTCTGAAGCGTCGCTCGAGTGGCAGCAGATCATGGTTGATCAAATTGTAGCCACTGAAAAAGAGTTAACTAGTAAGCACCTCATTGCTCAGAATTACTGCAACTTCCGTCACTCTTTAGAAGAAGTACAAGATGGCGTGAATATTCTCAACTTCCACTACGCTTGGCCCGAAGCCGTTTGGATGAACTACGCCTGGGATCGACCTATCAGCTTCGATGAATCTGGGTTTGCGGGGAGTTCAGATACCACCTATCTGCGTCAGGCTTGGCAGTTTATTGTAGCGGGTGGTAGTGTATTTAACAATCTTGATTATTCGTTTTACGTGGGGCACGAAGACGGGAAAGGAAGTAACGATGCTCCGGGTGGCGGTAGTACTACCTTGCGTCAACAACTAGTCTACTTGCATGAGTTTGTGGAGTCACTGGACTATATTCGTATGAGCCCTGACTTTTCTACGGTCGTTCATTCTCCCGGGCTAGAGACTCAGTGTTTAGCTGAAGCGGGTCAGCAGTACGCTATCTTCTTCACGGGTCAAGCTACGGATTGGGTGAAACTAAATTTGCCTCAGGGAAATTTCACCTATGAGTTTATCTCTCCTTTTACGGGAGAAGCTATTGATACGGGAAATATTTCTGGTAGCGGTGAAACCATCCAATTTGAATTACCTGAATTTGAACATATGGTGGCACTACGTATCACTCGATCCGCTCGCTAATCGTTCATCTTGATTATTTTACGGTTTACCTTACTCATTGGCCGACTGCCTACGATTTTTCACTTTCCTTTTGTGCCTTCAGTACAGAAAATTCTAAGCTGAGCTTTACTCATTATCAATTTTTCATTATTCACTCTCAATTGTAATCATGCAACCCGAAACCATCTTTTCTTTTGCTAACACCTTTGTGCTTATCGGCTGGGTTCTGCTAATCGTGGCTTTCCGCTGGAAATATACTCTTACGCTGGTTCGCCTCGGAGTAGTGCTTCTGCTTTCCGCTTTGTACACTATTCTAATTATTACTCACCTCGGTGATTCAGAAGGTGGCTTTGGTTCGCTAGCCGAAGTGAGCCAACTTTTTGAGAATCCCTGGTCACTGTTGGCGGGTTGGGTGCATTACTTGGCTTTTGATCTTTTTGTAGGCAGTTGGGAGGTGGAAAATGCTCAAAAGTTAGGAATATCGCGTTGGCTGATTATTCCCTGTTTGCTGTTTACATTCTTATTAGGACCTATTGGCCTGCTGCTCTATCTGATTCTCCGAACTATTTATACTAAACGATTGTCGCATGAACTGGCTTAAATTTTATCAGGAGCTAATTCGGCGAAATCGAATGCTAGCCTACGTAGGCTTCACACATGCGGTACTATTTCTTGTTCTGCTCTCACTGTTTTTTATTGACGAACGTACGGTTATGGGCATTAATGTTTGGATTAAGCCGATGAAGTTTGCCTTGTCTATTGTCATTTATTTGTGGACAGTGGGCTGGTTTCTAGAATATCTGTCGGCTTACCCTCGCTCGGTTCGCATTATTGCTTGGGGAATCGCAGCTACTATGGTTATTGAGATTGTTTGCATAGTATTCCAGGCAGCGCGGGGAGTGCAATCCCATTTTAATGGCGCGACAATGCTGGACGCGAAAATTTACTACACAATGGGAGTTGCCATTGTAACCAATACGCTACTTTTCACCTGGATGACGATGTTGTTTTTTGTGGGGAAAATTAAGCTGTCACCTACCTATCTGTTAGCTATTCGCTTAGCCTTGCTACTATTTCTGTTTGCCAGTGCGGTAGGCGGAATGATGGTTGGACAGGTTTCGCATAGTGTTGGTGTGGCTGACGGCGGGTCAGGACTACCTTTTGTAAACTGGAGTACCGAAGGTGGCGATTTACGAATCGCTCATTTTATTGGTATCCATAGCCTACAGATTATTCCGCTTTTTGCTTACAAAACTGAGCAACAAAACTGGCAAAACTCCCGTGTATGGACGTGGCTATTTGCCATGATCTATGTTGGAGTTACTGGATTTATTTTCTGGGAAGCAACCGATGCTCGTCCGCTACTCAGCACCCTATTCCACTGAGCGGTAAAGGAGTTTCGTTAGTTTATAGCTGATTATTTTCAGCAATCAACTCGGCAAGGTCTTTTACGGCCACTTCGCTTTCTTTTTCTTTATTCTTTACTCCGTCGCTCATCATGGTCATGCAGAAGGGGCAAGCTACGGCGATAGTTTTGGCTCCAGTAGCTAGTGCTTCTTCGGTTCGGTCAATATTCACTTCTTTATTGCCAGGTTCAGCATCCTTAAACATTTGAGCACCACCCGCCCCGCAGCAAAGCCCTTTGGTTCGGCAACGTTTCATCTCTATTAAATCGGCATCCAACGCTTCCAGCACTTCGCGGGGAGCTTCGTAAATATTGTTAGCCCGGCCCAGATAGCAAGAATCGTGATACGTGATCTTGCGCCCCTTAAAGCTTCCTCCCCCCTTCATCGTGATTTTACCATCGTTAATCAATTGTTGAAGAAGAGTAGAGTGATGAATTACTTCGTAGTTTCCACCCAATTCGGGATACTCGTTTTTAATGGTATTGAAGCAGTGGGGGCAAGCCGTCACTATTTTTTTTATCTCGTAGCCATTTAGCACCTCAATGTTAGCGGCCGCTTGCATCTGAAACAGAAATTCATTTCCGGCTCGTCGTGCCGGGTCACCCGTACAAGCCTCTTCCGTACCCAGCACTGCGAACTTAGTGCCTACTGCATTCAGAATTTTCACAAATGCTTTAGTCACTCGTTTGTACCGATCATCAAAAGAGCCAGCACAGCCCACCCAAAACAATATTTCCGGAGTTTCGCCCTGTGCTACCAGATCGGCCATTGTTGGTACTCTTACTTCTTTATTCATAATTGCTTAATTGCTGATTATTAAATAGTTATTAGTCATTAGTCCGGTCTTCGGTCTCCGCTTTCCGGTTTTCTGTAACTAATTCATCCGCCCAGTTGAACCGATCGGTGGGAGCGAACTTCCAAGGAGCAAAGTTATTTTCAATGTTAGAAAACATTGCATTCCAGGAAGCCGGAGACTGTGCTTCTTCCATGGCTACATAGCGTCGCATTTGCAGAATAATAGATAGCGGGTTGATATTGATAGGACAAGCCTCTACGCAAGCATTGCAAGTGGTACAGGCATTGAGTTCCTCCCGGCTGATGTAATCATCAAGTAAAGATTTGCCGTCCTCTAATCCGTTTTCTCCTTTATCAAGCTGCTTACCCACATCCTCTAACCGATCGCGAGTATCCATCATTATCTTGCGAGGCGATAGTTTTTTTCCGGTTTGATTGGCTGGGCACTCCGACGTACACCGACCGCATTCTGAGCAGGCGTAGGCTCCCATTAAGTCGGTCCACATCAAATCGTTCACATCTTTTGCTCCAAACCGGCCTACCTCTTCTTCAGTATCGCTTTCTCCGTTCTCAGGTTGAGTACCCAGCATAATTTGTACTTCTTTAGTAACCGCAGGCATGTTGTCCATTTGCCCCTTGGGTACCAGTCGCGAATAGTAGGTGTTCGGAAAAGCCAGAAAGATGTGCAGGTGCTTTGAGTAGGTAACGTAAACGGCGAAGGCTAGAATGCCAATAATGTGGAACCACCAAGCAAAGCGTTCAACGAATATTAATGTGCTAGTATCTAGCCCGGCAAACAACGGCATTAGCAGCGAACTGAAGAATAGTGTTCCGGTAGTTGCGTAGCCACTATCAGGGCGGGTTTGTAACAGCTGGTCGGTAGCATTCATGGTTAAGATGGCAAACATCAAAATAATCTCAATAACCAATATTAAGTTACCATCTAATTTGGGCCACTTAGTCATTTCCTGGGCATGGAAACGCCGTACCTTCTGCACATTTCTTCGCCACAAAAACACTACGCAGGCCAGAACGACCAGCACCGCCAATGTTTCGAAAATATTCATAGCTACCAAGTACACATCGCCCAAGTAGGGCATAAATAAGCGATGGGTTCCCAGCAAGCCATCTATTACAAATTCTAGCACTTCCAGATTGATGACGATAAAGCCTACGTATATAAGGAAATGAAAGAAAGCGGGAATAATTCGCTTAAACATTTTCTGCTGACCAAAGGCCACCAGTAACATAGTACGCCAACGGGCTGAGGGTTGGTCATCTCTATCAGTGTCTTTACCCAGCAAAATATTTTGCCGAATTCGCCGAATCCGCTTGGTCAGAATAACTGAAGCAATTCCTACTATTACGATAAATGCAATTTGTCCGAGATAAGCTATCATAGTATATAACTTTCGTTAAATTTTTTGCAGCATTCAGAATTTTATCTAGTTTTGTAGCCCGTTACGGTGATGTAGCTCAGCTGGTAGAGCATCGGACTGAAAATCCGTGAGTCGGTGGTTCGAGCCCACTCATCACCATTTCTTCTGAGCCTTTCTGCTTTTCGCAGGAAGGCTTTTTTTGTTTTTAGGTAATTTTTCTTCATTTCTTTCATAATACCTCTCTCTTTACTACATGCGAATTTCCCAAGACCGCTTCTGGCAAATATAGTAATTATAAAATTTGTTATGCAAGCATACTATTTTCAATAACGAAAGATAATAGCAAATAATTTACCATATCAGAAATTTATCAGTCGATATCTTAATAACCATTGAAAATGTAGCAAATGAAAAGAGCTTGTGTTTAAACCAATACAAGTCATAGGCTTTTGATAACAGTCATTTCTTTGTTTGAATATTAATACTTTGATCAAAGATACGCTACCAAAAGTCATAATTTATGTAAGAACTAAGATCAAAATTACATATGTAGGTATTTCGCCAAAGCCCGATTCTTATTAATAAAGCTAGCTAATACATTTGTATATGTCTAAAGCAAAAAGGAATAGCGTAGTGAGACAAGTGAAGATAAGTAGTTTGGTGCTTTTGGCGGTAGGGTTGTTATGTTCCCTACATGTCAACGCCCAGATCTCAACCCGAAAGTTAGAGGCAATTTATCTTTATAACTTTACTAAGTATATAAATTTTCCGGCTGCCTCGGGTGGCTATGTGATAGGAGTACTTCAGGAGAAGAGTATAGCCAATGAGTTGCAGGGTAATTTGAAGAATAAGAGTGAGATTGCAGTAAAAACCATCAGCTCGCCAAGCGAAGCGAAAGCGTGTAATATAGTTTACGTGCCGAAGTCGGCTTCATCGCAGTTAGCTGCACTGGTATCACAAATAAATGATGCTGGCGTATTGATTGTTACCGAAGAAGATTTGGCTAGTGAGGGAGCACCCGTAAGCTTTGTAGTGGATGGTTCTAAGTTACGATTCAAGATTAATCAGCTAGCATTAAAGAAGACTGGCTTACAGGCAAGTAGTAGCTTGCTGAGTTTAGCAATTCTTATTTAATCAACGCATTAAACGATATAGGTTAGGTTGTGTAGTGTAGTAAAAGAGGTGGGTCACATTTTAGATGACCCCTCCTTTACCCTTCTTCCTAACAAACTAAGAAAATTTAAGATATAGGTTAGGTTGTGTAGTGTAGTAAAAGAGACGGGCCACATTTTAGATGGCCCCTCCTTTACCTTACCCCTAATCCAAGACATTTAAGATTTAGGTTAGGTTGTGTAGTGTAGTAAAAGAGGGTATCCGCATCTGATGGGCCCTCCTTTTCTTTTTATAGAGGTTGGGCAATTACTTTTTTCGGCCCATGTGCTTAATCTTTATTAGTTCGGCTTTGTTTAGGTAACGCCACTTTCCTCGAGATAGATCTTTCTTAGTTAGCCCAGCATACATTACCCGGTCAAGACGAATAACTTCGTAACCCAGATGTTCAAAAATACGGCGTACAATCCGGTTGCGGCCAATGTGAAGAGATATCCCCAAACTAGTTCGCTCCGGACCAACTAACCCAATCTCATCCACTGGTGCAGCTCCATCTTCTAGCATTACCCCGTTCTCAATTTTGATAAAATCTTCGTCAGTAATTGGTTTATCAATATCTACCTGGTACAGCTTCTGTATCTCATACGAAGGGTGAGTAAGCCGCTCGGCTAATTCTCCATCGTTAGTGAGTAGCAGTAGACCCGTAGTATTGCGATCTAGGCGTCCTACCGGGTAAATCCGTTCTTCGGCCGCATTGGCTACTAGCTGCATCACCGTTTTGCGCTCCTGAGGATCGTCTGTAGTAGTAATAAAATCTTTAGGTTTGTTCAGAAGCACGTAAACCAGTTTTTCGGGATTGAGTATTTTCCCCTGATACTGTACTTTATCAGTACGCTTTACTTTAGTGCCTAATTCAGTAACAATTTTACCGTTTACCTTAATTTGGCCTTCTTCTATCAATTTATCGGCCTCCCGGCGCGAGCATACTCCGGCATTAGCAATGTAGCGATTGAGGCGAATAAGATCAGAAGGAGGTGCCGAGTCTGCTTTGGCCTGTTTTACTAGCTTGTTATTTCTTTTCTTCATAAGAATATGAAAGTAGCCTTAAACAAGCAGGTTTCATAATGTAATGAATGTTTTGATCCTTTAGAATTGAGGGCATTTTTTAGTAGATGCTCTTTATACCATAGCTGCTACGCAGTTTTACGCCATTCTCTGGAGAAGAACAGCAGTAAATATATAATTGTACACAAAACTATTTAGAATGTTAGATGATAAGAATATTCCTTTGTACTATAGATGCTTATTTTGGTAGTCAGGTGATCTATTTATCAGAATATGGAACTGGTAAATATACCAATCATCCATGTTAATATACTGTTTTTCAGATAGATAGGGTTTGTTTTTATCAAAGCTTACCTAGTAGGTTTATTATATCAAATAGTAGAGCAGTTAGAGAGAGTAAACATAAATTTGTCGCTACAAAACGGTCAAATAATAGTAAACTCTCATCACATATGAAATCTACTTTACTAATTTTCTTCATTGGCCTCATACTGGCATTAACAAGTGTTGACAGACTACAGGCACAAAGTGAAAGTGATGTTGACCTCTTCGAGCTATCATTAGAAGAATTGTTGAACGTGACCGTGACCAGTGCTTCTAAATCAGAAGAAAAAGTGTTTGATGCTCCTTCAGTGATCACGACAATATCGGCGCAAGATATCGAAGATTTCGGTGGTAATTCTTTATATGAAATTCTAGAGCGTGCCCCTGGCTTCTACGGTTTAGCATCATTTGTTTTCAGACGAGCTTCACTGGGTTTGCGGGGAGACCTACCTTCACACATCAGTCCTAATATTTTATTCCTTATCGACGGTCGTCCTTTCCGGGAGAGTGTGTTCGGAGGCAACAATATAGGTATTCTCACCACCTTCCCAGTACAGTCGATCAAACAAATAGAAGTGATACGCGGACCAGGTTCAGTATTGTATGGCTCCAATGCCTACACCGGAGTAGTGAATATCATTACCAAAGATACGGCCGAGCCTTACCTGAATATGCAGGCTGGTTACGGAACATTTAATACTACAAATGTGCAGGTGAGTGGCGGAACTGTTATAGGAGAAGACCTGAAGATCAATGCCGGGCTTACCTATCATCAGTCAGAGGGTTGGCTGTTTTCAGATTCTACCCGTATTGCGGGGCCCAGAAGGTTGGCCGGTACTAACTCTTTCGGGGAAGAAATTGTTAGTGCTTACCTTAAGCTCAATTATAAAGACCTACAGGTTACAGGATTTCATGGTACCAACAATTTTGATAATGTTGCGCTGGTTAATTCAGCCGCCGAAGTATACGAAAGTCAGCGAACGTTCTTAGATGTAGGTTATAGTAAATCGATTGTAGAGGATGTATACGAACTTAGTGCTAATGTTACTTACAATCGGTTAGATGATGCGTATGACAATGGTCTGCAAAACGCTACGTCACCCCGTTTGCCGGAAGTTAACGACGTAGTGTTTGAGCTGACTAATTTTATAAATATTGCTGAGAAAGTAGATATAGTGCTTGGTGGTTCGGCTTACTTATTGGCGGGCGAATTAGCCGTTAATGACACTTTTAACTCTATTGAACCCTATCAAACCAATTGGTACCACGGTTACCTTCAGGCTAACTACCAGCCTACCGAATGGCTAAATCTAGTTGTTGGCGGACAGATTAATAAAGTTGCTGATATTGATGTAAACTTTGTGCCTCGTTTAGCAGCTATTGGTTCATTTTCGTCGGGCTTAGGGGCCAAAATTATGTACGGGGCAGCATTTCGCGCTCCTTATGCTCTTGAAACCAGCATAGTGTCGCCGCCTTCACTGGCGGGTAATCCGGATTTAGTACCACAAACTATCAATACTTTTGAGGGGCAGCTATTTTATGCCGGATCTAGAGGAAGGGTAGCCGCCACGTACTTTCGCAGTAATCAGCAGGACCTTATTACCAGAATACCCAACCCAGATCCCAGGTTTGCCTTGATATATACCAACGCTAACACACTTAGCTCCCAGGGCTTTGAATTAGAAGGCCGTTACGTATTTAGCAAAAGTTTTTACATGGATGGTTCGTACGCTTACAGCACTTCGGAGGATGGCGACGGCAATGAGAACGTCTTTAGGTTACCTAATCACATGCTCAAAATTGGAGGGCACGTCAATATCAGAGATATAGTTGGCTTAAGCGTCTTTAATGCTTATTATTCTAAACCATACGACAAGCCAGACTTTCAAGACACCGAAGAAAGCCAGTTAAGTGCCTTTAGCTGGCTCACGGCTCGGGTGGACATTAGGTTGAATAATGTGTTTGGTTTTGATGGCCCTAAAACGGGCATCATACTAGACGGAATCAACTTACTTAATGAAACAGTATACAATCCTGAAATTCTGTTTGCTAACTATAATGCCGTCCAAAATCAACCAACTCGTGCATTTAATGTATCAGCTTATGTTAGATTTTAGAATGATGAGTACTTGGCACCGCCATCGGCTAAACTAAGTAGTTTGAAAAGGAAGGTCTATCTCAAATCTGGATAGGCTTTTTTACGTTAACAGACTGTAAGGGATGTGGGCTTTCTGCTGTTTATGACTTTTTGTAAAAAATTAGCGAAAGTTTCTGGCAATACCCTACATCCTGAGTACCTACGTGAAAATAGTCGCTTCTTATTTTTTTCTAAATTTGTTTAAACACAATTTCAAATACTACCAACCGCGAACATGAACAATTATCGTATTGAAAAAGACACAATGGGCGAGGTACAAGTACCTGCCGACAAGTACTGGGGAGCGCAGACACAACGCTCTCGGGAAAATTTTAAAATCGGTGGCCTTGCCACGCAAATGCCGCTAGAGGTTATCCACGCCTTTGCCATTTTAAAGAAGGCAGCGGCGCAAACGAACACGGCTCTAGGAATAATGGATCAAGAAAAAGCCGACATGATTTCTCAGGTGTGCGATGAAATACGGTCGGGCGAACTAGACGATCAGTTTCCGTTAGTGGTGTGGCAGACCGGGTCAGGCACGCAAAGTAACATGAATGTGAACGAGGTAGTTGCTAATCGGGCTCACGTATTAGCCGGGGGAGCACTAGCTGACGAAAAGAAGAAAATTCATCCGAATGATGATGTGAATAAGTCGCAATCATCCAACGATACCTTTCCAACGGCTATGCATATTGCAGCCTATACGATGATTGTAGAACAAACCTTACCTAAGGTAGAAAAACTACGAAATACGCTAGATGAAAAGGTGCAAGCCTTCGGAGATATTGTAAAAATTGGGCGAACCCACTTCATGGATGCTACTCCGCTAAAGCTAGGACACGAGTTTAGCGGCTATGTTGCCCAATTGGATCACGCAATCGCTGCGATAAAAAATACATTCGCGCATTTAGCAGAATTAGCGCTAGGTGGAACCGCAGTAGGAACGGGACTGAACACTCCGCAGGGATACGCCGAAACGGTGGCTGAGAAGATAGCGGAATATAGTGGTCATCCGTTCGTAACGGCTAAAAATAAATTTGAAGCGTTAGCTGCTCACGATGCTATTGTGGAAACGTCAGGAGCATTGAAGCAACTGGCGGTGAGCTTAATGAAGATTGGCAATGATATTCGGATGCTGGCCTCAGGGCCACGTTGTGGAATAGGAGAGATTCTGATCCCGGCCAATGAACCCGGTTCGTCAATTATGCCGGGTAAGGTGAACCCTACCCAGTGCGAAGCACTAACGATGGTTTGTGCTCAGGTGATTGGCAACGATACGGCGATTAGCGTGGGAGGCATGAATGGGCAGTTTGAACTGAATGTATTCAAACCCATGATGATTTATAATTTGCTTACCTCCGCCCGGCTGTTGGGAGATGCTTGTGAGTCGTTTAATGATAATTGTGCAGTAGGGATTGAGCCTAACCAAGAAGTAATTAACGCTAATTTGAATAATTCGCTCATGTTGGTGACAGCATTGAACCCGCACATTGGCTACGAAAATGCAGCTAAAATTGCGAAGAAAGCCTATGCTGATGGCACTACTTTGCGAGAGGCAGCAGTAGAACTGGAGTTACTCACCGATGAACAATTTGATGAGTGGGTAGTCCCCGAAAATATGGTAGGAAGCTTAAAGTAATGAATAATGATTAACGACTAATGATTAAAATATATCTCTGCTCATCAATCATTATTCATTAGTCATCAATCATTCATTTTCGGTGGACTGTAGACCGTGGACTAAAACTAATTTTCAATTAAACCATACCAGTGATGAAGTATGTATGCATAGTGGCCCTCTTTCTGGTAAGCCTTACGGTAGTGCCCGAAGTAGTTATGGCTCAGAAGTTATCTAAAAAGGAGCGTAAGCGTCTGAAGAAAGAACAGAAGAAGCGTTTAAAGGAGCTCAAAAAAATGGATCCGGCTGCCTTTCGGGAGCAGCAAGATAAAACCAAAGAGTTAGCGGCTAAAGCTAGTGAACTGGAAAGTGAGCTTACCTCCGCCAAAAATGAGCTTTCTCAGAAAGATGCTGAAGTGAAACAAGTAAAAGATCAAGTACGCCGACTACAAGACGAGCTACAGCAGGCAAAAGCTGAGGCTAATGCTGCCCAAGAGAATGTACCGGTAGTGGCTACCAATGGAGACGCTGAGTATAATCAGGGATTAGTATTTCGAGTACAGATTGGGGCGTATCAAAATCAGGATTTATCCAATTACGACACTAGCGAAAACTTTACCGAAGAAACCGCCGGTAATGGTGTTCAACAGTATACGCTGGGTAATTTTCGAGACTACTGGGAAGCCGATAAATTCAAGAAGTACTTGCGAGCAATGGGCGTAAAAGATGCCTGGATTGTTCCTTATCGCGATGGCGGGCGAGTGCCGATTAAAGACGTACTCGAAGATTTACGAAGCAATAACCCTTCTAGCGCGGCTTCAGTCAACTAGCAAAAGGTAAATAGCATAAGTATGATAGAAGCGTGCATAATCAGGCTAACCTGAATGTACGCTTTTCTTTTTATAATATTCCCCCCACTTTTTCATTATACCTACAGTTCGTAGCCATCCAAAAGTTAAGATGGTGCACTATCAGATTGATTTTATAGTTACTTTTACCAAATAATATAACCGACTTATGAATTCATTTATTAGTAAGATACACTATTCGTTCCTAGTAATAGCAGTTACCCTCACTGCCTGTACCGATGATGATGAAGATGCTGACCGTCGCGATATGCTCATCGGCACCTGGGAAATTCAGTCGGGTGAATTGGTAGATTACCGAGTAAGGATTAATGGTATTAATGGAGAGATAGGCCGAGACAATGTTCAAACTGTTGCACTTCTCATTCCCGAAGTGGCCGAGTTAGATCAAGACCTGGAGGATGCAGCCAATGTGGTATTTCCTGCCGGAACTACGGTTAGCTTTGCTGATAACAACGATTATACGTTTGCTAGCCCAGATGGGACTGATAGCGGAACCTGGTCGCTTAGCGATAATGAAGAAACAATCAGTTTAGATGTTGCGAATGAGTTGGGACTCAATCAGCTAAATATGGTTATAGAATCACTAACTAACCAGCAAATTTCCCTACTATTCTCTATTAATCGTGCTGATGTTAACCTACAGGCCTTGGGGGTTGACGAACTACCTAATGATATAGAAGATTTTACTATTGAGTATCGGTTCCAGTTTATTAAGCAGTAATAGTAGAATATTATGCGAAAGAAGTGGGTGTTGCAGGAAATACCAGACCAGCAGACTATTGAGAAGCTCACTACTGATATTCGTGTGCCGGCTACACTAGCTACCCTACTGGCTCAGCGAGGAGTGAGTTCGTACGACCAGGCCAAAGACTTTTTTCGGCCGGATCTAGACCAGTTACACGATCCGTTCCTGATGAAAGATATGGATCATGCTGTACGTCGGCTAGTATTGGCCATGCACCGAGAGGAGAAGATTTTAGTGTACGGCGACTACGATGTAGATGGCACCTGTTCGGTAGCATTGGTATATTATTTTCTTCGCGAAATTTACGATAAAGTAGATTATTATATTCCTGACCGTTACCAAGAAGGGTACGGCGTATCGGAGCGCGGTATTCAACGAGCGGTGGAGAATGAGGTAGCCCTACTTATTACGCTTGATTGTGGTATTCGGGCGGTTAAGTTAATTAACAAAGCCCGTAAGCAGAATATTGACTGTATTGTTTGCGACCATCACCGTCCGGGTAATGAGCTGCCTCCGGCCCACGCTATTTTAAATCCTAAACAAGCAGGGTGTAAGTATCCTTACAAAGAGCTGTGTGGCTGCGGAGTAGGCTTTAAGTTGTTACAAGGATTTTGCCAGCAGACTGAACAATCGTTGGAGCCATTGTACCGTTTGCTAGATTTTGTAGCCATTGCCATTGGGGCGGATATTGTACCAATTACGGGCGAGAACCGCCTGTTGGCCTACGGCGGAATTCAGGAAATCAACCAACGACCTCGCCCAGCCTGGCAAGCATTGATACAAGTAGCCGGAATAAAACCACCATTAACTATTGAAAAGGTTGTCTTTGGTTTTGCTCCGCGTATCAACGCGGCCGGACGCATTGGTCACGCCGATGCTGCTTTGCGACTAATGTTGGAACAAGATGAGGAAAAAGCCTTTCAGTACGCCGATGCGTTGCATCAGAAGAATGCCGAACGTCGCCACTTCGATAGTAGTATTACCGATCAGGCACTGAGTATGATTAAAGCCGACCAGCAGTTGAAGGAGGCGCGGAGCACGGTCTTGTTTAATCAAGACTGGCACAAAGGAGTAGTCGGCATAGTGGCCTCGCGCTGTATCGAGAAGCATTATCGTCCTACCATTATTCTTACCGAATCGAACGGAAAAGCTACTGGCTCGGCTCGTTCGGTAGAAGGGTTTGATGTACATGATGCAATTGCTGCCTGCGCTGATTTGCTAGAGCAGTTTGGTGGTCATGCCAGTGCAGCAGGGCTAACGTTGAAGGTAGAAAATGTATCAAAATTTCGGGAGCGGTTTGAGCAGGCTGTTGCCGAGCGCATTACCGAAGAGCAAAGGGTGCCGCAGGTTCCGGTAGATATGATGATTTCGCTTACGGAGGTGACTCCCAAATTGTATAATATTATTCGGCAGATGGCTCCCTTTGGCCCCGGCAATATGCGTCCGGTGTTTGTCAGTGAAAATCTGCATATTGCCAACCAAGCTCGTTTATTACGAGAGCAACACCTGAAGCTTGAGGTTTGCCAAAACGGTTGCGCCCCGCTAAATGCCATTGGC
Source organism: Tunicatimonas pelagia (assembly GCF_030506325.1). NCBI lineage: Bacteria > Pseudomonadati > Bacteroidota > Cytophagia > Cytophagales > Catalimonadaceae > Tunicatimonas > Tunicatimonas pelagia. The sequence continues at coordinate 2,233,341 of NZ_CP120683.1, read as the reverse complement.
TTCCGGATGCCCCATTTGTATGATCTTGTGCAGAAGAATCAGCCATTCAAAATGGCGTATTCCGTAACTGAGAATCATTACAATGGCAAAACTACCTTACAACTGGAAATAAAAGATCTTCAGTTAATGGATGAGCAGTAGTTCATTTACCATGATAGTTAATTGTACTTCTGGTGAATGAAAGAAGAATTTATTTTTCTTTTCAGCGGTTTATCTATAAGTTAGACATCAAATTAGCATTGCCCTCAACAGTTTTGTTCCCCACCTCATTCTTACCCCTGATGTAAGAACTGACTAAGTTTTCGCGAGAGATTACCGAGAAGCTGGCCCTTGTAGGAGCAAATATTGAGGTTAATAATAATTAAACGCCCTCTAATTATACTACCATGAAAAAAATTGTAAAGGCTCTAAGCCGCCAGGAACGAGTACACGGAAGAGTGATCTCAGGTGGTAGCCAGATCTACGAAAATGATGAAGGTCAGGTATTAATTGACGAGATTAAGTACGGATTTTTCGAGAAGAAAAATGGAGCTAGTGCACCAAGTACTGGTCAGTTACATCTCTCTTACGATGCATTTGCTAAGCTCAGAAAAATACTTTTGAACTAAGCAGCTTTCTCTAGCAGATTATTTGGTGAACACCGCACTATCGTAGCGTTCTACCTGGGCACCCAGGTTTTGCAGCCGCTGGTGAATGTTTTGGTAGCCCCGATCAATCTGCTCAATATTATAGATCAGGCTTTCTCCTTCGGCCGAAAGGGCAGCAATTAGTAGAGAAACTCCGGCGCGAATATCGGGCGAAGTCATTGACAACCCCCGCAACGACTGGGAACGGTCTAAACCAATAACGGTAGCGCGGTGCGGGTCGCAAAGAATGATCTGCGCTCCCATATCAATGAGTTTATCCACAAAAAACAAACGGCTCTCAAACATCTTCTGATGAATAAGCACCGTACCCTTAGCTTGAGTAGCCACCACCAAAATAATACTCAGCAAATCGGGAGTCAGTCCGGGCCAGGGGGCATCGGCAATAGTCATGATGGAGCCATCAATGAACGTGTCTATTTCGTAGTGCTCGTTATCGTAGACGTGAATATCATTGCCATTCACATCAAAATTGATTCCCAGCTTGCGGAAGGTAGCGGGAATAACTCCCAGTTGATGAACTCCGGCTCCTTTAATGGTGATGTCTGAGCCAGTCATGGCGGCTAAACCAATGAAGCTTCCCACCTCAATCATGTCGGGTAGCATAGTATGCTCCGTACCCTTCAGTGAAGAAACGCCCTCAATTCTAAGCAAGTTAGAGCCTACGCCTGAAATCTTAGCTCCCATGCGGTTTAGCATTTCGCAGAGCTGCTGCAAGTAGGGTTCGCAAGCAGCATTGTAGATGGTTGTTTCGCCCTCGGCCATGCTAGCGGCCATTACAATATTAGCCGTGCCGGTTACGCTGGCCTCATCCAACAGCATGTAGGTGCCTTTCAGATTCGAGGCATCAATAGTGTAGTAACTATCTTGGGTATCGTAGTTGAATTTGGCTCCTAGCTTCTCGAAGCCCAAAAAGTGCGTATCCAAACGACGGCGACCAATTTTATCACCTCCGGGTTTAGGTAGCGAGGCTTCGCCAAAGCGAGCGAGTAGAGGACCCATCACCATAATGGAGCCGCGTAATGAAGCGGCTTGCTGTTTATATTCGGGAGTATTCAGATAGTTAATATCTACGTTTTTAGCCGTAAAGCGGTACGATTCCTCATCCAGCTTCTCTACTTCTACTCCCATTGAACCTAGCAGTTCAATCAGCTTATTAACATCGCGGATGTTGGGTACTTTGTGGATGGTAACCGGCTCAGGGGTGAGTAGCACCGCGCATAATATCTGCAAAGATTCATTCTTTGCCCCCTGCGGAATAATTTCGCCCTTCAGAGCGTGTCCGCCTTCAATTTTGAAAAATGCCATTTGCTATCGTTTTCGCCGATGATTATTTCGTCGGCCCTTATTATTATTGTTGTTATTGTTATTTCGGGTTTTGGGCTGGTTTATCTCGAACAGGCCTTTCTCTTTTACTTCTTCTTCGGAAATACTCAGCTTACCCCTCGACATCTTTTTCATATCGCGAAGAATAATTTCGTCGTCTATATTTTCCCGGTTCCAGGTGCCATAAAATGTTTTCATCAGCTTACCCAAGTAGATAGTTGCTGCTTTTTTTTCTTCGGCATCTTCTAGCTCTCCGGCCTGCTGAACCAGTTTTTCCAAGTTTTTTCCGTAGTGGCGGTAGCGAACCGGCTCGGTGCTATAGGGAACTCGGTCGGGTTTTTTGGTGAGTATATCCACTTCGGGCGATGGATAAGGCGCATCTACATCTAGAGTAAAGTTGGTCATGATGAACAAGTCATCCCACAGTTTCTGCGTAGTCTCATTATTTTCTTTCACGCTAGGGTTTAGCTGACGCATTAACTCAATCAGCGTGTAGGCATAGCGGGTTCGCTCTTCACCATCTTCTATGGTGGATAGATAATTGGCGAGTTTTTGTACGTTGCGGCCGTATTCTTTCAAAATAATATCGGTCCGGCTGGAATTGTATTCTAACATAGGAATTAATTGACAATGAATAGTTGAAAGTTAGGTAGCTTTTCGGTATCAGCACTCCGAATCGTATGAGTTACGCGAACTCAAATTGGTAGCAAAATTTAGAATGTTACTAGTACAGATTGTCAAGCAATTTTGAAGAAATGACAAGATAAATCTGAATATAAATAATAGATTACCGATGCTAAAGCAGTTATTCGGTTAGATGTGCGCTGCTAAGATAACGAAGAAAACGGATTTTTATGTAAAAATTGCTGAATGATATCCTATCTACTCTTCGTGAATCTTCAGTTTGGCAAAACTAAGTAATAATGTTTTTTCGCCAAAATCATCAAAAATAACTTTAGCCTTTCGGTTGGCACCTTGATGATCGATATTATCTACCCGGCCAAATCCGAACTTAGGGTGCTCTACTTTCATGCCCGATGTGAGCTGACTAGTATCGCTAGGGGCAAAGTCAGGTGAGGCTTTGTAATTACTTTTCTGTTGGGTAGATGTTCTTTGCCGATCGCGCTGAATGCTGTTGAGCAGTACGCGGGCGTGCTTGGTGTCCCCTACGGGCGAGCGAGAACCCAACTCTTTGTTTACCATCATGTAGGCCGGATCAATCTCTTCTAAAAAGCGACTGGGTTCGCAGTTTTTCAACCGACCGAAGCGATAGCGGGTGAGGGCGTAGGATAGCGTTAGCTTTTTCATGGATCGGGTAATGGCCACGTAAAACAGGCGCCGTTCTTCTTCCAGGTCCTGCCGACTGGCCAGCATCATCTGCGAAGGAAACAAGTCTTCTTCCATCCCCACCACATATACGTAAGGAAACTCTAAGCCCTTAGCCATGTGGATGGTCATCAGCGTTACTTTATCCGGATCATCATCTTTGTCCTGATCGGAAGACGTGAGTAGGGCTACCTCCTGTAGAAAGGCGTTCAAACTTTTGTCTTCCACTTCAGGGTCATCCACAAACTCCTTAATGGCGTTCAGTAATTCCTGTACGTTCTCGTAGCGGCTTAAGCCTTCTACCGTCTTATCTTCGTACAACTCTCGCAGCAGTCCCGAACCCTTGGCGATATGGGAAGCAGCATCGAAAGCATCTTTTCGGGCTACTTCTAACCGAAAGCCCTTAACCATATCGGTAAATTGGGTTAAAGCGTTGCCCAGCCGACCGGGAAAAAATTCACCCGATTGTTGCAGTACATCCCAGATGTTGTAACCGTTTTCGTAGGCCGTTACAATCACTTTATCCACCGACGTGGAGCCAATGCCTCGCTTGGGTAGGTTCACAATGCGTCGGAAGGCTTGCTCATCATTAGAGTTGATGGCGTAGCGCATGTAGGCGATTAGGTCTTTAATTTCTTTGCGCTGGTAGAACGAAAGTCCGCCTACTACTTTATACTTGATATTTCGTTTGCGGAGGGCTTCTTCCATTGCCCGCGACTGGCTGTTGGTGCGGTACAGAATCACAAAATCGCGGTAGCGGGCATTCTCATTGCTCTTTGTCTCGAAAATAGAATAGGCTACGAGTCGTCCTTCCTCCTGATCGGAAGTAGCTTTAATCACCTCTACTAAGTCGCCGGTATCGTTAGCTGTCCAGATGTGCTTCTTGAGCTGGGCTTTGTTGCGGGCAATGACTGAGTTAGCCGCGTTGATAATGTTTTGGGTAGAACGGTAGTTTTGTTCCAGCTTAAATACTTGAGCCTCAGAAAAGTCTTTCTGAAAATTGAGAATGTTCTGAATATCCGCTCCTCGAAAAGCGTAGATGCTCTGGGCATCATCTCCCACCACCGAAATATTACGACGAACCGCGGCTAGCTTCTTGGTAATCAAATACTGGGAAACGTTGGTATCCTGAAACTCATCTACTAGTACGTAGCGAAAGCGCTGTTGATACTTGTTTAGCACATCCAGATGCTCGCGAAACAGCACGTTGGTATTAAAGAGCAGGTCGTCAAAGTCCATCGCATCCGACTTAAAGCAACGCTCCACGTACAGCCGGTAGAGCTTCGCCATTTGGGGTTTAGCCGCCGCCTCATCTTCCGCCCGAATAGAAGGATTGTCCTGATAAGCCCGCCAAGAAACTAAACGATTCTTAGCACTGGAAATTCGGTTAAACACCACGTTCGGTTTATACACCTTATCATCCAGTCCTACTTCTTTAAGAATATTTTTGATGAGGGTTTTAGAGTCGTCGGTATCGTAAATCGTAAAGTTGCTGTGGTAACCTAACTTGCTTGCTTCGGCTCGCAAAATACGGGCAAATACGGAGTGAAAGGTGCCCATCCAGAGGTTGCGGGCTTCCGTGCCTACCACGCGCTCAATGCGGTCGCGCATTTCTTTAGCCGCTTTATTAGTGAAGGTTAGCGACAGAATACTGAACGGATCTATCCCTTTCTTTTGAATCAGATAGGCAATGCGGTAAGTAAGTACGCGAGTCTTTCCCGAGCCGGCCCCGGCAATAATGAGGCTCGGCCCTTCGGTATTAATGACCGCCTCGCGTTGCGGTTCGTTCAAACTGTCTAAATAATCCATACACGGTCAGGCTTAGCTACGCAAGGTACAATAAAAAATGGAGACCGGAAACCGGAAAACGAAGACCGAAGCGCAGATTTTGAACGTTAGTAGTAGACAAGAAAATTCGCCAGAATGATAGAATATTGGCTAAAATATCTGTACTATCACCCTAGACATATTAACCTGTCGTGAATGTATACTAAACCGAGTTTTCTGACTTTGTTATTTATCTGTTTACTGCTTTCCTGTAATCAGAATGCGGAAAAAAAGCCATTAGATAACGCAATGGGAGATTCTTCAAGTGCTGATTCAACCGCAGCGGAGAACCGAGCTAAGAAGGAAGAAATGGCTGAGACTGATGAAGCGAATTATTTAGAGGATACCGTTTTCATGAGAATTAATCGGGATACTGTCAAACGCTCTGAACTCGATCAGCCTATTATGCTAACCATTACCAATAATCAGTACGAAGAAATTATGACGGGTGAACGTTACACCATTGAGAAGCTAGAGAGCCAGGAGTGGCGCAAAGTCCCTGGCGATAGATTTTTTAACGATCTAGGCTATATTTTTAAAAAAGGCTCATCTATCGACTTTGATATTCATCTACCAATAGACGGTTATCGTTACGAACCCGGAAAGTACCGAATTAGGAAAGGTTATTCGGTGAAAATTAGAGAGTACGAATACGACGAATATGAACTCTACTCTGAGATAATGATTAATGAGTGATTGCTTTATGTCCATTAATCATTTGTCATCATTCATCAATCATTTCCTGAGGGTTGGTATTTTTTAGAAATATTTCTAAATTTGCAGTCCTTTTAAACTAAAGAAAATTTTTTTCTGTTTCCTAGGGCAAACAGAGATAAATACATTAAGATAATTATGGCAAATCACCAGTCAGCACTTAAGCGAATTCGTTCTAGCGAAACCCGGCGGCTTCGTAACCGCTACCAGTTAAAAACTACTCGAACCTTTATTAAGCGGTTAGAAAACACAACCGATAAGGCTGAAGCTGAAAAGCTGTACAAAGAAGTAGCCGGAATGATTGACAAGTTGGCTAAGAAAAATATTATTCATAAAAACAAAGCGGCGCATCGGAAGTCGCACTTGGCGAAGTACGTAAACCAATTATCGTAAAAAAGTACATACATCATATAGATGAGCCTTATGCTTAGCAAGCGTAAGGCTTTTTTATTTTCTTCGTCTCACTATGAAAGAAACTCATTTGCGAGAGCGAGGAATATTAAGCTGGGCCGAAGAAGACCGTCCCCGAGAAAAACTGTTGCTGAAGGGCCGAGCGGCTTTGTCGGACGCAGAGCTAATTGCCATTTTGATTGGTTCGGGCACCCGCGATAAGAGTGCGGTAGACGTAGCAAAAATTATTCTGCACAGCGTTAATCACAATCTGCACGAACTGGCTAAACTATCGGTAGCCGATTTAAAGAAATTTCCCGGTATTGGTGAGGCCAAAGCCATTAGCATTGTAAGTGCGTTGGAATTGGGAAGAAGACGTAAGGGCAGCGAACCGGTGAAGCGGGAAAAAATTCTAAGCTCGGAAGATGCCTACCGCATTATGCAGCCTTATCTGCTCGATCAGCCCGTAGAGCAATTCTGGATTATTTTGCTCAACCGCGCCAATATGGTCATTAACACCCACTGCATCAGTCAAGGCGGAGTGAGCGGTACCGTAGCCGACCCCAAAACGATTTTCAAAGAGGCACTGGAGAAACTAGCCAGTTCTATTGTGCTAGTGCATAATCATCCGTCGGGTAATCTAAAACCCAGCGAAGCGGATATTCATCTTACCCGCAAACTCAAGGAAGCGGGGAAGCATCTGGATTTACCCGTGCTGGACCACATTATTTTTACTGACCAGAGTTATCTAAGCTTTGCTGATGAAGGGATTTTGTAAAATGTTCTGATTTCTCTAAGTTAGGAAGCATATTTTGCTCTCTAATGAAAAAACAACTACAGTTTCCCCTACGAATTAGTAGCCGTCACTTACTTACGTTTAAAATTTTTGCCTGCGCCGGAGTCGCTCTGATCGTATTGGCTGTAACTTGGCTTTTCCTTACTGATCCGCCTGAAAATCTATTGGATGCGATTACATTCATTGGTGGTTGGATACCGCTTATTGTTATTTTGATTCTCGCGCTTGTCAGATTCAAACGCTACCGTAATGTCATTTGGAACGATGACCACCTGTTAGTGAAAGATAAATACGATATTATCATTCCGCTCAGCGAGGTACGAAAAGTAGAATTGAAAACGCTGAACGGCGTACACCAAGTACATTTACTAGAAGAACATCCGTATTTAGGTGATTCTTTCTATTTTTTAGGGTCACTGAATTACTTTTTTCGGCACAAGAAAATAGATCTTACTACTCAAGCACTGAATGAACGCATTGCTCAAGCAAAACAGGAAGCGGCTTAGCAGGAAATTACAAACGTTCCTTCAAGAAAGCTAACGTTTTATCGTACGCATCCCGAGCAGCATCTTCGTCGTAGCGGGAGCCACTGGGGTTGGCAAAGCCGTGATCGGCCTCGTACATGTGGACGGTAATCTTTTTATCGGCTTCTTTCATCTTCTGCTCAAACTCTTCTACTACCTGCGGGGTGATATAGCCGTCGTACTCCGCAAAAATACCAAGTACATCAGTCTCAATCTCTTTAATCTGCGCCATATCCTGTACGGGCATGCCGTAATACATCACGCAGCCAATAGCTTGCTCATTGGCTAAAATGGTAGACTGCAACGACCAGCCACCGCCAAAGCACCAACCGATGGTAGCAATTTCGGCATTTTCCCCTGCGTGCCCGATCGCTCCGTTAATAATTGCGTTGGCTCGATCGGTAGATACCGATTGCATATATTTTTGGGCTAATTCCCGAGTGGTAGCCACTTTCCCGTCGTAGATGTCTAGTGCCATCACGTGGACGTTATCTAAGTCTTTATGCAGCTTGTCGGCTTCTCGCTTAATGTGGCTGTTGAGTCCCCACCATTCATGTATGACCAACAAATATTGATTAGATTCTTCTTTGGCTTCCAAATAATAGGCAGTTCCTTGCTGCCCGTCGGGCGTAGCAAACGTGATTTCTTCGCCCCGCGCATTTTCGTGAGTATACTTCACCAAATCATGCTTTCCCCGAAAGGTAGGATCATCGGCTAAGGAAGCAAACAGTTCGGTATTTTCGGCATCAGACGAACCACAAACGGTGATACCTTCTTGGGCCCAAACGGTTTGAGTGAATAAGATAGTTAGCAAGAAAAATGAGAAGTACTTCATCAGAATGATTAGAATGTGTAGAACAAACCTACGCCGTAGTTAGGATTGGCCAGTATTCGCCGTCCAAATGCAGCAAACCCAGCATTAACGATAACTCCGAAATTATCACGAATGTTGTAAGCAACTTCGGGGGTAATCGCTAGAAACTCTAAGTTATTAGCAAAAATACTGTTTCCTCCCCCATCTTCAGTATCTCCGTTCATAAACGATTCTACTCCATAAAATCGTAGTTGGGTAATCCAGCGGTCGTTCCAGGAGCGACCAATCTCGAGTCCGTAGCGAAATTCATCGGAGAAATCCCTAGTACGATTATTAAATCCGACCAGAGCCGTAGCGTAGAAATTCCCGAGGGCACGACTCGCTTCTAATGTAAGAAGTTGATTAAACTCACCATCGCCAGTTTGCAAAAGCCCGGTTTCCCCACCCTCAGTTTCGCCTAAAGGTAAACCTAAGGTGAGACCTACCGCTAGCACCACCGGACCGTTTTGTAACAGCCCGTACTTGAGGCCAATATCGGTATCCCCGATGCTATTCACCACGTCACCGGGATCAGACGGACGCCCCGAAGTGTATTCTACTTCATTTAGCGTGCTACGCACGAAAAAGGGAACGTAAAGGGTGCCGGTCAGTCGACTGGTAAATCCGTATTCTAAATAGGCACTGGTGGTATAAAGGCTAACAGTGGTAATATCTACTATTTCACCGTCAGGCTGATAAAACTGATTAGCAATAATAAAATTCTGCCCTAGCTTAAAGTATCCCGATTTGAGAGGTTGCGTCCAACCCCCTCCAGCCAAAACTACCGATGGAAGGATAAACACGCTAATGAGTAAGAGTATGCGAATGGATTTCATAGTTATTACGCGTCTAAATCGGCCAGACCAAAAGTGATTCGGAAGGGTTTACAAAGAATGATGATATAGCGGTACGTATCCAGTTCAATATTTTCGTTGATGTCACTAATATTGAAGGTCTGGGCTCCGCTCAGATTATCGGAAATATCAGCAATCTCCACTCCTTGCACAGCGACGGTATCGCCTGCGGTGCTGTTAGCCAAGTACAAAAAAGTACCCGCTGCAAATTCGGTTTCAAAATCCTCGCTGGTCGTGAGAATAAGTTCGCCATCTTCGTTCAGACTGAGAGTCCCCATTCCTTTGGCATCGTAACTACCAACCCCTTGAAAAGTACCCATGCGAGCGGTTGCCCCAACGATTACTGAGAAGGGTGTGCTTTCAACCTCATCTATTCGAGCCACTATTTCCGCCGATCCGTTCCCGACAGCCGTTAACAGTCCGGCATCATCTACAGTCACCACACTTTCGTCGGTGCTTTGCCAGCGAAACATTTGATCGGACATAAGTTCGCCCGACACGTTTCTGGCCATTGCTGCTAGTTGCAGTGTTTCTCCCACTTCCAGACTCGTTCGTTCGGCCGTCACTGATATTTGGGCTACCTCTTCTTGGTTAGCTACCACCGTGAGCAGCCAGGGTTCGCTGGTGGAGTTGCCTACGGTGGCAGTAATGCGGGTTTGCCCGGCAGCAATTGCCTCTACGGCACCCTGCGGACCTACCGAAGCTACATCCGGATTGGAGCTGATCCAGGTAAACGATTCCGTCGGAATGGTTTCGCCACCCGTAGTCTGACGTTCGGCAGCCAGCGTTAGTGTTTCACCTACCAGTAGCGAATTCTGTGCGGGGGGTTGGATGATTACCGGAAAAATGTCATTAGCATCGTCTACTACATCGGTACCAATGCACCGAACAAGTAGAGCAGCCAGTAAAAGCCAGCTAAAGATATGACGTGTTTTGACCATTTTCCATTCTTTCTGGTAAAGTACGAGAGCAGCTTTTTCAAAGAAGGTCAAGCAGCGGACAAAAGCCGATAGGAAGCAGAAAAGATATACTAGATTTCTATTGGATAGATTTAAGCACCTCAATAATCTCTTGGGGTTCGGCTCGGTGGCGGTATTCGGCATCCAGAAAAGCGTACCGAATTATTCCCTGTTTATCGATTACGTAGGTAGCGGCCAGCGGGAGTTCATCGCTATCGTTTCCGTTATACTCCGCTAAGCTGAAGTTCTTCTTGTACAATTCGCTTACTTCGGGCGTGAGTTTAAAGACTAAGCCGTACTTTCGGACAACCTCATTAGCTTGGTCAGTAAGCACTTCAAATTCCAACTCGTTTTTCTCCTGAGTGCTCAGCGATTTATCGGGTAATTCGGGAGTAAGGGCTAATAAATTGGCTCCTTTAGCTTTGAATTCGGGTAATGCTTGCTGCAATGCCCGCAAGGTAATATTACAGTAAGGACACCAGCCACCTCGGTACCAAGTTAGTACTACTGGCCCTTCTTGCAAGTACTCTTTCAGGCTCATCGACTGTCCCCGGGCGTTAGGTAAGGTAAAGTCGACAGCGGTGTCGCCTTCCTGTCGGGCCTGCTGCAATATGCCGCTATTAACTACTAAATCTATTGAGTGTATAACAAAAAGGGTGTAACTCAGGCAGCTTTTTGGTAAAGAGCTTGTTGTTCGTGTTTGACTACTGTTTGTAGGTAGTTGTCCCAATCGCCGTTCTTTCTGACGGCTCGTAGGTTGAGCATATTCTGCGCACCTTGTTTTCCCCAATGCATGCCGTTTCTCTCCATACGGCTCTTTACAAAATGTCCACAGGCACTTTCCACCGCTCCGGTGGTGATAGGAAATCCTAGCTGTAGATAGGTTTTGTAATCTACCATATGCTGATGGTTGGTCAGGTAGGTGATGGCTCGTTGGACAGTGTCACGCTTGTATTGAGACAAGGTAGCCTGTTGCAAGATAACTTGCCATTGCTGTCGTACCTCATCATGCTGGCTGTCTAGTAACAAGGCGGCTTGGCTTCTCACCCAAGCAAAACGATTGGGATGCTTCTCCCCCCAATGAGCGTTAGCCACCTTCCAAACGTACTCTAGCAAGTGAATAAAATCCAGTACGTAGGCCTCTACCCGATGGGTAACTTTCTTTTCTTCTACCACTTGCCGAACTGCTTTTTCTAAGGCTCGGTCACCGTCTATCAAAACGATGATCGGCTTTTTTGCACTAGCATCGCGCCGAAGTAGGTTTTCCACCCCGTAGCGGATGGCCCCTACCTTGTCTGAGAGAAAGGCTCGTAGATGCTTGTGCTCGTGCCAGGTATGCCCTCCATCGGGCTTCTGCGGCTCATGGGTAGGGCAAAACAAGCTCTCTAAGAGTTCTTGAGCCTGCCGGGGCCGCGGGGTAAACGAACTGCTCAGGCTTACTGTGGCTTCTTTTTTGACCCCCTTCTTCTGTCCTTTGCTCAGACGAACCGCCGTACTTTCCTCAGCTCGCTGAGTTTCGCTGCGACGAATGGGCACCCCCTTACCGTCAAAGCCTACGCTCAAATGAGTACCATCTTCTATGTTTTCCCAGGCTTGTTGCTCATAAAAGTCTTTTACTTGCTCGCAAAGCCTGTAACTACACCGTTGGCTTTGCATACCCCTTAGGGGATGACCTAAGATGCGCTCCAACTGCTCAGCACTTTGGGCAAAGTCCATCTCGGTGGCCCCATACCCTAACCAATCATCCAATACGTAAGAATAGTTGCTCTTGGGTAAGCCCAACGCTTCGTCCAGCCGGTAATAGCTCTTACCAGTGGTTGAGTAATACTTGGGGCGGGCAATGGATAACGGGCCAAAAATGCTTCGGTAAGGCCGACTACGCAGCCCGGTGTTCTTCATCTTTTCCCCTGCACGATCAACGGGAACCCCCTGAACAGCGACTACCTGTTGTATACTCAAAATGTAGTATTCTAACAGTTGAAAACCTAACTGCAATAAACTGGTAAACAAAGACCGCTCTACCTGATGAATTCTCATTCCTTCTTTACTTCGGGCATCCATTTGGGCTATTATCTGATCTAAGTGTTGTCTTATCTGGTTGATTTTTGCTTCCTTTACTTCCATAGCGAGTTTTTTTGATGGTGGTTGAAGACCTCAAAATTAAGGGAATCTCTGCATTCCCACTCGCTTTTCCTCTGCACCCAATTCGTTATACACTCAAATCTATTCCGCGCTGGTAAGCCTTTTTCGTCGTTTCCGGTGCTTTGTGGTTAAAGTCGGCCTGCCGAGCATCTAATTCGTTTTGTAGTAACATGATATCAGTTGAGAGTTGGTAATGGATAACTGAAGATGGTAAGTCAGAATCTTACTCAGATAGTTTTAAGGTAGTAGCTTGACTTTCGGAAAAGTGCCGTTAGGAATTTTGGCGGAGGCGAGCGAGCAGTTTGTTAAGCACTTTGACTTCTGGCTCAGTCAAATTTTGCATAGTCTCATCCAAACGCCAGTCTTGCTAACTGACCTTCTTGAAGAGGTAATGACATTTACATAGAAATTAAAGGTTGAACATCAGTTTTGTCAAGGATGGGTGGTTCTTAATTATTGACACGATGTTTAAACTTCAATGTTGTAACATCTATGTCTCTTTGCGGACACTCCGAAGATTTTGTATTAATAAAAACCTTATTCTGATAATTATTTACTCCGGGGTTCGTGAAGACACGAACCTTAGAAGTTTATCGGAATATCCTCTAAAATAAACCGGGTTTACTCCGCTATGAACTTCCAATGTGATAAATCTTTATTCATCAGCTTTTCCAGCTCATTGATTTCTAATTCCAGCATATGCAGAATCAGTTGTTGCTGCCTAAGATTAAGCTTAGGTTTCTTATGAAAGGCTCGGTCGGAGTTATCAGTCATTCGCTCCCAAATCAGCGGTAAAAACTTACGAACGGCCCTGAAGGCCAAACTTGGATTATCCCATTTATGGTGCTTCTTGCGCCGTTTGGCAGTAGTGTTGGCTTTAACCCCTTGATAATCACCAAATCCATCAGGATCTATTTGTAAGAAATCAGCAACATCGCTTAATGCGGAGCTACGACTTTGGTTAAAGTCGTCAAAGTCAATGAGCAATACATTCTCCCGGCCAAACTTTCGGATGTAGGGTATGATCTGCGTGTAGTAACGGGAGGTGTCAACGTAAAACCGGTTCTTAATAATCGCTTCCGATAAGCTAAAGTCAGTATATCCGCGTTCGTACAGGTGCATATACGCTGATACAATGCGTTGCACCGGATTCCTAACCATATAAATAAACTTTAAAGCAGGATTGTAGGCGTACAAATCATCCCAAATAGTAAGATTTTTTATCGGGTAAAAAGTATAGGTAGTAGAAGCCTCAAAGTACAGCGTATCTTCAGCAATACTAAATAGCTGATGATAGGCTGCTAAATTATTCCGCCAGTCTGGGGTAGTACAGAAAAACTGGGGCTCTTTTTTCCGGCTTCCTTGCAAAGCCGGATGAGCATTGAGTACTAAAAACAAACTACTGGTAGCCGACTTTTGGGCTCCCAATATCATAAAGTCTACTTTCATTTTATCAGTGACCATTAAGTAAGGTTTATGATTAACTTTGCTTTATTTACTTCTCACTACTGCAAAACGCATTCGCGAATTTTTATATTTTTGCTATTACTTTTTTTATGAAGAATACTCAATTCTCAGATTGGACTTTAGAGGTAACTCCCCGCACCCGGTGGCTAGATATTAACCTACGAGAGATATGGCGGTACCGCGATTTGCTCACCTTGTTTATCAAACGAGATATTGTGGTTACTTACAAACAGACCGTATTAGGGCCGCTATGGTTCTTCATTCAGCCCATACTCACTACGCTGATGTTTACGATTGTCTTCGGAAACATCGCCAAAATTTCTACCGCTGGGGTTCCTCCGCTTCTGTTCTACCTGTCGGCCATCATTGCCTGGAACTACTTCGCCGAATGCCTAAAAACTACCTCGGATGCCTTTAAGAAAAACGAAGATATATTCGGAAAGGTCTACTTCCCCCGAATCATTATGCCCCTGGCAATTGTAACCGCTAACTTAGTAAAGTTCGGAATCCAATTTTTATTGTTTTTGGGTTTTTGGCTGTTCTTCTTCTTCAAGGGAACCGATTTATATATTCGTCCTGAGGTGCTGGCACTCCCCATCCTTATTCTAATGGTTGCCGGATTAGGATTAGGGTTCGGCATGATTATATCTTCTTTAACGACTAAATACCGCGACCTGAATTTTTTGATTCAGTTTGGCGTGCAACTGGCGATGTACGCCACTCCGGTTATTTATCCACTAGAAACTGCTCCTGAAGCCTACCGTACCCTAATTTTGGCCAATCCGATGACGGCAATTATAGAAGCCTTCCGTCATATATTTTTAGGGGCTGGTTCATTTAGTCTGATGAATTTGTCTTATAGTCTGGCAAGCATGTTGCTCATTCTCTTTTTAGGCTTAATCGTTTTTCAGCGGACGGAGAAAACATTTATGGATACGGTATGAGCAAACCGGCGATTCAAATACAGCACATGAGTAAGCAGTATCGGCTTGGGGTAGTGGGTACCGGAACGCTATCGCATGATCTGAACCGCTGGTGGCATCGGGTACGGGGCAAAGACGACCCCTACCTTAAAGTAGGCGAGGAGAATAATCAGGAGGTAAGCGGAGATAGTGAGTACGTTTGGGCCTTGCGTGATATTAACTTGGAGGTACAAAAGGGGGAAATTGTCGGCATTATTGGCAGTAATGGTGCCGGTAAATCAACCTTACTGAAAATACTTTCGCGAGTGACCGCGCCTAGTGAGGGCGTATTTCGCGCTCGGGGTCGTATTGCTAGTTTGCTAGAAGTGGGCACTGGGTTCCATAAAGAATTAACTGGGCGGGAGAATATTTTCCTCAACGGAGCAATCCTCGGCATGACCAAAGCCGAAGTGCGGGCAAAGCTGGATGAGATTGTAACCTTTTCGGGTGTAGAACGCTACGTAGATACCCCAGTGAAACGCTACTCTTCGGGAATGAAAGTACGACTGGCTTTTGCCGTAGCTGCCCACTTGGAGCCGGAAATACTGATTGTGGATGAGGTACTAGCCGTAGGCGATGCCGCGTTTCAGAAGAAAGCCATCGGTAAGATGCAGGAGGTAAGTGCTGGTGGTAAACGGACTGTTCTTTTTGTCAGTCACAACATGGGAGCGGTCTCCCGACTGTGTACTCGCGGGGTGGTGCTCAAGCACGGGAAGACTATTTACGATGGCAGCACCAGCGAAGCCATCCGTACCTACGCCAATATCAACGCCCAAATGTCTGATCGTTTCATCGGCGATCGTACCGACCGGCAGGGGCTAGGAGATTACCAATTTGACGAGGTGCAGATAGAAAATGAAGCGGGGCATATAATTAATGAGGTAGCTACCGGCTCTCGAGTAAGAATTCACACCCGTATTGTGCCACGTAAAAATGTCGGTAGCAAGCAGGTCTATGCGGCAGTCTGCTTTCGCGATCAGTTTGGTACCCGGCTGTTTACGCTGTCCACGTCTTTGTTTGGCAAGCGAGTAATGCTGGATGGCGAAACGCTGCTAACCTTTGAAATTAAGCGAATGCCTCTTTCCGAAGGTGATTATGCGGTGGAGCTGTATATGGCCGAAGGGCGGGGCGATACGCTGGTGCAGGACCAGCTCATGAACGCGTTTCAGCTATCCGTATTCGGAAACGACTTCTTCCGGTCGGGTGATCCGCAGCCTCGGGGATTGGATCAGTTTTACGTAGATTTCAATCTCTATCAGAATAGTAATGTTCCAGTAATTAGCACGTAGTATGCGAAAGATTAGATTTGGGGTAGTAGGATGTGGACACATTGGCCGAAGGCACATTGCAGTAATTGAGGCAGAATCTCAAGCTGAGATGGTAGCCATTTGTGATGTAGATCAGCAGGTTTTGCAAAAGCTATCCGCCGACTATCCGCAAGTAATTAGCTATACAAACTACGAACGGATGCTGGCGGAGGCCGCTATCGATATTATTTGTATTTGCACTCCGCATGGTTTGCATTCCATTATGAGTATCCAGGCGGCCTACGCCAAAAAGCATATTCTGGTAGAAAAACCTATGGCGTTGACTTGCCTTGAGAGCGAACGCATGATTCAGGCCGCTGAAGAAAATGGGGTGAGCTTATACGTAGTGAAGCAAAACCGCTATAATGCCCCTATCCTCCTAACGAAGCGGACGCTAGACGAAGGACGGCTAGGGAGGGTTTTTATGGTACAGTGCAACGTGATGTGGAATCGACACGATGCGTACTATGAGCAGTCGCCTTGGCGGGGCAAAAAGCACTTGGAAGGAGGGGCACTGCAAACGCAGGTAAGCCATTTCCTGGATTTGCTGGTATGGTGGTTCGGAAATATTCAAGAAGCTAAAACCATTATCGATACGCTCAATCACGACATTGAGATTGAAGATTGTGGGGTTTCGGCACTTCGTTTTGAAAGCGGAACCATTGGGTCGCTGCTATGGACTACCTGCGTGTATAATGTAAACTACGAGGGTAGCATCACGATAATTGGAGAAAAGGGTACTATCAAAATTGGCGGGAAATATCTCAACAAAATTGAGTTTTGGGATGTGATGTCGTACCCTATGCCCGAGGATATTGATTTTGATGATGCCCCCAATCAGTACGGAACCTACCAAGGCTCCAGTTCCAATCACGACAAGCTGATTCATAGCTTGGCGGAGCAAATTATTGATAGCCGGAAAGGAGTGGTGGAAGGTGACGAGGGATTAAAAACCATCCAGGCGATTGAGAAAATTTACGGTCAGGCAGAAGCGAAGTAGCTTATGGTGGAAATTGTTCCGTATGATGCGCTAGAGTCATCGTTCTACAAGTCTAAGGTAAACAACTTATTCTATTCGAGCCGATGGTTAGCCGTACTTCAAAAAACGTACGGATATCAGTGGTTCACCGCCTGGGATACCAGTAGTGAATATTTTATTTTGTTCACAGTGATCGACAATCTAACGGGTAGGAAAATTATTAGCTTACCCTTTTCCGATTATACGCCAGTTAACCCATCCAACCGGGAATCGCTACCCAACATTGTTCTGGCACTGCGAGAAAAATACCCTCACCACCAAATCGTTCTTAAGACCGAACTAGCGGCTGATGATCCGGTAGCTGCTTCTTTGGGTAAACCTACTCGCCACGCGATTTACCACCGAATCGATACTAGCAATCCTTCTCAAATTACTCAGTCATCGTCTTTTCGGCGAGGAGTACGGAAAGCCAAAAAAGCAGAAGTTACTACTGAAGTCAGGACCGATGAGGCCGCTCTAAGTACATTTTATCAGATGTATCATCAACTTCGGCTTGAGAAGTTTAACAGCATTCCTCAACCCTACGGATTCTTCCAAAACATTTACCAGACATTTATTGAAGCGGAGCATGTGTTTGTTTTACAAGCTTCGCGACAGCAGCAAGTGATTGCCAGTATTATTGTGCTCCGGCATCAAGCTACGCTCTACTATAAATTTGGCTGTTCAGCTTCTGACTCTCTAGGGTATCGTCCCAATAACCTTTTGTTTCATCGGCTTATTGAAATTGCGGTAGAAAAAAAGTGCCACACAATTGATTTAGGACTTAGCGGAACCGGACCGTCCTACGAAGGGCTCCGACGCTTCAAAGAAAGCATAGGCGGGGTTCAGCATCCAATTACCTACTTTACATTAACTCCAGATGAGTACGACGAACGTACTGAGAAAGAAAGTAAAGCACTACTAACGGCACTGACCCAAACGATAGTTAATCAAAAACTGGAAGTAGAAGCCACTAGTGAACTAAGTTCCGTCATCTATCCCTATTTCGCGTGAGGTTTGTAATTGTAGGAAATAACGACGGGCCACTCACCTTACTTCAATCTTTGCAAGGCACCAACCTAAGTCCGGTAGTAATTGGATTGCAGAAGAACGTAGATTCCCAGTTACTAGAGCAGTACGAGCAGTACGTTTCATCCGATCGCTTATTGGTTGGCTTCAACCAAGCAAAACTAGCGGATTGGCTAGCTGGCTACTCGATAACGTATTTGATTAACTGCTTTTGCAATTTCAAGTTTACTACCCTACTAG
The DNA here is from genome assembly GCF_030506325.1 of Tunicatimonas pelagia. NCBI lineage: Bacteria > Pseudomonadati > Bacteroidota > Cytophagia > Cytophagales > Catalimonadaceae > Tunicatimonas > Tunicatimonas pelagia. The sequence continues at coordinate 2,214,963 of NZ_CP120683.1, read as the reverse complement.
ACCGCTACCAAGTACTCAACGTACATTTGGCCCCTCTACCGCGCTACCGGGGTCGTCATCCATTGCCCTGGGCACTCATTAATGGCGAAAAAACCTTCGGAATAACCATTCACCAGATGACCAACGAGATTGACGGTGGCGATATTTATTGGCAGAAAGAAATTCCGATTGTCGAGGCAATGTCGGTACAGGATTTACGAACCAATCTTATGGAGCAACTGCGAGCCGGGTTTGGAACGTTTTTAACTGATTTTGCTGCTGATAGCATTACCTCTCAGCCCAACAACGATCAAGAAGCTACGTATGTTGCCCGTCGTTATCCCCAAGATAGTGAGCTTACCGAATGGCACGATCGTGATCTAATTATTCGTAAAGTAATGGCATTGCGCTCTACGAATGATCCCGCTTTTTTAAGTATAAATGATCAAACGGTAAAGGTTCATCGGGCTTCCTGGGGTTCTCGTGTGTATGTAGGGGTTGCCGCTCCTTTTGTTAGCCAGGTACAGACCGAGCAGGTGGAGATTGTTTGCCAAGATGGCCAAACTGTTTGGTTGAGCAATTTTGAACCAGAGAGCATATCTTTTAGCATTAACCAGAGAATTTAGTATGTCTATTCCTCTTATTGATTTAAAAGCGCAGTATAGTCGTATTCAGCCAGAAATTGATACGGCTATTCAGCAAACAATTTCTCAGACCGCTTTTATTGGCGGTGAATCGGTAGCCCAGTTTGAGCAGGAGTTTGGAGGTTACTTAGGCGCATCTCAGGTAGTTAGTTGCGGGAATGGTACTGATGCCTTAGAGATTATTTTGCGAACGCTGAACATTGGTTCCGGCGATGAAGTGCTAGTTCCTACTATGTCATGGGTGGCTACTTCGGAGGTAGTAGTAACCGCGGGGGCGACACCGGTTTTCGTAGATGTGAACCCAGGTACGTACACCATAAACCCGCAAGAAGCAGCACAAAAAATAACTGAGCGGACGAAGGCCATTATGCCGGTTCATTTATACGGTCACCCGGCTGATATGCCCGCAATTATGCAGCTTGCCGAAACGCATAAGCTGTGGGTAATTGAAGATTGCGCTCAGGCTCACGGAGCAACTATTAACGGAAAGAAAGCAGGTACCTGGGGTCATGCAGCAGGTTTTAGTTTTTTTCCTAGCAAAAACCTAGGCTGCTACGGCGATGGTGGGGCGATGGCTTTTCGAGAAGAGAAACACGCTGAACAGGCGCGTACAATTGCCCGTCATGGTCAGCAAACCCGCCATCACCACGTATTGCACGGACGAAATAGTCGGCTAGACGGACTACAAGCGGCAATTCTTCTGGCTAAATTACAGTATCTGGACCAGTGGCTGAGCGAAAAGCAACAAGTCGCCTATCAGTACACTGAAAGATTAGCGGAATTAGCCCCAATCGTCTGCCCCAGTGAACAGGCTGGCTATCAGCACGCTTGGCACCTGTACGTAATACGAACCTCGGAGCGAGACCAACTGAAGCAAATGTTGCAAAGGCAGGGTATTCAGACCGGAATTCATTATCCTACGGCACTACCTTTTCTGCCTTGCTACCAGGATTTGAACCATCAACCTGAAGACTTTCCGATTACCAGTCAGTACCAGCCGGAGATTCTATCGTTGCCCATGTATGCGGAATTGACCGAGTCCCAGGTAGATTTTATTTCGCAGACGATTGCTGATTTTTTTAACTGATGAAGCGAAAACTTATAAAATTTGATATTATTCATCCGCCCGAATACTTAGCACAGAAGAAAGGTGAATGGACTGACTTGTCAACTATATCTCGTAAGGAATATACCGATAGATTAATTCGGTTGCGGAGCAACTATTCCGATTTTTATACTTATCATCTCAACCAGACGAGTGATTGGGAAGCTGAAGAGTTTTTTTTATTAGATGACACCTTTCTGGAAAAAACAGCGCAAGAACTTTTCGGTTCAAATCATAGATTGATAAAGCAGTGGCACGGTCGTAAAAACGCTAAACTTAGGTTTAATCCCACTAAATGGCGCGACTACGTAATAGACCAATATATTCAGGAGGTTAAGCCTGATGTTATTTTTGTACGTTCTCAGCCAATGCCCAGTAGATTTTGGCAGAAGTACCGCCATAATACATTGCTTGTATCACGCCTTTCCGCTCGCTTACCTTTCAATTGGCATCCCAATCACTGGGATATGATTTATACTGACCAACCGGACTTTAAAACTTTTTTTGAGCTACACGGAGTGCCCACCATCATTAACGATCAAGGCTTTGATGCGCGAATTATTACTGAGCTGAAAATACGCGAAAAAAAGCACGAGGTGACTTTTGTGGGTGGCTTGGGAACGCAGAATTTTTCTAAGAGGACGAACTTCATTGATAGCATTGCCCAACAAGTTAATTTCAAGTGGTGGGGTTACTGGTGGAAGTACGGGGGCGATGGGAGAAGTATGGCAGAGTTTTCAGCGTTGCATCAGACCTTTCATGGGCTTACCTCAGGTTTGGAGATGTTTCAAATCTACAAAGACAGTAAAATTGTAATGAATGATTACGTGGATACAGCTAATGGTATTGGGTTTAATCAACGCATGTTTGAGGTAATGGGCTGCGGTGCCTTTCTGCTTACCCGAGAAGCCCCTAACTTCAAAAAGTTGTTCCCGGATAATGTTTTTACTACCTATAGTGATGAGCGAGATTTTTTAGATAAAGTGGCGTACTTCTTAACCCACGAGCAAGAAAGAGAAGAGATTGCACAAAATGCTCAAAAGTTTGTAGTAGAATACTACGACTATAGCAAGATTGTGAAGGAGTTCAATTATGATCTGACTAAAGCACTACGAGAAAATAAGCCGTCATAGATTCTTGAGGCGAAACGTTTTAGCTTGCCTACGTAAAGCAATAGATAAAAAATGCAAAATGAGAACGATATAACTTTCAGTGAAAATCGTAGCATGGACACATACTGTTTTTCTCTTTTCAACTTATGAAGTACCGAGTGTTTATAATGAGCAATTCTTCTCTCAATTCGATAGTTCAGAACCAAATATTGAAAGAAATTTCTTTTTGAGTTCGGGGTTAGAAATTTTGCTCTAAAGATTCTTAGATCATTAATTTTACTACGCGAAATTTCTGTATTGTGATAATACAGTGAGATGAAGCTTTGATTATGTTGGCGGTACACACTATATACTTGGCACGCGTAATAAATATTGCCGTGCTGAGATAAAAGTAGATGGAGAGCAGTATCAGCACTCATTACATCCCAAAACCAATCAGGAAATTCATCAAAGTAACTGTTTCGGTACATGACAGATGAAGTAGGAATAAACCACCCTTTAGAAAGAAGATCTTCTTGCGTGAAAGTACCGTTCTGATGAAGGTAATCTAACCTATTACTAAAGCGGTATTCTTCACGCGAATTATTGTCAAAAGTGATTTTTGCATCGTGAAAAGCGAGGGCATAGTTATGATTTTTGTCTAAAAAGTCTACTTGTTGCTGTAGTTTGTCTTCGCTAATCCAGTAATCATCCCCATCTAACAGGGCAACGTACTGCCCCCGGCAAGCGTATAGATTAGTGATATTGTTTAGCCTTCCTGGTACCCCCTGGTAGCGGTGGGGGTGCAATACCAACTGAATAACGTCTGGGTACTTCTGCTGATACGCTTGTAGTATCTGGCGGGTGCCATCGGAAGAACAATCGTCGCCAATAATGATTTCGTAGTGGAAAGTAACCCGCTGCTTGAGCACACTATCAATGGCCTGAGCGATGTATTTCTCGTGATTATACGTAATGATTGATACGCTGACCTTGGGGGGCATTGTGGTTAGCTTTTTTAGCTGCGACTGAAATAGCAAGACTTAGAGCGTGTTTGAACTTTATCCTTTAGTTTTCTGATGGCTGTTTTCCGCCCATACTTCGCCTTTTTTTCGGACGATAGCTTAGGCTATCCTCCTCAAAAAGAGTCTCGTCTGTCCGAAAAACACCTCATAATAAATTCTAAAAATAAAATCCAAACACGCTCTAACATTAAGTACTCTGTAACCAAATTTTAAAACCTAAGGGGCAATCTAGCTATTCCAGATGAAGCAGTAAAATATTTCCAATCAGCATAGATACATTTAAGTAAATAGTTAGCTGCTTTTGAATAGGACTTCTGCTTTCTGAGTAGAGAAGCATGGCGATAATAGTATTTTGCCAACCGTCTACTAAACGAAGCAGAGGAACGTACCTGCTTGAACTCTTTACGTAAAAGAATCATTTCCTCTATTCGCCTTAAATTGCCGTGCAGCGATTGGTTTTGTGTAGCACTAAAACTAGCTTGATTTTTTCGCCGAACACTTTTCAAATTGTGAAAATATCGGACTTTCCCGTGTTGAGAAATTAGTAGCTGTATAACATAGTCGGCACTATAAATATTCCAGAACCAGTTAGGGAACTCCCCCAAAAGCTTGTTCCGGTACATAATAGAAGATGTTTGCATGAACCATCGCTCGGCTACGTCCGAATGAGTGAATGATTCTTTCGCTTTCAAAAAATCGAACTCATCACTATGATTATAATCCGTAAAGGCATTCTCGTCGGAGGTAATTACAGCATCGTGAAAAGCGAGGGCATAGTTATGATTTTTGTCTAAAAAGTCTACTTGTTGCTGTAGTTTGTCTTCGCTAATCCAGTAATCATCCCCATCTAACAGGGCAACGTACTGTCCCCGGCAAGCGTATAGATTAGTGATATTGTTTAGCCTTCCTGGTACCCCCTGGTAGCGGTGGGGGTGCAATACCAACTGAATAACGTCTGGGTACTTCTGCTGATACGCTTGTAGTATCTGGCGGGTGCCATCGGAAGAACAATCGTCGCCAATAATGATTTCGTAGTGGAAAGTAACCCGCTGCTTGAGCACACTATCAATGGCCTGAGCGATGTATTTCTCGTGATTATACGTAATGATTGATACGCTGACCTTGGGGGTAATCCTCCAAGAATTGCCGCTTTTTGGCTGGTGAGGCACACTAACAATTAATGAATTTAGTGGCACAATGAGAAGCTATGAGCGTTTTGAAATAGGGGGTTCTCCTTATCTGCTTCATTCCACGAGGATGTATCCGTAATTTTTGCTGGAGTTTTGGAAAACGGAATAATCCGAAAATCAAAAGAAACCCGGCTTTTTCCGGTAGCGTTCACCACAGCTCCGTGCTCTAAGGAGGCTCCATTGAAGCGGGCAAACTGACCAATCTCTAATTCCATAGGATTAAAATCTTGTAAGCCTTCTTCACTTTCAATCCAAACGGTATTGGTATCGAACGCTTTAGTCTGGGGTACAAAATAATTGATCTCGGCAGTATTATGTCCGTAGTCACGATCCCGATGAAAGCGAGAAATTCCGGGAGTATCTAAAAATAGAATACGGTGGGTAGGCTTTTTTTGGTAAAGAATCGGCTCATCGTACTGTGGACGAATGACTTCTTGAACAAATCGCTCGTAGGTATTATAAAATTGCTTTCCCTCTTCTGAATTTAGGCAAGCATACAGTCGCTGATAGACTGAACTCTGCTCCATATTTTTGTAAAGCGAGTTTGCTTCAAACTTCTCACCGTTCAACGAAGCTCGCAGTTGTGAGAGGTCATCTGCTTCTAAATAGTCAGTGATAATCTCAGCAAAGTTGTACTCCTCCTGATCGTAGTCAAAAATAGTCGTCTTCATAAGCTATTCTTCATAGATGGCGTAGCCAATACCCGTTCGGCCAAACCCATTGCCATTGTAAAATAAATATTTCTTCCCGTGGTGTACCACCACGCAAGGGTACGTTTGCATGGTAGAGTCCCACCCCTGGTCTGAGTACTGAATACCAGCCTGATGATCCTTTCGTTCCCATTCAATGGCGTTTCTTGACTCAGCGTAGCCAATCCGATAGCTACCTGAACCGTCGCGGTAGTCAACACTGCCCCGGTAGGCGTACCACATCCGATAGATACCCTGCTCTTTTATTACGGTGGCTCTGGCGTTCGCTTCGTAGTCGTCGTGAGGGTGGATACAGGTAATATTTTTTCGTACCCAATCAATGCCGTTGATGGAGTGAGCGTACTTAATAATGTACAATGGTTCAGGCTTTTGGTCAATTACGGCGAACCCTGTACTGGAAGCGTACCACATATGCCACTGCTCGCTTTCTCGCATAATCCAAGGTGAAGCGGTGAAATAGGGTTCGTGCTGATTTCGGTCTACGATAGCTCCGTCGAACATTCGCTCAAACGTTTGCCCATTGTTATGGCTAACCGCAAGCCCGATGGCGTTACGGTAAGGAACCGAGCCGCTCGGGTTCCATCCTACGTAGTACAAATACAATCCCCGCTCGGTGGGGATCACGCAGCAGGGCATGATGCCACCATCGTCGAAGGTACCCAACTTTCCCAGTTCCATTATTGGGCTGTCGTGTAAGTACTTTACCCTGGATGGGTTGTTGGCGTCCACGTCAAGGAAGGTCAGAATACTTTGTCCCCGAGCATTACGCGGTGCGAAGAAAATCCGGAAAGTATCATCATCGAGTACGTGTACGGTAGGGACACAAGCGTGGGTCACCATCCAAGGATGGTTATGATCGGTAGAAAATATTATTCCTTTTTTTTGCCACATATTTATCCGCCACTTTTATGAGAGAGACTATCCAAATCAATGCTACGCTTACGCATTTTGGTAGAGCTTTGGCCCAAATGGATCTCAAATGGCTGGGTATCTTTGGTTATGTTGGCTCCCATGCCTACCAAGGTTGCTTTTGCCACGTGAGTTTCGTCCCGAATGGTGGCGTTCACACCCAGAAAGGTATGCTCGTCAATAGTACAGCAACCAGAAACTACCACGTGAGAGGTAATAAATACGTGGTCTTTGATAACTGAATGATGGCCAATATGATTCCCACTCCACAGCACACAATTATTACCAATAGTAACGAAGGGCTGAATAGTGTTGTCCTCAAAAATAAAGCAGTTATCACCGATAGTTAAATCGCCCCAAGTAGTAGCCTTGGAACTGACGTAGCTTACCAGTGTATAGCCCATCTCCTTAGCAGCTTCGTATTTTGCTCGGCGTAAGTAGCTCATCTGCTTAAAGCTAATAGGCAAAAACATCTGATAGCTATCGGGCGGAAAGTGCTGAGTGACTTCTTCAAAGGGCACCAAAGGTAAACCTTCGTATTCTGACTCCTTAGCGTAGGCTCGATCTACGGTGAACCCTACTACTTGGTGCGGGCTATCGTGCTTAAAGTAGAAGTGGGCTAAGCTCGCTAATTGACTATCACCGAAAATAACTATTTTATAGTTGGCTTGACTCATAGGTTGGTGTTTTGGTAATCAACTTGTATTGGAGCAGAAGCTTCTTAATTTCGGGCACTGAGCAGTGCATCAGTACGTCGATAATAGATAAATTAGCAATGAAGGTAGGCGCGGATTGCGAATACGTTATATCTAACGATTGCAGAAAACTAAGCTGAAGATTATTCTGCTGGAACGCTTCATGCTCGTATAGTTCCTTTCCTCCAATGGGGTTAACATATGCTGAGGCTTGTTGTAATTGGCAAATGGAAAGTATTTTATCCTGACCATCACCATCTCGATGATAGGGAAGGTCTGAAGAATAGGTGAAACCTAGGTTTAAACCCAGGTGCTTCGTTACCGTGATAATGCTATTGGCCGCCAGATCTGCAATAGAATCAACACTAGCATACAACACTTCGCTGACGAGGGCGTACGTTTCATTAAAAAAGGGACTCTCTTGGTAAGATTGATTTAGCGTTGTTAAAAACTTCTTGCGCCAACGAGGGTATTCAACCGGATGAAGTAGGGTGTCCAAAATGGCTTTATTCTGACTAGCCTGTTGCAATGGCACCGTAAAGCGATAGGGCTTTTGTTGTACGGCTATTGTGTTCCGATGAATCCACCCCTTCTTTATAAAATTAACATCGTTGAAGAAGATAAACCGATCTGCTGATGCTACCAATTGGTAATATCCTAAATAAGGAAAGATATAGGGTTGCATCACGGCTATTTGCATCGCTAAAATAGTTGTTTGATGACCGACGCTACGAGCACTGCTTCATCCTCTTTCAGCGTATTGTGTAGCGGAAGGCACAGTACTCGCTGAACAATATCTTCAGCCACTGGGCAAGGCGAGCCTTGGTGGTAAGGCAGTTGGTTCAGAGCCGGATAAAAGTAACGTCGGGGAAAAATACCCTGTTCCTCTAAGCCTTGCTTGATGCGTTGCATAGTGTTGTAATCCTCAAGTATTATCGGAAAGTAGGCATAGTTGTACGATAAGGAATCACTTGGCTGTAGTGTTCTTATGGGAAGTTCTTTAAGCTGTTCCTGATATAGCTCTGACAACTGCTTTCGCTGTAGAATAGCTTCACCTATCCGGGGAAGATTGCACAACCCCATAGCTGCATGAAATTCTGAATTCTTGCCGTTAATACCAATCCGGTAGTGCTCATCACCTCGGTGGCCGAAAGCTTTGGACAAGAACACGCGCTCGTCTACCTCTGGCTCATTAGTTATTACAGCCCCCCCCTCTACCGTATGAAATACTTTGGTAGCGTGAAAGCTAATGGTAGAAATATCGCCGTATTGGTAAATAGGAGTACCATTTATTTTAACTCCAAAAGCATGGGCACCATCGTAAATGACTTTCAGATTATGTTTTTTAGCAATCCGGTCAATTGCTGCCACATCACAGGGATAGCCGTATACATGGGTAGCCAAAATAGCAGTTGTCTGTTCATCAATGTGCTCCTCAATTAAGTTAGGATCGATACATAACGTTTCAGGGTGAATATCAACGAAAACCGGTTGGCAGTTTTCCCAGTGTATTACACTCGATGTAGCTACGTAGGAGTAGGGTGTTGTTAAGATTTTCCCTTTTAATTTCAGTGCATTTAAAGCCAACTGTAGAGCCACCGTACCATTATTCACATACTGTAGATAAGATACTCCTAAAAATTGCTTTAAGTGATTCTCTAGCTGTTGAACCAGACGACCATTATTGGTGACCCATCCTTCTTCCCATATTTCTCTTACGTACGATAGGTATTCGTCCAGAGGGGGTAGGTAAGTTTTAGTGACGTGTAGATTTGTTTTTGGAACAATCAAAATATTGTTATTATAAAAAATATCATATAAAATTAAGTTTAATATGATAAAAAGACAAAAAATTATTTAAAATAGTTAATAATACTTATAAAGTATTTTCTATTCAATATAAAACTACTTGCGAAGATATAAAGCTAGGGGTATCAATATACTATAATAATCGCATAATCTTATTTAGCTCATCTACATTAAGATAAAAACAGAAATTGACTATCAGTGATCTACCGATAGGTAAAAACGTCCTAGAGAGATAAAGATATAACAATAGATGGGGGCAGACAGTGATTGCTATATTGTAAAGTACGGTTAGCAAATTGCTAAGAATCTCGCTTGAGTAGCAGCCAGTATTTTGATAAGTAATTTTTATTACTACATTTGTAGTAATTATACTTTATTGGTAGTAAATATTGTCCGTGCTAAAGCCTACTTCACCATCTGAAAGAATTAATTCCCTTGACTTTTTACGAGGGATTGCGTTGCTAGGCATCTTGATCATTAACATTGAGTCTTTTTCCTATCCCGACCCTTGGAACCCATACAAATATGGTTTCGCTAGTGAGACTGACCATCTCGTTCGTTTTTGGGTATTCTTTCTAGCCCAAGGTAAATTCTTTAGTATGTTTACCTTACTGTTTGGAGTGGGCTTCTATGTTTTCTTAGAAAGAATGGAGCGTAAAGATCTGGGGTTGAAGGCAATGGATATTTATGCCCGACGGCTACTTTGGCTATTTTTGTTTGGCTTGGCTCACGCTTATCTTATCTGGAACGGTGACGTTTTGTATCACTACGCTGCCTGCGGTTTTTTTCTGTTCCCTCTTCGTTCATTTAAGGTAAATCAGCTCGTAATGGTGGTGTTCTTATTTGCTGGAATACTGCTTTACAACTCCTACAAACGTGCGAGTAAGACGAAAGAACAATTCCATCAATATACCCAGGCAGTTGAGTTAGCTGAGGAAGAACGAACTGAAGAAGATCAGAAAAGAATAAAAATCTGGGAGAAAAGAACTCAGCCCGGTGAGGCAGACCGTTCTAATATAGATATACCGCGAACGACGCTTTATCAAAGCTGGCTAGCCAATGCCGAACACACGAAAGTCCATAAAGGTGCTGTCTTTTACCAGGGCATACTGTTCCGCACGCTCCTGATGATGGTCCTTGGAATAATACTGTACAAATTGGGCGTGTTTCACGATTATCGCTCGGTAAAATATTACTGGCCCATTACGCTAGTTATTTTGGCTGCTGCACTAACGATGAATTATTTCCGGTACTATCACTGGACATTTGAGTATTTCGAGCCCGTGAAAAGTCTAGGGCAGAGCTGGTTATTTACTTTTCCCAAAGAGACTTTAGGGCTAGCGTATATTCTGTTACTCAATGGTTTGTATCAAAAGTATTTGAAGAGATTTGCAGCAAACCTTATTTCCTATGTCGGACGAATGGCTCTCAGCAACTATATACTGCAAAGCATTATTTGCGGGCTAATCTTCTACGGCTATGGACTGGGAAAGTATAATCAGTATTCACGCGCTGAACTACTACTGTTTGTAATAATCATTTGGCTGCTTCAACTCAGTATCAGTTGGTTTTGGATGAGAAAATTCGCTCAAGGCCCGTTGGAAAAGCTATGGCGCAAACTTACCTATCAACCATTTCAGTAAAAGCAGCACTAAAATTTTGAATGAGTTTATGATGAAAAAACTAACCAAAGCCGAAGAGCAACTGATGAACTACCTCTGGAAGCTGGAGAAGGCCTATATGAAAGATCTGGTAGAGGCATTTCCTGAGCCTAAACCCGCCTACACCACTATTGCTACTTTACTTACCCGCATGATCAATAAGGAATTGGTAGGATTTATCCAGCGGGGTAAGGTGCGAGAGTACTTCCCGAAATTGAAGAAGGGAGAATATATGAAGAGCCACTTCAACCAGATCGTTCAGAACTTCTTCAATAATTCTCCGGCTCAGTTTGCTTCCTTCTTCACCGCTAAAGCTGATTTGTCGCTCGAGGAATTAGAAGAGCTACGGGGTATTATTCAGGAACAAATTGAGGAAAAGAAGAAACAATGATTTTTTACTTACTTAAAGCCACCATCAGCCTGGCGTTGCTACTGGGTTGCTACCATCTTTTCTTCCAAAAGGATAAGTGGTTTCTGTTTAATCGGTTCTATTTGCTGGGGTCAATCATTTTCTCGCTACTTATTCCGTTGGCTGCGCTACCAGATTTATTTCAAGCCACTTATTTTGACGATAGCCACCTTCAGTTTACTGCCAAAGCTTTAGAGTTTCCGGCAGTTACAGAAAACACTGGCGCATCTTCCTCCGTCCAGTCGTCTGAGTTCAGCTTAGCTTATCTACTGTACTTGGTTTACGGAATCGGCGTGCTGGGAATGACTTTTCGCTTTACTAAAAATCTTTGGGCAATGTACCGCTTACTGGCAAATGCAGAGCACCATACTAACGGCGAAACACTACTTCGCTTAGTGAAAGAACCCATAGCTCCGTTTAGTTTCGGTCGTTATGTCGTTGCAAACCAGGATGAATATTTACAAGGCGGTATTCCCCAAGATATTATTCGGCACGAATCGCTTCACGTTCGTCACAGGCATACGCTAGATATTTTATTCATGGAGCTAGTCTTGATTTTCGGCTGGTTTCATCCGCTGCTGTGGGCGTATCGTCGGGCACTAGTGGCTAATCATGAGTTTTGCGCTGATAACTACGTAATCAGCCAGACATCTGAGGCTTCGGCTTATAGTCATACATTATTAGATTTTATGCACCATCGCTCTTACCCCCATCTGGGTAGTGGTTTTCATTATTCTTTAACTAAACACCGAATTATTATGATGCAACGCACTGTTTCTTCCCCCGTGGCTTTCGCCAGTAAGCTAGGATTTACCGCACTAGCGGCAGTAGGCTTATTCGTAATGACTGCCTTCACGGCTCAGTTAAATCAATCGACGTACTATCCAGACGGCTCGGTATTTACCGTAGTAATTGATGCTGGGCACGGTGGGGCAGATGCTGGAACTACCAATGGGCAACTAGAAGAAAAAGATGTAGTATTAGCGATTGCCCAAGCGATGGATGAACTGGTTTCAACTTCTTCGGTTCGGTTAATTTACACCCGCGAAGGCGACAATGCTATTTCTTTAGCCGACCGGGTGGAAGTGGCTAATCAGAGTAATGCCGATTTGTTTCTCTCACTGCACATCAATCAGCACGATGACGAAGCACAACAGGGTTTAGAGGCTTATTATTCGACGCAAAATGCTCAGAGTGACCTGTCAGAAAAATATAGCCAGCAGTTTATTCAAAACATCACGCTCACCAAAGCTGGAAAAAGCGCAGTGAAACAAGCTGATTTTCTCGTGCTGAAAAATACTCCATGCCCATCGGTGCTACTTAACTTAGGTTTTCTGTCTAACCCTCAGGAGTCAGCCTTTTTAGAGTCCGAAAAGAATCAGCGACGATTGGCGTCTCAAATCGTACAAACGATCAATGAGATTCAAGAGAAATAATTCTATATTTGTAACCATGTGTAATGTTTACAAATTTGGTTATTTATGAAAGAGTACTACACCATTACGGAAGTTGCCGACCTACTAGGAAAAAGTAAAGAGACACTACGGCGATGGGACAGAGATGGTAAGCTGCCAGCCATGCGGGAGCCGATGAGTAACTATCGTGTTTATCGAAAGGAACAACTCGGAGTTTTTGAGGAGTTAAACTCCTTATTTGGCTCCTCAGATACCCACAACTTCACCCAGCCTAAGCATAATTATTCAGTATTAGAACTATTTGCTGGGGCAGGAGGATTAGCTATTGGCTTAGAAAAAGCTGGGCTAAAATGTGTTGCTCTTAATGAAATTGACCATTGGGCGGCTGAAACTCTCAGAATAAACCGACCAAAGTGGAGGGTTATTGAGGATGATATTAAAAACGTCGATTTTGCCCGCTATGCTGGGAAGGTTGACGTAGTAACTGGTGGTTTCCCTTGTCAGGCATTTAGCTACGCCGGAAAAAAGCTAGGTTTTAACGATGCTCGGGGCACGCTATTCTATGAATTTGCCCGGGCAGTCAATGAAACTAAACCTTTAATTTGTGTGGGCGAAAACGTCCGTGGCCTGTTAAATCATGATAATGGGCGGACGATAGAAGGCATGAAGTCAGTTTTGGATGAAATTGGTTACCGACCTCTTGAGCCGCGAATACTTAAAGCAATATTTTATCAAGTACCCCAAAAACGGGAGCGATTAATCCTGATTGGGATTAGAAAAGATATTGATATAGCGTTTGAGTTTCCTAGACCGCACAAGAAAATATATAACTTATCAGACGCCCTAAAGGCTGGGGAGTTATTTTCCACTGATGTTCCCAAATCAGAAGGCTCTGCCTACCCAAAAAGAAAGAAAGAGATTTTAGACTTAGTACCTCCTGGTGGCTATTGGCGTGACCTCCCTTTAGACCTTCAGAAAGAGTATATGCAAAAGAGCTTTTATCTGGGTGGGGGAAAAACGGGAATGGCCAGAAGAATAAGTTGGGACGAACCGTCGTTAACTCTTACTTGTAGTCCGGCACAAAAGCAAACGGAAAGATGCCATCCTGATGAAACCAGACCATTTACGGTCAGGGAATATGCCCGAATACAAACCTTCCCTGATGAGTGGAAATTTGCTGGTTCGGTAAGCAATCAGTATAAACAAATTGGGAATGCTGTGCCCGTAAATCTGGGAAGGGAGTTAGGTTACTCTGTTGTTGAATTCTTAAATAAAGTTTACCAAGAGTATGGCATAAAAGATAAAGCAGCCAATTTTGATCAGATGGAACTGGCTTTTGAGTAGTTTTAGAGCAAATATTTTACAATAAAATGTATGGCGTACCTGACTTGGATCAGCGATCAAGATTTACAAACGAGCGTACAGCAGTTACTTACAGTTGCTCAAATTACACAAGACAAAGCCCGGACAAGTTTTAACAAAAATGTCATCGATCCTTTCTCAGCCATCTTCCAAATTGCTGGATTCAATACTGATTATGACAAGTGGGTGTTAGGAGAGTATGCCCGACAATCCCAGAAAACCCTGCAGAATCATATTGGAGAATTTCATCAGACCATTTTAGGGTATGTAGTAGGGTGGGAGAATTTAAAGACCGGAAATGTGATGGATCTTTTGTCTGATGATCGGAAAATATTAGCTGAGATAAAAAATAAACATAATACAGTGAAAGGCTCCAATCTTTCTGACCTATACAAATCAATGGAAAGTCAGGTAATGCCAAAAGCGAGCCGCTACCGCGATTACACCGCTTATTATGTTACTATTATTCCAAAAAAGCCTGAGAGGTTCAACAAGCCATTCACTCCGTCCGATGGTAAAACGGGAGCCAAGTTACCTGAAAACGAAAAGATAAGAATAATAGATGGTGCAAGTTTTTACAGTATGGTGACTGGAGAAAATAATGCGTTAGAACAATTATTCAATGTACTTCCTGATGTGATAAGGGTGTGCTCAGGGCTAGAACTATCCGGTCGAGATATTTATAAGCTGAAAGTATTCTTTAGTTCGGCCTACGGAGCTTCATAAGTAAGGGTATATTAGAAGAGCGAGCAACACTAATTTTTACCCATTTTTGAATAATCTTAACTTAACGCAGGTTTATCTCGACTATGGAAACTTTCATTTACAACCTTTGCATATTCATACTTATTCTATACAGCGTAGCTTGTGGTCCGACTCAGCCTGCCATCGCTGAAAATACTCCTGACCCGAAAGACAGTTCACCGGAAGCTTACAATGTGGCTTTATTAATTATGGATGGAGTGTACAATACCGAGCTGACTGCACCTTACGATATTTTCCAGCATACCATTTTCCGCGAGGGCATTAAACCCATGCGGGTATTTACAGTCGCCAATACCACCGAAGTAATCACCACCTTTGAAGGAATGCGGATTCTGCCAGATTATAATTATCTTGAAGGTGACATTCCTCCCATTGATATTCTGGTCGTGCCCAGTGCCGAGCATCATCTGGATACTGATTTGGAAGATGAAGCTATGCTGAATTTTGTGCGTAAAACATCTGAAAACGCCCAATTCGTTACTTCTCATTGCGACGGAGCATTTGTACTGGCCAAAACCGGAATTTTGGAAGGTCATGCTTCCACCACATTTCCGAGCGATGTTGATGCTTACCGGCAGATGTTCCCTCAACTGGAAGTACACGAAAATGTGCTTTTTGTACACGACGGTAAATTCATCACCTCGGCGGGAGGAGCCAAATCCTTTGAAGCCGCCCTCTATCTTTGCGAGTATCTTTACGGAAAACAAGTGGCGGAAAGTCTGGCTCAAGGTTTAGTAATTGATTGGGATTTATCCACTGTTCCGCACTTAGTGGTAGATGCTGATTTATAAATAGCGCGATTAATTTGTGTATAGGTTAGAATAAATTTCTGTTTTCGTAGATGCTAAATCGCAGAGTTACGTTCGTTTTCTATGGAGGCTAGAAAAATAGTATTCAGTTGCTTCTTCTTGCTCGCAACCTTTCTGTCAGCTAGTACTACCTCTGCCCAATCAACGTACCCCGACACACTTCGTCGGGATCGGCTTCGTGGTGTTATTTTGGCGGAGTCTGTGTTTTATGCGGCGGGGTTATCCTACTTGCAGTTTGTGTGGTACCGTAACCACGAATCGGTTCCCTTTCATTGGTACAACGATAATGCTGGTTGGCTCCAGCTAGACAAAGCCGGGCATACGTATGCCGCTTATTTCGAAAGCGAGATAGGTTACCATGCTTTGCGTTGGGCCGGAGTATCTCATAAAAAATCATTATGGTACGGCGGCATGTTGGGCTTGGTTTTACAAACCCCTATCGAAGTATTCGATGGTTTGTACGAAGGTTACGGGTTTTCTTGGGGCGACATGATTGCTAATGCAGCCGGCTCTGCTTTATTCATTACGCAACAAGCTTGGCTGGGAGAACAAGCCGTGCGAATGAAGTTCTCTTATTCGCCTTCCAGTTACGCTCAGTACCGCCCGTGGGTGCTGGGTGAGACACACGGCGAACGCTTTTTTCAAGATTACAACGGACACACTTACTGGTTATCAGCCAACCTAAAATCTATATTTCGCTCATCGCGCTTACCTCCGTGGCTAAACGTGGCGTGGGGCTACAGTGGCAACGGAATGCTAGCTGAATTTCGTAATCCCGAAGTGTCACGAGGAATACAAATGCCTGACTTAGTGCGCCATCGGCAGTACTTCTTATCGGTAGATGTTGACCTGACTAAACTAAATGTGGCCAACCCTTACCTGCGGAAAGTTCTAGGGGTACTCAATTACATTAAAATTCCCGCACCAGCCCTGGAGTACAACCGCGTAGATGGATTTAAGGTACGGGCACTGTATTTTTAGCCAGGGCAGAATACAAACAGAAACAGCATTTTCACCAGTCTTATACTCTATGGCTACGAGGAAAAAGTACACTAGACTACTCAAGCCAAGCGAAATTGTGTAGTTTTGCTAATTAGAAAATACACAACATCACCAAACGTATAGATTATGGGTTACAATTTATTAGCTGGAAAAAAGGGAATTATCTTTGGCGCACTCGACGAAAACTCTATTGCCTGGAAAGTAGCACTGAAAGCCCGGGAAGAAGGAGCTTCTTTTACATTAACGAACGCCCCCGTAGCCCTGCGGATGGGCAAAATTAACGAGTTAGCCGAACAGTGCGATGCCAAAGTGCTACCGGCTGACGCCACCTCATTGGAAGATCTAGAGAAACTATTGCAGGATTCTACCGAAGTTTTAGATGGCAAGCTGGACTTTATCCTGCACTCTATTGGCATGAGCCCTAATGTTCGGAAAGGTCGGGAATACGGTAACTTGAACTACGACTGGTTTCTAAAAACTCTCGATATTTCTGGTTTGTCTTTCCACAAAGTGATGCAGGTAGCTGAGAAGATGGACGTAGTGAATGAGTGGGGTTCTATTGTTGCCCTAAGCTATATTGCTTCCCAACGCAACTTTCCTGACTACGGCGACATGGCCCAGGCCAAAGCAGTGTTAGAATCTATTGCCCGTAGCTACGGTGCCCGCTTAGCTCGTCTGAAAAACATCCGGGTGAATACCGTTTCGCAGTCACCTACCAAAACTACGGCGGGCATAGGTATATCAGGATTTGACGTATTTTTTGACTACGCCGATAAAATGTCACCGCTTGGTAATGCTTCCGGTGATGATTGTGCCAATTACGTTATTACGCTTTTCTCCGATCTTACCCGTATGGTTACCATGCAGAACCTGATGCACGACGGAGGTTTCTCTTCCGCCGGTATCAGTGAGGCCATTATTGAAGAAATGAGCAAATAAAAATACAGAGTCCGGATAGCGGAGCGGTTCCCCGCTGGGACCGGAATCCGGTTTCCAGACTCCGGTTTTCGGTTTCCAGATATGGTAGTTTTCCCCAATGCTAAGATCAATTTAGGCTTACACGTTGTAAGTAAGCGGGAGGATGGCTATCATAACATTGAAACCTGCTTCGTGCCCATTCCGCTACGGGATATTCTGGAGGTAATTGAAAGTAAAGCCTTTCAGTTTACTACTTCGGGATTATCAATTCCAGGAAAGCCCGAAGATAATCTGTGCGTGCGGGCTTATGAGTTGTTACAAACTGACTTTGACCTGCCGCCAGTTCAAATTCATTTACATAAAATAATCCCGATGGGCGGCGGGTTAGGTGGCGGTTCATCCAACGCTTCTTTTTTACTCCGAAGCCTGAATGAGCTGTTTTCTTTGTCACTCACTGATGATCGGCTGGAAGGTTACGCTAGCCAGTTGGGTAGCGATTGTCCGTTTTTTATTCGGAATCAACCAGTGTTAGCCAGTGGAACGGGTAACGAGTTTCAGGAAATATCACTGGATCTAAGTGGGAAGCACATCGTGTTAGTATTTCCGGATATTTCAGTATCTACCGCCGAAGCCTACGCTAAAGTAGTTCCCCGGCAGGTAAATCCCTCCATGCCGTCAGCATCACTCCATGAGCTGATAAAACAATCGGCTGAGAAATGGACAGATAATCTAGCGAATGACTTTGAAGCATCGGTATTCGCTCGGTATCCGGTGCTAGAAGATATTAAAAAGCAACTTTACGATGCCGGAGCGTTCTACGCTAGCATGAGTGGTTCTGGTTCTACCATGTATGGTTTGTTCCCACAAGCCCCGGACATTAGCGATTTGAGTCGCACATACTCAGTATGGCAGAGCAAGTTGTAGAAACTAGCTACTCCTCACTCATTGATTCGCTTAGTAAAAAAGATTTTTCTGGCTGAGCCGTTAGCTGGTTGTACAAATGGATAACACGCATTTGCTCGTGAATGGCCTTTAGTTTCAGTTTGCACTGCTTTACGTAACTGGTTACCTCCTCTTGGTGTGAGGTCATCATCGGCATTACCTGCGATACAAAATCTTCTATTTCTACAAATTTGTCCCCTTGGTAAACGTAGTACGTATGTCGACAAACAGCATTGAGATACACATGGGGTGCCCGGTAATCTTCAGTTACCCGCGGACGACGCACGTATTTACTCTTTCTCAATATTGAAATCTTTCCATCAGAGAGCACCTCAAAAAAGGTTTTACGCTTATATCCTTCTTTCATAACATGATCTACTGCTACGTACTTGCGATGTCGGTACTTAATAGGATCGAATATCTCAAAATTAGTAATGTTTTCGGCGGTGTAGGTTCTTACCAGATCATCGGTTTTAACTTTAATGGCCTCAAACTTAAGATCGTAACTAATCTTGCCCTCCAGTATTACATTGTTATCTAGCGTTATTTTTCCGAAGCACCAAACCCCGTATTGAGGTAGGTCAGACGCTTGAACAATGTGGGTGATGATACTGAGGAGGAAAAGACTGATATATTTCATGGTGGTTCAACAATTAGACATTCGGCCTAACTGTATCAAACTTGACACCTATTCCACCACTTTAATCCTGAGTTTGTTATCGAACCTCAGACAGGTACTATTCGTTGAAAATCCCCACTACGAACCTACCAAGCGAGGAAGCAAAGGGACGAAAAAGTGCAATTTGTAGCACTATTTTTATTTTTCATTTTCTTAAAAAAATATAGATGGGCATTTACAGTTTACATTACTTATGTAACTAGCTATTCGTTTGGTAGGATAAATTATTAGAATGAAGGAGGGGTACGAAAACCTTGCACTAAATCGCTACTTCGGCTTTAATGTGAGGGTGCGGATCGTAATTAACTAGCTCAAAATCTTCGTAGCAAAATGCAAAAAGATCGGTCACTTCGGAGTTGATTTTCATGATGGGTAACGGACGAGGGTTCCGGCTAAGTTGTAGTCCGGCTTGCTCAAGATGGTTGGTATAAAGATGGGCATCGCCGAAGGTGTGAATAAACTCACCGGGCTTCAGATTGCAGACCTGAGCAACCAT
Source organism: Tunicatimonas pelagia (assembly GCF_030506325.1). NCBI lineage: Bacteria > Pseudomonadati > Bacteroidota > Cytophagia > Cytophagales > Catalimonadaceae > Tunicatimonas > Tunicatimonas pelagia. The sequence continues at coordinate 2,195,348 of NZ_CP120683.1, read as the reverse complement.
CATGGTCAGCAGAGCGTAGGAGGCAATATTAAAAGGAACCCCCAGAAAGACATCGGCACTACGCTGGTACAACTGACAGGAAAGCTTTCCCTCAGCTACGTAGAACTGAAACAAGGCATGACAGGGCGGTAGGGCCATTCGCTCTACATCGGCCACATTCCAGGCCGATACCATAATTCGGCGGGAGTTAGGGGTGTTTTTGATTTGGTGTAGTATCTGCTTAATCTGATCGATGGAGCGACCGTCGGGGGCAGGCCAGCTTCGCCACTGGTGGCCGTATACGGGACCCAGATCACCATTTTCATCTGCCCACTCATCCCAAATTCTTACTTTGTTTTCTTTTAAGTAGCCAATGTTGGTATCACCTTGCAAGAACCATAGCAGCTCATGAATAATTGAGCGCAGATGCAGTTTTTTAGTGGTAGTCACCGGAAAGCCTTCTTGCAGATCAAAGCGCATTTGGTGGCCGAATACACTCAATGTACCGGTTCCGGTGCGGTCTTCCTTCTTCACGCCATGATCCAAAATATGACGCATCAAATCAAGATACTGCTGCATAATAACTAGTTGATAGTGGATAATTGAAAACGGAAAGTTAATAATTGCAGGTGAATAGTAAATGCTCTCTTCGCTTAAATCAGATTTTACAGATTATCCAAGATACCTAGATTATAGCTATTTACATTATTGTAGCTTTCTAACTATCCATTGTCCATCGGCCGCCGCTGCGGTTTCAATTGCACTTGTAAAGATGGGCAACTTGCTAAGAATACACAAATCGGATAGGGCACATTTCAGATTGTCGTATAAAGATGCTCTTCTAAAAAGAAAAAAGCGAAGCTAGCTCTACACTAACTTCGCTTCTACAGTATCTGTAAATAAATAAAAGTTTATTCTGACTCCAACCAAGCTTTTGCCTCGGCCTCATCTTCAAAAATACGCATCTCAAAACCACTTGCCCGGGTTACCATTTCTTCTACCGACATAGCAGCGAAAATATCGGGAGATATTATATGGGCAAACTTCTGTAGTCCCGCACCAATAGCGCGCGGCATCCAGTCTTGCTGAACCCATTCAGTAACTTCATCCCACGAACCGACCAGTTCTCGATTGTCGTTAAGTATATGAGGGCAATGGTGTTGCTGTAGTTGCTCTAGTATTTTTTCAGCTCCATGTTTCACGTCTTCATTAGTGACATCACCAACCCAGCGGGCATAAACCCATTTACTAGCTTCATTGTACTCAATGTGCAGAAAATCGTTTCCTAATCCATTTTTTACTGAAATTGCTGTTGCTTCCATTTGTAAAATTAATTATGTGAATAAAAGTGGGGGGTATTGGTTAGTAATGTGGTGGCTAAGTATTTGTGCAATACAAAAATCAGATGGTTTATGCCTGTCTTAAAAGTCTGAAATGCAAGAGCAGTTAGCATTCTCGTCAATTGCATAGAGAGATTACTCAAACTTTACTAACTGTTCAAGAAATGAATGATATGAGTTATTTTTTGGCAGCTTCCAGTTGAGCCAATAACTCTTGTTCTCTTTCCTTAAACTTTTGCATCGCTTTTTCCATCATCTTTTTTCTGGACTTGATTTGTTCTTCGGTTCGCTGCTGTTCAACTCGTCGTACTTCCTCAGTTTCGCGCTGAGCTGCTTCTAGTTCTTTCAGCTTTTCTTTTAGTAAATTTTCGCTTTCTTCTAATTCAGTTCGTAGCCGCTCCGACTGTTCTTGGGTAGCCTGCATCTCCTCCATATTTTGCCGCATCTCTTCTTCCTGTGCTTGCATCTCTTCAGCCTGCTGTTGCGACTCTTCCAATAGTGCTTTTGTCTGAGTGCTTATCCGAGCATTACGTAGCGTAGCGGCAATGCTTTCGCCCAGTGTTTGCATAAACTCAATCTCATGTGGTTTAAACTCTTGCAGAGAAGCCAACTCCAGCACTCCTTCTACCTCCTCATTAATAATGAGAGGCATAATAAGTAAAGCTCTAGGGGTAGCCTTACCTAATCCGGAAGTAATGTTCACGTAGTTCTGAGGGATTTCAGTGAGGTAGCTGTATTCTTTTTCCAGGTAAGCCTGACCCAGTAATCCTTCGCCAATAGCCACCGTCTTTTTCTTAAATTTTTTACGTCCGTAAGCATAACAAGCTTGAAGGCGCAGATACTTCTCACTATCCTGCTCATCAACAATAAAAAGCCCCCCCTGATTGGCATTGATGTAGCGAATAATATGGCTAACAATTTTTTCGCTCATGCTTGGCAAATCATCATTCTCACGAAGAATACTTACCGTCTGAGTTAGCCCTTCAGTCACCCATTGTCGCTGTTTCTCTTCTTCTTGAGCTTCTTCTAACTGCTTCAAGCTTTCTTTGAGTTCTTGTTCTGACTGCTTAGCTGTTTCATTGGTCTCTTTCGCTTCAGTAAGCAATTGAGCAAATTTGTTTTCAGAGAAGAAATTTTGTTGTGCCAATATGAAAACACTGCCGAAAGTATACAAAATGCTAGTTAAGACAGCGATTACCCCTACGTATCCTTCTCGGATGATAGTTGCATCCACATTAGGTTCCCACCAATGTTGAGTGTACGGAAAGGAGAAAATGATTAGTAAAACAATAATAACCAAAGAGATCAAATATCTTTTTTCCCGTAGATCAAAGACTAGAAACACGGTAATAGAAAACCCAAGTTCTATCATGTATAGTCCGGTTACCGGTGGCTCACCTACTGAGGCCAATCCGACATTGTAGGCGGCAGCTAACATAAGCGGTAGCAGTGAAATAATAAGTCTTGCGGACGTAGTTTTATTCAAGGCGTTTAGGCCTACAACTCCGAGGGATATGATAACGCCTATGATAGGAACCAGAACTAGGGGCGGAAAATGAATTCCAGAAATAATTATGAATGGAACCGCTACTCCAAAGCTGATAATGAGTGCCACACTATTAGCAATCCGTATTTTCTTTTGTAGGTAAGAGGGCTGGTCATCTCGAATACCCGCATTGAGTACTTGGGCGAATGTCATGAATCTTATGGTTTAGACTGCACCATTGGTTATAAATACTTAACCAAAAGTATAATCTAAAAAAGACTCTTAATACTGAATTTGAGTGGCTAAGTTACATCTGGCATATTACGCTAGAAATAACACTAAAAAGCGTCGGGCTACCGATCTACTTCACCCAACACAATATCAATAGAACCGAGAATGGCTACCAGATCGGCAATCATGCCACCCCGGCTAAGTTCGGCTAAAATGGATAGGTTCACAAAGCAGGAGCTACGGGCTTTACATCGGAAGGGAATATCGCTACGCCCGTCGGCTCGGAAATAGAAGCCCAGTTCACCGCGAGGGTTTTCGGCTCGCACGTATAAATCTTGCTGTTTAGGACGGATTTTTTTAGGAACTACGGCTCGCGGATCGAATTCTCGAGTGCGTTTGTGGTCGCCCGTTAATTGGACTACACACTGCTCAATAATCCGTAGCGACTCGTAGCACTCGAGAACGCGAACGTAAGTACGATCCCAGCAATCACCTACGGCTCCCATTTTCCCTTCACCAATCGGAATATCAAATTCTAGTTCGGGGTATACTGAGTAACCGTCTACCCGTCGTAGGTCGTAGCGTAGTCCCGATGCCCGAAGCATCGGTCCAGAGATTCCGTAATTAATGGCTAAATCCAGTGGCAATACGCCCACATTGGCAGTACGTTCTACAAATATTTTGTTGTCTACGACCAACTGTTCTAGCTCACTTAACTTGGGTCGTAAGTAGGTAACAAATTCCTGGCAGCGTTCTTCAAAGCCAACGGGCAGATCGTAAAACAAGCCTCCAATCCAAATGTAGTTGTAGAGCATTCGTGATCCACAAACCCACTCCAACATTCGCTGGATATGTTCGCGGTCGCGCATCATCCACAGAAAAGGAGTGTACGCCCCAATATCCATAGCGTAAGTACCAATCGCTACAAAGTGCGAGGCTAAACGATTCAGCTCTGCCACCAGCACTCGAATGTATTCTACTCGCGTTGGAATCTGATCCTGGATACCTAGCATTCGTTCTACTCCCATCGCGTAAGCATGTTCAGAATTCATCGCTGCCAAATAATCCATCCGATCTACGTAGGGAATAATCTGATTATAGGGTAACGATTCAGTGTGTTTTTCAAAGCAGCGGTGCAAATAGCCCAAATGTGGTACCACATCGACAATGACCTCACCTTCTGTCACCACCTCTAACCGCAAAACCCCGTGGGTAGACGGATGCTGCGGCCCAATGTTGATCACCATCTGCTCGGAAGTTAAATCTTCTGCCTGATACTTGGTAGGCTCAGAGTTCTGTAGATGATCGGAATCGTACTGGTACTGAATGGTATCTGCCATAAAAGAAGTGAACAATGTGCAATTAACAGTGAACAATAGAAAATAGCAAAAGATGCGAGTGGCTATTGATAAGTGAGTTTAGCAAAAATTCCTCTTTAATTGGAAAAATTACTTATCTTAGTCATATGAAACAAATCCAGTCTAAACCTCCTAAAAGAAGTCGAAAATCTCGTGCAAGAAAAACAGCAACGCCAGCTACTCCGGGGGGTAAGGTAAGTTGGGGAGCTAGTCGGGAGGAAATTCTTCAGTTAGCCCGACAAGGGGTATCCAAACAGAAAGTCGGCACAGTAATGACTCAAACTCAAAGTAGTGTTGAGGAGCTAGCTACTGTGTTGGGAGTAACTGTGCGTACTGCCCGAAATTACCGTGCTCAGGAAGATTTGCTCAGCCCACAGCAAGCGGAAGCGTTATTGAAGTACCAAAAATTAGTTCAGCGAGGAGAAACGGTATTTGGTTCGGTAGAAATATTTAAGCGGTGGTTACATAAGCCGGCCTTTGGCTTAGATGGTGATAAACCCTTTGACTTACTCATCACCTCGGAAGGGTTGAATCTAGTGAGCGATGAAGTGGAGCGTATTGCCAATGGCGAGTTTGCCTAATGACGGATGGAAGTTTTCCGCATTGTAAAAGCTGAGTACGCCAACGAGCTTTTTGCTTCAGGACGTACCAATCGATGGAACTATACGGGCGAAAAAGTATTGTATACAGCAGCTTCCCGTTCGCTAGCGTGCCTGGAAAACTTGGTGCACGCCTCCGGTGAGATTCTTAGCGAGCAATTTACGATTATGGTTATTTACATTCCGGATGATTTGGCAGTTACCTCAGTGCGACCCAATGAGTTACCAAGTGATTGGTTTCAGCGAGCGCGACACCCTTCTTGCCAAGCAATCGGTAGCCAGTGGTTTCAAACTGAGAACACACCCATTTTGAAAGTGCCTTCCGCTATTATGCACCAAGAATTCAATTACGTGCTCAATACTCAGCATTCCGATTACAAAAAGATTCAACTAATTGACCAGCAATCATTCGCTTTTGATCCTCGTTTCAAACAAAATCAGTTTGAATAAGGCACTTTTTGTATCATTGTATTTATACTGATTCCTAACCCCTTTGTGTATTATTAATTATCCATTTTCAATTATTCTATGAACTTTAGAATTGGTTACGGCTACGATGTGCATCAATTGGAAGAAGGACAAGATTTTTGGCTGGGTGGCATTCGTCTGGAGCATACACATGGAGCAAAAGGCCACTCGGATGCTGATGTACTGATTCACGCTATCTGCGATGCCCTGCTGGGAGCAGCTAATCTGCGTGATATTGGTTTTCACTTTCCCGATACTGACCCCAAGTACAAAGGGGTTGATAGCAAAATTTTGCTGAAAGAAGTAATGCAACTACTGCGTAAGGAGGGCTACGAATTAGGCAATATTGACGCTACCGTCTGTTTGGAAGCTCCTAAAGTAAATCCTCACATTCCCGCTATGCGAGCTACTATGGCCGAAGTGATGGAGGTAGAAGAATCAACTATTTCTATTAAAGCCACTACCTCTGAGAAGATGGGTTTCGTGGGGCGAAAGGAGGGGGTTGCCACTCACGCAGTAGCGCTGATAGTGAAGAAAAGCAATTGATTAGCGAGAAATTTATTCTATTTTGCCAATCCCCTGAACATTCTCTTAAAACAATATGTAGTAGAGGGGAATCAAATTAGCGTGGCATACAGACACTAAGGATCATTGCCCACCAGATGGTGTTACCTCACTCCCTCTCGTTTGGCCCCATCTTTCTTGACTGAGCAGCGTATCATTTTCGCTCTTTAAACCAGTTGTATGAACTACCAAGCACGGTTTATCGATATTGATCGATCAGCCTTTTTTCCTACCTTACGCAAGCGCGTTAATCAGTATTTTAAAGATAAGGACATTTCCCACTACGGCAATCGGAAGATGGTGGCAAAAACCATTATTCTTTCAGCGATCTATTTTGGCGCTTATGCCGCCATACTCACTTTATCGGTTAACGCATGGTGGCTGCTGCCATTTGCTATTACTATGGGTGTGGCTATGGCGGGTATCGGCATGTCGGTTATGCACGATGCTTTACACGGTTCTTATTCCCGTAGTGCTACCGTTAATCGCTGGGTAGGCTATCTCACCTATTTTATTGGGGCTAACCCCGTAGTCTGGAAAATACAGCATAATGTACTACACCATACCTACACCAACATTCACGGGTTAGACGATGACATTCGGACGAAGCTGGTAATCCGGTTATCGAAGCACGCATCTTTGCGATCTATACATCGCTATCAATATATCTATGTATTCTTTCTGTACGGTTTCAATACCCTATTTTTTATCATCAGCGATCTGATTAAGTTATTATCTTACAATAAGGTCGGGATGGTAGAGCGACAGAAATCTAAGTTTTCCAGCGAACTTTGGAAGCTTATTTTTACGAAGGTTTTATACCTCTTTTTTACCGTAGCCCTTCCAATGCTGATTACTCCGCTACTCTGGTGGCAGGTAGTTATTGGAGTGTTAGCAATGCATTTTACCGCCGGGTATATTCTCACGCTCGTATTTCAACTGGCGCACATTGTAGAGGAAGTAGAGCAACCGCTGCCTAATAAAGAAGGTAATATTGAGAATGCTTGGGCCATTCACCAACTGGAGACAACGGCTAATTTTGCCCGCAATAACCGTTTGCTGAATTGGTACGTAGGGGGACTCAACTTTCAAGTAGAGCATCATTTATTTCCGAATATCTGCCATATTCACTACGAAGCTATTGCTCCCATTGTGCAGCAGACCGCTAAGGAGTTTCATTTACCTTACCATGAGAAGATTCGCTTCCGCGATGCGCTGGCCTCTCACGTCAAGATGATGAAGAGCTTGGGTGAAATCCCGGCGCACGCTTATTCTATCTCTGGCTAGCCAGAGAAAATCGGATGGAATACTGGAGTAAGTAATTTCCTTTTGTAATTTTAGTCGCTGTTTACCGACTAACCTATTTTCACTGTGAAAGACCTTTCCCAACTCTGCATCCATACGATTACTACCAAACCCTGGAGCATTGAAGAATCATCCGAACGCTTTGCCGAAACAGGCGTTAAGGGCATTACGGTATGGCGCGATGCGCTGGAAGGGCGTAACATGTCCCAGACGGGTAACCGCTTACGAAATCACGGACTAAATATTGTCTCGCTCTGCCGGGGTGGCTTCTTTCCCGCAGCTAGTGCTGAAAAGCGTCAGGCTGCTATTGATGACAACCGACGAGCCATTGATGAAGCCGCTGAGTTAGGTGCCCCGATGGTAGTGCTGGTTTGTGGTGCTGAACCCAATCAATCACTAACCACCTCTCGCCAGCAAATTCAGGAGGGGATTGAAGCTATTCTGCCCCACGCCGAAGCTAATCAGGTGCAAGTGACTATTGAACCGCTGCACCCTATGTACGCCGACACCCGTTCGGCAGTGAATACGCTGGGGCAAGCTAACGATATGGCGGAAGCCATTGATTCTCCCTGGGTAGGTATTGCTGCTGACGTTTATCACCTCTGGTGGGACGATAATTTACAATCGGAAATTATGCGCTGCGGGCGCAACGGTAACCTTTCTGCCTTTCACGTATGCGACTGGCGGGTACCCACCGAAGATTTTCTATTAGATCGGGGACTGATGGGCGAGGGCTGTATTGATGTTCCGCAAATTCGGAAGTGGGTAGAAGAAGCGGGGTTTGAGGGAATGATTGAAGTAGAGATTTTTTCTAACCGCTACTGGAGTATGGATCAGGCGGAATTTCTCAACCAGATTATTGAAGCTTACTGTAAGCATGTGTAGATGCTATGCGTACCTTCACCATTGTGCATCCTTCACCACTGGGTGACCTGTTAATTAGCGGAAATGATTCTTTCATTTCCGGGGTGCGCTACGCGGATTTGCATCAGGAACTAGAAAAAAAAGCGGTGAGCACTAATAATGCCCCGGCCTTACTACGCCGTTGTGCTACGCATCTGGACGAATACTTTGCCGGATGGCGCCGAACGTTCGGATTACAATTCCAGCAGGAAGGTACTCTCTTCCAGCAAACCGTCTGGCAGGGGCTACTAAAGATTCCATTCGGTCAGACGAATACCTATGCTGACTTGGCCCGACAGATCGGTAATGCTAAAAGCAGCCGAGCGGTAGGTTTAGCCAATGGTAAAAACCAAATTGCGATTATTGTGCCCTGCCACCGCATTATCGGGACGAGCGGTAACCTAACGGGCTACAACGGCGGCATGTGGCGTAAAAAGTGGTTGTTAGATCATGAAAAGCGTATCGCCCACGGGGTACTGAGCTTGTTTTAGGATTGATGCTAAAGTTTATAATTGTTCTTACTCAAATATCTCCTAGTGGTTGGGATGAGTGATGCACCATCAGTACGTCTATTCTATCTTCACTACTGATTTCATAAATGATTCGGTAGTTCCCCTCTATTAGCTCCCGGATATTCTCATCATTCTTCTCAGGCACTATTCTGCCAACTCTGGGCATATTCTTCAAAATATTGACCTTACTAAAAAGCTTAGATACGATAGATGAAGCGTATTTGTCTGAATATCAGTTGCTATAATCTGCTATGTTAGTCAAATCGTCAATGGCTCGCTCTGCCCATATCACTTTAACCATTTTTCCAGTTTCTTTTTAGCTTCCTCTTCAGTATAAAACTGTCCGGCCTGTATTTGCTGCTGACCCTCTTCTATTTTCTGTAAGATCAGTAGCCTTTCCATTAACTCATCTACCGAAAATTCGTCGGGCATGTCTTGAATAGTTTCCAATAGTTGGGTTTTCTTCATCACTACCATGTTGATTTAGTATAATATACAAAATATTGACACATACTGTTGAGAAAATAAGTTCAATGAATTTTTTGATACTTACTTCACTAGCGTGATAGTCCTTTATCTTTTAAGAATTTTAGCCGTATCAATCGCTACGATAATTAGGTAGATGATGAACAGTAAACTCGCTACGGGCATAGTGAAAAAAGACAGCCACGGCAGTGCGCCCCAGTAGCAGTTTCCCTCATGGCAAGGCTCTCCCGATGTGTACTCCACAATACTGGCTCCAATCATACCAATTAGGAAGGGGCTTATACCAATGATAAAGATCAGTAACAGCCCCAGAGGAAATCTAATGAAATAGTCTTTTTTACTTCTGATAATCAATTTGCTTGGTTTTCTTAGATTTCATTTACACTGCTGGTATATTCTGTGACTCTCTGATTCGCAATTTGAGTGTTTGTAAAAGGCCGATGTAGGCTTTAGCCATAGGGGAGGGGGCAGGCTTGCATTCTGTCAGCAGCTTTATTCTTCCTTCTTTTCAAGTGTTAGTTTGTAGTTTAGGCCGTTTTTTAAATCAATCTTATCAATGAAAGTCAATTGACTTGTCGTATTTGAAACAAAAAGGTGATAAGTGTCTATAGGCAAATCAGAAAATTCAAATTTGCCACTCTCATCTATTGGTCTCTGTATGCTTTCACTTTCACTTCTCAAAATCATTACAGTGTCATTCTTATCTTTTGATCCAACTATCATGCCCTGTAAATTAGTTTTGTGAGAAATGGCAACTCCATCACCGCTTAAATCTTTAATAGAATATAAGTGATGATTCGTGAACACCTTATCTATTTCAGCTTCTAGTTCTAGGTACTCATCACTTTTATATTCACCTATTATATTTCCGTCCTTATCATATCTTATTGAATAATAAGAGGTGGAATCAATTTCTGGTGTTTCATCTACATATATTACTGTTTCTTGGCTTCTAAGATTACAGCCAAATATAGCACTGAAGATAAATATATAACGGATCATATTTTTTACTTTTTACTGTTACTGCCAACATGGAGATAGCTCACCATAGTGTTTATCTTTTATATAATCGTAAAATACACCAAAGCCTACCTTCAAACTCAGCATTTTAGGCATAAAAGCTACATGATACTTCTAGAGGTTTGTACCATTTTGCCTTTCCGGTGAGAAAAACCGATAATTAGCAGTGTAGCAGAACGGTTATTCGGGCAGAGGCAAGCGTAAAACGGCAGTGCGGAACATTTAAATCGGGTAAAAAGTGGGCAAAGTAGTGCTACTTAAAGGTCACGTGAACTAGCGCGATCGTACATCACTGCTCCGGAGAAGTTGCGTTACGTAGCGTAGGGGTAAATCTATCCTTCTTAATGATTGTGGAATCTGGCGCAAATACTCTGATCTACAAATGCCCTTCTGGGGACGAATGTTTCGCGTGGGGGGTAGTACTAAGTATTTTCTTGAATCACCAAATACTTTTCAGTTTAGGGCGGTCGTGTACCAAAATGAAAGAAGAGAACGTAAATTCAGTAGGGCGAATTACTGCCCATACCTATGCTACGCGCTTGAAACTCGCAGCAAGTCCACGTAAAACTTAAAAAACAGAGGAATGATAGAAAACTACTTAGAAAGTGTGAAAAAGCAATTTGCTTACTATCGCTCGCTGGGTGATAAGACCTTCGCTCAGCTAAGCGAGCCGGAGCTGTTTTGGGAATATAGTTCAGATAATAACTCTATCGCTATTATCGTCAATCACCTGTCAGGCAATATGCTTTCTCGCTGGACTGACTTTCTCACTACCGACGGTGAAAAAGAATGGCGTAAGCGCGACGAAGAGTTTGAAGATCGGATCAAAACCAAAGAAGAACTACTCAGCAAGTGGAATGAAGGCTGGGACTGTCTCTTTCAGGCGTTGGATTCGGTAAATGCTGATAACTTTGACGAGGTAGTTTATATTCGTAATATGGGGCATACGGTGGTAGAAGCTATCAATCGGCAATTAGCCCATTACGCTTACCACGTTGGGCCAAATCACGTATTTGGGTAAGATGATTAAAGGTAAACAATGGCAAAGTTTATCAGTTCCGAAGGGTGATTCTAAAGGGTATAATGCGACTAAATTTGCCCAACCTAAACGACGAGCGCACTTCACGGATGAGTTTTTAAACGATGAGAAACAGGTTGGAAGTTAGCTTTCCTTTACAAACCTTCGGTTTCCTGGTAAATCTCAGCGAGGGGGATAGTGACATTCATAGAATGAAGCGTAACGGAAGCTTCTTCTCCCTCAAACCAGTTCATCTTCCACTCTTCCTGGGCAGTACTCCGGTAGCGAGTTTCTACCTTCCAGATATTTTGTTCTATCAGTACATACTCACGCAACGATGGTAGTTCGCTATAGTAGTGAAACTTATTACCTCCCGCCGTGGATACGGGGTCGTAGTTAGCGGTGCTTTCTGATAATACTTCTACTAGTAGAATGGGGTTAGTTAGCGCATTGCGATCGTGCTTTGATACTTGATAAGGTTGGCAAATCACGGATGCATCCGGGTACAGCGATTTATTAATGGACTCGATATAAAATTTCAAATCGCTACTTCCTACTCGGCACCTTTTTTTCAAATGATTCCCAAGCAGTCTAATAATGTTTCCCGCAATAATACCGTGTCTGGGCGAGCCTCCCGCCATTGCAAATACTTCTCCATTATGGTATTCGTAGCGTATACTGGTTTCTTCTTCTAGTTGATTGTATTCTTCTAATGATAGAAGTTTCGTTGCAGTGCGTTCCATTGGCAATAGTTTCTTGTTACTCTAAGGTAGGAAGTATAGACAAGGGATACAAAAATACATATACACGACGGATGCAAGCCTACGGTATAAAAACTACTAACCTCTTATCCTATTATCTACGTAGTCCGATCAATCGCTTTAACATACAAAAAGTTGTACGCATACTGTATTCGTATCTGTTGGGGGAGATCATTGCTTTTTCAGCGTACATGTTGTCTCTACATTTGTACCAATCATTCATTATTTAACATAACACATATGCAGTATCTTATCAGTGGAATAGTCAGCTTTTTATTTTCCTTTATCACCTGGTCATTGTTAGCGCAGTCTTCGGCAAGCACCTATCATCTCGAGGCCGGAGAGGTATTGGATATTCTCTTGCTATCTCAAAATCCTGGGTCAGACTCTCTGTTCAAGAATTACGGACAAACTGCGTTCCCAGTAGCTGCGCGCATGAGCTACGAGAGTCTGCCCGGGTTTAAAGTGAAAGAACTTACCCAAGGAAACTACCAACCGGGTTCTATGATTTTGGGTAAATGGCAGAACCTTGAAAAGCGGGAACAGTTTCTGCACGAAATTGAGAAGGAAGTACCTGATTTTCACGCCCAACGCCGAGCTATTTGGCCTACCTTCCACCTTACTTACTACGAAGTGCCTAGCACGCTTGACTTTACTATTGATAGGAAGGACTTCAATGTGGTTACATCGCTTTGGCAGAAAGAAGAGGGTGCTTTTCAAGAGTACCAACAGCAGTGGTTGCAGCAAGTGGAGCAAGCGGGAGGGAAAGTGGTACTGTCGCTGAAGGACGGAACTTCCCCCTTCGGCTACTACTATCAGCCCGATCTTATGACCGTAGTTACCTGGGATGATCGGGAAGCTTACGAAACTTTTGTAGAGGCTACGCAGAAATTTGATCGCCGAGGGGTTTTGCACCTCAACGCTTTTGCACTATAGTGATTCTCAAATGCAGGCTCTGTTAAATCAATTGGTGTACCTAAGCTTCTTTCAGGCTTTACTGTTGCTGGCAGTATACGGATTATCGCCTACGCAACGCAAGCGGATAAACGGCTACATCTTGGTTTTTATAGCCTTGTTGGCCGTAGGCCTGCTAGGGCGAGTGCTGTATTTAACGGGGCTAGTTGCCGATAACTATCGTTGGGTAATTTTCTCAGAGTTTGCTACCCTACTGTTTGGGCCTACCATTTATCTATTCACCCAATCGGCTCTGCTCAAGCGTCCTGCTAGTTATCACCATGGGTGGCATTATCTTCCGGCGGTGCTGTTTAACGTAGGGGTTGTTTTTACTTTTATGCTACCCAGCGACGAAACTCTACAGATGAGAGCCGCTTCGGGGGAGCAGTTTCGCAATATTGTGCTCTTTGTCGGGGTTGGATTAGTCTTCAACCTAACCTACTGGGTAATGAGTGTACGAAGCTTTCAGCAGTTTCGGCGTACTCTTTCTAGTGAGATGAGCTATATGATCAAAACCAAGTTTTTCCTCCTCTTCTTACTGGCGATTGGCGGTTGTATGCTAACCTGGCTGGTGCTATACGTAGGCGGGATATTCGGGTTACCGATGTTTAACCGCGTAGTGTGGCAAGTAATCTGGATCAGCATTGCTCTATTAATCCTGTTTATTGCGGTTTATGCGTTGCAAGCACCGGAGCTATTTACGGTAGTGCCTCCGGTAGAGTCGCCGAAGTACGCTCAATCCAAGTTTTCTGCTACCGAGTTAGATGCACTGAAAGATCGCCTGGAGCAACTTATGGCAGCAAAGAAACCCTATCTCAATCGTAAACTGCTCAAGTCAGAACTTGCGAACCTACTGGGGGTGAGTAGTCCCGAGTTAGCCCGCCTACTTAATGAGCGCATTGGCATGAACTTTTTCGAGTACGTCAATTACTACCGTATTAAGGAATTTATCGAGCTGGCCAAAACGGACCGAGCCCAGGAGCTTACCTTCTTCGGATTGGCCCAGGAGGCAGGTTTCAACTCTAAAACCACCTTTAATAAAGCGTTTAAGAAGATTGTCGGTCGTTCGCCGAGCGAATACTTCCGGGGCGTATCTTAAGCTTAACTCACTGAATTATGTTAAAAGAACTGTTCTCACTTATTCTTTCTATTCTACTGTGCCTGATGAATGCTCAGGCTCAAGTGGTAGCTCCCGCTATGAGTCCAACCGCAACCGTACATCAACAGATTGGCTTCACTGATTTGGAGGTCATCTATTCCCGACCAAGCGCGCGTAACCGCACTATCTTCGGCGAGGAAGGGGTAGTTCGTTTTGCTGAGCTATGGCGTACCGGAGCGAATGCGACCACCAAACTAACGGTTTCTGAAGACATAACTTTGACTGATGTTTTAGTTTCTAAAGGCGAGTACGCCGTTCTTAGTCGCATTGAGCCTCAGCAGTGGACGTTGCTTCTCTACCCCTACGCAAGCCGCAACTGGCAAAGTTATACCGATGCTACCCCGGCAGTAACCGTAACTGCACCCCTCGTTGAGCTACCGTATTTTACCGAAACCTTTACCATTGGCGTAGAGGATATTCAATTGGATAAAGCTTCATTGGTACTACGGTGGGCTAAAACCGAAACCCGCTTTTCGGTACAGACTGAGGTACATCAACGGATGATGGCAACCATTGACCGAGCGATGGCTGGCCCCAGCCGTAACGACTACTTTCAGGCAGCTCTTTATTTACACGAAGCCCAGACTGATCTTGAGCGTGCTCTAACTTATATTCAGGAAGTAACCGAACACGATGATGCTCAATTCTTTCAGGTGTACCGCGAAGCATTGATTCTGGCTGATCTGAATCAGAATGCAGAAGCAATAGAAGCAGCTAAACGTTCAAAGAGGCTATCAAAAGTAGCAGGCAATACTGATCTCGTACGCTTAAATGAGCAGCTCATTCAACGTCTGAATAAAAACTAATCACACAGGCCACGCTACGCATTCATCAATCGCAACCGCAGGAATCCGCTAGCTTCTTTACTCCTTTATCTACTACGGTTTTGGTCAGGTTAGCCGGAGCGAAAAAGCTAGTTGCGCCATCTTCGCCCTGATAGTTGTACTGATTAGCCTTCGTGCGGGTTTGAAGGCTGAGAACGGTACGGTGCGTAGCTAAGTCGTACAGCAGAAACTGAACCCGCGAGTAATTTTCATGGATGTCATCTTGGTATCCGTTGGCATAGCGCGTAGCGATGCTTACGGGTGGTCGACTACTAGACTCGTCTAGGAACTTTCCAATCAGCAGATAACGGGCCTGGGTCGCCTGCCGGATACGAACCATCATCGGAATATCCACTTCCCAAATCGGATTAACATTCAGCATATTGCGGTAAAAAAAGTTATGCACCGTATCGGGTGGTACAATTTCTACATCGGGGCACTGATGGAATGCGCCAAGCAGTTGCTCGGTGGCGTAGGTCGATAGGGTAGAGCGGCTCTGAAACTGGGCGATAACTAATCGTTCCCCCACCTGAAAATCAAAACCATAGCGAGGGACTAACTGATGTTTAGTACTCGTACAGGCTGTAGCAGTCAGTAGTACTAGAATAAAACCAAAGGTTGTTCTCATAAAAATAGTTATAACCAAATATCGTATCAGTAAATAGTCAATAACGAACTGTTTAGGTAGTCAACTTTGGGTGTTCTTATTTTCCCCATTAGTATTTACTCTGAGGATTTTGCATTTTTACGGTCGCTTCCTTCAAAAGCAGATAGATTGAACTACACACATGAAAAAACTACCGCTTCACACCCAAATCATTATCGGCTTGGTGCTAGGATTATTGTTTGGACTCGCCAGTATCCAGTTCGGTTGGGATCCTACTTTTACCGCCAAATATATTAAGCCCTTTGGAACAATCTTCGTCAATTCTTTAAAAATGATTGCGGTGCCGCTGGTGCTGGCTTCCCTGATTGTGGGAATTGCTAACCTGGGCGATGTATCCAAACTGTCCCGTATGGGTGGAAAAACCATCTTGACCTATCTGGCTACTACTACCATTGCCATTACCATTGGGTTAATTTTAGTCAATATTGTGCAGCCAGGTAAAAAGCTCCCGGAATCTACCCGCGAAAACCTAATGGCACTATACAGCGGTGATGTGGAAACCCGGCAAGGAGATGCTCAGGATGTGCGCGATGCGGGACCGCTGCAACCGCTGGTCGATATTGTACCTCAAAACGTATTTGAGGCATTTTCCGACAACAGAGCGATGCTAAAAGTAGTATTCGTCGCTCTGATAATTGGCATTGCGCTGCTGCAAATACCTCGTGATAAAGGGCAACCAGTTATCGCCTTTTTTGATGGGTTGAACGATGTGATTATCAAAATCGTAGAGTTCATTATGCTGCTGGCTCCCTACGGCGTATTTGCCCTGATCGCCGCCCTGATTGTGGAGATTGGCGGAGAAAATCCTAATGAAGCATTTACGCTACTCTACGCCCTGCTGTGGTATACCATGACCGTTATTCTTGGATTACTTATTATGGTGGCAGTAGTCTACCCGGCAATTTTTAAAATGTTTGTGAAAGTAAAGTATAAAAAGTTTTTCCGGGCGATGCGTCCCGCTCAGCTACTAGCGTTCAGTACCAGCTCTAGCGCGGCCACTTTGCCCGTCACCATGGAAGTGGTGCAGAACGACCTAAAGGTTTCCGAGGAGGTATCTAGCTTTGTATTACCACTAGGCGCAACCATCAACATGGACGGTACCAGTTTGTACCAGGGCGTAGCGGCCGTGTTCATTGCTCAGGCCCTTGGACTAGGCCTATCACTCACTAGTCAGCTAATGATTGTACTGACTGCCACGCTGGCTTCCATTGGAACCGCTGCCGTACCCGGAGCAGGAGTGGTAATGCTGGTAATTGTGCTGGAAGCCATCGGTGTGCCCGCTGCTGGACTGGCTTTAATTTTAGCCCCCGACCGAATTATTGATATGTGCCGTACGGTGGTGAATGTAACCGGCGATGCTTCAGTATCAATGGTGGTAGCCGGAACCGAAGGCGGCTTGCCTGATGAGCAAATCCGAGAAACGGTAATTAATTCATCTAACTAATACTGGCTGATAGTGGTTAATCCAGTATGGCTTCACTTTCTGTACATGAATTTCTCAACCGAGGTGAACAATTGCCTATACTGGATGTCCGATCTCCTGCCGAATACGAGGCAGGCCATATTTACAAAGCGCATAATTTACCACTGTTTTCTAACGAAGAACGGGCGCAGGTAGGTACTGCGTACAAACAAATCAGCCGTTACGAAGCACTGCTGCAAGGCTTGGATATTGTTGGCCCGAAGATGCGTAATTTGGTAGAAACCGCTAGTGAATTGGCCGTAGACGGACAAGTGCTGGTACATTGCTGGCGGGGTGGGATGCGGAGCGAAAGCGTAGCCTGGCTACTCACTACTGCCGGGTTACAAGCTCATACGCTGGCCGATGGTTATAAAGCCTACCGTCGGGCCGTACTGGAAATCTACCAAAATCCACTACCAATTCTGATTGTAGGCGGAACTACCGGAAGCGGTAAAACCGAAATACTTCAGGAACTGGCGGAGCAAGGCGAACAAATTATTGACTTAGAGAAATTAGCTAATCATCGAGGCTCGGCCTTTGGGGGAATTGGGCAAAGCTCCCAGCCAACTTCGGAGCAATTCCAGAACAGTTTGTTTGCTGCTTGGCGTTCGCTCGATCTATCACGTACTATTTGGGTAGAAGATGAATCCTTTAGCATTGGCGGAGCGCAACTTCCGCACGAGTTTTGGGAACATATGAAACAAGCTCCGGTGGTGGTGGTTGAAGTTCCTCGTTCACTTCGGGTGCAACGTCTGGTACGGGATTATGGTCATCTTGACCCAACAAAGCTCGCTCGGGCCATTCATACTATTGAACGACGATTGGGTGGATTACGAACCCAGCAAGCATTACAAGCTTTGGAAGAAAAACGATTAGCTGATGTGGCTGATCTGCTACTGGAGTACTACGACCGTAGTTATCAGCGTAATCTGAACCGTAAAACGGAGTCTCTACGCTACACGTTGGACTGCCCAACTGATGACCCAGCGACAAATGCCCAACTGATTCGGAAATTTGCCGCTAATAAAAACCTTCACCCTAACTTAACTTCTATCTGATTATGCAGGAAAAAGAACCGATCCGACTTACTCAATACAGCCATGGGGCTGGTTGCGGCTGCAAAATATCTCCCCAAGTACTGGAAAGCATTTTAGCTTCGGATGACGACTTTCACGACCCTAACCTAATTGTCGGTAACAACACCAAAGACGATGCTGCTGTCTACGACGTAGGGCAGGGGCAAGCCCTCATTAGTACTACCGATTTTTTCATGCCCATTGTGGACGACCCGTTTGACTTCGGACGAATTGCTTCGGTGAATGCCCTGAGCGATGTTTACGCGATGGGTGGAAAGCCTACAATGGCCGTGGCAATCCTGGGCTGGCCCATTGATAAGCTTCCCGCCGAAGTAGCCCAGCAGGTAATCTCCGGAGCGAAAGCGGCTTGTCGCAAAGCAAATATTCCACTGGCAGGCGGACACAGTATCGATGCTCCTGAACCCATCTTCGGGTTAGCCGTTACCGGGCAAATCCTGGTAGAACACATTAAGCGAAACGATCAAGCTACTCCGGACTGTAAGTTATTTCTAACCAAACCGCTAGGAGTTGGAGTGTTAACTACTGCCCAGAAGAAAGGAATAGTGAAAGAGGCTGATCTGCAAACGGCTCGGGAAAGTATGCTACAATTAAACCATGCTGGAATACAGTTTGGTCGTCTTTCCTACGTAAAAGCTATGACCGATGTAACTGGGTTTGGCTTACTTGGTCATTTAGCCGAAGTCTGCGAGGCTAGTCAGGTAAGTGCCGTTGTTAACTACGATAAAGTTCCTCGTTTCGATGGTATTGACCAGTACATTGCTCAGGGTAGTGTTCCGGGTGGCACTAAGCGTAATTGGGATAGTTATGGAGATAAAATCAGCCCGATAAGTGATGAACAAAAAGCACTACTATGTGATCCGCAGACGAGTGGTGGTTTGCTAGTTGCCGTAGAAAAAGAGTATGAGACTAGCTTCATTCAGTATACTCAATCTATTGGCCTATCGGTAGAAGCGTTTGGCGAAACGACTGAGCCAAAAGATCTGCTGATTCAGGTGGTGTAGTTATCTACAGTCGACAGCTTATAGTCCACTGTTTACAGTTTATCGGGTAGAGTTAGGTGATTTTGTTTACTGTTTGACTGTGGCTTTAACCATTAGAACACTTACCAATCGCTTTAGGTTAGTATTTCATAATTAATTTTGCTTATGATACGATACTCAGTTTTACTGCTTCTCGTAATTATTTCGGCTTGCGGTGGCACCGGAGAGCAGCGGGTAGATACCACGGCGGTACAAGAAGAAATGGCTCAGCGAGAACCTAAGCGCGTCACCCCTGAGCAGGTTACTGAGGCTGCTTACCAACAAGGTGGCTCAATGGCTCAGCAAATGTTGTCTCTTTTGACAAAGCAGTATCAAGAAGAAAAGCTGGAGATCGACTTTGTAGCCTATTTACAAAATCAATCGGTGCATACCTTCGCCGGGGAGGCCACTATCCACTGGATTCCGGTGTCTACTCAAGCTAGCGACTTACCAGAAAAAGAGCAGCAAATTCTGGAGGCTTACCGCTACAGTCAGGAACAGCAACAAGAATTAATCGGTAATGTACAACGCATTGGTCAAGATACCTTACTGTATACCCATCCGGTTACGCTCAACGATTCACTTCGAGTCCAACTCGCCTTGCCGGCTGACACCGCCCAAATCCTTCTGGGCATGTGGAGTATTTATATTTCTAAAAAGACTATTGTTCAGGGTATGTAACGAGGTTTACCAATGAAAAAGATCGTGATTTCTGCCGGACTGATAGTTGTACCCCTTCTCGTACTGCACAGTCAGTCTCTCGATCAAGATCCGTTGATTCATTATTATTTCGACGAGGAAGAGATGGATTACCTTCAATCACTCATCTATTTCTTTGATAGACATGTGACACAAGACTGTAATCAAGGCGTAGCTATTTGTTTAAGTGAATATGCTGATTCTTTGGCCGATACTATGATGGCCAACCGAGAGGTTTCTAATATTTTTGACAATGCTTTGCTCTCGTCAGTATTGGATAGTTTATCTCCCAAACTGTTTAGCGAAATCTGGTATTACGGAAGCCAAAAAAAGAAAATCTCGTCCGATAGTATCGCCCACTATTGGGAAATGGACTATCGTACTAGCGGGAGATATTTTGACTATCTTAGTGCTTCATCCTACATAACGGATACCATGCTAAAGCACTACGTCGAACCAGCCAAAGCATCGGGAACGATGTCTTCCGGTATGGTTGCTTCCTTGTTATTGAACCATAACCTGTACAACCTCAACGACGAGCGAAATCGTCTCATTTTTACTATTCACTGTATCACATTGGATGGTCGCAAGATTCCTCAGGTTGACCGAGACGTACTGCGAGTAAAAAATACTACCGCCGACTCAGTACGCCTGGAAATATGGATGTACTCAGCGGAAGGATACGAAAATAATCGGGCAGGCGCCTTTGATGCTGTTCTACCATCGCAACAGTCATTTATCCTGAATTTTGATGGGTTGTACTTCTCCGAGAAAGGTGCTGAGATTTCACCTGCTTCCCCCAGGTATGAACAAGAAGGATTCGAGGTGGTCGTATATCGGTCTCTCAGCGACAAAGTCGTTATTTACGGAGATACTCCTAAAGATACCCTAGCTACTGAAAGGTTCTCGGTTCAAGAGATTATTGAGCAGTCGCCGACAATTACTATTCGCTAGCAAAAATCTGGCTTTGGTTCTGAAAGGCTTTAAACTCTAGTGCGTTGCCACTGGGGTCAAGAAAAAACATGGTGGCTTGCTCTCCTACTTCACCTTTAAAGCGCACGTGGGGTTCAATAATAAAGTCAATATTTGCGTTTTCTAGTCGCTGAGCTAACTTCTCCCAGGTTTCCATATCTAGAATGGCCCCAAAGTGGCGTACGGGTACTTGGTCGCCATCCACTTCATTCGTTTGCGCTTTCAGTACTTCTTCCGGCTTTAGGTGAGCCGTAATCTGATGACCATAAAAGTTGAAATCTATCCATCGCTCGGAGGTACGCCCTACTGTGCAACCCAACAAATCTTCATAAAACTGGCGGGTGTCAATCAGGCTGGAAACGGGAAAAGCTAGGTGAAAAGGAGTACTCATCATATCTAGTGTTAGAGTGCGTAGTGTTATAGTACTCAAAGATAACTATCGTACTAAAACACCATAGCACTTTAACACTATTTTTCTGCTGCAACCGACTGATAAACATCATTTAAAGCTTCCCGATGGGCTTGGGAGACCCGATTGGTCATCACTGGGAACGGCGTACCGTCGTCTTGCCACAGCGTTCGTTTCATGCGCCCTTTGGGAAACCAACGATCGTTGCCGTGGGTACCGATGAACTGGCATTTAAAAATTCCGATAATGTACGGCTGGGCTAATGCATCTTCTACCCACTGGGCAACGTCTTCAGCGGCTTGAGCTTCTTCTCTCACCGTGCCTCGATCGGTGGTATAGGTTTCATCTAAGCTAAAGGGAGTAGCCCAATCTACAACGATTATGGGTTTCTGCACAATGGCAAAGGTGCTATCGTAGCCACCTTGCTGAAATACTTGCCACTCGGGTGGCCGCTGTGGGCTAAGAATTAGGGCTTGAGTGCAGAATACATCTACGTACTTACCCACCGTTTGCAATACTGGCTCCGGTACCATTCTTAGCACGTAGCGTTCTCCCAAGAACAGATGATTGGGTGCGCCTTCTCGCACAATATCTCGGAGCAAAGGATAAAGTTTTTCGGCAATCTGTCCCATAAACAGATCGTCGTCTTGCTGAATAGATGCCTGTTCGGTATCTAATGCCCAATCGGTAGTTTCCAAAAGTTCATCAAAAGAAGCCAGAGAAGTCCCATAGCTTTCATTCAATTCCTGAATAGTAGCGTGCTGGTTCATTAAAAACCTTTGATACGCTTGTTTACCGGGAGCCAAAGGCGGAAGGGAGCGATAAAAGTCTACTCGGCGCGAGTCCCAGATAGGTAAATCTACAAAAGCGATCCCCAGTAAAAGCGAATCTGAGGCCACGCTTTGGCACTGAGGGAGTAAGTGCTGACGGAAGGAGGTTTGTACCGAGTCGTCAAAAATATCGAAGGTGTGCTTGCTGTTGGGATAATTAAAATGAGCGATATGGGGCAGGCGGTTTTCCAAATAAGGATTGAGCGGAGCGTAGGCTTCCCCGGCGTTCAGCCCTGATTCCACGTAGGCCTGATACATTGCTTCTTCAGCCTGCTCTCGATTGTCATCTACCCGTTCATACAAACCAGCAGATTGTTCCCGTTCATTCAGGTATCGTCCGGTATGATTAGCTCCCAACGCTACATAACCGTGCCCCTGCGGGGTAATGAACATCCAGCGATCATTTACTTGTTCTACTCTAAACCAACCCGTGGCTCCCCGTTGAATTCCGGTGTACCCTCCGAATGCATCGTATTGCTGAGTCTCCTGGTTTACCGAACAGGCCCCCACCACTCCTCCTAACAGCAGAAGTAAGAATTTATTTATCTGGAGTACAGTAGTGAGGTAACTTGTGGTGCGGCTTATCATCCGGGTAGTCTTTATTAGCGAATATAAGTAGATTAGCCAGTAAACCATTATCTAGTGCGTACGGTTAGATCAGTGCTATGGAAAAAATACTCTACATTCTTCTTGTTATAGGGTTAATCGCCTGTAATCCTGATAAAAAGCGCAAAGTAAATGATGCTGAAGCCAAGTTTACCACTTCTGATGCTTCCGAGCTATTCTTTAAAAATGTGCGACAGGGCTACTACGATAAAGAAACAATGGAGGAGGCTAAGCTCGATATCTACCGGATTAAAGAACGGAGTCAGGCAGAAGAGCAGCCCGTACTCAATCTGGCAATCGTTATCAACTGGCGTTACGACGAAGCTTACGTACTAACGGAGCCTAATACTTATTTGCAGCAGCAAGATACGCTTAAAATTTACTGGCAAGATAGTGTGCAACAGACGGGTATTTACGAATATCTGCCGGGAAATAAAGAACGTCACTACCAGTTTGCCAGCCAGGTATACAATAGCATACAAGATGCTCATCAGCTGTCTACCAAAAATGCTCAAGGAGAACGGGTTCCGGTGTTGGCTACCCGAGATGAGCGAGAAGCTTTTCGTAAGACGATGATGGATTACTATCGCTTGGTGGATTTGTATTGAGAATGTGTTTTTGTTTTTATCGTATAGTTCAGAATTTTGGGTTTAACGCAAAGGGTTTCATAGGCATGAACCTAGAACTAACACCTTAACACAATTTATAAAACAAATTTTTCCCAACCATATTGACAGAAATATAGTTTATTGAGGTACGTTTGTTTCGCTTATGCTATTTTATCGGGAATACCGTTCGGATGAAAAAAAGGACTGGGTCGTGTTTGTGCACGGCGCCGGAGGGAGTTCGTCTATCTGGTATAAGCAAATCAAAGCATTTAAGGAGCAGTTTAATGTACTGCTGATAGATCTGCGGGGGCATGGTCGTTCTAAAGAGCTACTGAAGGAGTACGTAGAGAACCAATATTCCTTTCAAGATATTAGCCGGGATATTTTGGAGGTAGTAGAGCACCTGAAAATCAAGCAAGCTCATTTTGTTGGGGTCTCGTTGGGTTCTATTATCATCCGCACCATTGGTGAACTAGCCCCGGAACGATTACGATCGATGGTACTCTGTGGAGCCATCACCCGTCTCAATATTCGCTCTCGCTTTTTAGTGTACATGGGCCATATGCTTAAGCGGTTTATGCCGTACATGTGGTTGTACCAACTGTTTGCCTGGGTCATTATGCCCAGTAAGCGCGATCAGGTTTCTCGCAATCTATTTATTCGGGAGGCCAAGCGGCTTTATAAGAAGGAGTTTCTGCGTTGGTACAAACTTACCTACGAGGTAAACCCTCTGCTCAAGTACTTCAAAGAAAAAGATATTAATATCCCGACCCTGTACGTGATGGGTGAGCATGATTATATGTTTTTGCCCCCGGTCAAGCGAATTGTGAAATTACACCAGCAAGCAATACTTAGGGTGATCGAGAACTGCGGTCATGTGGTGAATGTAGAGCGACCGGATATATTTAATCAAGAGGCTCTCCAGTTTATTAATCGCCACGCGCTGGTGTCTAGTGCAGAATAATAGACAGACTCCCCAAAATAATAGACATATTGTATCATAGTCAACGATCGTGGTAAGCTATTCTCCGTTAGAGTCACGTAGTTCTGGGAGCAACAGCTTAAAAATGAACGATCATCAATATATCGCTACTAATCTATGAATCCAAAGGTTAAGACTATCCTCACGGTAGTTATCGTACTTGTAATTGCTTTTTTGGTTGCATTACCGAAACTCGATATTTTTAGTGAAGATAGCGGTACCAACGCTACTGCGGTCGCGGCTTCAGCTCCCGGCACGGTCAAGGCTGTTCCAGTAAATGCAGTGGTGGTAGAACCCAAGCGGCTCAGCGATCAGATTCAGGTTACCGGGGCAGTATTAGCCAATGAGTCTCTAGAAATCCGTAGTGAAATATCTGGAAAAGTCACGGGTATCCATTTTCAGGAAGGGCAAGAAGTAAAACGAGGGGCACTACTGGTTACTATTAATGACGAAGAGCTAAGAGCTCAGCTTGAGAAACTCAAGTATACTCGGAAATTACGCGAAGATATGGAGTACCGCCAGCGCCTACTGCTGGAGAAAGAAGCAATTAGCCAAGAGGAATACGACCAAGCACTTACAGAGTTAAATACATCGGCCGCTGATATTAAGGTTTTGGAAGCTCAAATTGATCGATCTCAGATTCGCGCCCCCTTCGATGGCGTTATTGGTCTGCGCTACGTGAGTACGGGCAGTTATATTTCCCCCCAAACAATTATTGCAACTTTCTCTAACATTGACCCCGCCAAGGTAGAGTTCTCAGTGCCCGGTCGCTACAGTAACGATATAAAGGTAGATGATGAAGTTGAGTTTCGCACGGATGCTTCCGATGATATTTTCTTAGGTAAAATCTACGCTATCGATCCAATGCTTGACCCCGCTACCCGCACCCTGAAAATGCGAGCCATCAGCCCCAATCAAGATCGTCGGTTGTTACCCGGTCAATTTGCCCGCATCAGCTTAACCCTTAACCGGGAAGATGATGCACTAATGGTTCCTACCCAAGCTGTGATCCCCGAACTAAACGGTCACAAAGTGTTTGTAGCCAAGCAGGGAACCGTAGAAGAGCGCAAAGTGCAGGTAGGTATTCGTACCAATAAAGATGTAGAAATAGCTTCGGGGCTTAGCCAGCAAGATACGGTGGTAACCTCCGGTATTCTGCAAATTAAATCCGGTAGCCCAGTAGATATCACCTTAACAGAATGATTAATGAATGATGCCGACGCGGCGCGGATTGATAAATAATAACACTTCAATCATTAATCATTAGTCATCAATCACTAATCATTTGCCTATGGCCAGTTTATCCTCAACCAGTGTTCAGCGTCCGGTATTAGCCATTGTGATGTCGATTGTCATTCTCATCTTCGGCATCATCGGGTTTCGTTTTCTGGGAGTACGGGAGTATCCTAGTGTTGACCCGCCTCGTATTTCAGTTTCTACCGAGTATACCGGAGCCAATGCCGATGTAATCGAGTCGCAGATTACGGAGCCTTTAGAAGAATTTATCAATGGCGTAGCCGGTATTAAAAGCCTGACTTCGGTGAGTCGCGATGGGCGAAGTACAGTAACGGCCGAATTTGATCTGGATGTCGATTTGGAAGCTGCTGCCAACGACGTGCGGGACAAAGTTTCTGCGGCCATCTACCGCCTCCCACCCGATGCTGATCCGCCTATCGTCCGTAAGGCCGATGCTGATTCTAGCCCGATTATCTTTCTGAACATCAAGAGCGATAAGCGTTCACTACTCGAGCTTTCGGCTATTGCCCAAAACGATTTTAAAGAACGAATACAAACCATTTCGGGAGTGAGTGATATTAGTATCTGGGGAGACAAACGCTACTCGATGCGCCTGTGGATGGATGCTGATAAACTAGCTGCTTACAATCTTACTCCACTGGATGTACTGAATGCCGTACGGCGCGATAATGTCGAGCTTCCTTCCGGTCGAGTAGAAGGGCTTAATACCGAGTTGACCGTCCGCACAATGGGGCGAATTAATACTCCGGAAGATTATAATAATCTGATTATCAAAGAATCAGATGAAACGGTAGTAAAGTTTAAAGATATTGGTAATGCTGCCCTAGGGCCTGAAAACGAACGAACGCTACTGAAACGCGGTGGTATCCCAATGGTTGGTTTGGCCATCCGAACGCAACCCGGAGCCAATAATATTGAGATTGCCGATCAGTTTTATGAACGGCTAGAATTTATTAAAAAGGATTTACCTGAGGATATTGAAGTGGGAATTGGCTTTGATAAAACCGAATACATTCGTGAGTCAGTAGCGGAGGTACAGCAAACAATTATTGTAGCCTTTACGCTGGTCGCCCTAATTATTTTTCTCTTCCTACGCGATTGGCGTACCACAATTATTCCCGTCATCACCATTCCGATTGCCCTCATCGGCACCTTCTTCCTGATGTACGTGTTGGGCTTCTCGATCAATGTGCTCACCATGCTGGGCATTGTGTTGGCGATTGGACTGGTAGTGGATGATACCATTGTAGTGCTAGAAAATATTTACGCCAAAATTGAGCAAGGTACCCCACCCGTAGACGCTAGCTTAGAAGGGGCTAAGGAGATTTTCTTTGCCGTAGTTTCTACTACGGTAGCTTTAGCCGCAGTATTTTTACCGGTTATTTTTCTTCAGGGACTTACCGGAAGGCTATTCCGCGAATTTGGATTGGTGATTGCTTCGGCAGTAGTGATCTCTTCTTTTGTAGCCCTTTCTCTCGCTCCTATGCTGTGTTCTCGCATTTTAAAGCGGCGCAAGCAACAGACATGGCTGTATCGGAAAACCGAACCCTTCTTTGATTGGATGAATCGGGGGTACAACCGCTCTTTGGAAAGCTTTATGCAGTATCGCTGGCTGGCCTTTGGGGTAATCGCTGCTTCGGTCGGGCTGATCTACCTATTTCTAAATACACTTCAACAAGAGCTAGCTCCGCTGGAAGATCGAGGGCAAATACGAATGTTAGCTTCGGGGCCGGAAGGGGCTACCTTCGAGTACATGGACCATTACGTAGATCAGTTGGTAGATGTAGTGCAGGAAAATATACCCGAAAGCGACGCAATCATCACCGTGACCTCCCCGGGTTTTAGCTCTACTTCTTCGGTCAACTCAGCCTTCATGCGCCTTACGCTGATTGATGCTTCGGAGCGAAAACGAAGCCAGCAGGAGATTGTCAATGTACTTACTCCTAAAGTGCAGGCACTCACTCAAGCGCGAGCCTATATTGCCCAAGAACCAACTATTAACAATGAACGACAGGGCTTACCCGTGCAGTTTGTGATTCAAGCTTCAACTTTAGAGAAGCTAGAAGAGGTGTTGCCCAACTTTATGGATTTAGCCGATCAAAGCCCCGCGTTTGCCTTTGTAGATCTGAACCTAAAGTTCAATAAACCAGAAATATCCATTGAAATTGATCGGGAAAAAGCCCGGAATCTGGGAGTTTCCGTACGCGATATTGCCGAAACCTTGCAATTAGGGCTAAGCGGCTCTCGCTTCGGCTACTTCATTATGGATGGTAAGCAGTACCAAATTATTGGCCAGGTAAAGCGTGACGATCGGGATGACCCGCTAGATTTACGCTCGCTGTACGTAAAGAATGCTGACGACCAGCTAATTCAGTTAGACAATCTAGTGTACCTTAATGAAGAAAGTACTCCGCCTCAACTGTTTCGCTTCAACCGTTATAGCTCGGCTACCGTATCGGCGGCCTTAGCTCCCGGCTACACCCTGGGCGACGGTATTGATGCTATGGAGCAAATTGCTCAGGAGACGTTAGATGGCTCCTTTGCCACTGATCTAGACGGGCAGTCGGCAGAGTTTCGGGAAAGTTCTAACAGTTTATTATTCGCTTTGCTGTTTGCCATTATTCTAATTTACCTGGTGCTATCGGCTCAGTTTGAAAGCTTCCGCGATCCATTTACCATCATGTTTACCGTACCCCTAGCTTTAGCTGGGGCTCTACTCGCCATCTGGTACTTTAACGAAACCCTTAATATCTTCAGCCAAATTGGAATCATCATGCTGATCGGTTTGGTGACGAAAAACGGAATCTTGATTGTAGAGTTTGCTAACCAGCGTAAAGCGCAAGGAATGAGCATCCAGGAAGCGATTGTTGAAGCTGCCGAATCCCGCTTCCGACCTATTCTGATGACCAGTCTATCCACCGTATTAGGTATTCTACCAATTGCCCTAGCGTTAGGAGCGGGTTCTGAAAGTCGGGTTTCAATGGGTATTGCAGTGATTGGCGGACTAATTTTTTCCACCATCCTAACCCTCTACGTAATTCCAGCCATGTATACTTACATTTCCAGCGATAAAGAACGCCGCATGGCTCGCACGTGATACTTCTATTTTAGTAAAATGATACTACATAACCGAAAAGACCTTCACAGTAAAAAAATCCCCCTAGCCCGTTCCACGGCGGCCTCCTTTAAAAAAGGGGGAGCAGCACATAAGAAAACTTCTGTTCTTGTGTTTGAAAAAATATT
The DNA here is from genome assembly GCF_030506325.1 of Tunicatimonas pelagia. Lineage (NCBI taxonomy): Bacteria > Pseudomonadati > Bacteroidota > Cytophagia > Cytophagales > Catalimonadaceae > Tunicatimonas > Tunicatimonas pelagia. The sequence continues at coordinate 2,166,530 of NZ_CP120683.1, read as the reverse complement.
GCGATATGCGACATCCCCCTTAGAAAAAGGGGGTAAGGGGGATTTAAAAAAAAATCACCATAATTCTAATTTTCACAAGACTACTAAGTTTGCCTTTATATTCTTTTTACTCTCTCTATTTTCTTTAGCCACTCAAGCCCAGGAAAACATCCTTACACTAGAAGAAGCCATCCAAACCGGACTAGAAAATAACTTCTCAGTGAAGATTGCCCGTAACGATCAAGAAGTTGCCAACAATAATTTATCCCCAGGAAACGCTGGAATGTTACCCAATTTAGATGTGCTAGCGATTCGGAATTTTGATGTGCAAGACTCAGAACTAGACTTTGCTAGTGGAGATGGACAAACCGTTGAAAACGCTCGTTCAAACGCTACGACGCTTTCCTCAGTCGTAAGTTGGACAATCTTCGATGGTACTCGAATGTTCGCTACCTATAATAAATTAAAAGAGATACAGCAGGCTAGTAATTTGGATGCTCAAGTTACTTTGGAAAATCTGGTGGCAGATATTGCCTCGGCGTACTACACCGTTATTTTAGAGCAAGAGCTACTTACAGTCATTCAAAGTGCATTAGAACTTTCGGATATTCGTAAGCAACTGGCCAAAACGCAGTACGAAGTAGGTCGTACATCTAAATTGGAATACTTGGCTGCTCAAGCCGATTATAATGCTGATACCTCGGCTTTCATTAGTCAACGTCAGCAGATGTACAATGCTAAAGTAGATTTAAATACTCTATTGGCTCGCCCATCGGACGCCGAGTTTTCAGTACCTGACCAGATTGATGCTAACTTAGAGCTTCGTTTAGCGGGACTTAAAGAAAAGATGCTTAGTGCCAATCCCCAATTGCTCCGGGCACGGCAGGAAGAAAACATCGCTTATTTAACCAATCGGGAGCTTCGCGCTGACCGTCTACCTACCATTAGTGTTGATGGAGGATATAATTATGCTACCTCCGAAGCGGAGGCTGGCTTTGTACTAGCCCGACAGTCAGATGGCTTTGCTTACGGAGTCACTGCCCGCTGGAATTTGTTTAATGGCTTCAACAAGAACCGTCTTATCCAAAATGCCCAGATCGCTATGGAAACTCAGCAGTACGCTACCCAAGATTTACGGCTGCAATTGGAATCGGGTCTAGAAAAAACGTTTATCAATTACACCAATAGTATTCAACTCATCGAGTTGGAAACGGAAAATGAAGCTATCGCCCTAGAGCGAGCTGAAATTGCTCTGGAACGTTACCGCTTAGGAAATACTAATTCCCTAGAACTACGCGAAGCCCAACGCATTGCCGTAGCCGCCTCCGGTCGCCTCCTCGATGCGGTCTACTCCACTAAAATCGCCGAAATAGAACTTATGCGACTAAGCGGGAAACTGGCAAGCAGTAGCTATTAAAGTCATCCCCGGCCGAGCGAAGCGAGTGCCGGGGTCTCCCACCTAAGAAGCAGGGGATGCCGGAATTCGCTGGGTACAAAGCCTCATCCGGCAATACGCTTAAGTTTTTTTCTCAATATCGTCTGTCATTTCATCTGAACAAAAGGGTATTCAGCAAAAGAAACACAACCAGCCCATGAAAGCTATCCTTATCAAATCACCTGGAAAAGCCGATCAACTTTATTTGGGAGAATACGAAACTCCCAAACCTGCCTCAGATGAAGTATTGGTAAAAGTTCACGCTACCGCGCTGAACCGAGCTGATATTTTGCAGCGGGAAGGTAAGTACCCTCCGCCGGAAGGGGCTTCACCAATTTTAGGTCTGGAAATGAGCGGCGAGGTTGTGGAAGTAGGGGCGCAAGTAGATAAGTGGAAAATTGGTGACAAAGTATTTGGGTTACTGTCCGGAGGTGGCTACGCCGAATATGCTGTCATCCACCAGGATATGGCAATGGCGATTCCTGATAATTTATCCTTTGAAGAAGCGGCCGCTATTCCTGAAGTATTTATGACCGCTTTTCAGGCGGTACACTGGCTGGGAAAGCTACAAACCAATGAACGAATTCTGATTCACGCCGGTGCCAGTGGGGTAGGAACCGCAGCTATTCAACTCGCCAGAGAGATGCAGGCGGGAGATATTATCGTCACGGCTTCGCAGGCTAAACACGCCACCTGTCAAGATTTAGGAGCGCACTACACCATTGACTACAAAAACCAGGATTTTAAGAAAGAAGTGAAGGGAATTACCGACGGGGAAGGGGTAGACGTGATTATTGATTTTGTTGCCGCTCCCTACTTTGAGCGCAATATTTCGGTATTACGTACTGACGGACGGTTGATTATGCTAGCGTTACTGGGTGGAACCCATCTGGAGCAATTTAACTTAGGGAATTTACTGCGTAAACGAATCCAAATACTGGCATCTACCCTTCGTTCCCGCAGTCGCGACTATCAGATTCGTCTGACTAAAGCCTTTGCTGAATTTGCTATTCTACGTTTTCAAGATAGTCGGCTGCGTCCGGTTATTGATCAGATTATGGACTGGCAAGAGGTGAAAGCAGCGCATCAGCGAATGGAATCCAACCAAAACATCGGTAAAATTGTCTTAAGAATTGGTAAATCTTAAACCTTGTTTGCACAAATTAGACGGGTTTTTACGTTCCATACTTGGAGGGCTACCATTATGATCTATCGATATATTCTCAGCATACTTATTATCAGCAGCATCGCCTGTTCATCAATCAAAACGTATACCGAAGCGCCGGCTGATCAGAAAGTTAGCCACTACAAAACCTTTGCGTTCGTATCGCCTGATGAATCTGAGATGGATCAGGCTAGCCTAATTCTGTACGATGAAATTCGCAAAAGTATTGTAGCTCAATTGCGGGAAAAGAATTATCAGCCCAATACCGAAAACCCTGAGCTTCTCATTGCCTTCAACATTATGACTGATGAGGAGCAAACGGCCGTAACAAGATCAACTGACCCCTACGGAGCTTACGGACGGCGAATGTGGGCGTATAACCCTTACGCCTTGGGCTGGGTGCCTCCTCAAACTTACCGGGAAATCAGAATTGAGAAGACCGGTACAATGGTGGTAGACTTATTTGATAACCAAGCTAAAGAATTAATTTGGCGGGGTATTGGCATAGGTCCGGTGAACAATCCCGAAGAGCGGTTTGAGACTGCTTATAAAATGGTGGATAAGATTTTCAAAGGCTTTCCAACTAGTACAGACGGAGCTGTTTCAGTGGCTAATTAAGCATTAGCTTAGCGCTCTTTTTTATCAGCCTCTTCTTTTTTCTCGTCTTTCTTAGGGCGCCTCACCCCAAATGTGCCTTTACTAATTTTTCCGCGTTTCGTTTTTTTATCGCCTTTTCCCATAGCGTAAGAATACTACTGAATGAAAATTTTATTTGATAATCCAAATTAGTAAATTTCGTGAGAAACCATATTTTCCAAAACTGGTTTATAGAGTAGTAAGACTTCTTATTTAAATTTATTTGTTATGGCCTCTCCCAAACCCACCCTTATTGCAGCAATTCGAAGCACCGCTAAGAAACTTGCCAGGTCCCCGCAGTATCAGTGGGGGCACATGGGCAGCTGTAATTGTGGTCATTTGGTTCAGGAAGTTACGCAGCTTTCACGAGCCGATATTCATGAATACGCTATGCGAACCCGAGGGGGCGACTGGAGTGAGCAAGCACTAGACTTTTGCCCTACCAGTGGCTACCTAATGGATCAGGTAATATCTATTATGCTGGATGCAGGTATGGAACTAGCGGACTTTAAGCATTTAGAGCAGCTATCAGATAAACAGGTGCTAGCCCGTTTGCCAGAGACATCTCGCCACTTGCGCCACAATTACCGCGAAGATGTGGTAATTTACATGAATGCCTGGGCTGATTTGCTAGAAGAACAGCTACTCCAGCAGGTAGAATTGCCCTCCTTAGAGGTAGCATCAGCAGTGAGCGTAGGCTAAACTATTTCCGCTTTTCCCCTCATATTCTTAGGAATGATGAGATAATCGCGCGGCGACCGTAAAGTGCCCAAGACTAGCCGTCCGCGACTAGCGGTCCGCATTGAACGTCGGAATTTTGGGTCAGAACGAGGTACGGAAACCGAGCAGGCACGCCTAGTGATGGCTTGACTATTGCGTGGCGAACTGTGTGAGGCTTTCCGTAACCGAGCCACTGTAGCGCGGCGGCGATCTGCGAAGTACCGCGCCAAAAGAACAAATGCAAATGGATGCTTTATCTTGCTAGCACTCCTTAGAAAAGTCTTGTTTTAGTTGCCGATTGTTAGCTCACCATAGACAACTACTAGGTGCTATGCTAACCTAGCTTTTGAAATTCGCTCAATCACGCTCTACAAGTTCAAGAAATAGTACTGTCTCTTCCTGTACAGGTACTAGAGTAATACGCTGATTTGTTTTTAAAAGCGGGGGATACCGATTGTTGAATTGCTGGTTATTGATCCACAGCCGATGGTCTACAGTGACTGGCAGTTGCTTCCGTCTTCCGTCCCGGCGGAGCGTATCTACTGAGTGTTGGTTGCCGCGGACGCAGCCACTACTTTTGTCGTTACTCGTTTATTATTTTTTTCTGTTCTCCGGCTTCAATTACTCCCCTCGCTCAGCTCCTCGCCAGAGGCTTCTCATCGTCAATTTCTCACTACTCATTAATCACTGCCTCTCGCCAACCACGTTTATTACTCTTCAGATTTCCAGTATAAGCTCGGTAGGTAAAACTATAATACTTTACTATAGTGATGCTTTATTTTCAGTTTTGATAAGAAAAAATTAGCAATAATATTCTAAAAATAAATCGAGAGAATTAGTTTAAGGTAAATGTTGTAAAGTTTAGCACGCCAATCTTACATTTTTCTACAACAGAAAGATAATCTGTTTACCTTAGTAATGACCAGTAACTGAAGTTTCTACTAATCTGTCTAGTGAGACCTTTATTACTGTTCATAAACAACTATTTACCTTTACAAACCACATTGTTCATGTTACTGACTGAATATCCTTGGGTATTACTCTCCTTTGTATTGCTCACTTCATTTTTTATCACTTCAGCAGTTATACCCGCCGTTATTCGGGTGGCCCGAGAAAAACACCTGCTAGATGAGCCTAATAACCGGAGTTCTCATTGGCAGAAAACCCCTAGTTTGGGCGGAGTAGCTATTTTCGCAGCGATCATTATTGTTTTTACGATGGCTTCGCACTGGAGTAGCTCGTCAGATTTTTCTTTTTTTCAAGTGCTACCGGCTATTGTTATTTTATTTTTTGTCGGGATAAAAGACGATATTTTGGTCATTGATCCGGTTAAAAAACTGTTGGCGCAATTGGTGGCGGGTATTATTTTTATTGGCTTGACAGATATCCGAATTGGAAATTTTTACGGAATGTTGGGAGTACACCAACTTCCGTATATGATGAGCTTTGGGCTTACACTATTTATTTTTGTAGTAGTAACTAATGCTTACAATTTGATTGATGGCATTGATGGATTAGCGGGTTGTTTGGGCATAATAGCAGCCATTGCCTACGGCACTTACTTTGCGGTGGTAGGGGTGATCTGGGGTACCGTGTTATGTGCTACACTAGTGGGGGCACTGGTAGGCTTTTTACGATACAACTTCTCCAAGCAGCACAAAATATTTATGGGCGACAGTGGCTCGCTAGTGATTGGATTTATTTTGGCAGTATTGTCGGTAAAATTTATTCAATTCAACGAAAGCCCTAATGCCTGGTACATTGGCAATGCACCCACTGTGGCGATTGCGGTACTGGCTATTCCTCTGTTTGACACCTTACGGGTGTTTAGCCATCGTCTTCTCCGTAAAGTCAGCCCCTTCACCCCGGATAGGAACCACGTACACCATCTAATTGTAGACAATGGTCATAAGCACGCGCAGGCTACTATCTATCTATCTTTTGTAGGAGCACTAATTATTGCAGCCAGTTTACTTTTCGCCCAATCTTCTATCGCTCTTTCGCTCTCCGTTATTGTTCTGATTTTCACGGTTTATGCGCTGGCGGTTCAGCGACGCTATTTGGTACGTAGATCGAAGCTAGTAGTGCCTAAACGTACAGTTGTGGTTAAGGAGAAAGCAGTTGAACGATCTCGGGAAACCGCTACGTTGCAACCCCAAACTGCTCGGGCCACTAGTATCAGTGCTTAAAGTGGCGTACTCCGGTAGTAACCATCGCCATTTGGTGCTGATTGCAAACGTCAATTGAATCTTGATCGCGGATGGAGCCACCGGGTTGAATAACGGCGGCAATACCTGCACCTTGGGCAATTTCAACACAGTCGGGGAACGGGAAAAACGCATCGGAGGCCATCACGGCTCCGTTTAGATCGAACCCAAACCGTCCGGCTTTATCAATCGCTTGTTTCAGCGCATCTACCCGAGAGGTTTGTCCTACTCCGCTGGAGAGCATTTGCCCTTTTTTTGCCAAGATAATCGTATTGGATTTGGTGTGTTTACAAACCTTACTGGCGAATAGCAGTGCTTCAATTTCATCTTGCGTGGGTTGCTTATCAGTGACGGTGGTCAAGTCAGATTTAGTATCCGTTGTCCGGTCTCGGTCTTGTTCTACTACTCCATTCAGCAAAGTCTTGAATTGACGAGGTTGCTCTAGTGGTTGTTTTTGTAGCAATAAAATACGCTTTTTCTTTTTAGTAAGAACTTCTAACGCTTCTTTGGTAAAAGAAGGGGCAATAAGCACTTCAAAGAATAAGTCGTGCATCGCTTCGGCAGCGTCTTGGTCTACTTCAGCGTTGGTTACTAAAATTCCTCCGAAAGCGGAAACGGTATCCGCCGCGAAGGCTTTCTCGTAGGCTTCTTTTACGGTAACACCCGTGGCCACTCCACAGGCGTTGGTATGCTTAAGAATAGCGAAGGCAGTTTCTCCATCAAATTCCTGAATTAGAGCCACAGCGGCATCAATATCTACCAGATTATTAAATGAGAGTTCCTTGCCGTGAATTTGCTCCAGAATTTCGTCTAGATTGCCGTAGAATTCAGCGGCCTGGTGAGGGTTTTCGCCGTAGCGTAACGCTTTCTTTCGTAATCCTTCCTTCGGAAACAGTGGCTTTGAGGTTTCTCCGGCAAAATAATTGGCAATAGCAGTATCGTAGTGCGCCGAGGTTTGAAATGCTGCCAGCGCAAATTCCTTTCGATCTTCCGCATCGGTAGTGCCTTTTTTCTCCTTCAATAAGTTGAGCAGGGGCTGATACTGCTGGCGGGAGGAAACCACTAGTACATCGCTAAAATTTTTGGCTGCCGCCCGAATGAGTGATATACCACCAATATCAATTTTCTCAATAATATCGGCTTCCGAGGCACCTGAGGCAACGGTATCTTCAAATGGATATAAATCTACAATGACTAAATCTAAGCCCGGAATATCGTATTCGCCGACTTGGCTTTGGTCGCTTTCGTTTTCACGACGGTATAAAATACCACCGAATACCTTCGGATGCAGCGTTTTTACCCGTCCGCCCAAAATAGAGGGATAGCTGGTTAGATCTTCTACCGCCGTAACTGGAACACCTTGCTCCTCAATAAACTTTTGAGTTCCTCCAGTAGAATAAATGGTTACCCCCAATTGATGTAATTGCTGAACGATGGGTTCCAATTGATCTTTATGATAAACAGAAATAAGGGCCGATTGAATAGTACGATTCATAAGTATGTTGATTTGCTTGATTGCGACCGCCTCGCGGTTCAATTGTTTGCTTGCTCAATGGTTAAATTGTTACTTGAGAAGATTCGCTCCTTTCTCCATTTTCTGTCCTCCGCGCGAAGAACCCGTATAGCGACCACCCGCACATTTTTCTCTTTCTATTCTCTGTTTTTCACATTTCATATCTCGTATTTATCCATTGTTTCTTCTATAATCTGGGGATAGTATTCATGCTCGAGGTGATGCACTTTTTCGGCAATGGTCTCGGCGGTATCGTAGGGCTGAATAGTGCAGCCTACCTGAAAAATTACCGCACCTTCGTCGTAATTTTCATTTACGTAGTGAATCGTGATACCCGTTACTTCTTCTTGAGCCTCTACTACTGCCCGGTGAACGTTCATTCCGTACATACCCTTGCCACCGTAAGCGGGTAATAAGGCAGGGTGAATATTGATAATCCGTTTTGGAAAGGCATTGATTAAATTCTGGGGAATCATCAACATAAAACCCGCCAAGGCAATCCAACCTACTTGGTACGACTGAAGTATTTCTAATACTTTATCAGTTTCAGTGAGCGCATTTTTCTCAAATATCTCTACCGGAATATTGAAGCGTGCAGCGCGGGCAATCACGCCTGCATTGGGATTGTTAGTGAACAGCACGGCTACCCGAATAGAAGTATGATCGCGAAATCGCTCAAAGATTCTCTCCGCATTAGTACCACTACCCGAAGCAAAAACCGCCAATTGTTTCATGCGGGCAAATATACATACTTTCTTTGTTGGTGTTATGGTGTTAAAGTACTTAAGTTCTTGTGGGAAGGTACTTAGTTCGTCGTAGATCGATTTGGGGATTACAGAACCCTGAACGTAAACCTCACACTTGAATACACGGGTACTGTAACACTAGAGCACCATAGCATGGTAACACCCACATTAAAAAAACACCATACTAATGATGCCGCTTAGTATTAGTATTTTGCAAAAATTATTTAGCAAAGCAAATTCGCGGCGAGTATCAGCCTGAACTAAGCGGATAATAAAAAAAGTGATGGGGATGGTTAGCAAAAGAAAGTAGTTGATAAGTGTTTGATTACCTAACTTTCCGGAGAGGAAGAAGAGCAAAAAAATGAAAATAGCTGATAAAACGTACAGTAATAGTTTGGTACGATGGATTCCCCAGACTACCGGTAGCGTTCGGCATCCGAAGGTTTGATCGCCAGGTAAGCCTTCCATATCTTTTACAATCTCTCGTACCAGCGAGATGGCAAAGGCAAACACTGCATACGTGAATACTAAAAATTTATTTTCATAATAGTAAATACCGATCAAAGCCACAGCCAATCCAGACAGAGAGGCGATAATTAAATTTCCAATAAAAGGAATCCGCTTCAGGTGATTAGAATGTAGCCACAGCAAAAACACACTCCCGCAGTGGATAACCCCCACTTCCCAAGAAAGTAAAAAGCCTACAAAAATACCAAAGAGCGAAAGGGCTACGTGCCCGGCCATTACGTAGCGTCGTTTCAAGGTAGTGCCTACCACCACTCGTTGGGGCTTATTGATTAGGTCTATCTTAACATCATAGTAATCGTTAATCATGTAACCCGCTGCTGCAATACATACTGTAGAAAAAACCAGGAGAAACAGACGTATGTCAGTGAGATAGGCTTTCTCACCATGATGGACATCAACCAGAAAGTAGGCTACGAAGTACTGCGTTAGTGCTAGAAAAAGTAGGTTATGTACCCGCGTGAGCTTGGCAAACCCCTTGGTCCAGTAAAAAAGCCGAAACGGTATCTGTATCGCTTTTATCTCTCCCATAGTTACACTAAAACGCAAATTACCCGATATTGATTTGCTCAACCATCAATAAAAAAGTACTTCAACGAATGAATTTCATATAATTTAGGTTATATCGGCTGCTACTTATTCAAGTGTACTATCATGGTTATCTATTTGGCAATAAAGTTGAGCTGTACTTAAGGTAGTTAACAGTCAAATAATTTAGCAAATTTGCAGTAACTTAGCAATTATAAGTTAGACCAATTTCTTATGAATTCGCGGGAAGAACAATTACTGATACTAGCGCAAGAACGTATTCTGATTTTAGACGGGGCGATGGGCACCATGATTCAGCGTCACAAGCTGACGGAGGACGATTTTCGGAATAAGGCGCTGAAAGATCACGCGCACCCATTACAAGGCAATAACGATCTTTTGTCAATTACCCGACCGGATATTATCCGCGAAATCCATCAGGAGTATTTTGCGGCGGGAGCCGATATTGCCGAAACGAATACTTTTAGTGGCACCTCCATTGCCCAAGCTGATTATGGCCTGGAAAGCTTGGTGTACGACATCAACTTCCAGTCGGCGAAGATTGCCCGTGAGGTAGCTGATGAGTTTACCGCGCGTGAACCACATAAGCCTCGGTTTGTGGCAGGTTCTTTGGGGCCAACCAATAGAACTGCCTCTTTGTCACCCGATGTGAATGATCCGGGCTACCGGGCGGTTACCTTCGACGAATTGATGACCGCGTATACCGAGCAAATCACCGGACTGGTAGAAGGCGGAGCGGATATGCTTCTGGTGGAAACCGTATTCGATACGCTGAATGCTAAAGCTGCTTTGTTTGCTATCCAGACGTACTTTGAAGATCATAGTATTTTGTTACCAATTATGGTTTCCGGAACAATTACCGATGCCAGTGGGCGCACCTTATCGGGGCAAACCACCGAAGCCTTCTGGAGTTCTATTATGCACGGTAACCTCTTCAGTGTTGGCCTAAACTGCGCTTTAGGAGCGAAGGATTTGCAGCCCTACTTACGGGAGCTATCACGCCACGCCCACTGCTTGGTTACAGCGCACCCCAACGCTGGTTTACCTAACGAGTTTGGGGAGTACGATCAAACTCCTGAGGAAATGGCTGCTGAGATTGAAGAATTCACTCAAAAAGGATATTTAAATGTTGTAGGCGGATGCTGTGGCACCACTCCCGAGCATATTCAGGCGATTGCCCGCATGGCTGAAAAATATGCGCCTCGCGCGGTAACGCACTCGAATACTCCGGTTACTGTATAATTCTACTATTACTTTATGTCAACTACTTCGCTAGAAGATACTTTAGTAGCTCAGGTGTTATCTGATGCTAGCTTACCGCCCTTACGCCTCAGTGGATTGGAGCCACTAGTTGTTAATGAGCATACTGGCTTCGTGAATATTGGTGAACGAACCAATGTGACTGGATCGCGCCGATTTGCCCGACTCATTGCTGAAGAGAAGTACGAAGAAGCCATTGAGGTAGCCCGGGATCAGGTAGAAAACGGTGCCCAGATCATCGACATCAATATGGACGACGGGATGCTGGACGGTGAAGCCTGCATGGTGAAGTACGTCAACCTCATTTCTTCCGAGCCAGATATTGCGCGGGTTCCCTTTATGATCGATTCCTCTAAATGGCATATCATTGAGGCGGGGCTGAAGGTAGTGCAAGGAAAGTCTGTGGTAAATTCTATCAGCTTGAAAGAGGGCGAAGAAGAGTTTATTCGTCAGGCGAAACTCGTTCGCAAGTATGGGGCAGCCGTGATTGTGATGGCTTTTGACGAAGATGGCCAAGCTGATAACTACGACCGCCGGATTGAAATTGCCCAGCGTTCTTACGATGTTTTGGTCAATAAAGTAAACTTCCCCCCCCAAGACATCATTCTTGATCTGAATATTTTCCCGGTGGCTACCGGGATGGAAGAGCATCGCCTCAACGCCCTAGATTTTTTTCGAGCCACCAAGTGGGTACGGGAGAACCTACCCGGAGCGCACATAAGCGGTGGGGTTAGCAACGTGTCATTTTCCTTCCGAGGTAACAACACCGTGCGCGAAGCGATGCACTCGGCTTTCTTGTACCATGCCAAACGATCTGGCATGGATATGGGCATTGTCAACCCTACCATGTTGGAGGTGTACGATGATATTCCGAAAGACTTACTGGAACGCATTGAAGATGTATTACTTGATCGTCGCGATGATGCTACCGAACGCCTGATTGATTTTGCTGAGCAAGTGAGAGGCAACGGAAAAGAGAAAAAGAAAGCTGATGATTCTTGGCGACGCGAACCGGTAGAAAAGCGACTGGAACACGCACTAGTTAAAGGAATTGCTGAATTTGCTGAAAAAGACGTAGAGGAAGCCCGTCACCAATTTGAACGACCTATTCAGGTGATTGAAGGGCCACTGATGGATGGGATGAACGTAGTAGGCGATTTGTTTGGTGCTGGAAAAATGTTTTTGCCCCAAGTGGTGAAGAGTGCCCGGGTGATGAAGAAAGCCGTCGCTTACCTGATTCCGTTTATTGAAGAAGAAAAACGGGCATCGGGTGATAATGGGGTAGCCCAAAGCAAAGGAAAAATTCTACTTGCTACCGTAAAAGGAGACGTGCACGATATTGGTAAAAATATCGTTGCCGTGGTGTTGGGCTGCAACAACTACGATGTAATTGATATGGGCGTGATGGTTCCCGCCCAGAAAATCCTGGACAAAGCGCGCGAAGAAAACGTAGATATTATCGGTCTGAGTGGCCTCATTACTCCTTCATTAGATGAGATGGTAAACGTGGCTAAACTGATGGATGAGCAAGGGTTTACCACTCCGTTGTTGATTGGCGGAGCGACTACTTCCAAAATTCATACGGCCGTAAAAATTGAACCGAGCTATCAGAGTGGGGTTATTCACGTCTTGGATGCTTCCCGCTCGGTGCCCGTAGCCAGCAGTTTACTCAACAGAGAAGCTCGCGATGGTTTTAAACAGAAAGTTCAGGAAGAATACCAGCAGATGCGTGATCGCCACGCAGGAAAGAAAACTCGCAAAGCCTTCACCCCGTTGGCAGAAATCCGCGCCAATAAATTTCAAACCGATTGGTCGGCTCGGCAGGTGAAGAAACCCCAGTTTTTGGGTACCAAGGTTTTCAAAGAATATCCACTAGAAGAGATTGCTAAGTACATTGACTGGACACCCTTCTTTATGACTTGGGAGCTAGCCGGAAAATTTCCGAATATTCTGGACGATGAGATTGTGGGTAAGGAAGCCCAATCACTTTACGCTGATGCCCGGGAAATGCTGGAGAAGATAATTCAGGAGAAGTGGATTACGGCCAACGCCGTCATTGGCTTCTTTCCAGCCAATACAGTGCGCTGCGACGACGTTGAACTTTATCACTTTACGGAAGATGGAGAAGACCGTAGCCAGCATTTAGTTACGTTGCACCATCTTCGCCAGCAAACTAAAAAAGCGGCGGGCAAAGAGTATTTCTGCTTAGCCGATTTTGTTGCGCCCAAAGATACCGAAGTGACCGACTACGTGGGTGGTTTCGCTGTAACTACGGGAGTAGGCTCCGAAGAAATTGCCAAACGCTTTGAAGCTGACCACGACGACTACAACTCCATTATGGTAAAAGCGCTGGCCGATCGCTTTGCCGAAGCCTTCGCCGAACTCATGCACCGTCGCGTTCGTACGGAGTTCTGGGGCTACGTTCCCGATGAAGATTTAGATAATGAAGCCCTTATTCGCGAGAAATACACCGGCATCCGTCCTGCTCCCGGCTACCCGGCTTGTCCCGATCATACCGAAAAGGAGACGCTATTTTCACTGCTCAACGTTACCGAAAATACCGGAATCTCCCTGACTGAAAACTTTGCTATGTTCCCCGCAGCTTCGGTTAGTGGCTGGTATTTCTCTCATCCACAGTCTCGTTATTTCGGCATCTCTCGCATCGATGAAGACCAACTAAAGGATTATGCTCAGCGCAAAGATATGCCCCTAGAAGTTTGCCGTAAGTGGTTGAGTCCATATTTGGAGGATTAACTTTTGATAGCATGGCATCTTGTATTGATCGGTGAGTCAAAGTACGGTATACCCTTGCTGCTGATACGGTTCTAGTAACGAGTGGGTAGGGCTTAATTCTGTAATTAGCACATCCAGGCAGTCTATCGGGCCTACTTTAAACGCTTGCTTAGTACCAATTTTGGAAGAAATTGCCAAGGTGACTACCTTATCTGATGCATTAATGATCGCCCTTTTTACGATAGCCTCTGGCTGGTTGGCTTCGGTGAGGCCGATTTGGTCATCGATAGACGTAATGCCAACAAAGCATATATCAGCGTGGATATCAGCTAGGGAATCAAGGGCCTGATGCCCGACGGTGGTGTACCCCTTCCGGAGAATATTTCCTCCCATCAACACACTATCTATATTAGCAAACTCGCAGAGCTTGGAGGCAGCTGGTATCGAGTTCGTAAACACAGTAAGCGATATATCGGTAGGAAGCAGATTAACTAACTGTAGGTTGGACGTGCCTCCATCGATAATAAGTACTTGCCCCTCCTCAATAAGGGGAAGGGCTTTCTTTGCTATCAGATGCTTGGTTTCAATTTCCTGTACTTCCCGCTTCTTGAAGCTGGGAATGTAGGAGGGTACCACTGCTCCCCCATGTACTCGTTTGAGATGACCGTATTCTTCAAGCTCATACAGGTCGCGGCGAATAGTATCTTCCGATACTTCAAACATATTGCTCAGTGCCGATGATTTCACTTGTTGAAATGCCCGCACCTCCTGCAAAATGGCGTTTTGTCTCTCTATTTTTAACATAGTCAATTGAACCTTACAATGATCAAGATAAAAATGTAGTTGGGTAGTTTATGTCTTAAAAAAACTTGCTCTCTTTTGCAAGAACAAGAAATACTACCTGGTGAATATCAATCTAAGATAATGTAAAAACGATAAAACTTGAGATTATTTTAAAAAAAACCGCAAAAACCCGCATAATTCCACCCTTTGTTTGCAATTAATAAGATTAGCAATATCTTTATGTTTGCTATAAAACATTTCATAACCAACTACACAACAGTATGAAAGAAAAAGTACTACTCTCCTTCCTGTTGTCGTGCTACTTAGGGCAAGTCTTCGGACAAGTTCAAGTACGCGGCAAAGTCACCGATGCTCTCAATGATGAACCGCTACCTGGGGTTAATATTATCGTCGTGGGTGAGCAGACTGGAACCATCACTGATGTGGATGGTAACTACTCCATTGAAGTAGGCGAAGATGCAGTATTGAGGTTTACCTCAGTAGGGTATCTAGAACACGAGCAAGCCGTGAACGAGCAGTCGATTATTGACGTAACGATGTTTGACGATATTGCCCAACTGGGTGAGGTGGTTGTCACGGCCTTTGGCATCGAGAAAGAGCGAAAATCGCTGGGATACGCCGTGCAGGAGGTAAGTGGCGAAGACATCTCTACTGTGAAAGCGTCGCCTTCCGCGGTATCGAACCTGAAAGGCCGCGTGGCGGGGGTGAACATTACCGAAACGGGCGGTGGCCCGGGATCTGGGGTTCGGGTCATCATCCGGGGAAATAATTCCCTTACCCAAGGTAATCAGCCCCTCTACGTGGTAGATGGTATTCCTATGGATAACTCGACTACTGGCGAAGACGGTAGCCTCTTTAGCAGTCGCAACACCGGTTCTGGTATCTCGGATATTAATCCTGACGACATTGCTTCCATGACTGTACTAAAGGGGCCAAACGCTGCTGCGTTGTACGGTTCGCGGGCGGCCAATGGGGTTATTATGATTACCACCAAAACCGGTCAGGCCAGTAAGGGTATAGGTGTGGGAATTTCTAGCAGTACTATGTTTTCTGACCCAATGATATTACCTGAGTTTCAGAATGAGTACGGCCAAGGTACTGAAAACCGACCCCCGCTTGATATAGACGAACTTCAAGGTAGTGGTGCCTCCTGGGGTGGCCGCCTCGACGGCAGCGACCAGCTCTACTGGGATGGAACTACCCGCCCCTACGTAGCTCAACCCAACAACGTACAAGACTTCTTTCGCACGGGAGGGAACTTCGTAAATACCCTGGTTCTATCCGGTGGTAACGAGAATATAACCGGGCGGTTTTCGTATACCAATACCAACAACCAAGCCATGGTGGATAACTCATTTCTGCAACGGCACAACTTTAACCTACGAACCGTAGCCCAGCTTTCTGACCGGCTTACGCTAGATGCCAAAGCTACTTACGTAAAGCAGTTTGTCCGCAACCGTATTGGGCAGGGTTCTGAAGGACTACTGGCCGGCGTTTACAGCTTACCCCGCAACGCGGCTATTGCCGATTTTGAAGATTTTCGGGACGAAGAAACCGGACTGGCCAGAAATGTGACGCCTAACTCATCTAACCCGTATTGGACGCTGAACCACGACCGGTCAGAAGATACGCGTAGTCGGTTTATGGGCTTCGCTAAGGCTCAGTATCAATTTACTGATTGGCTTTCGGCTCACGCCCGTATCGGTACCGACTTTACTGATATTCGGGACGAAGGAGTAACCCAAACCGGCCACTGGTTTTTTCAACAGGGGCGGCTAAACTTCACCAACGACCAGTTTCAAGAAACCAACGCCGATGTGCTAGTAATGGTAAGTAAAGACCTTTCGTCTGATTTTCATCTTGACCTCAACGTAGGAGCCAATCACTTGTACACCACTAGTCAGCGGATGCGTGTCTTTGGTGAGAACCTCCGGATTCCGGCCGTAACCACTATCGAGAGTGCTGATCTGGTTGATGCTCAGGCGGGGGTGCCTGTACCACGGGTAACCAACTCGGTATACGCATCGGCTTCCCTCAATTACCGAGGAATAGTCTTCTTAGATTTAACTGGGCGTAATGACTGGACATCGACCTTACCTTCCACGGACTGGTCGTATTTTTACCCATCGGTAAACACAGCCCTGATGGTCAGCGAACTAATTGACCCGTCACAGCAGCTATTTGATGCACTAAAGCTACGGGGTAGTTGGGCGCAGGTAGGAAAAGACGCTCAGCCCTGGCGGCTGCAAAACAGCTACAATCTAAAGGCGAAGAACAACAGCTACCTAGGCATTACTACGCTCACCGTGCCCAATCGATGGTTTGATGTAAACCTACAACCGGAGTTTACAAAAACGTACGAAGTAGGCATTGAAGGAAGCATGTTTGGCGATCGCTTCTACTTTGATGCGTCCTACTACGACATTGCCTCTACCGAACTGATTGATATCATTAGCACCGACAACCAGCAGGTAAACCCGTTTGGGTACGCAGAAGTACATACTAACATTGGTGAAATTACGAATAGAGGGATAGAGCTAATGGTTGGTGGTACGCCACTACGCACTGAGAGTATGATGTGGAGTACGAGTGTCAACTTCTCCAGTAACCGTAACCGCTTGACCGAATTTGTGCAGGATGTGGAAGCTCGCCAGTGGAATATTACTAACGGAGGTGGACTGGAAACCCGAGCCACGGTAGGAGGAAGCTACGGCGAAATCTGGGGTAAAACGCTACTGCGCGATTCCGTAAGCGGCCGACCGCTACTAACTGCCGACGGTCGTCTACAAGCGACCCCCGAGAGAACGAAGCTGGGCGACTTCCAACCAGATTTTCTGTTGGGCTTTAGTAATACATTTAGATACAGAGATTTCACTCTCAGTATGCTAATTGATGGCCGATTCGGAGGCGAAGTATACGCAGCTACCCAAGCCGCAATGGATGGTTCTGGAAATTCGGTCCGCTCACTTCAGTACCGAGACGAAGGTATCATAGTAGATGGGGTTATCAGGCAAGACGATGGAACATTGATAGACAATGACCAGACAATCTTAGCGCAGCAGTACTGGGGTGGATACAGTGGTATTGCCGAAAACTATGTCATTGACCAGACCAACGTGCGGTTACGAGAGCTATCGATCACCTACCGGTTTCCGCAGTCTTTGTTAGACGGGAACTTTCTTAAGAGTGCTTCGGTAAGCCTCATTGGGCGGAACCTTTTCTTCCTGTACAAAGGTTTTGAAGGAGGGTTTGATCCTGAGATGACCCTGGGAACCAGCAATGCCGGACAAGGTATACTACTCTACGGTATGCCGACTCCTCGTTCTTATGGCTTCTCCGTAAATGTAAACTTTTAATTCTCGACGACTTATCCTATGAAAATATTACAAAAAACATTTGCTGTACTCTTAGTATTAGTGACATTAGGGGCCTGCACCTCCGATTTTGAGGAGCAGAATATCAACCCCAATCTGATTGTCACCGAAGATGCCAGTGCGAAGTTCTTTCTCACGGAAGCTATGCTGCGTCCCTATTTACCTAGCCGCTTCGCTTACTGGCGGGGCAATCTTATCCACGCTGATCGCTTTGGTGGGCACTTCACCTTTGGCCACAGCCGATGCTGGTGGTCCGACGGGCTAGGGTATCAATACAATGGGGGGTATACCGATGCCACCTGGGATCACTTTAACGGGTACCTACCTACCATTAAACAGGTATTGGAGTTTACCGAGCCAGGGGGCGAATTTGAAAATGAACTTACCCACGCGGTAGCTCTCATTATCAAAAGCCACTACTATCAGCTTTATACCGACACCTTCGGTGAAATTCCTTACTCAGATCTGTTCAAGGAAGATATTGACTTACCTAAGTTTGATACGCAGCGGGAAATCTACCAGGGTATTATTGCTGACTTGAACACGGCTATGACTACTATCGGAGAGGAAACTTCCACCGGAAACGTGATTGAAGACCTGGGAAATAACGATGTAGTCTACGGGGGCGACTTGCAAAAATGGAAGCGGTTTGCTAATACGCTCAAGCTAAAAGTAGCAATGCGGGCCAGCGGAGCACCCGATAACGACTTCTCAGAAACGGCCATTCAGGAAGCTTTGGAGCAACCATTACTAGCCGAAGGTGAAAGTGCTGTCATTGAAAAAGACCTGGAAATATCGCAGTGGGAGTATGCTACCTACGGTGACATTTGGTACAACTTTGGCGATGGGTCAAACTGGACGGTAAGCCGGGAGCTAGTTAATTTTCTGCGGGACAATAACGATCCGCGACTAGAGAAATACACGCAGCCTGCTTTAGGAGGTACTGCCACCCTACAACGCCCCTCCGCTACCGATAATGCTGCGGGTCATGATTTATTTCCTAAGCGAGTCGCCTTCATCCGAGAGGTACTCGACGAAGCTGGGGCAACGTATACCTGGACAGAAGGAGAGACTGAGGGTAACCAAACAATTACGGTAACCATGCCCGAAGGAGAGAACTACGTAGGACAACCGGTTCGGCTCAATGGCCAAATGAGTGGGTTGGCTCAGTACGGCTTTTTCTGTCTTCCGAGTGAAGCTGTTATTCAACGGAAAAATCGAGGCGGTTCAGCCAAACCCGAAACAGTGCTTTTATCAGCCGAGTCTTTTTTCTTGCAAGCTGAAGCTGCCGTTCGTGGATTAGTGTCTGGCGACGCTCAAGCCCTTTATCAGACCGGTATTCGGGAAGCAATGCGCTTGTGGGAGGTGAACGATGGTAGTATAGAAGAGTACCTAGCCACGCAGGATATGGGTATGCTAAATGGTACTACCGAAGAGAATCTGCAAAAAATAGCCATGCAACGCTGGGCAGCGCACTATACTGATGGCTACGAAGCCTGGGCGATTGTGCGGGACACCGGTTATCCAGCTAGCTTAGCTAATGGAGTTGATGATTATGAGATTTATGATCCCGGTACTATAGAGCAAGGAAGGTATCCGCAGCGATTGCGCTACGGCAGTAACTTGCAGACATTCAATCCCAGTGGCTTCGCAGAGGCAATTAGTCGGCAAGGTGAGAATGTGCAAGGTACTACCCTTTGGTGGGCTGAATAGAATAAATGTCTCAGTCTAAATTTGTTAAGAAAGGCTATCCAACTGGGTAGCCTTTCTTATGTCTGACGTAGGCGTATTACTCCTGGTACACCACATACATCACCGTTTCACCCACCGCTTCTAGCGTTTCCCGACTGATAATGTTCATATCGTCGGCGTGGGTATGGTGGTAACGGGCAAAGTAGAATTCACTGGCAGGATCGTGCTCAATAATGTTGACCATCGGAATTTTGGCTTGGTAGTTTACGTATACATGATCGTCTACAATATCGGGGCTGTCTTTATAAATAAAATACTGCCCGTGACCTAACTGGTGACCCGCATCCCAAATTCGTTTAACAATACTAGGTGCAGCCTGACGGGAAACTCCTTCCCGGTAAAAAGTGGCATTCTTCGCTCCGACCATATCCAACAAAATTCCGTAGTACGCTGAATAGCGAGGCTCATGCTTATTTTTTGCCCAATACTGAGAGCCTAAGCACCAGTACACTTGCTGCGAATTTTCGGGTTGCAACTCATCGTAATCTTCCGGCTCCCCGTAATCTTCCCCATCAAAGAAAATAATATCTACTCCTACATCTGGCAAAGAATCCTGACTCATGACCCGAGCCATTTCTAACAATACGGCAACTCCACTGGCTCCGTCATTCGCCCCCAAAATCGGTTCTTCAGCGCGCACTGAATCTTTATCAGCGTAAGGGCGGGTGTCCCAATGAGCTGCCAACAGAATTCGCTTGGATTTCTTGGGCTGATAGCTTGCGATAATATTGCTGAGGTCAAGCATGGTGCCATCGTAAGCTCTGGCTTCAAACGACTGTAGTTGTACCTGAGCACCAAACTGCTCCAATTTGCTTACTAAATAATCCCGACACTCACGGTGGGCAGCTGAGTTAGGCACTCGGGGACCAAAGTCTACTTGGGCTTTTAGGTAGGCGTAGGCTGAGTCGGCATTGAAATTCGGAACATAGCGAGGCCCGGTTGGCTCGGTAGCTACTGTTTCAGACTGATTGGGCTGACAGGCAGCTAGTAAAGCGATTATACCAATAATGGTATACTGCTGTCGGAACTTCTTCATATTGTATTGTCTTCTAAAGTCTAAACAAAAATGTATCCTGATGCCTACAGCCCATCGGAAAACTGTCTCTGAAATTAGGACATCAGCTAGCTCAAACCAAACAGTCTATAACAAAAAATAGCTCAGAATTATGCAGAGAGGTTCATTTCTCCTGATTGTAACGTTTTGCGCTGATAGCTAAAAAAGCCATTAGCCGTACCTATCTTTCGGGTGCGAAGCAAAATCAAAGCAAGACTAAAGGCAGTGAAAGATACGCAAAACCGTACAATAGTTGTTGATATCCCCGAATCAATCTACCCGACCTTTATGCAAGACAATCAAGTAGCTCACCAACTTATCAGGGAAGCCTTTGATCGTCATGCCGAACTGTTTCCTAGCGAGATGGCTCAAGAGTATATCTCAACGGTAGAAGCCGAGTCTCCAAAAAGCTCAACGTGCAGCTATATAAGATCCAAGTGAACGGGATAAACTACCAAATCCGCCCTAGCTTTTTACTACCCGCTATGCGAGCTAAAACCCAAGAAGTATCTAAGCCTTTGTTCCTGTTGCGCTTTGGGGTTCCCTTTTGGGCACTAGCTTTTGTGTTTGGACGTAATCCTATGTGGTGGTACCGGATGTACCTGTGTCTAGGTCGTTCCAGTTTGGTGGGTACTACCATGTATGAGACTGATAACTTGCCCGAAGATGTGCTGGCTGATGTGGCTGATGGGCAGCATATCCGTATCCAGGGGCAAAAAGCCTATGTCGCTTCCACTATTGGGCGGGGCTGTATGCTAGGGGCCGAGGTCTGTGCCAAAGCTGATGAAGAGAAGGCTACGGGGTGTTTCAGCAGGAAGCTCAAGATATACGAGCGGCTTATCAGCCTAAAACAGTCACTACTGATGGGTGGTCAGCTACGCAAAATGCTTGGCAGTATCTTTTTCCTAAAGTAGCGGTCATAGAGTGCTTTCTTCATGCCTTTATCAAAGTCCGAGATCGGGCCATCCAGAAGTTGAAAGTCTATTTTGACACGGCTGCTGATAAGATATGAGACTGCTATCAAGCTGAATCTAAACGCCAGCTAGGTCAGCAAATTCGTAGGCTCTCGGAATGGGCTAGCGAGCAGGTGCCTGATAGTGCCATGAAAGCCAATATTCTTAAGCTATGCGCTAAGAAACAAAGATGGTTAAAACACCTAGACTTCCCCACAGCACATCGTACAGCCAATATGTTAGACCGGGTAATGAAGGCCATGAGCTGCCATGCCTTTAATTCCCAGATGTTCCATGCCACTATCCAAAGCACATCGGCTAACTTCCGGGCATTTGCGCTACTCTACAACTTCTCGCCCTCTTGTCCAGCAGTTACCCGGCATACTGAGTTGCTTACCAGTCCTGCCACTAGACTCAACGGTTTTGTCTATCATCAAGACTGGTTAGAAAACCTGCTCATTGCTGCCTCTATAGGTGGTTATCGCCATCACCGCAAACGTTATAATGAGCATTTCTCAACCTTTTACTTGATGTCGAGACACTGAAAATATTAATTGAAAAATAGCTCTATGGCCTTTTCAAGCTGGATATCTTTGCCCTGACTATATGCCTCCGCGGAATGGGGAATGGAAATATTGGGTGTCAATCCTAGACCATCGTAATTGTTTTCATCAAGAGAGATAAATCTACAAGAAGACATCTGTACATGCATAAAATTCTCAATCTCAAATGACCCACTGGCGTATACCTCAAAAGGTACTACGGGACTCACTGCGCCCCAAGTGGTCTCTCCTATAAACGTTCCCTGGGGGAATGCTGTGACTGCACTTACTACAAGTTCTGCCAGCGATGCTGAATAGCTATCTGCTAATACAACTATTGGCAATTGTATATCCTTCGTATTAGAAGTTGGGTTGACGTGTGCATCTATCCGAGGAGTGAGGTTAGATGGGTTATCACCATTTTTGTAATGGCAATAGCCTATATGTAGTGGTTGTCCAATTAAGCTTCCTAGCAAAAAGTTAAGATCAGCTAGATCTCCCCCAGGGTTATTTCTCACATCTATTATGATTCCTCTTGGGTGCACCGAATTATTTTCTATCCAATCAAAAAAGAAATCAAGAGAGGCTTTAACACTTTTACTAGCGTTTAAATAATAGGATTGTGACAGTCCAAAAAAATTGCAAGCGAAGTATAAAATCTCGCCATTTATTTCACCGCAGATAGTCCTCAATGGTTGGTAGTTGAGAGTATTCGTTTCATCACTACCAATTAGATAACCTTCGTCTAAATATACTGAGTCTTTCAAAAAATAGGAATAGGGATTACCTAGAACCCCAAGCTTTCTTTTTCTTTCTAATAAAGGATTGATGACAGAATCTGTTATCGCTGAATGAAAGAAGTTAATTTGGTAGTGACCATCAGTAAGATTTCTGGTCATTTCTTGGAAGTATCTAACAGATGATTTTACGTCATCGTCGTCATTTATATCGAGTTGAGAAAATATACCTCGGTATTGGTAATAAGTCTCTTCCCAATCAGTTGAGTCAGTGTTCCAGAAGACATAATTCTTGTCCATTTGCTCCCAGAATGATACAAACAAATACTCAAAGTAAGGTATCTCAATTGTATGCTCCTGATCCTGACGTTCGCAGCCAGCAGATACTATCAGAACTAACAGTGACATAGTAATATTAATATACTTCATTTGAAGGCTTATTTATTAGCGGAGCTTATACATCACTCCTACGGACGCAATTAAGGTTCTATTTATTATATCCGGTGAACGTTTTCGTTGACTAGTTAAGGCGTGTTGGTAGCTAAAATTGGTGGCCAACGACCATATCGGACTAATAGAGTAATTGGCAGTTGCTTCAAACAAAATCCCTGCTTCTATACGAACATTATCATCTTCATTCAGAGTACTTCTAGTTGAGTATTCAGAAATCCAGAAATTCTGTATAATATCTCCATCTACTATGGTATTGAAAGTATTGAAAGCGTTAGGAATGGTTCCTTTTGTTGTGGATGATAGCCAATATCCACCAAAAACTCCTGAACCTGCTACAAATCGTAGCTTTTTTGTAGAAATAAGTAGTAAACCAATACTGGCAGGTACTTGTAGATAGTTGTTATCCTTTTTTTTATAAATATCGCGGAATGGTTGCGCTCTTCTTAAAAGATATTTTTTTGAAACCCACTCACTTCCGAACTTAACAAGAACCCTTTCTACGATATGATAAGTAGCCATGACTGCTATGTAACTGCTTCCTGTAGCCTCTACTTCCTTAAAAGTGGCGGAGGTGAATTTTTGGTCCAATTGGTTATATGTGTAGCCGCCTCTAACCTCTACGTACATCTGCGCCGGAGCTTCTATGAAACCCAAAAAGAGTAAGGCAACTATTAGGAAAAGCCTACGATATGGTAGTGTATTTAAAATAAGGATGGTTTTTTTGCTAATCTGCTAAGGTTGTAATCTACCAAGAAGTATTTGATTGCCAGGTAGTGGTTTTCCCAAACTTTAGAGAAGGACAGCGTTTTGCGGACTAAGCGAGCACATCGTTGTCGGATGGTATTGTTTAATCTCTCTATTTTGATAGTCTGGGGCTTTCCTTCGGGCTGATGCTGGCCTCGCTCAAAAACATTCGCATAAGCAGCTAACCCATCGGTAAATACCAATGCTTTCTTGCGTAGTTTTTTAGAAATGCTCAACCATAGTCCTAGAGCACCTTCCTGATCCCTGCCCCCTAGGTGAAACCCTACTACTAGTCCCGTCCGCCGTTCTACAGCTAACCAGAGCCACTCGGGACAGTCTTTTGCCCCTACAAACGTCCACATCTCATCTGCTTCCAGACAATATAAGTGTAGTTCAGGGGTATCCAACTTGCCTATCGGAAGCTCGGTACTTACTGATTGCCAACACTGTTTAGCACGCTGAACCACCCAATGCAAACTTACCCTCAAGATACGGGCGATAGCTCGGAGAGAAACCCGTTCTAACAATAGCTTCTTTAATAGTTCTTCTCTTTCAAATGTAGTAGCGGGCATTCTTTCTACCGCTTGACGTTTGCAGACACGACAACGATAGTTTTGTTTACCGTAGGAGGTAAATCCGTTTTTTACGATCTTCAAGCTTTGGCAATGAGGACAAGTAGTCATATTATTTAGATTTTGGTCGATCCAATAATACGAAGTACTGTTCCATTGCCAAATTTTTAATCTTTCCATCCTTATTTAAAGTACACTACCTACGATATAATAGCAACAATGTTAACGAGTCTAAATGATAGCCTAAACTTTTTCTTCTTTGTGTAAGGAGTGAAAAACAAAGATTTCTAATGAATTCAAAATTATTATGGTTTGGTTAATGGCGAAATAATGCTATCCTTAGAGCCTTTTACCAGAGGCTCAAAGGGTTATATGAAGTCTAACTTTTGGTTTAGTCAACCAACTATAATGTTTGTTACACCAACGAAACGTTACAATAGTATAAGAGTAGTATTAAGATAAAAACTGTTTATAACAAAGAACACTGTCATAGATAATAAACTATGACAGTGCTCTTACTATTTTATCTCTCTCGATTGGTTTTTTCTATTCTTTTTACCTAGATGTATATTGTACTGGAAAACGATTATAAATGATATCACCGTTGTTAAAGGTAATCCTTACCGCTACCCCTTGTGGTACTTTTGGGGGAGGGTAAGCGTCTGTACTTGTTTCTCTGTAAAACCCAGAGCCTTGGAATATATGTAATAGCATGAATCTAACACTATGTTGTCTGCTCATAATCCAGCCGACCTCTATTTTAGATATATCGCTAGCAATTGCAGGATTAACAACTAAAATATCATTGAAGAAACCACTCTTTGTACGATAACGAATTTTAAGGTTGTCATCATCTTCCCCACCACCTTCTTCTCCACCGGGCTGATCCATGAAGTATTCTTTGATGATCTTTGTGTTACCTTTGTAATTCATAACACCCCATGGTATATCTTGCACTGCCCTAGGTTGATTGTTATGCGTCGCATCACCACGAAGAAAAATAGGTACAGTTCCCCTAGGAGTCGACAAACTCAAGGTTCCATCTAGCGACATATTCCCTTTTAGAGAAATATTATAATCAGGAGCCTTACCTCCCCCAGTAAAACTATTGATAAGACCTGCAGCGGCGTTGAGAACAGTGAGGGGGCTTTTTTTAGTAAGACTTTTAACAGCATTAAAAAATTCACCTTTTCCATATTCAGGAAGTTTATCCCAAACTTTAGATGTAATATCAGACACTTTATAAATTCCGCCAACTAAACTATTTCCTGACGGCTTAGCTTGTGCTGTTCCCGCGAGATTGATATCTCCCTCAGACTCAAACCTATAGTTCTGGGCTTCTTTAAATTTTATTATAAAGCGTGCATTACGGTTAATGGACGGCACATAACCTTGAACGTTAAATTCTGATATCATCCACTCAAGTGCACCACTTGATGTTCCTTCTCTAGCTGTTGTCACTGCTATCTGTTTAGACTGACCTGTAAACCGGAACAAATCTGGTGCAGGAACGGTGGTATCAAAACTTATTTCAGTGATTTGCTCGTTAGTTGTTAAATCACTAGTCCTTAATGCACATACCCTCAGAAGGCCTCTATACCGATTATATAGTACAATATAAGGAATAGGCGGTGCCCATGTAGAGGTTCCAAAATCTCTAGCAACAAGCATCCAGCCTTCCGAAGCTCTCATATCTACCAAGTTAGCATCAGCATGACCAAAAATTGGATTGTAAAAGAATGGATTGACTGTGTTAATTGTTACTAGCGAGCTTCCTATAGGCTGATACCGAACAATCCAGTTGGATTCCCAATTCCAGTCTGGTTGTGAGTTAGGATCATTTGGAGGAATAGGCCTAAGAGCTTTTCCATCCTGTACAGGTACAGACGGGTCACTAAGTTCTTGTTCTCTGCACGAAAAAAGAACTAAAATAAAGAAGGCAAAGTAAGGTAACTTTTTCATAGGTCATTAAAAAATTTAAGGTGTATGAGAGATAAAATAATTTAAAATAGTATTCTACCTATTGCATTCTGCTAATAGCGTTTAAAAGCTACAAAACCATATAAGTAATAGAGGTCTTTATGCCTTTTGCCCTACAAAAAAGTAGTACAGTTTGGCAAAAACATTCCTGTATATCAAGCAGCTCACAGCGTGCTTTGTATTACCTAACAGATAATTGATTAGCGACCTACTCTAAGGCTTCTTCAAACACGGTAGGTTCCGTACCTCTTTTCTGCAACCAAAAAAATTAACCCATTCCCAGTACTATTCACCCTTAAGACGTATCAATCTGATACAGTTTATATTTTTACAAAAATCATAATGTATCTTTGCTCAATATATACAATGTATTATACTAAGCAAAGCAGATCAATTATTAAATTTTGTTTTGTAAGACAAATTAAAAATTTACTTTACCATTACATCTTTTTTCCAAATTTCAATGCCCTAGCGAATTTATTATCATAACCATCAAAATATCCGCAGAAAATAAAGTGTTTACATATTCATTTTCGGCGAGCCATAAGTTTTATCATGTCACAACTTATACAAAAATAGATGAAACTTATTTTGCTGGTATTGTTAAGAGAATAGTATGCCCGCTATACTAATAGTCTTTATCAAGAATCGGATTACGAAAATTATTTACCTTCCTGCTATCTGTTCTCCCGTGTGAAGAATGGGATATTCGCAACACCTCATTTATTAGGGATGAGAATATCAGTAGAGGAATCTACGCCGATGCCAACGGCATAGGCCAGCGAGTATATAAATTTCCGAGCGAAGGTTCTAATATCGATACTGATAATGTTCCAGTTATCCGACTGTCGGAAGTGCATCTGATCCGGGCCGAAGCTCGGGCTCAATTGGGTAATGCGGCCGGGGCCTTAGAGGATCTGAACCAAATTCGCGCCCAGGCCGGAGCTACCGAACTCAGTGGTTTGACGGGGCAAGCACTAATTGATGTGGTGCTAGAAGAAAGAAGGCGCGAACTTTTTGCCGAAGGCCATCGGGTATTTGATATTACCCGCAATCAGCAAGACTTGGTACGTACCGACTGCACTTCGCCTACTTGCACAGTAGAGTTTCCTAACGAACGGTTTATTTTGCCACTTCCCCAGGAAGAGACTGATGTGAATGAGAATATTCAACAAGCACCAGGTTATGGTACCTAAACACTAATTAGTAACGATAAAGCAAAAGCCGTTCGGATCATTTCCGAACGGCTTTTGCTATTCTGTTGATGTATTAAATCTAGAAAAATGAATTTTGTTGATTCCAGTATTGTTCCATCAACAAGCTAAAATAGGTGACAATAAATAGCCAAAAAGATAACGAGCCACTTTCTCTAATGTCTTTGCTTTGAATAACATATTTGCTAACTTTACACAAGTTTGTTACAGCAACATTCAAGAGGGGGCTATCGTCCCCTCTTTTTTTGTTATAATTTATGACAGTATCAGACAAAATTGTACAGTGGGTCTCTAACATTCTGGAAGAAAAAGACAATCATTTTTTCCTGGTAGACACCCGAGTAAATCAAACTCCTGCCGGAACCAAAGTGATTGTACATATTGATGGTGATGAAGGGGTTTCTATTGATAGTTGTGCTGAGGTAAGCCGGGCATTAGCTAACTGGCTGGAGGAAGAAGCGTTGATTAGCGGAAAGTACACCCTGGAAGTGTCCTCTCCCGGTTTAGATCAGCCGCTAAAGCTGCATCGGCAGTACCAAAAAAACGTGGGGCGCACAGTGAAGGTGCTAACCCAGGACAGTAGGACCATTCAGGGAGTTTTGCGAGAGGTATCAGACGATGCTATAGAGCTTGAATCGGTAGCCAAGAGTAAAAAGAAGAAGAAAAGTGAACCAGCGCAGCATGTGCAAATTCCTTTTGATCAAATTAAAAAAACAAACGTACTAGTTACATTCTAAGCATATGATGGACACGGCAACTTTAATCGAGTCGTTTGCGGATTTTGCCCGGGGCAAAAACATTGACCGTCCCACCATGATCCGCATTCTGGAAGACGTTTTCCGAGCGATGGTTCGTAAACGATACGAAACTGACGAAAACTTTGATGTTATTATTAACGCTGACAAAGGTGACCTGGAGATTTGGCGCTTTCGGGAGATAGTAGACGACAATTCCGAAGATATTTGGGATCACGATAAAATAAGTCTTACCGAAGCACAAAAGATCGAGCCTGATTTCGAGATTGGTGAAGAAGTGGCCGAAGAAATTAAGCTGGAAGATTTTGGTCGCCGTACGGTAATGATGGCTCGCCAAACGCTAATTCAGAAGGTAAAAGACCTGGAAAAAGATATTTTGTTCCAGAAATATAAGGATTTAGTAGGTGAAATTATTGTTGGTGAAGTATACCAAATTCTGAGTCGCGAACTTTTGCTGATTGATGGGGAAGGCAACGAACTGATTATGCCGCGTTCAGAGCAGATTCCGAAAGATCGCTTCCGCAAGGGCGAATCAGTGCGAGCCATTGTTCACCGGGTAGAGATGGTAAACGGGAACCCGCGCATCATTATGTCGCGTACTTCCGAGAAGTTTCTGGAGCGTTTGTTCGAGATGGAAGTGCCCGAAGTATACGACGGCCTGATTGAAATGAAGAACACCGTGCGTGAACCGGGCGAACGAGCCAAGGTCGCCGTCGCTTCGTACGACGACCGCATTGATCCGGTAGGAGCTTGTGTGGGAATGAAGGGGTCACGTATCCACAGCATTGTGCGAGAGTTGCAGAACGAGAATATCGACGTAATCAACTTTACCGATAACCTCGAGCTATACATCACCCGCTCACTGAGTCCGGCTAAAATTAGCTCTATTAAAATTGACGAAGATGACAAGCGGGTATCGGTTTTCTTAAAGCCTGATCAAGTGTCGCTGGCTATTGGCCGGGGCGGTCAAAATATTAAACTCGCTAGTCGCTTAGTGGGCTACGAGATTGATGTGTTCCGCGAGACTCTTGGGTTGGAAGCTGATGAAGACGTTGATCTGGATGAGTTTGCCGATGAAGTAGAGAGCTGGGTAATTGACGAATTCAAAAAGATCGGTTTAGATACGGCTAAAAGTGTACTGTCTTTAACCAAAGAAGAGTTGGTGAGGCGTACTGATTTAGAGGAAGAAACGGTGGAGGATGTACTCTCTATCCTGCGCCAGGAATTTGAATAAAATTTTACAAAACGCGAAAAATAACTCATATTTGAGTATGGTAGAAGAAAAAACGATGAGGCTTAGCCAAGTTGCCCGAAAATTCAACGTGGGACGTAACACCATCGTAGAGTTTTTGAGTAAGAAAGGCTTTGATATAGATCGTAGTCCGAATGCAAAAATTCCGAAAGAACAGTACGATGTACTAGCCAAGGAATTTGCCTCATCGGCTATGGATAAAGAAGAAGCATCAGCCCTTACCATTGGTAGTCGGGAAGAAAATCAGATTATTGACGCTACTGGAAAACACACTCCGCCTGAGAAGCAGGATGAGGAAGAGCTGTTTATCAAAAAACTTGAGTCGGAGAAAGCGTCTCGAGAAGAAAAACAGGATACCGAAAGCAAAGAAGCTAAGGTAAGTTCATCGCCTGCCGAAGAGGAGAAAGAAGAGAAGTCAGATAGCGTTGGTGCTCCCAAGCTACAGGGACTGAATGTACTAGGTAAGATTGATCTGGATGAGGTAGGCAGTAAGAAAAAAGCCAAGCCTACTAAGCAAAAAGAAGAAGCTAAGAAAACTCCAAAGGTAGAGGCTAAGAAAGAAGAACCTAGTCCTACGGTAGAGCCGGCGGTGAAGGAAGAGGCACCACCTCCGGTACCCCAGCCCAAAGACAAAGAGGAAGCACCTCAACAGGAAATTCCTCAGCAAGAAGCCCAACCAAAAGAAGAGGTGCCGACGGCCAAAAAGGCTGAGGTAGTTGAACCGGAGAAGAAGCCGGAGAAAGCTGATACCGAAAATAAAGAGACTAAGAAAGCAACGAACAAAGAGGACAAAACAGCAGACAGCAAAAAGCCGGAAGAAAAAAAGGAATCTCAGGTAATTAAGGCAAAAGCTGATAAGCTACAGGGGCTTAATGTGGTGGGTAAAATTGAACTGCCTACCGAACCTAAGAAAAAGGATAAAGCTACTCCAGTAGCCTCGTCCGATGAGCGCAAGAAAAAGCGTAAGCGTCGTCGACGAATTAAAGATGATAGCAAGCCGAACACTCAACAAGGTGGACGCCAAGAC
Organism: Tunicatimonas pelagia; assembly: GCF_030506325.1. Taxonomy (NCBI): domain Bacteria; kingdom Pseudomonadati; phylum Bacteroidota; class Cytophagia; order Cytophagales; family Catalimonadaceae; genus Tunicatimonas; species Tunicatimonas pelagia. The sequence goes on along the minus strand of NZ_CP120683.1, from coordinate 2,135,849 downwards.
AACCGTCGAGGTGGAGGTGGTAATAAGCGTGGAGGGAGCAAGAAGAAGGAGGAAATCTCGGATAAGGAAGTACAAGAGCAAATTAAGGAAACGCTGGCCCGCCTAAGCGGTGGTAATAAGAAGCGAGGAAAGGCTCGTCAGGAGCGTCGCCGTGATGCCCGAAAAGAACGGGAAGAGCAGGCAATGCAGGAGGCACAGGAGCAGCAGGCTCTGAAAGTAACCGAATTTATTTCGGCTAATGACCTAGCTTCGCTAATGAATGTGAGCGTAAACGAAGTGATTTCTACGTGTATGTCGCTCGGCATGTTCGTCTCTATCAACCAGCGACTGGACGCTGAAACCATTACCGTTATCGCCGACGAATTTGGTTTTGAAGTAGAGTTTGTAGATGCCAAAGAGGAGATTGCCGTTGAAGTTGAAGAAGATAGCGAAGAAGATCTAGAAGATCGGGCTCCTATCGTCACCATTATGGGGCACGTTGACCACGGTAAAACCTCCTTGCTGGACTACATTCGTAGCTCTAAAGTAACTGAAGGGGAAGCCGGTGGAATTACCCAGCACATTGGCGCTTACGATGTAACGACCGAAAGTGGTAAACGCATTGCCTTCTTAGATACACCCGGTCACGAAGCCTTTACTGCGATGCGGGCGCGGGGTGCTCAAGTAACCGATGTAGTAATTATTGTGGTAGCGGCTGATGATGCCGTGATGCCTCAAACCAAAGAAGCGATAAATCACGCTCAGGTAGCGGGCGTACCCATCGTTATTGCGATCAATAAAATCGATCGCCCCAATGCTAATGCTGATAAAATTCGCGAAGAATTATCAGGAGTTAATATTCTGGTAGAAGAATGGGGTGGAAAATATCAGAGTCAGGAAATATCGGCCAAAACCGGGCAAGGTGTGGATGAACTGCTGGAAAAAGTGCTGCTTGAGTCAGAATTGTTAGAGCTAAAAGCCAACCCTGGCCGTCCGGCTGCCGGAACAGTAATTGAAGCGACGCTCGACCGTGGTCGGGGTTATGTAACTACCTTACTGGTAGAATCAGGCACCATGAAAATAGGTGACGTAATCTTAGCTGGTTCGCAGTTTGGCAAAGTGAAGGCGATGTTTGATCACCGGGGCAAGAAGATGAGAGAAATTCCTCCGGCCACTCCGGTACAGATGCTTGGCCTAGACGGTGCCCCTCAGGCGGGTGATAAGTTCAACGTGATGGAAACTGACCGGGAAGCCCGGGAAATTGCTACCAAGCGAGAGCAGATTCAGCGCGAACAGTCGCTGCGTACCAAAAAGCATATCACGCTAGATGAAATTGGCCGTCGCTTGGCGATTGGCTCGTTCCGCGAACTGAACGTAATTGTGAAGGGTGACGTGGATGGATCAGTGGAAGCATTATCTGATTCGTTGTTGAAGCTTTCTACTGAAGAGGTTCAAGTGAATATTATCCACAAAGCGGTAGGGCAAATTTCTGAATCAGACGTGCTGCTGGCTTCGGCTTCCGATGCTATTATCGTTGGTTTCCAGGTACGGCCTTCCAATAGTGCTCGTAACTTAGCTGAGAAAGAGGAAATTGAAATTCGTTTGTATTCTATCATTTACGATGCCATTAATGAAGTGCGGGATGCGATGGAAGGTATGCTCGCCCCAACGGTGGAAGAAGTAATTACAGGTAATATTGAGGTACGACAAATATTCAAAATATCTCGCGTAGGTACGGTAGCGGGTTGCTACGTAACCGACGGAACCGTGAAGCGTAATAACCGAATTCGCCTAGTGCGTGATGGTATTGTGGCCTACACCGGAGAAATCAATCAATTGAAGCGAGAAAAAGATGACGTAAGTGAAGTGCGTGCTGGCTTTGAGTGCGGTATCAGTATCAAAAACTTTAATGACATAAAAGTTGGCGACGTAATTGAAGGTTTCGAGGAGAAAGAGGTGAAACGCTCACTGTAGAGCGATCACCTCATATATTCTATGAGCCAGGATTACGATAAGATTCTCAAAGAAAATATTGAGGCACTCATTCTCCCTTTAGCTGATAAGTTACTTGGTTTATCGTTGGGCCGCCTAGAAGAGATTCCTGATGACATTCAAACAACTTTAGAGCGCAGGCCAGATTTTCTGAAGCGCGTTATCTCTTCTAATTCCCACGAGTCGTACATACTTCACCTTGAATTTCAGGTGAAAGATAAAGCAGCAATGCTTAATCGGATGCTTCTGTACTACGCCATGTTAAAAGAAAAGTACGGTGAAAGTATTAAGCAGTACGTTGTATTTATGGGCCGACGAAAACCACGTATGTCTACCCAATTGAAGGAAGGCATGATTGATTACCGTTTCTCCCTGGTAGATATCCATCAGTTAGACTATCGTAAACTACTGGATGATGCTACTCAGCCAGAGCAAGCGGTATTAGCGATTTTGAGCAATTTCAAGAAAAGCGAGGTCGATACCATCCTTCCAGAAATCTTACGTAAACTGCAAGCACTGACCAATAATGAACGAAAACTCCGTCGTTACGTAAGACAACTAGAGATACTATCCAACTTACGGGATCTGCAAAAAGAAACTATAAAACATACAGAAGCTATGCCCATTACTTATAACATAGAAGATGACATACGTTATCAGCAAGGAATAAAGTATAGAAAAAGGCAAAGAAGAAAATACAGAGGAAACTATTAAATCGCTCTTACAATCTCAATTGCTAACTGATGAACAAATTGCCAAGGTTGTTGGGGTAACTATGAGCCGAATTCAGGGCATTAGAGAACAAATGCAACAAAAGTGACATCTTCATTTTCGCTCTTCTTTTTTAGCTATCACCTACCTTCAATCAATCATTGCTTTTCTTATCTGGATTTCGGCTGGAATATTATTATTTGGCCTCTTCCGTCCGTGGTATGCTCTTTGGTGGTTACCTGTAGCTAATCGGAAGAAAGTACTTAGATCATACGGGTTATTTTTTGTAATTCTATCTTTCCTCTATGTTCTCATTAGTTTCCTACATTAAGGGGTTATTTTCGATAAAAAACGTGCAAAAAGTCGGAATAATACTAACTGGGTTTGTTTTTTGCTTCAATCACATCTATGGTCAATCCAATAAGAAAATCATTGATAGCCTAATTAATCAGCTTTCTACGCAAATTCATCAACTGCCTATAACTCAGGCAAGAGGGGCTAAGAAACTCGAGTCTCAGAGCACGTACAGTATAGAATGGGACAAGAAACCTCTCACATTCATAATTTTGGATGAAAGAACCAAACTAGACTCAATAACAAAATCAAAAGATAAGTACCAGTATAGAATCCGCATAAAAGATTTACACCGTGATGGCATTGTTATCAAAGACTTTTTCCAGAACCAAAAAGTGAGCCTTCAAATTTTTACAGCAAAAAATGCGAATAAAATTAAAGTTACTGCCTTCGTTGATAATAAACCTACACTTAGCTTATATCAAGATCGGCTGACTCTAGGTAGTTGGGACTCGGCTCATATTTATTCAGAACTTGCAGAGATACAAAAGACATTAGTAAGAATATTAAACCTGGAAACTAGATGGGATATAAGCGATAAGCCCGATACAGCAAGGATAATATCTAATATACGCGAAAGACCGAACGCTTCTCGGTTTCAAACGATAGATTACCAAAGAAGCAACGATAAACCAATTTTTCTGAATGCAACAGTTGAAGAACCTGCCCTGTTTACAGGCGCGCGCAATGAAAGCGAAAGTAAGGCGAAAATAAATCAGTACATTATTGACCACACTACTCAAAAGGGTGTAAAGTTTGAAGGGCAATTTTCAGGAGCTGTCGTTATCTCAGAAACTGGGGAAGTTGTAAGTTTTGTATCTTCCAAAATGAACAGGTTAAAGGTTGAAAAAGCAATAGAAGAAATAATTTTATCAATGCCCACATGGAAGGTAGCATATCACCAAGGAAAACCTGTTCAGGTAAGTCAGATTATTTTTATAGGACGTTAGACTAAACTCCCTCAGCTTCTACCCCTTGTACTTCGGGAACCATTGTTTTGAGCAGATTTTCAATACCGGCCTTGAGCGTAATGGTAGAAGAAGGGCAACCGCTGCACGAGCCTTGTAATAATACCTTTACTATGCCTTCTCGGAAAGAGTGAAAGCTAATGGCTCCGCCATCTTGCTCCACAGCCGGGCGAATGTATTCATCCAAAATACTTTTGATCTTGATAACAGTTTCATCATCCTCCCCTGCATCATCATGATCCTCCGCAAATGCTTCGGGGGCAAGAATCGGTTTCTCATCTTCTAAGTGTTGTTTAATATGCTGCTTAATTGTCTCCTGAATCTCAGCCCATTCGGCTTTTTCGCTTTTGGTAACCGTTACAAAATTACTCATGTAAAATACCCGCTCTACGTGCTCAAGTGCGAATAACTCTTTTGCCAACGGAGCATGCTCAGCACTTGCTGCATCCGGAAAGTCATAACTTTCCCCATCAGGTAGCAACATAAAGTTAGCGACAAACTTTAAAGAATTCGGATTGGGGTTAGATTCTAGATAAATATGCACGTTGCGAGAACGGGTTTGCGTACTATTCATAGTGAATGTTATTTATGCAGTAAAAACTTATTTAGGTAACGTAAAGATACAGGTTAAGTTCATCTAACGGGCACACATCTACACCCTGATTTTATAGTTAGAAACGATGAACTAAATCTCACTACATGTTGTATAATATGGTCAATTGGTGTAAGATAAAACATTTTAAATAGCTGGTAATAAGTTAGTTACTTACGTTCATCTTAAACCTAAGCTAACATACTCGGAGTAAGAAACGTATATAGTCTCTTTGGTTTTTAATTTAATATCCTCACTTTTGTGATCCGTTTTAAGGTACCACATGCCGGGTTTCTGATTTAGCATACTACCTGATCTGATAGAATGCAAGATATTAACGTTTTTAAAGAATTGCTACGTTCACCCCAGAAGGTAGTTATTGTTCCCCACCAGAATCCCGACGCTGATGCGCTCGGTTCGGCCTTGGGATTGGCTTTGTATTTAGAAAAGCAACAGCATCATGTTCAAGTGATTTCACCCACTGATTATCCTGAGTTTCTGCACTGGATGAAAGGGCACTCAAACGTGCTGCTTTTTTGCGATAAGGCGCAGCGACCAAAGGCCGATCAGTGTATAGCAGAAGCTGATGTTATTGTCTGCGTGGATTTTTGCTCGCTCAATCGGATTGATACGATGGAAGAGCCAATCCGGCAAGCCACAGCCACCAAAGTACTGATTGACCATCATCACGGTAGGGAAGATTTTGCCAGCGTGGAATTCTGGGATACCGAAGCAGCAGCTACCTGTGAGCTAGTGTACCAAATTATTGATGAGCTAGGTGAGCGTGATAAAATTGATCCGGATATGGCCGAATGCCTGTATGCGGGTATGATGACCGATACTGGTTCATTCCGCCATCCCAATACTACGCAGCACGTACATCAGGTAGTGGCCGACTTAATTGGTTTGGGCGCTAATGCTGCCAAAGTGAGTAAACTAGTATACGATAACAATTCAGTAGATCGGTTACGGTTTATCGGTTACGCGCTCAACCAAAAACTGGTCGTGATGGACGAGTACAAAACTGCGTATTTCGCCATTACGGCCGAAGATCTACGGAACTTCAAGTCGCGGCAGGGTGATACGGAAGGGCTAGTGAACTACGCACTTTCCATAAAAGGCATTACGATGGCGGCAATCATTATTGACCGTAACGACGTGGTGAAGCTATCATTTCGCTCGGTGGGCGATTTTGCCGTGAACGATCTAGCTGCCGAGCACTTTGGCGGAGGGGGACACAAAAATGCTGCCGGCGGTGTATCCCAGCTTTCGCTAGAAGAAACCTTACAGAAGTTTTTGAAACTGCTACCGCAGTATAAAGATCAGTTACATCATAATCAATTACAGCAAAAAGCGTTACACGTACCATGAAGATTTCTTTTGTTAATATTGCATACGTTGGTATAAGTTTACTATTAGGTTTCTCAGCCTGTAGCCAGACCGGAGAAGCCGACTACGAAACCACTTCGTCTGGCTTGAAAATCAAGTATCTGTCTGAAGGAGAAGGTACTGTGGCCGACAGCGGTGATTTTATACTCATGTACATGAAGTACTTTAAAGATGATTCACTGCTATTTCCTCCGGCGGGAATGACTGACCCTATTCCGGTACAATTTGTTAGCGATACGGCTAATCAGGTTTTTGAGGCTTTTGGTACGCTGAAAAAAGGTGACAGTACCCATTTTCAAGTTTCTGCCGAAGAGTTGTTTGTGAACACATTTCAGGCGCAAATTCCTCCGGGTATTGAACCTGAAATGCCAATTACTTTTCAGATAGGCGTAGAAGATGTAATGTCGCCGGAAGATTTTCAGGCGTATCAGATGGAACAGATGCGAAAGCAGCAAGAAGATATGCTCGCCCAGCAAGCTGAGCAATTTAGTGCTGATAGTCTTACCATTAGCGAGTACTTAGCGGAAAATAGCATTGACGCTCAGACTACTGAATCAGGCTTACGTTATGTAATTAAGGAAGAAGGCAGTGGAGTACAACCCTCCGCCGGTGATTCGGTGTTTGTACATTACGTACTCAAATTAATAGATGGAACCGAAATTCAATCATCTTACGATAGCCCTAATGGGCCATTTGGCTTTCCTTTGGGACAGAGAGCGGTAATTCCGGGTTGGGATGAGGGAGTTGCTCTATTGAATGAAGGAACGAAAGCCACGCTCTATATTCCTTCCCCTCTAGCGTATGGCCCTCAAGATAACGGGCTTATTGCCGCCAATTCCATTCTAATTTTTGATGTAGAATTGGTGGATGTAAAGCAATAGTTGGCAAATACAATCTGTTTTAGAAGTATGAAGAAGCTACTAGGATGGTTCCTCATGGGGATAGTAATAGGATGTTGGGGTTGCTCTGACGATTCAGAAGACGCTGGTGTTCAGGGTGAGGAGTTACTGCGGGAGCAACAACAGATTATAGAGGATTATCTAGCCGACAACAATATTAATGCTACCCGCGATGGTGATATTTTCTACGAAGTACTTACCGAGAACCCCACTGGTGATACTTTGGCTAGGAATGATATTATTCGTATCTATTACCAAATAGCTGTACTGGATGGTCAGATAATTGACGAAAGGTTAGCCGACTCTGGCGAACCTCCGGTTACTTACCAGTTTGTGGCTAGTAATATTATTGACCAAAATAATCTCTTATTTCCAGTATTGGACTTCTCTATCGCTAATATGCGGGTAGGTGAGGAGTATGAATTCTACTTACCTTCGGCCTTTGCCTACCTGCGGTATAGCTTGGAGGGGGTTGTTCCTCCCGATGCCATTGTTCGGGCGCGCGTTCAGTTGGTAGAGATTGTTACTGAAGCGCAATTACGTGCCGAGGAAGATCAACTTATCAAAAATTATCTAACTGATAATAACCTGACTGATGCGGACAGTCTTACTGCCGGGGTGTATTACGTGCAAACTCAGGAAGGTGAGGCCGATGGTGCTGAAGCTAGTCAAGGAAGTCGCGTTGCAGTGCGTTACACCGGTACGTTTCTGGATGGAACTGAGTTTGACAGTAATGTAAGTACGAATACTTTGCTACCATTCACTGTGGGGTCAAATAATTTGATTGACGGGTTTGATATTGGAGTATCGCAGATGAGGCAGGGTGAAAAAGGTACTATCGTAATACCTTCCAGAGCAGCTTATAGAGAATCTGTACTAGCATTTCCTTCAGAAATTCTCTCTGATTTATTTCAGGGAGATTCTTTTATACCTCCTTATACTACTCTGGTTTTTGATATTGAGCTTGTATCAGTAAACTAGCTATGAAACTCTGCTTCGCTACTAATAATGCCCACAAAGTTACCGAGGTGCAGCAGCTACTGGGAGATACATTCGATATCATTAGTTTGCAGGATATTGGTTGCACTGAAGAGCTGCCCGAAACGCAGCCTACGCTAGAGGGAAATGCCCGGCAGAAGGCAGAGTTTGTGTACCAGCACTATCAGGTAAATTGCTTTGCTGATGATACTGGGCTGGAAATCGCTGCCCTCAATGGTAAACCAGGGGTTGACTCGGCTCATTACGCTGGCCCGGAACGAAACAGCCAGCATAATATGCAAAAGGTGCTGGATCAACTTCAGGGTGCTAACAACTGCCAGGCTCAGTTCCGAACCATAATTGCCCTTATCTTAGAAGGAAAGTCCTATACCTTCGAGGGAAAAGTTACCGGAAGCATCACCCAAAAACGCTCGGGACAGCAAGGTTTTGGCTACGATCCAATTTTTATTCCCGAGGGGTACCAACAAAGTTTTGCTGAAATGTCTTTAGAAGAAAAAAACCAGATTAGCCACCGCGGTCGGGCGGTGCAACAACTGGTTCATTTTCTGAACAACTACAAAGTACAGCATGGCTAACAATCCTTACGTAGTAGGAATTACTGGCGGAAGTGGGTCGGGTAAAACTCAGTTCTTACACTGGGTACACCAACTGCTGGGCGAAGAACATTGCTGTTTGGTTTCTCAAGATAATTACTACCGAGATTTTCCTCCGCACGGCTTGGCCGAAAATCGAGTAATTAACTTTGATGAGCCTTCGGTAATAGAAGACCAAGCGTTTGCCGATGATTTGGCACAGCTTAAGCGAGGCAACGCAGTTTACCGTCGGGAGTATACCTTCAATAATCCGGCAATTACGCCCCGAATGCTGGAATTCAAGCCCGCCGATATTATTTTAGTAGAAGGTATTTTCGTTTTTCATTTTCCGGCGGTAGCTCAACAGCTTGATCTGAAGGTATTTGTGGAAACCAAAGAGCATTTGAAGCTACAACGTCGTATTATGCGCGACACGCGCGAGCGAGGTTACCCTCTCGACGATATTCTTTATATGTACCGCCATCACGTAGCTCCTGCCTACGAGAAATACATTGATCCGCATAAACACGAAGCCGATCTTATTTTTCCGAACAACCGAGAGTACGCTGAAGGAGAGTGTCCAGCTACGGCGGAGGTATTAGTTGCTTACCTTAAAACCAAGTTGTCGTGAGGCAGCAATTTGCGGTAATCGGTCTGGGGTGGCTAGGCAACGCTATTGTCCACATACTGGCTGTATCCGCCAGAAAATAAAGATGGACGCAGTAGCCAAAATACTGCTTCAGCCGAGCGTACGATCATTTTTGTCGTTATCAGAAGAGTGGAGTAGCTACTTGAACATTGTTTCATAACAACCTGAATATTCAGCACACTAAGAACTAACTCACTATTATGCACCACCCCTGGCTTACCACCGCTCAACGTATTCAGGCACTAGCGCAGGCAGGGCTTACCTACTGCCAAAACGACTACGATCGGGAACGATACGAAGAATTAATGCAGATCAGTGCTCAAATGCTGGCTGATTATTCCGAAGCCCCCTTTGAGAAAGTGATGGATTTGTTTGAACGGGAAAACGGCTACCTTACTCCGAAGGTTGATATTCGGGGAGTGGTATTTCGGGACGATAAGTTACTGATGGTGCAGGAGAAAATTGACCAGGGATGGACAGTACCTGGTGGTTGGGCTGATGTAGGTTACTCACCTTCCGAGATTGTCGTAAAAGAGGTGCAAGAAGAAGCCGGAATTACGGTAGTACCGGAGCGACTACTAGCTGTGCTGGATAAGAAATGTCACGATCATCCGCCTACTCCCTTTTACACCTACAAAATATTTATCCTGTGTCAGCATACCAAGGGCGAGATACAAACTGGCCCCGAGACCATGAATGTAGGTTTCTTTGGTGAAAATGAATTGCCTTCCTTGTCAGTAGAACGGCTAACAGTGAACCAAGCTAAGTTGTTATTTAACTTTCATCGTAATCCCGATCAAGCCGTACTACTCGATTAGTATGAAGTTAGCATCTTTGCCGTATAGGTGACTTATTCGCCATCTTTGGCAACCTTCACTGTTTTATCAAGTTAAGATAGTAGGATAACCTGTTAATTTTTAACCTTAATCATATTCAGTGCATACTGATGCAAAAAAGAAAAACTATGGAAAACCGAATGCTGGACAAAGTATACATGCTAGGCCAAAGTGTATGGCTCGATAATCTTAGCCGACAGATACTTAACAACGGTGAGTTAGAACAGCTAATTACTGAAAAGGGAGTACGAGGCTTAACCTCAAACCCGGCAATTTTTCAGAAGGCAATTAGTGGCAGTGATGCTTACGACGAAGCTATTGAGAAGCTTGCCAACGAAGGGCTAGAGCGTATTAAGATTTACGAAAGCATGGCCATAGAGGATATTCAGCGTGCTGCTGATCTGTTTCGTCCGGTATATGATGCATCTAATGGCGAAGATGGCTGCGTGAGCCTGGAAGTGCAGCCCTCACTAGTATACGATACCCAGGGAACGATTGAAGAAGGTCGTTATTTGTGGAACGCGGTGAACCGCCCCAACGTGATGATTAAAGTACCAGGCACTAAAGAGGGGCTACCGGCCATCACTCAGTTGCTGAGCGAAGGAATTAATGTAAATGTAACGTTACTGTTCAGCGTAGATCGCTACCAAGCCGTGACTGAAGCCTACATGGAAGGTTTAGAAAAACGGCTGGAGCAAGGCGAATCAATTCGTAATGTAGTTTCAGTAGCTAGTTTTTTCTTAAGTCGGATTGATGTGATGGTAGACCCTATGCTGAAAGATATTATTGAGAACAAACCCGATCATGCCGAAAAAGCAAAGTCTGTGTTGGGTGAAACGGCGATAGCTAATGCAAAGCAAGCCTACAAAGTGTTTGAAGAGGCATTCTCTAGCGAGCGTTTTCAAAAACTGGCTGCTCAGAGTGGTCGTAAGCAACGGGTGCTGTGGGCAAGTACTGGTAACAAAAATCCTGATTATGAAGAGCTACGTTACGTGTATCCCCTCATTGGGCCTGATACAGTAAACACCATGCCGGGTGATACACTGGATATTTTACTAGAGAAAGGTGAAGAACCTACCAACCAAGTAGCCGAAGGAATGGGTCAGGCTGACAAGGCGATGGCTACTTTAAAAGAGTTAGGCATTGATATGGAAAAGGTTACTGACGACCTGGAAAAAGAAGGGGTTGCCAAATTTGAGAAACCATTCAACCAACTGCTAGATGCCATTGAAGAACAGCGCAAAGCTCATGCTTAAAACAGCACGCTTTTAAAAAATGCAAATGCCGAACTCATGATAGGGTTTGGCATTTTTGTTATTATTCAGGCCGATAGAAGGCTACCTGAATTATTCTTAGAAATGTGTATAAGAATTATCACGCTGAATTTTTGCTAGAATGATAGTAATACCGGAGATAAGCTGATTATCGGAAAGTTCTGTATGATCGCATTGGATGTTACGTTTATTATGAACGGGGCTAATCACTTAAGCAAAGCTATCTCAACGTACCCTTTTGCCATATTTGGTGAAGATTGGTCGGGTGCAATGGATGGCAAGGAGTACCCAACCAAAGGTAATACAACCATTGGTAATGATGTTTGGATTGGGTTTGGAGCTACCATTATTTATGCCAGGCGTAACTATTGGCGACGGGGCAATTATAGCCACAAAAGCAGTTGTCACCAAAGACGCCCTACTCAATCGTGGGGGGAAATCCCGCAAAAGAAATTAGGAAGAGATTTCAAGAAGAAGAAATTCAAGAGTTGCTCGAAATCCGCTGGTGGGATTGGCCCATTGAGAAAATCACTGCCAATGTTCAGAATCTGACCGGAAACGGGATAGATAAATTAAGAGCGGGAGTATAATAATGCGAGTCTACGTGTTTGGTAGAAGATTGATGCGCTACTCTATACTGACCAGCGCAAAAGGTTCAATGTTGTCTATTAAGCAACAGCAGTCATCTAAAAAAACAAGAGGCCGCCGAATCTATGTGTTCAGCGCCCCTTGTGATTTAGCGTATAAAGAAATACTTACTTTTTTTTAGTGAAATGTGTACCAAGCTATTGTAAAAGGGGGTGATACTCGAACCTTAAAACCAGCTACTCATACGATAATCGTACATTGACTAACTCTTTTTCTACCTCCGGGTAAAGGTTTTCTGAAACTGGCTTCTTTAGCTTTATCGCTTTATCGCTTTATCGCTTGATCGGTTGAAGGAGGAACGTCATTTAGAGGGCGATAAAAATCAAAGTCCATTTGTAAAGCTTCGTAGATTATACGATCTACTTTAACTAAGAAAAGAGCAGTAACAATAGCGATTAAGAGTAAGATGGTTTGCATAACTTGATTTTTAGGTGAAATAAAAATTATAGTTCTTTCAATTTTGATAGCACCCACTAAATGGGTGATTATCCCAATTTTTGTAGAAAAGTACTCCTCGCTACCAGAAGCGACACCATAGTAATCTTAAGTAGCATCAGAGTACTTTTATATCAATATTATTCCTTTTGCGGTATGCTCATTGGCTATAATTTACCTAAAGGAAAGCTACTCGCAGTAGCATACTTTCTAGCGTCAATCCGGAGCCAAGGGCTAAGCTAAGTACCGACTTATCATTGTCAGCAATGGTCAAATCCTGCCACAAAGCCTTCAGTATAAACAGCACCGTAGCGGATTGAAAGTGTAGCGCACACAGCTCGGTACATACTATCAGTACATTGGCTTGGGCATTCGCCCGAACAATACTATCGGCTACTTTTAGTGCGTTAAAGGCAGCGCAGCATCCCATAAAAATAGTAGCAGTACGCTGTACTTGGTACGATAATTCTAACTCTTGAACAAGTTCAATATCTACGCTGGGGGCATATACACCAGTGCAACTTACGTAGATCAAACTATCCGATTGCGGCATACGGTACTTGGGAACCACGGTTCCAATAGCAGCGATATAGCTTTTCATTTGAATAGCGTTTGTTATGAGATAACATTGGCTAAGCAATCAAATAATAATGATGGTAACAACTGGTATTGGACGAACAGTAGAAACTAGTGTACGAAGAGTGCATTTGCGTGATCGAGGAATACGCTACAGCGTTTGTAGCCGCATGAGCAATTCGTCTTTTGCGGGTTTGGTTAGTGGTATGAGCTTATCGGCAATCATTAAATGATTGGTTGCCACTTCGTCGATGTGGGTTAAGTTGATAATAAAGGAGCGGTGAACGCGGGTAAAATACTTCGGTGGTAGTTTGTGCTCAATTTTCTTGAGAGTGCCCACCAGCAAATATTCTTGGTCTTGGGTAAAGATACGGCAGTAGTTTCGGTCGGCTTCTAGATAGGATATATCCTGGAGCATTACTCTAATCATCTTATCATTATGCCGAACAAAGATTCGGTCTTCCAGCATGAGCTCTTTTTCTGGAATAGCTGGATCATTCTCAATGGCTTTATGGCTCTCAACCGCTAGGGCTAAGGCTCGCTGGAGATCGAGTTTTTTGTAGGGCTTAGAGATGAAGGCACTTGGCCGGGTGGCTTTCGCTCGGTTAAAGTGGGCATCATCAGCGTTAGCCGTTAGGTAGATGATCGCTACATTGTGGATAGCCTGCAACCGGCACACCGTTTCGATGCCATCTAATGATCCTTTCAGGTTAATATCCATCAGTACTACGTCGGGCCGATTATCAGCCATGTGGTGCAAGGCATCTTCTCCTCGGGGAACAATGCCCGTCACCTCGTAGCCTAGCTCGGTAAGTTGCAGGGAAAGATTGGCCGCGATTATCATTTCATCCTCCACAATTAGCACACTGGCAGGTTTTTCTTCCATCAGGCAGCATAGTTTAGGTTAAATTGGAAAGAAAACCGCATTCCATCTTGAGTTTCCTCCTGCATGTGCCCGTTAAGCTGTTGGGTGAGCAATTGCACCAACTGCGAACCAAAGCCAGTTCCTTGGGGTGATGTTTCCGAAGTTTTGCCCACACCATTATCGGTAACAGTTAAGGTTAAGGTGGTATCATCAGGGCGGGCTAAGCTAATGTTAACAGTGCCCAACGAATCCTGAGGAAAGGCGTACTTCAGCGCGTTTGTTAGGAGTTCGTTCACAATGAGCCCGATGGGTACAGCCGTATCTATATCTAGCTCCAAATAGTCCATCGCGCACTCTATCTTTATTCTATCTTCTGCGTTGAAGGTATCTAGAATGCCTTCACTAAGGTTAATGAAGTAGTCTTTCATCTCAATACTACCTAGGTTATCGCCCTGGTAGAGTTTCTGGTGAATAATACCCATCGATTGCACCCGGTTCTGACTGGCTAGCATAGCCTCTTTGGTTGCCGAATCTTCCAATTGGGCTGACTGTAGGGCAATTAGGCTTTTAACCATCTCCAGATTGTTCTTCACGCGGTGATGAATTTCTTTCAGTAGCAGTTCGTTCTGATGATTTTTGGCATCCAACTGCGCGTTAAGCTGTTGGAGCACCCGGTTGCGCTGCTGTCGTTTGCGGTAGAAGAATAATAGTCCGGCCAACAGTACTAGTAGTCCAATGGCTAGTCCGAGGTAGATACGCTGTTGGGTTTGTTGCTTAGTAATAGTGGCTTGCTGTGTAAGTAGCTCGGCATCCTTTTTGGCCGACTGGTACTTACCTTCCATATCGGCGATTAGCCCTTCCTTCTCAATGCTGAACACCGAATCCTTCAGTGATACATAGCTTTGATGATTAGCGAGAGCTCGTTTGTAGTTGCCTTGAGACTCGTGAATATCTGATAGTAGCTGATAGGTCTGTGCTGCCTTCTCTTTACTATTGATAGCAGCAAATAAATCCCTACTAGTATTCGCGTAGAATAAGGCACTATCGTACTGTTTTAAGTCGGTATACAACCTTGCCAACTGCTGGTTAGTATAAGCAATACTTTTTCTACTTTTAAGCTGCTCCTTTATCGCCAAAGCTTGATGGTAATACTTGAGGGCCTGATCATACTGCTTAGTTTTATAGTAGGCTGTTCCGATATTATTCATAGCGATAGCGCATCCCATCAAGTCATTAAGTTCGCGATTAATTTCCAGCGCTTGAAGGCCATGCTTTAGTGCTTGTTCGTAGTTACCTTGCCCCTCGTAAGTAACCCCCATACTATTATAGTCATGCGATATACCTTGCTGATTACCATCTTGCTGGTTAATTTCCAAGGATCGATGGAAGTATTGTAGAGCTTTATCGTAGTTGCCCTTCATTCGGAAAGTTTCGCCGATCGACCGGTAGGCAGTATTCAATTTTATTCCTCCCAGTGAGTCTTTAATAGCTAGTGAACGAAACAGATAGCGTAGCGAAGTATCATAATCGCTCTTATCTTTATAAATATTACCCAGGTTGTTGTATATGTAGGCCATTTGCTCTTGGTCGCCCCTAGATTGAAAAATAGCAATGGCCTTATCATAGGTGGCAACGGCTGAGCCAAACTGGTCAGCTATCATCAAGGCTCGGGCTAAATCTTTGTAGGCCAGCCCCAACACCAGAGGGTTATCTAATTTTTGCGCTAAGGCTACGGCCTTTTGTCCGTACTCCAATGAGCCTTCTTGTCGCATTTCAGACAAGTAGTAGCATAAATCTCGTAAGGCCGTCACCCGACTTTCGCCCTGTAGGGTGGGTAAAATCGCTTGTAAACTGTCAACTTTACTATTGTACTGGGCAACGGAGAAGTGGGAGAGTAGTACCAACGCAAGTAACAGGTAACACTTCTTCATGGTAATAGGAAACTAGTAGCGACTAAAAATTAGATGGTAAGTACCGCTCAGTAAAACTAGCGAAGAGAAGCTGAATAGTCAACTAGAAACTGTGGTTTCGGAATGAGTCGCTCAGAACGAGTCGCTCCGAATAATTTTATACTATCGTTCAAACATTAGGAACTGAGCTGTCATTAAGAATAGGAAGCTGTATTCTAGATAAATACGCTGACTTGAGCAGGAGTAACCCTCAATTCCGATACTTATCAAACCAAGCCAAAATATGATCAACTTTAGTGATCAATTGGCTAGGACGGTTGACAATCAGGTGGTAGGCACCAGGGATTTCTACCAGCGCCGTTTCTTTTTGCCGGATTTTTAGGGCGTGGTAAAGTTGCTTGGCTTCGGATAGGGGAGTACGCAGGTCGGCGGTACCCACCATCACTAGTGTAGGGGTTTCAATATTGCCTACCAACGACACTGGCGAGAACTTCATATAGGTTTCAATATTTTCCCAGGGCTGACCGGGGTAGCGGGAGTTAGCGTAGCCGTAGTAGTTGTCCGCTGTCAGAGTTTTGCTGATCCAGTTCATCACGGGTTTCACCACGGCGGCGGCTCGGAATCGATTGTTTTTACCGATCATCCAGGCGGTCATAATGCCTCCGGCACTGCCGCCGGTGACAAAGAGGCTATCTTCGGCAACAAAGCCCTGCTCAATCATCGCATCTACTCCGTCCATCACATCCTGGTAATCATCGCCGGGGTAGTTGTGGTACAGCAGATTGCCAAACTCTTCACCGTAGCTGGTGCTACCGCGGGGGTTGGGGTAAAATACTACGTAGCCATCGGCGGCCATCAACTGCAATTCGGGAGAGAAGCGGTCGCCGTAGTTGGAGATGGGGCCACCGTGGTTCTCTACCAACAGCGGGTATTTCTTATTGGGATCAAAAGTGGGTGGCTTCATTACCCAACCCTGCACATCCCGATTATCTACGCTGGACTTATACCATATTTCTTTCACTTCGCCCAACTGCCGGTAGTCCAGTAAGTCCTCATTGAGGTGCGTAATTTGTTTGGCTTCGTCGCCCCGGCGAACCATCGCTAATTCAGAAGGATGATAAGGAGTAGTGTGGGTAAACACAATCGTGCCGTTGTTAGAAACACTGTACGACCCCCCACCGTAGGGGCGACCGATAGCGGTGCCTCCCAAATTACCAGTTACTACTTCAGATTTACCGTTTAGCGTAGCGTACCCAATCTTAGTGTTCCCCTTATCATCGTACTGAAAATAGAATCCCTTACCGTCAGCGGCCCATACCGGACTACTTATGCTACGGTCTAATTCTAGCGAAATCTGCTTTTTATTGGAGCCATCGGCATCCATCACATACACATTGCTTACCTGATAGGTTTGTCTCTTATCATCAAAGCCGATATACAAAATCTGTTTACCATCGGGAGAAATAGCAGGTTCTCTGTCCGGGCCATTTCTATCGGTTAGGGTGGTTACTTCTCCATTCGCAATGTTAACTCGGTATATCTCAGAATTACGGAAGTCGTACTCCCAATTATCATTACGGTTGGAAGAAAAAATCAGGGATTGCCCATTCTTTGTCCAGACTGGCTTGGAGCGATGCTGAAATTCGCCCTGGATAATCTGCCGAGCCGTACCTCCGTCGGCGGGTAGCACAAAGTACTGACGGTAGCCTGGTTCAATATAGCCTGAGCCATCCGACTCGTGTTTCAGGCGAGTGGTTACCCGCGGGTGCTCGGCCCATTCGGCACCTTTAGGTTTGGGTGGCGGGCTTACCAACATAGGAGCTTTCTCCGGTACCAGCATAGAAAAAGCCAGATGCTTGCCGTCGGGTGACCAACTAAGGCTGGAAGGGGAACGCTCCGTTTGGGTCAGACGGGCGACTTTACCATTTTTTATCCAGTAGACGTAAATTTCTGACCCGTGACCTTCGGCTGAGCTCACAAACGCAATCCGACTCCCGTCAGGCGACCAGCTAGGGCTAGACTCATTCACCTCCCGGCTGGTGAGTTTGTAGTGCGATTGACCATTGGCACTCATCAGCCAGAGGCTAGAGGTTTTGCGGTCTTTCATAATATCCATCCCTCGCCGCTCGTAAACGATTATACTGCCGTCGGGTGAAACTTGGGGCGAAGTAACCCACTCCAGCTCAAATACATCCATCCGCAAAAAAGCTGGTTTGGTCGATTGGGCTAGGATTAGGTGAGAAAAAGAGGTTGCGATAGCAAAGAGTAAGAAAAGTGTATTTTTGATCATTAGAACTGTAATCACGAATGGTTAGACAATCAGGTAGTGTGGTGAATTTACAATGAAGTTGTTGATGCATCAAATATTCTCTCGAGGCATATCTCTTTCAAAGAGTATTGCCGTAAAGTGACAAACGAGTAAGAATTATGAAGGAGAAGAAATGATGACAGCTTGTAGGTACTTGACTTTCAGTTGCTAGTCCTCAAGCCGGACAGGCTCCTACCGCGCCACGTCGGCTTTTTCATCAATGGAAAAAGTAGGCAAAAAATCTAGGAAGCTTTAAATTGCAGCGGCAACCCGCCGCGTCTACGGTGGATCACTTCGTTCAGACAGCAAATTTTTCCTTATTAGATAGGAAGAAACATTTTTTACCTGTAGTTCGCACTATCTTAGTAAAGCTAAGCACCTAAAACCGTCTATATCATGACCCAAACCGACCTATTCCGATTAATTCAACAGAAACAATCTTTTTTATGCGTAGGCTTAGACCCCGATTTAGCAAAGATTCCGCGACACCTACACAGGGAGGAAGACCCGATTTTTGCGTTTAATCGGCAGATTATTGATGCTACGGCAGATTACTGTATTGCCTACAAACCTAACATTGCCTTTTATGAGTCGCTGGGCGCGAGGGGTTGGGAAAGCCTGCGAAAAACGCTGGACTATATTCCCAATGATTTTTTTACGATTGCTGATGCTAAGCGGGGCGATATTGGTAACACTTCGTTGCGCTACGCCCACACCTTTTTCGAAACTTACAATTTTGACTCTATCACCGTAGCACCCTACATGGGTGAAGATTCAGTGACTCCTTTTCTGCAATACGCCGGAAAGTGGGTGATTTTACTAGCGCTCACTTCCAATAAAGGCAGCCATGACTTTCAGCATTTGCCAGTAGGTGAGTCACAGATTCCGTTATATCAACAGGTTTTGAAAACTAGCCAGCAGTGGGGTTCCGAGGAGCAACTGATGTACGTAGTGGGAGCTACTCAGGCTAAAAAGCTGGAGGAAATCCGAAAGATTGTGCCCAATCACTTCCTGTTAGTACCCGGAGTGGGAGCGCAGGGAGGAAGTTTGGAAGAAGTAGCTCGCTACGGCATGAATGATCGCTGCGGATTATTAGTTAACTCAGCCCGTGGTATTATTTATGCCAGTTCAGGAGAAGATTTTGCTGAACAGGCTGGAAAAGCCGCCCAACAGCTACAACAGAAAATGGCGCAGCTACTAAATCATTTTAGAAATTGACACTGTTCGCCCCTTCACAGCTAAAAAGGCAACTACTACTAGCTGCCTTTCGAAATTAATTACTGTTGGAGATTTTGCTTTCTAATCAATCTTCACATCTTGAGTAGAGGCTTGGGCCTCAGGCAGTTTGGGTAAAGTGATAATTAGTATTTCGCCTTCCTGCCGAGCCGTTATCTGGGTAGTATCTACCTGTCCGTAGAGGCTGACTACTCGCTCAAAATGCTTTACCGGAAACTCCTGCCGTTTGAATTTAGGCGGATTATCTTTATCAATGTCACGCTTCCCCCGAATCCACAAAACATCATCTTCTACGGTAATGGTAATATGCTCTTTTTCAAATCCTACAGCGTATACGTGGACTTCGTAGTTGGTATCTGTTTCAGCAATGTTAAGCGGGACGTTGTACTTGGGTCGGCGAAAGAAGCCACCTCGCATACCTTCCCAAAACTCAGCGTCAATAAAGGGTGCGTATTTTTTGTAGGTGGTTCCCCCTTGGTTTTTATAATGTTTTCTGTACATGATTTTTAATTTAATTGGTTACTAATAAGTTTTACTGAATTTCAATAGTCGTTCTTTGGGTAGCATCTGAAGAGTTACCCGCTAGCTTTTGCCGGAACGAATCGTACTCCTCGTCCGTCATATTGCGGATGTTGTCAGCAGATGCCGGATGTAGCTCTGACGTATATCTACGAGGATAATGCCAACGACTCCCGTGTCCACGGTAACCGTATCCACCCGGGTAGTATCCGTTACGAATCGACGCTACCCGGGCGAACCTACTCCAAAAAAGCCTTCGGCCAACAAAGCGAAATAATACTCCCAAGAGTAAGACAAACAGTACTATCTTGAGTATGAAGGGCAAAGCAAACAAGACGAGGCCAATGCCAACGCCTATCAAAATGATTTTTAACAATGAATTATACATGGTTACTATTTTTAGTGTAATTACTTTTTCACAGCAGAAGACGGGCGACTTCGGAAATTACTTTACCAAATCGGTAATTTTTTTGAAAAATATTTTCGGGAAGATCTCGCCGGATGAAAGTGAACTGCGGGAAAAGCAGATGAGTTTATCGGTTGCAGCGTTTGCGCCACTCTTCCTTCAACCTAGTTTTTTCTTCCTGACTCAAATTACTCCATCGGCCTCGACGGTGTTTTTTCCAGGGTGAGCGGCCGGTGCCTCCGAGGCGAAAACTCCCAAATAGTATTCGGCACAAAATAAACAATCCTAAAGCCTGGGGGTAGGTAATGGGTTTAGCATTAAGTACATCAGTAAGAATAGCATTCCACAGCATCATTACCACTCCTGATAGTGCTCCAATTAGCAGCGAAACAAATAGGAAAAAGAAAAATCTTCGGTGGCGTTTTCTAGGAGTCATGGGCGCTTAGTAAGATAAAAATTCGTGATACAAGGTTTCCAGTCGGCGGCGTAAATGTTTTACGGCATACCCCTTTCGAGAAATAATCGTTTTTAGCTTTTCTCCGCTCTCATCCGCAATTTGTTGCAAAGTTTTATTTTCTAATTCATTTTCCACAAATACCCGCCGCTGGTTTTCGGGAAGTTCCTCCAGAGCAACAAACAGTTCTTGCCAAAAAATTTCCTTGAGATATTCAGTTTCAGGATCGTGGTCGTCCGCTAGTAAAATAGCTTTTATACTAAATTCACCATCCTCTCCGTGTAAATGATCGCCCAGCGAATCTGGCTTTTTCTTACGGTGCTTATCTACAATTTTGTTTCGGGCTACTCGGTATAGCCATCCGCTAATTTGCTCAATTTCCTCAATATTAACCGAATGGCTTAACTGATACCACACCTCCTGCAAAATATCTTCTGCGTCCTCATCCGAGCCTACTCGCCCTCGGATGAAGCGAAAGAGTCGGTTGCCATAGTCTTTGACTACCTGCACAATTTTGGGTGGAGAGGGTTTAGGCACCAAGGTATCAGTAGGGTCTTCCATTCTTTAGGTAAGACGAACAGAAGCCAAAAATACTTTAAACTAGTGCTGCTGGTAGGAAAGAATCTGATAGAAAGAAGTCTGGACAGAATAATGAGCAGACTGCGATAGTGTTCTGCTATTTAGCTACTAATGCGGTAGGCTTTCTCGGAGGTAGCCGTATACCCAAGTACCTATGATGGCACTGACCAGTGGCACCAGCATTATGCCGAATCCGTTACCAACTAGTGCGAAAAGTGGACCGGGACAGGCACCGGTTAATGCCCAACCTAACCCAAATATAGTTCCGCCGATTATAGTTCCAGTATGAAATTTCTTAGGCCTCAGTACGATTTTTTCACCATCAACTGATCTGAGACTAAACCGGCGAATCAGAAAGAGGGCGATCATGCCTACCACTGCGGCAGAACCAATTACTCCGTACATATGGAAAGATTCAAAGCGAAACATTTCTTGAATACGGAACCAGGAGATCACTTCTGCTTTGGTGAGCGTAAAACCAAAGAAGATACCAAGTAGCAAAAATTTCAGATACTGAAATAATTCAGAGAGATTGTCCGAAATTTTTTCGGGTCTTTTATTTACCGTAGAGTGTGTCATATTAGCTTGGATTAGAATAGCCAGGGTAAGATAAAATATGTAGCTGTCAGTCCGCCAATAAAGAATCCGATGACGGCTACCAATGAAGGCCACTGTAGATTTGACAATCCCATAATAGCGTGCCCGGAAGTGCAACCTCCGGCATAGCGGGCACCGAAGCCTACCAAAAAACCGCCTACTACCATCAATACAAACCCTTGAGCTGTAAATAGATTGTTCCAAGAAAAGAGATTAGTGGGCATAAGCCCACTGAACTCTTCTATTCCCAGTGTCTTGAGTTGGGCAGTAGTTTCTTCGGTAATCGGCACTGCCTCCGTTAAGGGCATGAAAAAGCTGGCCAGCATACCGCCTAACAAAATACCCACTACAAAAATCAGGTTCCAACGCTCACTTTGCCAATTGTACTGAAAGAACGGAATTTTCATAGGAGCGCAAGCCGCACACACGTGACGTAACGAAGAAGAAACGCCAAATTGCTTGTTTGCCAGTAGTAAAAGTAGCGGAATCATCAGCCCGATGAGCGGCCCGGCGATGTACCAAGGCCAGGGTTCATATAGTAATGTTCTCATAGTATCATGGTCAGAAAGAGTACAACGGCTCTTTTGAGGAAGTTAAGTCTCTAGAAATAATATTTACAAAGCGTCAATCACATGTTTCAGTTTACTCTGCACTTTGGTAGCAATATCAGTTAGCGATTCATTCTCCATTGCTTGCATGGAAGCCATTGAATCGGCGGTTGCTACTTCAACGGTTTGATGGTCTAGTTGCTGAACCACTACATTGCAAGGCAGCAGGGTTCTGATTTTACTTTCTGCCAGCTTGTAAAACCTCGGTAACCCGATTTACAGCTTCCGAAAAGGAAATATTGGCCAATTGTTTAGCGTGATAGTATTTCATAGGTATTTTAGTTGAAAATCAACAATTGGAAGTGAAAGTCTCTCGCTCAGATGGATATTGATACAGAGCAAGTTTATTTGCTAAGGTGATGTATTTATAAATTATCATATGTTAATTATTTCATGTTTTATGCAAAATTTTTTTAGAGTACTGCTTGGCACTTGTCCATACAATCTAACACTCCCACAACCTCTCTCATTTTTAGGTGATAAAAGACCTTTTTGCCGTCTCGCTCACTAGCCAAGATTCCTTTCAGTTTCATATTAGTGAGATGATGCGATACCAAGGACTGTTCCGAGCCTAAAGCTTCGGTAATTTCATTCACCATCATCTTTTCCCGCTTAGAGAGCAAATCCACAATAGCAATCCGCAACGGGTGAGCAATCGTCTTCAAAATAAAGGCAACTTTCTCTAATTTTTCCGAATTGAGGGTTGGTACTGCTTGAGTCATACTTAGTCTACGTAAATATATGAAAGTGTGTTCATATCTTCACCGAATTTTTGCTAATTCCTATAGAATATCCATTATTTTCTGCAACAGTCTGTACTGGATTGAAGCTGATTTTCGATAAACATTGATACTGACAATGGAAATGATTATTGCAAACGCCACAACTACCCACAGCCAATAATACTGTTGAAAAACCAGCACTGTTGGCAATGCAGTAATTAAGATTTCTCAGCCAAAGTGAAACCAGTTTGCACAGGTCTCGTATTAAATAACTGAATAAATTATGACCATATGGTCACATTAACAGCAAAGCCTACATTTGAGCGGCTCAATTCCGAAAAAAAGCAACAGTTTATTGAAGCTGCTTTTGAAGAGTTTGCGCTGCATAGCTATCAGGAAGCCTCCCTCAATCGATTAGTGAAAAAGTTAGGAATCGCCAAAGGAAGTATTTACCAGTACTTTGATGATAAGCAAGCCCTGTACCTTTATTTGAAAGAGTATGTGATCGCCCGAAAACGAGAGTTTATGCAATCGGCCACGACCACTACTCCCGACAATTTTTGGGATTGGCTGGAAGCCTTATTTCATCAAGGGTTAACTTTTGATGCTCAGTACCCAATAATGAACCGCTTCTTGTACCGCTATAGTCAGGAGAAGTTGATTCCCACAGTGGCAAAAGATATGGCTCGCTACGATCAGGAGGCTGTCAACTTTTTCTCATCAATAATTAAGCAGCAGCAAGAGCAGGGCAAGCTGAAAAAGAATCTGGACGCTACTGTGATGGCTCGACTAATCATACAGATTAGTAAGACCTTGTTGGAAATGCTAGCGCCAGCTGATAGTGATGCTAACCCCTTAGGTTCGGTAATACAAGCCAGTGAAGCTGAGTACACTCAAGTACTTCGGCAACTTATTAATATTTTACAATCGGGGATGAAGAGCAATTGAAAATTGAAAGAGGATAATGGAAAATAAATAACCTAATCAGAGCCATCTAACAAGTGACTTTGATTATATCCGATAACCTTAAATAGTCATGATAACAGTAAACGACCTTCGGTATACCTACCCCAAAAACTCAGATCCTACCCTGAAAGGTATCTCCTTTGCGATTGATCCTGGGGAAATATTTGGCTTTCTTGGTCCGAGTGGCAGCGGAAAAAGTACGACTCAAAAAATTCTGTACAAACTGCTGGATGGTTACGACGGCCAAGTGCAGATTCAGGGAAAAGACTTGTTTGGTTGGGGCAAGGATTTTTACCAGCGCATTGGCGTAAGCTTCGAGCTACCCAATCATTACTTGAAATTGACTGCGCTAGAAAACCTGCAATTCTTCGCCAACTTCTACGAGAAGAAACCAACTGATTTTCACGAATTGCTGGATAAGGTAGGGTTGAAAGATGATGCAGACAAACCTGTCGCTGACTTTTCTAAAGGCATGAAGATGCGACTAAATTTTATCCGCTCCTTTCTGCACGACCCGGATATTCTGTTTCTGGACGAACCTACGTCGGGTCTAGATCCCATGAACGGAAAAATTATTAAAGACATCATTCTGGACTTAAAGTCTCAGGGAAAAACGATCTTCATCACTACCCACAGCATGTACGATGCCGACGCTCTCTGCGACCGCATCGCCTTGATTATTGATGGGGAAATTAAAGCTTTGGATCGTCCGGCCACGTTGAAGTTGCAGCACGGACAGCGAAAAGTGCGGGTTGAAGCTGAGAATAACGGTACTGCTTACGAATACGCGTTGGATACGCTCGGCCAAAACGAAGGTTTTCTATCTATTCTGCGGGAGAACAATATCCGAACCATTCACTCAGAAGAAGCGACGCTAGAGGATGTATTTATCAAACTAACCGGACAAAGCTTAGTATGAAATCACTCACTCACTTGCTTCGTTGGGATATAGTGTTACTACATCGCAATCAGTTAATCGTAGTTTCACTGGTTCTAGCTGGGTTGTATTTAGGGTTATTCTACCTGCTGAAAGACTTAGGTGGTTTAGAAAAACTACTGGTACTCCTGATTTACAACGATCCGGTAGTAACTGGGCTTATGTTTATTGGTGCGTTAGTGTTGTTTGAAAAGGATCAGCACACACTGGAAGCCTTGGCGGTATCACCTTTATCTACTGACACCTACCTTTGGTCTAAAGCAATCTCACTTACGGCAGTGGCTTTAGTTACTTCCTTCCTGATGGCTTGGGCAGGTTACGGTTGGCAGTTTCAGTACGTTCACTTCGCAATGGGTGTAATTGGAGCTAGTTTGTTCTATATTTTTCTGGGTGGTTGGCTGGTAGCTCAAACTAATTCGTTTAACCAATTTATAGTGCGGATGATTCCACTGCTGATTCTCACCGCTCTACCGTTTATTCCCTTCTTTGGCGCGGCTTCTTCAGTCTGGTTTTACCCCATTCCGTCGTATCCAAGTATTTTGTTGATACAAGCCGCTTTTGAAGATGTATCGACCGCAGAATTAGCCTACGCTTACGGCTACGGTACACTAGCCGTGGTTGGCAGCTACTACCTCGCCCGAGCGTCATTCCGTAAACACATTTGGTCATGAAACAACTACTGCTGATTAGCCACAACGATTTCCGAATCACCTTCCGCGAACCACTGCTAAAGGGCTTGCTATTCTTCCCGCTCATCGCTCTAGCAATTGTGAAGTTGCTGGTACCTTATCTTAGCGAACTGTACCCGGTGATTGAACCTTACCATCCGGTAATTCTGATGTGGGCTTGCATGCAGTCCGCCACTATGTTTGGCTTCATCAATGGTTTTCTGTTTCTGGAAGAAAAAGACGAAAATGTATTCAGTGCGCTGCGGGTTGCTCCCATCTCAGCCGGAATCTTCGTTCTACTTCGCTTAGCTGCTGGAGTAATGATCTCCATTATTGTCAACTTAATGCTATTGATGTACGGAGATTTAGTAGCGATACCATTTGAAAAAGCACTACTTCTCGCTATTCAGTACAGTCTGATCGCCCCACTACTCGCCCTACTGACGGCGACCTTCGCCCGCAACAAAATGGAAGGCTTGGCTCAGTTCAAAATTTTCAATCTGGTGCTCAACCTCCCTATCCTCCGCTATTTCCTAGACTATAGTGCGTTGGAAGGCTTTGCCATCATTCCCACCTACTGGTCGTTCCGCAGCGTAGAAGCCATTGCCTACGGCGGAAACTTCTGGTTGTTTTACACTGTGGGTTTAGCAGTTTATGGGGTGGTGCTGTTTGTATTGGCAAGGGTTTTTGAAAGGAGAGTGTTTTGAATAACTGTCAAATTGTGCAGACTCAGAGAAGAGAAACTAGCCCTTCAAAAGTTTGACATCCTCATACTTCAATATCATTCTATCTCTGGTGATAAACGTTAAATCCTCGATAATCGCCTGAGCGATCATAATTCGGTCGAACGGATCGTGACGAATAGTCGGAAGTTTTTCCAGAGCAGTGGTATGCTGATGACTAATTGGTAGAGGCTCAAAAGATTGCTGATCCAGAATATCGGAAACGTCTCCAGTAAAAGCAAGTGTTCCTTTTGCCCGCTTCACGAAAATTTCCCAACTCACTGCCGCACTTACGTATACAATATTTTCAGTGCTTTCTAGAACTGCTAATGCCTTAGATGAGAGTTTTTCTGGATCACGTAAGCTCCAGAGAAAAATGTGAGTATCTAGCAAATAATGCATTATTCTTTAGGAAAGACAGAGCCTTCGTTGAACAACTGGGCAATTTCCTGATTTACTTCATCTGAATTCCAATCATCAGTCATCCATATTTTGTCCTTCATATTTCCCAAAGGTCGCTTTTTCGTAGCTTGAGACGACTTTGTCGTAGGGGTCACAAATTCCTGGTCTAGCAACTCATACAGCTTTTCTAATTGTGCCTCGTCTAAGTGGGCAATTTGCTGATAAACCCGACTTTTCAGTTCAATGGCAGTCATAAGATAAAAATAACGTTTTAACAACTAGTGCGTAATGAGTGGCAGTGTGGTTCAGAAAGTAGATTGATGCATCGCTTCTTCAAACGATCCAACTTGAAAGAGGTATTTTATTTTTAAGAATTACTTTGCTCGCTCTTCGCTCGAGATAACTATCGGATATTTATGCGCTGTTATTCCCCCACCGTATAATCCACTACAAATACATCTTCTAGCACATCTAATTCGCCGAGCAGACTGCCGAATTTTTTGTGTTCGGGGTGAGGGAGGTAGGTGTCGCGAGCGGCGGCATCTTCAAAAGTGAGTAGGTAAACGTGGGTGAAGCCCATATTTTTTCCTTCGGGGCTGTTGTTGATGCCGTGCTCGAAGGAGACTATGCCGGGAATCTTGTTTTGTAAATCGCGGAAGCTATCGGTCACTTTCTGAATATCCGCCTCTGATGCATCCGCTTTGTACTTAAATACCACTACGTGACGAACATCATTATTGTCGGATTGGGCAAAGGTTGTCATGGTGCAGAATGTTAAGAAAAAGAATAGGCAAATAAGTTTTTGCATGATTAATAAGGTTAGGTTAGTCCGAAATATACAAATTTCCTATCGCTATTAGCACTCTCAATGAGTCAGGAGCTACCTAACATTACCTAGACATACTCTTTTCCTAGAAAATTTAACCTTCTGGTTGTCTCATTAATCTGGTAGCCGTACTTTTGAGAATATTCGTTACGTTTTTGGTAAGCCTCGGCATGGTTCTCCCGGGCTTTGCCCAATCTAAGCTATCCAAAGCAGAAAAAGCGGTGCTAGCTAGCCTGGATACAAAATACGAGCAGTACGCCGAAATCGCCCATCAAATCTGGAACTACGCCGAATTAGGCTACCAGGAAGAGCAAAGTTCGCAACTACTACAAAAAACATTGACTGATGCTGGATTTTCAGTAGAAGCTGGCGTAGCCGGAATCCCCACGGCCTTTGTTGCTTCCTATGGTTCAGGAGAGCCTGTCGTTGGCCTGTTAGCTGAGTTTGATGCCTTGCCAGGCATGTCCCAAGCTGCTATACCCAAACGGGCAGTTATAGAAGAAGGAAAAAGTGGGCACGCCTGCGGTCATCATTTATTTGGCACTGGCTCGGTAGCTGCGGCTATTGCGGTGAAAGGTTGGTTAGAAGAAACCAAAACGCCAGGAACCATTCGCCTATACGGTACTCCCGCCGAAGAAGGTGGGGCGGGGAAAGTGTATATGGTTCGGGAGGGTTTGTTTGACGACGTAGACGCAGTACTGCACTGGCATCCGGGTAGTCAGAATAGCGCGAGTGCCCGATCCTCGCTAGCCAATAAATCAGCAAAATTCCGTTTTTACGGTAACTCGGCTCACTCGGCAGCGGCTCCTGACAAAGGTCGTTCGGCATTGGATGGTATTGAAGCCATGAACATGATGGTGAATATGATGCGTGAGCATGTGTCTGCCGAAAGTCGCATTCACTACGTAATTACTAAAGGCGGAGATGCCCCCAACATCGTTCCAGGCTTTGCTGAGTCTTTTTACTACGTGCGCCACCCCGAAATGCAGGAAGTACGCGATATGTTTGAGCGAGTAGTGAAAGCTGCCGAAGGAGCTGCTTTGGGAACCGGAACCCGGATGGAATACGAAGTGATTCACGGAATTTACAATGTGCTGCCCAACGAAACGCTGTCAGAGATCATGTACCAGAATATACAGACCGTGGGTGGAGTAAGTTACGATGAAGAAGAAAAGACCTTTGCTGAGCAGATTCAAAAAACCTATGATTCTGATGCAACTCTAGCATCAGCTAATCAAGTTCAGCCCTACGCGGTTAGTAATCGGGGCACAGGTGGTTCTACCGATGTGGGTGATGTAAGCTGGATGGCTCCTACCGCCGGAATGTCATCTGCCACTTGGGTGCCAGGCACCTATGCTCACAGTTGGCAAGCCGTAGCTGCCGGCGGAACCAGCATCGGCCACAAGGGCATGATGGTAGCTGCTAAAACTTTGACACTGACCGCAATTGATATTTTCCAGAAGCCAGAAGTAACCGAAACCGCTCGGGAAGAACTAATGCAGAAGCGTGGAGATGATTTTGCTTACAATTCTTTACTAGGTGATCGAGAGCCACCATTAGATTACCGAAAATAGTAAATCATGAGAGGCGATCGTCACAGCTCCTTCACCATCAGGTTGCGCCAGCGGACTTTAATACCGCCACCATCGTGAATTTGTAGCGCAATAGCACCGTTGGCCTGACCAATTTTCTCGTCTTGCAGATCCACCATCAATTCGTCGTTAAGATACGTCCGCACCTGATCATCATTTACTTCAATTCGCATTTGGTTCCACTCTCCCATATTTAGAATATCTTCTTTCTCTTCGGGAATTTGCTCCAGCCAGCCTCGTCCGTATGATTCATAGATGCCACCGGTATCATTGCCGGGAGGGGCTACTTCTACCTGCCAGCCTGTAATTTTAGTACCCTCAATAGACGAGCGGAAGAACACACCACTGTTTCCGTTGGCTTCCTGCTGGAATTCTAGTGTAAGCACAAAGTTCTTGTAGGATTTATCAGTTGCTAAGTAGCCGTAGGCTTCATCGGAACCACTTTCGCACACCAGTAAACCATCTTCTACGTACCATTTTTCGGTTCCGTAAATCTTCCAGCCATCTAGGTTTTTTCCGTTAAAAAGAGAGGTAAAATCATCGCTCTGAGCACAACTATCTAAACCAGTAATTAGTAAGGCACTGCAAAAAAATAAGTAAATGAAAATTTTCATAAGAAATAGAATTAGGTTATTAAGAATATCTGGCTTGAGTTTGAATCCACCGATCCGGTATTTCTCCTTTGGTAGCCATTTCGTAGTCTGCCTTATCGCAGGGTACAATACTTTTGCGCTCACGTAAGCGATTATTAGGCGGGGTAGGTACTTCCATCCACCACTTTTCGCTTTTCTTAGCCTTATAAAAAGTGATCTGTTCAGGAGCACTAGATAGTGGTACTAAGTATTTAACAAAATCATTGCTTTCAAAATTTTCCTCGTAGGTACGGTGGTAGTAGCCTTCTATCAAATACCAAATCATTACGGCTAGTACAGCGGCAGTGGTCTGTCGCTCATCATCATAGTCAGGGTTATACTCGTAGAATCCCGCTGAAGTTAATCGCTCGCTATGTCCTGCGTACCAACAAAGTTGACAAGCTTCCTGCCCCGTCATACCAAATGGTTGGGTTCGGGCGTGCCCGGGGGCATCAGCCGATCTTATGGCAGAAATATCAAAACTCAGCATATCAGCTCCCCGCAGCACTGGCTCCATCGTAGCAATACTCTGGTTCACCAACCCTAAGCGGTAGCTATCGAAGTAAAACTTGTTGAGTAAAGATGGTACGTCATCGTCTACTAAGTAGCTCTGATAACCCAAGTGGCTATAGTGTAGCAGGTAGTTAGGATCATGCATCAGGATTTGGTGTAAATGATGCTGGTTGGGTCGTAGAGGTTGCTCAGTTGCTTGCGTACGCTCAATATCTATAAAAGCATCAACTGCGAGTACACTAATTAGCTTTTCTAGCGTTTCGTAGGCTTGATACTGGCCATAATCTAAATCGTGAGAACCACCAATAAGCACTGGAAAGGTTTGATAATTGATAAGGGTTTCGCACACCTCACGCACTCTTCCATAGGTTTCCTCCAGACTGTGGCCATTCACCATATTGCCTAAGTCTACTACTTTATAAGCTCCGCTCCCTTTCTTCAGTCGGTAAAACGCTTTCCGTACGGCATCGGCAGCTTGCTCCATTCCTTCATCAAACTCACCCCCTCGGTGTTCACTCAAACCAATGAGGGCAATATCAGCTTCAGCGTAATTCGGAAATTCCTGAGTGAATACCTCAACGGATTTAAATACGGTATTTTGCTGAGAAACCCATTCGGAAACGGTGGGGTCAACCGGGCGAAAAAATAGACTTAAACTCATGAACTGAGGTTAGAATGATTCTGAAAACTTATCGGCCAAAATAAAAAAAAGGGAACGAAAATTCGCTCCCTTTCTTCTTTTAATCAGAAATCGGCTAGCCACCGAAATCGTCAAACCGAATATTTTCGGGCGGCACCCCCATGTCTTCTAGCATCTTGAGTACTGCAGCGTTCATCAACGGAGGCCCACAAAGGTAGTACTCTACTTCGTCAGGATCAGGGTGATCATTCAAGTAGTTATCAAGCAGCACTTGGTGGATAAACCCAACGTAACCGTCGCCTTCGTCATTCAAACTTTCTTTCACCTTCCAATTATCTTCTTCTAGCGGTTCTGATAAACCAACGTGAAATTTGAAGTTCGGAAAATCTTTTTCAATATCCCGGAATTGATCTACGTAGAATAGCTCTCGTTTGGAACGTCCTCCGTACCAATATGATACTTTACGGTCGGTCTTCTCAGTATGAAATAAGTGGAAAATGTGCGACCGTAGCGGAGCCATGCCAGCACCACCACCAATGTAGATCATTTCTCGTTCCGTAGGGTTAATGAAAAACTCTCCGTATGGACCTGAAATCGTTACTTTATCGCCTTCTTTACGGGTAAATACGTATGATGAACATATTCCGGGGTTCACTTCCATCCACTTACCAGCGGCCCTATCCCACGGCGGAGTTGCAATCCGGATGTTCAACATAATAATATTTCCCTCGGCTGGGTGGTTCGCCATAGAATACGCCCGAAAGATTTCTTCGTCGTTTTTCATGGTTAGATCCCACATACCAAACTTATCCCAGTCTTCCTGAAAAATATCTGGCTTATGACCTAAGTCTGGATGAGGGGCTATATCCATGTTCTTAAATTCCGCTACTACCGGTGGTACGTCTACCTGAATATATCCTCCCGACTCAAAGTCTAATGTCTCTCCTTCCGGAAGCTTAACGACAAATTCTTTGATAAACGTAGAGACATTGTAGTTAGAAACTACTTCACACTCCCACTTCTTAATACCAAATATCTCTTCTGGAATACGGATTCGCATATCGCCCTTCACCTTCACTTGGCACGATAGGCGCACATTCTCCTTCTGCTCTGTGCGACTCAGGTGGCCTACTTCAGTAGGAAGTACGTCTCCGCCCCCTTCATCAATAGCGCACTTACACATAGCACAAGTACCTCCCCCTCCGCAAGCAGAGGGTAAAAAGATTTTCTCGCTAGATAAGGTAGAAAGTAATGTGCTTCCGGCAGAAGCTACAATCGGATTCTCCTCATCGCCATTAACAATAATCCTTACATCGCCCTGCTGCACTAGCTTAGATTGAGCAAACAGTAGCAGTGCTACTAGCAGTAAGATGATAATTGTAAAAGCTACAACTGCTGTGATGACAACTTGCGTCATTGGTCTATTTAGTTTGAATTACACCATAAAATGCACGACAAATATATCTAATAAATCGATATAAAAATGTGCAAAAACTTAGCTTTTCTTTTGCCAAGTGCTGATTTGTAAAGGTAACGGTCTGCCTAAGAAAAAAGTTGACAGAAATTTTAAATTTAGTATTAATACGGAATGATAGCTGTAAATACACCGTTAATTGTTGCTTTTGCGTGATAGCTATCATTACTAATGTACTTTTTACAAAAGGTGAAATGCCCTTAACGTGAAATAGAGGCTATTTTCGTAAAAATAAATGTAATTATTTGTATAATAATAATATATTTTTGTACATTTGTAATGTAATATTTTTTAATGAAATCAATATTAGCATGAAGAAGTTACTGTTTTCTCAGAAATCTAATGCCAGGATGGTAGCTGAGTCTATGGAACCACGAGGCGTACACCATACTGTAAGCTACGCTACCTCTTACGAAGAAACATGGAATCACATCCGAAGTGAAGTAAGAAGTATTTACTCTAACTCACCTAACCTAGCACCAGAAAGAAGCGTAGTTGCGTAAATGCAG
The DNA here is from genome assembly GCF_030506325.1 of Tunicatimonas pelagia. Lineage (NCBI taxonomy): Bacteria > Pseudomonadati > Bacteroidota > Cytophagia > Cytophagales > Catalimonadaceae > Tunicatimonas > Tunicatimonas pelagia. The sequence goes on along the minus strand of NZ_CP120683.1, from coordinate 2,102,891 downwards.
TTACAAAACTAGGCTGAAGCCCGGGCTAAACGATCATTGATAGCCCGCCCTAATCCGTAGTTAGGAACAAGTTCAGCTAAAATTACTTTGATAGCGAGACTGTCTAGTTGACGTAACGAGGAAAAAAGCTCCCGAGCTGCTTCATTTAAATTGCCCGAAGCAGATAACACACACTGCTGATTTTCTGGAACTTGCGGGAAGATATTTTGAAAGGAAATGATTCCTACTTCTGATGGAGGATACTGCCCCAGCAATTCGGTTAAGTTTCCGATAATAACCTTCTTTGATGGAGCGTAGTGACTTTTTAGCATCCCTGGGGCAGAAGGGGCTTCTTCTGTTTGACTAACGTAGGTTTGTACATTGGGTACCACGGCTTTTATATTTTCCAAAGAAATACCCCCCCAGCGGTATACTTCTATCCCATCATTTTTTACCCCTACAATGGTAGATTCAATACCTACTGAACATGACCCCCCGTCTAAAATGTAGTTTATCTTATCACCTAGTTGAGCCTCTACGTGAGTAACTGTAGTGGGGCTAATGTAGCCAAATGGATTAGCACTGGGGGCAGCCAATGGAAAATCAAGTTCTTTAAGTAAAGAAAGCGTAAGAGGATGCTGAGGAATTCGTACCGCCACTCGGTCTGATCCGGCGGTTACAATATCGGGTAGCGCGTCCGTTTTGGGTAACAGTATGGTGAGTGGGCCCGGCCAGAAGGCATTAGCTAGTTGCTGCGCTACCCGTGGTACGGAGGATACGTAGTTGGTTACCTTCTCCAAACGATCAGTATGGATGATGAGCGGATTGAAAGATGGGCGATTTTTCACCTCATAAATAGTGGCTACGGCTTCGGGGTTTAATGCATTGCCTGCTAAACCGTATACCGTTTCAGTAGGAATAACTACTAGCTCATTTGAGCAAAGTAGCTCTTTAGCGTACTGCACATCAGTTCCACTAACTGCCATAGCTGTTTCCGATAGATAAATGTCATTTAGTAAGTATTACTCAATAATATTAGTTATTAGAGTAAAACCAAACAAATACTGAAATCTTCAAAAAAGAGGATGAGTTCAAACGAGCTCAAGCCATAATTTATTAATTTAATTATATATCTTATTTTTTTAATATTACTATCTCTGTACTTCAGACCAGTTATAGACTCCTAACCATAGTTCTATTCTTAAAATAAGATTGTATTCTACTTCCTCTTAAAGAGGGCAATTGTTAAGTAAGCCTACCCAAACCTTACAAGCCAAGCTATATCTGAGTTACCTAGCAAAAACCAGAAAAGCAGAATTGGGAAACTTCTACATTACATGTCCTGAAAATCAGGGAGTTGGAGGATTAAATAGCAAATTGTAAGTTTGATATGGAGTTCTAAACCACCTCATATGACAAATCGAAAAATTAAGTTAGAACATTTTGTAAACTTGGTTGCTATTGCAGCGGCTGATGGGTACATGAATGCAAGAGAGAGAGAGTTTCTGGCTGAGCGAGCTGAGGAGACAGGATTGAAGGCTGAAGAGTTTGAACGCATTATAAAAGATGCTGATAAACTACAACATGTGGTACCACTGAACCAAGTGCAACCTGAAGACCAAATAATGGATGCTATCTTCATATCTATTGTTGACGGTGAAATGGCGGAGCAGGAACATCAGCTTTGCGTAGACATGGCCTGTAAATTAGGTCTGGACAGAGATGCAGTGGAGGAGGCTATTGACGAAGTTAAAGCAATCTGGGCGCGGGGTTAGTACAATGTGTAGGAGAACAACCCCAACTTTAGGAAATGAAGTAAGGTGGCTCAATGAGCCACCTTTTTTACTTTTACATATGCTCGATCACACTATCGCCAAACTCAGAGCATTTGAGTAGCGTAGCTCCATCCATTAGCCGCTCAAAATCGTAAGTCACTTTCTTAGCAGAGATAGAGCCCTCAATTCCTTTTCTGACTAAAGTAGCAGCCTCAGTCCAGCCTAGGTAGTCAAACATCATCGCACCCGAAAGCATCACCGAGCCGGGATTCACTTTGTCTTGCCCGGCATATTTTGGAGCCGTACCGTGGGTAGCTTCAAAAATGGCATTTCCGGTTTCATAGTTAATATTTGCCCCCGGAGCAATTCCAATTCCTCCCACTATTGCGGCTAATGCATCAGACACATAGTCGCCGTTTAGGTTGAGTGTAGCAATTACATCGTACTCCGCTGGGCGTAGCAGAATCTGCTGTAGGAAAGCATCGGCAATTACATCTTTGATGATAATGTTATGACCATCCTTCTCAATAATCTGCCAAGGCCCACCTTCGTAATCGGCAGCTCCAAACTCTTGTTTGGCTAGGTTGTACCCCCAATCACGGAAAGCCCCTTCGGTAAACTTCATGATGTTACCTTTGTGTACCAACGTTACCGAGTCGCGTTTGTACTGGAAAGCGTAATCAATCGCCGATCGAACCAGGCGTTCAGTACCTTCTACCGATACCGGTTTAATACCGTACCCGGCTGTGTCAGGAAAGCGCACTTTCTTATACCGGTCAGCAAAAGTATCTTTCAGCATAGAAGCAAACTTCTTCTCATCGTCAGAACCCTGCTGGAATTCAATACCCGCGTAAATATCTTCGGTATTTTCCCGGAAGATCACCATATCGGTAGTGCTAGGGTCTTTTACCGGAGAGGGAGTGCCATTGTACCAGCGTACCGGACGCACGCAAGCGTATAAATCAAGCTCCTGTCGTAGAGCAACATTGAGTGAGCGAATACCGCCACCTACGGGAGTAGTCAGAGGTCCTTTAATACCCACTAAATATTCGCGAAAAGTATCTAGTGTTTCCGCAGGAAGCCATTCTCCGGATTTGTCGTATGATTTTTGTCCGGCGTACACTTCCTTCCAGTTAATTTTCTTGCTACCACTGTAAGCCTTTTCTACAGCAGCATCCATCACCTTTTTAGAAGCAGGCCAAATATCTACTCCTGTACCATCGCCTTCAATAAATGGAATAATAGGTTGGTCAGGTACGTGCAGGTTGCCATCTTGAATTGTAATCTTTTGTTCGCTCATTGCTTATCAAAAATTAGTTATAAAAATTAGTAGGCACCAAAATTACACATTTTTAATCTCTATCCGAACCTCGCAAAATAGGGAATATAGGGCTTTCTCACAGAAACTTGATTTTCTTCAAAGTCTCAATCGCCTAATGATTACTTATCGCTTTAAAGTACTCAAAGGCGCGTTTACTATTTCCATTGAAAAAGTAATAGAATTCTCCTTGACTTATCTGGTTCGTTTTATTACACAAATAAGTGCGTTGAACCTGAAGCAAACTGCTGAAACCGGGATGTTGCCAAAGACTGGCTAAAGTACCATCGCGATGCCAAAGCAACCCATTGATACACCTAATAAGACAAACACCATGTCATGCTTTTTGCCACGTATGTCCCGCAAATCTAGCTCTTCTGCTTGTTGAAGTTGCTCATAAAATGCGGTTGTTTCTTGCTGTAAACCGTGCGTGGACATGCTGCTGGATTTAGTAGTGGAAAACCAAGTGTACAACGTTGTCTCACTCACGTATTTTTATAAGAAAGCCCTATATATTTTTCTCCCCCCTCGTTGCAATACCGCCACAGATGCCCTATTTTTGCCACCGCTTAATTCAGTGCATATTATTTAATAGTACATATTCATGGCAAATACGGGAAAAATTGTTCAGGTAATTGGGCCGGTGGTCGATGTTAGCTTCGATGCTCAGGATGCCAAACTGCCTAATATTCTTGATGCTCTTACTATCGCCCGACCGGACGGGACTATTTTGGTGCTGGAAGTTCAGCAGCATTTGGGAGAAGATCGGGTGCGAACCATCGCGATGGAAGCCACCGAAGGCTTGGTGCGGGGTACCGAAGTGGTAGATACTGGCCAGCCGATTAAAATGCCAACCAGCGATGAAATTCGGGGACGGCTGTTCAACGTGGTGGGCGAAGCCATTGATGGGCTTGCTCAACCGGACGCCGGAAAAGGGCGACCCATTCACAACCCACCCCCCAAGTTTGAAGACCTCTCTACTTCCGAGGAAATTCTCTTTACCGGAATTAAGGTAATTGACTTATTAGAGCCTTACTCCAAGGGAGGAAAAGTAGGATTGTTCGGTGGAGCTGGAGTAGGAAAAACGGTACTGATCCAGGAGTTGATTAACAACATTGCCAAAGCCTATTCAGGATTCTCGGTATTTGCCGGAGTAGGAGAGCGTACCCGCGAAGGAAATGACCTACTGCGCGAATTTATTGAGGCCGATATTATTAAGTACGGTAAAGAATTTCAGCACTCTATGGAAGAAGGCGGCTGGGATTTGAGCAAAGTAGACATGGCTTCGCTCAAAGAATCGCAAGCCACATTGATTTTCGGACAGATGAACGAACCTCCCGGAGCTCGTGCCCGCGTTGCTCTTTCGGGGCTAAGTGTGGCGGAGTACTTCCGCGATGGCGACGGACAAGGCCAAGGTCGTGACATTCTGTTCTTTATCGATAATATTTTCCGTTTCACCCAAGCTGGTTCGGAAGTATCGGCTCTGTTAGGTCGAATGCCTTCAGCAGTAGGGTATCAGCCTACGCTAGCTACCGAAATGGGAGCTATGCAAGAGCGGATTACTTCTACCCGAAACGGCTCCATTACCTCCGTACAAGCGGTATATGTACCGGCGGATGACTTGACTGACCCGGCACCAGCGACGACCTTCGCCCACCTGGATGCTACTACTGTACTTTCGCGTAAACTAGCGGAGATTGGTATTTATCCGGCAGTAGACCCGCTAGATTCTACCTCCCGAATTCTCTCAGCCGATATTGTGGGCGCTGAGCACTACGATACTGCTCAGCGCGTGAAAAATATCTTGCAACGCTATAACGAGCTTCAGGATATTATTGCCATTCTGGGTATGGATGAACTTTCGGAAGAAGATAAGCAGGTAGTCCACCGCGCTCGCCGCGTACAACGCTTCTTATCGCAACCTTTCTTTGTGGCCGAACAGTTTACTGGTTTGCAAGGAGTGCTAGTAGATATTAAAGATACCATCAAAGGCTTTAACCAAATTATGGATGGTGAGTACGATCACTTACCGGAAGCCGCTTTTAACTTAGTAGGAACCATCGACGATGCCGTGGCCAAAGGTGAAAAACTGATGGCGGAAGCGAAATAGAAATTAGGTTTTAGGGATTGGGTTTTGGGGATTAGAGATTCTAACCCAAAACCTAACCCCCAAAATCCAAAACCTAAGACTCATGCAACTAACAATAATTACCCCCGATCAGGAAGTTTTTGAAGGTGAAGTAGAATCAGCTACCTTTCCAGGAAGTGATGGCTCGTTTCAGGTGCTCCGTAACCACGCCCCACTAGTTAGCTCACTGGGAAAAGGGGATATAGCATACCGAGGTAAGGCTGGCGAAGGTGCAGTGACCGTAGAAGGAGGAGTGGTGGAAGTGCTAAATAATACGATTACTGTATTAGCCGAACGGGTGATAAGCGAATAGCCTGAGTTCTTAGCATTCTGAGCTTAAAGTTCCAACTAACAAAAATCAGAATACTGAACTCTACCGCATTACAATACTCTGTTACTTTTTTATTAGCCAACCCCCCATCATATACGATAGAATATCAATTTTAATCATCACGGATCTTTGCCCGCAGTCATAATAGCGTCTTCTGTGATAGTCAAGGTTAAGCTTCTAACGATATGAATATCGTTTCCTCTAAATCGGCCAAATGCGGTGCTTCTAATAGAGTTATTCGATTCTGCGCTAAATCTAACAAAATCAACACTATCAGGAAAAGAGCTAGGCGTCCATCTAATACTGGCCTCTTCATTCTGCCCAATAGTATCGAAAATAATTGAGTCATACGCTGGCTTTTTGTCTACTATGTTCCACGATATGGTATTGTTAATTCTAGCCGGCCCCTTCACTGCTGCAAACGTTACTTGAGTAAGTGGAAATTCCGTTTTATTGATAATAAGGATAGAATACGCATCCTCAGGTGCTACATTATCCTTTTCACAGCCTAAAATGACAAAAAAGCTAAAAATAATCAGTAAAAATGTTATTGTCTTTTTCATGGCAGTTAGAACAACTAGTGGTGAAGTTTCTTTCCGAAGATGCGAAAAAAAGTTTTCTTCTCAAAATTCCAGAAGAAGCGGAACTGGCCAAAAATGAAACCGTAAGCCAACAACAGTATCTGGTAAGCTGGCAGAATGGTTAACAAATAAAAAGGCACCCGAATCCAGATGGAGGTTTCGGGAGTGATACCTACTAGGTTATAGAGGGGCTGCTTCAGAAAAAGTACGGAAAATCCGGTGCAGGCAAATACGATTAAAATGATAATTACCTGTCCGACACTATTAACTTCCCAGCGACTTCTGAGCTTTTCTATCCAAGTCATACGCAAACGTTAACGGCAACTAATCATTTTTTGGTTCCTCAGCCGACACAAAAGGCTGCCAAAGATCAAGCGATGGTACATCAGCCGTAAAACTCATGGGTTCGCGCTTAACCGGATGAATAAATGATAGCGTTCGCGCGTGTAGTGCAATACTAGCATCCGGCAATGGCTCGGCAGCACCGTACTTCACATCACCCACAATAGGGCAACCCATTGCCGCCAACTGCACCCGAATCTGATGCGATCGCCCCGTAAGTGGTCTCACTTCCAATAAATGTACGCCATTTTTCCCCCTTTGGAAAAGGAGGTTAGGGGGATTTTTGCTCATAACCAGACGATACGACAACTCCGCCCGTTTACTATCTCTTTTCTCAGCACGAAAAGCTGTCACTTTATTCTTAGCTGAGTCTTTCACCAGCCAATGCACCAACGTGTCTTCTGGCTGAGGCGGGGGATTTTGCACCAATGCCCAATAGGTTTTCGTTACTTTTCTGGTCTTAAAAATTTCATTCATCCGAGCCAGTGCTTTAGAAGTTCGAGCCATCGCTACCACCCCGCTTACTGGTCGATCCAGCCGATGCACTACTCCTAGAAATACTGCCCCTGGTTTATCGTACTTCTTCTTCAGATACTCTTTCCCCCAATCTACCAGCGGCGGGTCTCCGGTACGATCACCCTGCACCAGCCACCCCGCGGGTTTGTTTACAATCAGTAAGTGATTGTCTTCGTACAGAACATTCGGGGTTAGCATGGTAGATAATGCAACTTTTTCTACATAAACACGGCACGCTCGGCAATCTCTCGGTTGGCTTCCAGATCGGCCGCTACACTGTCTAGCTTCATTTGTATCGTTTTGAGTGCCGTCTTTCCTAACGGAAGACGAAGCGAAGGGTTAGCGGAATTGACCAAGTCAATGATCGCGCGCGCTGCTTTGGACGGGTCGCCTTCCTGCTGTCCGTCTACGCTTTTCAGCTTTTCTCTAAACGCCCCGGCGGTGGTTGCGTAATCGTCAATAACCTGCTGAGCTTGTCCCAAGCGACTTCCTGCGAAGTTCGTTCGGAACGGACCCGGTTCCACGATGGTGACATTGATGCCGAGCGGAACTACTTCCTGAGCCAGGGCTTCGCTGAACCCTTCTAGCGCAAATTTACTGGCGTTATATACTCCGAATCCGGCAAAAGCTTTGATACCAGCGTGCGACGAAATTTGCACAATATGCCCTTTTCGTTGCTGGCGCATACGGGGCAATACCGCTTGCGTGAGGGCTAACGTACCGAAGAAATTTGCTTCAAAGACGTTTCTTACTTCCTCGATAGAAGCTTCTTCTACTGCTCCTACGAAACCCACTCCGGCGTTGTTCACCAATACATCAATCCGATCAAATTCGGAAGTCACTCGCTCAACTGTCGCCTGAATTGCGTCTGGGTTCGTAATATCGAGCAGAATAGCAGCTCCCCGATCAGCGTACTGCCGATTAAATTGTTCTATTTGTTCGGGCTGACGTAACGTGCCTACCACGTAGTCGCCCGCTTCCATAACTGCTTGAGCCAATGCTTGCCCCAGGCCACTGGAAATTCCGGTAATCAACCAAATATGCTTTTTCATTAGTTGTACGATTTTTAGTGATGCCAATATTGACTCTACAAAGATGTAGCAGTCTGAGGTAGTTAGAAATAAGCTAGATTAGGAAATAGACTTGAACTGGTTTAAGATTTGGAAGCGAGCTTCTTCCGAATTTTGCTCAGAAACTCCGGGGTCATGCCCAGGTACGAAGCAATAGTCTTTTGTGGAACCCGGTGAACGATGTTGGGGTATCGCTCCAGCAACTCCAGATAACGCTCTTCGGCTGTCTTACTCAGATTAGACAAGGCTCTTTTCCGGGAGAAAGCAAACGCCCGCTCAGTTGTAATGCGGAAGTACTCGCTTAGCGCGTGAATTTCGGTACAAAGCTGCTCAATATCTTCGTACTGCATTTGCAAAATGACTGAGTCTTCTAGGGCTTCTACGAAGAGCGTGGCGGGAGTTTGGGTGATATAACTATAAAAATCGCTGACGAACCAATCTTCTATCGCAATCTGTACGATATGCTCTTTGCCTTCGGTATCAACGAAGAAAGAGCGAAAAGCCCCTTTCACCACATAGTTGCGGTACAAACAAACATAACCTGGCTGATCGATAAATTGTCGCCTTCGGATGCGGGTGGTTCGGACAATTGTAAGCAGCCTCTGTTCTTCCGTCGGTCCTAGGGATACGTGCCGACGAATATTTTGTAGTAGCTTCTGGTATTCGTTCAAAATATCACTTAGTTGGAATTAGCTCTTTGAAGAAAAACTGAGCCCCGAAAAACTTGTTTCGTACAAACCAGGTTCAAATTTTGACTGCATCTATGAAAATAGACAGGCACTACAACGAGATTAATAGTTTCTTCGTATTTTAAAGATACCTCGTATTATTAAACTGCTATGAAAGAAGCCATTGTTGATGAAATTATGAACTCGCTCCGGGCACCTATGATTTTGGAAGAGCTTCAGCAAGCCTGGAGTGAGGAGCAAAACCGCCGTCAGCGTTTCTATGAAGAGATGAGCGAGCAGGAGAAGGTAGAGTTTATTAAAGGCGAAGTAGTAGTTCATTCACCCGCTAAAAAAAGGCACGTTGATGTTACCGGTCGTTTGGTACAATTACTGAAAGTTTACTGTCATAAAAACGACTTAGGTTACGTTGGCTTCGAGAAAATACTTATTCGGTTGACCCGCAATGACTTTGAACCGGACGTATGCTTCTTTAAGAAAGAGAAAGCTCAAACGTTTGAAGAGGATCAGCTATTCTTTCCTGCTCCTGACCTAGTGGTGGAGGTGCTCTCTTCGGGGACGCAGGCCCGAGACAGAGGAGTGAAGTTTGAAGACTATCAGCTACACGGGGTGGCAGAGTACTGGATTGTAGATGCTCAAAAGAAAACCGTAGAGCAGTACGTATTGCAAGACCAGCAGTACGATTTAATAACTAAAGCTAGTGATGGACACTTACAAAGCTCGGTGGTTTCAGGGCTCACCTTTCCTATCCCGGTGATCTTTGATGAAAACAAACTTATGGCTTTTCTAAGTCAGCTCTTCGCTTGATACGAAATAGTTGATTTTTGTTTAAAATTCCGAAGTGAAGTGAAATTGAATGTCAGGAAAATTATCCTGTACCATTTGTAGCCAGGACTTGGTTTCGGCCATAAACACGTACTTGCCGTCTTTGTCTTTGGCAATATGCCGCTCTTTAGAGTTGATAAATTCTTGGAGCTTTTTGGGATCATCGCTACTAATCCAGCAGGCTTTGTATAGATTCATTGGCTGAAAGGTACAACTAGCATTGTATTCGTTTTTCAATCGGTGCTGAATTACTTCAAACTGAAGTGCTCCTACCGTACCCACTACTTTCCGCGAGCCAAGTTCGTAGCTGAACAACTGGGCAACGCCTTCATCCATCAGTTGCGATAAGCCTTTGTCCAGTTGCTTGGTTTTCATCGCATCCTGGTTAATCACTTCCTTAAACATTTCGGGCGAGAAGCTAGGGATACCTTTGAAAGTACCTTCTTCTCCCTCAGTGAGCGTATCCCCAATTTTCAGATTACCAGTATCGTACAGTCCGACAATATCACCAGGGAAGGCTTCATCAATAATCTCTTTGTCTTGCGCCATAAAGGCCGTTACACTAGAGAATTTGAAGTTCTTTTTGAGTCGGGTATGGTAGTAGGGCTTATTTCGCTCAAAAGTGCCCGAGCAGATGCGAACGAAGGCAATCCGATTGCGGTGGCGAGGGTCGATGTTTGCGTGAATTTTGAAAACAAATCCGGTAAACTTCTCTTCAGCCGGAGTAATTTCCCGTTCTTCGGTTTCCCGGCTTTTAGGGGACGGGGCAATATTTACAAAGGTGTCTAGCATCTCCTTCACCCCGAAGTTGTTGACCGCGCTACCAAAGAACACCGGAGCTACTTTGCCACTCAGGTAGCCTTCCATATCAAATTCGGGGTACACTCCCGTAATCAGTTCTTCATCTTCGCGCAGTTGCTCGGCGAAGCCTTCGCCGATATATTCATCCAGCTCTGGGCTGTGAATATCGCTAATTTGTACTCCTTCGTCTTGTAACTTCTGTTTACTCGGTTGAAAAAGAAATAAACTTTTATTGTACAGACTGTAAACTCCTTTAAAGCTTTTACCCATACTTATGGGCCAACTCAATGGGCGTACCTGAATATCTAATTTAGCCTCAATTTCATCTAGCAAGTCGTAAGGGTCGCGTCCTTCACGGTCTAACTTATTAATAAAGGCAATTACCGGAGTATTTCGCATCCGACATACTTCCATCAGCTTTTCGGTCTGAATCTCTACACCCTTCACACAATCAATCACCATCACTACGCTATCTACCGCGGTAAGCGTGCGGTAGGTATCTTCGGCAAAATCTTGGTGACCAGGAGTATCCAGCAGATTAATTTTGATTGGGTCACCCCCGTTTCGGTACATAAATCCCATTACTGAGGTAGCCACGGAGATGCCCCGCTGCTTCTCAATCTCCATAAAGTCGGAGGTAGCATGACGACTAATTTTGCTGGACTTCACCGCTCCGGCGGTCTGAATGGCCCCGCCAAACAGCAGTAGTTTTTCCGTAAGGGTAGTCTTGCCCGCATCGGGGTGACTAATAATGCCAAACGTACGCCGCTTGGCTATTTCTTCAGTAAGTTTGCTCATGGATCTTGTATTCTGCGCCTACTAGACAACAAGTTCGTAAAATTAGTTTCTCATCGCTAAATTTCCCGTATTTGAGTAGATTAATCCAAGTTAGCCAAGCGGATAGCTTTAACATCAATATCCACCCACACTCCGTTGATTTTGTAGGGATCATTCGCAATAATTTCTTGTACTTCGGCCTCTGCATCTGCCTGATAAATGATGGTAGAGCCAACCATCTTTCCGTCTTCATTGAGAAAAGCCCCTCCTTTAATTAGCTTTCCACTTTGGTACAATTTGCGGGCGTAAGCCAGATGTTCTTCCCGAATGCTCATGCGTCGTTCCAAAGCTGCTTCGTCGGTGCCATCGTAGGCAATTAGTAGAAATTCCATAGGATTGGTTTTCAACAGTAGTAAAGATAACAATTGGTTTGGGATGCTCCGCGCCAAAGGCTAGATTTACCACTATGGATCAAATAAAAGTAATTGCTTTTGATGCGGACGATACGCTGTGGGTAAACGAACCTTACTTTCGGGAAACCGAGGATAAGTTTTGTGAAATGATGGAAGATTATCTGCCTCAGCACAGTGTTTCCCGGGAGTTGCTAGAAACCGAAATCAATAATCTTGCTCTCTACGGCTACGGCATCAAGAGCATGACGCTTTCTATGATTGAGGCGGCTATTCAAATGTCGGACAAAACCATTGGCCTGGAAGCGGTTGAAAAGATTATTCAGTTTGGAAAAGAGATGTTGGATAAACCCATTGAATTACTGGAGGGAGTAGAAGAGGTGCTACAGGCTTTACAAGGAAAATACCGATTGGTAATGGCCACCAAGGGTGATTTGCTGGATCAGGAACGCAAGCTACTCAAATCAGGGCTAGCCAACTATTTTCATCACATTGAGATTGTCTCGGAGAAGAAAGAACCTAATTACGAACGGTTGATTCAGCACTTGGATATTCCGCCCCAAGCGTTTCTGATGGTTGGCAACTCCTTAAAATCGGATATTATGCCCGTGCTAAATCTGGGTGGCCATGCCTTTCATGTACCCTATCATACCACCTGGGCTTATGAAAAGGTAGACAACACCATTGATCATCTTCAGTTTAAACAATTGAGTAGTATCAAAGATGTTATCAAGTATCTTTAAGTATATTTTATAAGCTGAGCTTTTTGAATCTTCTAATAGTTAAATCTAGAAATAGTGTTTTTATGCATAATACTAAAGATAATAATTGTCCACTTACTGCAAGAGAAATCGCGATATTAGAGGATTCTCAGTACTTTGTTAATCGAGCAGTGGATGGACTGAATTTACAAAGGGGTCGCTTAGTAAACTATGACTTTAGTATTAGAGATGATCCTTGGAACTTTCTCACCGATGTATATTTCTACATTACGGCTTTAAAAAGGTTACGTCAACCGATCTTAGTGGGAAGAAAAGTTGCCAAGATTAAAGTAAAAGTAGAGAATGCTATTAATAATTTTGACAATGAGATTACAAACGCAAGAAATATGCGAGATATATTAGAGCATGTTGATGAGTATATTCAGAATAAAGGTCGTAATAAGCAAATTAGAAACGCAACACTGTATAATGTTATATACACTGAGAGTGGAATACACTGGGCTAACATGACGTTTGACATATATCAAACTCAAGAAGCAGCATATCAGTTATATACATCATACAGAAGAATACTAAAGAAAGAGTTTAAATTATACAGAGAATCTAAAAGTAAGAAACTCACCTAAGCCACCTTTACGAAATGGGAAATGTATAGGCTATTCTCGCTTTTAATATCCATAGGTATATCTTGTTAAAATGACAACTACCAAAAGTCAATAGTGATATTAGTATCAACTCTTTTGTATTATGATGCAATAGATTATTCTTACACAGTAGAAGATACATGACAATTTAACTTTTAACTGTCTAATACTACCAATAATCGATTTTCAATTTTCCACTACTATTATGCTATATTTGCTTTTTTTGAGTTTATTACTGCTATGAGGATTGTTATTGCCGGAGCGGGCGATGTGGGAGCACACCTAGCTAAGCTCCTTTCGTACGAAAACCAAGAAATTGTGGTGATTGATCTGGATGCTGAGCGTCTTCGTCAGCTAGGTAGTCAGATTGATGTGGCTACCATAAAGGGAAATGCAACTTCTTTCAAGACGCTAAAGCAAGCGAATGTGGGCGAGGCAGATTTGCTGATTTCGGTAACCGAATCGGAAGAAGTAAATCTGGCTACTACCGTTATTGCCAAACAGTTGGGCGTGAAGCGTACAGTAGCTCGCATTAGCAATGAGGAGTTTCTCATGGATAAGGAAACACTCGATCTACGAGCCGTAGGCATCGATGAACTGATCTCACCCGAATCGTTAGCGGCCCGGGAGGTGAAGCGATTGCTACGCATGGCCGCAGTTACGGACACCTTCGAGTTTGATCAAGGGCTATTATCGCTAATCGGAATTACACTGGATCACGATAGTAACTTAATTGGTAAGACGCTGGCTGAAACCTCCCGGCTCAACCCGGATAATTCGTATATTATTGTGGCTATTCTACGCGAGGGGCGAACCATCATTCCTAAGGGAAATAACCGTCTTAGAGTGAACGACCACGTGTACTTTATTGCTCAGCCCGACGGCATTGACCGAGTGCTCAAACTGACGGGCAAGGTAAAAATAGAAATCCAGAGCTTGATGATTTTGGGTGGTAGTAAAGCCGGGTACCACACCGCCCGAAAACTTAGCGACTCGTACCGAATTAAGCTGATTGAGCGAAATAAAGAAAAGTGCTTCGAGCTAGCTGACCAATTACCCAATGTGCTGGTGATTAACGGCGACGGGCGGAATGTGGAGCTACTTACGCAGGAAGGGCTCGCCGACATGGATGCCTTCATTGCTCTTACCGGTGACTCCGAAACGAATATTATTAGTTGCTTGGTAGCCAAAGATAGAAAGGTAAAGAAAACCATTGCCTTGGTAGAAAATACGGACTACATCCATCTGAGTCAGAATATCGGGGTGGATACCATGATTAACAAAAAACTAATTGCAGCCAATTTTATTTTCCGCTACATCCGCGAGGGCGATGTAGTCTCTATCACGGGTATTCACGGAGTAGAAGCCGAGATTTTGGAGTACGAAGTGAACGATAATTGTAAAATTGCCAATCGTCTCCTGAAAGATCTGAAGTTTCCGGGCGATGCTATTATCGGTGGAGTAATCCGTGACGGAAAAGGCTACATTGCCTTAGGCAATTTCAAATTTGAACGCGACGATCGGGTAGTGGTACTCAGCCAACGGGATGCTTTGTCGGAAGTGGAGAAATTTTTTAAATAGAGTTTAGTGCTATGGTGCGTAGTGTTATAGTGTTAAAATTTTTGAGTTTGGTATTTAGAACGCTGTTTTTGGTAACTCAAAACAACCCTAAATATGAATACACAAGTACTCTCACACTACGTACGCACTTTAACACTTTAACACTTTAACACTTTAACACTTTAGCGCGGGTATGCTCTTTAACTGGAAAGTGCTGTTCAATATTCTGGGGTTGATTCTGGTATTCACCGCAGGCTTTATGCTCATTTGTTTACCGGTATCGCTGTACTACGGCAGTCAAGATTGGAAAGCACTACTCTCGTCGTCGGGCATTACGCTGTTGGTGGGAGGAGGTACGTGGCTGCTTACGCGCAATCAGCAAGATAAAGAAATGCGCCGTCGCGATGGTTATCTGGTGGTGACTCTGAGCTGGATACTGATCTCATCTTTCGGCTCCTTACCGTACTTTCTTAGTGGGGCTATTCCTACTTATCCAGATGCTTTTTTTGAGGCTATGTCGGGCTTTACTACCACCGGTGCAACCATTCTCACTGATATTGAGGTAGTTCCCAAAGGAATTCTGTTCTGGCGAAGCCTTACCCAGTGGATTGGAGGCATGGGAATTATTGTGCTGGCTGTGGCTATTCTCCCAATTCTGGGTATCGGTGGAATGCAGCTATTTCAATCGGAGGCACCTGGCATTAGTCCTGACAAACTAAAACCCCGTATCCGAGATACGGCCAAACGGTTATGGATTATCTATCTTAGCCTAACCCTTGCCGAAACGGTTTTGCTCTGGATTGGTGGAATGAGCTTTTACGATGCGATTAACCACGGCCTAACCACCATGGCAACGGGTGGGTTTTCCCCAAAAAACGCTAGTATTGCTCACTACGACTCAGCCTACATTCAGTATGTGATAACTATCTTTATGTTTTTAGCAGGTACCAGCTTCACGCTTACCTACTTTATGCTGAAAGGAAGCTTTCGGAAAGTCTGGCAGAACGAAGAGTTCAGAAATTATCTGTGGTTCACGGTTATTGTCACCACAATTACTACGGTAGGTATTTTTATTTCTACTGAAAATAATGCGGAAGAATCCTTCCGTTACGCCGTTTTTCAGGTAATATCGGTGATTAGTACTACGGGTTACATCACCGCCGATTATACTGCTTGGATGCCATTACTGACGGTTATATTCTTTCTGCTGATGTTTACCGGTGGTTCGGCAGGATCAACCTCGGGTGGGGTAAAGATTGTTCGGCATACTATTCTGCTTAAGAACAGCTTACTCGAAATGAAGCGGCAGATCCATCCCTCGGCGGTAATTCCGGTGCGCTACAACAATAATGCGGTTACCCAGGATATTACCTTTAATGTACTGGCGTTTTTTATCATCTATATTACCATTTTTGCGCTAGGCTCAGCCATTATGTCGCTGTCGGGGGTAGATTTTATGACGGCGGTTGGTTCAGTCGCTACTTCCTTAGGCAACATCGGGCCGGGAATTGGTACCGTAGGTCCGGTTGATAACTTTGCCCATCTGCCTGACTTTGGCAAGTGGTTTCTGTCATTTCTGATGATGCTCGGGCGGTTGGAGCTGTTCACCGTACTGATGCTGTTCACTCCCTATTACTGGAGTCGTCATGCGTAGGGCAAATAACAATGAACAGTTAGCAATGAACAATCTCGGAGTTTGTCTGGGAATTAATCAGCTATTTTATCCTGTATCAGTGACTTGAGGATATGTCTGCCAAAAAATTCTCAATCATCGATAGAATTAAGAGTTTTCACCACGCTTTCAGTGGGTTGCAGGCGTTGTTTAGGGAAGAACATAACGCTCGGGTGCATCTGGCGATTACCCTTCTGGTAATTATACTCGGAGCCTTCTTCAGCGTGAGCGCAACCGAGTGGATAGTTATTGTGCTAACGGTTGGCTTTGTCTTCGTAACCGAAATTCTCAATACGGCTGTAGAGCACATTGCTGATTTTATTTCACCTCAGCGAGATGACCGCATTAAGCGAATTAAGGATTTGGGAGCGGCAGCGGTGTTACTTTCCGCTATTACCGCCGTAGTGATCGGCGTAATTATTTTTCTGCCTAAACTCGGGGAGTTGTTCTTCTGAAGCAAAAACCCTATAAACGGCAAGACAAAGTTTTAAAATTCACGACAATCATTGATGGCTGAGCAACACATCCTACAAAAAATTCTGAAGAATGATAATCTTACGGCTGAAGAGTTAGCTAGCGTAGTCTCTCAATTCGCCCAAGTTACGTTCAATAAGAACGAGTATATTTTACAGGCGGGTGAGGTAGCTCATTATTACTATTTCGTAGAAAGTGGCTTTGTCCGCTCTTACGCAGTTGATACTGATGGGAATGACATCACTACGGGCTTCTTCACGAAAGCACAAATCCTCATTGACTGGCCATCTTTCTTTCTGAAAAATCCTACTAAAGAACACTACCAAGCTCTTACCGATTGCGTAGTGTGGCGGCTGGGGTTTGATGAGTTTCAGCGGTTATTTCACAGTATTGAAGCTTTCCGGGAAGGGGGGCGATCTCGATTGGTAGGCAGCTACTTTGCCCTTAAGCGGAGAAGCACGGCGATGATTACTGACTCGGCCAAGGAGCGGTACTTACAGTTGGTAAAAGAGTCCCCTGAATTGATTCACAATGTTTCCCTAAAGCATATTGCCACGTATTTGGGTATTACGGATACTTCACTGAGCCGAATAAGAAAAGAAATAGCTAAGGAGTAGTAAATTCTTGTCCTATGACAAGAATTTCGTATTCATTCTGCGGTACCTTTGTTATAAGTGCTTATAGGCATTAGAGCTTCTACAGCTTAGAAACACAAATCTAATGCCCAACACCCAATCCCTAACCTATGGCCAACAACATCTTTGAGAAAAGCATCACTGACAGCCTCATTAACCGAGTGAACCAGTTAACCCCTACTACTCCCAACCAATGGGGGAAAATGAATGTAGCTCAAATGCTAGCCCACTGCAACGTGACCTACGAAATGACTTACGAAAACAAGCACCCTAAACCGAATGCTTTTGTAAAATTCATGCTTAAGCTTTTTGCCAAGTCTACCGTGGTGGGCAGCAAGCCTTACAAGAAAAACGGTCAAACTGCTCCGCAATTTATTGTGAAAGATGCCAAAGACTTTGGAGTGGAAAAGGAGCGACTCGTACAGTATTTGAAGAAAACCCAGGAGCTAGGAGAAAAACATTTTCATAACCGAGAGTCTCATTCATTCGGTCGACTTACTAAAGAAGAGTGGAGTGCTATGTTTCATAAACATCTGGAACATCATCTGCGCCAATTCGGGGTTTGACCGAAGACCGAAGTTTATTTTCGCTGCATTGTTTTTCCAAACTTAAACCTTGTAAATCTGCTCATTGCTTCGTTCCACGGCGACATTGCTCACTCTGGGACAAGTCGCACATTAGTCATTATTCATTAATCGTCGTTCATTATTATGCTTGATTCTATTCCTTGGTTTGTGGCGGGAGAGTTTATTCTGGTTGCCGGGTTCACGTTGATTATGCTAAATGCAGCTATCCGTCTATCTGCAAGCGGATGGATAACCGCTTTAGCGTGGCTAATGCTACTATCAGTGCTAGCTTTTTCTGGCTTTTATCAGAATACCGATTCAGTGCCCCCTCGCTTTACTATGGTGTTGCTTATACCGCTGCTGACTATTGTTTATGTTTTTAACTCCCAGCGGGTACATGAAGCGAATATTCCACCTTTAGTGCTGATTCATGTGGTTAGAGTGCCGGTGGAGCTTATTCTTTATCAGCTATTTGTGTACGGTACTATCCCGGAGCTAATGACATTTGCGGGGAGAAACTTTGATATACTGGCGGGCATCACCGCGCCTTTCATTTACTATTTCGGCTACAAGAAAAGAGTACTAAGCCGTTCATTAATTATTGGGTGGCATATTATCTCGCTGCTGCTGCTGGGTAACATCGTAATTCACGCTATTTTATCTATACCGTCTCCGCTTCAGCAATTAGCCTTCAATCAACCAAATATTGCGGTGTTAACCTTTCCTTTCGTTTTGCTGCCCGGCGTGGTAGTTCCGGCAGTACTGTTTAGCCATTTAGTAGCATTGCGCTACGAATGGAATAAGGAAATTGTCACTACCTTGCCGTAGCAACAATAAAATCGACAAATCATTGAAACTTATTAAACGCGCACTCTTTTCAATTTTACTACTAACTACGGTAGGGTGCTTTAATCTTACAAAACTACAACGGGCAGGCTACATTCAGCCGGAGGATTTCTATTACGAATTCCCGTTTACCACCTACAAATCGCTAATTATCGTTCCCGTAACACTGAGCAGTGATACCACCCGAAACTTTTTGTTTGATACGGGAGCCGACTTAGTGGTGATCCAGCGAGATACTACCACCGGAAAATCGATGAAAATAACGGGGGCTTCTAACCGTACTGTGAAATTCGGACGAGAGGTTGTACCATCGTTCCAGATAGGCGATGTGGATTTCAGAAGCTTACAAGCCATTAATAGTAATTTAGAGGGTTTGAATGATAAGGTGCCTAATTTTGGTGGATTTATCGGTCAAAATGTAATCAGTAAAGCCAACTGGCGGATAGACTATCCCAACCAAACGCTGACCCTATCTTCTCGTAACTTAGTGGACAGCACATTTCAAAAAATTGAAATTGACCGGAAAGATGGGTCTCCCTTTGTAACGGTGACCATTGATGGAGAGCAATACCAAGCGATGGTTGATTTAGGATCATCTAGTGCGCTGGGTGTGCCAAATGAATCAAAGCTTGCTAAACAACTTTTGAGCAAATATGATCTACGCGAAGAAGAGCGAGAGGTCTATACGGTAGGAGGAGTACGAACAGTGAAGCAACAGGTTGGAACTATTCCATTAGTTAAAATAGACGACTACGAAATAGCTAACGTTGAGGTGAAGATTAGTTCTACCAATCGGATACGGATAGGAAATCGTTTCTTCAAAGATCACGTGCTTTATATAGATAATATCAACGGGGACTACAAGATTAAGTAGATAGAGAAACAGTCCGTTACGACAATCTTATCTTCTATTCCTGGGCATCTTTCCGAAGTGGCCCGACCGACGGAGCATCCAGGTAGTACATAATTAGGTTCATCATTTCGCTGGTGGTGTTCCAACCGTAGGTAACGGTTTTGGGCGGTACATTAGGGTTTTCGGGATTGTCGCTGGTATTGTCATAAATGCCCTCGGCATAAATAACTGACCGTTCGGGCAGGGTGAGTGGCTTCCGAAATACGTAGGTAGATTGCCAGTTGAAATCCCAATCGTTGATGCGTACCAGCGGAATCATATCTCCACTAGGAGTAATGGCGTAAGCAACAAACGATTGACCTAAGGTATGCATATGGGGCAGCACCGAAATTAGCTGAATATCATTACTGAGAGGTGCTGATCGCAAGTAGAACGTTTTAACGTTATTCGCCGGAATTACGAAGGGCTGGTTGACAATATCGTTTTCCCGCAATGCGAATGTCTTTACCTCTCGGCTAACGGGCTTTTTCGTGAAGTATAACTTTACCGTAGACTGATCCGTATCGCTAACACCCGAGGGAGCGTAATGGACATTAAATATCAGGTCACTATTCTTCTTCAGCGGTTTACCAGTACCCTCGGGAAAGACAATTGGCAGGTTGCCCGGTACCCAACCGTACAGAAACTCATCGGCCAGCGGCGTTTTCTGAAATTCTTTAATACGAGGATCATACTCCGACATGCGATCAATACCCCGGATTTGGTTGGTAGTATCTACCATAATGCGGCTGTGATGCACGTAGCGACGGTTGCCCGGTTCAAACTCAATCGCTTTGATGTATACATCTTTCGGTAGGTTGGTTGGTACGCTGAAGAAGCGGAAATCTTCAATACCCGTATCCGAAATTTCGTAGGGCTGCGTCATGGGCAGTACTAAATCCGGCTCCATTTTCAAGTGCGGATTATTGGCGAAGGTGGGCGGAGGTGGTGCTTTCTGCGGATCGCCTTCGGGAGCACCATTTTCTACCCATACTTTAATCAGGTTAATTTCGTGAGGTCTGAGCAGACGTTCGTTTTTGTAGCGCTGAAAGGTTGGATCGGCCTTCCAAGGTGGCATGTAGCGAGTTCCGGTTACGCGCTGAATAAAATCAGCTCGTTTGGCCACGTCTTGATACGTAACGAGTGGAAACGGCCCAATTCCGCCTTTATGATGACAGGGAGTGCAATTGCGGTGGACGATATGCACCACATGATCGTTAAAAGTGATCTGGTTTTGGGCGTAAGTGCTACCAGTCCAACTCAATATTCCAACTAAGAAAATAGTACGTAAGCGAAGCATACGCTTTCCATAATTATATTTTCGCTTCTCTAACCGATTCTTTATATTGCTCGGTACGTTAACCTCAAAAATACATAATTCTTATGAATCTCGTTCGCTATTGGTGCTGGTTGCTAGTCAGCTTATCTGGCATACTGCTCGCTTCAACTTTATCCGCTCAGGTTATCCACTGGCCGCAAGATACCTTTCAAACCCTGGTTGGGCAGGAACTTACTCCGCATCAAATCCGCAGCCAAGCGGCTACGGTAGTTTTGTTTATGGACCCCGAGTGTCCGGTGACACAGAAGTACGGTGCTACGCTTCGTAAGCTTCAGCAAGAGTGGCAAGATAAAGACGTGACCGTGGTGGCGGTGTATCCGGTAGTTGGTATTGACCATGAGACGATTGCTGAATTTGCCCAAGACTACCGTTACAATTTTACCCATTTGCCCGACCCCCAACAAAAGCTAGCGAAGCAGCTTCAAGCCAACACCACTCCCGAAGCGTTCTTACTAGATTCACTCGGCCAGGTGCGCTACCGCGGAGCGATCGACAACTGGTTCTACGAGCTAGGTCGCTACCGTCGGGTTGTTACTGAACACTACGTAGCAGATGCGCTTACCGCTTACTTACAGGGTAATCCGATTTCAGTCTCCAAAACCGAAGCCATCGGCTGCCTAATTGGCACCAGTATGGTAGAGGAATCGCATCACGGGCATCATTGATAGTGACCTTATTTATAGAATAGTTTGAGGTATTCATCAAATATAAACACTCGATTTCTGCTATATCCCGTTACTTCTTTAAGAAAATCAGCATCTATAAAATCTGAAATAAGAGAGTTTGCTGTATTGTAAGTTAGCCCAGTAACATCTTTGGCCTGATTCACATTTATAATAGGTTTTTTCAGTAAGTACTGGAGTAATATTATGGCATTCTGGCTTTTTCTGCCGAAATCATTATTGATTTTATTCTCAAGTCTTTCTTTCAATTCTAGTACATTAGATAATGTCTGTGATGCTTTCTCAGCTGTTTCGGCAATGCCCACTAAAAAGTACTTTAGCCATTGCTTCATATCGTTTTTTGTTCTTACAAAAGTTAAGTTATCATAGTACAATCCTTTATTCTTTTCAAAGTATGCTGATAAGTACAGTAGAGGTTTCGTTAGTATCTTTTTATCAACCAAGAACAAAGTAATTAGGAGTCGACCAATTCTTCCGTTACCATCTAGAAAAGGATGTATAGTTTCAAACTGGTAGTGGGCAATAGCTATCTTAACAAGCTCTGGTACATCTATATCCTCGTTATGAATAAAATTTTCTAGGTCACTCATTAGTTCACCAACATAATCCTGATGAGGAGGAATGAAAATCGCATCAGATAGACTGTTTCCGTCGATCCAATTTTGGCTCGAGCGAAATTCTCCTGGTAATCTGTGCTCTCCTCTTACACTATCCAGCAATATCTGATGAGTTTCTCTTAGTAAGCGCGAAGATATGGGTAGTTTTTCAAGTCGTTCAATTGCCGTGTTAAGCGATTTGATATAATTGTTTACCTCTATCCAGTCATCTTTTCGCTCCGGTGCGATTTCATCTTCATCCATTAAAGCTTCATCCATCTGAGTTTGAGTTCCTTCAATTCTACTTGAAACTACCGCTTCCTTTGTAACATGCAGTTGGATAAAAAGATCAATAGTTGGAACAAGCTTAGAAAACGAATTTAGTTCTCCGAGTTTGATAGCAGCCTTCTCCATTAAAAGATTTAGTTTAGAGTCCTCCCATACCCATCTATCATTGATTTTGGTCGGAATAAAATATTCGTACCCAGTATGACTCTTTTGAAAATATCCAGACCTATACCTCTCTAGCTGAATCATATAGTAAGAATTCTAACAAAATAAATATATATCAATTAAGATTGAAAAGTTACAATATAGATATTTATATCTCAACTATAATGCATAATATGAGATATGATAATCTATATCTCAAGTTCATCCAGCTTACTAATTAACACAGCAATACCAACCGAAAATATGGAACAGGAAATTTTAGCAAGTCTTATTGAACCTAATCAAAAGAAAAAATACGACAGTTCACCTATTTCTCCCTCCGCGAATACTGATTCTTTACTTCAATAATCTGGCTCATAATAGATAGAGCAATTTCCTTGGCCGACTGTGCATGAATATTAATCCCGATAGGGGCGTGAATACGATCCATGAGCGATTGATCGATTCCCTTTTCCAGTAGGCGGTCAACTCGCTTAGCGTGAGTTTTCTTACTGCCTAGTGCTCCGATGTAACCCACCTCTGATGGGAGTAAAATTTCTAGCGCATTGTCATCAATTTTGGGGTCGTGAGACAAAACGGCGCAAAAGGTGTAGGCATCTAGCGGAAATTGGTCTAATACCTCTGATGGGTAGTTAGGGAGAATCTGTGCTGGCGGGTCGCTGAAGGTCGTATGCTGAGCAAAATAACCTCTCGGGTCAATCACCACGGTTTCAAAACCAAACTGATTGGCTAGTGCCACTAAGTCTACAGTAATGTGCGCGGCTCCAATAATCAGTAGCACGCTCTTGCGAGGGAATACCTGAATAAAATAGGTGGTAGTATTGTGGGTAATTGTCTGGTGAGAGCGTTTAGAATAAGCATTTCTCGCTGCCATAAGCACTTCTTCGGGTAGCTCGTCGCCCCAAACTTGCTCTTGTTCATTAATCAATGTATTGGTACTATTGCCATTCTTGAGAGACGAAACAAGCGTGGCAGCTTTGTTTTCTTCGGTGTGATTTAACAGTTGTTGCCAGACACTATTTTCGCTGAAAGTAGCAGGTTGAAGCAAAACCTGAATGCTACCACCACAAGACAGCCCAACCGACCAAGCCTCTTCGCTGCTTACCCCAAAATCTAATACTGCTGATTGGTTCTCAGTCAGTACCCTTTTTGCCTGCTTTACCACGTCGCCTTCCACGCAACCCCCGCTTACCGAGCCGTCCATCTCTCCCTCAGAATTAATTAGCATAACCGAGCCTACTGGGCGAGGCGACGACCCCCAGGTCTTCATAACCCGAGCCAATGCTATAGTGTTGGTCTGTTTTAGCCAGGCCTGTAATGTTGAAAGGTATTCACGCATAAGTGACGAACGTTGTTTTTACAAGGTACAAACTATATCTTATCAGCCTTGAAATGCATAACAGAAAAGTACGTATGAACCTAAACCAAATTACCGTACCTTCAGTAGGCTTAAGCAAGTCGGTAGCTTTTTATCAGAAGTTAGGCTTACGGCTGATTGTAGGCGCACTGCCGTACTACGCTCGCTTCGAGTGTCCCGAGGATGATGCCACTTTTTCTATTCATCGGGTAGAAGAGCTTCCTGAGGGCGATGGAATCTACGTATACTTTGAGTGTGCAGGCTTGGATGAACGGGTGACCCGACTTCGTGCGACAGGCATTGTGTTTAATGAGCTTCCGACTGACCAACGTTAGTTATGGCGGAAAGTCCGATTAAAAGACCCTGATGGTAATCAACTCATTCTATTTTACAGTGGGGGCAATCGCAAAAATCCGCCTTGGCGCGTAAATGAGTGACAGTTTAGTGTTATTTGATGGCAAATTTGCAGGAACTATCGAGCTGTTTTGGGCTTACGCAGCACTTTTTAGCCGATTTTCGCCCTATTGTTACCTAGCAACGCTCAATCTTACTGGCAACTTTAAGCAACCGATTGTAAAATATTTTCGGTAAAAAATGCGAAATGGTAACTTTTGGTATTTCTGCTTATAAGAAAGAAAAATAGCTTTTGGAATACTATATAAGGAATTAATTTTACCGTTGGATGTGGAACCGCGCACACATTTTTTTGGTGGCCTTGAATATTGAGACAAATTTATTACTCTATCCAATAATTATTACATCGAACATATAAGTGATGCAAAACCTAAATAATATTCCATTTAAAGGAATATTCATATTCTATTTCATTTAAGTAATAATACTGACTAATTGTATATGGTTATTATAGTGACTTTTTGCTAAAGCTTGTCATAATTATTACTTAATCCATTGTGTTTCAATTTTATACTGCCAATGCAAAACTATTAATAGTAGCAAATTTTACGTAATATTGTTTGCATTAAATTAAAAGTAGGGTTTAGCAATTACCAATATTTACGATGGCGAAACTTAAGAATATCATTAAGCAGTTATCCGACTCCGACTATACATCCATTCATGAGTCGCTAATTGAGAACAGTGCGGAGAAGTCAGCATACCTGCTAAAAGCGATGCGCGAACGTTCATTATCTGATAATAAAATAATGGACGAACTGGGAGTGAATACGAATGCTTACTATACGTTGCGGTCTCGCCTTAATCAAAAAATCGAGGAATATTTGCTTCAGCAAATGGAAAACCCTCGTACTGATTTGATTAAAAAGGTAGCTAATATTAACGAAGTAATATTTACGAAGAAACGTGCTATCGCTATTGCTACGCTGAAGAAGATTGAGAAAGAACTGCTTGACTACGATCTGCCCAGTGAACTTACCACCATCTACAAAACCCTTCGCAAATTACACATCAATACTCCCGATCACTTTACGTATTCGCAATCGTACAACAAGCATGTGGCGTATACGCTGGCGGTAGATAAGGCTGAAGAGTTGTTATGTCAGTACTTCAAAAAGTACGGTGACTACACTATGTCGCGCGATGAGACCACCCAGCTTGAGCTTTCGCTGCTGACGGATGAAATGAATAACTTGTGCAACCTGTACGAATCGCACCGATTGTACATCTACCAAAGTTGCTTGAATATCTTTCATCGTTTATTTGTGGAAGGTGAGTCTTACGACAACAATACGCACGAACCCATTGAGGATATTCTGGATAAAATGCAGGAGATTCTGAGTAATTATTACCTAGATTCTATCTATCACCACTTGCAATTGGTGTACGAGCTGCTTCGTCTAGAATATTACAACCATTACAAAGTATACCGTAAGGCTGAAGACTTCTACGAAGAAGTAAATGATGCGGTAGATACCCTACTGACAAATTACAGCTTACATACGTACCCAGCGCAGTACCTAGTTTCTAAAATTGAGCGGGCACAACGCATGGGTAACGAAGAAACTTTATACGAGGAAAACAAAATGCTTTTCCACGATTATGAAGGCGATTTAGACGATGTGCCGAAATATGTAACCTACGTGATGTACCGAGCACTGTCTTGCTACTACGCTGGTGAGTACAATGAGTCGGCTCGGTGGATTAACAATCTGCTAAACGAACTAAGTCTCAAAAAGTATCCGTACGCCCAACTAGAGGTAAAAGCGGTACTCGCTCTTCAGTACTGCCTAATGAACGATTATGATCTCTTTAACCAGTTAACCAACAGTATTCAGCGTCAGATACGGCTACTGGGTAAAGACAACTGTGAGTCTATCGTGATCTTCACCAAAATTCTGAAGATTTCTGTTTCTGATGTAAAACGTGATAAGTACAACAAGATACGGGCACTAGCCGAGCGCTTTGCCCGCTTTGATATGAAGCATTTTGCTCCTACCATGCTCATCAAAATGGACGAGACCTTTATTAATAAACTTTGCTAATAATTATACTCTTCATACGTAAAATAAGGCCAGGGACATCGTTCTTGGCTTTTTTTATGCTTCGTTCGCTGAGAAGAGGCAAGCATATTGTATCTTCAGAAAAACAACCTGTTTATGCTGAAGCTGCTAAAAGACAAAGCCACTTACGAAACGATTATTCGTTACATACTTGGCTTAGCTATGCTACCGTATGCGTTAACTAAGCTATTTAGGACACAATTCATTGTTTTGCCCTTTCACGAATGGTCAGAGCCGCTGGAGCGTATTTCCGGAGTTACTTTAACTTGGGCATTTTTAGGTTATTCTAAGTGGTTTACTGTGCTACTCGGTGTACTGGAGCTTGTGCCTGCTATTCTGCTGCTTTTCCGAAAGACTAGACTGTTGGGAGCAATATTGTTGCTACCAGTAGTACTCAATGTGTTTCTTATCAATATCGCCTTAGATCTGTGGGAAGGTATCCAGCGTATCTCGGGGGTATTGCTATTGCTCAATATTGCTTTACTGATGTTTCATTTTCCCATTTTGAGAGATTTTGTATTGAAGATATTCTCGATAGGTTCTGTAAAGAGAATAGGAGTAGAAACAGCAGTTAATATAGTGCTGATAGGAATTGTTTCTTACTTCTTCTTGGATCAGGTGCTCAGTTATCTGGATCAGCGAAATTTTTTGACGGGCGACTGGTACAATGGTCGCCCCAATGTCTGGGTGGTTACGGAAACTACCTCGGCAGGGGAAGTGAATAAAATAAATAGCCCCTACGAACAGGGGCATCCTCGGTACTATTTCCATCCTCAAGACTGGGTAACGGAGTTTTTACCAGGAAGCAACGAACCTCTGGGCAAAGCGTATAAATTAGACGAAGAAGATCAGATACTGAAAGTCTTCACTAAGTCAGATACGCTCAAGGGAAATTACGCACTGATGGGTAAAGATACTCTGGAGTGGATGTTAGAGAACGGTACTACTATGCGCTTGACCCGACGGGAGCTAAAGTAGTTGTACTGCCACTACGTTGTAGTTATCTATTACAAATGCTCTTCTACCGGCACATACGGCAAACCGAAAGCATCAGCCACACTCTGGTAAACCACTTCTCCTCGCACTACGTTGAGGCCGAGCTTAAGTGGGGTAGACTGCTGACAGGCTTGCTCCCAACCTAGTCTAGCCAGTTGTAGTGTATAGGGCAATGTGGCGTTGGTCAATGCTAAGGTAGACGTATACGGTACTGCCCCTGGCATATTGGCTACGCAGTAGTGCAGCACGTCATCAATCACATAGGTTGGGTTCTCATGAGTGGTAGGCTCACAAGTTTCGATGCAGCCCCCTTGATCAACGGCCACATCAACCAGTACTGTGCCCGGCCTCATTTCTTGCAGCATATCGCGCGTAATGAGCTTAGGGGCTTTGGCACCCGGAATGAGCACGGCACCTACAATTAAATCGTGCGAACTAATAAGTGAGCGAATGTTGTATTCGCTGGACATGAAGGTGTTCACATTAGCCGGCAGTACATCATCTAAATAACGTAGCCTATTTAGGCTGATGTCCATAATGGTAACATCAGCCCCTAAGCCGGCTGCCATTTTAGCAGCATTGGTACCCACAATACCTCCGCCCAAGATAAGCACCTTCGCGGGACGTACGCCGGGCACTCCGCCCAACAGAATACCTCGCCCTTGCATGGGTTTTTCCAAATACTTCGCTCCTTCCTGAATAGACATCCGTCCGGCTACTTCCGACATGGGGACTAACAGTGGCAAGCTGCGATCGGGCAGTTCTACCGTTTCGTAGGCTAAGCAAACCGCGCCACTTTTAATCATAGCGTGGGTAAGGGCTTCGCTGGAAGCAAAGTGAAAATACGTGAAGACCAGCTGATCTTTACGCACTAGGTCGTACTCCGGGGCAATCGGTTCTTTTACCTTCACAATCATCTCGGCCGATTCGTAGACAGCTTCAATAGTTGGGAGTATTTCGGCACCTGCTTCGGTATATTCTGCATCAGTAAACCCACTGCCTTCTCCGGCATTTTGCTGAATGTATACGGTATGGCCAACTTTGGTAAGTTCTTTAGCTCCGGCGGGGGTAAGGGCTACCCGGTTCTCATTATTTTTTATCTCTTGAGGTACTCCGACAATCATAAATACTGGATTAATGTTGGTAGTGAAATCAGGCTGCAAATATACGTGATCTGGCAGAGTTTATTCGATTGAAATCTTTCAAAAATTATCGTTTCATCTCTATCCATACTTCCCGACCTATCGTACGTAGGTAAGACAATCATCTCTCTCCGTACCTCTTTAGTTTATTATCAAGCCAGGTTGAGAACATACTAATAAAAAATTTTAATGTACCGGGTTACATATTGGGATGCTGCACTACTAACCAATAAAAGCTAGCAATTCTACCGGGCAAATGAAGTTGCCTTATTAGCCAAATGAGATTCAGAGACTACGTATGAATCCGACTATACCAGCCCTGCCCCCTACAGGTACTGTAGCTGCCTGGAATTTTGCAGACGTAAAGAGCCTGGGGCAAACGCATTAATATTCTAAGAGACCTTTCTAGTAGACAAAGCACGTTTTCTTCGCTCCAACCAAAGAGAAGGTTCGGTACGAAAATAACCGTACTCTTCAAAATTGGTATATCCAGATTTTAGTGTGCTTGCCCTGTAAAAAACCACAAAATCAATTTTCACACTTAAACTATGTATTATGGCAAAATTAGAAATTGCTGAATTGCAGGCCCAACTCATTGACGAAGCGTGGGACGCTGCCCCGAACCCCATCACTGAAATGAGTGATGAAGAGCAAACTATTATTTTAGGGGCAACTCCTCCCGATGGCCCACCTTCAAAAACTCAGAAAGAAACATCCAAAAAATCGGCCCTGGCCCAACATCAGCGGGTAAGCGCCCGAACGGGAGCCGGGGCACACCCCAGTAGCTTCGATTGGCGCAGTAAAGATGGTGGTAACTACGTTACTGCTATTAAAAGCCAAGGTGGCTGTGGCTCTTGTGTGGCATTTGGAGTGCTCTCAGTGGTAGAATCAATGGTGCGTATCACGAAGAACATGCCGAATTATGACACCGATCTTTCGGAAGCCCACCTGTTCTACTGCCTCAAAGGCGATCCTAACGGATGTAGAAACGGGTGGTGGCCCACTACGGCTTACGATAAAGTAAAAGATACTGGCGTAGCCAAAGAAAGTTATTTTCCGTACGTAAGCAGCCAGCAGAGTTGTTTGGTAAGCAATGGCTGGCAGAATGAGAAGCTTACCATTACTAACTACAAAGCACTAAGCAACGTAAACGCTATTAAGGAGCATATTGCTAACGTAGGCCCGGTAAGTGCATGCTTTGAAGTATTCGGTGATTTTTATAGCTACCAAAGCGGGGTTTACCGGCATGTTTCCGGCGACTCCGAGGGGTGGCACTGTATATCCATTATAGGCTATAATGATGCGGGTGGATACTGGATAGGAAAAAACAGTTGGGGCACTAACTGGGGCGAAGAAGGCTATCTGAAGATTAAATACGGTGAATGTTCTATTGAACACTACGGTATGTGGGGTGTGCTAGGCATTGTCGATACCGGCTGGATTTACAAAAAGAAAATCACGGGGCTTTGGTCTAACAGTGCCGGGCTGAATTGCTACGCGTATATACAAGACGAGGGCTGGAAAAAGATTGCTAACAACAATCGAGAGAACCATTTCATGATTTTGAGTGCGTTGATTAACGCAAAAAATAGAGATGCCGCTCCAAGTATTTACATTAAAGATGGAAAGATAGAACAAGTATATGCCTAATTATAAAAATAGTTATTATGTCTAAGAAAGTGTCAAAACCAGAAGCTAATTTTGCAGCCCAATCCCAAACCGAGGGAGATGAGCAACCGAAACCAGAAATGAATCCGGATGATCTTCAACAAGATGCCAGCCAGGAATCTACATCGGCCGGGGAGCCATCACTAAACCCTCCTGAAGCGGGTATTTTCGCAGAAGGTGATATGCAGGCTACTGCGTGGTTCAATTCCAAAAAAGTCACGGGGGTTTGGGCTTCAAATAATAATAAAAATGCGTATCTGCACATCCACGGGGTAGGCTGGGTGAAGCTAAACGATGCCAATGCCGACAGCGTTCACGCTATGTACCTGATGGGCTGTGTTGCCCGACAGGAAAACCGCAATGTGAATTATCGTAAAGAGAACGATAATAAGATTCACGAAATTTATGTTTGGTAAACCTTAACTAAGGCAAGGGGGTTGTTTAACTTTAGGCAACCCTTTTGTTTTCTATCTATGCAACTCACCGACGAAGACAATGGACGTACTGTAAAGCTGCCCGAAGGCACCCAATCTATCACAATAAGATTGCTGGAAACGCCTACATCGGGCTACCTGTGGGATGTAGAACAAACGCCTGCCAACGTAACCGTTGTTTCTAAAAATCTGGAAAAATCTACAGCAAAGGCCGCAGGAGCTTCTGGAATCCGTATTTTCAACTTTCGGCCAGAAGCTGAACCAGTAACCGGGACTTTAAAGCTTCGAAACTGTCGACCGTGGGATAGCAATGATGTGATAGCTAGCTACACTCTTACTTTTGAATAGTGTTTAGAGAGAACGTAGCCCTTCTAAAAAACTTCGTAATTAGAGCAATTTCTAGTGGCTTAAGGCCGTTCCTTAGATAATTATATTTTTTACCGATCACCCCTAGTGGTATGAAGCTACTTTTCGCCTCAACCTTGCTACTGTTAGCTACCCAAGCTACTTTCGCCCAGTTTCATTACGGTATTAAGGGTGGAGTTGGTCTAACCGGTATGGATTTAAATCAGCCGGGAATAAGTAATTCCCAGTATCGCCTATCGTATCAAGCAGGCTTCTACGGAACCCAAGTTATGGGCAAGCGGTTCTTCTCTACAACCGAGCTACTGTACGCTAACAAGGGGTTTCGAGCCGATGCTCCCCCCATTGCAGTAGGTGGATCACCTCAGGGTCACAGTGTGCATCTGCATTACCTGAGTTTACCTGTTTTTGGTGGATACTCTATCACTGAACGAATCTTCGTGATGGTGGGGCTTGAAGTTAGCTATCTTATGGCGGCTCGAACCAGGGTTGACTCAGAAAGCAACAATACTAGTTTCTTTTGGCAAGAAGGGTTTGATTATGGACTAGCGGCTGGCGCAGGCTATCGTATCAACCAGAGGGTGAACGTAGATATCAGGTATGTACACGGACTGAGGGATGTAGCCCCTAACAATTATCGGTGGGCTGATCCTCAAGACCCGCTAGCTACCTTTGACTTCCGATCGCAAAATCGTGTGTTTCAACTATCGTTGGCTTATCAATTAAACTAGAGCCAGACAGTCAGACAGTTCATCTACTTTTCCACAATTACCCCCGTCAGCCACAAAAGAAAGTCGCGCTTTAAACTGTGTGATCTGATTACTCTTGCCCCTGCCCACGGAGAAATACTCTTCTGTGCCTTGTTGAATAACAAAGTATCGCAGAAATAATTACTCCTCCACAATCACCCCATCAGCTACAAAAGAGAGCTGAGATTTGGGCTCAGTGATTTTCTCAATTTCTTCGGCTGATTGTCCAGCATCTTCGGCTAGGTGGCGTTGGTCATCTACTGATACGGTTTCTACCAGAGCCTCGCCCACAATAACCACAGTTTGCCCGGTAATATCTTTGGGCACAAAGAAGCCGTAATCTTTAAAGCGTACCATCATTTCCCGGTTGTTGCCCACATTAACGGTCATCCAGCAGCCCTTCATCTGGCATACACCGGTAACCTCGCCCCTCACCTTGGTTTCTACGCTTTCTTCATCCGCTAAAGTTTCGGGCAATTCAGTGGCGGCAATGGCATCTTGGTCAGTAATTTTCTCGCCGAAGTACTGTTGGGCGGAGGCTACACTGACGAAGAAACAAAGCAATAAGGTATACAATAGAGGTTTCATAGGCATACAAAAGTATTTAATGGTTAAAGCAATTAACAGCAGTTTGAATGCTTGAGTTCTCAGTTTAGCTCTTTACTGCGTAGGGCCGTCGGATGTTATTCTTGGTTTCCGATGATAGGTAGTGGTATCTGGCATTTTGTAAGGATCAATTTCTTTCACCTCCTCATCCACACTACAGGCCACCACCGTAGCCAATGAAGATCATTTCAGAACTAGGCAAAATCCGTTCTCTTGCTTGCTGGTCGAATGCCGCACCCTGACCATCAAGTTGCTCAAGTAGTTTATGCCCAACAATATGGCTGCTCTGACAGAACCCTTTCCGGATGACTCTTCCTGTCTCTCGAAAGCTCTCACAGCTATTGTGTTTTCATAAGCATGCCCCGCAGCAGTAGTACTCTCGGCAAGCGGTGATCTTTTCGTTTTGTCCGTCAAACGATAAAGTAACGCAAACTTGACCTTTAGCTGCTTTCAATGCAAAGACGACTGCCTGCTGGTTAGTCGTAACTCTGACTACATATTGTGGTTAATTCACTTAGCGTTTGAATAAAATCAGTACTATGCATATTGCTCGCAGGGTGAACGCACTTGCTTGCTATTGTAAGCAGTTGAACTACAGTAATTTTTTAGGCCAACGCGTAGAATGCTACAACCCTAGCACATATTTTTTTTATGAAAAGGCTATGTATCGTTAGTCCTATCTGCCATCGCTCTATGCTGATACTCCCACTTGGTATTGGCGTTTGAGCAGCAAATAAAATATAGCTCAATCACGATGTGCTAAGGTATCAGGCTGCCTACAGCAGGAAGCACTAGCTAGCGGACTCTGATCTATAAAAAATTAATAAAGTATTGTTAATTCAGAAAATTTTGTAAAATTTAAGGTGATTCAAGTATTGTTGTGTCAATATTCATAATTGAAAGACCGAGTGCCCGAACAAGATCAAGCTCTCTGGCAGTCATTCTGCCGAGGCGACCGCCAAGCCCTAGATACATTCTACCTAAAGCACGTGCAACCGCTGTACAACTACGGACGTAAAGTGGCTGAAGAACAAGTGTCAGTAGAAGATGCTATCCAGGATGTTTTCGTTGACTTATGGCAGCGACGGGCTACCCTCAGTGTGCCCGATCAACCCCGGTTGTATCTCTTTCGGGCGTTGCGTTACCAAATCATTCACCAAAAGAAAAAGCAGCAAAAACGACGCTCCTTCTCCGCATTAACCGTCGATACCACCATCAGTACTGCTTCGCCCGAGCAAGATATTGTGATCCGCCAGTCGGCTGACCTTCAGTACGAAGTCTTGAGAAAGGTGATCAAAAAACTTCCGGTGCGGCAGCGAGAGATTATCAGCCTTCATTTCTTTGAAAAACTATCTTGCGACGAGATCGGAACGATTATGCAATTGCAACCGCAGTCGGTTTACAACCTGCTTCATCGAGCCATTACACACCTCAAGAAGACGCTACCCCTTCAGCTAAAAGCGGTGGAATGGCTCATTGTGGTACTCAGCTTTGCTTCTCAACTACAAGCTGCTTAGTAAAATTTTATATTTCGATCTGTATTTTTGCCATATCAACAAAAGAAATGGTGATTTTATGCTGTTGATATAATTATGAAAAAATAATACACCTTTACTGAGTAGAACTAGCCTCTGTTCTACACTTGTCTGTACCGAACCCAACAACCAGGTATGGACTATACACACTATCAAACCGAAGACTTTGTGCTGGACGAACGCTTCCGGCAATGGGTGTTGCAACAGCAGCACAATACCTTCTGGCAAAACTTTTTAATCGAGCACCCGCACAAGGAAGCGGAAATCCGGCAAGCCCGCCAAATCATACTGAACATCGATAAGGAATATGAGTCCCTTCCCCAAGAAGGAGTAGAAAAAATCCGGCAAAGTATTCAGCGGCGCATTGCTGCCCCAACGGCGGCAGTCCGCCCACTGTACCGCCCTTCGTG
This sequence comes from Tunicatimonas pelagia, assembly GCF_030506325.1. NCBI lineage: Bacteria > Pseudomonadati > Bacteroidota > Cytophagia > Cytophagales > Catalimonadaceae > Tunicatimonas > Tunicatimonas pelagia. The sequence goes on along the minus strand of NZ_CP120683.1, from coordinate 2,068,533 downwards.
GGGAATAGCTGCTTCCCTAGCAGGAGTATTACTCGTGAGTGCCTTAGCTATATGGTGGCTAACCCGCCCTGCTATGCTCACGTACGAAACTGGTTTTGGCGAGGTAGCCGACGTTCGATTGCCCGACGGGTCGGCGGTTACCCTCAATGCCAATTCTACCCTGTACTGGTACACCGAAGTGCCCGACCGGCAGGTGGTGCTGGAAGGAGAAGCTTTTTTCCATGTGCGTAAAGATCACGGGAGAACGTTTACCGTACGGGCCAATGACGTGGAAGTAAAAGTACTGGGTACCAGCTTTAACGTAAAAAATCGCCGCGACCAGACCCAAGTTGTGCTGCGTAGCGGATCGGTAGCACTACGGCATACCCCCAGTGGCGAAGAGGCCCTGATGCAACCGGGCGACTTAGTATCAGTTACTGAGAACGCCCCTTTGACCCGGCAGCGGGTGGATACCGAATCGTACACCGCCTACACCGAGCAGCAGCTACGTATTGACCAAACCTCGCTCGCTGAACTAGCCATTATTATTGAGGACCTATACGGATACTCGGTGACCTTTGAGGGTGAGACGCTGCCTCAGCGAAGGTTTACGGCTACTACCGAGGTGCCGCTTCGGGAATTGGACACCTTACTGCAATTGATTGAAGCCACCTTTGGGGTAGGGATAGTGCAAACCAAAGACGAAATCATCATCCGAGATTGAGAACCATTGCGATAAATACGACGACAGGCATTGAACAAGAACGATAAAATTATATAACCTAAAATTACCTTCTATGAAATCACTTCTAACGAAGACGTTTGGTAAGAAAACGATCCCGAAAGCAGGCTACCTAGTAGTAGCCAGTATGTTGCTGATCGTTTCTTCGGGACAGGCGCAGCGTCTGGCTTCTTTACACCCGGCTGGTGGGGTATCCCCCGCACTGCTCCAGCAAGAAGCGCAACAACTAAAAACGTTGTTGCAGAACATCGGCACTAGGTATCAAACCAGCATTGTGTTTGAGGATGAACTAGTGCAGGGCAAAACGGTACGCATTGATGATCGCATCCTAAACCCTGATGCTACTCAGATTGAAGATGCGCTAACCAAAATCCTGGTTCCACTCGGACTCAGCTATCGGAAGTTACAGCATTATTTCGTCATTCAGGCACAGGCAACCCCTACATTAGAGGTGTCTCCCGTGACTCCCCGACCAACCAGCTCTGCCAAGCCGAGCAGTAGGCTGACCAAAATCTCCCCCGTAGCATTGGCTCAGAGAAAAGTCACGGAGCAAACCATTACTGGCCAAGTGACGGATGTTTCTACTAATGAAACCCTGCCCGGCGTCAACGTATTGGTGAAAGGCACTACCGTAGGTACGGTTACCAATATTGACGGCAACTATCGCCTCACCGCGCCCGACGATGCCGAAACCTTGGTGTTTTCGTCCGTAGGCTACACCAGTGAAGAAGTAGCTATCAACGGACGTAGTACTATCAACTTAGGGCTAGACCCGGATGTTCAGTCGCTATCGGAGGTGGTTGTAATTGGTTACGGTACCGTCAAGAAAAGCGATTTTTCAGGGTCAGTTTCTTCGGTAGAAGGGGAGGATTTGCAAACAACTCCGGCCAACACCTTTGTGCAATCGTTGCAGGGACGCGCCCCAGGCGTAGATGTGCGAGCCGCTTCCAACGCGCCGGGCGGGGGTATTCGGGTACGTATTCGGGGAGCCAATTCCATCAATGCCTCTAGCGATCCGCTTTACGTGATCGACGGTTTTCCGATTGATAACAGTACGCCGCTCACTCCCCAAGCAGCCGGTAACAACGCTTTTGGAGCCGATCCTCTATCATCCATCAGTCCCAACGATATTGAGTCAATTGAGATTTTAAAAGATGCCTCAGCTACCGCTATTTACGGAGCCCGAGGCGCTAACGGGGTGGTTATTATCACCACCAAACGGGGTGAAGTGGGTAAGCCTACAATTGATTTTGATTATTTTTTGCGCGTTGATAATGTGCGTAAAACACTCAATTTAGCAAATGCCCAAGAATTAGCTATTCTGAACAATGAGTGGGCTGCTAACAACGGACGCGATCCTATTTATGACGGTGTAAATCGCCCGCTTCCCGAAGAGCTAGGCGAGGGCACCGACTGGCAAGATGAAATTTTTCGTACAGCACTCGTCCATTCTTACAACCTGACGGTATCCGGGGGGAGCGAAAATACCCGATATTTAGTTTCGGGCAACTACTTCGATCAAGACGGAATTATCATCGAGTCTAACTTCAAACGAGGCGGACTAAAGTTTAATCTGGATCAGCAGGTAAGTAGTCGGCTCAAATTCGGGGTAAATCTCAACGCTAACCGCACCGTAAATGATGCGGTGCCTTCGGATGGCACTGGATTCCGAAATGATTCCCCACTGTGGAATGCGCTAACCACCACCCCGGTGATTCCGGTGGTAGATGAAGAGGGTAATTACGTAGATAACCACGATGAAACTGTGAAGATTTTAGAAAACCCAGTAGCTATTGCCCGCACTCGTTCCGACATCACGTACACCAATCGTATTCTCGGTAGCTCATTTGCCGATCTGCAACTAACCGAAGGGCTTACCTTCCGGGCTAATTTTGGAGCCGACCTAATTACGTCTAAGCGCAATGTCTACATTCCGAATACGGCCGAAACCCAGGCTCTTCCTAACCTGGGGGTGGCTTCGGTAGGGAATATTCAGAGTGCTAACTGGTTGCAGGAGTACACGCTGAACTACGATGCCAACCTAGGAGCTAATCATCAGCTCAATGCAGTAGTCGGTTATACGGTGCAAACCCGCAATACAGAGGAAGTATTCAGTCGTACTGATGACTTCTTTACGAACAAGCTGGAGTTTAATAATCTAGGTTTAGGAGCTGATCCTCGCCCATCAACAAGCAATGCGGTAGAGACTGCCCTGCTGTCTTACCTAGGGCGGGTCAACTACGTATTTCGGGATAAGTATATTGTCACAGGCACGGTACGGCGCGATGGTTCGTCCAAGTTTGGGGAAGATAATAAGTGGGGGCTGTTTCCTTCGGCGGCAGTAGCCTGGCGCCTGGGTGACGAAGCTTTTCTGCAAGATAATGCTCTGATTAGCGACTTGAAGCTGCGTGCCTCCTACGGGGTTACCGGTAATGAAAGTATCAGTCCGTACTCTTCTCTGTCACTTTACAATGTAAACCGTCCGATCATTGGTGGGGCACCCGCTATTGGCCTGATACCGAACCGAATTCCCAATCCCGATCTGAGGTGGGAGCGCACAGCGCAGTTTAATGTAGGCGTTGACGCTGCTTTCTGGGAAGGACGCGTCAACTTCACCGCTGATTACTATGTGAAGCGAACCAACGATCTGCTGCTGAATGTGGCTATTCCGAACCAGTCAGGTTACGCTAATTCCGTACAAAATATTGGTGAAATAGAAAATCGGGGCGTAGAACTCCAATTGGGCTTTAATAATACTTTTGGTAGGTTTCGGTGGCGCTCTTCGTTCAACATTTCATTCAATCGCAATGAGCTGATTTCGCTGCCCGATGGTGTAGAGCGACTGCTCTTTGGTATCGGTCGGGGCGAATCAGCTCATGGTCGCTCTATTGCCCTGCCGGGGCAGCCACTCGGTCTTTTTTATGGCTACCGTTTTGAGGGTATCTGGCAAACCGAAGAAGAAATCATTGAAGCCGGCAATACGGTAGGCGGGGTAAATCGACCTGGCTTGCCTCGCTACGCTGACTTAAATGGTGACGGGTTTCAGCGAAACGACGACGACCGGGAGATCGTGGGTGACCCTAACCCGGATTTTATCTACGGCTTTTCTAATGATTTCTCTTACGGAGGTTTTACGCTTACCGTATTTATCAATGGGGTGTACGGTAATGAAATTGCCGATCTGAACCGAATTGGATTGCTAGCCCAGCCCCAGAAGCATAATGTACTTCAGCAGTACTTTGACGAACGTTGGACGGGACCAGGCACCAGCAATACTATTGAGGCCCCCCTCACAAACGCGGGCGAGTGGAAAAACTTCAGCGATCGTGATGTGATTGACGGTTCCTTCTTGCGAGTAAAAACAATCACGTTGGCCTACGAACTGCCTACCAACGCACTGGGTGCCGATTGGTTACGCCGGGCGCAAGTATATGTAGCGGGCGACAATCTGATCACTGTGACAAACTATACGGGTTTTGATCCAGAAGTAGATTTGTACTCGTCCAGCAGCGTGCAGGTGGGGGTAGACAACGGCGGGTATCCGGCAGCTCGCAGCATCCGATTCGGAGTTCGGTTAGGATTTTAACGAAAAATATAAAAACTATGAAAATTATACACCAATACTTACTACTATTCCTGAGCTTGCTGCTCACGGTGGCCTGTGATGATTTATTAGAAGAAGATCCACCTAGCAACATTGGCTCTACTAACTTCTACGAAACCGAAGAAGATGCATTAGCCGGACTTTACGGAGCCTACAACAGTCTATACGATGTGTACTCGCCCGACAACGTAATCAATTATGGGGAGATAAACGCCGACGATCTGACAATCTCTCCCATTGTACCCGATCGCTTCGAGTGGGATAATTTTACGTATAATTCGGAGATTACCGGGGGGCTATGGAACAGCGCCTACCAGGGAATTAACCGCGCCAACGAAGTAATCGTCAACACCGAGGCGATTGATTTTGAGGCGGGGCGTAAGGCTGATCTCATCGCTGAAGCCCAAGCCCTCCGGGCGCTGTATTACTTTGCGCTGGTGCGAGCTATCGGCGGGGTGCCCCTCTACGAAACACCTACTACTAGCTTTGACAACATCTACGCACCCCGAGCGAGTGAAGAAGACGTGTACGCGCTAGTCATTCGCGACCTAGAAGCAGCTGCCAACGAGCTGGAGTCAGAAAGTTTAGCCGGACGGATTAACAGCGGAGTGGCTAACGCCTATTTGGCTCGGGTACACTTATATCTAGGCAATTATCAGGAGGCACTCACCCACGCTCAGAACATAATCAATAGTGGGCAGTACCAACTGCTGCCTGACTACGCTGCGGTATTTGATCCTCAAAATAATAATAGCGCGGAGCATATCTTTCAGATACAGTATTTAAGCGGAGAGCGAAACAACAACTTGCCCAGTAGGTTTGGTCCCCGAATGCCCGCGGGAGGGGAATTTACCAACTCATTTTGGGCGGGTACTACCATTCCGGGTTTAGCAGCACCTACTGACGAATTTATAGCCGAGAGTCCTGTGTCGTATCGTCGCTCGGTCACCATTGCCGATCAGTACGAGCATATTGACGGAGTGACTGGAACCATCACCATGGAAGAAATCTTCGGTGGGGAGTTTCCTTTCTACATCAGTAAGTTTGACGACCGAACTGGCGAGCTCCAGTCAGGGATGAATCTTACCCTGTTCCGCTACGCAGACATACTACTCATTGCAGCCGAAGCAATGAATGAAGTAGAAGCAGGAAGCAACCAAAAGTACGATTGGATCAATCAAGTGCGAACCCGAGCGCGCAACGGGGTAGAAGAGAACCTCCCCAACTTAGCCGGACTGAGCCAGGAAGTATTCCGAGAAGCGGTGCTGGAAGAGCGGCGGTTTGAGCTGGCTTTCGAGGGGCAACGGGCTTGGGATTTGAAACGCCGAGGGCTATTTCTGGAGGCAGTACGGGATCAGGAAAAAACGGTAATGGATTTTATGCTGCTATTCCCGGTCCCGGATGATCAGGTGCAACTCAACAATAATCTGGAGCAGAATACCGGATGGGAATGATCACCCTGGTTGGTGCTATAGTGATAGGATTGACAGGGTTGATGATTAAGCCACCGCAGTCCTCAGCTCGCCCTAACATTCTTCTGATCATGAGCGACGATCAGGGGTGGGGCGATGCGGGTTATCAAGATCATCCGGAGCTTAAAACACCTTATCTGGATAGCCTGGCCGCCGATGGGCTGGTTTTTAATCGGTTTTATGCGGCCGCTCCGGTGTGTTCTCCTACCCGGGGTAGTATGCTGACCGGTCGACATCCCTACCGCTACGGCATCTACTACGCCAACGTTGGGCACCTACCCAAAGAAGAGGTAACCCTGCCCGAACTGCTGCGGGAGCAGGGGTATCGCACTGGTCACTTCGGCAAGTGGCATTTGGGACTGATGGATAGCCTTGTTGTTGAGAGCAATCGCGGGGGCATCGCCAAGAACCAGCAGCATTACGCTCCGCCTTGGGAGCACGGCTACGACCAGTGCTTTGCCACCGAATCGAAGGTGCCTACCTGGAACCCGATGGTGAATCCGCCGCACACGGTAGCCGGTGCCAATAAAAAGCAGAGCGAAGGTGATTCGTTCGGTACCTACTATTGGACAGGGCCGGGCCGATTGGCTACCAATAATCTGACGGGCGATGATTCGCGGGTGATTATGGATCGGGTGATTCCTTTTGTGGAACAAGCGGTGCGAGAGGATACCCCCTTTTTCGCTACTATCTGGTTCCACACGCCACATTCACCGGTGGTAGCGGGCGAAGCTTACCGTCAGCCGTACACCCATCTCCCGTCAGAAAAGCAGCACTACTACGGTAGCCTGACGGCGATGGACAAGCAAATTGGTCGGCTACGGGAGGTACTTCGCCAGGCGGGCGTAGCCGAGCATACCCTCATTTGGTTTTGTTCGGACAACGGCCCAGCGGCGGGTGGGGGTGGGCCCGGATGGCAAACGGGTGGACGGCAGCAGGGATTAACCGGAGGGCTTAAAGGCAGGAAAGGGTCGCTGTACGAGGGGGGAATTCGGGTACCCGGCGTGGTCGTGTGGCCAGCTGCAATACCCGCCGGGCAAAGCACTGAGGTTCCAGTTACCACGTCGGACATACTGCCTACGCTGGGCGAGTTGCTGGGGATTGACCTATCCAGCTTGCACCTGGATGGAGAAAGTATGAAGGACTTACTGACGAAAAACGCAGAACAGCCTCGGAAAAAAGCCATTGGCTTTCAATCACGGTTCGAGGGAAACGAACATCAGGTCTGGATGGGTAACCGTTACAAGCTACACCGCACGGTCAACAGTGATAGCCTATGGCTTACTGATCTGGTTCGTGACCCCCAAGAAAGTAAGAACCTGGCCCTCGAACGCCCTGAGCTGGCCGACGAAATGAGCCAGGCACTAGCACGATGGATTGAGCGGTGTAAAGATGACCGCTAGAAAAGAGAAACTATCTATTCTTAACAAACTAGTGATGTAATGAAAAAGCTATTCCGCCCTTTGACAGTAGGATTGTTGTTAATCGTAATCGTGCCTTCGTTAGCGCAGACCGTAGTAACCTACCCCGCGCCAACCGGATCAGGTGCCCCGGTGATGAGTGATGATTACGATGTCAGCGTAGAAGGCCAAACTCTAGATGTGTATCGCACCTGGACGAATGCTCGGGTGCAGTATAGCAATTGGGCTCACCGCGACAATGAAGCGGCGATGGCCTACTTCGACTTTTCGGGCACAGTCACTATATCAGTCACTGTGAACCATACTTCAGTAAATAGCTACAAGCTGTATCCTAGTCGGGCAGGCATTAGTGCTTCACGTTCGGGTAACACTATTACTTTTAGCTTAACTGGCCCGCCGAAGCAATTAGTGCTGAAGATCAACGACGACTGGCGGCACAGCTTGCATATCTTTGCCAATCCGCTGGAAACTAATATTCCTAATGCTAACGATGCTAATGTGCGCTATTTTGGACCAGGAGTACATACTCCAGCGGATGGTGGGGTACCCGGGCGAATAGAACTACATTCCGACCAAACCCTTTACATTGCAGGGGGAGCGGTGGTTAAAGGAATAATTCGGGCTAATGATGCTACTACTAAGAATAATGTGACCATCCGAGGTCGGGGCATCTTACAATTTGAGGGCAGCGGTATCACCACTACCTTCGACCGAATGATTAACATCCGTCGGGCTAATAACCTTACCATTCGTGACATTATTGTGCTAGGCTACACCGATGCTAACGAAACCGCCTACAGTCGCTTTGGTCTACAACTGACGTGGTGTAACGATGTAGTAGTAGACAACCTCAAGTATATTGGCCACGCTCGCACTTCGGACGGCCCCAACGTTGGTAGCTGTCGTAACGTGATGATCAAACGAGGATTCTTTCGGGCGTTTGACGATGCCTCCTGCATTAAAGGTTTCACCGACACTAGTTATGGAAACTACAACCAGTACGATCAGGGACCTCATCATAAAATTACCGAAGATGTATGGTTTGAGGATTGTATATTAGTCTGTGATAAAGTGGGCTGGCAAGGGAATGCGATCAACATGGCGTGGCAGACCTACACGCCGGAAATTAAGAACAGCGGTTGGAAGCGAATTGATATTATCCGGGCAGGTGGTCATACGGTGCGTATTGAGCCCGAGGAGGTAGCTGATGCTAACGTAACGATCAAGAACGTTTTGCTGGAAGACATTCGTATAGAAGAAGCCCCGGCCAGCAAGCATTTTGAAATTAGAGCCATCAACCGAACCAACCGAGATGAAGGGGGAAGTACCCCTACTTATGTTCAGAATGTAACGATCAAAAACTTCCGAGCCTTAGCTGGTTTAGGCAAGTCCTCGCAGATGACCGGCAATGTAAGTAACTTTGTCTTTGAGAACCTTCAGATTGAAGGGCAGGTAATCAATAGCCGGAGCAAGGCCACTGATAATAGTTTGGGTAAGTTTTCTATTGGGAGTGGGGTGGGAGTGTCTTTCAGTAGCGATACCCCGCCACCGCCACCTTCGGGAGGCTTTCCTGATCCGGATAAGTGGTATCACATTCGCAGCGTACAACACAACAAGTACATCCAGGGTACTGATACTCCTGACGCTACCGGGTCGGCGAGCTGTAGCGGCACTACCTCAGAGAATGTACGGGGGGTAAGCACTAGCAAAACGGGCAGCTGGACGCAATGGCGCTTTATCCCAACGGGTAATAACGAATACCGCTTAGAGAATAGGCAGCACGGTCATTGGCTGCAAGCCACTAACGTAGCCGATGCCGTGGCCAACGTGCCCGGTACTGAGGTGTGCGGCGACCCGAATGGCAAAGCGGTACGGGCGGTATCTACCTCCTGTACGGGTACTGACCCTCGATGGAAGTTGGTGAGCAGGGGATCAGGTAAGTACAACCTAGAGAACGTTTCGTACGGCAGTTACCTACAGTGTTTAGACGATACCGATACGGATACGGGGTCAGAAGGCGGCGGGGTGCAGCTACGTATGACGAGTAGTAGTTGCATGGGTAGCTGGACGCAGTGGAATTTTGTAGAAGCCGGTAGTGGAGCCAGCAGCCGAACAGCCTCAGAGGTAACAACCAAGCAGGGTGCTACGGATGGTTCCAGCCTTGCGGATGGGAGTACTACACCACTACAGGCGTACCCTAATCCCGCGCAGGGCTACTTACACGTGCAGGTGCCCCAGGGCAGTACACAGCTAGCGGTATACAACGTACAGGGTCAGCAGGTTCTTCATCAACCCATTGGCAGCCAGGCTGAAGAAGCTGAGGTGGATGTAGCCTCACTCACCCCGGGGCTGTACCTGCTGAAAACCTATGCTAACGGACAGATGCACCAAACTAGGTGGGCAAAGCAGTAAGCTGTCATGATAAAATCTTGCTATTTGGATGACACAATGATCCGAACGTAAATGAAAAAAATGGTCTTCGTATTGCTCAGCTGTGGATGGGTACTGAGTATGGTATCCGGGGGGCGTGTGGGCTCGGTAGGGTACGCTCAGTCAGCCCGTCCGAACGTAATGCTGCTGCTCACCGACGACCAGCGGGCGGGTACGATCAACGCGCTGGGCAATACCGAAGTGATCACTCCTCACCTGAATAGCTTGGTGCGGCGGGGTACAACTTTTCGGCAGGCAACGATCATGGGGGCGATGAACGGAGCGGTGTGTGCCCCCAGCCGCGCTATGCTGATGACCGGCCGTAGCCTGTGGCAGATCGATCCGGGGGGGCACTCGGTCGATTCAGCCCATCATACCCTGCCCGAATACCTGGGGCGGCAGGGCTATCGTACTTTTCATACGGGTAAGTGGCACAACGGAAAAGCCAGCTTTGCCCGCAGCTTTACCGGGGGTAAGCACATTTTCTTCGGCGGTATGAGTGACCACTACCGGGTACCACTGCATCCTTTTGATAGCAGCGGAGTGTATCCTGATGCGGCGGTGTATTTCGACACCACCCGACACAGTACGGACCTGTACGCCGAAGCGGCGGTTGCCTTCCTGGCGAGCTATTCCGGCAAATCACCCTTTTTCCTGAGCGTCGCCTTTCAGGCACCCCACGACCCCCGGCAGGTACCGCAGTCTTATCTGGATTTGTACGATACCGCCCGGCTTTCGGTACCGGTCAACTTTCTGCCTGAGCACCCCTGCGATAACGGCGAACTCGACATTCGCGACGAATGGACTGAGCCCACTCCGCGAAGTCGAGCCAGCATCAAAGGGCACCTTCGCGATTACTACGCAATGATTACCCACCTGGACGATGCCATCGGTCGCATTGTAGCAGCTCTGCGAGCCAACGATCAATTAGAAAATACGATCATCGTGCTGGCGGGAGATAACGGGCTAGCCCTCGGGCAGCACGGACTGATGGGCAAACAAAACCTCTACGAGCATAGCATCGGTGTGCCTTTGGTCATCACCGGGCCGGGCATTGCCGCCCATCGTACCAGCGACGCTTTCGTTTACTTGAGCGATGTGTACCCGACGCTCTGCGAATGGCTGGGGATGGAGGTTCCCGCCTCGGTAACCATGCCCAGCTTCGCAGTGGTGCTTCGGCCTAAGGAGTCTGGCGGGCGCTCGAGCAGTGTGCACGCCTACAAGAATTTCCAGCGAGCCTTGCGGACGGATCAATACAAACTGATTGGCTATAATGTAGGAGGTCAAACCCACTGGCAGTTGTTTGATCGCTGGCAAGACCCCTACGAAACTGATAATCTGGCCGAACGGTCGGCCTACGCTTCGCAGGTACAGCAGCTCCGGCAGCAGTTGCAGAGTCAGCTCCGCAGCATGGGCGACTCGGTAGACTTTACCCAGCCGGGGTGGGGGGTACCTGTGATTATGAGCTGGTACGAAAAAATGCGCCAACGCAACCCCGAGGGACTCCAACGTTTACGTCAACTTACTGAATCAAAAGCTAACGGTCACTAACAAAAACTACTTGACAATCTATGATGAATTCTTTGCTTAACTACGGTAGCCTATTAATCGTAGCCTTATCGTTCGCTTGCCAGTCTACACCCACCAATGAAGCAAGCCGCCCGGCAGTGGCCGATACCACTGGCATACTGAACGAATCTTCCGAAGCCTTCAACGAACGAATGGGCTGGTGGCGCGACGCTCGCTTCGGGATGTTTATCCACTGGGGGCCTTACGCGGTACCCGCCGGAGTACACCAAGGCGAAGAAGTGGAAGGTATCGGTGAATGGATCATGGACAAAGCTAGCGTTCCGATAGCCGAGTACGAAGCGTATGCCCGGCAGTTCAATCCCACGCAGTACGATGCCGATGCCTGGGTGAAGCTAGCTCACAATGCGGGCATGAAGTACCTGGTCGTCACCAGTAAACACCACGATGGTTTTGCGCTGTGGGACTCCGAAGTGAGCCAATACGATGTGATGGATTTTTCGCCCTTCCGGCGTGATGTATTGGCCGAACTGAAGGCCGCCTGCGAAAAATACGGAGTAAAATTCTGTATCTATTACTCCATCATGGACTGGCACCATCCGCAGGCGCAAGCTCCTAACTATCCTAAGTACAACACCCGCGATACCGCTCGCATCAACCCCGAGTTCGATCAGTATGTACAGAACTACCTCAAGCCGCAGCTCACCGAGCTAGTTGAGCAGTACGATCCGCACGTACTATGGTTTGACGGGGAGTGGATACCCGACTGGACGCACGAGCACGGGGTAGCTATGTATCAGTATCTGCGGGAGCTAAGTCCAACCCTCATTATCAACAACCGAATAGACATTGGTCGGCAAGGAATGAGTGGTTTTGATGCGGAGGGGGATTTTGTGGGCGACTTCGGTACCCCTGAGCAAGAGATACCCGACACGGGCATGGCCGGGGTAGACTGGGAAGCCTGCATGACGATGAACGACACCTGGGGATATAAACAAAGCGACGATAACTGGAAAAGCAGCCAGGAGCTACTGCATAAACTGATTGACATAGCCTCTAAAGGGGGCAACTTTTTGCTCAACGTAGGCCCTACGGCCGAAGGGCTGATTCCCGAGCCGAGTGTAGAGCGGTTGCAAACACTGGGTGAGTGGCTAGCGGTAAATGGCGAGGCCATCTACGGCAGCAGTGCCAGTCCGTACGAAGCCCCGGACTGGGGGCGATATACACAAAAAGGCGGTAAGCTGTACGCCCACGTACTGGACTGGCCCGAAGGCAATCAGCTGACCCTACCCGAAGCCTTGACAGTACAACGCGCCTACTGGTTAGCTGATGGACAGGAGGTAGTTGCCGACCCAGCAGCGAACGCGCTGACACTATCGGCGACGCATCAAGACCAACCGGCCCCCGTGCTGGTGATTGAGACTGCATTAGCTGTCGCTCAGTAATCTACTAATTGTCTCACTATGAATATCGCTAAGTTGAGCGGGTGGCTGTTGGTTCTCCTGCTACCCATCGATGTATTAGGGCAAGCCACCCAGTTTCAGTATCTTTCCGGTCAAGACAAAGACCGAACGGTTGACTGGGAATTTAAAATAGACAAGGGGCACCGAAGCGGGGAGTGGGGCAGCATTGCGGTGCCTTCTAACTGGGAGCTTCAGGGCTACGGTACCTTCACCTACGGTCGCAGTTGGCGCGATCAGCTGCCCGACGTAGCCGCCACCGGCACCTACCGCCACCGGTTTACCGTACCCTCCGATTGGCAAAACAAGACCGTTAATATCGTCTTTGAAGGATCGATGACCGACACCCAGGTGACCCTCAACGGTCAGTCCGCCGGGCCGGTGCACCAGGGTTCGTTCTACCGCTTTAAACACGACGTCACCCAGCTGCTCAACTACGGCGAAGAGAATACGCTGGAAGTGATTGTGAAAAATGTGTCGGATAATGCATCGGTGAACCGGGCCGAACGGGATGCAGACTTCTGGATTTTCGGCGGCATCTACCGACCCGTCTACCTGGAAGCGCATCCGAGAGAGCATATTGATTGGACGGCGATAGACGCTCGGGCTGACGGCTTGTTTACCCTGCGGGTCTACCCTAAAAACGTCCGCCAAGCGCAACGCGTTGAGGCTCAAATTCAGACCCTGGACGGTCAGGCGGTCGGTGACGCTTTTTCGGTGCCGGTGAGACGGCGCGACACCAGCGTAAGCCTCACGAGTACGGTGACCAACCCTGCGCTTTGGTCCGCCGAGTTTCCCAATCGCTACCGGGTGCGGGTGTCTCTGCTGGGAAAATCGGAGACCCTGCACACCCTTACCGAAACCTTCGGCTTCCGTACCGCCGAACTACGCCCCCGCGATGGCTTCTATGTGAACGGGCAGAAGGTGCGCTTCAAAGGGGTGAACCGCCACAGTGCCTGGCCCACCTCAGGACGAACCACCAGCCGAGCACTGAGTGTTCAGGATGCGCAGCTGATGAAGGACATGAACATGAACGCGGTGCGCATGTCGCACTATCCACCCGATAAGCACTTTCTGGAAGTATGCGACTCACTCGGCTTGTTTGTCATTGACGAACTCACCGGCTGGCAAGATGCCTACGACACGCTGGTGGGTGAGCAATTGGTACGCGAAATGATTGTGCGCGATGTGAACCACCCTTCGGTGGTGATGTGGGCCAACGGTAACGAAGGCGGCCACAACTACGATTTGCTGGATGAATACGCCCGCTACGACCTACAGCAGCGGCTGGTTATTCACCCCTGGAATACCATCAACGGAGCCAACACCCTACACTATCCGGTGTTTGGGTGCTGCGGAGGCTACTTCTTCCAGGGCGAAGAAGTCTTTTTTCCTACTGAATTTTTGCACGGCTTGTACGACGGTGGGCACGGGGCCGGTCTGCATGCCTGGTGGAATGCGATGCTGAACCACCCTCGCTCAGCTGGGGGCTTCCTGTGGGTGTTTGCCGACGAAGGTGTCGTGCGCAGCGATCTGAACGATTCTATTGATACCAACGGCAGCAATGCTCCCGATGGCATTGTAGGCCCTTTCCGGCAGAAGGAAGGCAGCTTTTATACAATCAAAGAGGTTTGGTCGCCTATCCACATCGACCCGCCCGCACTTAACGCTTCGTTCGCCGGACAGCTGCGGATAGAAAATCGCTACCACTTCACCAACTTAAACCAGTGCACCTTTCGTTGGCAACTGATTGACTTTCCGAACCCCAGCGCTGGAGCCACCGACTCTACGGTGGTAGCGTCTGGTTCGGTAGTGGTGCCTTCGGTGGTTCCCGGACTTAGCGCGTACCTAACGTTGGAGCTTCCGGATGACTGGCGCGATCACCATGCTCTCTATCTGACGGCCACCGACCCACACGGTCGTTCGGTGCTGACCTGGACGTGGCCCATTATTTCCGCTGAAACAACCGCCCGAACCATTGTCCCCAACAGCACCGGTTCGTCGGTCGCTCAGGGACGCATCGCTGGCGATACCCTGTACCTGGAAGCCAGCGACGTGCGCATTGGCATCAGTCAGCAAAACGGAACGCTGACCCAGGTGCGCAATGCTGAAGGGCCTATCTCCCTGACCAACGGTCCGCTGCCCGCCATGGGTGAGGCGCGCCTAACCTCGTTTGATCATTTCGCCGAGGGCGACGACTACGTGGCGCAGTTTTGCTACGAAGGGGCGCTAGACACTGTTGTTTATCGCCTGATGGGCAACGGCTGGCTCCGCCTTGACTACACCTATACTCCGCAAGAAACCCAGCCCTACGTAGGGATGAACTTCAACTATCCCGAAAACCAGGTACGCGGGATCACCTGGCTTGGTCAGGGACCCTACCGGGTGTGGAAGAACCGGATGCGGGGTACGCAGTTTGCGGTACACCACAATGACTACAACAATACCGTGACGGGTGAGAGTGGTTGGGTGTATCCGGAGTTCAAAGGCTACTTCGCCGGTTGGCACTGGGCTCGGCTCGAGACAGACGAACAGCCGTTCACGGTGGTATCGGCCACCGAGGGTTTGTTTTTGCGTTTGTTTACCCCCCAGCCACCGCAGGGGGCATTTAACGAGCATACGGACGGACAGTTTCCAGAGGGTGATATTTCGGTGCTGGATGCCATCAGCCCTATCGGCACCAAATTCAAATCTCCGGACATGCTAGGGCCGAGTGGGCAGCCCAATTACTTCAAATCCAACGAACAACCGGGTCGCCTCTGGGGAGCTACGCTTTACTTCGACTTTCGGGGTGAGGTAGCAACACCCGGAGAAGGACGGTAAATTTTAGACAAGCACTACACAATAAATACAATGAACATCACGCGCATCACGCCTTACGTAGTACAGCAGTCATTAGATCAGCCCTTCTATTTCAGCCAGTGGCAGTATGACACCCGCACCATCTGCTTGGTGAAAATTGAGACCGATACCGGACTCTGCGGCTGGGGGGAAGGCTACGGTCCTGCCGCCGTGATCCGAGCGGGTATTGATTTTTTCAGCCCTTTCCTGCTGGGAATGGATGCCCTCGCCCACGAGAACGTTTGGCAAACCATGTACCGCCGTTCGCTGGATTACGCCCGCCGTGGGGTGCTAGTGGCAGCCATCTCGGCTATTGACATCGCCTTGTGGGACATCAAAGGGAAAGCACTGAACCTACCCGTCTCAACCCTGCTGGGTGGACGCAAGCGCGAAGCGGTTACCCCCTACGCTACGGGGATGTACTTTACCGAAGGGAAGGGGCTCACCCAACGTTTGGCCGATGAAGCCCAAGGCTACGCTGAACAAGGGTTCCAAGCTATGAAGATGAAAGTAGGATTGAACTTGAAAGATGATCTAGCGAATATGAAGGCCGTACGCCAAGCGATTGGCGACGAGATAGACCTGATGATCGACGCCAATCATGCGTACTCGCTACGGGAAGCTACGCAGCTGGCTCAGGCGGTAGAACCACTTAACATCGGCTGGTTTGAAGAGCCGGTCTCGCCGGAAGAATATGACAATTATCGGCAACTGCGGAGCAAAACAACCATTCCTATCGCTGGGGGAGAGTGCGAATACTTGCGCTACGGCTTCCAGCAATTATTTCAGCAGCAGTCGGTCGATATTGCCCAACCGGACATCTGTGCCACTGGCGGACTCACCGAAGCCAAGAAGGTTGCTACGATGGCTCAGACGTACGGGGTAGCGGTGGTACCCCACAGCTGGGGAACCGGCATCGCGGTGGCGACTGCCTTGCACTTTATCTCCAATTTGGAAATCACCCCCGGCCGGAGGCAACCACCGCCCGCATTCATAGAGCTCGATCGCACCGAAAACGACCTGCGTGACAAGCTGGTGTCACCTCAGTTTGTACCAACGGACGGAGAGCTGACCGTACCTAGCGGGTCCGGGCTGGGGATTGAGGTAGACGAAGATTTACTTCAGCATTTCTCCCAGTAACCTGGCTGTTTTGAGATTATGTAGTGCCCGGCTTCCATTATAATGATACACTAATGTACCATCACTGCCCATTATCCATTGCCCCCTTTCAATTGCCTATCCTATGTACGGGTTGATCGTTTTAGTCATCGTACTGCTTGGTTTAGTATTGGCCATCTCCTGGGGTAAAGTACACCCTTTCGTTGCGTTACTGTTAGCTGCGTTAGCTCTGGGGTTGCTGATGAACTTGGGTGGAACAGCCACGGTAAATGCTTTACTAGATGGGTTCGGTACTACCATGCGTTGGATTGCTATTGTAGTGGTACTTGGGGCCTTCATTGGGGAAGTATTGCACCAAACCGGTGGGGCGGTACGAATTGCCGAGCGTATCGTGCGGTTGGCTGGACTGCGGAAAGTGCCTATGGCAATGGGTGTGATTGGCTACATTGTCTCGATCCCGGTGTTTGTGGATGTCGCCTATATCGTGCTGCAACCTGTTACCGAAGCTCTGTCCGTCCGTAGTAAGAAGCCAGTGCTGGTAATAGGGTTGTCGCTAGCTGCCGGACTCACTGTTTCGCATACCTTACTGCCACCTACCCCAGGTCCTTTGGCTGTGGCCTCACTGCTCGGGGCTGATTTGGGGCGACTGATCTTAATCAATGCTACGGTCGCGGTATTTGCGATGAGTGGGGGTATTATTTGGGCGATGACTTACTGCCGCCGGTTTCATCTGGAATACGATAAACAATTAGTCCGAACATATTCAGCTTCCGACCCATTGATGGCAGGTGCTTCGGGGCGATTAGGGTTGGATTTACTACCGATTGTCCTGCCCATCGTGTTGATGGCGGGAGGTACCTTACTGCCGGAAGACAGCAAGGGACTGCTCAGCCAGCTCGGTAGATTTTTTAGTATACCGATGGTGGCGGTGCTGATAGGAGCGGTGGTGGCCGGATTATCGTACCATTTCTCAGGGGTAAAAACTGCACTGGCCCACTTGGTAGAGCAGGCGATTGTCAAATCCGCTTTAGTAATTATGATCACCGGGGCTGGTGGGGCCTTTGGGCAGGTAATCAAAGCGACGGAAGTACACTTGCCCTTTGTAGATACGTTGGTGGCTTACCAATCACTGGGTTTTCTACTGCCGTTCCTGTTGGCCGCTGTGCTGACTACTGCGACGGGCTCTATCACAGTGTCACTGATTAGCACGGCTTCGCTGCTTGGCCCTCTGGCAGGTACGTTACCGTACTCGCCTGAGATTATGGCAGCGTTGATCGGTAGTGGCTCGTTTTGTGTGTTTCACGCCAATGCCAGCTTCTTTTGGTTGTTGCAGCGGTTGCACGAGGTGCCCGTCAGTACTCTGTATCGTACTTATACCTTGCAGTCGTTAGTCATGGGGTTGTCAGGCTTGCTGGGGGTGTTTGTTCTTTTACTTTTAGGAATAACGTGAGACGATCACCTGCGTGACAAATCGCCGTCAGATAAAGACTGCTGATTGAAAAAAGTTGGCACCCGCAGTTGAACGCCCTGGCTAAAATGCAGTAACGGATGCCAATTATCTCTTTATTTACTCGTCGGCACCTACCTACCCTGAATTTTGGATAAGGTTAGGGTTGCTTCTCACTACTTCAAAATGTGAAGGTCTTGGTCTAATGCAAAAGGGATAAATAAAATACTACGTTCTACTTTAAACCGATGGCGGCGAAGGAGAAGAAGGTAGCCCTTTACTATCACGGGTTATTGATTACCTGTATTTCTTTTCCTACTAGTTTCAAGGGAGCGCCGCCTTCGTTAACCGATCGAAGATAGCCCAGTAATTCGCGCCCTTTACCGTAGTTAGGGTCGTAAAGACGTAAAAAATTATCATCATCCCGCCAAGTCGGTACCAATGATACGCTCTTGAGCTGGCGGTTTTCCAAGACCAACCGAGCCAGTAGACCTTCACGGAAACGCCGATGGCGATTATCCCTTATGTCATCGAAGACCGCTTGCCCTAAACTGTAAAAAATCGGTTTACCACGGTAGATTTCTATTTTCTGGTAGCGATGCGGCCCGTGCCCGAAGACTACATCAGCACCGGCATCAATAACGGCCTGCGCTATATCCGTTTGATACGAAACCGGCTTTTTTGTATCCGAAACCCCCCAATGATACGAAACGATCACTACGTCAGCTTGCTTGCGTAGCTTCTCAATATCGCTCACCATCAAAGCCCGGGAGGCTTCATCCAACCAAGTGATTACGTACGGAGGCTGACCGGGTTTATCCAGATTCTTAGGCGGTTGATAGGCGGTATGCACCTTAATCTCAGCAATACCGGGCTGATTTTCCCGAGCCGCGTGGTTATACGGAAATACGGTAGCAGCGTACTGCATGAAACCAACTTTTAGACCGTTTTTTTCCAGGATGATGGGCTTATGAGCCTCCGGTAGATTTTTGCCGCCCCCAACAAACGGAATACCGGCCTCATCTAGCACTTGCTTACTTTTCATCATGGCCTGCCAAGGATAGGTCACATTGTTCGCTACTCCTACCGCATCGATCTCAGCCGCCACGAGAGCTTGCACCTGATCGGGATTGGAATGTCGCCAGTTTTTGTGGGGGATGTCGGTTTTGGTCGAGTCATCAGTTCCCCCGGCAAACGGTCCTTCCAGATTGAGCAGCCGGAAATCAGCTTCGTTTAGCGTTGCCATCACGTGCCGGAAAGCGTCCTCTGGCTTCTTGCGGTACTGAAAATTATTGTCTCCTAATAGTAAGATGGTTTGCTCACCCTGCACTTCAAAAGGCCAGGGTTCATCCTGCGCGTAAAGGGCCGAAGAAAGAACAATACCTACGATGCTGCCGAGAAATGTTTTCATAAACGCTGAATACTTCACTTAAGCTATTTCGTGTTTTTGCATGAACGCTGATTTTGACATATTTCCTTTGAAGAATTCGTCCAGCGATTTAAGGGCTAGCGCACTCTGAGCCAGGGCTTGAGTATACGCGCTGCTTCCTTTCCCCTCGACAAACGATTCGTTCAACCGAATCTGACTAACTGAATAATCACTAGCGATTTTTATAAGTTCGTCATTTGGGTTAAAAAAGTCCGTACTGGCTTCTTCACCGGATACCCAGGCTCGGGCTAGCGACTGCATACGCTGGCGATCCTCCCGGTACCAATCCATGTAATTAATTACCCACTCGTTCCAATTTTCGGTATCTGGGGTAAGGGTATGCGTGCGAAAAGTAGCCCGGTGGTACAACAGCTTAAGAATATCTTCCACATCGGCTGCACTGGGTGAGGCCGACGAACTTTTTCCGATTGTATGCTTCAGTACCGCAACGTCTTGCCTAAGAATTTGGTCGGGACTAGTATCCTGCGCGTTCATCACCTTGGCAGTTTCGCGGTAGACGAGCCATCCGGCGACAAGGGCCACCTGAGGGTGAATCTCTTCGCTCCAGCCGCTACCTCCTTGGATGATCGTTAAAATTTCTGAAATGTAGGGCAGGCCTCGATCCAGTACCTGACCGGCTACCATCTTGTTGAACTGTTCGGAAATAGAGTCTTTCATTTTCCAGGCAATATCTGCGTCTTTGATCATCAGGTTAGCCGCATCCCAAACGATTGCTACCGGAGTATACCGATGAGCCGGCGCAGCAGTGAGGTGGCTACTTGCTACTTGTCCGCGTTTTGCTAAAAGATCATAAGGGTGGATGGCTAGCAACGCTCCGGCTAATGCAGACTGTTTGATAAACGATCGGCGGGATTTATCTTCCGGTATTGTTTTTTGAATTGTTTTCATTTGATGTATTGATTTTTGCGCTATCTGGATAGAACGGCTTTAGTATCTCTCTATTTTTTGATCGTCGTTAATATTAAACGCATCGTACATGCCTTCCATATCTTTGTCCGACTGATATTCAAAGTACTTACTGGCTTCGGCAATCCAGTTGAACGCTTTGCTGAGCGTTTGGGCGTACTGACTCTGTCCTTCGGTATTTAGAGCTTCGGCCATACTCATTCCTTCTACCGACTCACCTAGCTGAATATTTCGGGCGATTTTGATGATCGGGTCCTGATCATTGTAGAAATTAGGCGCAATAATCATTTGCTGCATATCCTCCAGAACCGGATTATTAACCAGGTTGACCAGTCGTTTAAAATCTACAGTAAACGTAGCGAACTGCGACTCCATACGGTTCATAAACTCTTTACCACTCTTGACCCCATCGAACGATTGCAGTGCCAGAAAATCAGCCTGATAGAGTGGGCCAAAAATAGCTTCGGCTTGCGTAACATTAATTTGGTTAGCGGCGGGATGCGACTGCATGTTTTCTTCGGCAAACCCAGCCGAAAAAGGCGAGTTCTTACCATTTCCGTACACCTTATCGTACATCACAACGTCGTGGTAAATCCGAATATCCACCGGATGCAGGTTCTCGGGGTTCTTATCAAAAATGCCGTAGCGCGGTTTGAAGTAGCGGTCGGCCGCCCGGTGGGTGATCCATCCCAGTGTGTAAGCCAACTGATCTTCCAAGCGATCTTCGGGTTTTCGCTCTTTCCACAAATCCCGGAAGTGATGAATATTCTGGATGATAAAGGTGGAGTTACCCCGACTGGCACTGCCCATGCGCATGGCATCCGGACTTTCTCGCATACAGGTTTTGAAGGCTTCGCAAATCTCGTCGGCGTGTAACGCTAACCGTTGTGTATCTTCCTGTACAGCAATGTGGGTGATATATTCTGACATAAGTTCTTCTTATTTAAAGTACGTATTACTATAAGTTTACTGGTATCCGGGATTCTGATCCAAGTTAGGGTTTCGGTCCCGATCATCTTGCGGAACGGGCCATAGCACCTGATGGGTGTTGCCGTTTTCTTCGGAAAGAGACTCTACCTCCTGTACCGCAATATCGTGACGCTTCAGATCGTACCACCTTTTTCCTTCAAAAGCCAGTTCTACCAACCTCTCTTCGAGAATGGCATTCCGCACTTCATCTTGGGAGGAAACGGTGACCGGAGCAAGTCCCGCGCGAGTCCGAATTTGATTTAACAGGTCGATGGCTTCGGTGGTACGTCCTAGTTCATTTAGTGCCTCCGCCCGTACCAAAATAATGTCGGCCAATCTCAGAACTACGACATTAGGATCGTCGAGCCCTACTTGTTCGTGTTTGCCGGTATAAAAGAGCTCATTGTTGTTATCTTCCGGTACATCAACCTCTTTAATTGTGATCGCCCTTCTTAGATCACCGGGCCGGGCGTCAAACGCATCCAACAGCTTTTGGGTAGGTACGTTTCTCACCCGGCCAATGGGTCCGGGCTGGAATTCATTATGAAGGGCATTCCCGTTTACTTCATCGTTCTCAAAACTAATTTCCCAGATAGATTCGGAAGTAAGCTGCCCATTCACGGTAAAAATATCTGCATAGTTCACCCCGTCTACTAAGCTATATAGCGAACTAGAGATCACTTGTTCGGCTAAGCTAGCAGCCTCTTCGAAGTCTGCGTTTCCGCCTCCAAAATCTTTATGTCCGCGCCACAGGTAAACCTTCGCCAGTAGTGCCCGGGCTGCGCCTTTGGTAGCCCTGATCCGGGTAAACTGCTCGGTTTCCTGCTCTTCGGGAAGAAGATCAATGGCTTGCTCCAAGTCACTGATAATTTGATCAAAAACCTCCGGTAAGGAATTTCGGGTAACATTCACGGCTTCCTCTTCTACTGTTTTGGTCACATCCAACACCAGCGGCACGCGTCCGTAGAGCCGGGTAAGATAAAAATATTGATAGGCTCTTACGAAATGTGCTTCCCCCAGCAAATTTTCTCGCTTATTGTTAACATCTAATCTAGAGTCGCTGATTTGCGGGATATTTTCTAACGCATCGTTAGCCCACTGCATCCTCAGATAGGTGTTTCGCCAGAGGTCGCGGGTATTACCCTGCCGCTGTGCCGTGTACTGGTGGTCTTCCATCCGCTGCCGCGCACCACTGGTACCGGGTACGTTTCGGGCTTCATCCGAAGCAATAACGGTAAATGAGATCAGGTTTCTCATCATATTGTCAAAAGCTACTCCGTCGTAGATTGCACTGATGCCCGCTTCGGCGTGTTCGGCGGTTTGCCAAAAATTATCGGCTAAGATGCTATCTACCGGCTCCGGGTTCAATAGGTCGCCGCAGGCTCCTAGCAAGAAAAGAGTGGACACGATTAGTCCAATGTATAGTTTCGTTTTCATAACGTTGTATTTTTTGAATTAAAATTGTAGGTCTAAGCCGAGGATAAACGTTCGGGGAACCGGTTGGGTAAGATAGTCAACCCCAATGGACGTAGACGCTGCCGTATTTTGCGATTCGGGGTCAAAGCCTGAGTAGTCGGTAAATGTAAAAGCATTTCTTACCGAGCCATAAATCCGCAGGCGGCTTAGGTTAATTCGTTCTATCAAGCTATTGGGCAGACTGTACCCCAGGGTGATATTCTTTACTCGAAGGAAGGAACCATCTTCCAAAAACCGATCGGATATTTCGGTATTGTTGGCCCCCGGAGTAAACCGCCCGGTTACATCGTTAAACACTGCGATAGGAATATCCGTCTGATCTCCAGGGTTTTGCCAGCGATTCAGAACATTGGTGCCTTGGTTGTTGTAGCCCGACATCTGCTCCAGCACCGCCCCGGTTTGGTTGTACACATCGTTGCCATAAGACCACTGCATAAACACCGACAGGTCTAATCCCTTGTAGCTAAAGTCGTTAGAGAATCCTCCGGTATGCAATGGTTGGGCGTTGCCGAAGATCGTTCTATCGTCAAAACCCAGCCCTCCGTCATCGTTGGTGTCTACGTACAACACGCCGCCTGTTTCCGGATCAACCCCCGCCACAAACCAGCCGTAAAACGAACCGATGGGTTCGCCTACCCGAAATACGGTGCGGGTGCCATCCGTATCGAAACCGCCTTCCTGTTCTATAAAGAAATCCGTAGCGGTAGGGTTTTCGGGATCGAAGCCCGGTAAGCTTTCTATTTTGTTGCGGTTAAAATTGATATTAAAGGTGGTAGACCACTTAAGTTCGCCATCAAGATTAACGGTGTTGATGGCTAAGTCGAGTCCCCGGTTCTCGACCTCACCCAGATTGAAGAAATTAGCTATCCCGAAGAATCCGGCGGTTCGTGGGATGTTTTTGCGGAAAATAAGGTCGCTGGTCAGTTTCCGGTACACATCAGCCGTAACGTTAACCCGCCCTCGGAATACGGACACATCTAGACCAATATTAGTCTGAGCCGTAGATTCCCAAGATAAATCGGGGTTAGGAATATTAGCAATCCTAATGCCAGGGAAGGAACTGGTATAGTTGGAGCCAGTAACGTAGGCGGCTCGCCCGGGAAAATTGTTACCGAGCTCCTGGTTTCCAACCACCCCGTAGCTGGCTCTTACTTTCAGGTCATCCAAGAAACTGACCTCTTGCAAGAAGTTTTCTTCACTAATTCGCCAACCGGCAGATATAGCCGGGAATACGCCCCACTTGTTTCCTTCCGGAAAGCGAGATGAACCGTCCGCCCGTAAGGTAGCCGATACCAAATACTTATTCCGGTGGGTATAATTCATTCGCCCAAAATACGAGACGAGGCCCCAGGTGGATACTTGTTGCCGGGGTAGTTCGGCCACGGAAATAGCGTTAACCGTAGGCACAATATTACTACCCGCCTGACTTCCGCCCGCTCGCAGAAAGTTCTCGTCAGAGCTTTGCAGCGTGTTTCCTACTAAAAAAGTGAAATCATTATTTTCGTTAAGAATGAGGTTGTAGGCGGCGGTAGTTTCAATCAACCAAACAAGTTCTTCGTACTGAGCCGCCCGCGATTC
This sequence comes from Tunicatimonas pelagia, assembly GCF_030506325.1. Classification (NCBI taxonomy): domain Bacteria; kingdom Pseudomonadati; phylum Bacteroidota; class Cytophagia; order Cytophagales; family Catalimonadaceae; genus Tunicatimonas; species Tunicatimonas pelagia. The sequence goes on along the minus strand of NZ_CP120683.1, from coordinate 2,044,112 downwards.
AGCGAACTCAACTCCCAGTAGCGTATTGGGGATGTAGCGCAGTTGCCGGTCGCTCAGATTATCTATTCCCCAGGTTGTTTTCAGCGTAAGGTTCTCAAGGGGTTGGTACTCAGCAAATACATTACCAATCACCCTTTTTTGAACGCTGGTAAACGGAATCTCTTGAGTAAGCTGTACCGGGTTTAGGTTGTCGGTAAGCTGATCTTGGGTGTAGTTTCCGGTTTCATCGGTTACGGGTAGATTAGGCCGGGCGATGAGTGCTGCTCCGATAGGGTTGCGCCCGTCGAAATCTGCAAAAACCCGTTCGTTGTTAGAGTAACTTAACGTTAAGCTGCTGCCTATTTTAATTCGCTCCGTGGCCTGGTGGTCAATGTTAATCCGTCCCGTAAATCGGTCGTAGGCCTGTCCTCGTACGGTGCCTTGCTGATCGAAGTAGCTTAGGGAAGTAAAGTACTGGGTCTTATCGTTTCCGGCCGTCATCGATAGATTGTAGCTGGAAATAGGAGCCGTTCGGAAGATTTCATCCTGCCAGTTGGTATTTGTACCGTTCGCCCTGATTTCGTCCGGAATGGCTATCTGATTGTTGGGATTGCGAAACCGGTTTTCGTTTGTAATAGACTCTACAACATAGTTTTCGTACTGCTGAGCGTTAAGCACATCGAGTTGTCGCCATACCTCTTGCACGCCGGTGTAGGTATTGAACTCAAATTTCGCTTTTCCGGATTTTCCGCGCTTGGTTGTAATCAGCACTACCCCGTTAGAAGCCCGCGAACCATAGATAGCGGTAGCTGAGGCATCCTTTAGTATTTCAATGGAGGCGATGTCGTTAGGATTAATATCATTGTTACCGGTAGCCTGCTGTCCTCCCCCTCCCAACACTTCATCATCTACCTCATTCATCGGAACCCCATCAATCACAAACAAGGGGCGGTTCTCCCCGAACAGCGAATTATTACCGCGTATCCGCACGTAGTTGGCATTGCCAGGTGCGCCGGAGCTTTGCACCACTTGCACCCCAGCCGCCCGACCTTGTAATAAGGCATCTACTGCTGTCACCGGTACGTTTTGAATCTCTTCCGGACTCACCGAAGTGATACTTCCGGTCACATCCTGGCGTTCTTGGGTGCCGTAGCCTACTACAACCACTTCTTGTAACGATTCAATACTTGGGGCCATCGCTACATCAATCGTGGACCGACCCACAATTTCAATTTCTTCAGTACTGAAACCTACTGATGTAAAAACTAAGGTGGTAACGTCATCTTCTACGGTGAGGCGATACTTACCTTCCACATCAGTTACCGTTCCGGCAGAAGTGCCTTTAGCAAGTACATTGACCCCCGGTAGCGGAGAATTATCAGTAAGGTCGGTCACCGTACCACTGATTGTCTGCTCCACTGGGGCAAGAGGTGCCGCTCGGGAGCCAGCAGCTCCATCCAATACTCGCTTATTTATCGTAGGGGGCGCAGTTACAGCTTCTATTTCTTCGGAAGGTATCTTTTGAGGAGACCTGGAGGTACCTTGCTTAATCACATAGTAACCATCTTGTACCTTCTCAAAAGTAAGGCGGTGCGACCGCAAAATTCTTTGTAGGGCAACCTCAAGGGCTTCAGCATCTGAAGTAGTCTGAAGTTGTTCGGAAGCCACTTCTTTGCCATCTACCAGTTTACTGTCGTAGACAAACCGGACCTGGTAGGTTTGTCCCAACTGGTCAAGCACATTGTGCAATTGGGAGGTTTGCTGTTCAGGAACTGACTGAGCAACCGCATTTAATGCCAGTTGTTGCGTTTGGGCGATGGATGCACTGCTGAGTACTCCCCCGAGGAGGAAAGTGCCGTACATTAGCCTTTGGGTAAAGACATACAGAAAACGAGTACGTTTTGACTTCATAGGTTTAGATTTAAATTTACACAATACTATATCAGGTTGCCAGCATGACTACTTTATTGGCAACGGTATGACTGACAAGAAACAGGAACCGGGCTAGTTCAAATAAAGCACGTTGGCCCGATGGGTGATGGTTATATCAAAGCTTTTTTCTATCAGTAAAATAATAAGTTCCAGGTCTTGGTCTACCTGACCGCTAAGTTCTTGCCCAAGCACAGATGGGTCAGAGGCCTCTACGCGCACTCCGTAAATATCTTCAATCCGTTGAAACACCTCGCGTAGCGGAGTATGGTTCAGGATCATAGTGCCCTGGGTCCAGGCCGTGTACACCTGGGGGTTTGCTATTTGCTTTTCTACTGTTTGCTTAGCTTTGGAATAGCGTACTCGGTCACCTGGCTGCATCTCTACCGTAGAATCAGCATTGTTTGCAGGTAGTGACAGCACTACTTTACCCTGGTTCAGTACTACATCGGTTTTAGCCCGGCGGGTATTTACATTGAACTCAGTACCTAGCACATATACTACCAAATCTGAAGTATTAACGTGAAAGGGGGCATCTGCTTCGGTATGCTTTACCTGAAAAAAAGCTTCCCCCTCCAGCCATACCTCACGCGGGTCTTCAGTACGGTAGCGCATCACAGAGTTAGCGTTGAGTATCACTTGGGTGCCGTCAGCTAATGCTACGGACTGAGTTTCTCCGTAAACCGTACTCAGTGTACTCCACTCAGGCGTTCGGTTTATCCAGAAGACAGCTCCCGCCAGGAGTAGCAGTACAATCGCTGCCGCTACCGTATAGTAGGGATACAGTTGCTTCGGCTGCCTGGTTTGGCTTTCTATGGTTTGTATTACCATTCGTATATCTACCTCACCAGTCAGATTAGCCCCGGTGCTTTCTTTGCGGATACGTTCGTCGAGGTAGGCACTATAAAAACGCTGCCCCTCGGCAGTAGCCAACCACGTTAGCACCTCTTGGGCTTCTTCCAGGGTGGCCTGCTCGCGAAAGTAACGTTGTAAATGCTTATAGTCGGGTGCTGACATGAGTTTATCTTAATACTCTATAATATACTACACAGCAACGGATGGATTGTATATAGAAAATATGAAAAAAGTTGAGAAATTCTTTTTTCTGTTCTAGCTAAACTTGGTCTATTATCCAGTTCATCCTTTTGGGAATTACTGGTTTGATTACTACTTTTAGCGACAATAACTTCTATTAGCACAGCTACAAATAGTATTTTATCTAACCTGTTTTTGTATGTCACCTCGAATCAATCGCCGTAGCTTCCTACAGCAAGCGACTCTTACCTCGGCAGGGGCCATTTTTCTTCCCGTACTGCCCGGTCTGTCTCGCCCTTCTATTGCTGATCCGATTATTCCTGACCTTAAGAAAAAGCTCGGTGGCCCGGTGATGATTGAATCAGTGGAGTTGCTTAAGTATAAAAAAGAGTTTGTCACTATTGTTACTTCTACTGATGGGGTGCAGGGTATTTGCGTAGGCAATGGCAAGTTGGCTAGTATGCTCACATTTTTTGGTCGGCAGATCAAACCTTTTTTTGAAAGAAAAGACGCTACGCAAATTGAGCCTCTGCTGGAGGCGGTAATGAACTTCCGGAGGAATTATAAGTACGCCGGAATGACCCTGTGGAATAGTGTGGCGCAAGTAGAACTGGCTACCTTGGATATGCTAGGTAAAACCGCTCAATTGCCAGTGAGTCAACTTTTAGGTGAAGTTGTGCGTACCGAGGTACCTATTTATATGTCTAGCACCCTACGTTCTACTACTGCTGAAGAAGAAGTGGAGTGGGTTGGCAAACGAATTGCGGAGACCGGCGCGAAAGCTGCTAAGCTCAAAATTGGGGGACGGATGAGCAAAAACGTGGATGCTTACCCCGGCCGGTCAGAAGATCTTATCCGGTTGTCGCGAGAAACTTGGGGTGATGCTTTTACGATTTACATGGATGCTAATGGTTCCTACGATGTGCCTAACGCCATTGAGATGGGTAAGTTCATGCAAGATTACAATATTGGGTTCTACGAAGAACCGGTGTTCTGGGAAGATTTTGCCGGTACCAAAGCCGTAAACGAAGGACTGGCTATGCCTGTAGTGGGCGGTGAACAAGATAGCAGTCTACCCAAATGGGAGTGGATGATTAAGAGTGGGGCGATTGATACTGCCCAACCCGATATTATGTACAACGGCGGGATGATCCGCACGCTACAGGTAGCGAAGATGGCTGCCGACACGGGAATTGACTGTACGTTACACTCGCCTAAACGTAACGCCATTGCTTCTTGTATGCTACACTTTGCGGCTATCACTCCCAATATTGACCCCTTTCAGGAGTATCGGGCGAAGTTGGATGGCTACTCTGACCTATCGCCTGACTTCCCGGTAAAGAACGGTATGGTACAAGTGCCTACTGAGCCAGGTTTTGGAGTGGACTACGACCTGGATTTTCTGAAGAAATTTAAGACAGTATAGGATGATTGACCGTTTAGGGGCGTTTGCTAAGTGCGAATGGCTTGCATACATTCAGTTACCCTATCGTACATTAGCCGGGTAGTAGTAGGTTAGCCCCTTTGTTACGTGCTGCCAGCTATGTGATACAAGAGTATCTGATTTGCGGATAGCGTTTAATGTAAAGAGGCGTACGCTATACGTTACTTGTTTAGTGCCTATAGTTAGTTCATAACAGTCAGTAACTCATCTGTTTTTATGGAATGGTTTCGCTTTTCTACCTTTCGCTGTACGCTTTTAAAGTTGGTAGCTGTACCATTAGAGATCATAATGCAGTTATGACCGTTTTTTTTCAGTGTTTTCATCGTTGCTTCCACGCACTGATCGGTCAGAAATCCTGCTACTAGTAAGTTCTGATAGCCCTGCACTAACTCCTGAAGGTTACTTCCCTCACACGCATCAAACCCTGTTCTTCCAACAGCCACTATATCAGTATCTTTTCTTATGCCTTCTTCAAACTCAGCTTTCCAGGTGTTAGCAGTGAAAGCACCCATCAACTTAGGCATAAACGGCATCTTCCTATATTCCTCTTTGTTGTTTTTATCCAGTATAAGTGGGGTATGGATAATGGTATACCCTCTTTGTCTGGCTGAGTCTAGGAAGGATTTAGTCTTAGGGATTATTTTGTTTTTTCTGAGTGGCTTACGAATAAGGCGATTCAGAAAGTTTCCTTTTTGTGTCCAGGTCTTTTGAAATTCGATTACAATAATCGCAGTATTTGAGCTGTCAAGCTGCAAACTATCATACACGTTCTGGGAAAAAGCTAGAGAGCTGTTCAAAATTGTCGCCATAAGAAGTGAAAATTTTATTTTTTGAATCATCAATTCAATCGTTTGAGACAAAGCTCGGATGATTCTATGCCAGATGCATTAACAAATGTTAATGAGCTAAATTTTTCCTGATTCTACTTAATTGTACAGGTGTGATTCCTAGATGGCTGGCAATGTGGTAGTGAGGAATCTTGGTTTCTAACTCCGGATATTCTTGTAGAAAAAGCTTATAGTTCTCCGTGGCACTGTTGGAAAGTAAATTAATCTCTCGCTGCTGTTTTTTTCCGAAATAGCCCAGGAGAAGCCTATTTAAAATTTGAGATAACTCATTATATCTGCTAATCAGCGAATCGAAGGTCGAAAATGGAACATAAGTGTAGCAAATTTCCGTAAGTGCTTGAACGTTTACTTGGCTCGGCATCTGGGGTTCAATGCTTGCTATCAAAAAATCATTCTGCTGAAAGAAATACTTAGTGAACTCATCTCCATTTTTGGTGGTGATGTATATTCTGCCGATTCCAGAAGAAACGAAAGCAAACTCACGGTTGTACTGCCCTTTTCGTGAGAAAAACTGACCTTTCTCCAGTGTCTTTTCCTTAAGATTACCCCGAATATCAGTCCAACAGGCCTCTGACAATTTGCCGAAGTGCTCAAGTTCTTTTTTTAAATGCTGAAGATGAAACGGCTTTTGACTGAGTAACATGAAGAAAGTCAGTTTGCTGTAAAGTACATTGATCTAACTCAAAGCCGGTTATACTGGTTCATGTTGACTGTCAACCGCCCTAGTTAGCGGTGCGAAGCTACCCACGCTTGTACTTCTTGGTTTGCCTCCCGAATAAAGCTAATCATTTCTTCATCTGGCACGTTGTTACGGTCAATCAGTCCACGTTTTCTAATTTTGTTGCGAAGGTAGGCACCACACAGATGGGCTCCCACACACCCCGGATTCTGCCGAAGCCCGCTGAGCACCTCGGCATACCAGCGACCGTCATTACGGTGAATGTCCGGGTTATCGGTAGATAGCTTCTTTGCTCCATCAGCCCATAGTACGGGCATACCGGTTTGCTGATGCCATTCTTTTAAATGGTTCACCGGATCGCGAAAATCTTGAAAGGAAAGTACGTCCACGTAGGGACGGGCAGCTTCTACTACCTCCATTGGTAAGGGCTCATTGGCTTCGTAGCGGTCGCCTAAAATGAGGTGATGGGGATCGTAGCGCCGAATAGCCTCGTGGGTGACCCGGTACCACTGAGTGGCCATCTTCTTTAGCTCTTTTCGTCCGGTCGTGGTTTTAAGCCGTTCAGGATCAAACAGCGGTCCCTTCCACTCGTTTTCCGGGCGGGTGTGTACCCAAGTAGGACAGTCGATGTAAAAATAGCCAATCAGCTGGGAATCGTTTGCCAGGGGCACACAGTGCTCCCGAGCCACAAAATCACACCACTCGGCAAATACTGGGGAGAAGAAATCGGGGTGGCGAGTTTCGGCTTCCCACTGATGAAACTCAGCAAAGGGTAACTGATGGCAGTAGGGCATGTCTAGCCATTGGTATTCTTCGTAGGTAAAGTGGCGGGAGTGCCGGTGGTGGGTCAGTCCCCGGGTTATCACTTCCCGGCTCCAGCCCAAGCAATTGAAGCCCCAATCCAGTAGGCGTGGCTGCACTGATTCTTTCAGCCATCGCTCCATAGAGTTGCCGTACTTGTCTTCCCAGATATGAATGTTTTCAGGGTAGCGTAAGCTGGCAGGGTCTACGTGGTTCAGCCCCAGCGAAAAAAAGAGCGAATTATCGGGCTGTATCAGCCACCAGCGACCTTTTCGCTTTTCCAGCCGGGAGAAAGAAGGTTCCTCCATGCTCTTTTTTATCCCTACAGGATTTGCCCGGATAGCTGTACCAAGTAGTAGACTACTAATAGCTGAAGCTAGGAAGGTTCTTCGCCCAATGTTAGTCATCTATGGTAATATTGTTTAGAAACCCTTATAATAAATAAAACCAACGAACGTATTCAGTCCGTTGGTTTGTCACACCTTCTACGACGATGGGCTACTAACTACTGAAAAGGATACACGTTCAGCCCTAAGGATAATCGGGTAATAAAAAAGCCTTTATCGTCATCTACCCCAGCATCGTTGTCAAAGAAAACTACGTCGTTAAAAGCACCGGGGCTTAGCATTAAGTTCGCGTCTACCGCAAATATTTCGTTAATGAAGTACTGGGCACCTCCCCCTAGTGAGATAGCTCCACCTTTAGCACTGGTTTCCGGATCATCATCAAACACAGCCACTACGCTGGATAGAGCTACATCGGCGTAGGGCCGAAAACTACTGTTGTTATCCAAAAACGTAAACCGCCCACCTAATTCAAACAGGCTCAGTGCGTATTCGTCGTCACCGTTCCAGAACGGAATGTCAGTACCGTCACGTTCCATACCCGCAATATGGTAGCCCACATACAGAGTAAACAACGGCGAAAATCCATAGCCTGCTTTCAAATTCAGTCCTGCTCCTCTATCCCCATCAAACACATCCAGATTGGTATTTTCTACCCGAAGATCCGAGCTGTGGCTGCTGCTGGCTATCCCGATGTTCAGAAACAAACCTTCGGTATTGGACTGGGCCAGCAGTGATCCGTATGCTCCGAAGATAACAAGCGTCAATAGCGTAAAAGTCCTTTTAATTAGTATCATGTCCATCAGATTATACGCAAGTAATAACTACTGCTTTTCCAGTTTATAGACGTAGTTAAACGAAATTCCTTCCGATGTCATAGGCTGCAATAGCACCGCTGTTTCTTGATCTATAGACTGAATGACGTATTCTGTCTCCGTTTCATCTTCATCACCTTCCCAAGATAGGTAAAGCCTTTCACCTGAGAGTCTCCAAGTTCCTTCCAATGAAAAAAGGATGACACCCATCGTCATCTCACTCTCCTCTTCAAAGGAAAAAGTATAACCCTCTAACAAAATGTTTCCATGCTGAAGAAGACTATCAGTATTAACTTTCTCTAAGTCAGTTACTTTTATATCAGGAGTAGCCGAAGTGATGTTCCATTCTCCGAGAACATCGGCTTGCGTGTACTTCACTTCATCGTCTTTACTACAGGAAAGCATTGCGACAGCCAACACAAGTAGCCATACGACTGAAAGCTGTTTTTGTAAAATTTGCATAACCAAAAATTCAGAGTTTGTAATATTTTGATATGCAATAATAATAATCTACTTGTTAATTTGAGATGAATAAAGCGATTATAGCATACTTACGTGACTAAATAAAGATTATAAAATAGGCTAAGAAGGAATAGTGCCTAATAGGCTCGTACGCGCTTTCTGCCATTGTCTGTCAGGTAGCTATCCTCATCCTAATTCTTATTTTAAGTGTTTTTACTACACGTACTTACACAATCTTACAGTTTGGCCTGGTGTAGTAACTTACGCAGTAGTTTAGTATCTGCCTCATCATCCTACTACCTTATGTTTAGCCACAAAATCAGGGTCGAGAACAATGCCCGCCCCGGGACCGGTCGGTACTTTTACCACACCGTTTTTGCTTTTTAAGTCGGAGGTGGGGCATTCCAATGGAATTTTCTTGTTAAAACCCTTGAACTCATGGTACGGTCCGGCATTGGGTACGGCTGATACAAAGTGCATCATGTAGAGATAGCCTAACCCGGTACCTGAAATGTGGGGCACGCAGGTTTTACTTCGGCTGGCGGCCATCCGGGCTACTTTCATAGCACGCACCATGCCACCAAAATAAAAAATATCGGGTTGCACAATGTCTAACCCATCCTCCCGAATAAGCCAGTGAAAATTCCGCATACTAGGTTCCTGTTCGCCACCTGATACCGGAATGCCCATCGCCTCAGTTACTTGTTTTGTCTCAGGATACCAATCAAAAGGTACTGGCTCTTCGTACATGTCAAGCTTATATTCTTCCATAATTTTACCGATGCGGATGGCTTCGGCCACATTGTAGCTACCGTTAGAGTCAGCGTAGATCACCATATCGTCACCAAAGGTTTTGCGTACCAGCGGAATGAGCTGTTCACTACGTCCGGCCGGGTAGTCTTTATTCTTGCTCATCCGGCCGCCCATTTTAAATTTCATAGCCTGGGCTTCGGTTTCGTACACCTGCTGCTTAATCAGATCAATGGACTCTTCAGCAGATTTACCTCGGAAGTTATTCGCTTGGTAGACTGAAATTTCAGGGTGGTGAATATCACCGATGAGTGCCCCAATGGGCTGTTGGGCAATTTGTCCTAGCAAATCGAGTACGGCAAACTCAATAGTTGCCAACGGCACCCACAGAGCCAAGTTTTGCATCTTGTAGTTGCTCTTATACACATACACTTCCTCCAGCAGTTGCTCCCAGTTGCGGGCATCTTTACCCAGAAAGAAGGGTTGTAGTAGCTCAGTGAAAATGGGGTGTAGCACTTGGAGCTTGCGGTTATGTCCTACCGATATACCTTCGGCTCCGTCGGTAGAAGTAACCCGGCACAGAAAACTATTTTCGTAGCGCAGCAACTCGAGCCGATCAATGATTACCGGATTGGGGAACAGTTCGCGCTTAAGTACGGGTTGAGCTAAGATATCGTCTAGAGGGTTAGCCAGAGAAGAAGAATAATAACCAGTGAAAGGCAAGCTGCTTCCAGCAGTAATGGCTGAAGCTGCTTTCAGAAATTGACGACGAGAGGTAGACATAATTGATGGTAACGAGGTATACGAATTTGACGAAGGTATTGAAAAGTTGATAAACTATCAGGGAGTTCGGTTGCTTCGTACTGTAAATCTCCTGATTTTCGGCGTATACTCAGCCGTTCTCTTTTTAAGCAAACTGAAAGCTGTAAAAATGAAAACGCTGGTTCCAATTATTCTCTTGCCCATAGGCTGGCAAAATGATCCGGCGGAGAATGTAAACGTTATCCTGCAACCAGAAATGGAAGCGGTAGTTGCTGAGCACCGAGCACTATTAGGTCAGCATCCAGTAACGAAGACTGACTCCGACCAATCGCATTAGTAACGTTAATTATCAGTACGCCACTATTTCTAGTAGGTAATATTCCTGGTAGAAGGGGTAACTACTTACCTCGTTTATTGTATAAAATAGCTGGCAATAAGTATCCACCACACTTTGAGTTTAGAAGACTGAATTAAGTGACGTAGCTGACGGGAGGTTTGACTCAGGTAGATTTTTACGGTAGTAACCGAAACTCCCAGCTCTTGGGCAATTTGTGCATTGGAATGTCCACCGTACAACCCAAGTTGCACAATACGCTGTTTCAGCACAGATAAACCGCTCATCCACCGACTTATCCGGTACTCTATTTCACGAGTGGTTACGGCATGTTCGGTATCATGACAGCTAGCCGATTGCACAAGTGAGAAATGATAATGTTTCAGTATATCGTTTTGGCGAGTACGTACGGCATTAAGGATGTAATTCTTCAAACAGGTGAATAAAAAACCTCGTAATGATCGGGAAGGGTCTAGTTGACTACGTTTTTGCCAAAGCTTACTAAATACTTCCTGCACAGCGTCTTCAGCTAAGGCTTCGCTTTTTAACTCCCGCTGGGCAAAGCGTTTCAAATCTTCATTATACTCACGAGTAACTCTAGTAAACATAGCGTGATCACCCCTTTGCAGGTCGCTAATTACTTCGCAATTTTGGTATTCAGACCAAGGCTTGTTAGCAGTATGCTTTCCAAAAGGATCATGTTCTTTGGCGAGGGAGCTGGCAGTACATTTGTGAGTAGGATTGCCCATTATCAATTTTAGAAAAATAGAACTTAATATTCAAATATTTTTGATAAATCATAGAATTAGTATTAGTAAAGTGCCCCTGAGAGCAACGCGAAATGATTATTGGTATAGTCTTAATAGAGGTGGTTCTACGTGAATCCAAGTGGTTATAGCGGACAAGATGTCCGACGTTTCAGAAGCGATTGCCCAGAAAAGCACTGGGTTGCCCAAGCGTCGGACATCTTCTATACCCGTTAGGGTGTCTGCTTCCACAACCACATAAAATCATCGGGAAGCTAAAGGTAAGAACTTCAGTTGGACACACCGTAAAAAAAAACCTCAATACCGCGGTTGGGATTGAGGTTATTCTATTTCCACTTCAGTGCCTTGTAGTGTGGTAACTATACTACCAGTGGTGATAATCTTCGGAGCGAGCGCTCCATCTTTTGAGTAAACTGTAAAGGTGTATATCTAAATATTGTAAATGAAAGTGAGGAACCGGACAGAAATCCTGGCCCCGGCCCCCCTCACTAAAAAAATCTTAACGGAACAACCCTACCTTTAGTCCAACGACCCCTGTTAGCCCATCAATGTTGGACTGATCCAATGCCCGATAATCCATATTACCTACAACCCGATAGGCTACACCGGTGTGCAACCTAACATTCTGCATAAGGTTTACTTCCAATTGCGCCGAAGGTTCTACAAAGAAGAAGTTTTGCTCACCAAACGGATTAGTGTCCGTATCGTTGCTGGTTTCCCGATCCATTTCTACCTCGCCCATACCCACCATCAGAGGAAAAGTTAAGTGAAAGGTGTTGTTCGACCAAACAGTGTATTCCACAAACGCCCCGCCCAGTCGCATGTCTAAGTAAAGGTTATTCATGGGTTCACTAACCGGATCAATGTTGTTTACTGTCCAGTGGTAGCCACCTCCTACAGTGAGGTTCGGGCTTAACATCACCCCACCGCGTACCCCAAAAATGTGAGCGGTAGCTTCATCTAAGTTGCCAATTTGATAAGTAGGATTTATATAAAAACCCAGCTCCGATAGCGAGCCCGGATTGTTGAATAAAGTACGGGAGTCATCTTGGGCGTAGCTTGTGGTGGTGATTCCTAAAAAGATAAGGCTAAGTATAAGCGTTAATTTTGATATTAAGTGCTTCATGATTGATAAAAGTTAGAATTAAAGTAGAACATAGAAAAAAGTTATCCGAGAGACCTCTACAGACCAATAAGGATAGTTCGAGGAAAAGTTAAAGGTAGAAAGTTCAGGTTCGCTCAAAGCGTACCTCATCTAAGGTACTGTCATCATCATCACAAGAGAAAAAAATCAATCCAACTAGCGCAAAAAATACAGATATATATCGGTTCATAGCAACCAAATTAGTAGCATTGCTATCATTTACGAATGTAAAACTATTAGGTTGCTAGCTATTTAACTTTTTCTAAACTTTTATAAAAAAAAGGTTCAGTTATTTTAACCTTAGTGAAGAGATACCTGACATATCTTTCACTGCATCAGTTTTCTAGATAGTAAGGGTCTCGACTTTTCTATTAGAGTTTATTCTGATTTTTTGCAGTAGTTTTTCGGTAGCAGGCAGAAAGCGGGTGGTTGCCCCGCAGTAGGCAGTTAGCTGGAATAACTATAGCCAAAGGACTACTGCTTACTCTCACCCGCTAACTACTTTAATCCAGAAGCCTGGTCTGGCAAATAGTAAGCCTTATAGTAAACGGTCAGAATGATTGATGTTTATTATTTTACCATTAACTTTCTTTTGATCAACTCTTTAGAACCTATCACAATGTTTAATATATAAAGCCCTGGCTGAAAATTGCTAACATTGATAGCTGTCCGGTTTTGACCCTTACCAGACTGTAGGAGTTGTTGGCTGTGTAGATCGTAAATGGAATAGGAGTACTCGCCGTCAAGTTGTAAGTGCAATGCCTCATGCGCCGGATTGGGATACAACCGTACTCCGGCTAGATTACTCAGCTCACCTTTCTCTACTATCTTATTGCTTTTGCCACTAGCTATTCTGGCGTTGGTGGTAGGAATAAGCTTCCACTGGGTGCAATTGCCAGTGCCCACGTGGGTCTCTACCTTGGTGTTTTGTCCATCGGCACAGTTATCGTTGCGCATCTTGAGTAAGTTGCTACCCGAAGAGAGTTTGCTTTCCAGGAAGAAGTAGTCTGCTTCGGCAGCGAAGACCTTCCATTTGACCCTATTGCCCCCACCGGAATAGGCTTCTATCACCTTGCCTGCCTGACTGCTGCCCCCATCAGGGCTAAGTCGGAAGCCAGTAAGCACACTTTCAATGAAGTAGGTATCTTCTTCCCCAGCTACGGCCACTAATGTAAACCGATAAGCATCGCCGCTACCCGTAGCAGATCCTAAGAACATATCGCCCCCCGCTCCACTCGGGCTCTGCATCCGTCTACCCGCATCGCGGTTCTCTAAGAAGTAAGTACCACTCAGGTCGCTAGGATTAGGGTCGGGTCCTCCTCCATTGCTACTGACGGCGAAGTTGGCTATGGTAAGATCGCAGCTAACGGTGTTGATAACTCTGTGAGTGAGCTGGGGAATATTCTGTTGTTCAGTGCGGAAAGCGAAGTTGGTGGCTAGCGGTATTTCACCACCTCCGTCGGGGGTAACGAACACATCGTAGGTGTGGCTGGCCAGGTCTACTTCGGTACGGATAGCGTAGGTAGTACCGGCCTGGTAGTTGACTGAAGCATCGGCTGCGTAGGCTGCGCCATTGCGGGCATCAAGTTGTCCGTTAGCATTGAACCGGATGGTGATAGCCAGATCGGACCAGGCGGAAGCGGCACCATCGGAGAGTCCGAGGGCACCGTCCATATTGTTGCCGTTGGGGGTCATGTTCCAGGTGGCGGTGAAGTTGCCATCTTGGGTAGCCAAGCTATTGTTCTGCCAATTAATTACTGGGCCGCAAGTGGGCCCCGGGTTCGGATCGGAGTCAACATCATCGTACCAGGTTTGGGGACCAAAAGAAGGATTACCGGGGTCTTGATTGAGCAAAATCATCTGATTTGAGTTACTAACATTTCCTAAACCAGTGTTGATGAAGGTATTATTAAAGCGATAGTTGGTGTAATCTCGATCGTTACCAAATCCTTCAATACCCCGCCCTTGCACATTTTTGATAATATTATTTTTGATTCTAACCCCAGGATTATTGTAGACCAAGATACCTCCCGCTCGCGAAGGTTGTCCGGTAATGCTACGTACTCCATCAATAGTACTTCCTACCACCCATACTTCGCTATCGACCTCCGCGTTATGGACACCACTATTACCTGCTTCCACACCGATAGCGCAGTCGTTAGTTTGACCGCCACCTACTGCGTAGATTTCTACATTTTTAATGGTGCAATTTTTAATCATCACCCGATAGGCTTCTGCCTTAATATTGACCGCCTCTCCTCCGTTGGTATTGGATATTTCGGCTCCTTCTATCCAAATATTATGGGTAGGGTCTTGTGCCTGCTGGGCTTGGGCAACATAGATTCCCTCACCAAACTTCCCACCGTTATTTTGACCGGTTTCCGATACTTTGCCACCTAACCAATCAATGTGGTGTGACTGGTCTTCACGGTCAGTCACTGAGGAGTTACTCCGATTACGCATTTTGAGCCCGAAGCCTCCTGTGTTGATGATCTGACATTCTTTAAAAATAAGATGGTCGCTACCAAACACTTCAACACCCAAGTCACCATCTCTAAATTGAATTCGCTCGAATACAAGATATCGGCAGTTTTTGATGGTACCAATTTTACCCTGGCCGTTGCCATCGATGCGTACAAGCTGTCCAGGATCGGATGATTTGATAACAATTGGGTTGCTGGCCGTACCGTTTACATTGCTGATGTCGATTCGATCATACTTGCCGGGTTGTACTAGCAACACATCCCCCGGCGAAGCATTATTGATAGCATTGTTGAGATTATCGTTTGGGGTAATAACTATTGTGCCCGCCTGCGTGGTGTGAATGCCACACCACGCAGGCGGGCTAATGTGACTAATAGATAATTTACATTTCTCATAAGTAGATTTTTTAGTTGAAAGTATTAGTTGAAGACTATCTTATTGTATAGTATTCTGTTAAGTACTTATCCATTAATCATATCACCTCTACCAATATCCGTGAGGAATTTTTCACTCCTTTGGTGTCGCTAAATTCGGCGTTGATTGTGTATTGTCCCTTATCCTTGAATGAATGTCGAAAGCGATGGTCGGGCGAGCTTGTTACCTTTACTAATTCAAAATCAATGAAGTATTTTACAGAGTGGATCACCTCCGGATTGTCGGCAAAGGGAGTAATGGTAAAGTTCTCATGTTGAACCAACGGGTATACCGGGCGACCTAAGCGAAAGAGGAAATCAACCGTTTCTTGAGCGAGCGTACTTTTAGCGATTAGAGAATCACCAATTGAGAGTGTTATACCTGCATTTACCAATACCTGATCGCTTTCCTGAGCCACTCGGTGCAACACAATTCCTTTCAGTTGAGTGAGCCCGCTGCTTGGCGAGAGAGTGTCTTCTAATAAGATCGTGAGTACTTGTTTGCCCGAAGGCAAGGTGAGCGCTTGGTTGAACAGCGAGGTAGCAGGTTTTTTATCTACCGACCCCACAATGGTATCGTATTCGGTGAATACCTTCATAGTAGCCTGGGAGCTGCTATCTGACGGCGAAATCAGCAGCTCAACTTGGTAGTCTCCGCTATCGGCTACGTGCAGTTGATAGCTCAGGCCATCGCCCGGCGAAGCCCAGTTGGTAAAATAGAACTTGCCAGGTCCGGTTCTTTCCAGGTCGCCGTACACTTGGCTAACACCATCTGCGTTAATAGGGCTGCTTCGCTCTTCCCAGTGCCCCACCCAATACACAGCAGGTTGAAACGTCCGCCCTGAAGCTGTTATGTTTTGGTACCACCGATTAACTGAGCGTTTTAAGCTGTCTGTCAGTTCAGGCTGGGCTGTAGCTAGATTTTCGGTCTCCTGCGGATCGTCGATCACGTTATGCAGGAAATAGGTCACCGTATCTCGTCCGTTTAGGTAGTTGTCTTTTCGTACGAGTTTGTACGCCTGATGCTGCACCGAAATATCACGTAACCGGGGGGCACTTCTGTCAAACTGATCTTCTTCAATCAGATACAGATTGGTATTGTCAAAGTAGGTACGGTTAGCCAGTAGTTCGGAGGTGTCTTCGCCTTTAATCAGCGGGTACAAACTTTTTCCGTCTAATGTTTTTTGATCGGGCGGGAAGGCAATATCACACATGTCCGCCAGGGTGGGGTAGATGTCCAGCACTCCCGCAATCGTGTCAACCTGTCGTCCGGCCTTTATTTTTCGGGGCCAGCGTACGTAGCAAGGCGACTTTACACCCCCTTCCCAGATGGTAGCTTTGGTGCCTTTGAGGTGGTACCCCCATAGGGCAGCCCTTTCCGCAGATTCTTCGGCGTTCATACGGCGCTTTAGCTGATGGTCGGGGGCACCGGAGGGGCCATCATCCACCATAAAAATTACGATAGTGTTGTCGGCCAAGCGAAGCTCGTCCAGCGTTTCTAATACGCGCTGCACATTTTTGTCCATTTGCTCAGTCATACCCAGCACCCTTGCCACATGGTCACTAAAGCCTTGGGCTTTGAATTTCTGAAACAGGTCATCAGGGCAGTTGTGCGAACCGTGTATCGAGAGAAATGGAAGATAGCAAAAGAACGGACGGTCTTGGTTTTTCCGGATAAACTTGGTTGCCTGGTCACCCAGCACGTTCGGTACGGGGCCAGCTACGCGCACGATCTTGTTGTTGAACAGCACTTGCGCGTCGTAGTAATCGTAAAGGCGAGGGTGGACCCCCACGTCGAAGCCCCGGTTCCAACTATAGTAAGCCCAAGTTTTGCCGTTGTGCCACTTGCCAAAGGCTCCCGTCCGGTAACCCGCCCGCTGGAACAAGTTACCCAGCGTGTGTTCATCCCGGTGCATAAAGTCCCGCCCCCAGTGTACTCCCCACACCCCGGTAGTCAAATGGTCGCGACCTGTAAGCAAAGAGGCTCGGGTGGGGGCACACGCCCCAGCACTTTGGTAGAAGCGAGTAAACCGAAGCCCCTCCCGGGCAATACGGTCAATGCCGGGAGTTTCTAACGCCTGATTTCCTTCAAAACTAATGTCGCCGTAGCCTAGGTCGTCCGCCAGAAAAAGCACGACATTGGGAGGCGTTGCTTCGCTAGTCGTCTGAGCCCAAGTCACTATTGGTAGTAGTAGGGCGAGCAAGGTTACTAACGCCGTTGGGTGTTTTATTTTAGAGTGGCGGGGCAAAAATTGGCTCAGTCTCATGGCTTCTTTTTCTTGGTGTTGCTTCTACTTCTTTAGTTAACCACCCACAATTCGGTATTTTTCGTCAGAGAATTGGCGAAAGGCCTTTCGCATAGGTTCGTGATAGTTGCCAAAGGGATCTTGCAACCCGCTGTGCTGCCGATCCTGCTGTTTGGGTGCCGTGTTCCAGCTATCCATCCAGCCGCAGTGGTCCCAACCCACAAAATCGGGCCGGGCAAATGCTTGTCGGGCAAAGGCGGCCGAAACCTGCGCCCGCTGTTCCTGACTGGCGCAGTGGGGGCCATTGGGGTGGGGCATCCTTTCTGACGGAGTGGAGTAGCAGGAGTCGGCATTGTACAGCGGTACCTGCGTAGCGGCTGACCAAGCATCCAACCGTGGTTTTTGCTCATCGTACAGCCCGTACCATTGGTAGTAGATCAAATCGCTGTATTTTGCCGTCAGCCGAACGATCTCTACCGGGGTTTGGGTATTACCATTGATTTTATCCCCAAGTATCATATGCTGGCGATCGTATTTGCGAATAGCCCCACAAATCACCTCGTAGTATTGCTCCAAAACTGTCAGCAAGAAGCTATCTAGGTCCTGTAGCTCGGCCTGATTGTCAGTGTCAGCTTCTTTTCGCCAGTCGGTGGCATTCCGAAGTTCTTCAAAAGAGGAAAATGAGGTAGTGTACACCTGATTGAAGTGAGAAATATTTTTATCGTACCGCTTCTGCATAAAACCTACGTAGGCCCGCTTGCCCGGAGCTTCAGGGGGCAGGTTCCGGAGCACCCGCGGCCAAGTAGGGGTTTCCTTTCTAGGCCCACCGTACATAACGACCTCTCTCGCCCGGGACTCTTCCTCCCGCCATACCGGACAGTTAGCAAACTTATACCCAATTAAGTAAGGGTCATCGCGAAGAGGGTGGCATATTACTTTGGCCATCGTATCGCACATTCGGGCGAAGTCCGGCGAAAAAACGTCGGCAAAACTTTCTTCGGTGAGCGAGCGGAAGTGGCAGATAGGCGCAAATAAAATCTGTTTTACGTATGGAAACCGTAGGTTAGTGTAGTACTCTGTGGGTGTATGGCAACCAAATACATTGAAGCCAAAAGCCTCCATATCGGCAGCCACCTTTTTCTCTAGAGCAGGATAAAACTCTACCTTATCCTCCAGGTCGGCAACTCCCAAACGCTTCTCCCAGAAATTCCGGTTTTCGTCCCGTTTCATCAGCTCCGGGTAAATATGATTGATGCCAAAGGACAAAAAAGAGTTTCCCTCGGGGGAGATTAACCACCACCTTCCGTTGATGTTCTCTAGGTGGAAGTAGCCGGTCTTTTCCCCCTTCACCCTGGGCGACCCACCGTACCGGTCCCACTTGGTTGATAGGCTCGGACGTATACCCAAGCCGAGCGGGCCCGTAGCTAGCAAGGCAGCTGAACCGGCTCGGCGAACGAAGGTTCTGCGCTTCATCGGTTTGGTACGTTTAGTGAGCCAACTTCATTCAAGGTCATTACGCGCGGGTCGTCGTACAACTTGATAATATCTTCTGGGCGGTTATGGGTCCATAAGAAGTGCGTCCAGATCATAAACCAGGCCCACTGCGGTTGTTGGCTTAGAATGGCCGGAGTAGGGGCGGTTCCGCATTCGCCCAGCGCAATCGGCTTTCCTTCTGCGAGCTCCAGTAGCTCGTCGTGGTGGCTCTGCCGATAGTCGTTGTGATACACGTCGGCAGCTAGCACATCTACGTAGCTTGACCCCGGAAAATAATCCGCGTAGGCCATTGTGCTATCGGTGGGGGCGTTGGCGTTCCATACCCACAGTAGGTTGTTGAGCTGGTGGTGGTGTACGTAACGATCGTACAGCATGACCCATAGTTTGGCAAAACTTTCTTTACCGCCCCACCAAAACCATTCCCCGTTCATCTCGTGATAGGGTCGCCACAGTACTGGAATTTGACGGTCTTGGAGCTGCTTTAAAAAGTAAGCTACCGTATCTATTTTTTCTAGCCACTGTTGGTGTATCTTGGTACCCGAAGTGAGTAAGTCGATCCACTCTTCTTTGGTTACTTCGTTTTGAATGCTTTCTTTCCAGCCATTCGGTTCGCTGTCCTGAGGGCGCACCTGGTGGTACATGAGTGTGATAATGTGCCCTTGCTCATGCATCCGAATGACTTCATCAATGATTTTCTGTCGATGGGGAACCGCTTCGGGCTTATAGCTAAAGTCGCTGCCCCATAGGGCGGGTCGTTTCCCAGTGATGGTCACCACGCTGTCGGAATACACAGAAAGCTCATGCGGGTAGTTATGCTGACCAGACAGGATGCGTTCGCCCCGGGTTTTGTAGAGGAGGGAAAGTAACTGCTTTGCTTCTTTACTTGCCTTTGGGTTCACTGGGACTGCTTGGGCGACTGATAGGCTGGCTTTGAGAAAAAGCGCTAAACTGAGTACAAACAGACACAGGCTGCTTTTCATGGTTGATCGGTTGGGTAGTGTTTATTTGTGGTGCGTTTGGTAAGCCTTTTGTAATACAGAGGTGTGAATTTCATTGAGCTTGTGAACATACGAGTAGGGAACACCCTCTTCGTTTACCAACCCCTGCTTGAGCAGCGTTTCCCGAGGTTCGTTCACGTATTGGCATTTGTTGTAACCGATAATGTAGGGTTGGGCAAAGGCTTTCTCCAAGTACTGGGTGTAATGCTCTAAGTACTGATCTTGACTGTTAGCCACCTGTCCCATAGTTACCGGATGTTCTTCGGTGGAGAATGAAGTTACATGGTCGGCAATGTAGATGGGTTTACCGAACGAGCTAAGGTGTTCAAAATACTCCAGATGAAACTCTCCAGCGGGCTGGGTAGCAATGGCATCTACGTACGGAAGCACTTCTTGGATAACGTAGTCTGAAACGTCCTCTTCATTGTAACGATCACTGAAGATCAAATGATTGCAGTCGTACTTTCTGATATAGTCTGTACCCATTTGGTACAGTTGCCGGGCGATGATACCTAGAAAAGCTTCCTCCGGTAGGTCGGGGTTTTCTGCTTTCCAACGTTGCCATACCGCGTAGCCGGGGGCGGTTTGATCCAGGTTTTTAAAGAATGCAATCCAGCCTCCGGCCCTTTTGTTCGTCCATACGGGCATATCCGTCAGAAAGTAGCCCAGTAGATTTTTGTTGGAGGCTTGGGGTTGAACAATAGTGGCAATTTTCTTTTCCAGCGCTTGTAAGTAGGCTGGATCAAAGACATCCTGAAAGGCAAAATCGTCGTCTGATTTGTAAGATCGTATCTCCAGTAGGTTAATCCCCTTGCTGTAAGGAAATCGCTGCCACATCCATTCAGGGCCCTGATAGCACCCCGCCGTAAAACCCCATGCTTGAATATTATCTACTACTGCATCGTAGTCGGGGTTATCCAGTGTATGAAAATGGTTGATGCCCAGTGCTAAAAAGGGGTGCCCGGTAGGAGTGATGAAAAAAGATCGGTTCTTCATCTTCTCTATCCGAAAAAATCCGGTAGCCTCACTTTTCCCCAGCGGATACCCTCCGTAGGGATCATCTGTTTGAGCATGGGTCCCATATACGATCATCCCGTATAAGTAAAAGAGAATAATGGATGCCTTCATCTACGTAGATTATCAGGATGTGTAAAAAAAGCAGAAGGGGATAATAGCCCTTCTGCTTGAGATAATTAGTACCCCGGATTTTGTTGCCAGGACCGACTAAATATTAGCTGGTTGGCTGGAATAGCAAATAGGTACCTATCGTCGGTAAAAGTAGGTTGAGGGTCTAGTGAGTTAGCCCCTTGAAACACTTCTTGCCCCAGTCGCAAACGCTTGATATCGTACCACCGCTTGAACTCAAAAGCCAGTTCTACCCGTCGTTCCTCAATGATTGCTTCATGCAGTTCCTCCCCGCTCAAACCTCCCGATAAATTGGCCGGTTCGCTTCGGGCAACGCCATCGGCATTGCGGGCGCGCTCACGTAACTGATTTATGTACCCAATGGCTTCCGAAGCATTACCTAAGCGATTGGCCGCTTCAGCAGCAATAAGCAGTACCTCAGCGTAGCGCATCGCGATGTAGTCGTTATCGGTTTCGCGACCAATAGGCCGTTTAGTTATGCCTGGAAATCGGCGAAACTTTGCTACGTGCGGTAGTGCCGGTTGCGAAGAGCTCCGGGAGAATTCCGGATAATTCTCAAAAGAAATTGTATCGCCACCGGAATTAACAACCTCTGTTTGGAAGCTCACTTGGGTGCGGTAATCACCAAGGTTGAAACTTTCGTATACCTCCATCGGTGGTACCAAGGCTCCCCAGCCATTAAATGAACCAGCGATAGGAATTCCCGTGAGGGCAGGAAGAATATCGTCCTGAAAAGGAAAATCAAACACTTGAGAGGTAAAGGCTACTGTCAGCAGGGGCTCCTGAATTGAAGCCGCTTGGTTGGCATTGAACAAATCCTGGAAATTAGGTTCTAGCCGGTAGCCGAACGCCCCACTGTTGTCAATCACAAATTTAGCTTCGTCGTAAGCCTCTTGGTAGCGTTCCAGGGTCAGAAATACCGAGGATAGATACCCTGCTGCTGTGCCTTGCGTAGCCCGGGTGCGGGTGCCGCCGTTCTTCACCTGCGGCAGATTGTCTTTGGCAAACTGAAAATCAGGAATAATCAACTCATCGTAAATCAGTGCTACCGGCTCCCGGGGTAAATCGTTCAGCCCATCGGCTCCCTCTGACGAACTTACCTGAAAGTCAACGTAGGGCACATCGCCAAATAATCGTACCAAATGATAGTAGCTAAGTGCCCGAATGAACCGGGCTTCACCAGCGATACGGTTACGGCCGTTTACATCTTCAATATTTTCGGACGCAGCAATAGCCGCATTAGACGAAGCGATGGTTTTAAAGAAAAAATTCCAGACACCGTTCATAATCCCGGTAGCGTCATCTTCAGCAAAGTTGTCAAGGCCCCGGCGCTCGGCACTGGTGTTTACGTAGGTACTCACCATATCGCTTCGTACCATTAGGGCAGTGTTTAGGTTGCCCCCAAATAAGGTGCTGGTGGCCAGGTGGGCGTACCCTCCTACTACAATGCTCTCTACCCCTTTTTCGTCGGAGATCACTTGAGGCGATAGTTCAGATACTGGTTCTTCTTCCAGATCAGTGCAGGCACTAATGGTTAGTACCAATGCGCTCCAGACTATTGTCTTTAGTATGTTATTGATATTTTTCATGTGATTGCTATTTTAGAAAGCTAAGTTTAGTCCTACGGTATACGATTTACTGTTAGGGTAGCTGCCGTAGTCCATCCCCAGATTTTGGGATCGGCCGCCCTCACCACGGCGATAGGCTACTTCTGGGTCTACTCCTTGGTAGTCGGTAAACGTAAGGATGTTCTGGGCACTGATGTATACACGTAGACGGTTGATTCCGATCCGGTCTAGTACGCTTTTCGGCAAGTTGTATCCCAATAATAGGTTTCTTAACCGAATAAAGCTGGCATCTTCTAGAAAACGGGTAGAAATTCTAGCTTGTCGGCCATTCACCGATGCTCTCGGAACATCGGTATTAGTATTCTGTGGGGTCCATCGATCCAGGGCGGCCGTAGTGGCATTAGTTCCCCCGTTCAGTAGCTCTAGCTCCATTCGGGTGAAGTTCAAAATCTGTCCACCCTGCGAGCCGGTAAAGAAGATGTTCAGATCAAAGCCTTTGTAAGAAAAAGTATTATCAAACCCAAAGGTAAAATCAGGGTTAGGGTCACCGATAATAGTGCGGTCATCACTATTTAGAGTACCGTCTGGCTCAAAGATGACTTGGTTATCGTCATCGCGCCCTCCGGCAATATCCCGGAACCTCTCGCCCCCGGCTTCCTGCTCAAAGCCGGATCCCTCAACAAAATCGTCACTCTCTTGGTATACCCCATCGTAGATGAAGCCAAAGAATACCCCAATAGGTTCCCCCTCGCGTAGTACCTGCGACTGGGTATTACTATTCAGCCCATTAATGTGGTCGGGCACCGTAGTATAAAATACGTCTTCACCCTCGGGCAGCGAGACTACTTGGTTTCGGTTACCATTGATATTAAAGCGGGCACTCCAGCGCAGGTCACCGAAGGTATTGTTGGTACCAATAGCTAGCTCAAGTCCCCGGTTCTGAATTTCACCTAAGTTCCGGTTTTGCTGGGCCGAACCGCCTACCAGTGGATTGAGAGGTACTGCAAACAATAGGTTTGTGGTATTGGTCTGATACCAGTCAGCCGACAAAAACAATTTGCCTCCCCAGAAGTCTCCGTCAAATCCTACATTTAGCTGACGGCTAGTTTCCCACGTCAAATCAGTGTTAGGGATTTGTCCGGGATTGAGAGCAGTCACAATGTTGTTGTTTTCATCAGAATATATGTCGGTATTGAGCGTGGGCAAGGTGGAATAAATTCCAATATTTTGGTTACCGGTGGTGCCCAAGCTGGCGCGGAGCTTGAACAGCTCAATGCTAGACACCCCGTCCAGAAAGGCTTCATTCTTTAGGTTCCAGGCAAGACCGACCGACGGAAAGAGTTCGTACTTATTTCCTTCTGACAGCCGGGACGACCCATCGTAGCGTAGGGTACCCGTGATAAAGTAGCGTGACTGATAATCATACTCCAACCGACCGTATACCGAAAATAGCTCGGCCTGGCGGAAGCGGGATTCCGGTAGCGTAATGAGTATCCCATTGGCTAAGTTCCAGTACCCAAAGTTGTCGGTAATAAAATTTTCGTTCCCCGATGCATTGTCAGTAAACACTTCGTCTTGATACGAAGCTCCGGCGATGAGTTTAAGATCGTGGGCCTCGCCGATTTTCTGCTGAAAAGTCAGGTAGTTTTCACTAATCAGGTTCGTGTTTCGACGTGAATCGACTTGGGCTACTCCACCTGGCTCTCCGGCTACTAACGTAGAGGGAATGTATCTGCCCCGGTTTCGGTTATTTACGCTGTAGCCAAAAGTAGAAGTGAAGTCCAGCCATTTCGTAAATTCTATATTCGCCCGTAGGTTCATCTGAGCATCGTCGCTCGTAGCGTCATTGATGCGCTCGTTAGCAATAGCCACTGGGTTGTTAAACCCTTGTCCGGTACGGGCTGTGGTGTAGGTGCCATCGTCGTTAAATATCCCTAAATCGGGCGCAAATAAGTAGGCCGACGAAACTGCGCCCTGAAATAAGGGGCCGCCAGTACGTTCTTGGGTCACCACCCCGCTGGAAGTACTTCTGCGGTATAAAAGGTTCGCACTCAGCGATAGCCAGCTCGAAGCATTAAAATCCAGATTGCTATTAAGGCTAAACCGATCAAAATTAGAGTTGACAATGGTGCCTTGCTGGTCGAAGTAACTTCCGGAGACGAAGTACTTCACATCTTCTGATCCACCGGAAATAGACAATTGTGTGTTTAGGATACTTCCCGTACGGAATATCTCATCTTGCCAGTCAGTATCAATAGACGGATCTTCAATAAGGTTGTAATTAGGATCAACCTCTAGCACTAAGTCTTCAAATTGTGAGCGGTTCAGTAAATCCAGTTGCCGGATCACCTGCTGAGGTGAGTAGGACGTGTTTACTTCGACGACCGGTTCTCCGGCTTTTCCTGATTTAGTAGTTACAATAATTACCCCATTAGAACCGCGCGAACCGTAGATGGCCGCTGCCGAAGCGTCTTTGAGTACTTCTACCGATGCAATATCCTCCGGTGGGGGCAGTACTCCTCCCACAAAACCATCTACTACATACAGAGGGGCACTATTGGAAAAAGGCGAGGTGATCCCCCGAATGGTTACTTGCGGATTAGATCCTGGGTTGCCGTTAGTAGAAGTAACATTCACCCCGGCTACCCGTCCTTGCAGTGCTTGGTTGAGATTAGCCGCTGGAAACGCTGTGATCTCTTCGGCTTTGGTAGAGCCTACTGCCCCGGTCAGATCGCTTCGTTTCTGCGTACCATAGCCCACCACCACTATTTCGCTGAGCGATTGAATATCCGGGGCCAGTGCTAAGTCGATGGTACTGCGTCCGTTGATGGATACTTCTTCACTTTCGTAACCTACTGAGGAAAACACCAATGTTTCGGCATCGTCGGGAGCCGTTAATCGGTAGTTGCCGTCAACATCGGTGACCGTTCCTACAGTAGTTCCTTTCACCAATACGTTGACCCCTGGCAGACCCTCGTCTGTTGACAAGTCAATTACTTGCCCAGCGATGGTTTGCTCCTCGTTTTTACTGGTACCGGCGGGTAGCTGATTGCCTAAGCTTTCTACTTTTTTTATCAAACCTGTCGGCTTAGCTAGTTCGTCAGCATCAGGCTTCTTCTGGGGTAGCGGAGCTAGCTGAGATTTAGCCTCTTGAAGAATGTATACATCTTTCACCTTGACAAACGTGATTGCCAAGGGATTGAGTGTTTGGCGTAGTACCAGTTCAATTTCCCCCACCGAATTCTTTGCTGACGGGCGAACCATTTTATTAGCTACTAGCTCTTCGGGGTAGGAGAAGTGAATAGCGTGCTGCTGTTCTAGCTGCCCTAAAAACTGCTTGAGTGATACTGTTTGCTGAAGCGACAAGCTGCTAGCCACTGCCGGATCAGCCCACGAGAGCAATTTCTTGTCTGATGCTGAAGGAGCTGACTGCGCGTATGTAGTGCAGAGTGTAAGCCAGCCTACGCCTAGCCATATTCCGCACCGTAAATACGTAAATAGATTTCTCATAAATTAAGGGTTTAAAAATTAAGGATTTGTATTAGCATTAGATGAACTGATGTAAATAGCGCGATCTGATTGCGTGATGTTGACTCCCAGGGTCTGCTCAATAATTTCCAGCACCACGGCCAGTTCAGTACTGGGAATGTTAGCACTCATCCGGGTCTCGGCTAGCGTGTCGGAAGCAAAGTGAACCGAAAACCCGTGGCTTTGCTCGATAAGCTCAGCAATATCAGCGAGGCTCAGGTTATCAAACACGTAGCGATTATCTTTCCAAGCCGTGTACGGCTCAGTGGCGACCGTTTGCTTCTCGAGCGTAAGTTCATTGGCCCGATACTCCACCCGTTCACCGGGTGCCATCACTACCGGTTGTTCTTGCTGGGGCAACTGTAATACTACCTGCCCTTCGGTTAGTACTACTTCTACTTCTTCGGAGCGGTTGTGTACATTAAAGGCGGTGCCCACTACCTGAATGGTCAGGTCTTGGGCATGAACGGTAAACTTGACAGGGTCGCCGGTGGCACTTTTCACTTTTGTCACCTGAAAGTAGGCCTCGCCCGAAAGCCACACGGCTCGTTCAGAAGCTGTTTCCCAATCGGTAGCGTAGCGGAGTGCTGAGTTGGCATTTAGCTTTACGATGGATCCGTCGGGTAAGGTGACCGTCTGGGTTTCGCCGTAAGCGGTGATGACTTTTTCCAAAGTAGGGTTCATGCCCAGCCAGATGGCGGCGGTGACCAGCAGCACTCCGGTAAGGGTTGCGGCTACTTTCCAGACGATTTGTTGCGGATAGCGATGGGGAGATAGGGAAGTACGTTCTACAATGCGCTGATACGATGCCTCCTGAGAACCCGAAGGGGTGGGTGGGTGATCCTGAATCTTATGCCAGAGTGTCCGGGAAAGCTCTCGGTAATCATCGCGGTCATCTTCCTGTAAAAGGCGAAACAGTCGCTGCTCTTCTTCCGGGGTGCTGGTGCCATCTAGATATTTCTTAAGAAGTTGGTGCTTTTCCATTGTTCGGGGTTATATATAGTATTCAACTCCCGAAGCCGATTTAATTACGCTGGCAAGAAAAAATAGTAAATTTTACGATATAACTAATAAATAGAAATAGAAATGAAATGTATGGCAATAGAAGGATTTCTTTGCTACAAAATTGGTAGCAGTTATTTCGTGCTATCCCCCGATAAAAAGCAGAAGTGCTAC
Source organism: Tunicatimonas pelagia (assembly GCF_030506325.1). Lineage (NCBI taxonomy): Bacteria > Pseudomonadati > Bacteroidota > Cytophagia > Cytophagales > Catalimonadaceae > Tunicatimonas > Tunicatimonas pelagia. The sequence continues at coordinate 2,016,966 of NZ_CP120683.1, read as the reverse complement.
GCTAATTGCGGCATGAATGGCCCGGCGGATGGTTTGAGCGGCCTTAGCCAATTGTGATTTGATGGTGTGTACGGAAAGTTGTAGTGCGTGGGCAATTTCCTCTTCACTCAGATACTCGTGGTGGTGCATTCGAAAGATGATTTGGCGTTTTTCGGGTAACGCCTTCACTGTTTGTTCTACCGTTTGGTAAAGTTCGTGAATTTGCACTGTTTCTTCTGTGCTGACAGAAGCCATCGAACTGCAAGCTTGCTCGTGGTTTCGCCGACGAGCCTGTTGTTTCAGAAAGTTACTTGCCCGGTGATGGGCTATGGTGAACAAAAAACCATCTAGCGACTTGCCAGCGTCAATAGACCTTCGCTGTTCCCACAGCTGAATAAATACTTGCTGAGCCAGCTCTTCGGCATCTTCCGTATTTCGGGTAAAGCGAAAGCAGTAGTGATAGACTTTAGCGTAGTAGCGGTCGTAAAGCTGGCGAAACGCCATCTGATTTCCTTTTTTTAGCTTTGTAACGAAAGACTGAGCCATCATCTCTAAGTCAACTTTCCAATCTTGTTAATTTAATTGATGATTGCAAGATCAATTTTACAAAAAATGTATTTTCATAGGCTAAAAGCTGATTTGGGCGTAATTCGTTTGTCGAGCAAGCTTTTTCACCTTCTAAACATAACGATAGTGTAGTATATTCCTGGCGGGACTTATTCTAGATTACTTGGGGAGGTAAGTAACATAATACGGTAATCGCTTCACCTACCTATCTTCACGCTTCACCCCACTTTTCTACCCATTCACTGGCATATATCGGTATTGCTGATCAGTATTGGTGACTTTTGTGATAGAAGATTAAACACTGACTCTGCTGGCTATGAAGCGAATCTATATCACCTTTTTCTTGCTGTTCTCAGCCTACGTTGTCTCTGCTCAAACCCCAAATCAATCCATTTACGGCTACGTTCTGGATTCCGCTACACAACGTCCGTTGGAAGGAGCCACCGTGCTGTACTACACTAAAGGAACCAGTACTGACGCTCAAGGTCGATTTTCCCTTACTTGGACTCCCAACAGCAACGTGCTACAAATTAGCTTTCAGGGGTATCAATCCCAAACCATTACGGTGGATGACCCTACCCAAAATATTATAGTAAGATTGGCCCCTGGCACCCAAATGCTCAATGAGGTGGTGGTGTTAGAGAGCAGCGACCGTCAGCAGGTGGCTTCCGTACAGATGGGCATTGCCAAGGTCAACCAACAGACGGCCAAACTACTGCCAGCTCTTTTCGGTGAAGTGGATGTCATCAAGGTGTTTCAACTCAAGCCGGGGGTGAAGAACGCGGGCGAAGGCACCAGTGGCATCAGTGTCCGGGGCGGTGGTACCGATCAGAACCTCTTCCTGCTCGATGGTGCCCCAGTGTACAATCCCAGTCATCTGTTTGGTTTTTTTAGCACTTTCAACATCGATGCGGTTAAGGATGTTACCCTTTACAAAGCCGGTTTTCCTGCCGAATACAGTGGCCGACTGTCCTCGGTGGTGGATGTAAGTACCCGGTCTGCCTCCGATACCATGTTTCACGTTGGGGGAGGCATCGGGCTACTGGCTTCCCGGCTGAATGTATCGGGGCCTATTGTGAAGAATAAACTCGCCTATCGGGTTACGGCTCGCCGTACCTACGCCGATGTGTTTACTAACCTAATTAATAATGCCAACGCCGGAGATACCAGCCGCAACCCCATCCCTTCTTACTTCTTCTACGACCTAAACGGCCGACTTGACTACCTGATCTCAGACCGCACCGATCTATCGGCCTCTGTATACACCGGTCGTGATCGCTTTCAAATTGACCCCGGTGCCTTTAATACCGACTTTTCTTGGGGCAACTCGGCAGCTAGTTTGCGACTGAACCATCGCTTTTCTGACCGACTGGCTACGCGGATGAACTTAATTTTTGCCGATTACAATTATGCGATCACCTCTGAGTTTGATCGGTTTGCATTTAATGTTGCGTCGGGCATCCGGGACTACGGCCTTCAAAATCAGTATCGATGGACATTTCCCCGTCATACCCTAAAGGTGGGCTGGGACGTGATGCAAAGTCAGTTTAGTATTTCCCGCTTCAATATCGCCAGCAGCCAGGCCGACGAGAATTTGAACCGGGGAGAAAACCTCAATGCTTACGAGGGAGGTGTGTATGCCGACGATGAATTTGACCTAGGCCCTTTGAAGGTGAATGCCGGACTACGGTTGAGTGGATTTGCCAGCGATCAAGCGCGCTATGTGGGGCTGGAGCCCCGGCTAGGTACCCGCTTACTGGTGAATGATGACCTTTCGTTCAAGGCCAACTACAGTCGAATGATACAGTATCGACATTTGGTAGTAAGCTCGGGGGCCTCCCTACCAACCGACATCTGGTACCCATCGACCGAACGCATTCGCCCGGAGTATTCAGACCAGATCAGTACTGGGCTCAGCTGGAAGCTGAACGACCAATTTTTGTTGACCAATGAGGTATACTACAAGTGGCTTAACCGGGTAGTGGACTATAAGCCGGGCGCGCAGCTCTTTGTTAATGCCAATCTGGAAGAAGAGTTCGTGTTCGGCAACGGACAGGCCTACGGTAATGAGTTTTACCTGGAAAAAACGAGCGGGCGGCTGCGGGGCTGGATTGGGTATACCCTGGCCTACACTTGGCGGCAGTTTGACGAGATCAACCAAGGTGAACGCTTTTACCCGCGCTACGATCGCCGTCATGATATATCGGTGGTGGCTTCTTATGACCTTAACCAACGCGTACAGTTGGCCCTTACGTGGGTGTACAACACCGGCAACGCCGTATCGGTGCCGGGGGGACGCTTTGCCCAGGTAGGTATTCCGGGGGCTACTGATGAGGAAGAACGCCCTTTTGTAATTGTATCGGACTATCCGGCTCGCAACAACTACCGGATGCCGGCCTACCATCGGCTCGATCTTTCGTTAGTCTACCAACTACGACCCCGTCGCGGCGAGGCCGACCTGACGTTTGGTATCTACAACGCCTACAACCGGCTCAATCCGTATTTGCTCAGCTTTCAGGCCGAACGCAACGCCGAAAACGTGCCGACAGGCTTCACCGCTCAATCAACAACCCTTTTTCCTATTCTGCCCTCTATTACGTATAACTTTAGATTTTAGCCCTATGAAAAATATACTGTTAATTACTAGCTGCGTTGCACTTATGGCCGCTTGTACCCAAGAGGCAGATGTAGTGCTACCAGCGTACGAAAGCCAGCTTGTGGTAGAGTGCTATCTGGAAGCAGGGCAGCCGCCCCGCCTTATACTGTCCGAAAGTGCTTCGTTCTTTGCCGATGCCACCCCTTTCCCCCTGGTATCGGGGGCGAGCGTACTACTTTCTTACGCCGGGCAAACCGACACCCTGGTGAACGAACTTTTTACTGACCCCATCACGGGGAGGGCTTACAACTACGGCAGCAACCGCCCACTGCCCAGCGACCCGCAGGGCGACTTTACCCTGACCGCCGTTGATCCGCAAGGTCGCAGGATAGAGGCTATCACCCGCTTTATGCCAGTAGTGCCAATCACCAGCCTAGCACCTACCTTTAATGAAGAAGCGGAAGCTTTTTGCCTCACCACATTTGCCGACCCTCCGGAACAGACCAACTTTTACCTGTTGGTGTTGAACGAAGGGCAGGCTTATACCCCCAGTCTTTTGTCAACCACATTAGACGATAATTTTGCCAACGACCAGGGCAATATCGTATTCGGTTCAGGGTTCAATTTTGCGGAGGGGGATACGATTGTAGGAACAGTATATCATTTGGAGCCGACTCACTATCGATTCATAAGTTCGGCTCAGAATGCCCAGGCAGCCAACTTTAACCCATTTGCTGTGTCAGGTGAGATTGTAACTAACGTGCAGGGAGGATTGGGGATCGTAGCAGCCCTGGCCTATGACCGGCAGACAGTGGTAGTACCCGCCCCGCCTCAATAGTTATGTTCGTATAAAATTAAGAAAAGGCAGTACGATGAACCCCTGAAAACTGACGAAAAGGGAGTCTGTGGGGGCACCAAAGGGCTAAATATCCTTACTTTAAGGGCGAAGCCGAAAACATCCTATTGGTCATTAATAAATTGCGCTTGACCTTTTTCTGTTAAGAATGAGTTTTTACGTATTCTTATCCTACGGAAAAACTTTGCTGTTGCTGCAATGGCTGAGGAGCTAAGTGTAGTGAAGCCATTTAAGTAATACTTCGTGCTGAAGACCCATGTTAGCTGTAAACCGATGATTAGCCTATTAAAGTTACCTAGATCAGTAGCTCAGCCCAAAACCAAATTGATAAACAGGAGATGATACATCGTAGGCCACATCGGGCGACTGATCTACAACAGACTGTATAGACGAAGGTAAAGTAATAGGTAATTTTCCGCTAGGTGCAAGCTCTCCGAAAACAATATCCAGCAAAGCCTCATCGGGTACCCCAAAAGTGCCTAGTAAGCTCTTAGAAGCATCGGCGATCTCCGGTATCACTGCCGCTCGGTCTAAATAAATGTCTATAACCGTAGGTACAACGGTCGTTATATTCAAAATATTAGTTTTTACTGGCTCCTTAAAGTCTATGTCGCCGTGGTGAAACATTTCGTCTAGCAGTCCTTTTCTGGATTGAAAGGGGGTGGCCAACCGCAGGATGGCTACGTCGGCTTCCTCGGGAGTGGCTACCGGGATGGCGTACTTCTTTAGCACCTCTGGGTTTATATTTTCTGCATAAACTCGGAGATGATGTCTTTTCAGCGGAAGAAACGCTTCTTGCTGTATCGTATCATTCTTGAGTAGTACGACTGACTTTCGCTGGGCTAAGCCACCGGCCTCCTTGAACCTTGGTTTCCCCACGACGGATGTTACGATTGATTCGTCAACAAACGGATTGTCAAACAACCCGAGTTCAAACTTAGTACGGAGCAGCTTGCGCACCGATTCGTCGACCAGAGATTCATCTACCCGCCCTTCTTCTACCAGGTCTACAATCACATCATAGCACTCCTGTCCGCCAAAGTGGTTGACCCCAGCCTCGATGGCTATCTCGGCTCGGTCGGCTACGCTCAGCGCATCGTCTAGCCCCCACGATCGGGTGCTCTCTACGGGGTAACCCAGCACTTTAGTGGCTTCCAGCACGTTCCAGTCGGCTACATACGCTCCAGTAAAACCAAGCTGATCTCGGAGTATGGCGGTGACCTCACCGTTGAAACTCACGGTCACGCTGACGACCGCCGCGGCGTTTTCGCCCCTGCTGACCCTGCCTGGGGCCACGGGAGAATTTCTGATCGCCATTCCTCAGATTGTGATTCTGTCGCTGACGGCCTCCTACTTGGTGGCACTGTTGGTGACCCCCGCCGTGGCGGTGCTGGCGTTTCGCCCGAGCCAGCGGAAGAGTGCCGAGAAAGGGAACCTGATACTCCGCTTCTTCACGGCTACCCTACGTCGGGCCTTACAATACCGATGGCTCACAGTATCAGTAGCGTTTGGTATACTCGTGGTGGTGGTAATCGCCTCAGATTCTTTGCCTTCTCAACTTTTTCCTAACGCTGATAAAAATATCATTTACGTTGACATCACCAACGACCAGACGGACATCAAAGATACTGATCAGCTCACCCGACGCATTGAGAAAATACTGGCGCAGCAGCCGGAGATCGTTTCCTACACATCCTCTATCGGCGACGATCTGCCCCGGTTTTACATCACTACTTCTATTGCGGTGGCCACCTCCGACTTTTCGCAGATTATGATGCGCCTTGATCTGGAGCGGGGCGGGCGCTTTAGCACCTACCAAGCGTTAGCCGATCATCTACAGCGAGAAATCAATGCCACCCTGCGCGGCCCTACGGCCATCGTTCGGTTGCTCGAGTCCACAGAACCTAAGGACGGGTCGGTGGTCGTTCAGGTGAGCGGCAAAGATTTGAACCGGATTGCGGAGGTCGCGCAGGAGGTTCAGCATCGGCTTTAATAATTGCCTGATAGAGTGTATCCAGATGAGATAAGCCTTTAAGATTCTCATTTTTATCTAAATGAATAACAGCGGGCTGGCTGGTCTTCTCCGTATATACTTTGTCTTCTAGTCGTTGAATGATACCCCCTAGCTCCGAGAAAAGAGAAAAGTCTTTGAATTGCTTCAGCATTTCTACCGTTTCTGATAATACCTGCATATCAGTATCCGATAGCGGAATATCGGTAATAGAATAGGCTGGATCAGCATACCGATAGTACTTTTTGTCATACACCTCAATCGGGGCATTATAGCCCAATTTATCACTGCGCATCATCTGTAAGTCAGCCTGAATCGTACGTCGACTGACATTGACCGCTCGCCCTTCGTATTCGTACAAAGCCTCCGAACAGGCTTCCATTAGGTCAGGCAATGTCCATTGTCGGTACTGATTTTGTAAACACTTGTCAATTGTTTTGTAGCGAATCAGGGCATTCTTACTAAAAGCCATCGTACTTTTTTTTCAAAAAGTAGCTAAAAATTTAAAGTGCGCAAAATCACTGCGCACACTGTTCTTTCCTTTGTACTGTTCAAAAGAAAAAAGCAATGGAAATCACTGGAAAGACATTCGTGGCATTAGGTTATCAACCCGGAAAATGGTTTAAAGAAGCCTTAGCGTACGCCAATGAGCATCAGCTAGCAGGAGAACAACTAATAAGCTATCTAGATAGTGTTAAGCCGATCTACCAACCTTTGCAAGATGAAGCGGCTGATCTAACGGTCAATATTCACGCGGAAAATGACCAAGAGCAAAGTAATGTGGATACTGTAGTAGCGAGTATGCAAAAACTACTGCGTACTCCGACAATGGTGCAAGGAGCAGTAATGCCCGATGCTTGCCCTACTGGGCCTATCGGTACCATTCCGGTCGGCGGGGTCGTCATAGCGAAAAATGCTATTCATCCCGGAATGCATTCGGCTGACATCTGCTGTTCGGTGATGTTAACCGATCTGGGCATGATTGATCCCAAAAAGGTACTAGATCAAGCACAACGGGTAACGCACTTTGGGTTTGGGGGACGAATCTACGATAAGCAGTTCTCGCTACCAACTCAGCTAAAGCATCGCTTTAAAGATAATCTACTGCTGAATAAAGAAAAGATGCTAGATATGGCTGAAACTCATTTGGGTACGCAGGGCGATGGTAATCATTTCCTGTTTGTAGGTCGGTCAGCTAAGACCGGGCATACGATGATGGTGACCCATCACGGATCACGGGGCGTGGGGGCGATGCTCTATAGTCAAGGAATGAAAATTGCGGAGCACTTCCGAAAGCAAATTTCCCCCGAAACGCTAAAGCAAAACGCTTGGATTCCTTTTGATACGGAAGAAGGCAAGCAGTATTGGCAGGCCTTACAAATTATTCGGGATTGGACAAAACTGAACCATAGCAGTTTGCACGATGCTACCCTACACGGTTTAGGAATGCAGGGATATGATCGCTATTGGAATGAGCATAACTTCGTTTTTCAGGATCAGGATCTATTCTACCATGCCAAAGGGGCAACTCCACTGGATGAGAAGTTTTTACCCGATAGTACGGGGTCTCGCCTAATTCCACTGAATATGGCCGAACCGGTACTGATTGTTCAGGGGGCAACTACGAAGGGTAACCTAGGGTTCGCCCCCCACGGGGCAGGGCGTAATATCAGCCGTAGTGCGCATAAACGGGCGAAGCAGGGGCAAACGGAAACCCAAATCTTCCGAGAAGAAACGGAAGGACTAGATGTGCGCTTCTTCTCCGGTGAGATAGACATCTCCGAGTTGCCGTCAGCGTATAAAAACGCGCAGACGGTACGAACGCAAATGCAAACCTATGGACTGGGAAATGTGATTGACGAGGTGCTTCCTTATGGGAGTATTATGGCAGGCGATTGGCAGAAAAATGCCCCTTGGAAACGAAGAAAGAAAGGTAAGAAGAAAAAACAATAGTGCGCAAAATAGCTGCGCACTTTCTTTTAATCTTTACTATCAGTTGGAAGGTCAAGAGTAAGTTACTCCGATTGTTACCAAATTTACTTATTCAATTATCTCCGCCAATAATTAAGGTCAAAGCAAGCTTACTTCAATTGGTTACTGCGGTTCGAATCCGCCCTTAGAAGTTTGCTAATTACCTATCATACTAGGGTCAATTGCGACTTACTTCAACATCTTTTGGGTAGATCAGTCGCAAAATTATCCGGTATTTAACTTTTTAAATGTAGTAATCATGAACCAAGAATTACGCAAAGTTAGCCTTCGCAGTCAAGCAGTCTTCCTATCGGAAAAGGAATTGGTCATAGAAGATAGTGCCTTATTGAATGAGACTACCGCCGTGCTCGTAGCCAATGCGGCGAAACTAGGGTTTGGCTTTTCGGAAGAACTACTACGGGCACTTAATAAAGTTTCTCCTTCTACCAAATTAGACGTATTGGAGGTACTTAAAGAAACTGTCGGTGTTAAGAAAAACTGGGTACCACTAGTCAAAGGATGGGACACTCCAACCGGCGAGTCGGTGATAGATCATATTATTACTTTTGTAGCGAATGCATTGGGCAGCAAAAAGGGTGCTCGCCTGTCCTGCGGTCACCTAATTCCCAATGGTACCTTTCCGTTGGAACGATACAATGGTTGCCCCTTCTGTGGTACCCCTTTTAAGTTGGGTGAAATAGAGACCTATGGTCAAGGAGGTAAGCTCAAAGTATTATCCTGCTGGAAAGAGGCCGATGTAGAGAAATTGTTCACGGATCTACTACAATCCAAAACGCCAATAGATGCTACGCAGGTTGATAGCCTGAAAGTACTATTAAAATACTTTCCTGTGCCTAAAAAAGCGCAGATTGGAATGAAAGAAACCCTAATGTTGGTAGTAGACTCACTCATAGACCAAGACCGAAGCACTGAGTGTAGTACATCATTTTCCAGTCCTCATGATATTCTGCGCTACTTATGGTTTAAGCATACTGGTTTCTTACAGGTCGTAGAACCTAAGACAATCGTGAACCGTATTGCGCGAAATCATCAGCATCGGTACCAACCAGCCAATGAAAGTATCGTGGCAAAAATACAATCTGAGACAGACTTAAAGTTAAAGTATAATCGGAAGGAATGCAGACGAGTAGCCCAGTGGTTAAATGACTTATCGATGGATGCCGAGAAAGCGGCCGAAATCATGCATCCAAAGCGAAGCATGTGGGTGCGTTTTATCCGAGCTTTGCGATTAGCCGAATACAGTAAAAGGAAAGGTTTTGAGAATTTAGCGCAGTTGATGGATACCTTCTATAATGAAGCGTATCCAGTATGGCAAGGGAGAGTTAATCACTATCGTTTAAAGGCAGACGCTGATAATACGTTTACGCTATTGAAGCAACGCCCAGGTCTATTCGCTCGCTTACTGTTCTCTAATATGCTTTGGTTTGGCTCGGAAGTAACCCTCTTGCACTTTCGGGAAGTATTGGATCAATTACCCGCCCGTCTGCTACTAACCCTGAACATGTACGCTTCAAACTATTTTGAAAAGGATAGCATGCGCAGTGTGCAGCCACTAGGAAGTACCCGAAAGCGTATTGCTTCGCATCCATTGCTGAAGTTATACAATGATCAGAGCTTACAAGAGATGAAGTATAGTATAGAGAACCTTTGTTTGGAGGCAATGCAGTCACGCTGGGCAGCATCCTGCTTTGCTAAAGCAGAAAACCAAAATGAAGTGGGGCGGCCATCCGCAATATTCATTGACCCTCAATTGTTCAATATCCCGCTTTCCATTGGTGATCGTAGTGAAACTGTACAGGATTTACCATCGGCACTAATGGGCACCTGCTTTCCGGTTCAAGGAAATAAGGTTCGACTATTTATGCAGTGGGGAGAAGGGCTAAAAGCGCAGCATCTGGACATGGACTTGAGTTGTTCGGTGGGCTACTCAGATAATACAACTGACTATTGTTCCTATATGCAGTTGGTTATTCCCGGCTGTAAACACAGTGGTGATATTCGGCATATTCCCCATCAGGTAGGCACCGCGGAGTATATTGAACTGGATGTACAAGAGCTAGCAGATCGAGGGGCACGGTATGTGAGCTTTACCTGCAACGCTTATTCAACCGGAGGACTTTCTCCTAACCTAGTTGTCGGCTGGATGGGTAGCCAGTTTCCTATGAAAATTTCTGAGAAGACCGGAGTCGCCTATGATCCATCTTGTGTGCAACATCAGGTGCGAATAACGAGGGGTATTACCAAGGGGTTGGTATTTGGAGTATTGGATGTAAAAAAAAGAGAAGTTATCTGGCTAGAGATGCCTTTTGAGGGACAAGTGGTGAATAACCTGGACTCAAAAGGAGTAAAAGCTCTCCTAGCCAAGTTAGATAGCAAGCTGAGCGTAGGTAATCTTTTAGTGTTAAAAGCTGAAGCTCAGAATTTGACGGTAGTTGATACAGCCGACTTGGCTGATGAGGTCTATAATGCTCAATGGGCGATGAATACAGCAGCTGTTAGCCAACTTCTACTGGATTAGTGCGCTATATGCGGTATTTACAAAGAGTATTGTACAAAGTTGGTTGATATTTACTGAGGGTTAGGGTATTTAGTATTAAAATGGGAGTACTGTGCTTTTGAACGAAATGGAACACATCAGCATCCGTCTCTCAAATTGTGCTCTCTTGGGTAGTGGGGATGGAAATAGCACCCGATATAGAAGTCTATTCTGCCGAAGAGTAGTTCGTAGACTTTAGTGTGTCACACTATCAATCGCCCACCTCTATTATACTTTAAAGTTGTTCATAATCAGCATAGATATTCGTAGTTTTTTGAATTCCATAGCTTACTGTATCAATTACCCTTCATTAGTAGTCCGCTATAAACTTGAGTATTATCTATATATAAACGATATAAATAAGTGCCACCTTTTAAAGATAGTGAAGCAGCATCGAGTAGGTTTTTATTGTTCATGAGTTGTCCTTGGCTATAGTGTATCTTCTCTCCTTGTAAAGAATAAAGATATAGTTGATAAGAGGTGCTTACTGAAGATGGGAAATGCTTAATAAATAATTTATCCTGAAAAGGATTTGGATATAACATTGGGTATAGATTTTTTTCATGATTAATAGGTTGAAGGGCAGTAATAATTTCTTGTGATCCGCTATCAACATATTTTAGTGATTCATAGTCAATAACCTCATAGTTGGAGAGAGTATGACCGGTATTAAGTAATATATCGATGGCTCCATCCATATCTAAATCCTGTACTTTTAAACTGTTATAGCGGCCAACCCCATAGTAATTGATGGTATCACTTTGCCATTTGATGGATAACTGCAACGGGTCATATATATAAAGTTTATAGTCGTCAGAATAAACAAATTCCTGATTACCATCTCCATTAAAATCCACTGCTGCTAGACTATTGATTTTATCGGATCCCCCACTGTAGGTGGTAGCTATTTCCCAAGTATCGCGTTCCAGTATTCCAATCTTTCCCGAATTCATTCCAACCACAATATCATCGATACCGTCACTATCCAAATCTGATATATCAAAGGCATTAATGCTCAGAAACTTAGCGGTTAATTCTTGACTGACACCATCATAGATCAATAGCTGTGTTTCCCATTTACGTGATTCATACTGTAAGGCTAGTACTTCTAATGCTTCGTCATCATCAATATTTCCAATCTTGACAGAGCCCACCTTTGAAGAAATACCGTCTAACAATGGACTTTTCCATTCTACTTCACCAGTCTTTCCATCAAAGACATATATATAGTTTTGATATCTTTCGGGATCTGTACTTCCTGATACGTTGGTGCCTGAAGTAATTATTACTTCATTTTCATTATCCAAGTCTATATCTGCAATCTCAATACCCAAGATCATATTCATTCCGTAAATCCGGTACTCATTTATGATTTCTTGATTCTCATTAAGGGCATAAACATCGCTATAAGCGTACGATGTTTCTATTCCAACCAGCAGTTCGTTTTGTCCGTCATTGTCTACATCCCCTATTTTAATAGCCGTAAAATCATCTCTAAGTCTAAAAATTTCTTCATTATTCTGCTTTTCCAGCATTTGAGTCTTCGCATCGAAGACAGAAATAAAGCCATATTCAAAATAGGTAGCGTATTCACCGGTGTTAGCTACGTATCCCTACGGTGAAACGGACTTGATAAACAGCCGAGTGCGCCATTATCTTTGAAGAAAAAAGGTTATGGCACATTTTCGTACTGAGCAAAAGATGTTTCCTGTAGTGGAAGCTTGGCAGAGCAGTGGACAAACGCAAAAAGCGTTCTGCGCTGCGCATAATATTTCTGTTTCGGTGTTGGCCTACTGGCTACGGCGTTACCGCGATCACCACGTTGATGAGAGCGATGAGTCCGTTGGTTTTGTTCCCGTCCGTATGGATGTATCCGGTCCGGCAGCCCTGGAAGTGAGTTTACCTTCGGGGGCGGTGTTGCGTTTTGCACAAGTAGTACCGGTGGGGTATCTGAAAGCGTTACTGTAGATGTTGATGAGCTTAGCCAAGCGAATATTCTTGTATTCGCACAGCGTGGACATGCGCAAAGGGTTTGATGGGCTATCGGGCATCGTATCTCAACAGATGGGTGCGGATGTACTGTCGGGGGATGCCTACGTGTTTGTGGGTCGCCGGAAAGACCGCTTGAAGCTGTTGATCTGGGAGTCATCGGGTTTTGTGCTGTATTACAAACGATTAGAAGCCGGAACGTTTCGTTTGCCGGCTGGCAAGCAGGCGGCAGTAGCCTTATCTTCAGCCGAACTGTGGGCACTATTAGAAGGCTTGGATGTAGAAGTAAAACAGCGGCGCAAACGTTACAAATTATCGGCTTAAGTGTTTGGATTTTCAGTGCGTGCACTTAAGTTTGTCCCAATGGATGCTGCTTTACGGGCTGAGAACCAAGCTTTGCGTGAACAGAACGAAGTGTTACGCCAAGAGTTGGCCGAACTGAAGCGGCTGGTTTTCGGTAGCGAACGCTTCATAGGGTCATCTGGGGAAGGGCAACTCAGTTTACTAGCCGAGGAACCAGATATAAAAAGAGCAACCCCTGAAAAACAGACCTACTCACAAAAAGTCCCTAAATCAACTACGGTTACGCCCCCATCGCGGAAACTGCTACCGGCTCACCTGCCCCGTGTAGAAGTCGTACTAGAACCCGAAGAAGACACGTCCAATATGAAGAAAATCGGAGAACAAGTGAGCGAGGAACTAGATTATGAACCAGCTAAACTGTTTGTGCGACGTTACGTCCGACCTCGTTACGTGAGTAATGAGGAAACGTTTCATATGACTGCTTTACCCAACCGCCCGATTGATAAGGGCATACCGGGCTCGGGGCTACTGGCGCAAATCCTGATGGATAAGTTCGTGGATCATCTTCCCGTCTATCGGCAGGTACAGCGCTACGAGCGGTTAGGCATCAAGCTCTCAGAAAGCACACTAGGTGGCTGGTTGAGTAGTACCTGCCAGCTACTTACCCCCCTCTATGATGCCTTGCGCCAGTGTGTGCTCAGCCAGACGTACTTACAAGCGGACGAGACGCCAATTCCAGTATTGGACAAGAAAAAGAAAGGGAAAACCCACCGGGGGTATCAATGGGCGTATCATAGTGTGAAAGACCGGCTGGTCTTCTTTGATTATCAGCCCGGACGAGGCAGGGAAGGGCCTAAAGAATGCTTGAAAAACTTTCAAGGCTATTTGCAAACCGATGGTTATGAAGCCTATGAGTGGTTGAATGCCCAGCGCGATGATATTACCCTGCTGCACTGTATGGCCCATGCCCGACGGTATTTTGAAAAAGCCCTGGACAGCGATGCCGAACGGGCGGGACATGCCCTATCCCAAATACAGAAGCTCTATGCCGTAGAACGTCATGCCCGGCAAGCCGACTTGTCCGACCAGCAACGCTATGTACTACGCCAACAGCAGGCTGTACCTGTACTGGAAGAGTTACACGCCTGGCTACTGGAACAAGCAACCAGTGTATTGCCTAAAAGCCTGATCGGTAAAGCCGCCACCTACTCGCTGCGTCGTATCAAAACCTTATCGTTATATACCAGCGATGGGCGGTTGGAGATCGATAATAACCTCATAGAAAACACTATCCGCCCCATTGCTTTGGGCCGGAAAAACTACCTGTTCGCCGGTAGCCATGCGGCCGCTCAACGTATCGCGGTATTCTATAGTCTGTTGGGTAGTTGTAAGCTTCACAACATCGAACCCTATAGCTATCTGAAAGATATTCTGGAACGGTTGCCTGATCATCCTATCAGTCAGATAGACGAACTGCTACCCCACCGATGGAAACCCCGGCTAACCAAGCAAGAAGAGAGGCTAAGCACCATCGCTGTCTAGTTCACCGTAGGGATACTTAGCTACAACGATCTCATTATCACCATCATTATCTACATCACCCACATCGAAGGCCTTGAAATCACTGTACCAGTGGCGGCTTTGCCACTCCTGGAGTTCGGTTTCTAAATCAACTATAAAAAAATGGTCACTGCACGTACAGGCAGCTCCTACTGACCAGACGATTTCTAAGGCAGCATCCGTATCAAGGTTAGCTACTGCTACATTAACAGGTGGATCATGTGTTTTTGCTTTTAATGTAAATTCCTCTTTCCCAGTTTCACCATTAATTCCGAATATTAGGTCTTCTCGTTGGTCTCCTACTAAAACATCAGTTTTTTGGTCTTCATTGTAATCACCCAACCATATCCCCGTAACATAGTGCTCTTGATCAGGGGATTCCCAAGAACTTTCCCAAATGAGTTGATTAGTGTTAAAATTATAGGCATATATAGAGTTATTTGACCCATATACCACATCCAATATTCCATCATCATCTATTTGAGCTAACCCAATATCGAGGCCAACATCTTCAGTGAAAAAAGTATACTTCTGCTGAACATTTTGATCTACTATCTCAACGATATCGCCGTCAGAGTAGATTATCTCATTTTTATTATCAGAGTCAATATTCCCAATTTTAAAATGAGGAGCTCCTTTGGGTATTTTGAACTTTAATGTGTAATCATTATTGAATATGTAGGTAGTATCACCATTGGTAGCTACCAGATCTATAAATTGATTATTATCTACATCACCAAATTCAATATGCCGAATAATATTAGGTGGGTCAAAAACCGAAACTTTACCTCTAAAGGAAGTATCAAGCGTTCGAACTCGTTTATATGTTTTTAGATCGTATATTGCTATTATTCCATCATCTAACCCAAGATACAATTCCTTACTTCCATCCTGATTGTAATCATACAGTGTCATACTACTAATCTTGGCTGCAATGACACTACTAATCCATTCTGTTGTATACCTTTGTTCCACCTGGTTGTAGGATACTACAGTAAAAAAATCAGAAGGCTCCCAATAATCACGACTGTATCTCCCAGAAGAAATTATCTCATTAGTTCCATCGCCATCAATATCTGATACTAAGATTCCTCCTTCCCCCAAATCATGGCCAAGCATACCAAACTGCCAGTTAAGTTGCGGATCCTCTTGTGAATAAGACTGATAGCTTAAAAGTACAAGTAATATATTTATGGTAGGTAGATAAACTCTCATAGTCAGCTGCTATTTTCTCAATTTGTAAAGTTCATATTCAGTAAGGTCATCATACCTTCCGCCTGATCCACCTCCAACATAAGCAGTGCCATTTATCACAAATGCGAACCCTCGAAAACGACTTTTATGTCCTATATCAAAGAATGGACTCCACGTATTCGATGCCGGATTATATTCCCAACATTCTTTTCTTTCTCCTCCACCTACCGGACTTCCGTTAGCAATGTACCCTTTTCCGTCCAGGCTAAATGCACTAGTATAGTTACGGGCATCCGGAAAATCAGCAATACTTACCCACTGATCTTCGCTAGGCTGATACTTCCACGCACTGTAAGAGCCTGTAGTACGGGCTCCGCCCACTACGTAAGCAGCCTGATCAATAACAAAGGTAGAAGCCTCTGTTCTTCCCCTAGTATATGGGTCGTTGGGAAAGTCACTAACTTTTATCCACTGGTTTAACGAAGCATCAAACTTGTAGAAATCAAAGTAATCTACCTCAAAGTAGGGCTCAAAGTCAGTTCCCAGGCCAACGTATACGTTCCCGTTTACAGAAAACGATGTAGGCTTGTCGCGTCGCGCACCAGGAAAGTCGGGTTTTTGTGTCCAGGTTGTTGTGGCAGGATCATATTCCCAAAAGTTATCTGTTGAAGTAGCAGTATATACGTACCCTTTTGATCCATTTCCAACGCAGGTACCGGAGTGTTGCACATTAAAAGGTATAGTTTCTTTCGTCCAGGAGATAGTTTCTTCATCAAATTCCCATAAGTACAGATTTTGATCTTGGTAGTCTTCAGGATCGGAGACAACAAAGACCCTGTTGTTTATTGTAAAGGTTCCTACATCACCATAGAAGCTAAATGGAAGACTATTAGAAATCATTAACCAAGGGTCTTGAATACAAATTTGTTGTTCGGTCGTAACTACTGTATCCGTAACACCAATATCTATTCTTCCTGACCCATTAGGAAAAGGACCAAAAGGAACCCGCACTATTAGTTGCTGAGTAGTACCAGAAAGAACTTCCGCTTTTACTCCCTCAATGAAGACCCTGTTTTGATGAGACACAGGATGAAAGTAATTACCTTCCAATGTAATTTCTTCGTAAGCATTACTGCATTCGGGTGCATTCACAATTTCTGGAAGAATGATACTAAAGCTAGCGGGGGCATTTACTGTCTGTAATTGGGAAGTCAATTGCAAGGAAGGAATGTTCTCAGCCAGTTCATCTGGTACAATAAATTCTAAGCTGTTTCTTTGAGAAGTAACTATTTCCGCTTTAGCATTCCCAAGCATAATCGTATTCCTTTCAGCAACATGATCTAAGTGTTGTCCAAACAGTTTGAGTGTATCACCAAAAGTGGCTGAAGCAGGTTCAATAAGTTCTATGAGTGGAGAATAAAGCGAAAATGGAATTGCCGCACTTTTTCCCATTGATGTCACAGTTACCCGATGCTGATGTTCTACAATTGTTTCCGGAACCACACAAGTAATTACACTATCGTCAATAGAAATAATACGCGAGTATTGATTGGAAAACGTCACGTGAGTAGATGAGGAATAGGTAGAAGTACCAAAATACTTACCGAAGAGTTGAATTGTATCTTCTAAATGTCCCTGCTCAGGAGCAATACGAGAGATAATAGGGCATCGGCTTCCCGAAGACTCAAACTTCTTAGTCTCACCGTATATGGTTTCTTCTCCAAACTTAATAAAGGCTCTAAAAAAATAAGTTGTTTCGCCTCGTAAACTGGATAAAATAGACGCTTCAAACCTACCCAATTTAGGAGGATCCTCTAGAAAAATCAGATTATCGCTGTATTCGTCAAATATGCTATCAGCAGAAAAGATAAAACCATAATCACTAATAGACCCGTCTGTAATCAATTCTCCACTCAGTACAACCCCTCCTTCGTCAAATACCTTGGCATCTAAGGTAACCACGGAAGGTGATGCTGTAGGCAATGAATCGGTAACACTCGGGGTTGATGTCTCAACTTCTTCTTCCTGACAGGCTGCAAGAAGTATTATACACAGTATTAGCGATGATAGAATAATTTTAGTAGGCATATTATTTTATATACGAAATGCAAAATAATTAAATATAGCCTACATATGAAAATTTCATTACAAATTTATATTAAATAAATATAGTTAATAGGTCTGCTTTTAAGACCATAGTCGCATAATACTTTTTGAATAGACAGTGGATTTTTTAAGCTGGTTTACGTTACAGGACTAGATTAGGTCGGATTTTTCATCTATAATACTGAGCCGTACCACTATTTTAAGTAGCAAGGTATCGGATAAACTCAAAGCCTACGAGGTACACTGCTACTTTTACAATGATGCTATTGGCCGATGGTGTTTTTCAGGCTACTATCTAAATAAGTGAAAGTGGTTAGTCATAGTGGTGAATACCAAAATCATTCAGATTTGAACGAATATTTATTGGTACGAAAAAAGTTGGAATTCTTTTGAAAAATCTTCTAGTGCTTTAGCATTAACAAAATATGTAAATTTTGTGTAAACCAAAAAAAGAAAGGCACTTACGATCTCTCATAAGTGCCTGAGTGTGAAGCTCCTCCTCTTGGGCTCGAACCAAGGACCTACTGATTAACAGTCAGTATACATTTGGCTTTCTATGTCCTGTATAAAATCATAATTATCTGAAAATCAATTGATAATGAAAATTTGAAAACTGATAGAGTTCATTTGAATCCATTAAAAACTACGAAAAACGGGCAAAAAACGGGCAAATATTTTTCTGTCTTATCCACCATATCCGTATCTTAGACTCCAATTACAAATCTTAAGATATGGCTTCTATTTCTCTTTTTCTAGATACCAGAAACAAAAAATCTGAGCGGTTTCCGCTGGTACTTCGCGTAGCCCACAAGGGTAATCGTAAGGATTTACCCACGGGCTACAAACTGGCAGCGAGTGAGTGGAATGATAGCAAAAAGGTGATTAAGAGCACTTTTGGCAATGCCACCCGAGAGAACACACGCCTCAGAAAGAAAATGTCCGTTGCCTCGGAAGTACTGCTACAGATGGAACCACTCTTATACAATCTAACGGTTCGCCAAGTAGGAGAACTTATCCAGGAAAGGCTGGATGACTCGGCTAAACAAGCTATTCCTGCTCCGGTCTTGGAGAAACATACGGGCAAAACCTTACTGAAGGTCTACGGAGAAAAGGTGACCGCCCGCTACGAGAAAGCCAAGCGCTTTGGCATGGCTAATGCCATCCAGGATGCTGTTGGGCTTTTCTTGCGATTCCACGGAAATGATGAATTGTACATCTCTGAGATCAATGAAACATTTCTGGAAGACCTAGAAGCCGATTACCTAGGCAAGGGAAATAAAGTTAATGGTTTGGGAGTACGATTGCGATCCATTAGAAGGGTGTACAACCTGGCGATCAAAGACAAGGATACTGAATTATCTGCGGATGATTATCCCTTCGGACGGGGGAAATATTCTATCCGAACCGAACGGGCTAAGAAACGGGCGGTCAAGCTCGACGTAATTGAGGCCATCCGAAAGCTTTCTTATCCCGAAGGATCATCGTTATGGCATCACCGAAATTACTTCCTGTTTATGTTTAACATGCGGGGTATGAATTTTATTGACTTGGCTTTTCTTCCTACTTCAGCGGCTAGCGATGGCCGATTAAAATACAAACGAAGGAAAACGAAGCGAGGAAGTAGTGTCAAAGCGTTTGACTTAAAAATTACCGAAGAAGCCCGGCGAATTTTGGATTATTACGCCGATCCCCGCGGTGACCAGGGGTTGGCCTTTCCTATCATGCGTGATGTCATTAGCCTGGAAGACGAGGAGCGAATATACAAGGTGTACAAAAACCGATTATGCAATCACAACCGGCGACTAATTACCATCGGTAAGTCATTAGGAATCAGCGAAAACCTCACTACCTACGTGGCACGCCACACGTTTGCCACGGCCGGACTTCATAAAGGCGTTTCTAAAGCGCAGATCGGAGATATGCTTGGTCATACTAACTACTACACCACTGAAGCGTATTTTGACGATTTCGATAGGGAAGTGTTAGATGATGCGGCTGACCAAATTCTGCAATAGTACGCTAACTTTTGGCTATTGAGAGCAGAGTATGCTGTTTATTATCAACATATCAGGCATTTTTGCTGAAAACAAGCAACAACTTGAAAGCCAAGAAGGTCGTATTGATGCCTAGCCATCGCAAAATGATGAGCGAAGTAGATGGCGGAACGAGCGGGTGTTGATCGATCTACGCTCTATAAAATAGAGCAGAGCGAGCCCAGCGTGGCGATGGATTCTTACTTTAATGTACTGCGGGTGCTGAGTTTACAAGAAGACATCTTAAAACTCGCTGGAGATGATGTTTACGGCAGAAAATTGCAAGACTTAAATCTACTGTAGTGTGGCGAAGGGCAAATTCGATATCTACGTGTACGCTGATTGGAAAGGCCTGGCAGGTCCGGTTTTAATGGGGCTTCTCTCCGCCCACTTCGGTAAGGGTAAAAAGTCATTCAGTTTTGAATACAATGGCTACTTTCGGAAGCACATTAAGTAGTAAGGCTACTTGCCTGTGGTACATTTCATTAGTCATAATTTCCCAGTTACTTCGGGACGGTAATCTGGTATTTGGCTACATAAGATTCACTTTTAGCCAAGCTTCTTTTTCCACTTCCCACATCTATTTTCTCAGGCTTGAAGTAGGGCCTGCACCTTTACAGGTGGTAGATTGTTTAAACTCCCTATCAGTTTGTAGCACTCCAGTAATGATTGCTCTTTAGGTGTCACATACAGGCACTCCATTACCGCTCTGCAATCAGGATCAAAGTGGTCACGCAGTCCTCGAGGGTGCTTTGATAACCTGAAAATAATTATAACGAACAATATTTCTTTGCTTCTTTTTATTAAATTTTCAAAATTTAATCGATTTTACACTGCTGTTTAGCATCTTTGTACAAGAATGCACACTATTTCTTCTCAAATTACGTCTGATAAATTCACTGAGAACCTCAATAAAGAGCTTATAACTGCCTCTATTCGGTGTGCTGAAGATGCTAGTGCCCTGTGGGAAGCCTTTAGAGCGGGAGATCAGCATTCTTTTACACTATTGTATTACAGCCACATTGATAGGCTGTACCACTACGGTGAGCGACTCACTGACGATATTGCTCTTATTGAAGACTGCTTACAGGATCTATTTGCCGAACTATGGACGCGCCAAGCGCAGTTACCTGAGGTCAATGCGGTGAAGTTCTATCTGTTTAAGGCACTTAAACGGAAAATAATTAAGAAGCTGGTACAGCAGCAGTCTCTTTCATCTGACGATGGGTTAGCGGAAGGGTACAATTTTGAGATTACACTATCTTCCGAGTTTGACTTAATTGATCTTCATGTTTCTCAACAACAGCGACAGCAATTGCTGCAAGCTATTAATCAGCTAACTCACCGGCAGAAGGAGGCCATTACTTTGTATTTTTACGATGGATTTAGCTATCAGGAAATTGGCGAAATTATGGCGATGGAAACACGTTCGGTTTACAACTTGGTGTACCGGGCCTTAGCTTCACTTCGTGGTTTTCTAACGGCTCTTCTTGAGCCTAGCGTATAACTTGTCAGTACTTAAACTGACTCCTAATTCTCGACCATCCAGAAGGTACTAATTGCTTAAATCGTTAATTATGTGAAATTTGCCATTTGAACTCAAAATGGATAATCACACTATGAAACTACTCTATTTTAACTTAATACTGTTTTTTGCGTTGGTAATGACACATATTGCTCATGGTCAAATTCAGGAGGCCAGTGCCAGTAACAAAAACAAACCCGAACGCGAAGAATGGCTGAAGGATGCGGGTTTCGGGATGTTTATCCACTGGGGTATTGACAGCCAACTGGGTATGGTGATTAGTCATAGTCTGGTCGGAGCCTCCGAAGACTACGTTGATCGCTATATTGAGCAACTTCCCCGCAACTTTAACCCTGTTGACTGGAACCCCGAAAAAATTGCTACGTTAGCTGAAAACGCCGGCATGCAGTACGTTGTTTTTACTACTAAGCACCACGCTGGCTTCTGCTTTTGGGATACCGAAACTACCGATTTCAACGTCACTAATACGCCGTATCAAAAAGATATTCTGGGCGAACTGGTGGAAGCACTTCGTCGTCATGGGCTGGCCGTAGGATTTTACTATTCGCCCGAAGATTTTCTGTATTACTACCAGCAAGGGGTAAAAGACATTCGTCGGGTTAACCATTGGAAGAGTGCTCCTCAAATTCACGACAAATACCTGGCGTATACCCGAGCGCAGATTAATGAACTTACTAAGAACTACGGCCAGGTTGATCTCTTCTTCATTGACAGTGAAGTGATGCTGGAAGAAGTGAAAGAGTTGGTGTGGGAGAACCAGCCTAATTGCCTGATCACCCGTGGTGCGCTGCCTACTCCCGAACAGTCGGTGCCTGGTGAAGAAATTGAAACTGCCTGGGAGAGCTGTATGACGATGGGTACGCAGTGGAACTATAAGCCCACCAATGAACACTACAAATCGGGTACACTATTGATTAACCTGCTCATTGAGGCACGAGCAAGAGGAGGCTCGTTCCTACTCAACGTGGGGCCCGGTCCCTGGGGCGACCTCAACGAAGGCCAACAAGGGCGATTGATCGAAATAGCCGCTTGGAACTTTGTAAACCAGGAGGCAATCCAAGACGTGCGACCTTGGGCGGTAAGTCACGAAGGTGATATCTGGTTCACCCGGCACAGAGAAAATAATACCGTATACGCGTACCTTACCAATCAGCCTAACTGGACGCGGGGTGACCGCAAGGAGTTTCTGCTGCGGTCGGTCAAGGCCACCGCCGACACCAAAATCAGCGTACTGGGGCAGTCCGGAAACCTTGTTGAGTACCAGCCCGATACAGATGGCACCGCTCGCTTCGAGGCTACCGACGAAGGACTTACTGTTTCGGTAGTGCGCGCTCAGCGAATTTACAACAACCACCAGTGGCCTAATCCTATTGTGGTAAAGCTGGAAAACGTAGAGCCAGCCCTCCGTCCAGCTCGTTTCGCCACCGAACCCGCTCGGGTGGATGCTGACGGCACGATCACGTTTGCCCTGGAGATTAGTGAAGTTGGCGGTGGACAAGCCTTTAAGGGTGGTTTTGAGTATCGGCGTAAGCAGAGTACTTTGAGCGAGAATTTTGACCCTTCGTGGAAATCGACCAGCCTGTTTCCGGTGAAAGAACCCGGAGCCTACCAGCTGGAGATCACCGACCCCGAACTTGGCCGGTTACCTACCACTGAATCCGGCTCAGCGAAAGTAGCAAATCCGTCCTTTCTGGAGGGCGGCGTAGAATACCGAGCGGTACTCTACCAAGATGGCCTTCGGCTAGAGGGCGGGGTAGAGTCGCTTAGTGAGTAACAATAACTCTGTGATAACTTTTTATGGTTTGCTGTAGACGACCAAATTCCGATAGCGCATGGCTGTGTTGTACATCTGCCGTATACCGATTCTTCCTAAACTCAGCACTGGCCCGTTGTTAAGTGAAGCGTCATCCTCTACGTCAAATATCGTTTCGCCGTTAATTGACCCGTGCAGCCGGTTGCCTATTTTTACTAGGCGCAGTCGGTGCCACTGATTTTGCTCCAGGCGAGGAAATACGCTATAGTGCATGCGCCAATGCCAGGGGTTCTTGGCCACGTACTGGGTTTCAACGTCGGTACGCATCACTTCTACCCGACGCATGAACTCCCAGTGGTAATCTCGGATATCATCTAACATAAACTGCATACTGCCGGTCTTAGTAATACCGTAGTCCTGTGTAAAATCTTCTCCCCGCGGGCCGCTGGCACAGATAGCGACCAACGCCAACCCCTGATCCGATACTACCTGAAAATCAAACTCTAACCACAAGTCACCGGAGAAGGTTCGGGGGCTCCATAAGTACATCCGTGATTCGGTATCGATGATATCTGGGGTCCTGATCAGTAGTCCTTCGTCAGACGTTTGCAATTCAAATTTATCGCGGAATTTGTCTCCCGACTGAAAGAGCCAAGTATCAACATCTTCCGGTTTTGTAAAATCGCAGGTATATGTTTCTTGCCAACTGCTATCCCGCTTAAGGTTCAAGGGTGGTTTTTCGTACACAAACACTGCTTTAGCAATATCTTCGTCCGCCAGTTCATTCTGTTTGGGACGATTGTTCTGATAGAAATCGCGTACTTCGTCTTCGGTCGGTACCTCGCTGGTAAAAGTTAGATCCCTCATCACCATCATTGGGTTTCCTACAAAGAGGGTATCCGGAACTGGGTCAAAATTACCCGCCTGATCCAGAAACCCCATTCGCACTCCGTTCACGTAGAGCCGGAGCTGCTGCTTCGGCTTATCCCAGGTTAGGGTTACATGGTACCAATTCCCTCGCCGAAGTGGTAAATGCTCGGCGTAAACGAAGGGGGCCAGTCCGTAGTCCATAATACCCCAGACCGAGCCAGCCTTAAACTTGCCTAGAAACTGGGGATAGCCTGCCGTCCAGTAAAGACCATACGATACTTCGGCGAGTGGTTGCGTGGGAGGTACGTCAGATAGTAGGGGAAAATAGTGAGGGGGTGGGGTGCTACCCATTGGCTTATCCGGATAAAAGTCAAGGTCTTCTAGTGGCGAGAACCAAAAGGAGAAAGAACCGGCTGGTTGCTGATGGACGGTGGGTACTACGGTTGCTTGCGTGTGAATACTCGTGGGTAGATATCCACACCACCCTTTAACCGTTGCAAAGCGGTGCGACCCGGCAATTGTTGCTTGGGTACTATCGCACAGGCTAGCGTGAAAAGTGGTAGGTTCATCCTGAGCACAAACATTGGTAAGGGAAATAACTATTCCAGTGAAGATCGGTAAAATGCCTCGCCAGAGGTGACGAAAGTGGGCAAATAGAGAGTAAGTATAATTCATATTGATGATGATTTGCATAAGTAGGGCGGGTAATTATTGAAAAAATAGCAGTAAAAGCAAGTATTTAGTGAAATTAATTAAAAAATAAAAAATTTTTCACCGGGTTTGATGTAATCGTCTGAATAGCGAGCACTTTACTAACAAGAGCATATCACTTTCACGCTCACCACTATCACCACAGCGCCTAAAAATGGACGATAAGCATTCGTTGACTTCTCTTATGATGGACGACCGTTTCCGAGCGTGGGTTACCAATCCCACTCCGGAACTAGATCGTTACTGGGAACAATACCTGTTTCAGCACCCTGAAGCGAAACCAGTTATTGAACAAGCCCGAGCTGTTCTACAGCACATGAACTTTCCTAAAAGCAGTTCCATTGATCGGGAAGGTATCCTGAAGAGGGCCCTTGCTCAAGCGAACGCTGAGCCATCTTCCACCCAGCTTTCTGCTCCTTCTTCCTCTCAGAAGGTTCACCGACTCAAGTCGTGGTACTGGGCAGCCGCTAGCGTAATAGGAATTTTGCTTATATCGATCTACTGGTTCATAGCCTTGGGCACCCATTCGTACCAAACAGCCTACGGTGAGTCAGAGCGCATTGTGCTCCCCGATAGTTCGGTAGTGATACTCAACGCCAACTCAGAACTTCGCTATTCTAGGTCCTGGGATCAAGACAGTCCACGGCAAGTAGAGTTGATAGGGGAGGCCTTTTTCTCAGTTACTCACCAGGTAAATCAGCAAAAATTTATTGTTCAGGCCAACGATCTGGCCATTGAGGTATTAGGTACCGAATTCAATGTAAACAACCGCCGGGGCAAAACCGCCGTCATGCTCCAACGCGGAAGTGTTCGTCTCAACTGGTCCGTCGGAGAGGCAAACAGGAAAGCAACTTCGGATACGACCGCTACCGCAACCATTGAGCCGGGCGAACTGGCAGTATACTCTCAGGACCGAAATGAACTCACTCGCCAGATGGTTAATCCCCGGGTATATTCCTCTTGGACTGACAGCCAGTGGGTATTTGACAAAACGTCGCTATCAGAAATATTCACGATGATTGAGGATACCTACGGCTACCGAGTAGTACTTGAGCAGCCTGCTATTGCCGATCGGGTATTTACGGCTGAACTAACCGAAGCTAACCTTGAATTGCTGCTAGATTTTTTATCTGAATCCTTTAATCTAATTATTACTAAAGATGAACACACCATTACTATTCAAAAGAAGACGACTACCCAGCAGTAACATCTTCTCACTATTCACCATCCTAAAGTACGTATTATGAAAAACAATGTACCTTATTTAGTACCGCTAGTCTTAGTAGTGCTGGCTCTCTCAATCTCTCTTATTGGTACTGGACAGGCACTATCATTAGTTTCTTCCCCCGACGCCCCACATCAGGCAGTTATATCTACCGTAGACCAAATTGAGAAGGGTATGTCGTTAGAGAAAGCCCTGGATCGCATAAAGCAACAGTACCAAGTAAAGTTCGGCTACGACGAGTCGATAATACAAGGTAAACAAGTTACCTCTAAAGTATCCCTTCAACAACCGTTAGAGCAACAGCTTAGCCAACTATTGGCACCATTTGGACTGGAATACAAAAAGCTGGATCACCGACATTACGTAATCAAGCTAAAAGAAAAAGGCTCTACAACCATGCTCAAACTATCTTCCCAATCGGTTCGTCTGCCCACCATGTTTCTAGACGACAAAGTGCCTACCCGACTTACTCCTAGTCAGCCAACTTCTGCGGCTAACAGCCGTTCGGTTGATAAGACGATTAGCGGTACGGTCACTGATATAGAAAATGGCGAAACGTTACCCGGGGTAAACGTGCTGGCGAAAAATACTACTATTGGAACCGTTACGGATGTTGATGGCAACTATAGTTTGTCAGTACCCGATGATGCCCAAGTATTGATCTTTTCATCGGTAGGTTATACTAGCGAGGAGGTTGCCATTGGTAATCAGACCACCATCAATGTAGACATGGTACCTGATATTCAATCGCTGTCTGAAGTAGTGGTGATTGGCTATGGTACCCAGAAAAAAAGCGATCTCACCGGATCGGTAGTTTCGGTACCGAGTGAAGAAATTACTGCCTACCCAGTTGAAGGTGCAGTTCAGGCACTGCAAGGTCGGGCTGCGGGGGTTCAAATTCAGTCGAACAACGGTGAGCCGGGAGCCAATCCGAAAGTGCGAATCCGGGGAGGGACTTCTATCAACGCCGGTAGTGATCCGCTGTACGTTATCGATGGCTTTATTGGTGGGGTACTACCTCCACCGGAGGATATTGCCTCTATTGAGGTGCTCAAAGACGCTTCGGCCACGGCTATCTACGGTTCACGGGGAGCCAACGGAGTGATAATGGTCACCACCAAGCGGGGGAAAAGCGGTACTCCCCAAATTAGCCTCAGCACCTCGTATTCTACGCAAGAAGAAATCAACCGCCTTGACCTACTGGGTCGCGAGGATTATATCAATTACGTAAGTGAGGTGAATCCCAACTACGTACCGGGCGATGCGAGCACGGATTGGCAAGATGTCATCTTCCAGCCGGGTAATATTCAAAACTACCAGCTCTCAGTTTCCGGCGGTAATGATAACGTAAAATACTATGTATCAGGAACCTACTTTGACCAGAAGGGAGTAATCGTCAACTCCGACTTCAATCGCCTTTCTATTACCAGTAATGTTGACATTAAAGCGTCTGAGCGCGTAAAAATTGGGCTGAACCTACTGAGCCGCCGCCGGAGCCGCGATGGAGTTCGTACGCAAGAATCATCCGGCGGAGCCACCGGTACCGGAGTGATTGCTTCGGCCTTTAAGTTTGGCCCCGACCTAGGTATCTATAATCCCGACGGTAGCTTCACGCTGGCGCAATTGGGCCAACCCCACGACAACCCCTTTGCCATAGCCACCGAACGGATTAACGAATCTCAAGAAGATCGTTTACAGGTAAACACTTACGCTGAATTCGACATCGTAGAAGGGTTAAAATTCCGAACCACCTGGGGGGCAAGTACAGAAAATGAGCAAATAGGAGAATACATTCCTACTACCCTGCAAGATGGTATAGGCGTGGGCGGCGAAGGACAGGTACAAGGCGTGAGGCGAACCCTCTATCTTACCGAGAACTACCTGACCTATAATCGGCAGTTCGGAACCATACATGATCTCACGGTAATGGGAGGATACTCCTACCAAGGTAGCGAGTATAAGGACTGGCGGGCCCGGGGACAGGGATTCGTGTCGGATGCTGACACATATCAAAACTTAAATGGTGCCTCTGTATGGCTACAGCCTGAATCTAACTTTAACGATTGGCAACTGTCTTCGTTCTACGGACGGGTGAATTATACCTTGGCTGAGAAATACCTGTTTACGTTCAACGCTCGTTACGACGGCTCTTCCCGTCTATCGGCAGACAACAAGTGGAGCTTCTTTCCTTCAGGAGCTATTGCCTGGAACATAACTGAAGAAAGGTTCTTACAGGATAATGAATGGTTGAGCTTCTTGAAGCTACGGGGTAGCTACGGACTCACCGGAAATCAGTCAATCAATCCTTATCAGACCCAAGCGTCGTTTGGCTCGTTACTCAGCGTCATAGACGGTACGCCGGTAAACTCGGTAGTTCCTACCCAAGTGGCCAGCGAAGACCTCACCTGGGAGACAACCACTCAACTAAACGTAGGAGCAGATTTCGGCTTTCTGGAGGACCGAATTACAGCTACGGTAGACTGGTACCAGATGGAAACCAACGATCTATTGTTTAGCCGTAACTTGCCGAGCGTAGTGGGAGTAGCTGCGCAACTGATCAACCTAGGTACGGTAAAAAACCGCGGGATAGAGTTAAGTCTCAATTCCCGCAATATCTCAGGGCCTTTCACTTGGGATATGGGGATCAACTTCTCGCGCAACCGTAACGAAGTAGTATCACTGCCCGATGGCAATGATATTCAGTACGGAGCCGCTCCGGGTCACTTGGTGGGTATTGACTTTACCAACATACTGCGGGAAGGCCAGCCAGTGGGAACTTTCTACGGTTGGATTGACGATGGAGTGTACCAGGAAAGCGATGGCTTAGTAGAAGGCGAAGGGCCCCAACCGGGTGATGTGCGATTACGGGATATCAATGGCCGGGATGAAGAGGGTAATCTTACCGGACAGCCTGATGGCGTAGTGAACAACGACGACCGCACCATCATTGGTGATCCGAATCCTGATTTTATCTGGGGGTTGAACAACACCTTTAAGTGGAAAGGGTTCGACTTGAATATATTCTTCCAAGCATCACAAGGAAACGATATTCTTAGCTTTACCCTGATGGAGCTGGATTTGGCGGCTGGCACCAATAACGCGACTACCGCCGTACTGGATCGCTGGACTCCGACCAATACCGATACCGACGTGCCCCGGGCGGCACCTCGCGATGCCCGTACCACTACCCGGTGGATACGAGACGGTAGCTACGTGCGGCTTAAAAACCTAGCCCTAGGTTATAACTTCGCTAATAGCTTTCTGGAACGCTTTCGGATTGAGCGGCTGCGCCTTTACGTAAGTGCTCAGAATATCCTAACCTTCACCGACTACGAAGGCTACGATCCGGAGGTAAACTACCGTTCCTCGAACAACCAAGACAGCAACCGTAACCTGGGACTTGATTACGGGAGCTATCCTAACGCAAAAGCATATACCGTAGGACTTAATCTGACCTTTTAATTTTAATATCTATGAACAGGATTTTCAAAGTATACATGCTGGTGGCTATCACGCTGATAGCCTCTTGCACCGAGCTAGAGGAAGAGCCGGTAGGACAACTGGCTCCCGCAACGTTCTTTACAACACTGCGCGACGTGGAAACAGCCGTCCTGGGTGGCTATGGTCTTATTGCCAGCGAGCAGTACTATGGTAGAAAGCTGACGACAACCCTGATTTTACGGGGCGATATGGGCGATATTGGTAATCCCGGTACGCCCGCTCGACGGATCGACGTGAATAACTTCACAATGGACGATAATAACGGAATGATTTTATCATTTTGGCCCAGAATGTATGAGGTGATCGGAGCGGCTAATGCTGCGGTAGCGGGAGCTCAGCAGGTGCGGGTCACAGCTGACTTACTGGAAGAAGAAGCTCGGGAACTCGACGCTTTAGAAGCGGAAGCGAAGTTCATCCGCGCTTTTACCTATTACCATCTGGTTCGCATCTTCGGAGATATTCCGTACGTCGATGACTACTTCGATGAGCCGGAAGAGATTGAAGCATCGTTTACCATCGGCAAAACCCCTCAGGCCGAGGTGTATGCTAACATTATCGCCGATCTAGAGGAAGGTGCCGCCGCTCTCCCCGACGTACCGGTAGCTCGGTCGCGTCCGGGCAAAGGAACTGCCTTATCCTATCTGGCGTCGGTTCATCTTACCTTAGGTAATTATCAAGAGGCCTACGCCGCGGCTCGTCAGGTCATTGAGCAGCGTGATGCTTTTGAGTACGGATTATCGGATGATTACCAGCTTTTGTTTGACGCAACCGTAAGTGCTAGTCAGAATGAGTCAATATTCCACATTGATTTTTTAGGAGCAGTACTCGGTGGTAGCGGTATCAATACCGACTGGTTTGGTACGATGACCGGAGTGCGGGGAGGTAATCCCAACGGTTGGGGGGTGATCGTGCCCAACTTCAATGTATTCGAGCAATGGGACGAGCGCGACTACCGGAAGGCAGTAAGTATGTCGGATTCATTTTTGCTTTCTGCGCAGAATGAGATATTGCCCTATGACTCTTTTCCTCAGGAAAAGCGACCACACATTGCCAAGTACAATCGTTTCTGCGGCAATAGTACTAACAACTGCGGGCAGTCAGATCATAACTACCACGCCATGCGCTACGCTGAAGTGCTACTTACGGCAGCCGAAGCACTCAACGAAATCAACGGCCCTACTGCGGAAGCCTTAGGGTACGTGAACGAAGTGCGGGCGCGAGCCCGTAACACTCCTACCGGAATGAACGAGTTTCCGTTCGACGTAGAAGGCGGTATCTCGCAGGATGCGTTTCGTGAGCTGGTGCTGGAGGAACGCCGACTCGAACTGTCGTTTGAGTTTGGGCGCTGGTACGATATCAAACGTCGCCAGATAGGGCCGGAAGTATTCGCTGCCGACGGTTTAGAACCTCACGATAACTTTAATCCGGAACGAGACTATCTGATGCCTCTTCCGGGCGATGAGCTTACTCAGAATCCTAACTTAGGACCGCAGAACTTTGGCTATTAAACCACAACAATATCCAGCTTCTTCGGGGGTGACCTACTGGTGCCCCCGGAGAATATTAAACGATTCTTAATCCATTACACTTAATTCAACAACTATGCAAAATTCTTACTCCCGACCGATAGAATTGCGTGTGCTAACCGTTTGGTTTGCGCTGTTGCTGTCGTTCTCTTTTTTGACCGGATACAGTGCTACTTACCAAACTAACTCCCAGTCCGAAGCCCAGCAACTGCTGGATAATGCCGTACCGGGCGATGTAATTATTATCGGAGATGGCGACTACACTGGCTTCATGCTCACCCTATCTACCAGCGGTACCAGTGATAACCCTATCACCCTACGAGCCGAAACCGGTGGGGGCGTAAACCTGACGGATACTTCGGGTTTCTTTGTCACCGGAGATCACATTATCATCGATGGGTTTCGCTTCACGAATGTCCCCCAGATGAGTGCTAGCGAAGGGCGGGTAGTTCGCTTTGAGGGCTCTAGTAACTCTAAACTGGCTAACTGCGCTTTCTACACCTGCGGTAACGACCGCTTCCGTCATATTGTATTGATGTCTGGTGGTAGTGCCAACAACGAAATCAGCTACAATTACTTAGAGAACATCGTCGGGCAAGGCATTGGGGTGACTGGTGAGGAAGAGAATAGTGGTAACCACATTCACCATAACCGGATCAACGGAACGCAGAATGATGGCGAGTTCAACGGGCAAGAGCCGATCCAACTGGGGCAGTCATCTAACCAATACGTCAATTTGCTTAGCACCCTGGTTGAGTACAACCTGATTGAAAATATGCGGGGAGATGCTGATAGTGAATTAGTGTCAAACAAGACTAGGGGTAATACCATTCGCTTCAATACCTGCGTGGACAATGATACCCGCATGGAGCTGGTGCTGCGTGGTGGAGAAGATTGTATCATAGAGAGTAATTACCTGGAGTCCAGTGGTATTCGCGCCTACGGCAGCGGCCACGTCATCCGCAACAACTACACCGAAGGAGCCCGCTACGGAGTACGGCTACCCGGTGGTAACGCGGAAGGAAATACTGGCTCGTACGCCGAAACCTTCAACTGTACAGTAGAGAATAACATCATCATTGGCAGTGAACGCGAGGGCATTCGTATTGGTGACACTGGCGAGAATCTAGGCGGGGCGTTTATTCGTGATCTAACCATTGACGGTAATCAGGTGACCACCGACCAGGGCACCATGTTCTTTTTGCGTGAAGAAAACGGAGGCAACATCAATTGGGCGGGCAATGTGGGCGAAGGAAGTGCTACTCTTAAAACGGATAATATTACCTCGGGCGTAGCCCTGGGTGATGCCAGCACCGCCACTGATCTGGTACCACTTACGTCGGATGATGTGGGTCCCGACTGGCAGCGGGAGGGTCAGGACCGGGAACCCGGCACGTTTACCGTAAGTAGTGCCGCCGAGGCCCAAGATATACTGAATACTGCCGTACCCGGCGACGAGATTATCATTGCCAATGGCGACTACGCTGACTTTATGCTTACGCTCCCGACCAGCGGTACCAGCGAAAACGCTATTTTGCTACGGGCCCAGACGGGAGGTGAGGTTACCTTTACAGGCTTGTCGGGTTTCTTTGTGACTGGCGACTATGTGGTGATTGATGGCTTCGTGTTCAACGAAGTACCCCGCATGAGTGCCGAAGAAGGCCGGGTGGTACGCTTTGAGGGGGCCAGCAATTCCAGGCTCACGAATTGTGCGTTTTACACCTGCGGTAACGACCGCTTCCGGCACATTGTGTTGATGGCCGGGGGCAGTGCTAACAACGAAGTAAGCTACAACTATCTGGAAAATATTGTTGGACAGGGTATTGGTGTAATCGGGGAGGCCAATAATACCGGCAACTTCATTCACCATAACTGGATCAACGGCACGCAGGATGATGGTGAGTTCAACGGTCAAGAACCTATTCAGCTAGGCCAGTCATCCGATCAGTACGTCAATAATCTGAACACGCTAGTAGAGTTCAATCTCATTGAGAATATGAGCGACGAGGACAAAGCCGATAGCGAGTTAATCTCTAATAAAACCGCGGGCAACACCCTGCGCTTTAATACCACTCGGAACAACGCCCCCCGGATGGAGCTAGTGCTGCGCGGTGGCGAAGATTGTGTGATAGAAAGTAACTACCTCAGTGGCAATAGCATTCGCGCCTACGGTAGCGGCCACGTCATCCGCAATAACTATAGCGAGAACGCTCGCTACGGGGTTCGATTACCCGGCGGCGATGCCAGCGGTAGCACAGGTTCGTACTCAGAGACGACCAACTGCACGGTAGAAGGCAACTTAGTGGTTAACAGCGAGCGGGAAGGCATTCGCATTGGTGATACTGGTGCGAACCTAGGCGGACCGTTTATCAGTGATATTACCATCAGCGACAACGAGGTGCAGGCCAATCAGGGTACTATGTTTTTCTTGCAAGAGCCTAACAACGGCAACATCAACTGGTCGGGCAACGTGGGCGAGGGCAGTGCTACGCTCAAGACAGATAACATTACTTCCGGAGTAGTGCTAGGTGACGTGAATGAAGCCACTGATCTGGTACCCCTTACGGAAGATGAGGTAGGGCCTGACTGGCTGGGCAGTGATGGTGGCGGAGGCTCCGATGCTCCAGGAATCTTTTTAGAGGCCGAAACCTGTGGCACCATCGGGGCTACCTGGGAAGTGAAGGAAGACCCCAATGCTTCGGGAGGAGAGTACGTAGAGATCGCCGATGGCAACACTAGCCAGCCTGAGCCCCCTACCGCCCCGGAAGATCGCATCAGCTACAGCGTAGAGGTAGAGGAAGCTGGCCGGTACGCCCTGTGGGGCCGGGTGCTAACCCCTTCCAACAGCGATGACTCATTTTGGGTGCGGGTGAACGGCGGCGATTGGCAAATCTGGTTCACCGGGGTGTTTACCGAATGGTCGTGGGTCCGTAACGCCAACTACGATCTAACCGCCGGTAGTAACACCATTGATATTGCCTATCGGGAAGACGGATCCCAGCTCGACAAACTCTATCTCACCAAAGACGGGGATACTCCCCGAGGAAAAGGCGAAGTGGCGGATTGCGAAATAGCGCCCCCCTCTGGATCAATTGTCATACGAGCCAAAGGGTCTTGCGGATCAGAAACGATGGTACTGGAAGTTGACGGGGTGGACGTGCAGGCGTGGACTAACGTGGCCACAAGCTTCACTAATTATACCTACGATGGCTACTCCGGTGGGGTGATTAAAGTACGTTTTACCAACGATGGAGTAGATGAGAAAAAGGGTAAGAAGAAAGGCAAAAAGAAGAAAGGCTGCGACCGAAACCTGATCGTCGACAAAATTACGGTGTGCGGAACTGTTCTGGAAGCAGAAAACGCTATTCGTAGTAGCTGTGGCCCTCCCAGCCAGTGGCTATGGTGCAATGGTAACTTTGACTTCGGCGACGTGGGATGTGGCAATCCTCCTGACAGTGGAACCTTAGCCATCCGGGCCCGAGGCACCTGTGGTTTGGAAACGATGGTGCTCCAGATAGACGGTCAGGATGTGAAGACGTGGATGAACGTGTCGACCACCTTCAGCAACTACACCTACGAGGGCTACAGTGGCGGAACGATCGAGGTGTTTTTTACCAACGACGGTACTACCGCCGGTTGCGACAAGAACTTGATCGTCGATAAGATCACCGTGTGTGGCACTGTCGTAGAGGCCGAAGAGGCCGTGCGCAGCAGTTGTGGGCCGCCCAGTCAATGGCTATGGTGCAACGGTAGCTTCAACTTCGGTAACGTTGGTTGTGGTACAGATAATGCGCGGATAGCTAATCAGAATACGAAGGGCACTAGCGCAGAACGTACTTGGGAAGTGAGCGAACAAACCACCGCCTTCGAGACGTATCCTAATCCGGTGAGCGAGCACCTGACCATTTTTGGACCGGAAGCCTACACGTTGAGTGTCTACGATCTGAGTGGACAGCAGGTGTTAGAACGTTCGGACTTGCACGGAAAGTCGGGTATCGATGTACAGCACCTGCAATCAGGAGTATATATTATCCGCTTGCACGGTGACAACCAACCCGATCTCCGTCAGCGACTGATTATAGAGTAACTATAGCATCGGTACGGACAGTACGTTGAGTGATTTATTCGCAAGAGCGGTTCGTACCGATTTTTTTCCACTTAAACATACTAAGCATGGTATCCTTCCCTATTTTCTCTCGTATTATCGTGCCGTTACGACTACCGACTGCTACCTCGCTTTTTTTGAGGCTTTTGCTGATCATTAGCTTGGTTAACTGCAGCGAAGCGCTCGCTAAGGATTATCCGGTCAACTCCCAAAAGAAAGCTCAAGAAAGATTAGACATCGCTCAGCCGGGTGATCGAATTATCATTCAAAACGGCACGTATTATGATTTTACCCTAAAGGTATCGCGCAGTGGTACGTCTACCAAATACATCGGCATAAAGGCGCAAACTAATGGCAAAGTCAAGTTTAAAGGAAAGTCGGGCTTTATGGTGACGGGCAACCGCGTCAAAATAGAAGGCTTCGTTTTTGACGATGTACGAAACATGAACGGTGACAACCGAGTGGTCTACTTCAATGGATCTGATAATTCTATTCTCACCGACTGTGCGTTTTATAAGTGTGGAAACAATTATCGCCGACACATCATACTGATGGGAAACAGTAGCAAGAACAACCAGATACGGTACAACTATTTAGAGGACATCCGGGGACAAGGTATCGGGGTTATTGGCGAATCTAGCAACTCGGGCAACCGCATCTTCCGCAACCGGATCAACGGTACGACAAACGATAATGATTTTAACGGACAGGAGCCTATTCAAATCGGTCAGTCGTCCGATCAGTTCGGAAACTACTTGAATACCAAAGTAGAGTATAACCGGATTGAGAACATGACCGATGCCGACATGGCCGATAGTGAGTTGATCTCCAGCAAAACCTCGGGGAACAAAATTCGCTACAACACTACCCTGTACAATTCCCCCCGGATGGGGATTGTGCTGCGTGGCGGAAACGACTGCGAAGTGCGGGGCAACTACCAGTTGGGAGACGGTATTCGCGCTTATGGAAGAGGACATAAGATTACCAGTAACTACTCGAAAAATGCCCGCTACGGTATCCGTTTACCGGGAGGAGATGGGGGTGGCTACTCCGATACCAGAGACTGTCTTATTGAGTACAACCTCGTCATCAACAGCAGTAGATCGGGGATTCGTATCGGAGACGTGGGAGCGAACGACGGTGGAAACAGGATAAGCGATATTATTATATACAAAAATAGGGTGAAGACCAACGGAGGAACCATGTACGTTCAAGAGTACTCAAACAGTTCGGGTATTAATTGGGCTACCGGCTCGAATGAAGGATCAGGAAATGCTACGCTGACAAAAAATATACCTTCCCGAAAGATAAAGAAGGTATCAAACATCAGTACTAGCAACCCCGCAGCCGCTAAACTGGAGTGGTACGAAGTAGGCCCCCGCTGGTTCCACACCAGTAGCCGAACCGCAAGCGAGACCAAAAAGATGCCAGAAAGCGAGTCAATAGTAGCCAACTCAGCATTCCGAGCGTATCCTAATCCTACAACTGAAACGCTATTGATTGAAGGGGTGGGACAGTATGATGTCACGCTGTATACTTTAAGCGGCCGGGCTGTATTGCAGCAGAAAGAAGTGGAAGGAGACATTACCCTGGATGTTAGCGAGGTGCGCCCTGGTATGTATATCATCAAACTGGTCAGTGACGAACAGCCGGAGTTACGCCGCCGTATCATTATACAATAACCGTGTCAGACAGCTCCGGATCATTAGTAAACTTTCAGAATAATGACAAGCATACAGAAAAATAAGGCGAGGTTGTAAAGTAAAAAAAATAAGAACATAGTAGTCGCAAATACTGATTTTTAGGCATATGACATCATGGTAAAAGCTCTAAAAATCACCCTATTCATATGGAAAGTCGCTTTCTTGTCAAAACCTGTTCACCAATAAGTACGGCTATTTATGGAGAAACTACACCTGCGATTACTATTACTGGCCTTCTATATATTTTTTCTCGGGGCAGAACCGCAGCGGGCAGTAGCTCAGCCGCATCTACACTTCAACCACCTTAATGTACTAAACGGCCTTTCGCACAATAAGGTAAGTAGTATTGTTCAGGATGAGGAAGAATTTATTTGGATCGGTACCGACCACGGACTTAACCGCTACGACGGTCACGAAGTGGTCATTTTTGCGTATCAGGATGAGGATACAACCAGCCTTCACGACGATCACATCACTTGCTTGTACATGGGTGGGGTAGACAGTCTGTGGGTAGGGACATCCAGTGGCCTGAGCCGATATTCAAGTTCACAAGGTTCTTTCACCCAGGTGAAGTCTCTGCCCGAGGGCAAGGTGAAAGCCATCACAGAAGACGCTCACGGATGGCTGTGGGTTGGTTACAAAGACCAAGGCTTATACCGCTACGACCCACGAAGCCAGCAAGTAGTAGTCATTGCCGACACGCAGGACGAGCTTCACGTATTATCGTTGCTGGTCAACCGCCAAGGCCGCTTGTGGGTAGGAAGCCGACAGGGATTGCTTATGCTAGATCCTAAGAAAGCCTTCTCTTTGGCACTCGCACCGCGCTATCTTAGCGAAATGCATATTAACTATCTGCTGGAACGGGAAGACGGGCAACTTTGGGTAGCAACTAAAGATTACGGATACACCACGTTTAACCCGAAAACAGCCACTTGGCAGTCTTCAACGCCGTTAGCAGAACAATACCAGCATGTCCGTACCCTGAGATATACCGACGACAGCACACTGTGGGTAGGTAGTAACCAAGGATTGGTGGAGGTCAATACCCAGTCCGGCAACCAGAGGGAATTCACCGCAGGTAATGAAGGTCTGTCAGACCAGTCAATTACGGCACTCTATCGGGATCGAGAAGATAATCTCTGGGTGGGCACTTATCACGGGGGAGTCAATTTATTGCTAAAAAACCAACAGGTGTTTGAGCATTATACCCTCCCGGGGGCGGGTGGGGCTGATAATCGTGCGGTAAATGCCTTTGCTATCGCTACTGACGGTACGGTGTGGGTAGGCAGCCCGCGGGGCGGACTCAACCAGTTTGATCCTCAACAAAAAAGTTTAACATCAATAGTTGCACTACTAACCAACGAACAGGCTCACATGATACAGCATATAAAATCCCTGCAAACCGATACTGCGGGAAAGGTGTGGATTGGTACGCATCGCCACGGTCTGTTCGTCTATGACCCCTCAAAAGAAACGCTGGAAAAAATTACGCTACCCCCCGAAGTTGAACATCCGGGTCGCCCGTACTCGATAAAGACCCTATTCAGCGATCACACCGGTCAGCTGTTCGTAGGGCTCCATCAAGGTGGAGTAGGATGGATTAATCAGGCTACGGGTGCCACGAAATGGCTGGGGAAGGAAATAGACTACCAGGGGGTAGAAACCATCTATCGTGATGCCGAAGGGCGCTTATGGATCGGCACCGTCAGTGGCTTAATCCTGATCAACGACATCTATCGTCCGCAGCAACATGTCACCTTTGCAAATCACCCTAGAGATAGCACTTCCATTAGCCACAACGTTATCCGAGCCATATTCCAGGATCGTCAGGGACAGATGTGGATTGGTACCGAAGATGGCTTAAACCGTTATTACCCGGAAGACAGTACGTTCACTACCTACCGAGGAGCTGATGGTCTACCGGACAAATCCGTAAAAAGCATTGTAGAAGATGAAGAGGGCTACCTGTGGCTAGGCACGGCTCAGGGGCTATGTCGTTTTCATCCTGATCAGCCTAGCCAGCGTTTTTACCGGGAGGACGGGCTTCAGAGTAATCAGTTTCTGCCTGCCGCCGCGCTTCGTGTTGGTGCATCGATCTACATGGGGGGAGTCAACGGCTTCAATGTCTTTCAACCGGCTAATCTGTCACGGGCGGTAAATCCCTCACCGGTAATCCTGACTACCTTCAAGGTAAACCATCATCCTACTGCGATTGCCGGAACCAACGGACGTACTCAATCCGTAAAAGCAGGAGACCAAGTAAGACTTACACACCGCCAGCGGATGTTCAGCGTTGAGTACCGTACCATTGACTTTGCTTACGCCGCCGAACGAGAGTATTTTTATCGGCTAGAAGGCTTCGACCGCCGTTGGCACAAAGCCGGAAGTGAACGGCTGGCTACTTACACCGACGTGCCGCCCGGCCAATACGTATTCAAGGTAAAAAGCAGCGACCATCGCAGCGAACCAGCGGGTTCGGTAACCACCCTGGGTATTTACATACTGCCCCCCTGGTGGAAAACCTGGTGGGCGAACGTCGCCTATGTGCTATTATCGGCAGGTGCGTTCTATCTGATTATGCGCTTGCATTGGAAGTGGCAGTACGAAAAAAAAGAAAAAGAAAAGCTCTTCCAACTAGATATGATGAAAGTACATTTCATCGCCAATGTATCGCACGAAATTAAAACTCCGCTCACACTCATAAAAACCCCGCTCGACAAAATGGTAAAAACCGGCGTAGCTGATCCGGAATGGCTGGCGGTAATGCAGAAGAACGCTGACCACTTGCACCAACTCGTCGATCAGTTGTCTGACTTTAGAAGTATTGAGGTAGGTACGTTTCGGATTGAAGTAGGCTACGGCGATATGGTCACCCTTGCGCAAGACGTAGTAGACTCCTTTCGGGCACTGGCCCAAGAGCGTAACATCAATTTGTTGCTCGAACATTCGTTGTTCTCCCACTTTGGCTGGTTCGACGAAAACATTGTGGAAAAAGTACTGTACAACCTACTTTCTAATGCTTTTAAGTTCACCGAAGCCCGGGGAACGGTACGTGTAGGCCTTGATGTTCAGCCACCCGAAGTCGCAAGCTCAGGGAACCAATGGATTACTTCTACCGCTTGGATACATCTCAGCGTACAAGATACGGGCATCGGCATTGATGAGCATAGCCTCCCCTTTGTATTTGATCGTTTCTATCGTGGTTTGGAGGGAAGACGGAGAAGATACGAAGGCACAGGTATTGGCTTAGCCCACGTGCGGGAACTTGTTGATTTGCACCAAGGGGTCATCCACATTGAGAGCAAACCCAACCACGGCACCACCGTTCACTTGTTCTTACCCACTGAGCGAAATGCTTATCAACCCCACGAAATTAAAGTTGTTGCCAAGGATGTTACCCCCCAATGGATACCAGAGGTTGAGGTGCGTACGGCGGCTGACACTCGAAAAAAGGTAATCAAGCCTCGTCTGCTCATTGTAGAGGACAATCTTGACATATCGCGCATTATTGCTACCGAATTTGAAGAAGACTACGTGATCTATCGAGCGTATGATGGGGAAGAAGGATGGAACCAAGCGCATCAACACGTGCCCGATTTTATAGTTAGTGATGTCCTTATGCCAAAGCGCGATGGTATTGAGCTGTGTCGCCAGCTAAAATCCCATCCCGTTACCAACCATATTCCGGTTGTTTTACTCACCGCTCTCAACAACCACCATCACCATCGGAAGGGCCTGGAGGGAGGAGCCGATGACTATATCAGCAAGCCCTTCAGTCCGGATTTTCTGCGGATGAAGGTAAATAATATCGTGCTTACTCGGCAACGGCTCATCAACAAGTACCAAGAGGGTCATTACCAATCGATCAGTGAGGTAGCTACTTCCGAAGCAGACAGAGACTTTCTGAACAAAGCCGAGCAGTTTGTCCGTAATAACTTGAGTGACTCTTCGCTTAGTGTTGATGATTTGATTAAGACACTTGGCGTAAGTCGGCCCGTGGCCTTTAGAAAATTTCGAGCACTGCTCAATGAAACCCCTAACGAGTTTATCAAAGGAATTCGGCTGCGAAAAGCGGCTGAGCTAATCCTCCAACAACCCGACTCTCTCAAAGAAATAGCTTACGAAGTAGGGTTTAATGATCCCAAGTATTTTAGTAAATGTTTTAAGAAATTTTACGGTCGACTACCCTCTCAGTTCGTCCAATAGGGTAGGCTACACGCTTTCCGAGATAATATTCTTCCTACTAGAGACTATTTTCCACCCTGCGGAAGATTCCAAAAGTGTAACTTTAAGCCAATCAATGATTGCTGATGCGTGGCAGAGTAGCTAGTTGCCAGCAGCCTTGACTGTAACAATTTCAACCTAAAACAACCATGAGCTATGAGACACTTTACGAAAGGAGGACTGTACCTTTCTATCATCGGAAGTTTTCTCTTACTGAGTTTCATGCTTCCGCAAGCACATTCTCAATCTATTGAATTTTCCTACGACTACGAAAACGGACTTCCCCCCAGTGGTGCCCGTTCCGGCGATGGATCGTTCTCATCCAAGACCAGCTCCACCCTGCCGGGGAGTAACCGTTCGATGGAACACTTTATCTCCAACAGCGATGAGCGGGCTGAGATTCGGGGCATTGACAACGGCATTATTGTCCCAGGGGAAGACTGGTGGTACGTAGTAAGCTACTACTTTCCTACTGGATGGCACACTGCCACTCCGGGCGAGCCTACCTATACCATCCTGAACCAATTGAGCTACCAAGGAGCTACCCAGGATCAAGGCAATTGCCGGACGACCTTTGCGTGTAACCGTCAGATAAGCGGAGGCTGTACCCGCGGAGCGCCCGCTTCCGAACTAACCGTCGATCCGGCCGGGAATCAATTCACCTATACCATTAAGTATTACACGGGCGAATCAGGGGGGAAGTCCCGGTTCGAGTGTGATAAGATCAACTTTTCGGCAGGTCTCAACCAATGGCATACGATCGTGTGGCACGTGGTGCTGGCCCCCTCCGGCGGCAACGGCCTGATCGAGATGTGGCATAACGGTAACCAGATATTTTCGCGCAACCAGAGTGTAAACCGTCCGGGAGCTCGCAACAGCGAGTGGAAGTACGGTGCCTATGTGGGCGACCCTAACCACGGAACGCGCCGGGTAATCACCGATGGTTTCTACGCGGGAGAAGGATACTCGAATCTGAATCAGTTCCTGTCAGCCACCCCCTACGGAGGCACCACTCCGCCAGATCCGGACCCAGACCCTGACCCTCAACCGTGCGATGGTGACAACCTAGCCCGGGGGGGTAGCATCCATAGCGTATCGGGGCA
Source organism: Tunicatimonas pelagia (assembly GCF_030506325.1). Taxonomy (NCBI): domain Bacteria; kingdom Pseudomonadati; phylum Bacteroidota; class Cytophagia; order Cytophagales; family Catalimonadaceae; genus Tunicatimonas; species Tunicatimonas pelagia. The sequence goes on along the minus strand of NZ_CP120683.1, from coordinate 1,974,977 downwards.
GCAGGCAGGTAACGAAGCCAATAAGCTCATCGATGGGGTCAGTGACACGGATGCCAACCGCTGGTCGGCCAACGGCTATCCGCAGTGGGTGATCCTCGACCTGGGTAGCGAGCAGTCCGTGGAAGGAGTCCGCCTGCAAGCCATCCAGGACCGCACCTACCGCTACGAGGTCTACGCCAGCCAGAGCCTGTCAGAAGTGCAGAATAAGTCGGCTTCCTCCCGAGTGGTGTCTTCTACCACGCAGCCCAGTGCCAGCTTTGCAACGGTATCGGCTCGCTACCTTCGTGTGGAGGTGAGTGGGGCGGAAGGCTATAGCGGTAGCTGGGTCAGCTTACGGGAGGTGGAAGTGCAGGGCAGCTGCTCAGAAGAGGGGGGAAATGAAGGCGAAGGACAGATCAGCATCCGGGCCAAGGGGGACTGCGGCAGTGAGACGATGGTGCTGCGCATAGACGGAGAGGAAGTAGAGCGTTGGGATGTATCAACGAGCTTTGCCGACTACTCTTTTGCGGGTTATTCGGGGGGTGAGGTAGTGGTGGCCTTTGTCAACGATGAGGTGAGTCCTTGTGACCGCAACCTGGAAGTGGACTACATTGATGTGTGTGGGGTACGCTACCAGACCGAGACGGATGCGGTGGAGACAGCAACCTGTTGTTTGAACCGTCCCGACAAGCTGTTCACCGATGGTGATTTTAACTTCGGGGATGTAGGCTGTGGTAGCAATGCCCGCCAAAGCAGTGAGGTGAGCAAAGTATCTTTGTTCGGGGAAGTAACGTCACCGCTGGAGAGCGAATGGTTGGTGTACCCTAACCCGGCTTCCGGCCAGCTAATCATCGAGGGAGAGGATGAGTACCAAGTAGTAGTACACGATGTGAACGGCCAGCAGGTAATGCAGCACCGGCAGTCAGGGCGAAAGGCTAGGTTAGACATTAGCCACCTACGCCCCGGTATTTACTTCCTGAAGATGCAGGGGCAGCAAGGGTACCAGCTCAGACGAAAAGTAATTGTGCAGTAGTATCGCACCAGCGACCAGCTTAGCTGCTATCAGCTAGCTGGTCTGTTCTTTTTTGGATGAAATTCACTCTCAATGCATTGTTTGTGTAGTGACAGGCGTACCTGGCTAGCATGTCTATTGTTCACTTGATTTTCCTGAGCGTAGGGGTGAGCCTATTTCTGCTCACTCGTCCGCATAACTCCAGGACGGTAGACATCCGCAGGGGAAGGGCACAGGGCACCCTGTCGGAGAAGCTGCTGATAGAATGACAGTTTAACCGCTTTAAATCTTCTAATTAATTTCAATGCCCTACCGACCCCTAATACGTTTTCTAGCGGTCGTTTGGGTAAACTAAAACGAAAAAAATGAGAAAATTACAACTGACTTTTCTTTTATTGACTGTAGGCAGTGCTTCTTTTGCACAACTCGCCGATCGCGATTACGCCGACCTACTCACAAAATCTATTTTATTCTTTGAGGCACAGGCCTCTGGTCCAGATGTCCGCAGTTACAGTTCGTTCGATTGGCGCGGGCCTTCCCATACCACCGATGGACAAGACCTTAGCCTCGACCTTACCGGTGGATGGTATGATGCCGGAGACCATGTCAAATTCAACTTTCCCATGGCTCAGGCGGTCTACAACCTTGCCACGCTCTATGTAGATCGTAGGGATGAGGTGGATGCCACGGGCAACCGCAATCTATTGCTCAAACAGTTGCGCTGGATCGGCGACTATATGATAAAATGCCATCCCGAACCCAATAAGTACGTGATACAGGTGGGAGAAGGTACGGTCGACCACTCCTTTTGGCAAAAGCCTGAAGATAACACCTACGAACGAACAAGCTTCATGGCCGATCTGAGCAATCCGAACACCAACCTGGCTTGTGCCAACGCCGCCGCCTTTGCTGCCCTAAGCATGGCTTTTAGGGGGGGAGATGAGACCTACAGTGCAACCCTGCTACAACACGCCAGAGAGTTGTATGACTTTGGATACAATTATCAAGCTTCGTATAATAAGTCGTCTACCGTAGATGGTGGCCCGCTACCGGGCAACCCCTACCTCAGCCGCCCTACGGGTGAGTTTGCTTTTTACAAGGACAACAACGGGTATCAAGACGAAATCATGGTAGGGGCTGCTTGGCTGTACCGGGCGACCGGGGAACAGCGCTATCGTGATGAGGCCCAAGCTGCGTTTCAGCAAATAGGTAACTACGTCGGCGGGTGGGCTCCCGGTTGGGGCGATCATCAGTACGAAGGAGCCTACCAAATGGCGAAAGCTACTGGTGAGAGCCGTTACCTGAGTGCGGTGGAGCGTTATGTGGTGGCCATCTCTAACGGTAGCGAAGGCAAGCGTTCACCCGGCGGTATGTGGCAGCCCGCCGCAGTGAATACCGGTACCGGTTTTGCGCTGCCACTGTCGCTGGCGGCTGCTTCCCTGGCCTACCGTTATGCCGAACTGGTAGGCAGTAGCAACGACAGCTACAATAGCGCGCGCGACTTTGCGTTCGGTCAGGTAAACTACGCACTGGGCAGCAATCCGGCCAATCGATCCTATGTGGTTGATTATGGCAACAACCCGCCACGAAAGACGCACCATCGGGGAGCTCACGATCCCACCGCTGGCCAAATCGACTGCTGTCCCGAATTTGATACTAATACCCTGACTGGTGCTCTGGTAATGGGACCCCGCCTGGACGATGTCTACAGCAATCGGCGGTCAGACGTACCTGCTACCGAACCTGCCCTGGGCAACAACGGCTTTCTGGCACTGGTAGGGGTACTAATGGTCACCGAGACCGGCGATACCGCCCAACCAGTAGCCCAATCTCCCTTCGGTAACAACGGCGCCCCCTGGCCAGTGACCGACGGTACTACCTTACAGGCCGAAAACTATGACCGGGGCGGACAAGGGGTAGCCTACAACGACAATACACCTAGCAACAACGCTGGCAACCAGTACCGTAACGATGGTGTAGATATCGGATCCACTGGTGGTGGTGCCACCTACGTGGGATGGATACAAACCGGCGAATGGTTGGAGTACAGTATCTCGGCCACCGCGGGTACCTACGACCTGCAGATACCCATGGCCAGCCCCCAAGATGGTCGGCGTATGCGCATTCTGGTAGGCAACGAAACATTTACGGAATTAGGTGTTGCCGAACTGGATACCAATACCGATAGCTTCGATGAATTCCGTATGGTAACGGTTCCGGGGGTAACCTTGTCTGGGGGAGAGCAAATTCTTCGGTTAGAGATGCTAAACGGGTCTTTCAACGTAGATGCCATCCAATTTGTGACCAGCGGCCCTGATCCCGATCCTAATCCGACGGCTAATGTACGAGTACGGGTGCGGATGCGTAATGGCAACTCGGATCAGCTACAGTTGCGGATCAATGACCAAACGGTCAAGACCTGGACCGTAAGCGGTAGCAGCTACCAAGAGTATACCCATAGCGTGAGCAGCGGGGGCAACGTGAAACTCTACTTTCCCGACAACGGTACCGATATGGAAGTGGATTGGCTACAAGTGGAAGGTACGACCTATCAAGCTGAAGCCCAGGAGGTGAACACGGCCACCTGGCAGAACGGCTCCTGCGGGGGCAGCTTCAGTCAGACGATGTTTTGCGAGGGTCACATCGACTTCGGCACAATCAGCGTCGGTGACGGCGGGGGCAGCGGTTCGGGCAACATTGTGGTACGGGCGCGGGGTAATTGCGGAAGCGAAGTGATGCAACTGTGGGTAGACGGTAGCGAAGTACTGAGCGAGACGGTGAGCACCAGCTACACCAACTATACCTACTCCGGTTACAGTGGGGGTACCATTCAGGTAGTGTTCACCAACAATGACAACACCGGTTGTGATCGTAACCTGTACGTAGACTACGTAGATGTATGCGGTAGTCGCATCCAGAGCGAGAGTAGTGCGGTGACGCAGACCAGCACCTGGACCAACGGTGATAAGCAAATCTTGTTCACCAACGGGGACAACAACTACGGTAACCCTGGCTGTGGCAGCAACGCCCGCCAAAGCAGTGAGGTGAGCAAAGTCTCTTTGTCTGGAGAAAAAGAAACAAACCAAGGCGAGAACTTTACGCTCTATCCAAACCCGGCTCGGGGGGAAGTGCAGCTTCGTCTGCCGAATCAGGAGCAGCCCGCCGTACTACGGGTGCTGGATCTGACTGGTCGGGTGGTGTTGGAAGAGCGGGTACAGCGAAGTCAAACGATCAATATCCGAACCCTCCCCCGAGGACTCTACACCATCCGCCTACAACAGGGCAAGGTAACCACATCGGAAAAGCTATTGATAGAATAGGCGTATATACCACCACCGGTCAGGTCATCCTGAAGCTAGGGTCGCTTGGCCGGTGTACACCGCATCATTTTTATAACCGACAGCCCATAATAGGCTGACAAAACTAATTTTAAGACAGCAACAATTAATAAACACATCTATGAAAAACATCCAAACCACGATAAGTACGTTAGCTACTCTGGTATTGATATTCTGCGGGTTCGTAGTCCACGCCACCGACTACTGGGTAAAGACCAACGGCAACGACAACACGGGCAACGGCACCGAAGCCAAGCCCTGGCGTACGGTAAAGTACGCGACCACCCGAGTGACGAACCCCAACGACCGGATCAGAGTCGGAGCCGGTACCTTCAAGGAGTCCACCATGACCCTGGCTTCAGGGGTAGACCTGATTGGAAATGGCAAGAGCAGTAGTAGCCGAACAGTGCTATCGTTCACCTCAGAAACTTTAATCTATGGCCGGGATTTGGACGGCAACCGAATCGCCCATTTGGAAATCAATGGCAACCAAAGAACGGGATCCAATGGTCTCTTCGTCCGCGATGTCCAGGATTTCACCGTCGAGCATGTGGCGTTCAACTGGATCAGCAACACCTCCCTTTTGCTACGGGGAGAACTTACCAACGTGACTGTTGATCGGTGCGACTTTTATAACTTCGTCAAAGCAGGAATTGACTATGGTACGGCTTTCGTGGCCAATCGTAGCAAAGGCATCTATATCACTAATAGTAGTTTTGTACAGGACGTTCACCCGAATCCATCTAATCCGTCGGAACGGGTGGGAGTAGGTATCCAGTTCTACGGGGGAAGGCACTGGTTGGATGAGATTGCAGCGCACTTAGTAGAAGACCTGATTGTGGACAACTGCACCTTCGAGATATTTCCCGGTCAGTTTCCGTTTTCCCTTGAGTACTTTAATATCACGCTCAAGAACAGCGAGATTCGTAACTGTACCTTTATTCATTCGCAGATTAGTCTGAGTTCGCCGCATGCTCCCAGGTTTGCCCCGGAACCTATCACGAATGCTATTCGAGTGCACCATAACCGCTGGGAGATGAATGACAATGCCTCGTTCGTGTGGTCATGTATGGAAACCCGACAGTTTTACCTAGAGTTTGACCACAACTATATCAACGGCTCAAGCTTCAGCATGGTGTTTAATAATGCGGGAAGCTCTCAAAACGAATCTCATCAGAGTTATCACCACAATGTGTTCAACATGTATTATCCCCGTACTTTCTGTAGAATGAACGGCCCGGCCACCGACTGGAAGTTTTTCAACAACACCATCTACTCTACCTATTCCGGTAACATCAACAACCAACCCTTTCTGTTTGAGGGCGACCCCGGTGAGTGGACTAATTTTCAGATCAAGAATAATATTCTGGAGTACGCCCTGCCGGGAAAGGTTCGCTTGTTCAAGACCAATAACGTGAACGCACCGGGATTGGAAGTAACTAACAATACGTACCAAAACGTGGATATGAACCACAGCCGGGTCACGGGTAACTACAATGAAAGGGCGGGTTTGTTGCTTTCCGGCAGTAAGCCTTATCCCTTCTTTGAGATTGATGATGCCAGCTTTGCCCACGACCGCGGAGTGGACGTGGGTCTTCCCTTCTCAGGTAATGCACCTGACATTGGGGCCTACGAAGTTCAGTCCGATGTATCTGGTTCGGTAGCGGGCACTTATAAACTAATAGCCCGTCATTCGGATAAGGCCTTGGCGGTAGACACTAACCCGGCCACCAACGGTGGGTTCAGCAACGCCCGTAGTAACGGGGTAAACGTGTTCCAGTACGGCACCAACGACGCTGAAAACCGTCAGTGGGAAATTACCCCGGTGGGGGAAGGCTATTATAAGATCGTCTCCAAGTACAGTGGCAAGGCCCTCGACGTGCGAAGTTGGTCGACCGCGAATGGGGGCAACGTACAGCAGTGGGCCTACAACGACAACGACAACCAGCAATGGAAGATTGAGCCCAGTGGTGAGGGCTACTATACACTCACGGCCCGTCACAGTGGTAAAGTATTGGACGTATGGACGGAGTCGACTGAGGACGGGGCCAACGTGCAGCAGTGGACTTCCTTTGATAAGGCCAATCAACAGTGGCAACTGGTTAGGATAAATGATACCAACGCTCGTCGGACAACCTCCGTAGGCAAAACTGGCTTAGCTGAGGAAGTGCCAGGAGTAGACAAACAGTTGACTCTCTATCCCAACCCAGCGCACAGCGAAGTGCGGGTACAGTTGTTCGATGAGCAGTCAGCGGCTCAGCTGCGGGTATTAGATCTGACCGGTCGGGTAGTGCTAGAAAAATGGCTCGCCCGAAGCCAGACGGTGGGTATTCAAACCTTACCTAAAGGACTCTATACCGTTCTGGTACGGCAGGGTGCAGTTATCACGACCCAGAAACTGCTGATCGAGTAACGGCTAGTAAACAAAAAAATACGAATCTATTCCTAGATGAACGAAGCGGTCAGCTACGCCGTGAACTCAGAAGAGGTTTATCAAGTGTGGTTATATTTTATGAGCAGTAGGTGGAGAAGCTGCACCTCCTTCAGCCTCTCTACCTACTGCTCATGACTGAAACTCGTCTTTTCTTAATCGTATTCAGCGTATTGCTTACTTTCTTCAGGGTAACCCGTAAATTCTGACGTTATCGTACTTAGCGCAGCGGGTATACATATGACGGAATCCTACCCAACCAGCTTCTACAGGAGGGAAAGCGGAAGTATCCCAGTAGAATAGCGAAGATTTTTCATCCCCCTCTACGTGCATCGTCAGATGGTTGTTATTTTTAATAATCGTAATGTGGTATCGTACTCCCGGCTTAAACAGCCCGGTTTGGGTATAGTCCGGCTTCAGAGCGGTATCTTCAGTAAAATTGCCATCGGGAGCTACCGGATAGCGTCGCGCGCGTACATAGTCATTATCAGGATCCTCATTGTCCATGTCGAAGGCGGCAAAGCTAATATGGTAGGCGTTCATGTACGTAAAATACTTACTCATGGTCGGGATAGTTCGCAACGAATCCCACTCACTGATATCCTTGGTGTAGGGTGGCTCGCCAATACCCGTCGCCTGCACATAAATGATATTCACAAATCGGCTGATATCGTCGGCCCGTACGTAGTCGTACTCAACCTTGATAGGGCCGCTAAAGCTTTGTTTGGTCCACATCACGGCGTGTGAGCCATTGTCGTAGGCGATTGGGCCCGCGCAAAAAAGTCTTCCTTGGGGAGTTGCTTTGAGAGTAGCCCGGTCTCCATCGACCGACCAGTGCTGTTGCCAATCGGTTTGCCCCGTGTCGGCCAATATGGGCTTCCACGCTAACTGTTCCAGCGAACGGTAAATAGAGTCTGGTGTTTGAGCACACGTCTGAGTAATACTAACACACCAACAACAAAGAACGAAAACTAGGTACTTCATAAATTTAATTGGGCAAACAGTAATCAGCTCATTAAAAATCTTGCTAAAAATAGTGTAAGTTGGCTATATTCTCATTATTGCTAGGGCTTTAACATTTTTTCTATGGGTGTAAAATCAGACACTTTTATTCATTTCCGGCTAGTGTACCGGAAAGGCCAACCGTTTTATGTTGCGCTAATGGCAGCTATAGCAGCATTTGGTTGTATAACATCAGCTCATGGAACTACCTACCAAGCGCGCTCGGGCTCAGAAGCCCAACAGTATCTTAACCAAGCTCAACCTGGCGATTCGGTAGTATTACAGAACGGTGAATACGAGAATGTTCAGCTTACCATAACGACCGCAGGGGCTACTCAACGACCTATTGTTTTCTCGGCTGCGCAAGGAGGCAAAGTTAAATTCACCGGAAACTCCGGCATTCGTATAGCGGCTGATTATATCATCCTGGATGGATTTACTTTTTCCAAGGTACCTCAGATGAATGATACAGTAAATGAAGTTATCCTGCTGGATAGTGCTAATTACTGTGAGGTTCGCCACTCCGCCTTTTTTACCTGCGGTCATCATAAATGGATACATATCATATCGGTGACGAATGGTAGCACTAACAACCAAGTCCACCACAATTATCTGGAAAACATCGTCGGACAAGGAATTGGTATTGACGGAGGGGCGGGTAATACGGATAATCATATTCACCACAACTGGATCAATGGCACCCAAGAAGACGGGTTATTCAACGGGCAGGAACCCATTCAGGTAGGGCAGGGAAAACAACACTACGAGCACGAGCATCGTACGTTGGTAGAATACAACTTAATTGAGAACATGCGCGGCGATGCCGATCGCGAACTTATCTCTAATAAATCAAAGGGAAATACTTTTCGGTATAATATCTTCATCCGTAATGAGCCGGACAAAGAGCTGGTACTGCGGGGCGGTAACGACTGTATTGTGGAATATAACTACATGGATCGGGGTAGCATTCGGGCCTACGGTACAGGGCATATCATCCGGGAGAACTACCTACAAAATAATGTGCTCGGTATTCGCTTGCTAGGCGGTGACGGTGATAAGTACGCTGAGACCTACGACTGCGTGATAGAGGGTAATACAATTGTTAATTCCATGGAACAGGGCATTCGCATTGGCGACCGTCCAGCGTTCATTCACGACATTATCATTCGCAATAACAAAATACAAACTAATAATGGAGTTATGTATTATCAAGATACTGACGACCTGAAAAATATTCAATGGATAGACAACGTAGGCGAAGGAAAGGCCACTCTATCCACAAGCAATATAAAAGCGGGAGTACGCCAAGCGCCAATTAATACCCCCCGGCCTTCTCCGCTATCATACCAGGAAGTAGGACCCGCCTGGCTACCACCGACTGAAGCAATCCGACAAGACTAATCCGATGATTATAAAAGTCAGAAGCTTCTTAACTACTGGCTACTACTACGGCCATAAGTCGAGCTTCAAACAGTCTGGCCAGAAGAATTTATGAAGCCTTCAATTATTTGCGGTACAGCAGGTTAGGTAGTCAACCCTGAAGAAGTATCTAAAGAATTGATTATCAAATAAAATGCGACATAAAATGACGCAACAAAGCTCATTAAATTTGCCAGTTTCTGCTTACCTTGCTTCAAAAGCTTGCAATATTTATGAAAAGCGACTCGCCTAACCAGCAGCAAACGTCACTGTTTACTACTGATTTGATTGATTGCCTTAATCCGAACAATCGCCTGTATCAATTAGCTCAGCGACTACCTTGGGCTGCTATTGAGAAGGACTTTGAAGGCTACTATTCTAAGCTAGGGCAACCGGCCAAACCAATACGATTAATGGTCGGGCTGCTGATGTTGAAGCAGTTAGAAAATCTCAGTGATGAAGTCTTGGTAGAACGTTGGTGCGAGAATCCGTATTACCAATTTTTCTGTGGCATGGCTACTTTTCAGTGGGAAGCGCCTTGCCATCCTACTGATCTGGTCTACTTCCGAAAACGTATCGGTAAAGAAGGGGCTGAAAAATTACTGTCCTATTCGCTGCATATTCATCCCGAAGCAGTGCGAAAAGTAGATCAGGTGCTCATTGACACGACTGTCCAAGAGAAGAACATTACGTATCCCACAGATGCCAAGTTAGCAGTTAGGGTGATTGATAAGTGTCGCAAGATAGCTTCCAAAGAAGGTATTCAACTGCGACAATCCTACCGAAGAGTGGTCAAGTCACACCTACTCAATCAACGTTTTGCGACCCACCCTAAGAACCGCAAGAAAGCTAGGTCTTCCTTACGTAGCCTGAAAACCATTGCCGGGCGACTCATCCGAGAGTTGCGCCGTAAGCTTCCTACTGGCTCATTAGCCTACCATCGGAATGTATTGAAGCGTTTTGAACGAGTCATTAAACAACAGCGCACAGATAAAAACAAAATCTACAGCCTACACGAACCTGATGTAGCTTGCATCATCAAAGGCAAAGTAGCGAAGAAATACGAGTTTGGCAGTAAAGCATCCCTGGCCTTGACCAAAGAAAGTAATTTAATTGTCGGGGTAGCCAGCTTCAAGGGGAATCCCCATGACAGTCACACCCTGGAAGAGACACTAAATGCCGTCGAACGCGCTTCTGGGCAACGTCCCAAAGAGGGTATTTGCGACCGAGGCTATCGGGGTAAGGCTAGGGTCGGCTCCACGCAGATCAGTATTCCCAAAGCTAAAAAACATAGAAATAATTATCAGAAACAGAAAACTAGAAAGAAGTTCCGTCGCCGAGCGGCTATTGAGCCAGTCATTGGTCACACCAAACAAGGTTTCCGATTAGAAAGAAACTATCTCAAGAGCTTTTTGGGCGATGAAATCAATCTCAATCTAGCGGCTATGGCCTTCAATCTGAAAAGTTGGATCAGAAAGCAAAACACCATTTTTGTCCACTGGCTGCAACGGTGGATTTACACTCTGATGAATGCAGCAGATGCGAATATGAGACTTCTTCAGGGTTGACTAGGTAGTTTTATGGCTAACTTTCCACCTTGGATGGCCAAATGTTGGTTGTAAAGTAACGAATGTTATGGAAAAAACAGAAACCTTCGGAGGCAGTACGATATCTTTTGTCACGCACAGCTTAGACGTTGAGATTCATCGTCACGCCTCGCTACAGTGGGTATACGCGCAAGACCAACCGTTCAACTCACGGATCGATAGCACATTTTACCAAAATATCGTCGGCTTCGTGATCAGACCCCAGGTAGCCCACCGCTGTACTTCGGTGGTTGGAGCTTTTACCATTATCAACGCCGAACCTCATTCCCGAGTGGGGCAGTACTTACTTCAATCGCTGGCGGAGCGGCCCGTGAGGGTTTTTCGCGAACGTCGCCACCTGCTCGAGTGGATGGGTTTGTTGGATAGCAAGTCGTCTGTTATCGGGGTTGAACTATTATTGGCGCAGATGGCGCAGCGAACCGTCATCAATATCATGGACGAACGGGTACTGGCCGCTTTACAAATCGTACAAACGTCTCCCGATTGGTCGATGCTCAGTACGGCAACCCTGGCCGATTCGGTGGCCTTGTCTTCTTCTCGTTTATCAGCCCTATTCAAAGAACAGGTAGGAAGTAGCCTTTCGCAGTTTTTGCTGTGGAACCGACTGAAGGCAGCTCTACGGTTGCTGCTGGAGGACGACACCAAAACCATCACGGAGATCGCCCTGGAAACCGGATTTTACGACGCTTCTAACTTCAATAAATACATGCAGCAGATGATCGGGGTGCCTCCCCGGGTCTTCCGCAAAAACAGTAAACTGATACAAGTTTGGTGAAGAACCGCTCGTTAGTTTTGGGCTGTCAACGTGGCGCAGTACTAAAACAAGAGGATGAAAGCAGTACGATATAATCAGTTTGGCGGAACCGAGCAGTTAGAAGTAGCTGAGGTTCCTACCCCTTCTCACCAAGATCACGAAGTGCTGGTAGCGGTTAAAGCTGCCTCCATTAATCCCATTGACGGAAAGCTCAGAAGAGGGGAAATGAAGATGATGTCAGGCAAGAAATTCCCCCAGTACGTAGGGGGTGAATTTTCGGGCGTCGTTCAATCAGTTGGCCAGAAGGTGCAAAATATTAAACCTGGGGATGAAGTGCTGGGGTTTGTTAACAAAAAGAAGGGCGGAGCCATGCAGGAGCTGGTGGTGGTGACTCCGGATCTAATTGCGATAAAGCCTGATAGTATCAGCTTTGAGCAGGCTGCCTCCCTGGCAGTGGTGGGCACGGCTGCTCACCTGGGCTTGTTCGCTAGGGCGAAGATAAAGGCCGGTCAATCCATCCTCATCAATGGATGCACAGGCAACATGGGCATGTGGGCTACCTACCTGGCCAATAGCTATGGACTATCGGTGACTGGGGTCTGTAGCAAGGCTCACCAGGAGTTGGCGAAGCAACTGGGGTGCCAACGGGTGATCGACTACCGTCAGCAGAAGCTCAGTGAGCTGACTGATACGTATGACGTGGTATTTGACACGGCGGATAGGTTATCATTTCAGGAGGCGAAGCGGCTGCTGAATACTAAGGGTATCTTTTTAAATCCTACGCCAACGTTGCCACAAATTATCCAAAGCTTGGTTGGCAGCACGTTCGGGGGTAAGAAGCACCGGGTTATTTTAGGCAGCCCGGACCAACACCGCCTGAGCGAACTGGTGAAGCACGCGGCGAATGGATTTGAGATAATGATTGATCGGACGTTTCCGTTGGAAGATATACAGCAGGCGTATGAATACGCTGAAAGAGGAGGAACGACCGGTAAAGTGGTAGTGAATATGGGCTAGGCTGGTCAGTACCACACCCCCGTGATCTTATGGTTAACGGGATGCTTTATCTGCTCTATGATGGCGTAGGCCACGTCGTCGGGGTGAATAATCTTAAATCCACCGACAAAGATGTCCTTTCTCTTGAACACTTTCCGCGGGGAGCCGTCTTTGATGGGCTGACAACCCCCAGTGACTAGTTGAAAGAAGGAAATAGGATAGATCGTTTGTATGTTTTATGTAATTAACCAAGAAATCATGAATATTCTACTTATCTTTTCATGTTTTCTCCTAAAACAATTAACACTAACCGGTAGGCATCGCCTTATCCCGAGGTGCTAATCCTATGAGTAAGTTACAGAAGTTCCTCAAATCGCTATTACCCGGCATCTTCTTATTTGGATTCACCGTAGGCACTGGTAGCGTGACCGCCATGGCCAAGGCCGGGGCTGACTATGGTATGGGGCTATTGTGGGCTATCTTTCTATCCTGTGCTATTACCTATTTTCTGATTAACTTATTCGGCAAGTTTACCATCGTATCGGGCGAGACCGCCCTCCAGGCTTTCCGTAACCATCTGCACCCCGCCGTGGGCTGGTTCTTCGTAATTACGCTAACGGCTCACGTATGTGGTAGCATTATCGGCGTGATGGGGATTATCGGCAACGTCTGTTACGAATGGTCAAAGGGAGTGATCGACGGGGGCATTGACCCGCTTTATTTTGCTCTGTTTTTTGTGGCAGTGGTGTACCTGATCTTCCTGCGAGGTAATACTGAAGTATTCCAGAACGTGCTGGCGGTGTTTGTGGGCATCATGGCGATCTGTTTTTTGATTAATTTTCTGGTACTTACCCCGCCGTTGGCGGACATAGCCCACGGTATGGTGCCCAATATTCCGGAGGCCGGATCCGACAAAAACTCGTTTTTGGTGGTTGCGTCTATGGTAGGTACTACACTGTTTTCGGGCTTGTTCATTCTGCGAACCACTCTGGTGAAAGAAGCGAACTGGACGATGGCCGATTTGCGTATTCAGCAACGCGACGCGCTTTTCTCAGGCTTTCTGATGTTTGTGGTGAGCGGCTCTATCATGGCCGCGGCCGCCGGAACCCTGTACGTTCAGGGTGTTACCCTCACTAATGTGACCGAGATGATCAATCTACTGGAACCGCTAGCCGGGCCGCTGGCAGTCACCATCTTCACCGTAGGGCTGATAGCGGCGGGTGTCTCGTCACAATTTCCTAATGTGGCCCTGCTGCCTTGGCTGCTGGACGACTACTACGGTCGTAAGCCGAACCTCAAACGGCCCAGCTACCGGATCATCGCCCTGGTCATGTCTGGCTTAGGATTAGTCGTACCGATTTTTAACGCCAAGCCTATTGCTATTATGATTACCTCCCAGGCCTTCGGAGCCTTAGTGTTACCCGCCACTGTGGCGTGTATTGCGCTGCTGGGAAATCGGGAGTCATTGATGGGTGAACGGCGCTTTTCTCTATTTACCAACGGTGTGTTGCTGTTAGTATTCGCTTTTGCGCTGGTGATGAGTTACCTTAGCTTCACCAGTATTATTGCCACCTTACAATCTATCTAATGACGATTCCAACCATTATTTCTTTAACTCCCAATCGGGTTTGGCGTACCTATCTGGGTGGTAAAATGCTCGATATTCGCGAAGGGAAAGCCGAACCCCAAGACTCGCATTTTCCGGAAGACTGGATTGCCTCCACCACCCGTGCGGTGAACCAGGGGCGGGAAGAACATACCGAAGAGGGGCTTTCTAGGGTAGAGGTAGATGGTGAGCCGCACTTGCTTACCGAACTGCTGTCGGCGCATCCTCACAAGCTGGTGGGGCCGGCGCACTACGCGCAGTACGGAGCCAAAACGCAGTTTCTGCTGAAGTTTCTGGATTCGTCAATCCGGCTGCACATTCAGGCGCACCCCACGGTGGCTTTTTCTCAGCAGCACCTTAACAGTAACCACGGAAAAACCGAAGCCTACGTCATCTTAGCTGTTCGTCCGGAAGTAGAACCTTACATCTTTCTGGGGTTTCAGCACCCTCGGCCCCGAGAGGAGTTTAAACGAGCGGTAGCCGGGCAGGACATCGCCACCCTGGAAAGTTGTTTTGATAAAATTACGGTACAGCCTGGCGATGTATTTATTGTGCCAGGCGGCATGCCCCACGCTATCGGTCCCGGAGTGTTGATGATCGAGATCATGGAGCCGACCGACTTTGTAGCCCGGCTAGAGTTTGAGCGCGGGGGCTACGTGCTGCCGGAAGCGGCCCGGTTTATGGACCGGGGCATTGACTTCGGAATGGATATGATTGAGTTTAAGGAAACTTCGGTAGAAGAGATCAAGGCGCACTACTTTTGTTCGCCCCGAATGCTGAATCAACAACGCGGAGGGGAAGAGTACGTACTTATCGACACCGAGCAAACTGCTTGCTTCCGTGTGCACCGCTTGCGGGTGAGTGGCTCGTGCGAGAAGCGAGCGGATTCATTCTACGTGGGTATCGTGACGGGCGGAAGCGGTACGCTCCGGGCTGGCGATCAAGAGCTAGCGGTGCAAACGGGAGATCGGTTTATGATACCTTTTGCTACCGAAACGGTAACGTATCAGGCCGACGAACCATTAGAAGTAGTACTAGCGTTTCCACCCCGGACAGGAGTTACGTCCTCGTAGTGGCTTCCCTTTTGCTTTACCCGGCCTTCTCATAAGAATTGCTATTGACTCATTCTCAGCCTGAGCTTTATAATTCGCCAAAGCGAAAGACCTTCTTCATTAATGATTATCACAAATGGGTCTGTAAAACAAGTTTTACTAATCAGCTTTCCCCTTCTCTCTCTTAGTAAAAGGGGATTTTGCCTCTTTGAAGTTTCATAAGAGTTCACATGTGATAATGTCTATTTATCTACCAATTTATTTGCCATTTCAACAAATTTCTTTTTATATTAAAAAAACAATGCTTCTTTTAGATAAGAGAATGGCAATTTTGCAATAATTTGCATGGTAACCTACCCTATTGACAAAAACGTATCGTCCATTTCCTCGGATACGCTCTGGAAAGATTTCCAAATTGGGTCTCAAGAAGCCTACGCCGCGATCTACCAGCAACATTTTTTTTATCTATTAGATTATGGCAGAAAAATTACTAGTGATCGTGAACTTATCAGGGATGCTATCCAAGACCTGTTTTTAGAATTATGGAATAACCGATCAAACTTAGCGGTCGCCACATCTGTCCGCGGCTACCTAGCCTCAGCCCTTAAATACAAACTCTACCGAAAGCTGGAGCAAGTCAACCCACCCAAAGAAACTCGCGCTGTCGAGGTCACTGTTAGTTCGCAGGAAAGCAAATGGATAAAAGAAGAACTACATCACGAAAGGCGAAAAAAGATTTACCAGGCCTTAATGCGGCTATTGACCCCGCGGCAACAAGAAGCTATACAGCTTAAGTTCTACCAAGAATTAAGTAATGATGAGATTGCTGCTACGATGCACATCTCCCGAGAAGCAGTATATAATGCTGTATCCAAAGCCCTGAAGGTGCTTCGAGGAAATATTGATAAGGCCGCTTTATTACTTGCTCTTTTCTGGAATAACATCTAATCCAAATCGCGTACCCGCGATCAAGTATATTCTACCTGCCCGGTTGGTCTGTTTCTTAAAAAAACTCGAGAAACCGATGAGATTTTAATGGGATAATGCACTAGTGAGTAAAAGCTGTGTATTATGCCCGATTATGAGCGGTTCTCGGTAGATGATTTTGTCAGAGATCCCTATTTTCAGCAGTGGGTGGTTCGCCCTCAGGATGAGCATCATCTTTTTTGGAATCGTTGGCTGAGGGAGCACCCCGAACAACTGCCAACCGTTGCCCAAGCCTGGGAGGACATTCAGACGCTTAACTTACGATCTGACCCGAAGGATAATGCCGACTTTATTACAGTATGGGAAACGCTGTACGACAATCTACAAGCTACTAGCGAAGGTAGTAAAGCATCGCCAATTTCTACTGCTCGCTCGCCTAAGTTACGTCACTGGCTTAGTGCTGCAGCTATTGCAGGATTAGCATTTTTTACTTTTTTCTACCTAAAGATCATTTCAGCTTCTGACGAGACAACTTTTATAACAAACGCCGGTGAGACTCAAAATATCACTCTTCCCGACGGTTCTCAGGTTATCTTAAATGCCAACTCTGCCCTTTCTTATAGTGCCCAATGGCAGGATTCGGCCGAGTTCTCGGTGGCTGACCGTTCGGTAAAGCTCACTGGCGAAGCATTTTTTAAGGTGAACAAGCGTATTAACCCGCGAGATCAACCGGTAAAGTTTACGGTGCATACGCAAGACCTATCCATATCAGTACTCGGTACGGAATTTAACGTGAAGCAGCAGGAAGCAGCGGTAAAGGTCGTACTTACCGAGGGTCAAGTTCAACTTCATAATCCAGCTAAGACGGTAGATCTAACTATGGCTCCCGGAGAATTGGTTGAGTATTCTTTTCAAACCCACCAAGCGTCTAAAACTGAAGTGAACCCACAGGTGTATACGGCTTGGAAAGAAAGTCGCTATGTCTTTGAAGATATGGCCTTGGCCGATGTAAGAACCCTCATTGAGAATATTTACGGAAAGCAGGTAACTATTGAGTCGGATTCTCTGAAAAGCCGACAAATCACCGCTACCATTCCAAATACCGAGCTATCCGTACTCCTGGCTATTCTGAAGGAAACACTGGGAATAAAAGTTATTCAGACCGAGCACCAAATTATTTTTCGAGATCGCTGAGCCGTCAGCATTATTTAAACCAACCTATATGAAAATTACTGTACCACTTATTCAAAAATCCGGAGGCATGTTGCTACTGATGTGCTGCCTGCTTGGTAAGGCTTTTAGCCAAGAACTGGTAGCCCGAAATTACTCCGAGGTTACCCAGCCCTACGTTACCTATCAGAAGCCAACCCAATCGCTAAAACAACTGTTAGATCAACTTGAAGTAGCGTATAAGGTGAATTTTGCTTACGAGCGTAAGTTGCTAGAAGGCAAAACAACCGGAGTATTTAGGGGCGGTAGTCCGGAAGCCGATATCGAGGAAGTGCTAAAGAAAACCCTCCAGCCTCATCAGCTCACTTTCACTAAAGTAGATGAAGTCTACATCATTCGGGCCGATAGATTGAATGTGCGCCCGGTGGAGAAAATCAATATTGGGCCGCTTAAGGAGGACAATTCATCGGATGCAAATTCTTCATCCTTAGCTTCGGTTGTGAGCCAGTCGTGGAATCTAGCTTCGTCCATATCTCGTATTCAACAGGTGATTACGGGAACCGTCACCGATGCCGAAGAAGGCGGGGGTTTACCCGGAGTCAATGTATTAGTACAAGGTACTACCATCGGAACCGTAACGGATGTAGAGGGCAATTATCGCATAGAGGCTCCCGACGACGCAACTACCTTGGTCTTTTCCTCCGTGGGATACCTCACCCAAGAGGTGGAAATAGGTAGTCAGTCAGTTATTAACCTAACCTTAGCACCCGACATTCAATCGCTGTCAGAAGTAGTCGTAATCGGCTACGGAACCCAGGAGAAGCGAGAAGTAACCGGTGCCATTAGCTCTATCTCTTCCGAAGCAATTACCCAGCAAGCGGTTCCCAGTGTCGATCAGGCGATGGCCGGTCGTGTGGCTGGAGTGCAAGTGTCACAAAACTCAGGAGCTCCGGGCGGGTCTATCTCCCTTCGCGTACGCGGTATTGGAACCCCGGGCAACAGCGAGCCGCTCTACGTCATTGACGGTATACCGGTATTCGGTAATACACTTAGCACCCTTAACCCGAATGACATCGAGTCAATAGAAGTACTAAAGGATGCCGCTTCCGGAGCCATCTACGGATCACGGGCCGCTAACGGAGTGGTGATCATTACTACCAAACGTGGGCATGCGGGCAAAACGCAGATCGACGTTGACTACTACTACGGTATTCAGAGCAAAGAGAAAAATTTGGATGTGCTGGATGGTCCTACCTATCAGGAGTTCATCCGCGACTTTAATGCCCTTAACGATAACCCTGACGACGACCAGAATATTTTTACCAACCCGGCCAATACTAACTGGGAAAATGAAATATTCCGAACAGCACCTATGCAGAATGCTACGGTTAGTGTCAGTGGCGGAAGCGAAACGTCTACTTATCTTCTTTCGCTGGGCTACTTCGGTCAGGAGGGGATCATTCGTGGATCGGGCTTCGACCGCTTTTCGCTACGAGTTAATACGACGAACGATGTGGGCGAACGGTTTCGTATTGGTAACAATGCTACTGTCTCGCGCACCGAGGGTAACCAAATATTTGAGAACCAGGTTTTCAATGCGGCCATACCGTTATCGGTCATTTATCCTCCGGTGATTCCTGCTCGTTTGCCCGATGGAACACTGGGTGCCCCGGGCAACGTGGGTATCAGCTTTATTCGGGCTAATCCGCTGGTGCAAACCGACTTGAACACGCGCGAAAACGAAGAGTTTCGCTTTTTAGGCAATGTGTTTGCCGAATACGACATTACGGAGGGGCTTACCTACCGCTTAAATTTAGGAGGGGACTTCTTGTACGGAGGTAGTAACGTATTTCAGGTAGGGTTGGCCCCTCCCGGCACTCAGGAGCAGATTTCCTCGGGTAGCCGTACCGACCGACGCGAGTGGATTTGGCTTATAGAAAACACTTTATCCTACGAACGGGAGTTCGGCAACGGACATAATCTTGACCTGCTGGTAGGGGCCACGCAACAGAAGTCTACTTTTTCGTTCCATAGCTCCGGAAGGCAATTGTTTCCCTCCAACGACCTCATTGCCCTGGATGCCGGCAGCGAGATTACCGACGTACGAGGCCAGCTACGAAACTGGGCATTGGCTTCGTTTTTGGGAAGGGTGAACTATAACTTTCGTGACCGATATTTTTTATCGGCCACGGTGCGCCGCGACGGCTCCTCTCGCTTTCAGCCAGGAGAAAATCAGTGGGGAACCTTCCCGTCTGTATCGGCCGGATGGCTGATCTCTGACGAAGATTTTTTCAATAGTAGTATTATCTCCCAAGTCAAAATCCGAGGAAGCTGGGGGCAGTTGGGTAACCAGGAGATCGCCCCGTTTCAGTACCTGCCCTTGCTGGTGAACAATGCTTCGTATTCATTCGGAGGAACTGTAGTACCGGGCATCTACGCGGCTCAACCCGCTAATGAAGATATTACCTGGGAAACCTCTACCCAGATCGGGGTAGGAACTGACCTGACGTTCTTTGAGGATCGTCTAACCTTAACGGTTGACTACTACAACAAGGAAACCGACGGTATTCTGCTGGAAGGCACGTTACCCTTCGCCTACGGCTACCTAAGGAATCGCGTACCCCAGTTTCCGGTAGTGAACGCCGGGGTGATTCGCAACCGGGGGTTTGAGTTTGACTTGGGCTTTCGGGAAAGTGAGGGGGATTTTCAGTGGTCGGCCAATGCGAACCTGGCAACGGTTGACAACGAAGTGCTGAGCCTAGGTGAGGGTGGCCCGATCGTTCGTATCGACGAGGCTATCTCAACCCGAACGGATGTAGGGCAAGCCATTGGCTCGTTCTATGGTTATGTAGTGGAAGGAATCTTTCAGAATCAAGCCGAGATAGAAGCCCTTAACCCCAATCCTGAAGAGAATATTTATTACCAGTCTTCGGGTACCGTTCCTGGCGACTTCAAATTCAAGGACCTCGATGACAACGGAGTCGTTGATGAAGACGACCGAACGTACATTGGTAATCCGATTCCTGATTTCACTTACGGATTTTCTTTTAATGCCAATTACCAGGGGTTTGACCTGTCGTTTGCCTTCCAGGGGGTGCAGGGCAACGATATCTTTACCAAAATTTTTCAGCAGGCGGGTGACTTTACCAAACCTGACAACAAGTTTACCACCCTGTACGAAAATGTGTGGCGGGGCGAAGGAACCAGCAACTCCGTACCCCGAATTGCTACGGACAATGCCAACGACAACTACCGCAATTCTACCTACTATATTCAGGATGGGTCGTTTCTGCGACTACGGTCATTACAGATTGGTTATTCATTGCCCGCCGACCTGTTGGAGAACATTAATTTGCGGAAAGCTCGGGTGTACGTCGGCGGACAGAACCTGTTGACGTTTGACAACTACGAGTTTGGATTAGACCCGGAGATCGGTTCTTCGGTAGAGCCTAACGCCGGGGAGTCGAGTAACACGCTGAATGGGGTTGACTACGGTCGCTATCCTATTCCCCGCGTCGTTACGGTCGGAGTAAATATTGGATTTTAATTAGCAAAAACTACTTATAAAATGAAAAAGCTATTATACTTTATCTTGATCATTGGGGTGGCAGCCTGTGATGACTTTCTGGAGGAGGAACCTCAGGACTCGCTAACGGTACTTGACTTCTATAACAACGCCCAGGATGCTATCGCGGCCATTAACGCGGCCTACGATGGGTTTCAGCACCTAGATTACTTCGGGTTTAACTACCCCATGATCCTGAACATCTCGGGAGCTGATGCCATTAAAGGCGGATTCGGAGCTGGCGACCGCCCCGGCTATCTGGAGTTCGGTAACTATAATGTAACAGCGGAGAATACCCGAAGCCTGGAGTTCTACCGCTCGGCCTGGGGTGGAGTGAACCGGGCTAACGGAGTGCTCGTTAACGTCGGCGACATGGTGGTAGACTCCGACTTTTCGCAAGAACTAAAGGATCGAATCCTGGGTGAAGCCCACTTCCTACGGGCTATCCACTACTACAATCTCGTGCTGGGCTTTGGTGGAATGCCACTCTACGAAGAAGTGCCGTCGGTCGGTGACGAGCCTCTGCCCCGTACGTCAATAGAGGAGACTTGGGACTTTATTATTGCCGACTTTCAGGCCGCCGCAATGATGCTTCCGGCTACCTACGACGCGGCCAACCAGGGACGAGCCACGTCCGGCGCAGCTAATGCTATGCTGGCGCGGATTGCGGCCCTACAGGGGCGCTGGGACGATGTGCTCGCCTTCATCAATTTGGTAGAGAACAGCGAAGCGAACTACCAGTTAGCGGAAGACTATGGTAGTAACTTCGATGGTACGGGCAATAATAATTCGGAATCTATCTTTGAGATTCAGTATACGCTGACCAACACCTCGCTCAACGTTTGGAACGAAGCCGGTGACTGGAATTCGTTTGGCCTATCTCGGTATGCTTCCCCCCAGGTTGACGGCTCCGGCTGGGCCTTTATGTCGCCCTCCGAAGACTTGGTACAAGATTATGAAGAAGGTGATTTACGACTGCCGGCTACTATCTATCGTGAGGGGGACCCGTACGGTCCGGATACCTTCGACCCGGCTCGGGGTAGTCACCTAAGCAACGCCGGGCCGTACGGTTTAAAGAAGTATACGAACCTCAACTTAGATGGCACCAATAATAACGGGTTTGATATCAACTGGAAGGTCATTCGCTTCGGTGAAATTCTACTACTTCGCGCGGAAGCGGAGAACGAGCTGAACGGCCCTACCGAAGCTGCGCTGGCTCCCTTAAACCAGATTCGCGCTCGGGCAGGGTTGGCACCAATCAACGCTACCAATAGTCCCGGGTTAGACCAGAATACGCTACGTGATATCATCTTACAAGAGCGACGCATAGAGTTGGCCTTTGAGGGAGTACGCTTCTACGATCTGGTTTACCGCGACCGGGCGATAGAAATACTTGGCCCGCAGGGCTACGAGCTGAGTGACAATTTATTTCCTATCCCCCCGTCAGAGTTGGATTTGACCGGTTGGGATCAAAATTAATTTCCATAAGTAGTCTTGCTTGCCAATCAGCACAGGAACTAAGTTTTTGTGCTGATTGTGTTATAGTCCCCTGACCTCACTTAACCGTTCTATGTATAAGAGACGTTGGTGTCGTGTACTTTCCAAAACAGTATACCAAATTGGTATTACCGTGAGCGCAGCTCTTCTTACCTGCTGCAATTTTTCGGATACTTCCCTCTTTACCCAGATTAATTCAACCGATTCCCATCTTAGCTTTACCAACCAGGTTGTTGAAACCGATAGTGTTAATCTGGCTTATAATTACTACTTCTACAACGGAGCGGGCGTAGCGGTCTGTGACTTTAATAGTGACGGAAGGCAAGATATTTATTTGGTAGGTAACCACGTGCCTTCTCGCTTGTATCTCAACCAAGGAGAATTGGTGTTTCAGGATGTTAGCGAGCAGGCTGGTGTGTTGAACGACTACTGGACGAGCGGGGCTACCTTCGTGGATATTAACGGCGACAACTGGCAGGACATCTTTGTATGTACTGTAGGCAAAGGTGAACCTAACCTACTGTACATCAATCAGGGAACTGGTCAAAACGGCATATCTGTATTCAAGGAGCAGGCCGCCGAGTACGGGCTAGCCGATCAAATAATCAGTACCCACGCTGCCTTCTTAGATTACGATCGGGATAACGATCTGGATCTGTTCGTAGCGGTGAACTCCCAACTGATGAACAACCGTAACGAAACCCGGCCCCGTAATCAGAAAAGAGAAACACAAGATTTATTTTATCGCAACAACGGTGATAATACCTTCACTGAAATCTCGGAAGAAGTAGGCATCACTAACGAAGGGTATTCGTTAGGGGTGGCGGTTAACGATATTAATAACGACGGTTGGCCGGATATTTACGTAGCCAACGATTTTCTTCCCAACGACTTACTTTACATCAATAACCAGCAAGGAGGATTTGAGGAGAAGGCGAGTGAATACCTTCGCCACGCGAGTCAGAACGGTATGGGTGTCGATATTGCCGATGTGAACCAAGATGGCTTCATGGATATTACGGTCATGGATATGCTACCTCAATCTAACCGCCGCCGCAAGCTGATGATGGCTCCGCTCAACTATGACCTGTTCGAGTATCGGAAAGAGCTAGGTTACATTCCTCAGCACGTAAAGAATACCCTGCAAATTAATCGGGGACCAGACCAGGCGGGTAACTTCCATTTTAGCGATATTGGGACGCTGGCGGGTATGTACTCCACCGATTGGAGCTGGGCCCCACTCTGGGCTGACTTTAACAATAGCGGCACTCTTGACTTGTTTATTACCAACGGTTACTACAAAGATCTCACCGATTTGGATTTTTCATCCGGACTCAAGCAGGATTTAAAGTTTGGCTCAGAAGAATATAGCTACGCCTACCAGATGGAGGCGTTAGCGAATCTACGCACCATTAAAGCTAGCAATTTTCTATACGAAAATACGGGCGAGATGGTACTAACCGATATCTCGGCTGAATCGGGAGTAGCCGAGCCCTCCTTCTCCCACGGGGCAGCCTTTGCCGATTTAGATAACGATGGTGATCTGGACTTGATCGTTAACAACCTTGGTCATGAAGCATTTCTGTACCGAAACAATACGCTGACTGTTCAAAATAGTGAAGAAGGAAATAATTACTTGAAAGTAACGCTTCAGGGCCCAGGCAAAAATACCAATGCGGTTGGCACTCGCCTCACCTTATTCGCCGCTGGTTCAGGACAAACCTATTATCACTCACCGGTAAGAGGGTACTTATCCAGTATGAGTGAGGTTATTCACTTTGGGTTAGGAAGTACCAAAACGATCGATAGCCTACAGATACACTGGCCCGACGGTTCTTACCAAGTGCGTAAGAATTTATCCGCCAATCAGAAAGTCCTCATTAAGTACCAACCTTCCTCAAAAAACTATCAGAAGTTAAATAAGCAGCAATACACTTTCCGTGAGATATCCGATTCGCTGGGTTTGAACTACCAGCACGTTGAGAACCGCTTCACTGATTTCAAGGACAATCCGTTGCTGCTTAAGATGTACTCCCGCGAAGGACCGGCCTTGGCAGTGGGGGATGTCAACGGCGACCAAGCGGACGATATTATCATCGGGGGAGCGGCTCATCAGAAGGCTACGGTGTTTATTCAAAAACAGGGCAAATTTGAGACAAGACCGATCCTAGAAGAAGACTCAGCTTACGAAGATATGGGCGTGTTGTTGTTTGATATAGACAATGATAAGGACCTAGATTTGTACGTAGCCAGCGGAGGTACGGATCACCCTCATCAACCCCAGTTTTACGAAGATAGATTGTATATTAACACCAGCGGCAAGTGGGTACGCTCTGGTGATTTACCGGCGGACATTCACAGCAATGGCACTGTCCGGGGGGCTGATTTTGACCGGGATGGTGATATTGATCTTTTTGCAGGGGGAAAAATCTCTCCCGATGACTATCCTGAGTCCCCAACTTCTAGCTTACTAATGAACGATAATGGCAAACTCATTGATAAAACTCCATCCGCTTTACGCCACGCCGGAATGATATCGGATGCCTTATGGACGGATTTTAATGGCGACGGTTGGTTAGACCTTATTGCCGTTGGGGAATGGACCGAAATTATGTTTTTCGTGAACGTAAAGGGTACACTGGAATCCTACACTGAGAATACCGGACTTGAATTTACGGCAGGTTGGTGGAACAGTATCACCTCCGGCGACTACGATAATGACGGTGATACTGACTACGTGCTGGGCAACTTTGGTCTCAATAGCTACATCACCGCTTCACCGGACGAACCGGTACGGCTCTATGCCGAAGACTTTAACGAAGATGGCGAGATCGATCCCATTTTATCGTACTACACCGAAGATGATGAGGGAGTCCGGCGAGAGTTTCCGATACACCCTCGGGATGCGCTGATTGATCAAGTGATTGGCTACAAAAAGCGCTTCGCTAATTATCTCGCGTTTGCTGAAGCGGGCTTCTCGGATGTGTTACGGCCTAGTGACCGCAAAGATACTAAAGTACTTGAGGCAACTATGCTGACTAGTAGTTTACTGGAAAACCTAGGGAATGGCCAGTTTGCCATCACTCCGCTCCCGTTAGAGGCTCAGGTTGCCCCGGCGTACGGTATGCTCTCTCAGGATATTAATGGGGACGGAAACTTAGACATTGTTCTAACGGGTAACCAGTACTCAGCCGAACCGGTATTCGGCAACTACGATGCTTCGGATGGGTTGCTACTTATAGGCGACGGACAAGGGGAATTTACTCCAGCCCCTTCGTTTGAAAGTGGCCTTTTCCTGAATGGTGATCAAAAGGGTTTGGTCAACATCTTAGTCAACAATCAGCCAACAGTAGTTGCCGGAGCGAATTCCGGTCCGCTCAGAGCCTACCAGTATTATTCCGGTCTGACAACACCTACTGAAATCATCTGTTTAGACCCGCTGGATACCTTTGCAGAAATTACTTTTTCGGATGGGCGGAAGACAAAACGGGAATTTTACTACGGTAGCACCTACTTATCACAATCGTCGCGGATAATGGTGTTATACGATAATATGCAGGAAATAATCGTCCATAATTCGCAGGGAGAAGGCAGAAAGATTAGGTAGTTATGACATACCGAATATTAATTAGCGGTTGGTTCATAGTAGCTGCACTATCGTGTAACGAAAAGAGCAGTGAACCAGAAGAAGTCAGTAATAATCCTGCCGAACCGACTCCACAGCACTACCGACGATTATCCGCTGCGGCTACGAACGTCAACTTCTCTAACAACATCCGCGAGACAGAAAACTTTAACTATTTTCTGTATCCGTTTATCTACTTTGGTGGCGGAGTAGCTATCGGCGACATCAATAATGATACTTTGCCCGATATCTATTTTACCAGCAACATGAGCCATAATGCGCTTTATCTCAATCAGGGGGGCTTCAAATTTCGCGAAATAGGTAAGCTAGCCGGGGTGGAAGGTATCTACAACCGATGGACTACCGGGGCTACGATGGTCGATATTAATCACGACGGTTTTTTGGATATTTACGTAAGCGTAGCCGGACCCCGCGAAGGACGAAGAAATTTACTGTACATAAACAATCAAGACAACACCTTCCGGGAAGAGGCTGAGCAGTGGGGAATTGCCGATAATGGTCATTCCATACAGTCGGTCTTTTTTGACTACGACAGTGATGGAGACCTGGATCTTTACGTAGGTAATTATCCTCCCGGTGGATTTAGCCAAAACAGCACTTTCTTCGCCAAGAAGGTAAGCACCCCGGAGCTTTCAGAATCCGACCGGCTGTATCGCAATGAGGGCGATCATTTTGTGGATGTTACCCAAGAAGCAGGATTGTTGAATTACGGGCTTACTCTCGGACTGAGCGTAGCTGATTTCAATAACGACCACTGGCCGGACCTTTACGTCTC
The DNA here is from genome assembly GCF_030506325.1 of Tunicatimonas pelagia. Lineage (NCBI taxonomy): Bacteria > Pseudomonadati > Bacteroidota > Cytophagia > Cytophagales > Catalimonadaceae > Tunicatimonas > Tunicatimonas pelagia. Next base: position 1,948,201 of record NZ_CP120683.1, on the reverse strand, counting down.
CAACGACTTCAACTCCCCCGACTATCTGTACATCAATCAGAAAGACGGGACATTTAGTAATGAAGTTCTTAAATACATGCGTCACACGTCTAATTTCGGGATGGGCACCGATGCCGCCGACATCAATAACGACGGTTTTTCCGACCTGATACAGTTGGATATGATGGGGAGCAATAACGAACAACAGAAGGTGAATATGTCGGCGATGAATCCTGAGCTATTCTACTCTACGGTTGACCAGGGGCTACACCACCAGTACATGAAGAATACCCTTCAGCTCAATACCGGCTTAGAAAGCTTTATGGACATCGGGGAGTTGGCGGGAATTGCGTATACCGATTGGAGTTGGGGAGCTTTGCTAATGGATATGAATAACGACGGGCATAAAGATGTTTTCATCACGAATGGTATGCGTCGTAACGTAAATGACAACGACTTTAATGCTTATTTTCGGATTCAGCAGGCTTATAACAAAATAGATCCTTCCCAATATCTCAGCTTGCTTCAGAAGATTCCGGTGCACCCAGTAGAAAATTTCGCTTTTCTAAATAACGGTGACCTTACCTTTCGTAGCCCGAACCCCAGTTACGGCCTAAACTATCGAGGATTCAGCAACGGAGCCGCTTACGCCGACCTGGACTTGGACGGAGACTTAGATATGGTCGTAAACAATCTGGATGCCCAAGCGCACATTTTTGAGAACGTGATAGACCCTTCCAGTGCTGCTAATTTCCTGAAATTCCGATTTGAAGGCGAAGGAAGCAACCCCTTTGGTATTGGAACCCAGGTATGCATCTACGCTGATGCTAATCTTCAGTGCCAGGATTTATACCTGAGTCGAGGCTATCAATCATCAGCAGAGCCCGTACTGCACTTTGGTTTAGGTGATACTGAAAAAGTCGATTCTGCTCAAGTGGTTTGGCCAGATGGTCGTCATCAAACTTTGCACGATGTAGCAGCTAACCAGTTAGTAACGGTGACCCAAAGCGATGCAAACAGTTCTACCGAATTAAGAAAGGAATTGCAACCATTGTTCACCGTAAAAGAGCCGGATCTATCTCCTGGTTATCGGCACCGAGAAAATGAATTTAATGATTTCGAGCGAGAAGTTTTGCTTCCCCACCGAATGTCACAGTTCGGACCGGCACTGGCGGTAGCCGATGTAAACCAGGATGGTCTCGACGATTTTTACGTGGGTGGAGCAATGGGTGTAGCGGGCAGTCTCTATCTACAAGGAAAAAATGGTGCCTTCCGAGCAGCTTCTAGTACTACTTGGGTGCAGGATAAAGCTCACGAAGATGTGTCCGCTGTCTTCCTCGATGCTAACAACGACAAATTTCCTGATCTCTACGTAGTAAGTGGTGGAAATGAAAGGCCTGCCGGAGATAATGCTTACCAAGACCGGCTTTATCTCAATAATCAGCAAGGAAAATTTTCTAAGGCGGAAGCAGCACTACCTGAGCAATACGTCAGTGGGTCACAGGTTCGGGCGGAAGACTTCGATAGTGATGGTGATACCGATCTTTTTATTGGCGGACGGCAGGTTCCGGGTAAATACCCACTTCCTACTGACAGTTACTTATTACGGAACGATAGTAATGCTGAGCGAACTTTCTTTACCGATGTAACCACTGAGATTGCCCCCCAACTTTCGGAAACAGGTATGGTGACTGACGCCTCCTGGAGTGACATCGATGGTAATGGCTGGCCAGACTTGGTGATTGTCGGCGAATGGATGTCAGTAACCCTTATGCTGAATGATGGTGGTATCTTTAGCGACGCAAGCAATCGCTACGGCCTGGGTAACCAGGTAGGTTGGTGGAACGCTGTGGTAACAGGAGATATTGACCAAGATGGTGACCTAGACGTAGTGGTAGGTAACCTAGGGTTAAACTATAAATACAAAGCATCAGCGGAAGAGCCATTTAAAGTCTACGCAGATGATTTTGATGAGAACGGCAGCCTGGATATTGTACTGGGCTACTACGAAGACGGAGAATTGTATCCATTGCGTGGTAGAGAGTGCTCCTCTCAGCAGATGCCTTCTATCAAACAAAAAATACCCAACTATACCGCCTTTGCCCAAGCGAACTTGGGAGATATTTATTCTTCTGAAAAGCTAAGTGATGCAAGGCAATACCAAGCTACTACCTTTGCCAACACTGTCTTCATAAACGAAAGTGGAAAGTTTGTAGCGCATCCATTACCCAATTACGCGCAGGCTTCTTCGGTCAATGCGATGGTGTTGGAAGATTTAAACGAAGACGGTCACCTCGACTTATTCTTGGGAGGAAACCTCTACGACTCCGAAGTGGAAACTCCCCGTAATGATGCCAGCTACGGACTGTTTATGCCCGGTAACGGCAGTGGCCACTTCTCAGTAGCTGCACCTACTGAAAGCGGTATTGCTATCAGAGGCGAAATCCGAGCGATAGTACCCTTTATGCAAGCCAATCAGCAATTCGGATTATTGATAGCCCGTAACGACGACACGCTGGTAGTTGTAGGCAGAGTACGATAATCGTGTCTTATGCTCCTTCTTCAATCCGGTAATCTTGTAAAAGGGGACTTGTATGCTTTTTTAAGCTTAGACCAAGCTTATTGGCATGTATGAAGATTTCAGTGAAATTATTTAGTACTCATTGGTTTAATCCTCATTTCTTTACGGTCATACCCACCCTTGACTCTTAAAACAAACACACTGTAGACATGAGGGCAATGTTTTCTTTTGAAAGAAAGCCGATGTGATTGATTCTATCACTCAGATACAGCACGTAATGAGGAAAAGAGCTTTTTACATCTCAATTTCATTATCCTTCCCCGGTTTTAGTATATGGCTACCCTGAAGGGCTTGATACCTTTCTGTCTGCTCGGAGGATAAATGAGGATGCGAATTTCGGATGGATCGATCAGTAGTATCAAGCGCAGGCTCCGGTAGCAAAGTCTCGTGATTTGGTGGACGGGCCATAGAATTGCTACGCTCAGGTTGATCCATTTTTATGGCTTGCTTTTTTGCCTGACTAAACTGATTAAGCTGTTCATCCACTCGGCCAATGGTATCCATTACGGTATGGCCCCGCTGCTGGTTAGGCATCATAAAGATACCTTGGTCGGCTTCCCGCCGAATGGTTTTCTTTCCTGCTTCGGAGAGATAATCTCGCTCGGCAATGTAGCGTTCGTTTTCCTGGCGGAAGGCTTCTTTGGTTTGCTGAAAGTCCACCTTCATCTCGCTCAGCCCCGTTCGGGTGTTCTTTTCCAACTCGGTCATCGAGGTGGTAGAAGGATGCTGCTGATGCTTATCTATGCCCTCACTCAGCCGTCGTTCCAGCGAAGTCATTTTTGCCTCTGGCTGACTGTGTATCCGCTTGTCCCGCAAGTAGCGGTCTACCTCGTAAGCAGCATTGACCAGGGGTTGACTGTTTTCTTTTAGGTATTCCTTACCCTGATGCGATAGCGTAGGCATAGGATAGCTCTGATCTTTCTGCTGGATTTTCCACAGCGTGTTTTCTAATTTCTCTTGAACCTCAATGTTTCGGTTCAGGGCCAGATGTCGCCCCTGTCGCTCTTCCGAAAGGGTATTAAGTTCTTTGAGGGCGACATTGGCCATGCGACTATGCGCCAGCGTATCTTTGGGATACAACGCCGAGCGGTGCAACGCTCGCTCATACTCCTGAGCCATATCCGGATAACCGTAACCCCGCAGGGCATCGGCCGCTTGTTTGCCTACTGCTTGCAATTCCTGCTGAGAAGTTGCGTCCTTATTTCTTTCTTGCTCCATGAGAATAAAAAGTTAGACGGTGCGTAAAAAATCGTTAATCAATTTCCCTTACTCCCTTTTGGGTTCGTAGTGTTTCTACTTGGGTGCGGATCAGCTCCTTCACCCGGTCGGCCTCCCGAATGCCGTTAAGTACTAACTCAGGATGCGTATGGTCCGACGTGAGCAAATGGACATTCGCCAAGCCTAGCCAGCGAAAAAGCAAGGGAGCAGAGACTGAATAATCCTTCACCCGGTATAACTCTAGCTCTTCCTGCTGCTGATGAAATATGCCACTAGTCACGATCAACCGTTCTTCGGTCAGGGTGTAACGGGTGGTTTGGGTTTGTAGGTACCGCCACAGTGCCCAAGGGAACGGTAGTAGTAGTATACAAGATACATAGAGTGGCAGGTACTGAAGCGGTGAGGGACGCGCTTGCCAAAGGATCGTTGTTGCCATCGTGCTCATGTTAAGGAATTGATTGGAAACGAAGGATCACATCGTATTCAGCACTGTCCCGAATTTTACGAACCTGGACTTGCCAGATTTGCTCATCCAGGATATCTACCCGCCAGTTTTCGGTATGATACGAGGGTTCCAGTTCGTATCCGTAGAGCATTCGGTGACCGGTATCAAACAGGTCTACCGAAAAGATATCGTGGGTGTCGTTGAGCTTCCACCCGGCAATATGGGGGCGATAGGATAAGTCACCGGATGCACATCGCCCCGCGTTTTCCTCGGCATGAATCTCGCCCACTACCCCAGTACCGGGAGCCTCAGTAATGAACACGTTATCCCGCACACAATCCGGGAGCCAGGCGTACCAGTCTTGGGTAGTACTACTATCCGAAGGCACCGCGGTCATGGCCGTCACCTGCCACTGCTTTTGGTGAAGGAATACCTTCAAGTGATTTTCGTCCCGAGCGATCTCTTCATCCGGTTGACAGGCATTCGTAGCAAATAATAAAATAGTTAGGATTAGAAGTCTGAGATAATTTTTCATGATAAAGGAGTTAATAGTTGAACAAAGGAGTCGTAGCAACGGCTGCTCGTTCCAGGCGGTGGTGAGTTTGGTCTGCTTGCTTTCGCAGTGGTTGGACGTAGGCGACATCCAGCAGGAGTTGATCAGAACGTTCCAGTAACTCACCCGCCAGTTGCAGATATTCTTCCGAAAAGGATTGCAAGCGAATACGTTCGACTTCAGTCATCGCGAAGCGTTCGGGCTGCTTGAGTACCTCATTCATTTCGGTGGCTTTCATCATCAGGTCTTCGGCCAAATACTGAAACGCGACTGCCCCGTAGGCTTTCCGCTCGGCCGCAAGTTGGTGAAAGCTCCCAGTGAGCGACCGGGCGGTTTGCCGTGCCTGCTGAAAAGAAGTCAAGTCCGCCGGTAGTGCATCGACAGAGCCCGCCATAAACAAATCGCGATAGATATCATCCGGACTACGCTGAAACAGTGGATGCTCAATAACAAAATCCACTTCCAATCCGGGTTGTATGGGCCCCTTCACCAATTCAGTAGCCAGGTATAATGAGCGAGATAAATCAGCCCAGTGTAAATCCCGAACGGATTCGGCTTGTTTCCAGTCGTTCAGCACCTGCTGTTGCAAGGCTTCTATCGCGAAGTAATGCATGTGAATGTCTTCCGTGAAGTCTCGGATTTTCTTGTACTGCTGTCCTTTCGCCAAGTTTATCGCGACATTCTCGCCGCTTTTGGCAATCGCTTTTTTGTCGATGACCAAAGCCCCCTGTGCTTGCACTACTGTGGGAAGTATCCCCAGAAAGAAAAAATAGGTGATAAGTTTCATCGTGACTGAGATTGATTTAGTCCTGATACAGTAGGGTTGTCCCTATGGCATATCGCTCTTGTTGTTTTTCGTAGGCGTGTAGCACCCGGGTTTTAGCAAGCGAAGGCTGGGTGACCTGTTGCATCAGTTGATCCACCTTCACTTTCAGATGCTGACTTTCTTGCAGTGTCTTTTGCATCTGAGAAAGCGTTTCTAACCGCTCGCTTTCGGTCATCGAAAAGCGTTGGTCTGTGGTCAGTCGTGCGCGCAGCTCCGCTGCTTTTTCTATTTTTCTCTGGGCTCGTTGCTGATAGGCTTTAGCTTGTTGTAACTTACGCCGCCTATTCATTTCTTCCAGCGCCATCACGTTTTGTTGCCGGGCTTTCTGGTAGGCTTCCAACGAGGATAGCGCACCAAATACCATCGTTTCATCGTAAGGAATTAAGATTTCGTACAGGGCCTCACTTTTATCCATGGGTTCTACCGCTGCCTGATACACCGCATAGAGGTCCGCGGCAAAGGAATAATCTCCCAGATGCTGCGCCGTACCCAGCACCTCTCCCGTCGCTTCCTGCTCGGTGGTAGCGTCCGAGATCGCCAGCGAAGCCGTGCTGGTCGTTTGTCGCAGAAAGGCTTGGTAGTCGTACTGAAGCGTTCGGGTGTCGGCTACTTCATCACGGGTGTTCTTCGTCTGTCTTCGGATGAGTTCCAGTAACCCAAATTGTTTGCCGTTGCGTGTAGCATTTTCACCGATGCTATCCTTCAGCATTAAGTCCACGACCGGAATCACCTTTTGGGCGTGAAGGTTGGCCGTGCTAATTATCAAGCCAAGTATAACTAAAAGCGTTTTCATCGTCATTAGCGTTTATCAATACTGATACAAAGGAGTGATCGCTACCACTTCCCGTTCTAACTGCTGCTCATACTGCTTCAGTAGCCCGGCCTGACCTTGCTCGGCTTCGCTCATCACATCCAGCACCAACTGATCGGATTGCAGCTTCAAATCCATGCTTTGCAGAATATAATCGTGCGCCTGCTTGATACTCGCCAGTCGTTCGCCTTCGGTCATCGAAAAGCGTTCATTTACCAGCAATGCCTGACCTAACTCCTGCGCTTTTTCCAGCAAGTCTTCCGCCACCTCGTTGTACGAGAGCGCTACCTGTAACTTCTTTTTATAGGCCATCTCGTCAAAGGCTCCCCGGTTGACCGACAAATCCGAGAGCATCACTTGCAAAGCAGCATAACTGGGTGGCAGCGGGGTATCCGCTCCAAAGCCATCCAGTTCTTGGTACAAGGCCAGTGCTCCGTTAATCCCTTCCAGCGTGGCGTAGGCTTGCATTAGCGTACCGACGTTCTCGTAGGCGGGAACGTAGGCATCCATGTGCGTTTCCAGCGAGAGCGCGTGGGCTTGACTGGAAACCAAATCCGCCCAGCGCAACTCTCTTGTCGTTTCCGCCTGTTTTAAAAATTCTTGATAGTCTTTCTGCAAGTCATAGATATCGGAGACCTTACGTTCAATCAAATACGAAATACCGACTTGCTCTTCCAACTTATCCAGTTGGTCGTTTAGCGTTTGCCCATTGGCGACCGTCATCGCAATATGGGCAATATCCATGACCGGAACTCCTTGAGCGATAAGTGCTACAGGACTACTTAGCAGTAGGAAAGATACAAATAAAATAGCGTTTTTCATGGTTTATTGCAGGTTTTGGTGGTGAATAAAGAGCGGAAAGCCATCGGGTAGAAATACGGTTTGCTGTCGACGGCGGCTTTGCTGCAACAGGTTGCGGCCTAGCTCAGAAGCGACCTGAGTCGGAAGCCGATTAGCGGATTGATTTCCCTGCCGGAAAGCAGTGGTCTGAGTCGCTTCCTGTACCACGTTGTTTCGTTCGTCCAGCATAATCCCTGCGTGATAGGTATGGTCATGGACCGATAGCGAAGCAAGCTGAGGGCCAATCCGCTGCACACTAATTTGCAGACGGTTCTGCGAAAGGCGCACGTCGCCGTAAACGATAGTATTCACCGGGATAATTTGGCCATTAAGCGTAATCGGCTCTTCCAGGCGCAAGCGAATCCGATCGTTGCTACGGATTTCCTGATCGCCGTGCACCACACAACGGACAAAGGTTCCGGGCGAAGCACGGTCTGCACGTACTACCTGAAACAAGCTGAGCGGTGCTACCGAAACGGTATCCGGAACACTAGAAACGGCAGGCGGTGTCTTTACCGGGAGTAACCTTCTTCTTCGTTTCGGAGGATGAGGGTTTACTGGAACAGTGTCCTTTTGCTGAGCAGCTACATCGATAGTAGCGGTATCGGACGTAGCGTATCCTTCCCAGTAGGGCTTGGTGATTTTTTCCGGTCGTGCCTGCCTTTTTTTCTGTGCTTCTTTTTCTTGGGAGAGCGTTTCATCGTAGACCTGCGTCTTGTCCGGTACGTCCTTTTCAACCACTTCTTCCTCCAGCCAGAAGGAAGGAAGCGGGGTCCCGGATAATGATTCCCACAGGCTGCGCCCTTTAAAATGTAAAAAGGTGATGGATACCGCCGCGCTGCCCACAATAATGAGCAAGCTGTAGCGGGCGAGTCCTTTCCCCAATTTCTGGGTAAATGACCGGGGCGGCTCTGGCTCATCAAAACGGTCAGACCCTTGCCCGGTTCGCTCAATACTTTCGTCATCGACATTCTCATTAAAGTCTTTCATGTGTTTGAGGTTTGGGGCGGGGTGCTGGGAGCGTGGGGTAAGAGGAACATACTCTCCGCCCCATGCTCCCAGCTCCACGCTATTAGAAAAGGTCGGCCCGTCGGATTAAGCGGGGCGAAATCTTTAGGGTTAATGTACGGCTGCCGCTTTCTTCCCGCAGTGTGGCGAGCAAGGATTCTTTGGCACCGTAGGCCCAGAGTGGTAAGGCGTAGTAATAGTAGCCTTCCGAGTAGGGCAACACCGGATGAATATTTTGGGCGACCAGTGGCTCAATCGGAAACGTGACCTCCTTTTCTTTGGCGAAGAAACCTTTCCGGTAGCGTTGCCGCCGCTGAAAGCCGATAAAATCGGTTCGGTATACCACCGACGATTGATTTTCTACTTTGAATTTTAGGTAGGTCGCCGATAGATCGTGCATGACACCGACCAGTCGAAACGTAATGCCCCCTTCCTGCTGCTGACCGTAGCGTAGATCAAGGTGGGTTTGCATTGAGCGTAGGCGTTCTTGTAGCACCCTGGGATTAACGCCCGTTATCGCTTGGCTGGCTGGAGTCTTTACCTCTCGGAAATCGTAGAAGGAATTTGGCTGTGGCTGAAAGGACAGCACACCCGTAAAGGGTTCGTTATTGACGACCGCGTAGATCGGAGTCGCCGGAACGCTGTCCGCTCGGGCTACGACTAGTACGGCATTTCCTTCAATCTGGGCTTCGTACCAAGCAGGGTTGCCTACATCTACCAAACTCACCGGATGGTCAAACAGCAGATACGATTTTGCTTGATCGGATACATAGACGGTATCCTGGGATACGGCTCGCTGGGCTTGTCCCAGGTGAAAAAGAGTAAGGCTAAGCACGCTACTTATGACGAGATGTTTCATGGTTCTTCCGACTTTCTTGGGTAAGCAATAAAATCAAAGTTGGTAAGCAGCAAGCCATAAGGGTTCTTGTCGTGCCGGTAGTCTTGGAGCACCTGAAAGCTGGCGGCAATGGGCAGGGTACGCACGTTTTCGCCAATGTGTACTTCCTGCAAGGCGTAGAACTTAGCGGCAATGGGTAGCTGCCTCATATCAATGACCACCGAATCCAGTTTGATCTCGGTATGCGAGCCGTAGCGAACGTAGTTTTTATGCACATCGCCTTCTTCGAAGTCATGATAAATCCGTTTACCGGATTCCTCGTCAATGAGGTTCAGCGCAAAATTGATATGCTCGTAGTAGGTCTCGGCCGAGTGGGCGAACATATTTTTGACGAAGGTTTCAATATGGTTTTGCACTTCAATACGCGATACCTTACGGCCGTCGTAGTAACTGGCCGGAAAGGTGCCCCAACTGGTAATGACGTAGGTCCGGTGTTGGTAGTACTCCTGCACCCGCTGGTAAAGAAAAGCAAACGCTACGGTAGCTGCCATAAAGCCGAGCAGGCAGATTACCGCTAGCAGACGCATGGTTTTAAAGGTTTTATTAAAGTCTCGTACCTTAGACATAATTTTGATGGTATTTTTACTAATAAATAACTTCTTGCTGAGCTTATAAATCGTAGGTTCTCCCTGGTTGCACACCTCCGCTAAATTGCCGCTGGTAGCGATAGCGCCGGTAGGCATAGCGCACGGCTTGTTGCCCCCGGCCTAAGGCGGCACCTCCAGCTCCCAGGGCAGCCCTGCCCCCCATCATGACTGCGCGTCCGCCCTGATAGGCCATACCGGTTCCCAGCAAGGCGGTACTGAACACCCGGCTCTGAAAGATGGCCGCGTGGGAGTGGCCCAAATAGTAGCTCGTTAAGTGTGGTACCAAAAAGTAAAGAATCACAATCACCAGACTCACCAGCACAAAGTTGGCGGCTCCCAGCTCGTTGGTAAAGAGTAGTCCGTTAAAGTACAGGCTGTTGAACTGGCTAACTAAGGTATCCAGAATAATGAGCGTGACACTCCAAAACTGTACCGTCAGGTAACTTTGGAGCCACTTCATCGCTAAACTATTAAAACTCGGTATCACCGAAAGCCCAATCGCCAGGGGGCCGACGATGTAGAGGAAGGCGAGTAGTACCAGGCGAATGATCTCAATACCCTTGCGGACAATATGCACGAACGAACCCTCTAGCAGGGCCAGTAGCCAGTTGACGATATCAAACTGCATCAGGCGGGTAAATGATTGATAGAGTTCTTCCATGTTGCTGGGCAGTCCGCCGTCCTGCGTTCCGGGCAGTAGTAAATTCCACATGTCGGCTAATTTTTGCATAAAGGTTTTATCAGGACCAATGAAGTCCGACAACGCCTTGATCGTACCACTAATCACCCCTAAGAAATCGGCGTAAAAGGTAAGGGCAATGATGATGACCAGTCCGCGTACAAGTGGTTGCACATCCAGTCGAAAGCGAGCACTGAACACCAAGGCCGCAAACACTTGGTTGAAAAGCACGATCATCAAAAATATTGGCACCATAGCCAGACCAATAGCGTGCGTCTTATCCGACAGCGCGTTGACCGCCGCCAGAAACTCCGGGGTAACTGCGACGTTATTCATGAGCGGGTGGGGGGCTTGGTGGTTGGTGCTGGGGGTGCGTAGCTTGGGGTTGTTTACCGTTTTCCCTTCGGTGAGCTTGGTCAGTAGTGCTATCTGTTCCTACCTCATCCCTAGCTACCCCTTGCGGAGTGCCGCCCAGCGCCCCGCCCCCAGCCCCTCGCGCTTTGCTCTCGACAAACTGATTCACCGCGTAGGGCAAGTTACCCTGGTAGCGTTCAACCAGCTTGCGTAAGTAATTTCGTTCGGCAGGCTTAGATGAAAGGACTGCATCCAGGTGGGGCGAGGTTTCCAGTACGTACACCCGAGCTTCTTCGCTTTGCTTGATGAACAGCTCCCGATAGTCTTGTTCTACCCGCATGGATTGAATCAAATCTACTTCGTGCTCGGTGAAACCTAAGTGCGCGGCAAGTTCCTGGATCAATCTTTTATCCTGATGCTTGAGAGTAATCTTGGTATCAGCGTTGACCAGCACCGCTTCGCCTACACTAGACTTTTTGATCTCCGCCAGTCCCTGGGTGATAATATTCACCGAGCCGTTATTCTTACGGATTGTTCTAAATAAGTCTTCGATGAACTCCTTGAGTTTACCCGACAGCATCGCCCAGGCTTCGTCTAAGTACAGGTACTTGATTTGATCTGGGAACTTACGGATCTGATCCAGGGCCAGTTCGGTAATCAATAGGGTTACGACCGGGTACAGCACCGGATCGCTGTTGATTTTATCCAGATCAAAGCAGACTAGCGGTTGTTCACTGATGTCTAATTCGTAGGCGGCATTGAGCACTTCCTTGTACTCGCCTGATACGAAGGGTTTGAGCACAATGAGAAACTGCTCCACATTAAAGTACCTGATTTCCTGCTGGTAGTCAGCTTCACTGCTATGCTCGGACTGGTACCGACGAAGAAAATGATAAAACGAGTGTATGCCAGGAAAAACTGTGTCTTTACCTTCCTCTAGATACTGGTAGTAACGAGGTAGGATAAGCTTAAAGATCGCTCGTTCGGCGGGAGTTAAGTCTTGGCCGACCGCATCGTCACCCTGCCCCCCTTTCCAGATAGTGCTGAGTACTGCAATCAAAAAGTTGGACTTGGCTGAGGTGAGCTGATAGTGGCCCTGCTCGTCTTTGTCTAGCAGAAACGGATTAAAGGCCAGCGGCTTTTCGCTACTGTACTCAAAGTAGGTCTGGGTAAAGTTTTGACCCGTCAGCGCGTACATCACATTGCGGTAGGTGCCACCCTTATCGATGATGATCTGCCGGGCTCCCCGTTCCAATCGCTGGGCAATGAAATTCCCCATTGTGTAGGACTTACCGGAACCCGAGGGGCCAATCACCACGCAGTTCTGGTTAGCTAGGTCCGTATTGAACAGGTTGACCCGTAGCAGATTGCGAAAGCGATCACAGAGATAGTCGCCCCGTTTGTCTCCGGTGAACGAAGTCACAAAGTGCAGGTAGCACGAAGCTATTTCGGAAGAAGTCGTCAGCCAACGGTAGTGCTGGAAACCGTTTCCGGGTAGTGAGGCAAAGAACATATTGGCCGTGTCGTAGGACTCAATCAGGGTCTCTGCCCCGTACATCTGGCGTAGGGCCGCGACGCTCCGTTCGGCGTAGGACTTCCGGAGTCGCTCGTCACTTTCAAATACCAGTACCGAAAGATGCAGGCTCACCAGCCCGGCGCTGCCCGAACGAACGTAGGCGGTGAACTCGTCCAGTTCTTCAGCCTTTAGCTCATGGTCCTGGGTGGTGAGCCACTCCATCGAATCGTTGAGTTTGCGCTCAAAGTCCAGGGCTTTCAGTTCTCGTTCGGTATCTTCCACCAGCATACACTGGGTGACCACGTGGGGAAACTGCATATACTGGGCGAGCGGATAGCTAAAGGGGCTGGTCACCCGATAGTGGTTTTTGACACTGGCAAATACTTCACTGCCCTGCCCGGTCATCGTGATGATATTGGCTTTCTTTTCACCCACGACCAAGGCTGATTGATCGTTATAGACGACCCGGTTCAGCCGCTCGCCCCCTTCGCTAAATGACAGGTTGATGTATCGAACGAATAAGGTGTTTAATGCTTCCTCTTCCAGGCGTTGAAAAGCTACGTGCTTTAATCCGTACAGACCACTGACGAATTCGGTGGCGGTCGCCTCGGCTTCCTGCAGCAGTTCGTCCACCCGTTCAAACGGATTCTTAATTATCGCCTCCTGGGCAAAGAGACTGGTAATCGGATTCGTGCGCTTCAAACGGTGCCGTGACTTAGAGGGAAACGACAGAAATAAATAGCCTTCGTGCAGCAGCGCTAAACGAGCGAAGAAGTGTTCGTAGAGCTTACCTTCGTAATAGCCTGAAGGGGCATTATCCGGGCGATACTTATCGTGAGACCACCGGGTGGCGCCCCACTCATGATCGTAGTAGATGTCCGTTTTTTGCAAAACGGTACCGACCGGCAGCATCTTCAACTGCTGGGTCAGCAGTTCGTTGGCCTGCTCATAGTCGCTTTCGGTCCAGGATTCCAGGGGAGCCCCGTACACCCGAAAACCCACCGCGACCCGTCCGTCGCGGAAGACCACCTTGTTTTCTTCCAGGGTGAATACGGGCAGTTTTTGGCGTAGGTACGCTGATTTGCGAGACTTTTTTACTGTTTTCGTAAGTAACATGATACTTTTAAAATGCTTAGATCACTGGGTTAGGATGGACGACGCTTAGGTTTTCGGCGAATGCGCGGACTTTCCCAGACTTCTAGCCTACGGACTTGCCACAGGCGGTAGGAAAGGTACGAGAACAAAAAGCTCGGATGCTTTTGCCGGTTGATGCGCTTCAACAGAAAGAAAGCACCAACCACCGAGACCAACACCGCTAAAAAGTAGTACTTGGAGACGGCGATGAAAAAGTTCAGGATGATGCCTGCCACCATGGCCAGCGAAAGACCAAAGAGCAAGGCAAACAGATCCTGCATAGGCAATCCCAGCAGTTGGGCTTTTTTTTCAATCGTCTTAAAAGTTTTCATGCATCAAGGATCCAGAACAATGTCTCCGCCTAAGAACGTAGCCAGGTCATCAACGATAAATTGAAAGCCACCGAACAGGGCAATGGCAATTACCATCCCGATCATAAACTCAATCTTGTCGGGAGCTCCGGTAAAGAATTTCATCGCCGCTTTAAAAATGCCGATAGCAATACCAATTAAAAAGGCCACGTTCAGGATGACAATAATCCAGGTGCGGATACTAGCCATAGCATTTTCTACTAATGCTTGCCCAAAGGAAGGGGTGACCAGTAGCAGCATCCCGACCAGCAAAGCCAAAGAGCGATAGCAGCGCCGGTTGGCTGTGGTAACCAGAGCAGTTTTCATCGGAGATGTGGTGCATAAACAGAAAAAGGGTTTCATGGAAATAAGGGGTTAGATGTAAAAAAATGAAGAAGTGCGTGTATCAGTTTTGATCCCAGGCGTGGCGCAAAGCTTCCATCCGCTGGCTTCGCCTTTGTGCTTTGGTGTCAGCAGTCGAGGATATGGGCTTGGTGACAGTTTCCGGCTCATCGGTAAACTCCGAAAGTTTATATACTTTGACCGGAATGCTGGGATGATTTTTTTGAAAAATTGTTGGCTGACGATGTTCTTTCTTCCACTTTCTCAGGGTACGTACGGTCAGCAACAGCAGTACCAGCCACAAAATGATCGCCGTCAGGGCGATAGGGTCGTTCATAAAACTTGGTAGACTTTGTGTCATTTTGGTTGAGGTCTTAAAAGTGCAATTTTATTTAGTGAAGTAAATAGCGGTAAATCAATGTAAAATTTATGCTTGACTATTATTTAAGTATTTGATTATGAATTAATTATAACAAATTATTCGAAGAATAAGTAATCAGCGTTAATAGAAAAATAGTTACATATTTACCCTTTCAAAAGTTTGTGTGTTGGATAAGTACAAAAGTAAAAGTAGATGAGAGGAAGGTGAAGCGGATGAGTTCAGGTTGGTAGTAGGATACGTCTGGATGGATCAATCAGTCAATGCCAGGCGAAAGGTAGGGTTAGTGGTGGCCAATCGAACCAATGCCCGCACCGTAAACCGTTTCACTATTTAGCCTCCCGCCAGCCCCCATTGGCACGAATGTCCCCCAAACCCAGAGTGATCGCTATCATAAACTGATTTGTTTCACCTTAATCGTAAAAGCTATGAAATGTACCCACTGTAAGCGGCCCCTGAAATACGACTGGAAGTTCTGTCCGGATTGTGGACAACCCATTCACGAAATAGCGGCGACGCTTATTGAGCAGAATGATGAGGACTACGCAGAAGACAGGGACGACTATCCCATGGATTTTGATCCAGTACGCTACGATCTGTAGGAAGATGCGAGTTGGTGGGTAGCTTGTTAAAAACCTACATTTTCCTGATACAAAGAAGGCTATTCACTGCCTAATCAAAAATTGGCTTTTCTCAAGATAATACGTAGATTTACTTTTCTTTCGGCGATAAACCCGTATTATAAGGGTTATAATCTATCGATAAGTAATCAGAATGGGAACCTATCAATCTACTCACTTGGCGAAAAACCAGGTGGAATTTCTTAAGCTACTGGACGATTACGAGGTCTTACTCTTTGCGTTGGACACGATTGAAGAGATCGTAGGGCCGGTAGATCGACTCAATGAAACGGTCGAGAATTTAGTGCAGAAGGGCTTACTTTCTCGCATTGAGCGGGGCAAGTACTGCCGCCATAATTTCCGGGATGAACTGGTCATCGGAAGCTTTATTGTAAAAGACGGTGGTATTGCTTACTGGTCGGCCCTCAATCAACACGGACTCACCGAACAATTTGCCAATACCGTCTTCGTGCAGACTTCCCAGGAAAAAAAAGCCAAACGTATCTTCGGGGTAGACTATAAGTTTGTGAAGGTGAACCCCCGGAAGATACTAGGATATGAATCTCAGGGGTACGGTAGTGCGAGTTACTCAATAACGGATGTAGAAAAGACGCTGGTCGACTGTTTTGATTTGCCGCAGTACTCCGGGGGATACGCCGAACTGCTGCGGGCCTTTGCCGAAGCAGAAGTCGACGCTGAAAAGATGATTACGTACTGCCAATCCGTGCAGAATATTGCTGTTACCAAACGGATGGGTTATTTGGCGGAGTTGTTAGAGAAGAAAGGGATGAAGAAGTTTATTCGGTACGCTAAACAGCAGGTGAATCTGAAATACAATCTTTTCGACCCTCAGGGGACGGAGGAAGGAGCCTTTGTAGCCGACTGGAGGCTACGGATGAACCTGAGTGAGGAAGCCATCTTGTCTATCTGTGATAAAGTGTATTAAATGATTCGGCAGAAAGAAGTTGCGACAGTGGCTGAACAGCAAGGGGTAGCTAAAACGACCATAGACAAAGACTGGGCGTTAGGTCACTTCGTGGATGCTATTTTTTCTATTCCTGTCTGTCGGGAGCAACTGGTGTTCAAAGGCGGCACCTGTCTGAAGAAGTGCTACTTTCCAAACTACCGTTTCTCGGAAGATCTGGACTTCACGGCAGTCAATGCTGACTTCCGACTGGACGAAAAGCTGCTGACTGAGATTATGCGCCGAGTGACCGAACGCACCGCGATGTCGCTTCATCTACAGCAGCTTAAAGTACTTCGGCACCAGGAACGCCCGACCGGTTTTGCCGCTACGGTTAAGTTTTGGGGCGCGGACCATCCGCGTAATCAGCCGCCTCCACCGCCGCATCGCTGGCGAACCAGTATCAAGATAGAGACCATCTCGTACGAAACGATGGTGTTTCCTATCGAAGAGCGTCCGGTGCATCATGCTTATTCCGATGCGTTATCACCGGCGGCCGAGCGAGTGCCTTGCTACTCGCTATCGGAAGTGTTAGCTGAGAAGCTACGCGCCCTGATCCAACGCTCCTACACCGCTCCGCGCGATTTTTACGACATTTGGTATTTGGCTCATCGTGTACCTGACCTGGATTGGCCCGCTATCACCACAGCGTTTCACCAAAAGGTGAAGTTCAAAGGACTGATATTTACCGGCTTATTGCAAATGATCAATGACGAAAACGATAAGCGTTTACAAGCCGCTTGGAAGAATAGCCTATCACATCAGATTCCGGGCGATAAATTGCCGGAGTATAGTCGAGTGAGAACAGAATTGGCAGCACTTATAAAAAAGATTTTTACGTCAGCCTAGTCATTGAAAAACCTACCTTCATGATACTGGATACTTTTAAATTCGTTATCCTGCTTCCATACCAGCCATATTCGGCAGCGGCTTGGCCAACGATCTTTACTTATATTTTCTCTGAAATACGCAGTAGTACCCCTTGACTCGAAGCATAACCACAACATTCTTCGGTCTACGCTCTCAACGTAATGCTGAAGAGCGTCACTCTTTACGAATAGCAAATTTTGCTCGCCATCTGGATTGCCACTTTTAACGCTATGAGCGAGACCTATTTTATCTCCATTTTTAGTGCAGAAGTTTACGTAGTCGGTTTCTGAAACGTTGAGACCGCTAAGTAACGCTCTGGAGGGAACATAGAAGTACTGCTCACCGAGGTTTTGAGAGTTTTCTACAACTTCGCATACCGTTTTATGCAGTGTAAGCCTTTCAAAGCCACCAAAAATTTCAATTTCCGAGTAAGTATCTTTAATCCAGTGCATCCATACCCAATCTTTGACAGATGCATACGTGTGAGTGTCTGGTGAAGATAGCAGAGAGCGAGAGCTATCAAGCATACTTTTGTTGTGTTGAAGATCGTCTCCATCAAACGCTTTGAGCAGATCGTCCCAGCGGCTTTGCTGGATTGTCAATGCTACAAATGTTAGATGCGTTTCGCTAAGATTGTTTTCTTCGGTAAAACGAGAATCTTGATACAAGCTAGTCCATTGAATCGGCGGATTTCCAGTAAATATGTCTGAAAAATCAGTTTCTATCCACCGACCGAAGTCAGGAGTATTTTCTGTACGCACCCAGTTCTCCACCTTAGCTAGTACATCTGATTCAGAAACAGCGATTTCACTGGCTATGTCTTCCGGGTAAAAGGAACTGTTTTCTAGTAATGGATTTGCGTACCTATTCTGGTTGACAGAATTTCTGTCACCTATTTCTGGGAAGCCAATATTGGCAAGCCTACTGTAATCGTCTATCTGTCTCAGAACTCTGTCGTCAAACATATATGGCAAGCGGTCTGTCAGAAAGCCTTGTAATTTCCTTACAGCTAGCCAAGCATACTTTTCCTCTATAGAAGACACGCCAGCTTGCGAACCGTGGCTACCGGAATATGCAGCATGCCCGCGCCCCGCAATGTGGTGCCATCCTAACTGCTTCATATAAGCAATAGCTGCTGACATAGCCCACTCATGTGGAGTTAGCTCCTTTCCGTACTTTTGCTCATACTCTCGTAGGAAGTCCTCTGCGAGATCAGAATCATCTAATACTTTATCATATGCTTTCTTAATCGTATACCAAGCTAAATCCATCACAAGAGGATATCTTTCGCCGTCAACACCAACTTCACCTGAAAAATCTAGATCTAACCATCGGTCATCGTGCGTATAGGGTGGACGAGCTAAAGTAAGGTGTTTTGAATCGCATTCGCCCAGTAGGCTAGCCCGCTCAACGACTACTCGCGCTCCGTGTCTTACTACGATATCTTCTATATCCTTTATTTTATCTGTATCGAAAATATTTTCCAGCACCCAGGCGGTCAGCGGTGCGATACCTAGATTTGGTTTGTTAAAAAGTCTAGCGAGTCCGAACATTACCAAAGCGAAGTCTTCTTGTACCTGAGGGTCGCCACAAAAAAACATTAGGTCTAGAAGCTTGATGAATTCTTCCGGACGGTGATAGGCCCACTTCAGCATTTGTTCTCGGCAATACTCTCTATTTACGTTGTCAACCGACGTAAAACTCCAAGCAAACAAAAGGGGAAGCTGATCATAGGTCTGCGTAGCGTCTAGCTCATAACCATCCAGTAGGCTCGGTATTGTGTTATCGTGCGAAAACTCATACGTATCTACTGACCAGACCAGATCTCGCTCATATGCAGAGGGAAATCTTGACAAAAGTGGGTGTAAAAAAGTTAATCCGAGTGATAAGTCTTTTCGGTAAAGGTTAGGTATTAAAAACCACTCTATCGCTTGGTTACTAGCTGGGTAAGATGCCAGTATCTTTTGTCTAATTTCAGGAAGGAACTTTCTTACTATTTCTCCTGAACAATGGCTTAGTGCTTCGTATTGAAGTTTAACAACATGGCCTGGATACAAATTATCATGAACCCAATAGTCATTTTCACCTACTAGAATACCATGATCAGATAGCAATCCTGTAGCTACCAAACTCATTGTATTCCAATCATTTCGCTGTTTTAGTCGGTCAGGCATAGTCTTGTTTCCGGAATCAACTATTTCATTCACTAGCTTAATAGCAATGTAATAGTCAATATAGGATTGATAGGTAATAGCGTAGGTGACGGTTTCATCAAAGCTATCCGGCGATTCGTCAACGGATGCGATAAGAATGCCATGAGCCGTGAGGCTATCTAGAAGCCAGTCTACTGTTGGTGCACCCATAGAATTGCTTGCTGCATCCAATATCTGGGAGCGAAGACGGTCGTGTTCTATGGTTTGTTCCTCATGAAAAAGGCTGACTATTAATTGTATAACTCTAGAAAACACTTGATTGGCACTGCTTTGAGGGAGTCTATGGCTGTTAGTAAATTCATTCTGGATGCGGTTAAACTTTCTTTTGATTAAGGAGCGTAGACCGATAATTGGTGAGAGATTGTCGTTAGTGAGTTCCTGATTTTGATATTCTTCGCAGAATAGTCGGAGCGTTAGAGGGCTGTCAAAAGCATTGACAATCCAAGGTACATATGAGTACGTAATTCTGTAGTGTTCAAAATAGTTAGGAACAAGATCTTTTACCGGAACATCACCTTCCATTGGCAGATGCTCGACTCTAACTGTGCTGTCCGCCTCGTTATCTATAGATTTCAGTGCTGTAAAGTGTAAAGTATGAGATCGCACTGAAAATATAAATCGGAGGCGAGGGTAGTAGTCAATCCAAGCTCTAGTTTCGTTGATGCGATCCCTCCATGCAGCTTTGTCTTTAGCTTCGTCTAATCCATCGACACAAATTAGGACGTTCGATTTGGCCATGTTTTTATTTTCACTTGCAATACCTACATCGCATCTATGGGCTGAGGCTTCGAGTCCTGAAAATATCTCATTATCGCTCCAGTTAGCAAAACCACCTAGGGCACTTTGCATGATAGATGCCCAGCTTTCGGCGGGTGTATTTTTTGCCTCTATGATCAACGCTGGATACCCAGCAGCTATACTGCTTTCTACTGCTTTGGCTAGTCCATGCGTTTTCCCTGAACCAGCATCTCCGCAGATGACACTGTTGTAAGGAGTATTGAAGTGAATACAGTGAGATACAAGCTGACTAAGATGGAGCTGATGCATTCTCTCTAGCTGAACCGTTAGGCGACCATGCAATCGTTGTAATGCTCGGGCTGGTTGAACTTCGCCCAAAGCCAATCTAGTTGGCCAAATGTCCACCTCCTCAATTTGCGGTTCCGGCCACCTAACGAACCCCTGCTGACTAATAGAAGGATATAATGAGGAGAGAATGTTATAAAAATCTTGTAAGTTTTCCTTAATTCGGATCAAATCTGCAAATAACGGAGTACTATTATCCTGCGCTTCACAATAGCGGTCAATAAGTTTGATTGTAGTATTAATGTCTTCACAGCATTGCCGTACATTATTCGCTTTTCGTAACAGATACGACCTACGTCTAACGGATGCCCCCACAACCGTTTGGATATGACCTTCGCAATGTAACTTAGGGATATATTTCTCTCTTAGCCATCCGTGCTTTGCGATCTCGAATCGTTGTTCAAACAACGTTGACGAAAGTACCTCCATCTCAAACCAGAATTTTAGAATACCTTCGTTCTCCGCTCTTTGAAGCTCACTCAACAATCTGTGCTCGTTCCAAAACTCAACCAGAAAGTCTTCTTTACTATTGGTAAACTCACTGATAAGGCCAGTTACTCGCTTTTCTTCATAGTCCCGAGCCTCCTTACCGGACTTCGTCTTTTTCTTAGACGCAAAATTTCGCGGAACACAAACGATATATCGCTTAATATTGGGATAGTTCGAGCGTGCAGTACGAATCGATTTTCGTATCTGGTTGATTTGGCTGCTTTGAATAGCTGTAGGAAACCATTTGGCCTGAACGCCGATGATGTCATTAGTCGTAAGGCGGGCGTATGCTTCCACTCCACCGTCACCACCAGCTCCATTGACTACTGAAAAAACGCCCACTTGTTCTCCGTACTCTCGATGAATCCATCGTTCAAAAAGTTGGTTACATATAGCCTCAAAAGCTCCTTCGGGTGAGGCATTATAGGTATTTAGTTGAGTAATGTTCAAAGTAGTCTATTTCAAGAATCAACAATGGGTAGCTTTGTCACCTGCTATTATCTGATGTAATTCACTATGATAGCACAGTTGCTTAGCATCGTTTTGTTTAAATACAAATGCTCTGATAATATAATCTGCTTCAGGATCACCTCCTATAATCAATAGCAGAGGTTCTGGACAATTGTAGCTGCGTGAGCATGCAATATCTTTCATTTGTCTAAGGTCTTGAGAACTAGGGGTCGGTGGAGCAAACGGGTGAAAATGCCACTCGCCAAGGTAGTAACTATGCTCGCTTTTCCAGTAGTAGTCAATCAAGGGCTGTAAACCCCTTATGCCTCTTCTAAACCAAGTTCTGCCAGCAGTCGAATCTTGGGTTGGCCCAACAACTTGAGTAAGTAAAGCACAATCTAGAGTTTCGGTATAGCAACCAATGAGTACGCCGCCTGTTTCACAATTACCGGCTCTTTTGGCTATTGCAATGATTCTCTCTACCTGTTCATTAGAAATCACTAGTCCGAACAGACGGTCTGGAGACCAGAATTCTGTATTATTCATCAGCACTTTCTTTTATCACTTCTATACCACTAAAACCGTAGTCACCTAATTTTTGCTCTAGGATAATTAGTTCTGATGTAGGTTTCCTCGCTCCCTTAAAATTACTTTCTATAATTTTAACGCAAGCATTAGCCAGCATCCACACATCGTCACACCGCGCTGGAAAGAGTGGATGCCAACAGCCAATTCCTTCTCTAGGCAAATCTATTCCTTGGTTTTCAGTAACCTCTTTGTCTAACCACGGTGAGACTTTTATGTGAAACTGCTTAGCTATCTCGGTTTGAGCAAAAGATGTGAAACAAAATATTCTCTTCGCTCTCATTCCTAGCGAGGCAGAAACAAACAATTTGTCTTCATTGTCTAAGTGATCATCGAGAAATTCTATAACATCATCACTTGCTGTAGCATCTATCACCGTATCAAATTCCTGTAGTCTAGCCCCATTATTTTGCAATAAATCTTGAACCGATTGACTATGATGGTTAACGTTCGCATGGGGTATTATTCTATTCAAATGTTCTGCAAGTGCTTCTGCTTTAAAGCGACCAACATCGTTGGTGCTAAGAACATGGCGGGCCATATTTCCAATCTCGACTATATCGTTATCAACCAAAGTTATGTCTATACACCCTAAACGAACTAAAACCTCAGCTAGCATTGATCCCAAAGCGCCTACACCAATCAGCAGTATTGACTGCTGAGCGAAGGAAGGTTCTATAGTACCTCTTGCAGCGATACTTTCCTGTGACCAGTCTTCAGTAGCTATCCACTTTAGTTCTTTTTCTCTGCCAATTAGTACGGATAAGGCTGCTTTAACTGCTTGAGGACTAGCGTGGCGAAATCCAGATACTTTGGGTAGAGTCGGTAATTCTAACGCTTGCCAATGTATTTGGCTAGGAGGTACTCCAATAGTAGCCGGTATAGGAAAACCTATTAGGAGCCATGAGGGAATACTGATTTTTTGGTTAGTATAAATGCTTATAAGTATAGATAGCAAACTAATACCCTGGCTCTTAGCGACGCAAACCAACTCTTTCCAGTTCTGTGGCGATTTCCAAGGGGCCATGACTGGAACGCTATTAAATAATATCCAAGCACCTTTCACCTCGCTACTACCATTATTACTAGCGATACTATGACTGATATTTCTTCCCCATAACGCTTCTAGAAATCTACCATCTTGTCTGGAAGAGAAAGCTTCTATCACGTAGAGTTGATATCTGCCGAGGTGCCTTAATGTTGCTAATCCAAATATTGAGGGTACGTTTTGCCAACTGGCAAGCGCACATACATCCTTTGTAAAAGCGATTCTGACCGAACGTACGACAGAGAAATCAGGCAATTCAAAGTGGTCATCTGGTAGCGAAAGCTTATTCTTAGCAGCGGCAAGTATCCACTCTCTACAACGCTTGACATACCATGATAACCTTGCGTTTGCGCTAGAGGGCTCAGTATCAAACGATCCTCTCGCTATACTTTTGACCCCTGTACTGACACATATGTCTCCAGTTCGCCAAGCGTATTTAGAGTTAGATATGTTGATGTTCTGATGCTGAAACGTAGCTGTAATACCACCTACTTTATCAGGATAGATTTTAATAGCGCCCTTAGGGTACGAGGACTCTAGAACAAGATACCAGTTTGTGGTGCTTGCTATATACTCATTTGGGGGTAGATCAAGGGCTAGAGAAAACCGAATTGTCCATCTTTGAATACCCTCATTCCAGTCTACGTCTTCAATAAGGCGGTAGCCCTCTACGCTTTCAAGACTGCGTCTGCCAGCAAGAATTTCTTGCGTAACTTCCATACTTTTTCTCAGGCAAATCTACCACCTCCGATAATTGTCGGATTCTTTCGGCTAGAAAACCCGCCTGACGGATTAGTAGTTGAGTCGCCACTATCATTATTGCCATCGTCAGGTGCATCGGGAAACTTCTTTCCGAAGAGAATCTGCCAGTTCGCAACTGCTTCTTTTACTGTATCAGCTTCGTATGCTTTTCTGGCTATGACTGCCGCTTCTTTAATACTATCATAGAAGGATTTAAAGTCTTCTATAGAAACACGTTTCCATACGTTGTGATCGGGAACACCGCGATCCGGTAACGTAGGCACTTGTCCAGTTAAATAATTAGTCTGATAGCTGCTGACGATGTTTTCTAATGTTAACATAATACCTTCAGCAACAGAAGAAATTTCGTCTGGGCAACAATCGCCTATCATATGCTCAATGGGATAACCTTTAGGATACTTCAAGTTCACAAGATTGATCTTACGATACCATTTCAACGATTTAACGACATTGACATAATGTCCATTCGTGTCTTTGTTCTTCTGTTGCGTCCAGCGGATCTGCTCCAGCGGATGAGTATCAATCCAACAATTTGCTTCTCGATCTGGAATATGTAAAGGCTCCGTTTTCCACTCTGCCTGTTCACTGTAGCTCTTTTGAATATCAATTAGGTCGCCTGATCGGTGTCCTGGCTCCAACCAAGATTTAATAAGTTTCCAATCTTGAGCAACAATTGAGTCCTCAAGAGTCAACATTGTTGTTACGCTCTCTGATCTGAGTAGCTCTTCATCTGCTTCAGAGGGTGCAGCAGTCACCACAATATCTAGATCTACATACGAGAGTTCAATGCCAATTGACCTTCCTTGAATTTCATACTTTCCTTTGTAGTGCTTCTCAACGAATGGAATAAACTTCTCTATAGCCTGCTCTGGTGTTACGCTATTTTTGTCAAACCTAGTTACAATAATTACATCAACATCAGCTCGTTTACCGTTGACCGGAGCAACAGCAGTATACCTACGATAGCTTCCCTGTAAAAATATACTTACTATATAGGGGGCTAGGTCTTTATCTTCCTTCAAACGCTTGACTAAGGTCTTATGGCCTTTAATTAGGTCATTTTTCTGATTTGGAGACAGCCGAATATTTGACAAGAAATCGTTAAAATAAGACGGTAGGTACATACAAAATAGGATTAACTGATAGGAAAATTTAGTGCTGGTGTATATGCTCCTGGCTCAGAGCCACTAAAGTCGTATTCGTAAATTTTGATTCTGCCTAGAGTTTTCGCATGCTGCCCCATAAACAGTACTGCTGCTGCCGGAGCTGCCATAAACAAATGTATCGTTCCTCTACGGTCTGAGATAGTACGCCGTTTTTTAACTCCTGATATCAGTCTCTGAGCTAAATTTAAGGCATGAGTGCCATCCTTAACAGACGTATTAGTGGGTTCGGGAAGAATAGATACTTCAATGATTTTTCTTACTGAATTCAAGTTCTCTGATACATAGTACTCGACATCCTGAAACACGTCTTGCGTAACACTAACCGCTAAGGCAATATCAGTAGCCAGATTTTCACTCTCAATCACATGTTCATTCCAAGACCACTGAGGCTTATCATACTCCAGCTCATCTGTGTTAGGTTGCCACAGGATTTTGCCATTTCTTGTTTTTTGAACGACAGACACATCTGCTCCGTACTTCGGATCTAAGCAGTACCCCAGTGTAAAAGCTAAAACTAAATGAGAGTCAATATGCACTTGGATTGGCTTTTGCTGAGCCAACGTGGAATCTGCGAAATCACACAAGCAGGGGTATATATGTCCTTCCCAAGTTACCCCATCGACAAGCCTACGATTATCAAAATGCTCTAGTAGGCACAATACATCATCTACTTCTTCTTCAAGGTTCTCCGCGCCTTTTACAAAACTTCTGATTCCCACTGCATGTATTCCTGTAGAGGGCGGAGGAGCTACAAGCCCCTCTTGCTTACAGACCTCGAAAAGTTCTTGTTTCGTGAACTCATTCTTTCCCTCAGCATGTAGTTTCTGTATCAGTTGCTCGTAAGGGTTTGTCCTTTCTTGAGCCGAGATGGGGATAAGCCCAGCAGATCGTAAACGGTCATTCAAAGTGTCATCAATGGAATTGAACCCAGAGTAACTATGCACAATACGTAGAGGGGAAAGCACTTCTTTTAACTCTTCATCAGTCTTCAGCCCTAAGTGAGTTCGCCATTTTTCACGTACTTTACCAAGCTTGCTTTTAGGGCCAGGATTGAGCAACTTATCTAGAATTATAGTCCCATCACTATCGAGTATTTCACCAATTCGATCGTTACTATCCAGTCCCCAAGTATTGACAACAAAAAATAAAGCATCGTCCTTATGATTACCTAGCGATTTCCGAAGATTTTGAACCCTTTGTAGCAAAGACTCTGACTTGTTGCCAATAAAGGAGGAATCAGCTAAGGCATCACAAGAGAACGCTTTGCTGTGGTTGACGTGAAATTTTATTTGATAATACTCTCGTGTGTAATTATTGCCGGTGCTCTTATCTAATTGAGGTTGTATAAATAGAAGGACTATATCATCGAAACCTCCTGCCCCGTCCATTTCCCAACAAATCTTTTCTATGGTGTTAGAACCGTCCATTAAGACGTCGCACGCTTTTAACCAAAAAAATTTTGCTTGATAGGCATCACCCTGTTGCCTAGCTATAACTGATCTGCTCACTGATACTTACTTTGCGGACTATCTTATTAAACAATTACACTGAGAGCAGTTATTTTGTTCCTTTTCACAGCAAAACATTCTTAATTCAAGTACAACTACTTAGGTAATTATAGTCAACTCTTCAGTTAAGAGTAGTAGAGGTGTCTACGTTTTGAGTTAGTTCTGCATGATATATAGCTTGATCCTTCCTAAAAACCTCTAGGATTTCTTGTCTCTCGCTCTATTAAGAAAAGAAGCCATTTGTTATCTGGTACGGTGACTCCTTTGATAATGCAAAAGTCGTGAACAGGCAAATGTTGTTACCAAAAGAGTTCGTCATAAAGCGATTACGTCATCCCGAGCAAGTATAAGCCACTTCCTTTTGGTAACAACCGCACTAGGGCTCCATAATGCTATTCACGAAGGGGGAAGCATATCAAATGTTTCACCCGAACCGATAGCACATGCCTACCAAACAACTTACGCTTTTCAACCAAGTATCCGAAATACAGATCACCTACCGCAATGCTATTCCATCCGCCTACCGTCCTAAGATCACCTGTTCGGACGATGCCTACCTTGTCTTCCAGGCCAACTGGAACCCCGACACGATAGATATGCAGGAAGAGTTCAAAGTCTTAGCACTCAACCGGGCTAACCAAGTGCTGGGGGTTATACCGGTTTCTACCGGGGGCGTGGCCGGAACGGTAGCCGATCCTAAGATTATATTCGGAGCCGCCTTAAAAAGTTTGGCCAGCTCGATTATCCTGGGGCACAATCATCCGTCGGGCAACCTAACTCCCAGCGAGGCTGACGTTCGGCTAACTCGTAAACTCAAAGACGCCGGGCAACTTCTAGATCTACCGGTGATGGATCATCTCATCATTACCAGCGAAGGCCACTACTCGTTTGCTGACGAAGGGATACTTTAGGGTATCCTTTCAAATTACTTTTCTACCGAAGACTACGATGCCTTCTCCAAGGTTTAAGCAGGTTCTAGGCTGTTAATGACAGCTCTCTTGCTCAATAGAGTAGATGAAGGTACGTCACCGTGAACAGGTACATGCAAATTTACAAAGCCCGACTACGCGAAAGTCAAGGGTAAAGCTACGCCGGTAAACAATTTAGCCTTCTCACTTCTCCGCCGTTCCGTAAAGTGTTCTCCGCCCTTGACTTAGGCTAGCGGTTTTGTGCGGGGTAGGCAAAACCTGGTCAAGGTGGCTAGGTATCACTTAAATCTTTTCAATTATGAAATCTAATTTTGAAGAACGCCGTCAGGCTCGCAAGGAACGCTACGAAGAACTAGCGGACAAAAACCGGCAGCAGTCCGAAGAACGCTACGATGCCGCCCGAAGCATTGGCGACCGTATTCCGATGGGACAACCTATTTTGGTAGGTCACCATTCGGAACGAGGACACCGCGCTGCACTGAAGCGCATTGACAACAACATGCGAAAGTCAATTGAGCATGACGGTAAGGCTCGCTATTACGAAGACAAAGTCCAGACCATTGAGAATGATCGTACTATTTACAGTGACGATCCGGAAGCTATTCAGAAACTCAAACAACGACTCGCTGATTTAGAACGTCATCAGGCATGGATGAAGACGATCAACCGGCTCTGCCGGTCCAAGAAGCTTACCGATGCACAGATCACCGAGCAGTTGGAAGATCAGTATGGATGCAGTACCTCAATCATTCACGGATTATTGAATCCGCAGTATAGCTACCAGAAGCGAGGCTTTCAGACCTGGCAACTGTCTAACAACAACGCCAACATCCGGCGCATTAAGCAACGCATCGCGCAGCTAGAGAAGGCCGAAGGCGAACAGACCAGCGAACGGACGATTGGTGAAGTGACAATAGTTGATAGTGTAGAACACAACCGTTTGCAAATCTTCTTCCCGGACAAACCATCCGCCGAAGTAAGAGCGCAACTCAAGCAGCACGGCTTCCGATGGTCGCGGCAACAAGGCTGTTGGCAACGGCACCGCAGCAGTGCAGCGATGTATCAGGCTAAGAAGATCGTTGGTCAGTATGGCGGAGAATAGTTAACAGGGAGCGCACGCTCCCTTTTTTTGTTCAAGTGGTATAGTTGATATCCAGAACCCACCCACCCTTCAGCGGAGTAGCTAAAAATGATAGCAGTAGTTTTCCCGATGCGAAAGCCAGCACCCATTTCGCGGCAAGGCCGGGCTCAGCCCTCAAATGATTACTCGCTTTCGCAACGCATGATCACCCAAACCAGTCCGTCGCTTGCTACCTCATTCCACCCCCCCAAGAGCACCGGGCTGATCCTGACACATAGCCCTCCGTAAGCCCGGTCATTCTGAAGGGTTTTATGGCCACGCTGCCCCTCAATGGTTCCGGTGGAAGGCTCCGCACCGATAGAATCCAGGCTAAGGTGGTGGTCATTTTCAACCAATGTTGATTGATCCCAAATCAAAGGTCAAGCATAACATCAGAAAGAATCAAGACCATAGAAAGCCTTACTTTTTTCCGAGGCGACGTACCAACAAAAGCATAAAAAGCTCAAAACGATATGAAGTATCGACAGAAAGCAGTAATTAGTGGAAAAAAGTACGTAATCGCATGTCCAAAGACCATGATAACCCGAAGAGCGTCCACGAAAAGTTTAAAGCAGTCCTAGAGGCGTTGGGCACCAATGCCTACCAAATCAGTAAACGGCTCGGACTTAACCGACCCGATAAATACTACAAGATAGAGAAGGGACAAGCCAAACCCAGCTTTGAAACGCTCGCGGAAATCCTACGAATATACCCTCAGGTTAACGTCAACTATTACTTCAAAGATGACGTACCCATGTTCGACGAACCGGTACCCCTTACGGCGGAAGCGGTCTCCAGCGTTCAGACCATTCACATCAAGCACTTAGAGCAGAAGATTACGATGCTGGAAGCTCACAACCAAGAATTACGCGAGCAACTCGCTCAGTGTCAAGAACAGTAAGGCGATTTTGTAAGAAGTCTTTTAAGGATAAATCGCCCGCACCGGCTGACCTATCCCTACGCAGGATGGTCGTCCACCTTCCATCTTAGAAAGTTAACCCGCCTTCCTTCGCACAGGCTAATCTCAAACCCTCAAGGGAAGGTCCCCCATGGAATGGACACCGAACTCCCGCCGCACCGCCTTTGCCTCGTTCGCCCTTGACCGTTTGAACCGGCGGGTTACGGCACTGGCGTGGGGGACGGCTGGCAGCGGTGTCCGACCATCCCCCCGGCAATACATTTTTTCGTGGGGGTACGGTTAACTGCGGTGTGCGACACCCGGTGTGCAAAGGAAATGCCAAAACATGATAAAGCACGTATTTTTTTCGTAAAACAGCGATTTATAAAGCGAGATTTACCTTAAATAATACAAGGAATAAGGCGTAAATGGGTCAAAATTCACGGTTTTGTTATACATAAAATGTAGTAACATGCTAGATATATACGTATTTAAGTTGTATATTAGTAGTATAGTTAATCAGGTAGGTGCACCGCCGAATAACGTTTCTTTTAACCTTTAAATGTAGAAATCATGGCAAAAGTAAAGAGTATCAAAGCAGAAAACGGACAAGCTACCGTAGCCGAAGCTACTGCATTAGTAGACACTGAAAACTACATCAACTTCTTTGAGCAAGGGCACGAAATACCCGACAAGCGTAACCAGTATATGAAGTTTGAGTCCGGCAAAAACCGTATTCGCTTCGTGGGTAACCCCATTTCAGGCTTTGTCTTCTTCGGTAAGATTGAACGAGAGGACGGAACCGAAACCGTTAAACCTTACCGTCGCCGAGAAAGCGAAGGCGAGTTTTCCTTAGAGGAAATGATTAACCGCGATGCCCGTACCAACAAAGACGGCGAACTGGAGAAGCAAAAGTACTTCGTGGCCGGACTGGTGTACAACTACCAGAAAGAACGGCTGCAAGTGCTGGAAATCACTCAGAAGTCTATCCTGAAAGCCCTAAAAAGCTACGTGGATAGCGAAGAGTATGGTCATCCTTCCGGCTACGATCTGACGATTGAAAAGAAAGGCGACGGACTGAATACCGATTATTCAGTAATCGCCAGTCCCCCTAAATCACTCTCCGCCGAGATAGAAACGCTCGTTGGGGAAACTTCCTGTGATTTACCTAAAATCTACGATGGTGAGTATCCGCTCGGATAATACGATCATTTGTTTCGGAAAGGAGGCTAAGCCCTCCTTCTCTTCATCCCTTTTTCATCACCTTCTATTTATCGAGTAATGTCTATCCAACGTAAAACCTCACGCGCTGTATCACCCGCTACACACGTAGTTACCCATCTCGAAAGTGAAATCAATCGTAAGATCAAGCACCTGTTACGGGTCATAGACACCGTAGAAGTAGTCAATGACGAAAGCGATAAAGCCATTGTTTCTTCCGTCATTCGGGAGAGCAAACAACTAATTAAACAAGTGAGTGTCGCTCGTAAAGCCATCACCACCCCTTTACAAGAAAAGGCCAAACAGTGGATAGCCAAAGAGAAAGAACTGGTTGCCCCAATAGAAAAAGCGATTGCTCACGCTGACCAACTGATTCAGCAGTTCAACGCCAAAGTTACCGCCCAACAGCAAGCCGTACTCGACCGGATTGACGAGGGGGAACGCGCCCAACTGCAAGCCGAAGACGGCGACGTTGAGGCACTGCGACAGCAAAGCGAATTCAAACGGCAGATCGCCATTGCCCAACACAGCACGGAGGGAGTCCGCAAGGTCTGGACATTCGAGGCACAGAATCTGGCGAACGTACCGCGTGAGTATCTGATGCTCAATGAGAAAAAGGTACGACAAGCCATTCGCTCCGGCGAACGCCATATTCCCGGCCTAATGATCTTCCAAAAGCAGCAAACTGTTTATCACTAGGAGCCGGGGGCTTGGGGCAGAGAGTAGTACGAGAATCTTAATTATATTTTTCTGCTCTACTCCTTACTCCAAGCGGAATACCGCCCAGCTCCCCGCACCCAGCCCCAAGCCCAAGCCCAAGCCCAAGTTATGGATTACTATCAACTCCCCCGCATTAGCAACAGCGATTTGACCATTGCGATGCACATCATAACCGGAACTCCTTACGAAAAACCTGAAACGGCTTTCCGTTTTGGCGGAGTGTTTCACGAACTGTTACTGGAGCCGGAAAAATTCCGTACCGAAAGCTGCGATGGACTGGATATTCCGTTACTCTATCGGATGTACCGCACCGTATTAGGTAATCAGTATTGCCAGCATCTATTGGAAGATAGCGAAAAAGAAAAGGTCGTGCTATGGCAGGAGCCGACTACGAGGGTCGCTTGTAAGTGTAAACTGGACTTGGTGGTTGACCGACAGGATAGCACTCCGCTAGTGGTTGATTTTAAGACGACCTCCGCTCGGAACCTACCGGCATTTCTGAACTGCTGTCGGATGTATCACTACGACCGGCAGATGGCATTCTACGCGGATAGCATCAACGCGCAGCGTATCTGCCTCATCGGGGTGAGCAAGAAAGCCAAGCGTTTGTTCTTTGTCCAAAAGTGCGCGACCAGCCCCTTTATCGTCGAAGGAAGGCGGAAGTACCATCATCTGTTACGGAAGGTGAAAGAACTAGATTTGTACGAAGCCATCTATTACGCTCGGGGTAATGAAAGTGGCACCTACTCCAACAACCGCCAACCCACCCGCAATAAGCTAAAAGAACCATCCATCTGCTACTTGGCTCATCCTTAATCCCATCATCCATTTCTTCAAAAACCTAAACCCATGGAAAAGCGTATCCATAATTTTTTTGAAAAGATTGCCGAAAGTCTGTTTACCCTGCCTCCGATTATGATCGGGATGTTCGCGATGTACGCTTACTTAGTGTACGAAAGCCAAGCCCTGCTGATTACCCAACTGCCGGAGACGCTCGTAGGCTGGCAACGGGAAGCAGCTGCGTGGTTTTTGAGTGTTGCCATCCATTTAACGATACTCACGACGGCGGCCAACAGCAAACTTGTCCACCAAGCATTCCCCGTGTTGTTCGCCGTAGCGGGGTACTTCATCACGACATTGTTCTTCGATGCCTGGAGTTTTGAGAAGACCGGACAGGACATCTTCGTAAGTCAGTTATTTAGTTTGCTGATTGCCGTCATCAACTACCTGTTCGTGTACCTCTTCGTCGGGAAGTGGCGGGAGTTGAAGGGACAACAAGAAGACAACGAACGGTTACAAACGGCTGAACAAGCAGTTGCCACCCTTAACCAAGAGCTTACCCAGGCGAACGAAGCCCGTACCACTCTGCAAGTGCAGCTTACCAAACGTAACGATGAACTAACGGAAGGTAAGCAAGCACTAACGAAATTGCAACAAACGCTGACCAAGCAGCAACGAACCCACCAGGAAGAACTAAAGCTGGTCACCGAAAACCGGATGTGTATTACTTGCGGATTTAAAGCCGATACCTACCAGCAGCTATCCCGCTACAAGCGGGATTGTGAGCGGTGCATCCAAGAGAGAAAACGCCGCAGTAACCACCGAGCGGAAGCCATCCATTGAGTTATCTTCAATCTATTGATGATAGGCGCAGCCCTATTCTAAGCAAAGTCTAGAGCATTGTCTTGTCAAGTATTTTGCGCGAAATACTTGACAAAACTACGTTTATTTCTTAGCTTTAGTCTACCAGAAAAATGAATCAGACACGGATGAGTGTAGCCGAGAAAATACAGAAGAGCGTAATCCGACTAAGAGAAGGTACTACGTTTAAGTATCAAAACCTGGGCCTGGCTCCATCGGAGTACAGCGCGGCCGCGAAGGCCATCGAGCGTCTTATTCGTCAGGGAATTATTAAACGAGCATCCACCGGGGTATTTTATAAGCCTAAGCAAACTGCCTTCGGCGAGCTACGACCCCGCGAGGAGGAGCTTCTGCGACCTTATTTGTTTGAGGGGCAGAAGCGTATTGCTTACATTACCGGAGACGTACTCTACAATCGGATGGGATTGACTACGCAAATTCCTAAGGCAATAAAGGTAGCCAGTAGAGCCAAACGAGTAACGACCAAGATTGGTAAGATGTCAGTCAAACCCGTAAAAAGTTACGTAGACGTAACCAACGAAAACTATCGTCTACTGGAGATACTGGATGCCCTGAAAGACTTCAAGACGATACCTGATCTAGATAAAAGGTCAGCGATTATCCAACTCAAGCGTATGATTAAAACACTGAGCGCAAGTGAGCGGTCACAACTGATAAAATACGCCCGTAAGTACCCCCCTCGGACCCGGGCACTTCTCGGAGCACTACTAACCGCATTAAAGAAGAGCAAAGAAACATCTACGCTCAGGGAAAGTCTAAATCCGTTGAGCAGCTACGAACTCGGAATAGATAGTACGATATTGCCATCGGTCACCCAATGGAATATTGACTGATATGAATCTTCACAGCAACCAGGAACTCCTTCAGGATGCCATTCAAGCGACCGCCGAAATGCTTGGTATCCGGGAAATCTACGTAGAAAAAGATTACTGGGTGACCGTAGCCTTGTACGAAATATTCCATTCCGACATAGCCAGCGAAGTAGTTTTCAAGGGAGGCACCGCCCTTTCCAAATGCTTCAAACTTATTGAGCGGTTTTCGGAGGACATTGATTTGGTCGTGCTAAGAAACACCGGCGAAAACGATAATCAGCTCAAAAAGAAAATACGAGCCGTCAGCAAAGTCGTCGAGAAGGTACTTCCGGAAATTGCGGTAGAAGGTTTGACCAACAAGCGGGGAAATATCCGAAAGACGGTTCACCAGTATGACAAAATCTACGACGGAAACTTCGGGCAGGTACGCGAGCAGGTGATACTCGAGGCTACGTGGCTAGGTAATTTTGAGCCGTATACCAGTATGCCGGTGAGTTGCTACATCAGTGAAATGATGCAAGCGAAAGGACAAGAAGAGCTTATCAAGCAGTACAATATGGCTCCCTTCGATATTCAGGTACTGGGCAAAACCAGGACATTTTGTGAGAAGGTGATGGGATTAGTTCGTTTCTCAAGATCACCCGACCCGATCAACGACCTGCGTAACAAAATTCGCCACGTATACGACTTGCATCAAATGCTGAAGGATGCGGAAGTCATGAGTTTCTTCAACAGCAGCGATTTTGACGAGATGCTTATCAAAGTGGGACGTGATGATATGGTGGGATACAAAAACAACAACGATTGGATACCGGAACACCCAGCCGCGGCCATGATATTTGCCCGCCCTAATGATACCTGGAAGCAACTCAGTACTACCTATAATACCAGTTTCCGAGAGTTGGTGACTGGCGAGTTGCCACCAGAAGAAGCGTTAGTCGTTACGCTAAAAATGGTGGAAGAACGCCTTCAACAAGTAGCTTGGAATATCGGTTGAAACGTAAATCTTGTTTCTAAAAATTGTTATTTTTAACAACAAATAGAAAAGAATGAAATACATAACTTTTCAGCAACAGTTTCAGCACTGGCCGCTGTTTTCTACGCAGGACATCAAAAAAGCCTTTCCTGATTTTGATTTTCGTCGGTTGGTAGAATGGCAACAAAAAGGCTATTTGCAGAAAATTGTCAATCGTTGGTACCGATTTTCTGATCCCCAAAACACCCTTGACGAATCCTACCGATGGTACGTGGCGAATCGGATTTATCAGCCCTCTTACGTTTCTTTAGAATCAGCTTTGTCGTATTATGGACTGATTCCGGAAGCGGTTTATCGGATTACTTCCGTCAGTAGTTTAAAAACCCAACATTACGAAACTCCGGTGGATACGTTTGATTATCGTCATCTGAAACCTTCGCTGCTGTTTGGTTACCGGCTGCTTTCCTGGCAGGAGTTTCGCATCCGGATGGCCGAACCCGAAAAGATGATACTGGATTTCCTGTATCTTCGCTCTGAGCTACGCGAACCGGATGACTTCACTGCCTTACGGATTAACCAAGCGGCACTTGCCGAACTCATTGATCCCGAAAAGCTGCACCGTTATCTTTTATTGTTTGGTCAGAAAAAATTAGCGGAGCGAGTAGAAACCTTTTTAGACTTATTATACCATGCTGAACCTTCCTGACATTGCGGCGGCATCCCCTTCTGATACTGAACCATTGATTTTAAACGAAAAAATTTGCCAATAATAACTTTTTAACAGAAAATATTTTCCTGTTTATCGCAAAATAGCGAATTTAGTAGAAAATATTTTCCAGATGCGCCTACCGGAAATTCTATTCAGCTCGTCTCAAGCTTCGGTCTCTAAGCAACTCACCAAACTAGAGAAGTCCGGAACTATCCGGAAAATTGCCCCCCGGCTCTACACATCCAACTTAGAAGAGTCGCCGGAAGCCATTGTCCGAAGAAACCTCTTCACCATTCTGGGTCATTTGTATCCGGGGGCACTACTC
The DNA here is from genome assembly GCF_030506325.1 of Tunicatimonas pelagia. Taxonomy (NCBI): domain Bacteria; kingdom Pseudomonadati; phylum Bacteroidota; class Cytophagia; order Cytophagales; family Catalimonadaceae; genus Tunicatimonas; species Tunicatimonas pelagia. The sequence goes on along the minus strand of NZ_CP120683.1, from coordinate 1,912,571 downwards.
AGCCATCGGTCGGCCCTGGAGTTTCAGCCTACCGCCAGTGGACAACTATTTGTCACGTACAAGTATACCCGCCGGGCTGAGCTACCCGGGGTAACGGTTCGTTTATTAGCCGGGGAAGGAACCATGGAGGGTGATAATCCCGTAGCCGGTGAGCTATACGCTTCCCAGCGGGAGCGGGCATTTTTGGAAAATTTTCAACCGTCACGCCAGTCCGGTTCCGACAGTAAAACCCTATCATTTGCTGAGATTGAAGAGCGATTGGAGCAGATCATTCGGGTAAACGGAGAGGCTGCCCTAAACGAAGTGCGCGACCGGGCCCGGCAGATTGCCGAGCAACTGGCTATGCCGAAGGAGTTTGCCAAGCTCGACCGGGTGATTAGTGCGCTATTATCCACCCGCCCATCGAAAATACTCACCTCACCGGTAGCGGCAGCTCGAGCCTTTGGGGTACCTTATGACCCTTCCCGGGTAGCGCTCTTTGAAACCCTGTTCCGGGAGTTGCATCAGCAGGAGTTTCGCTACCGGGAAGAAGCCAACCTTAGCCTTTCAGCCTTCCAAAGCTTTGCTTTCTTTGAGAGTTACTTTTCTAACTATATTGAAGGAACGGTCTTTGAAGTAGCCGAAGCCCGTCAAATCATTGAGACCCAGCGGCCGATCCCAGCCCGAAACCAAGACTCCCACGATATTCTGGGAACCTACCGCATCGTTGCCGATCAAGAGGAGATGCAGCGTACTCCTGGCTCACCGGAGGAATTGATAAACTTGCTAATGGCTCGTCACGCGATATTGTTAGCAGCCCGGCCGGATATCAAACCGGGTGAATTCAAGGACAAAAATAACTTTGCGGGGCAAACGGCATTTGTGGAGTACGAACTGGTGCGGGGCACACTGATGAAGAGCTATGATTTTTATCAAGCCCTTTCGCATCCGTTTGCCAAAGCTGCCTATATAATGTTTGTGGTAAGCGAAGTGCATCCGTTTCTGGACGGTAACGGTCGCATTGCCCGGGTGATGATGAACGCCGAATTGGTGAAAGCTCGACAAGCGAAAATTATCATCCCTACCGTCTACCGGGATGATTATATGGGAGCGCTGCGGCGACTAACCCGACGGCGAGACCCATCGGCCTACGTGCGAATGCTGAGTCGAGCCCACGCATTTAGTGCGACTATTGTAGGGGAGACGGTGAATCACATGCAAACTCAGCTAGAGAGAAGTAATGCCTTTTTGGAGCATACCGAAGGCAAGTTGAAAATTCTAGCGTAGAATAAGGACATCAATCCTCAAACCCTTCGCTGAAAAATTCGGCTAAGCTCATATCAAAGGCTTTGACAATTTTGATAAGGGTACTCACTCGTAAATCTTCACCTTGCTCGTAGCGGGCGTATTGAGTGCGAGCAATTTCGTGATCGTAGGCAAAATACTCGGCGTTAGTATATCCATTCTTGATGCGTAACTGTTTAATACGCTTTCCTAGCTGAGTTAACTTAACTTTCTGCTCTTTAGCAACGGTTGAGCCTTTCTTTTGTGCCATAACACAAAGGAAAAGAGTAGACTATGCTAAAGTAACCGCTAAAAAAGTCCCACTAATAAGTGTATTTAGGATAATGTTTGTACCTTTACGGTAATGATTGAGACACAAGCTCACATTCTCCAACAGTCACCCGAGCAGCTTTCGGTCATTCCGGAGCTGATTGTTTTTATGCAGCAAAGCGGCTACGAAGATCTGGAAGCTCTACTACGGCATACAACCGGCGAGTTGCTGGATCAGGAAGGCTTTGGCTATCGTTGCCTGTTGAGCTTGTACCAATTGCTGCAAGAACATCAGTGTGCCCATCTCCTTCGGCAGGGCTAATCACCGGTCTTGAATGATTTATCAATCAGATCGATGATCTGCTGTAAGTAGTCTCGCAACTTCTGTTTAGTGCTGTCTTCTACATTGTAATATTTCCTTTCGATGCTGTGTAAGGTAATATCTTTCTTGCGTTGGGTAGAGACATTCTCGGCCATACAGCGCATCACGTCCGCATGGTGCCGGTTGGAGATCATGCCTACTTTCTTCTGTAATCGCAAAAAGTAGATCACTGCACTCACCGACAGTGGGGTTTCAATCTTGGCGAAAGTACGTGCCGCATTTTGCTTGATTTTCGCTTCCATGACTTTGGTTAGGTAGCCAATCTCCTCGTCCAGCCAGCCTATCATTTGTTCTTGAATGGAACGGTGACCGTAGCAGGGGACGTTCACTTTACAGTGGTGCTGATTGTATTCTTTCAAGTGGCGATAAAGTACTTCCAGTTTGTCCATCATACTTTCGTGCTGATCTGCTTCTTCACGAATCTGATCAGATAAGTATTTCACGAAGTCAGTAGCATTGTAATTAGTTTGGTAGAGCGTTTCGGTGATGATTCCATCGGTAATCTCTTCGTTTTCCAGTGATAATGCCCGGTAAAACTCCCGCAAGAACTTTTGAAAGTAGAACAATTCGTGGTAGGTAAACTCTTCTTCGTCTTGTATGTCAGATAACTTCGACAGCGGCTTGGTAAGAATTTCCCGTAAGGCGGGATTGATGGAACTTCCTCCAATTCGATCATCAATAAAATCTACCTTTGTGCGGAGGGCTTCGGAAAAGAGTATCTTGCTTCGGTAGGGGGCTCGATTCGTCAAATCCAGGTACTTCATAAAGTGGCGTTCAATATGAGCTAGCGCAATTTCCAGGTGCTGATAGATCAGCTTGTAAACATCCGTAAGGGTATACTCGCCCGAGATTTGATGAACCCTTTTCTGTTCCTCCCTGGATAGCTGTTCCAATACTATGTCTGTAAAGGTCTCCAGTTGGCTTTGGTGATTCTGAACGTACAAGCGAATCTTCTCTTCGGATTCAAGGCTGAACACCCGCTCGTGAAAGCAGCGTTTGAACTGCTCAATTTCTTGCGCCAGCAAATGGTCGTAGTACCAATACCGGATTTCCTCTGGGCTTAAGCTGGCAAAGTCTCTCGATAAGAGTATAGAAAGGTGGTAGTGCGTAGGCGACGCAAACAACGCTGACTGACTCACGGTGCTTTCACTTACGCCCGATGCCTGGATAAATAGTTTCTGAAGCCTGCTTAGCTGGTCAGGGTTATCTTCGGCGGACAGCGAGTGAAGAAAAAGATGGGCTTCGGAAATCAACGCTCCGAACGGACGGTAGCTAATTAGTGAAGAATGACCATTTTTCGGCTTCGTAAAACGGATGAGGTATTGTATCGTAAGGCGATCTTGGTGCTGGCGGAGACTGGTCAATTGGGCTGAGGTAGCCTCTTTAGGCTGACGGGCTGGGTGTAGCTCCCCACTGACAATCTGATGAAACGTTTCCAATTCGTATGGCATAGGATTGAGCGGCTTATCGTAAAAAAGTAAACTCTATTCTTGAGAGGCGGTCATAGACTCAATGACCTCCCAGTGGTAGTTATCGCGGGTTTGTAAGTAGGCGACCTTTGGAACCTGTATGGCTCCCACCTTTCGTTTATCGGTATCGGCGGATAACCCTAGGTACACTTGGTCTATCCCAAGATGCTGGGCGCGTTGTACTACCCGATAGAGCGTCTGCTTGTACACTTTAAAGTCTTCGTTGAAATTATAGTCCATCCCCAGTATCATCGGACAGTAGCTACGCTCAGTTCGGTAACACCAGCAGACCGAGACCGGCGAGCGTTCCAGACGGGGATCATACGCGGGCTTGAGCCGCAGCACCAGAAACTCCCAGCCGGGCTGACCAGAGAGCGACTGCACAACGGTCTGGGGATAGTCAAAGAAATTAAAGCCGTAGTTTCTTCGCTTAACCTCCAGATACAACTGATAGAAATAGTGAGCCTCTTTATCCGTCACCTGCTCCTTTATTTCCACCTCAAAACATTCCTCTAAACGGAATATCTCCTTTCGGGCGTGGCGGCGGTTGTTTTTAGAAAGCCGGGCAAGAAATTCCTCCGAATTACCCCAGGTTAGATCGCTTACTACATTGGTGTTAGGCATATCCACGCTGACGAATCCTTCGTTCAATAAGCAGCTTTTTATTTCGGTATCAGCCGTGTCAAAATCCCGCAGTAGCAGCGTATTGGCTTGCAATTGATCCTGTAGTTCACTGAGCTTTTCCAACAACGCTTTGAGCGCATCTCGCCAAGCCGGATGCTGCCGGTCCAGGTACAGATGATTCCCTTCGGTAAGCATTGAGCCCATGGCCAGTGTCCGTGAAGTAAGATAGTACGGATCATCGGCTCGCTTTTCTTCTATTCTGCGGGAAACTGATGCCGGGGCCAGCATATCGTCTTTGTATACGGTAGAGGTAAAAAACGTCATCAGCACGACCCTTTCCGAGGTATCCCGAACAATAAAGTAGTGAAAGCCCCAATTATGCTCCGCTCTTTCGTGCCCCTGAAACGCTTGCTCTAGCGAACGCAACCCGTTCCAGTCAAATGAGCCCTGATCCGAAAATCGTTCATTCCAAAGGGACGGAACAATCGCTTGAATTGTGGTTTCATACTGTATCTTGTATTTGCTGTCTGCTCCTGTTTCAGCTTTCTTAGCGGATATAACCGGCAAACGAAATGCCTTAGCAATGCTGGCCTGGCTTACCTGTTCTTCTTCCAGTGCCAGAGGATAGTGATGCGCCAAAGCTGCTACCAAGGCACGAATATCCTCGAGTCGCTGATGACGGGTGATAGTGAAGCGTAATCCGGTACACTTGACTGGCACGGCGGGAAACAATGCTAAGTTCACGTAGATACCTTCCCCAATCATCCGGTTGACCAGGTTGTGCCCTACCCGCAGTTGACCCGCTCCGATAAAGTAGATCGGCGTTTTTGGATCGGAGAGCACCGGTAAGTCAGTAGCGGCCAGCCGCTCATTACAGTAATCAACGTTATCCCGTAGCTCCTGCTGGAGCGCACCAATTTCCTCCGACAAATGAATATGTGCCGAAGCCGTCGCGGCTCCAATCACGGGCGGAGCTAACGGGTGCGAGTACGTAAGGGGGCCACCGAAGGTACGAACCTTACGGTAGGTAGCTTCATCGGGGAAAACAATCACTCCGCCCGTCGCCCCAAAACCTTTGGCGAGTGTGGTGACTAGGATGATCTTTTCGTGCGCTCCCACTTCACCGAATACGTAACCCGTACCGTTCGGGCCGTACCAGCCCATGCCATGCGCGTCATCCACGTAGAGATGAAGCTGCGGATATTTTGTTAGTAGTTCTACCAGATCATGCATTGGGGCAACGTCCCCATACATAGAATACACCCCGTCAATCATGTACCAGATTTTTTCGTAGCCCTGCCCTAACTCATTGATTTTGCGCTCCAGCATTTCCAGATGGCTATGCCGGATCATTTCAATGGGTACGCCCCGGTGCCCGGCCAACTGGCAGCCAGTCTGTACACTCATGTGGACACTTTGGTCAAGAATAATGGCATCCCGCTCGCGCACCAGCGACGGAATAGCCGAAATATGGCAGGTAGAGGTACTGCTCTGCACAATGACCGGGCAGCCTTGGTACATCTCAGACAGCAGAGCCTCCAGTTCCAAATTGATGTCGGCATTGAGGTACGCCCGCGATACCGAAAATTGCGTACCGTAGCGGTCAGCGAAGTCTTTAGTCCCCTCAATCAGTCGCTGATCTAGTTCCAGTCCCAGGTAGCCGCAGGTGCCGAAGTTGAGCAGGGGGCGTTGACTAATATTCAGGTGGTGTCCTCGGAATCTCTCGTCTTGCTGAGTAAGAAACATAAGCCCGCGATCTTTAGCGTGATCGAAGATTTCAGCAATGGTATCCAGGTAATTATTATGGTGGATTTTAGCCATGAAAATATTGTTATAGGTTTAAAAAACATACAGTTCAATAGTCCAGGTAAAAAGTAGTGCCCCGGTTCTTCAATGCCTTCGCCTACAATAGTAATAAGGCTATCAGGATGGGTTTTTAGTTGTTTCTACCCCAGAAATTCGATGGAAACCGATAAAATTTTTCTGCTCAGTGCAACCGAACGGTGCCTTCGGCAGTAAATTACAGGGCAAATCTCTTTACCGTCAGCTCGTTTTTTAGCTGTTAGGAATATGGCGATTCAGAAAAGCGAGAATACTCTTTTTGGAGTACTTAATGATACGACCGTGCTGACTGAATATAATCGCATCCGTATCCCGTAGGGCCTGAAGCTTGGTCTTACTCTTGATACCCAGTAGTTGCTTGGCTTCTTCCCCCGTTAGCCAGTCGTTTTCAGGGCTTGCTTGCTGTAAGGCTTCCTGCTTAGCTTCCCGAACGGCTTGCCGGATCAGCCCTAGCATCTCTTGTTGCATTCGGCGGTAGGCATCGGATTCAAAGACGATAATTTCCATCGTGAATTATTTTAATCGGTAATGACTTCTGACGGGGTTTTGCTGCTGAGAAACCCTGCCGAAATTTCCCCAAAGAAACCGTTGCGGTCTACTGCAATCAAGTGGGACAAAGGTGGTACCACTGTTTTGGGAATCAACAATTACTTCTCTTTGCTTCTCACCAACCCATGACCCATGGCAACGACCATCATTACCCCAGATGACTTGGCGCAACTAAAACGAGAGCTGCTGGAAGAATTCAGGGCTCTACTGGCCGAAACACATCCTCCGCCTAAGCCCTGGCTCAAGTCCAGTGAGGTACAGCAACTGCTGCAAGTATCAGCCAGCACGTTGCAGACGCTGCGCCTGAACGGTACCCTACCCTTCTCGAAGCTGGGCGGTGCCATCTACTACGCCTACCAAGATATTGAGCGAATACTGAGCGAAAATAAATCGGATCATCTTGCAAACGACGAACACCATGAAGCTACCTAGCTACGATGTGTTGGTTCCCGCCACAGTCCGATACGATCAGCAGCTCAAACCCGCGGCCAAACTACTCTACGGAGAAGTGCTGGCGCTCAGCGACCGGACCGGTTACTGCTGGGCAACCAATCAGTACTTTGCCGATCTGTATGGAGTCAACAAGAAGACCATTTCGGGCTGGCTCAGTCAGCTTGTGAACCGGAACTACCTACGGATTACTTATGAAATAAGCCAGGGAAACCAACGGCGAATTTACCCCGAAAAAGGGGGCGAAAAATCGTATACCCCCTTATCGAAAAACGTAAGTCCCCTTACGGAAAATCAAAAGGGGGTTTACGAAAAATCGCATCGCAAAACGCCTTCACTCCTTATAGAGAATTATTCGATCGATACTATTGATCGAGTAGGACCAATCAATGAAAAAATTTTTTTGGAAAATGATGAGGAAAAAAAGCGGGAAAACGGAGGAAAAATGACAACCGAACCGGAGTCAAAACCGCCCGGATCGCAACGTCCGAAGCGGGGCAAGACACCCCCGTTTTCCAAGCCTTCGGTCGCCGAATTAGAAAACTACCTACGGCAGCAAAAATCGTTGGCGGAGGACGTACTCACCACTCGAGTGCTGGCCTTGCGCTTCTTCAACTACTACGAGTCCAACGGCTGGAAGGTCGGGCGCAATCCGATGCAGAACTGGCAAGCAGCGATGGACAACTGGCAGTTAAACGCGCAGACTTCCGCTAAATCTGAACCTCTAAACCGACTACACAGTGGCGGAGAAAAAGACTACAGCATCCCCCTTTGATTTTGCGGCTCGTTGGGAGCAGTGGGTAGCACTGGCCAAGACCGTGTTGCCCAACTTTACCGTGGACGACTATAACCGTCCGGTGATGCAGGCCTTGCTGGCCTACTTTCACCAGCACCCGTCGCAATGTCAAGCCATGAAGATTAGTCGGCAAAAAGGTATTTTGCTACTGGAGCCGGTAGGTAGCGGCAAAACGACCCTGATGCAACTGTTTGCCGCCCGGCGGTTTCGGATGATTACTGCCCGCGAGATTGCCCGTCAGTTTTTGAAAGAAGGCTACCCGGTACTGGATCGCTACGGCTCCCAGAGTTTCGGACGCAAACACACGGGTTACGCTGCCACGCTATGCTACGATCAGCCGATTACTTACTGCTTTGATGATCTAGGCGTGGAGCAAAATATCAAACTCTACGGCAATGACTGCAACGTGATGGCCGAAGTACTCCTGGATCGTTACGATCAGTTTGTCCAGCGCGGGATGCAAACGCATCTGACGACCAACCTCAATGCTGAAGAACTGGAGCGGCTCTACGGTGACCGTTTGCGCTCGCGGATGCGGGAGATGTTTAATCTGGTGGCTTTTTCCCAAGGAGCTCCCGACCGACGATTGTAAAACAGAAGTTAGTAGCAAGAAGGGAAACGACAAGTACCTCCCAAGTCGCTGTTTTTTAGGCGATTACGAAAGTGGAAGCAAAGAATAAGGAGTCAAAGAATCGTAAGTAACTAATTGTCAATACCCGTTCGGGTACTTTTTATAAGGAACATGATAAAAAAAATCAACATATCATTGTCCGTGCATACGACCATCCGCGACGAAGCCGAGCGGTTGCAACTATCGCACAAAGACTACGTAGAAGCGGCCGTTACATTTTTTTCCGCTAACCGGATTGACCCTCGGCAGTATACGCCCAACCAAGTGCAGGATGTAGCCATGATTGTCCAGAAGGCGGTCGACCGAATCTTCAGCTATTTGGTATTTCAGGAAAAGCACCTGCTGCAAAACGTGCTGGAAGAAGTCGTAAAGGGAAGGGTGCTCAACGAAATCGCAGTTAACAACGCCTTACTGCTCTCCGAAGTTGGCGACGAAGAGTTTGCCCAGCTACAACAACAGAACGACCGCTACTTTGCCGAAAAAGTAGCTGCCGCTCTCCAATCCTATCAAACTAAACAGTGACCCTATGCACAGCAAAATCATTAACCCAGACCGGGATGGAAAGAACGTCTTTGATAATAAAGGCTCGGTGGCTAAGACCATCGCTTACCTGGGGCACGAAGCCAAAGAACAAGGACGAGAGAGCACCTTTTTCAATCAAAACAAAGAAGGTGTTCCAGCCGAAGAAGTACAGGCTGCGATAGATAATAATACGAAAGGCTTGCGAAAAACTCAGGAGAAGTTTTACTCGCTGGTACTTTCCCCTTCCGACAAAGAGCTTCGACATATTGGCCGTAATCCGTCCAAGCTTCGGGCGTACACCCAAGCGGTGATGGAAAACTACGCCGCAAACTTTCATCTCCGGGATGGGCGAGCGCGTACTTCGGATGATTTCGTCTGGTTTGCGACCATCCATCAGGAGCGAAAGAAAGGTACTGTCAAGACTGGTTGGCATACGCACATTCACGTGGTGGTCAGTGCCAACGATCAGCACCAGCAAGTGCGACTTAACCCTCGGGGAAGAAAAAACCATTTCCTCATTCGAGACTGGCAAGCGAAGAACGGAGCGACCTTTCAGCAACTATTCGATTACCAGCAAGCTACCATTTCCGAGAAGTTTACTCGAGGCACTATCTCTTCAGAGCACGTTAAGCGGCACCGTATCCGGATTGAAGAAAAGGTGGCTTACCTAAACGGGTGCTTTTTGGGTAGCCATAAACTGGATTCTGAGCAGGTACTGGCTATTGGTGAGAAGCAAGGCTACGGTAAGGGATTCTTTTACAACCTACATCACCTGACTGAGCAGTATCAGCAGGGTAAGATCATCAGCGATCCCTATCAGCAACTAGATCCTAAAGAGCGAGATTCGGTAGCGGGTAAGCGAGAAAAAAGCCTGTCGTCATTCCATAAACAGCTTCAATCGTTTAGCTACGGCATTGGGGAAGATATAGAAGGGGGAAGCGAAGAGTATGAGAAACGAAAACCCGGAAAGATAAGACGACCTTCCGGCCTAGAGCGATAAGCACCATGCCCACCAACTCTTTCTCAGAATGGCTCGGGTTCGGATTGTTACTATTGATCGTAGCACTAGGGGTAGAATACTACTGGCTAAGTTTTGGCACCATTCCGTTCGTAAGCCATGCAGAATCTGTTGTTGAGATAGTTGAAAAGCTATTCGTCCGATTCGGAGTAAGCTTGCGGTGTTTATTTATTCTGCTGTACGCCCTGATGGTCGGAATATGGATTCAAAATAATCAGCAAGTCAACCATAACCGGCAGCCAACTACCGGACTAGCTAAAGTGGTGTGGTCGGCACTGCTATCAGCCATTGTATTAGGTTTTTTGACCGTGCAACACTACAGGGCGATCGTAATGATGTACACTTACCCGGTACTTCTGGGAAGTAATCTGATTGTCATCCCAGTTTGGCTCAGGATATTCTTTTTGTCGAAGGTAGCCAGAAAGGAACAGTGCGAACGAAGGAAAGCTGAGAACGAAGATAGTTTGCATATTCGCACCACCAGGGGCTGGATTAATGTGCCTAACCCCTTTCGTGGTACATTGATCGTAGGATCCAGCGGTTCGGGCAAGTCGGCGAGCATCGGCAATGCTTATTTGCATCAGTTCGTTCGCAAGGGATACTGCGGGGTATTCTACGATTTCAAGTTTCCGACGCTAGCTAATCAGGTCAATACTGCCTTGTACCGGTATGGACAATCAACGAAACGAGCGTACTACATTGTTAATTTTCAGGACTCGCACCTTTCGCATCGCTTTAATCCTTTAGTCCCGGAAAATATTGCAACCCTGGCGCACGCTGAAGAATACGCTCGTGCGATTGTCAATAACCTGGACACCAATACCATCCGGCATAAGGAATTTTTCTCCACCTCAGCCACCGCTTGGCTGGCCGCTCTGATTTGGTTCTTTCGCTCTGAGCATCCCCAGCGATGCACATTGCCGCATGTGATTAATACCGCCCTGTACCAGGATTATACCCATGTGATTAGTATGCTGGAAGCAAATCCTCAGAGTGCGGATATGGTTCGTAGCATCGCTACGGCTATCCGTAACAAAGCCGACAAGCAGACGGCCGGAGTCATCGCCTCTTTGCAAATCATGGTCACCAAGATTAACAGCCCAGAAATTGTGTGGGTACTAACGGGTAATGATTTTGACATGGATATTAATAGTCGGACTCATCCTAAGCTCCTGTGCTTAGGTTCTGACCCTAGCTTGGCCGATACCTTTAGTCCGGTGATCTCATTGGTGGTCACTGTGGCGCTCAAACAGATGAACCGACAGGGGAAGCAAAAGAGCTTTGTGCTACTCGATGAAGCCCCGACACTGTATATTCCTAAGTTTGAAGTCATTCCGGCTACAGCTCGTAGCAACCACGTTGCTTCGGTATACATGGCTCAGGATTTTGCTCAGATGCATGATATGTTCGGGCGTGAGAAGGCTGAGGTCATTATCGCTAATCTTTCTAATCAGTTTTACGGCAAGGTGAGTTCAGTACCCACCGCCAAGGCGGTCAGTGAGATGATTGGCAAAGAAGAGCGACCCATTACGGGTTACTCGCAGGGCAATAGTCGGGGAAGTCGGGGCAACCGAAATATCTCCTACAACACGAATACTAGCTTGCAAGAACGCTTCATTGTCCGGCCTGAAGACGTGATACGCTTACAAACAGGAGAGTTTGTCGGGCAAACCGTAGAAACTACCATCCCTTATTTCTGGACGCAGACGATAGAAACAACTTCTCCTCAGTGCTATGATTTGGCCCCCTTTGTAAACTTTAGGGGTCAGAAAGATCAAAATCAAATATTGTCTCTAAATTTCAAAAGAGTACGGCGTGAAGTCAGTCAGATAATTGCTAACTATCCCAATATCTATCGTTCCTAGCATAAGAGTAGCGACTTTGCTAGGTTGACACTGCTAGGCTGGAATAACTTTGTTATTTAACATAAACCTTATTCTACATAAGAAATATATATTTAGTAGTAAATGCTTCAAATAAAAGGTTGTATTTTCGAAATTCATAATGAATTAGTATAATGCAATCCAGACAACCTACGAAGCAATGGGAGTAACGCTACCGGATGAGACGAGTGTATGGAAACAGTTTAAGCAAGGTGATTCGGGAGCCTACGAAGCGATCTATCAATGTTACTATGATCAACTATACAACTACGGTCGTAAATTTACGGCGGATTGCTGCTTAGTAGAAGACTGTATTCAGCAATTGTTTGTCAATTTGTGGAAAAATAAAAACAGGTTAACTACCCCCCCTTCCGTAAAGAACTACCTATACAAGTCATTTCGCACTACGCTATTTAAGCAGCTTAGGCAAACTAACCGTAGTGTACATAATCAATATGAAGCCCTCCCTTTTACAGTAAGCCTCTCGGCCGAGACCCAACGTATTCAATCCGAACAACAAGCGGAGCTTCACGCGTGGCTTCAAAAAGCGATCAAAGACTTGTCTGCTCATCAACGAGAAGCGATTTTTCTGAAGTTTTACGATCAGCTATCGTATCAGGAGATCAGTGAAGTGATGCAGATTGAGATGCGGTCGGCCTACGATTTAGTACATAAAGGCTTAGCTCGTTTGAGAAAACGTCATACTCTTGAACCACTGCCACTGATTTCGTGGATGCTACTTCTTATCGCAGTATTAAGTGTTTGATCACGAGTGTACCCATCGGATCAGTCGGCTTATGTAATTATGATTTTGTTAACTATAGTGCTGTACACTTGAATATAATTCAAATATAGATCCTGTAGTTTGCGTAATATGTAAAAATAAAAAAATTATTAAATTTTATGGCGTAAAACAGCGAGTAGAAGGCTAATAGTAGTAAACCGACTATTACTTCTACTGTATGCAATCATCTATTAATCCCGAAGACTTTGCCAGCGATGCTTCTTTTCAGCGCTGGGTACTTACCAATGATTCGGAAGCTCATCAAAAGTGGGAGCACTGGCTTGTCAGGCATCCCGACCAAAAGTCGATCGTTGAAGAAGCCCGGCAACTAGTACTTGCCCTGCATTTTTCTAAGGACACCCCCCGGGCTGGAAGTAAGCTTGAAGTATGGCAGCGTATTCAGGCAGAAAATAAGCAAGTTGCTCAGGAGTCTGCCCCGGTCCGTCAATTAGTTCCTCGTTACCTCCCTTGGAAGATCGCGGCGGCGGTCTCCCTTCTTCTGGCAGCTACCTTATCATTCTGGATTCTTCGCACTCTCGACTACGAAGTTTACACTACCGGCTACGGAGAAACGCGGGAGATTGCATTACCCGACGGCTCCCAAGTAGCCCTCAATGCTAATTCGACGCTACGATATCCCACCGATTGGGATGAACGTACTCATCGGCAAGTGTCGTTAGAGGGAGAAGCCTATTTTACGGTAACCAAGCAAAAAAATGTAAGTGACACTTCGTCGTTTACTAAGTTTATTGTACATACAGACGACTTAGCGATAGAAGTATTAGGAACGGCTTTCAATGTCAATACGCGCCGCCGAGCAACCCAAGTGGTGCTAGAGCATGGTAAAGTAAAAATTATTCCCGAAGCGGATACCGCCAAAGCTCTGTTCATGCACCCGGGTGAATTAGTAGAGTACTACCCGGAGGTTCAGTCAGTGTTACGTAAAACGACCGATACACCAGTATTTACTTCTTGGAAGGAAGGTGAGCTTATTTTCCATGATCAAACACTGCGGGAAATTGCGGATCGACTAGAAGATACCTATGGGTACCAGATTATCTTTAACGATCAAACTATTGGCCAAAAGAAATTTACGGTAAGCATACCTACCGAAGACGTAGAACTGCTGTTCCCTATGTTAGCGCGTTCTTTCTCACTTCACCTCAAAAGAGCAGACCGTCAAATTATTTACTCACGTCAATAACCCTAACTAATAATCATATGATGAAAGCAAAACTACGAATGCTATTGGTCAGTCTGAGCTTATTCAGTACTTCGCTGATTCACGCTCAATCAGTAGCCCTATTGGCTATGAAAAGCCAGCCTGATCAGGCTGAAAGATCGCTGAGTGATGCGCTTCGCGATCTAGAAAATCACTATCAAGTTCGCTTTAACTACGCCAACGAAATAGTCGCAAACACGCGAGTTCGTACGACTGCGGGTGCGGATAACTTAGAACAAAGTTTACAAAAGCTACTGAACCCGCTTGACTTATCGTACGAGAAAGTAAAGGATAATGTATTCTTTATCTTTCGCCGGACTCAGCTTAAGAAGTTGGAAAAGAAGCCTGCTATGAGGGCCTCCTCTGCCTACGCACCTACGCGACTACCGCTAAAGCAGGTAGTAATAAACTCGGGACAACCGATGCTATCTATCGAAAAGACAATTACGGGAAAGGTTACGGATTTAGCCTCTGACGAAACGCTACCTGGGGTCAACGTACTGGTGAAGGGTACCACCATCGGTACGGTTACCGATGTAGAGGGCAACTACCGCCTTACCGCTCCCGACGATGCCGAAATGCTGGTCTTCTCCTCGGTGGGCTACATAGCTGAAGAAGTACTGATCGGAAACCAAACCGTGATCAACATTTCGCTATCCCCAGATATTCAATCGCTATCCGAAGTGGTGGTCGTCGGCTACGGCACCCAGCAGAAACGCGACGTGGTGAGTGCGATCTCAACCATCGATGCCGAGCAGATTGAGAAAGTACCTACCCCCAGTTTTACCCAAGCATTGCAAGGAACGTCCACTGGCCTACAGATGGTGTCGCCCAGTGGTGAGCCTAACGCTCCGGCCCGTATTCTCATTCGGGGAGTCGGTTCCATCACCACCGACACCGAACCATTGTTTATCGTCGACGGCATCCCCGTGCAGAGCGGGGGCACCAGCCCGTTGACCTATCTGAACCCCAACGACATCGAGAGCATCTCGGTGCTCAAAGACGCTTCGGCCACGGCCATCTACGGTTCACGGGGAGCCAACGGGGTGGTGCTGATTACCACTAAAACCGGCAAGAAAGGGCAAGCCCAGTTCAATCTGAGCTACAACGTAGGCTATACGACCCCCATCAACGAGCTGGAGTTGGCTAATGCCGATGAGTGGCGCTCGATGATCGATTTGGCCCGTAACAACAGTGGCCTGACGGAACCTTTCCGCAAAGAACAAGACTTATTTGACCAGCGGCAGGTAGATCGCTTTGTCAACCTGGATATCTACAACAGCACCAACACCGACTGGGTAGACTTAGTACAAGAAGATGGACAATTCAGCCAGTACGGCTTTTCGGCTTCTAATGCCACTGAAAAGGCCAGCTACTTTATTTCAGGGCAGTACCGCGATCAGACAGGTAACTTCATCAATACTCGCTTTCAGCGCTATACCGGTCGGGTGAACCTGGACTTCAATGCCACGGACTTTCTAACCCTGGGGGTGCGCTACACCTACAGCTTTGAGGACGAAGAGCCCCGCGCCCGGCAGTCCAGTGCCATCAGCCGAAACGACCGCAACATAAACCTGGGTGCCTGGCCTAACTTCTCAGCACTCTACGACCGCTCGCTGCCGATCTTCCCGGAACGGTGGCCTGACAACGGGGATGCCTTCGATCCGCTATCGCGCATCAACATCCCGTACGCGGCTGACCGGGCCAACAGCCAGCGCAATGTGCATACTACCACCCAGCTGGCCAGTCTGTTTGCCGAAGTTACCCCGGTAGCGGGGCTGGTACTACGGGGTGAGGGGGGCGTGAACTACAGCGTAGAAAACGATCAGAATTGGATAAGTGGTAACCTCCGGCCAGAAGAGTTCCGGGACGAAGATAACGGCTTGGATGACCGCTTTCTGCTGGACTACCCTTACGAAGACGGGGTGCCCCGCTTTGATTGGTATGATACCCGCCGATGGACGTTCAACTTCGTAGGTACGGCCGCCTACAACACCGAGTTTGGTGCCGATCACCGTTTAGATGCGTTACTGGGAATAGAAGTTATTCATAGCGATGCTGAGGCATGGAATAACCAATGGGAAGACGCTGCATCTATCCAAGAGCCGGATCAAGTGGGTGCTTTCATTCGCGACCCGGAACAGCTTCTGGAGCTCACCCACTTTATGCATCCGCAGGTGCGCTTCTTCTCTCAGTTCGGTCGGGTAAACTATACCTTCAAAGATCGCTACCTGCTACAAGCTTCCCTGCGACGCGACGGTAGCTCTAAGTTCACCCCCGAAGACCGCTTCAGTTGGTTCCCTTCCGTGTCGGGCGGGTGGGTGATCTCCGACGAAGGCTTCTTTGACATCGACCCACTTAGTTTCCTGAAAGTACGGGCCGGGTGGGGCGTAACCGGCAATGCCAACATAGATCCCTTCTTATATACCAATGACTTCTGGCCATGGCCTAACTATCCCAACCGTTCGGGGGCCAGGACGCTTCGTCGGTTAGGTTCACGCAACATTCAGTGGGAGCGATCTAACACCTTCGACGCTGCCCTGGAGTTCGGACTATTCGATGATCGCATCAGCGGATCGTTTGGTTACTATTACACCCGCACCTCCGACTTGCTGCTGAGCTTCCCGGTGGCTCCGTCTATAGGAATTTACGCCACCAATAGCATCAATCCTACCGCGCTGGATAACGTAGGATCGATGGAAAACCAGGGTATAGAACTAGAGATTAATTCGGTGAATGTGGACATTAAAGGTTTTCGATGGGCCACCAATTTTAATATTACTACCAACCGGAATAAAGTGCTGGAGCTTTATCCGGGCTTCGACGGCGATCCGTTACAGCTCTCTTTCAACGGGTTCACCACTGTACAGGAGGGTGAATCGCTGGGTATGTTTTTCCTGCCTGAGTTTGCCGGTTATGATGAAAGTGGCAATGTGCTAATTCGGGAAATAGACCAGGAGCTGGCAGCGGAGCAGCAGTACGTATTTACCGGTAATACGGTCCGAAATACTGCGAACAATCGTAATGCCAATAGCGTGATTCAGTACGGAAAGACTGGCCTGCCAACTTTCTACGGAGGATTTAACAATACATTCAGTTACAAGGGGTTATCACTCAATATATTGTTTACCTTTCAGGGGGGACACTATCTCTACGACAATATAGGACTGAACCGAGTGGGCAACGGACGCGGGAATCTGCGAAAAGACATGGTGAACAACACCTGGACACCGGAGAACCCTGACGCCGAGTATGCGGTACTCACTTGGAACAACCTGGAAAACAATCCACCAGACCCCGACCAGCAGGCTCAAAATTTGTCAACCCGTAGCACTAAGTGGCTGAAAAGAGGGGATTTTGCCCGTTTAAGAACCATCAACCTGAGTTACACGCTCCCCCAGAGGCTCTTCGAGAAGAATTTCCTCAAAGGCGTCAATGTGTTCGTGAACCTCCAGAACGTAGCGACCTTCTCAGAGTTTGACATGGTAGATCCGGAAGTAGTGAACACCAATGGTGAAGCGACCCAACGTAACCTGGGGCAAGGTGTAGTCGGGGGCGTACCCTACTGGCAGGTATTTACCGCCTCAGGGGGAGTGAACATCCAACTTTAACCAACATCATACAATATGAAAAATATACTTTATATACTGACGTTAAGTTTGCTTTGGGCCTGTAGCGGCGAAGACTTTCTGGAAGAAGCCAAACCGGATATCAACCAGGCCAGAGATGAAATCGAGAGCAATACTACATTAGATGATCTGGTGCGGGGAGCCTATTTCAATCTAAAGTCCCCCGGTGACCTGGGTCCGATAGACCTGCTGATCTATCAAACCGTAGCGACCGATATCGTAGAACTCAAAGAGTATTCTGACATTTTGAGTGGTAGCCGTAACCTGCAACCCCTCTACCTGCGGCAAGATGAGATTAACGATATTCGAATAGTAGAGTGGCCGTGGGCGGGAGCGCAGACGCTACTGTTCAACGTGAACACTGTTTTGCAGTTCTATGAGCAAAACGAAGTGCCGACTGATGGCTTGGAGGACTGGGTACCCCGCATTCGGGGAGAGGCCTACTTTCTACGTGCCTTTGCCCACTACCTGCTGGCTACGACCTACGCTCCACCCTATAGCTCCGACCCACAGGCCGAAGGCATCATTCTACAGACTGCCCCGGCCAGCTCGCCTACTGACTTTAAAGGGCTGGCGACCAACCAGCAGGTCTACGACCAGATCATTTCTGACCTGAAGAATGCGATCGAGTTGCTACCCGAGACCTACGACGTGAGTGTGCACCCAGAAGACTACCAAGACCGGGCCAAGCGAGACGCGGCTCGCTTCCTACTCGCTAAAGTATACTTTTTGATGGGCAACGAGTTCTGGACTGCCGGGCAAGACGGGGACGGAGGCGCACTGGAACAGATCGATGCGGTCATCACCTCCAATCGTTTTCCACTGTTACAGAGCGATAGTTTGCAGCAGATTTTTCTGAAGAAAGGCTTAGGTGACCAGGCATCCGAGACGGTGTGGTATGCCAGCTATTACTTTAGGAACGGCTGGCGCACACCGCGCCTAGAGCCAATATACAGCAACTTTACGGGTAATCGCCAACGCGGCTTTGCCGTGAGTAAGGCTACTTTGGAGGCTATCGGTTGGGATGACCCAGCCATGGCTCAGCAGGATGAGCGCTATAACGATTGGTACCGCCGCTTCGAGCAAAATCCGGCGGATTCGGCCGGTATTGATCCGGCTTTCGCGGGTGAGTACACTGATGCTTACAATGTATGGTGCGGTAAGTTTGCAGATAATACAGCCAACTTTGTAATCTTTCGTTCGCCCGAGTTGTACCTGATGCGAGCCGCAATTCGGCTAGCTGCGGGTGACGGTGCCGGGGCAGCAGCGGATTTGAACGTGACCCGGGAGCGGGCTGGCCTACCAGCCCTGACCACAGCCACGGCGGCCAATATTGATGCCGAGTGGATCAAAGAGATGGGTTTTGAGGGACGGCGGCTGTTTTATCTGCAAGCGCAGCAATTAGCCGTGCCCCCCGGCGATCGGGCTGGAGCCACGGAGATTCCGTATGATGATCCGTCGCTGGTGCGCATGCTGCCCCGCGTCGAGCTAACCCGTAATCCGGCCCTAGCGGGGGGCGAGTAGCCTCTGTACAGACATAGCGTCAGGAACGGGTGGATATTAAAGAAAAAGCTGTCTTTTTGGAATGTCCACCCTTTCCATGCTTTCAGATTGTATCCGACTGCCTTGCCTACTTGACGAGTAAAACGCATCTTAAACTATCGTCAAAAATGATTACAGCTATGATGAGACTCTTTTTATCCGGAGTATTAACCTTAGGGTTACTATCCTCCTTCGGCCAAACACCCCCCTCATCGCCAACCTTTCCGAACATCGTTTACATACTGGCGGATGACTTAGGCTATGGTGATTTGGGCTGTTACGGGCAGGGGCGTATTCAAACACCGAATATTGATCGGTTAGCGCAGGAAGGTATGCGTTTCTTGCATCACTATGCCGGTTCTACCGTATGCGCCCCCTCTCGCTGCACCTTAATGACTGGCCAGCATACTGGGCATGCCGATATCCGGGGAAATAACGATAATGACGCAGGTATCTATAGCCAGACCGTTACCGTTGCGGAAATCCTGAAGAAAGCGGGGTACCATACGGCTATGATTGGCAAATGGGGCATCGGACTAGAAAATACCCCTGGCAATCCCAACCAGCAAGGCTTCGACTTCTACTACGGCTATCTAGACCAAATCCTGGCTCACAACTACTACCCTGAATTCCTGCTGAGAAACGGTCAGAAAGAATATCTAAATAACGAGGTGACATACGTGGACTCTTCCCACTGGTCTAAGGGAAAAGGGAGTTATGCGGTCAAAAAAGTAGACTATTCGCACGATTTATTCATTAAAGAAGCGCTTCAATACATCGATAATCAGCAGAACGCCCCCTTCTTTCTGTATCTACCCCTGACGATTCCGCACAACAACGGAGAAGCACCTAAAGGAGAGCGGCAGGAAGTACCTGATCTGGGCCTGTATACTGATCGCCCCTACCTGACTGAAGCGCCTGCACCGATCCGGCAAGAAACCAAAGGCTACGCGGCGATGATCACCCGCCTGGATAAAGACGTAGGTCAGATTATGAAGAGACTAAAGGATCGCAAGATGGACAACAATACCATCGTGATCTTTTCTAGCGATAATGGGCCGATGCCTTATCACCATCAGTTCACAGCGTTCTTTAGCAGCAATGCCCAGTTTAGTGGCTATAAAATGGATTTGCTAGAAGGAGGAATACGGGTACCGCTTATTGTACGCTGGCCAGAAAGGGTCAGCGCTGGCAGTGTAAGCAGTCATCCATCTGCTTTTTGGGACTTTCTACCTACTGTAGCTGACCTTGTCGGGCAAGAGTATCCGGCCGGTGTCGATGGTATCTCATTTCTTCCTGAGCTGATGGGCAAGCAGCAACCTAAACACGAGCATTTGTACTGGGAGTACCAGAACCTGCAAGCCGTACGTATGGGGCCGTGGAAAGGAATCCGCACGTACCCGGCAAAGGCATCGCCCTCAGTGATACAACTGTATAATATATCGGAAGATATTTCCGAACGCATCAACGTAGCTGATCAACACCCTGACATTGTGGGTCAGATTGCGTCTATTATGGAGCAGGAGCACAAGTATTCGTCTCGATATCCCTTTGAAGGTGAGTTGAACCCCAACAAATGAAAATCCTCCCCTACCTCATAAGACCCAGCCCAGAAGCGACGCATCGAGCTAGCTGTACCTATGGTATCATTTGCACGGTAGTATGGTGGATTAGCTGCCAAACATTGGCAGCTCAGCCCGCTGACTTGACACCAGAACCTGTGCCGTCTTCCTTTTACCAGTCTTCGCCAGCTCCCCCAAACATCATTTACATATTAGCCGATGACTTAGGCTACGGTGACCTATCGCTGCTGGGGCAAACGAGCTTTGCCACTCCCCACATCGATCGTCTAGCAAGCCAGGGAATGCGCTTCACCCAGCACTACTCCGGGTCGGCGGTGTGTGCCCCCTCGCGCGCCTCGCTGATGACCGGTCTGCACACCGGGCATACCGCTGTACGGGGCAATGAGCACCTGCCTAACATCGGCGTAGCCCCGCTGTCGGCCGAACAGGTGACTCTGCCTGAGGCAATCAAAACTGGTACTGATTACGTCACTGGTATGACCGGACGGTGGCACCTGGGCGGCGAGCTGTCCGACCAAACACCCCACGACCGGGGCTTCGACTATCACTGGGGCAAGCTCAGCTCTGACTTTCCGAACCACGTGGGAGTGATGATTGACAACCTTTGGGACGGCTCGGGGAAACACCGGCCCTACGCAGGCTACGCGGCGATTAACACGGAGCCTATGTACGAGAACGGCGCACTGTACCACCTGACCGACGCGAATCTGGCCCGGTGCCCTATCAACACGGACGATATGGTTACTCATAAGGCGAAGCAATTTATAGCCGATCACCGCGATCAGCCCTTCTTTCTGTACGTGGCTTACAGCCTGCCTCACGCTCCCATGGAGTACCACGAACGCCATCCGGTAGCCAGCGATACGCTGCCCGCTACCGAGCGAGCCTTTGTGTCCATGGTGTTGGCCTTGGACAACTACCTGGGGCAACTGCTTCATCAGCTTGATACCCTGGGGTTGTCGGATAATACGGTGGTGATTTTTACGAGCGACAATGGTGCCCACAACGAAGGCGGGCACGACTATCGCTACTTCAATTCCAATGGTCCTTTCCGCGAGTACAAACGCTCGTTTCACGAAGGAGGGTTACACGCTCCTATGATCGTTCGCTGGCCGGGAAAGGTACCGCCCGGCAGCACCACCGATCATGTGTCGGCTTTCTGGGATGTGCTGCCTACGCTGTGTGACGTAGCCGGTGCCCCGGTGCCGGAGGGCACTGACGGAATATCGTTTTTACCAACCCTGCTCGGCCAAGAGCAACCGCAGCACGACTACCTCTACTGGGAGTTCAACGAAACGGTTGATTTTCAAAAAAACCAATACAAGCAAGCCGTCCGAAAGGGGCTTTGGAAAGGGATCTATTACATCGAGCAGGATGCTTTTGAGCTGTACGACTTGAGTCGGGATCGCGGAGAGGACAACAACGTAGCCAAGCAGCATCCAACCGTAGTGGCTGAACTGCGGCAGATTATGCAGATCGCTCATGAGCCATCCGAGCGGTTTCCGCTAACGAAAGAAGAACGAGCGCAAGCCAAAAAATAATGAGTCATTCTATATCTAGTACTATCTAAGCCTATCCAAACAACCACAATTATTTACCTTAAACCTCATGATTATGAACACCACAAAGTTACTAATTTGTATCGTCCTCTTGCTGTTGCTCGGCCCCGTGGCGCAGGCACAGGAATACCGCTGGAACCGGATGAGCACTGGGGGCGGGGGCTATATGACCGGCATCCAGTTCCACCCGCAGGTGCCCGGCCTCAAGTACGTGCGTACCGACGTGGCCGCTCCCTTCCGGATGGATCCCGGCTCCGACTCCTGGGTGTACACCGGCGATAAGTTCTCCCCCGACTTCCGCCGCATGGGGGGGAGCGACGGCATCGCGCTGCATCCTACTGACCCGAACGTAGTGTTTGCCTTCATTGGCAATGGTGACGGCAATTCTCCCGAGCGAGGATTGTACCGATCCGCCAATCAGGGAGAAGACTGGGAGCAAGTGTTGGAGGTGTATACCCACGGCAATAATAAACCCTCAGCCAATCCCACAACCCGTGCTCAGGGCGAACCGCTAGCGATTGACCCCAATAACCCTGACTACCTCTACGCTGGTACTCAGCGCGACGGCTTGTTTCGTTCTACCACCGGCGGTGGGGCCGATACCTGGACTAGCATCGGCAACATTCCTACCTTCAATGGGGTAGGCATCCGCTGCGTAGCCATCGATCCGGCCTTTACCACTGGTAGTCCGGCTCGCTCTCAGTACATCTACGTTAGTAACTTCAGCGAAGGTATTTACCTGAGCGCCGATGGGGGTGAAAACTACACGCTCATGAGTGGCTCACCTACGGGAACGGCCTCGCGGATGCGCCTAGGACCGGACGGGAACCTCTACGTGGCTACCCTAAGTGGCTTCTGGCGATATATCCCAGGCACTCCTTACGAAAACGGTACATGGGACAATATTTCACCCAATGGGCCTACCAGCACGACCGCCTTTACTTCGTTCGACGTGCGTCAAACCGCCAACGGACTCGAGTTTTTGGTAGGGCAGGGTAGTCAAAGAATATGGCGCAAGCGCGGGAATAGCGACTGGGAGCTGGTCAGCGTAGCCGATGGTACCATGCAGGAGGAAATCATCAACGGATTCAAAAATGTACGCGACGTAGGGGCAGGAAACATTTCCGATATCAAGTTTGATCCTTTTTCTGATGATGTATGGTTTACCGATGTTTTTATGGTATGGAAAAGTACCAATATCTGGGCTCCCGTCACCGAGTGGGCTCCGCAGTACAAAAACATCACCAACACCATCACCATTGACTTATCCACTCCCCCGGCTTCCGAAGTGGTGAACAATGGGATCCTCTATACGGGACATCCCGACGTAGAGGGCTTTCGCTTTGACGATGTGAACGAACCCTGGAGTGTGAAGTATACAGGACTGGGGCCTGACGCTACCAGTATTGATTTCTGCGAGGAGTCGCCCGAGGTGATGTATTTCTGTAAAACCAACAAGTTCAATCCTGAGCATCAAGGACGCGTTTTTCGCTCCGGCGACGGTATTGATCCAGCTAATCGCTCTTCAGAAGTAAGGGAGACCTTTATTCCTGAAGAGTTCTACAGCATCTCATTTCCGCACGATGACTTCAGCACGCCGGGCGTCAACGAAGGCATCGGCCTGGACGTAGGAGGTGCTAAGATCGCCGTATCAGCCACCGACCCTATGAACGCCGTCTACTTCTCCGGGGCGGACGCCAAAGGAACAAAGTATACCCTAGACGGGGGTGTCACCTGGGCTGATTGTGAAGGACTACCTACCGGGGGGTTCGTGCGGCGGCAGTGTAATGGTTGCAGTGAGTATGACTTTCCTATGCCAATCGCCGCTGATCGGATTGCCGGAAACACTTTCTATGCTTTCTACGACCTGGATCATACGTTCTGGAAGAGTGAGAATCACGGAGTGAGCTGGATCAAAGTAGCGCAAGCCAGTAGCGATTTGCCCGCCTGGCGGGGCAACAGCGAGTACGATCCCTACCGGATGGCCGCCGCCCCCTACAAAGCGGGTGAAGTGTGGATCGCCTTGGACGATAACGGACTGTACCGATCGTCAGATTTCGGAGAAAGCTTCTCGAAGGTGTCTGGTATTGCCCAGGCTAATCAGGTTGCCTGGGGTAAGAACAAACCGGGGCAGTCGAATCCCACTGCCTATGTGTACGGTCGCCAGGGCGATCAGTGGGGTATCTATCGCTCCGACGATATGGGCGATAGCTGGCAACTCATTACCCCGTCGAACTTGCCGGGCGGTTATCCCCGGGCGCTGGCTGCCGACCGCCAGGTGTACGGTCGGGTATACGCCGGGCACGTGACCACCGGAGTGCGCTACGGAGAGCTGACGACACCCCCGGTGGCCGACGTTTCTCCGGATGCACCGACCATCGGCGAAGTGACGGTCCTTACCAGTTCTTCGGTACAAGTTACCTGGCAAGATAACGCTGACAACGAACTGAAGTACCGCATCTACCGACAAGCCGAGGGTGAGTCAGACTTCACCCGGGTTGGCTTAGCCGGATATGACGATACAGTGTACGTAGACCAGGGCCTGTTGCCGGAAACGACGTATCGCTACCGGGTAGTTGCCTGGAACGACGGCGGGTCAGCCCGCTCGGAAGAACGTCAGGATACCACCTTGCCTTCCCTGACCAGCTTGACCCTGTCGGCCACCTGCGCGCAGTTCCCGGCAGTAGACCGAAGATGGAAAGTCAACAACCCCAACCCCTTCGCGGTCGATATCACCTGGACCGTAGCGGGTAGTTCACAAACAGATAGCTACGATGCCACTCCGGGCGAATCGTTCTTTGTGACCGAAACCGTTGACAATGACAATACCGTGATCATTACCTGGACCGACGAGTTTGGTAATGATTTAAGCGACACCCGTGCTTCCACCGATGAGCAGTGTGACCTGCCGGTACCGGCAGCACCGGAAGAGTTGACCGTAGCCGATGTACTCAACAGCAACCCCACCACCGCCGACCTACGGCTAAGCTGGACCGATGTGGCCACCAACGAGGATGTCTACGAGGTAGAGCGGCGAGGAGCTGACGGCACCTACGAGCGTATTGCTACCCTGGATTCAGGAGCTACCTCGTATACTGATCAAGGACTCGCGGTCGGCCAGACATTCCGCTACCGTATCCGGGCCTTCAACCACACATTGGGCCACTCGCCCTACGTCTCGGGTTTCAGCACCACGGCCAACGCCTTCTACGAGATCGTCAGTGCCCCGGCCAGCAAACGACTCTCGGCGGACAACCCCTTTGCCAACGGAACCACCGTATTCATAGAAAACCAAAGCTTCTTTGATAAACAACGCTGGGTCTTTGAAGCAGTGGGGGGCGGCTTCTACCACATCAGAAGCAAAGCAAGCGATAAACTACTGACGGTTCGGAACTCGAGCAGTTCGCCCGCCGTATCGCTCTACGATGCCGATGGCACCGGCGTTCAACGATGGAGGATTAACAAAGTCACTAGTGATCCATCCGACAACAACTACTACGTAGTGGACGAAGAAGGCAACGTACTGACCGTAGATAACCCTTCGGCCAATCGTTCCCCCGTATCGTCCGAAACCAACATCTTCTTCGGCAAACAGCAGTGGCAGTTTGTGGCAGTAGAGTCTATCCCGAACGATGATATCATCGATGAGGGAGCCATTGTGGTGCGGGCCCGGGGCAACTGTGGTAGCGAAGAGATGGTACTGCATATAGACGGCCAAGAAGTAGAGCGATGGACTAGCGTAGGCACTACCTACACCGACTATACCTACGAAGGCTACAGTGGGGGGGAAGTAAGCGTAGCGTTTGTGAACGATGGAGGCGGTAGTTGTGATCGCAACCTGTTCGTGGACTACGTAGATGTATGTGGCACTCGCATTCAGAGTGAAAGTACCGAAGTGGTACAGACCAGCACTTGGACCAACGGCGATAAACAAGCCTTGTTTACCAATGGCAACAATCACTACGGTGATCCGGGATGTAACCCTACCGAGGGGCAAGCCACCTTTGGCAACGGAGGAGCACCATGGCCGGTCAGCGACGGGGCGGTGCTGGAGCTGGAGAACTACGACACCGGCGGGCCAGGAGTGGCTTATCTCGATACCGACCCGGAGAACATCGGAGAAAGCTACCGTACCGATGCAGTAGACATCCGCACAGCCAGCGATCTGGACGGGGGCTTCAACGTGGGTTGGACTGAAGACGGCGAGTGGCTGGAGTACACGGTGGACGTAAACGCCGGTACCTACGATCTATTCCTCCGGACAGCCTCCGGCTCCAACGAAGCAGTAGGCGACGTCCGCATCAAGTTGGGCGAAACAACCCTGGGCACCTTTGCGGTAGAGAACACCGGAGGCTGGCAGAACTGGGAAGATGTGGTACTGGGAGACGTAGCACTGCCGGGCGGTGAACAGGTGCTACGCTTGGAGATGGTGGGTCGGCAGATGAACCTCAATCGGCTTTCCTTTGCGACAGCCGGTGGCGCGAATCAGGGAGCCATTGTGGTGCGGGCTCGGGGCAACTGTGGTAGCGAAGAGATGGTGTTGCGGGTAGACGGCACCGAAGTAGAGCGATGGACTAACGTTGGTACCACTTATACCGACTATACCTACGAAGGATACAGCGGGGGCGAAGTAAGCGTAGCGTTTGTGAACGATGGAGGCGGTAGTTGTGATCGCAACCTGTTCGTGGACTACGTAGATGTATGTGGCACTCGCATTCAGAGTGAAAGTACCGAAGTGGTACAGACCAGCACTTGGACCAACGGCGATAAACAAGCCTTGTTCACCAATGGGAACAACCACTACGGCGACCCGGGATGTAATACGAATGCCCGTTGGGGCAACGAGGTGAGCAAGGGACTCGGTAAGGAAGTGGAGAACCGAAGCGAGGGCTTTGGACTCTACCCCAACCCGGCCCAGGGGGAAGTACAGCTTCGTCTACCCCAGGAGCAACCCGCCGTGCTGCGGGTACTAGACTTGACCGGGCGGGTAGTGCTGGAAAAGTACGTGCAGCGAAGTCAGACGATCAATATCCAAAATCTACCCAAAGGACTCTATACGATCCACGCGCAACAAGGATCGGTGGTAATGTCAGAAAAACTACTGGTAGAATAAACGAAGCGATGGCCCAAGTCTCTCCCGAACCGGAAGAGGCTTGGGGCTAACGCGAATAGTAACCTTTTTTTTCTTATCAACCTTTAACCCTTTTGTTATGAAATTGGTTTTCAAACACAGTTTGTTTCGCTGCCGACGTACTTTCAGTCTGGTAGTCAGTTTTTTATTAGTGTCCACCACCGTTTGGGCGCAGGTAGCCGAACTGCCCGACGTAAGCGACGTGACCGGGGCGGTGGTCGACGAGAGCAGCATCGGCAATGTGTACCACGTGCGCCAGGACGGCGGCAACGACAGCCACGGCGGCAAGTCGCTGGGCGATGCCCTCAAGACCGTAGGGGCAGCTATGGATAAGGCCATGGCTGACCTGAAGGGCGGTACTCCGACCAAGATTTTGATCTACGAAGGAACCTACCGCGAGAGCCTGGGTACGGTAGACTTTGGCAGTGGAGTGGGCAAGACCAGCCTACTGGTCATCGAGGGCAAGGCGGGTGAAGATGTTATCCTGTCCGGCTCTAAGGTGTATACTGACTGGGCTTCCTCAGGAAGTGGAGTTTTCGAGCATTCCTGGACCAGAGATTGGGGCAACGTATGGGCTCCGCGGGGAGGGGCCAGTCTGCTAGCCTACCGTTCCGAGATGGTGTTTGTCAATGGGCAGGCTTTGCGACAGAAGATTTTGGAAGACTACTCAAAGACGGGCAACGTATACGATACCTACGTAGGCTACACTGCTCCCCAGGGAGTGTTAGAGACGAGTAGCTTCGGGGTAGCCGAACGTAGTGAGAACGGTGATAAGCTGTTTGTGAAGCCCCCGGCTGGGGTGAATATGAGTTCGGCTAAGGTAGAGGTCGCTGTCCGTAAGCAGTTCGCCAACTTCACTGAGAAGGAAGGCTTAGTGCTGCGTAACCTTACCGTTCAGCATTTTGCCAACACCCTACGTACCAACTGGCTATATCAGTACCCCATTGAGTTTGCCTGGGGATCCAAAGACATACTGGTAGAAGGGTGTACCTTTCGGTGGAATAACCAGTTCGGAGCTACCTTTCGATATCTTAGCCGTGTCACCGTTCGCAACTGCATCTTTAGCTACAACGGGGGAAGTGGAAATAGCGCTGGCAACGTAAAAAACAGTTTATGGGAGAACAACGTGACCAACTTCAACAACTGGCGCAACTACTGGGGCGGGGCAACCGATTGGTTTTTGGGAGGGATGAAGCACTTCGAAAATACTGAACAGATTATGCGGGGTCAACTTTCGGTGGGCAACCTAGCTACCGGTTGCTGGTGGGACATCATTAACCGTCATCAGGAGCTTTCGGAAATCGTTTCGGTTCTTAACCATGG
The DNA here is from genome assembly GCF_030506325.1 of Tunicatimonas pelagia. NCBI lineage: Bacteria > Pseudomonadati > Bacteroidota > Cytophagia > Cytophagales > Catalimonadaceae > Tunicatimonas > Tunicatimonas pelagia. The sequence goes on along the minus strand of NZ_CP120683.1, from coordinate 1,884,099 downwards.
TGCAGGGTTCTTCTATGAGATATCGGAAGGGCCTATGTCGCTTAGTAAGAGCTTGATAGCGATGAACGCGCTAAGTCGCGAAGCCAACTTGCAAAACATTGGCGGGGCTCAAACCACTTTCCAGAACAACATTATCTACGGGACTATTCCCGAACGGAACAACAGGGGAAACTTCCGAACTACTATGTACCCTCGCCAGCACGGCAATACCGGCAAAGGGCTAGAGAAAGGAGAAATTGCTACGGCAAAGATGACCCTGAAAGGCAACTTGGTCATGGGGGGGGAAGATGAACTCTACACCTGGTACTTTAGTGAAAATCCTCGGGATGGATTTCTGAAGAACGACTACCGGGGAGAAGATAACTACTTCTGGCACGCTAGTGGTAGCAGTACTGGTCACTTCCGGGCGGGGCCTTGGGACGATGCCCCGGTTCGTGACTACGAAAGCTACCTGACTTGGGCTGGAGCGTCGGAGGTCAACTCAAGCTTTGCCGATCCCGGCTTCGAAGACCCCGCTAACCTAGACTTCCGCTTCAAATCATCTAGTCCACTCAAGGCGCAAGAGAACAAGTACTTAGCGCAGGCTATCTCGCCCGAACTGCTGCAAGAATGTCAAGCGTTTTGGGACTGGGTTGGCTATGATAAGACGGTACCCTCTGGAGTGCCCCCCGGTCCGATTGACCAACAAACCTCCTACGGTAACGGGGGCGCTCCTTGGTCAGTCAACAACGGGTCGGTGCTGGAGCTGGAGAACTACGACCAAGGAGGGCAGGGCGTAGCCTACAGCGATACGGACGCTGAGAACCAAGGCAGTAGCTATCGTAGCAACGGAGTAGACCTACAAGCTACCAGTGATGCGGGCGGCGGCTTCAATGTCGGTTGGACCCAAGACGGCGAGTGGCTGGAATACACAGTCAACGTAGCAGCCGGCACCTATGATCTAGTCCTTCGGGCCGCCTCCGGTTCCAATGAAGCCGTAGGCGATGTACGGGTGAAGCTCGGTAGCACTACCCTAGGTACCTTTGCCGTAGAGAACAGTGGGGGTTGGCAAAACTGGCAGGATGTGGTGCTGGAAGACATCGCACTATCGGGCGGGGTGCAGGTATTGCGTTTGGAGATGGTCGGTAGCCAGATGAACCTGAACCGGCTGTCCTTTACGTCCTTGCGTTTCTTCCCTGATCCGAACAAGTGGTACTATGTAGAGAATAAAGCCTGCGCGTCCCAGTCCGCCCAGCATCGTTTAGATGCCGACGACTGTGCGACCGTAGACCTGAGTGCGGGTGGTGCTGAGGACAAGCAGTGGCGCTTTGAGTTGAGCGACGACGGCAGCAGCTACTTTATCATCAACCGGGCCTGCGGCACGCGCTTGGATGCCGATGACTGCGCTACGGTAGACCCGAGCTCCAACGGCAGTGGGGACGACAAGCGGTGGCTGCTCACCTTATCGGACGATGGTAGCAGCTACTTTGTGAGTAACAAAGCCTGCGGTACGCGCTTAGATGCCGACGACTGCCAGGCGGTAGACCCGAGCTCCAATGGCAGCGGGGATGACAAGCGGTGGCAGTTGGTAGAGGCGGGAAGCCTGAGTGCCCGCCAAGCTACGGAGGCTGATAAGAAGGAAGCTTCGCTACCCACTGAAGTATACTCGGAGGTGGTGCTGTACCCTAACCCAGCCCAGAGGGAAGTGCGGGTGCAGTTGCCCGATGATCAGTCGGCGGCTCAGTTACGGGTGCTGGACCTGACGGGGCGGGTAGTGCTGGAAGCGCCGTTGCGAGGAAGCGAAGTGCTAGACATCCAAACCCTGCCAAAAGGATTATACACCGTTCGGGTGCGGCAGGGAGCGGTTGTGATATCAGAAAAGCTGCTGGTTGAGTAGTGTACATTGCTTGGTCCCACGGGATGATCTGTTGATGCCGAGGGTACTGAGTGAAGGGAGCGGTAATTAGACCACTCCCTTCACTTTTTAGTTGTCTTGTAATTTTATTAATCTTTTAGCTTACGTTTTCATTAAGAATGAGTGTACCCTTAAGCATCTATTGGTCAAACTTTCCAGTAATTCTACAATTGGAGGTTGTCTCAGACTTCAGACAAACAATAGTCAGAGTATGGATCATCGTACTGTGTCTTTGTACCACTACCCTGGCTTTCTGTGCTGCTACTGATCAGTCCCGCTATGATCTAGTGGTGGTAGGGAGCACCTTTTCGGGCATTGCCGCGGCCATCAATGCCGCCCAGTACGGCCATTCGGTGGTAATCGTAGAAGAATACGCCATGATCGGGGGATTGATGACCGGGGGGCTTTCCTTCACCGACTTCATCTCCTACGAAGCCCTAAGCGGTATCTTCGAGCAGTATACCCAGCGCGTAGAAAGCTACTACGCTGAAAAGTACGGTCGGCAATCGCCGCAGTTTGCCGATTGCCACGGCGGCATCCACGCCGAACCCCACGTAACGCTTAAACTATTCAACGAGATGTTGGGCGAGCATCCCAATATCCAAGTACTGACCAACCATCGGCTTACCCAGGTGATGCTGGACAAACCCGAACAAGGGATGAAGGTCATTCAGGGAGCATTATTCACAAACAAAGAAACCGGAGATAAGCTGCACCTCTTCGGCAACGTATTCGTGGATGCTACCTACGAAGGCGATCTGGCCGCCTACGCCGGGGCGGAGTATCGCATCGGCCGGGAGTCGCGACAGGAGTACGGCGAACCACTGGCCGGGAAGATTTTTTATAATCAGGGTAAGGTGCTGGTGGGCAGCACCGGCGAAGGGGATCACCGGGTACAAGCCTACAACTTTCGGATGATCATGACCGACAGTGCCGAAAACCAACGAAAGGTCGAAAAGCCCGCTAACTACCGACGGGAAGACTACCTACCCATCGCCCAAGTGTTACAAGAAGGAAAAGTGTCGCAGATGTTTGTGGAGAAGAGCCGCGACGGTATCTTCCGCTCGCAGATGCTACCCAACCGCAAAGCTGACGTCAACGACATTAAGAACGCTCCGGTTCGGATGACGATGCTGGGCGAGAACTACGCCTACCCGGACGGCGACTGGGAGACCCGGCAGAAGATCATCAACCGGCACCGAGAACATATCCTGGGGATGGTATACTTTATTCAGAATGACCCGGCTATTCCCGAGAAGTATCGCCAGGAAGCTCAGCGATGGGGCTTGGCTAAGGATGAATTTATCGATGCCGACAACTTCCCACCCCGCCTCTATATCCGGGAGGCCCGCCGCATCATGGGCGAATATGTCTTCACGCAGAATGACGTGAACACCGTGGGTAATACGTTCATCGTAGCACCGAAGGAAGAGGCCATTGCCATCGGCGACTACGCCCTCAACTGTCACGGCGTATCGCCCGCGTCGCTGTACCCTTCCATCGCGGAGGGCGACTACAACTTTATTCCCCCTCCTTTCCAAATTCCGCTGGGGGTGATCGTGCCACAGGGATTTGCCAATCTACTGGTGTCGGTCGCTGTGTCGGCCAGTCACGTAGGCTTCAGTGGCCTTCGGCTGGAGCCGGTCTGGACGGCCCTGGGGCAAGCGGCGGGTCTCACTGCGCACCTGATGCTATCCCAAAGCAAAGTGGCAACGGAGGTTAACGCCCGGGACGTTCAGCATCTATTACATCAGCACCGGGCTAAGACGATCTATATTTCGGATGTGGCTACGGATTCCCGCTACTTCGAGGCTGCCCAGTTTCTGGGGATGCGCGGTTTTTTGCACGATCTGTATCTGAGTCGGGAAGCAGCAATGCCTGGCACCAAAACGTACCGGAGTATCCGGGGCACCCAGTACGCCTACGCGTATCCCTTTCATACGCTAGAACCCGATGAGCCGTTGGAGGAAGACTTAGCTCAGCAGTGGATCGGCAAACTCAGCGCCGACGTGGCTTCCGAAGCCAGGGCTTATTGGCAGAACAACGCCCCCACCCGAGGAGAGTTTTTATTACACGTGTATGCTCTGTTGCAGCGTAGCCTATGAATGAACAATACATCACATCATCACGAGCGATGGAGGGGGAAGTTACTTTGAGAACGCCCCCCTTTTGGCCTGCTCAAGTATCACCGGCTTCCGGCGACCGCCCACTACCGAGGTATAGCGTACAACGTTTGTTTGGGTGGGCCTTCTTCGTACCCTGTCTGTTGCTGTCGCTCGTATCGTGTCGCCTCTTTTCTCAGGATACGAGCACCCGTCTACCCGACATCGTACTGATCGTAGCGGACGATATGGGGCAAGAAATCGGATGCTACGGCGACACCATAGCCCGCACGCCCCATCTGGATCAGTTTGCGTGGGACAACCTGCGTTTCGTCAATGCCTACGTCACCCAAGCCTCCTGTAGCCCCTCGCGGAGTAGTATACTGACCGGCTTGTATCCTCACCAGAACGGACAAACCGGCCTATCGCACCGGGGGATCAGTATGGATCGTGCGTTTCCCAACGTAGCGTCTTATCTCAAAGAGCGTGGTTACCGCACCGGTATCCTCGGTAAGCTTCACGTCGCCCCCCAGTCGGCCTTTCCCTTTGACTACAAAATGGGTGGGTTTGATTATACCAGTTCGGGGCTCAGTGGATACGGCGTTTCCGACCGAGAAGTAGAAGTGCTTACTACTGAGCAGGAAGTGCTTGAGCAACGCGTAACGTTTTCTCAGCGGGTAGACCTGATGGCGGATTCTGCGGCCGCCTTCATGGAACGATCGGGCGATCAGCCGTTTTTTCTGATGGCTAACTTTCTGGATCCGCACACCCCGTGGTTTAATCAGGTGGGCGAGTACCCCGGAGAGCCGTTCGACACAACCGAAGTTCAGCAACTGCCTTACTTCGGTACGCCGGTTCGAAAGACGAGCCTGGCGGGTTATTACAACGGCTGCGCCCGGATGGATGCTGGCTTCGATATACTCATCCGGCAACTGAAAGCCGCCGGGCGGTATGATAACACCCTGATCATCTTTATCGGTGATCACGGTGCCCCGCTTCCCCGGGCCAAGACCACCGTGTACGAGGCCGGCTTGCGCATTCCTATGCTGATCAAGTATCCCGGGCAGCAACACGCTCAGGAAGACACGCACTTCGTCAGCACTATTGATCTTTTGCCAACCATCCTACAGGAAGTAGGCATCGAGATACCATCCCACTTGCCCGGCCGACCGCTGCAAGTGCTTCAAGCAGATAGCACGGCAGACTGGCGAACCAGTATCCAGGGCGAGTTTACGCAGCACGTACCCACCCACCTCTTTCCCCAGCGGTCTATCACGACCGAGCAGTATAAACTGATCATCAGTCCATTTGCACCGCTCTACCGAGCGCTGGTACCCCGAAATTTTGACGATCAGCGGGGATACATACCCGGAGACGACCGGGGCAATGCACAACGTCGATACCGGCGCTACGCCAATCAAGCTGAAGTAGAACTCTACTTTCTACCGACCGACCCTCACGAATTTGAGAACCTGGCTGAGTTTCCGGAATACCAGACGATAAGGAAAGAACTCGTAGAACAACTGCATCAATGGCAGGAGCGAACCGAAGATCCGCTGCTCAGCGACAGTGCCTACGTGGCGATACAACAGGAGGTTGAAGTATTGGTCGAGTCTCATTTTAACGATGATACGCAACCCCGCAACACAAACTAAACGTGATAAGTACAAAGCTGCTAAGGACATGCTACGCAAGCGCACGATGGACACTTCTTGTCATCGCTCTCGTTTCTGTTAAAGCCGGGGCGGCCATCCATGTCTACCCCCTGTCTCCGGTTTTTCAGCAGAGCGAGCGGTATACCGTTCGGGTAATGCAGGGGGAGGTGGCTGAAGCGGTAGGGGTCAGAAAGTTTGATTCGCACGGCACTACCTTCTACGACTACGCCCACTTTTCGTTTTCCGGAACGGTCACCCTGGAAGTCACCCACAGTAGCCCCATCGATAGCTTCAGCGTGAAGCCTTCCCGCTACAACATCTCCGCCTCAAGCAACGGTAATACCCTCACCTTCACGCTTTCTCAGTCCCGCTACCTAGAGGTGAAGATCAACGATAGCCGCTCACTGTTTATCCTGGCCGACCCGCCGGAAGACGACATGCCCATACTGTCGGACGCCAATGTTTACAGCATCACCCAGCCGCCCTATCGTGCGGACAGCACCGGGAACACCGAGGTGACCGACATTATCCAGCGAGCGATTGACGATGTGCATGCGGCCGGAGGGGGTACGGTCTACGTACCAACCGGAGTTTTTAGCGTCAAAGCACTGGAGATGAGAAGCAACGTGGGTATTTACCTAAAGGGGGGCGCGGTGCTGCGGGGACTCACGACGGCTGAAGGAGCCACCGGATCGGGTACTCGGATGATCGATGGACGTAATGTCGCTCACTGCAAAGTATACGGTCGGGGCACGATCTGGTGCAACGCCGCGGCGGCTAACGGCAATCAGCCTACCGATGTGTCGGGGGGAGTGAAAACCTCGGCGGTTCGGTTTACCGAAGGTTCTTCTGACATCACGGTGAAAGGGGTGATCCTGAGTGAGAGTGCCAACTGGACGCTCACGTTCTGGAGCGGATCACACGACATTGCCGTGACGAACGTAAAAATCGTGAACTACACCGACTGGCACTGGAACGACGGTATCAATATGTGCGGGGCCCATGATGCCGACGTGCGCCACTGTTTTGTGAATGCCACCGACGACGCGGCCTGCATCAAGGTGTACAAAGGGTACCCGGTGTACAACGTCCGATACCAAGACCTGGTGGTGAAATCCGACGTGGCCTCCGGCTTCAAGTTCGGTATGCAGGCCTACGATGACATGCACGATATCATCGTAGCGGACTTCGAGGTGCTTTCGTGCGAAAGAGGATTCAACTTCGACCACTGGTACGGAACGGGCGACTGGGGAGGGAACGTGATCGTCAGAAATTTCAGGGTAGAAGCAGTGAAAGGAACTTCCGGCGAACCCCTGGCCTGCGGGTACATCGACTGCCCCTTCCGATTCACCATCTGCGACAAAGATGGTTCGGGTACGGGTCCTATTCATGATATTCTGGTAGAGGACATCACGTTCGATTACGCCGGCCCGTCGGATTCCTACCTGCGGGGCCGAAGCCCTTCCAGTAGCATCAGTAACATCACGTTTAATAACCTGGTGATCGGCGGCATATGCGTGGAAGACACGACCGGGGGACACATCCGGATAAAAAATCACGTGGAAAATATTTCGTTCAACGAATGCGGTCGGGTAAAAAATTCACAACCATGAGTGACTCCTGACGATCATCAAATTTCACTGATAGTTGGTAGTGGTTTCGTCAGCGAGATCTGGGCATTATCGCAAATCCCCCGTTTACTCTTTTCTAAGCATAATGATAGTTTGTATGAAACGAAGAAATTTTGTTCGACGAACGGCCCTAGCAGGTCTGGGACTAGCCTCGTCGTCGGTAGTGAGTCTCGCTCGTCGGGCCAATTTCTTACCCAATAAGGTTCCCGCACAGGCGATCACCTCGGGCGAGCAACAGCACTGGTTTGGCTACTATGACAAATGGCAGGTTGACCCCAGCGGTCGCTACGCACTAGGTAACCAAGTCGACCTCTTCTTCCGTTCGCCCACCCCGGAGGATACGCTCAAGATGGGTCTGATTGACCTAGAGAATAATAATACCTGGACCGAGATCGGACAGAGCAGTGCCTGGGGCTGGCAACAGGGCTGTATGTTGCAGTGGGTTCCAGGCAGCTCCGAAGAGGTGATCTGGAACGCCCGGCGTGGCGACGCCCGATCGGAAAACACCTTTGTCAGTATCATCTGCAACATCAACACTGGTCAGCGGCGCATACTGCCGCACCCGGTCTATACCCTGAGTCCCGATGGAAAGACGGGGTTCGGCATTGACTTTGCCCGCTTGCAGTTCTTCCGCCCCGGCTACGGCTACGCTACTTCCGATAAAAGCGTACCCAGAAAAGCTCCCGCCGATACGGGTATCTACCGCCTGGACTTGCAAACCGGCGAAAAACAACTGGTTCTATCCTACGCCCAGGTAGCTCAGATTGACCGACCGTTGGGTTCGGTGGCTGATAATTACCACTGGGTGAATCATTTGCTCGTCAATCCGGCGGGTAATCGCCTGATCTTCCTCAACCGTTCACGTCCCTACCCCACGCCGGAAGAATACCGAAAAGAGACGGGTAAAAGTCTGCGGGGTGATGACCTCTATGTTACCCGGGCCATCACGGTAAACACAGATGGTAGTGACTTGTATGCCCTGAACGACTCAGGGATGTTTTCTCATTTTATCTGGAACGGGGACGATGCCTTGTGCGCCTGGGCGAAGCCAGAGGTGGCCCGGCCAGGATTGGCCCCACTGGAGGCAGGCTCACCAGAAGGTTCGGATCAGGCGGCGTTCTACGTTTTTCAAGATCGTAGCAAGCAGTACGAGATCGTATGCGAGGAAGCCATGACGGTCAACGGCCACAACACCTACGTGCCTCATACCAACAACGAGTGGATTCTGAACGATACCTATCCGCAAGGAGACGAACGGATGCAAGAGCTGTATCTTTACCATGTGCCCAGCCAGCGAAAAGTAGTATTGGGTCGTTTTCACGAACCCGCTAAGTTCAAAGGAGAGTGGCGGTGCGATCTACATCCCCGCTGCAACCAGCAAGGAACCAAAGTCTATTTTGACTCTACTCACGAAGGCAGTAAACGTCAGATGTATGAAATCAATATTGAAGAAATCATCCGTGCTTGAAAGAATGTCCACTCGCTCCCTAATTTATGTCGGTGCCCTATGGCTACTCGCTTGTCAAGCTCCGGTCACTAATTCACTTACAGTCTCGGCTGATTCAGTGGTGTCGGTGATCTTGGATACTGACATCGGACCGGATTACGACGACGTAGGAGCCATGGCGGTGCTTCACGCTCTGGCTAACCGGGGCGAGGCGAAAATTCTGGCTACGCTCTCTTCTAATCGTGATACGCTAACTGTACCCTGCATCGACGTGTTAAATACCTACTTTTGGCGCCCTGATCTACCCATCGGTGCCCCCGCCGACACCGGAGTAGTAATGGCCGGTCGGCAACGCTGGGCCGATACGTTGGTCGCGCACTATCCGCACGATAGCCCCAATACGGCCGAGGCCCCGGATGCTGTGACGGTTTATCGCCGGGTGCTGGCCAACCAGCCGGACAATAGTGTGACCATCATCACGGTTGGTTTTCTAACCAATCTGCATCGCTTGCTGACCTCACCGCCTGATGCCCACTCGCCGCTGGATGGCACCGCGTTGGTGAAGCAGAAAGTAAAACAGTGGGTAGCCATGGCTGGGAAGTTTCCCGAAGGGAAGGAGTTTAACATTCGCAAGGATTCTTTAGCGGCGCAGGTGGTCATAGAAGCCTGGCCTACGCCAGTTTTGTTCAGTGGCTTTGAGATTGGTAAAGAGGTGCTGACCGGGTTGCGTTTGGTGGCAAACGGGTCGCCGCAGAGTCCCGTTCGGCACGCCTACGTCATCAGTATACCGCAGAGCACTCAAGACCAGCGCGGGCGTATGAGCTGGGATCAAACCGCCGTACTGGTAGCCGTACGAGGAGCTTCCCCCTACTACGACACCGAACGAGGCACGCTAACGGTGCGTCCTGATGGTAGCAATGAGTGGCAGGCTGATCCTAATGGACCACACCAGCGCCTACTAGCTCGGGTGCCGCCTCAGAAAGTAGCGCGGATCATCGAGACCCTAATGATGCACACCCCTTAAGAATAGAAGCTCTTATACAATGACGAAGATATTTACGTTGTTTGCCCTACTGGGACTACCCTTATGTTTACCCGCCCAAAACACTGATAGTGTAATCAATCAGGACTGGCGGTTTGTCAAGGGCCACCAGTACAATATGCAGAAGAACCCACCCTGGCAATCGGTTAATCTGCCCCATACCTGGAACGCCGAAGACGCGCTGGCGGGTCAGTTAGATTACTACCGGGGCCCAGGCTGGTACGAAAAGGAGCTGTACTTAGCAGGTGCTTACCGAAATCAACGATTGTTCTTACTGTTTGAAGGCAGTAATGCCGTTACCGATGTATTTGTCAATCACCAACTAGCCGGGCGTCACCAAGGAGGGTATACCGCTTTCTGTCTGGAAATTACCGATCTGGTGAAGCTGGACACGATCAACACCCTATCCGTAAAGGTCAATAATGCCTACGACGCTTCGCTGATGCCACTCACCGGAGACTTCAATCACTACGGAGGGCTGTACCGCCCGGTACACTTACTGGTAAAACCGCCGGTGTGCATTAGCCCATTAGACGACGCTTCTTCCGGGATATATATCCGTCAGGACACGGTCAGTTCAACGCAAGCCCAGCTCACCGTCACGACGCTAGTAAACAGTACGTCTTCGGCGGCGGCCCATCAGGTGAAAGTAACGGTGAAAGATGCAGCGGGGCAAACGGTGACCCAGCAAGTAAAAGAAAAGAGCGTGCTGCCCGATACGACCACTACGTTTACCAGTAGACTTACGATTGACAATCCTCATCTTTGGCAAGGGCGACCAGACCCGTATCTCTATCAGGTGCAGGTTACTTTGCAAGATCAGCGTGGCGAAATTATAGAAGAAAAGGTACAACCGCTGGGCCTGCGCTACTTTCGGCTGGACGCTGAGCAGGGCTTCTTTTTTAACGGTGAATACCTGGATTTGCGAGGAGTGAACCGACATCAAGACCGGGCCAACGTAGGTTCCGCCATCACCGAAGCCCACATGCGCGAAGATGTGCAAATCATGCTAGAGATGGGGGTAAATGCGGTTCGTCTGGCCCACTATCCCCATGCGGACTACTTCTATCAGCTTTGTGATTCAGCCGGGCTGATCGTTTGGACCGAACTGCCCTGGACAGGGCCGGGCGGGTACCGAGGCCAGAGCTACATTGCTTCGGAAGCCTTTCACCAGACAGGCAAGCAGCAGCTCCGGGAAATGATCCGCCAACGCTACAACCACCCCAGCATCGTATTCTGGGGGCTGTACAACGAAGTAAAAGCCGACTGGGATGATCCTTATCCCTACCTGACTACCTTGGATAGCTTGGCTTACGCATTAGACCCGGACCGTATGACCGTGGCGGCCGCTTTTCAGGAAAATCGTAACAACGGGGTGACGGATGCCATCGGGTGGAATAAATACTTTGGCTGGTACGGCGGTGAGCCGAAGCAAATTGGCACTTGGGCCGACGAGCAACATACCCGCCATCTGGATCGTCGCTTATGCTTGAGTGAATACGGAGCGGGGGCCAGCATGAAGCACCACAGCGATACGCTGAAAGCCCCGAAGCCCGCCGGTCGCTGGCATCCCGAAGGCTGGCAGGCGTACTTCCACGAACAGTACTGGCCTGAGCTTGCGAAGCGTCCCTTTCTCTGGGGGAAGTTTATCTGGCTGATGTTTGACAACGGGGCCGCTCACCGCCGGGAAGGAGACCGGATGGGTATCAACGATAAGGGTTTAGTGACCTTTGACCGTCAGACTAAAAAAGATGCGTACTACTATTACCAATCGCAGTGGAGTGAGGAGCCGATGGTCTACATCGCCGATCGCCGGTTTACCTCCCGAAGCCAGGCCGACACCGAAGTGAAGGTATACAGCAACCAATCTTCCCTCACGCTGTACCACAACGGTAAGCGGGTTAAGCCAACGGAAGAGAGCCAACCGGGAGTATTCCGCTGGCCGCTCATGCTACAGTCGGGCGACAATGAAATCTCGGTGAAAACTACCTTCGGCGAAGCGTCTCTTACCGATACTGTCGTTTGGAGTTATGAACCTTGACCCCGACGGGTTTAATGATACACAAACAATATCTATTCAACATGCCATCTGAATTGACAACCACATCTTCTTCCCCTTGCGTTATCGGCATTGACTACGGCACCGATTCGGTTCGATCAGTAGTTATCGATACCGCCGACGGTACGATCCTGAGTACCGCTGTATTTGCCTACCCGCGCTGGCAACAAGGGCAATTTAGCGATGTCACGCGCAACCAGTTTCGTCAGCACCCACTCGACTATGTAGAAGGACTCACGCACTGCATTCGCGAAGCTCTGGCACAGGCCCCGGCTGGAAGTGCGGCGCGGGTCACGGGTATCGCGGTTGATACTACCGGATCTACGCCCTGCGCGCTGGACCAAAGTGGCACTCCGTTGGCCCTGAACGACGACTTCACTCAGAACCCCAACGCGATGTTTGTGCTGTGGAAAGACCATACCGCGGTGAAGGAAGCCCAGGAGATTAACGAACTGGCGCACTGCTGGGAGACCGATTACACCCGCTACGAGGGAAGTATCTACTCTTCCGAATGGTTCTGGGCAAAAATTTTATACGTGCTGCGTACCGATGAGGCAGTGCGCGCAGCAGCCTATTCCTGGGCCGAGCACTGCGACTGGATTCCCTTTCTGCTGACCGGAGGTACTGACGTTCACCAGATGAAGCGCAGCCGCTGTGCGGCCGGACACAAAGCGATGTGGCACCCCCGCTGGGACGGCCTACCCAGCGAAGATTTTCTGACCAGTCTGGACCCGTTGCTCAGTGGGCTGCGTAGCCGCTTGTACGAGCAGACGCATACATCGGATCAGCCAACCGGAACATTGTCAGGCGAATGGGCCGAGCGGCTCGGACTGAGCCCCGAGGTGGTCGTGAGTGTCGGAGCGTTTGACGCGCACATGGGAGCCGTGGGCGGACAGATTGAATCCTACTACCTCAGCAAAGTGATGGGGACTTCTACCTGCGACATCTTGGTCGCTCCACGAGAGGACCTGCACGACAAACCGGTAAGCGGTATTTGTGGGCAGGTCGATGGGTCGGTAATCCCGGGTATGGAAGGCTTAGAAGCCGGACAATCCGCCTTCGGCGATGTGTACGCGTGGTTTAAAGAAGTTCTCATATGGCCACTACGACAGGTCGTCATGAAATCAACCCTGATGGATGAAAGCACAAAGCAGCGGTTGCAGCAGGAAGTGCTGGATCAGATGATTCCGGCACTGAGCGAAGCGGCCGAAAAAATTCCAATGGACGAATCTAGTGCTCTGGCTATCGACTGGCTGAATGGCCGACGCACTCCGGATGCCAACCAACGGCTCAAAGGCGCGTTATTTAATCTGAGCCTCGGCACTGACGCTCCGACCGTCTTTCGGGCGTTGGTGGAAGCGACCTGCTTCGGGGCTAGGCGCATCGTTGAGCGTTTTCAGGATGAAGGAGTACCGGTGAAGGGATTGATTGGACTGGGCGGAGTGGCCAAGAAGTCCCCCTTCATTATGCAAACTATGGCCAATGTGATGAACATGCCCATAAAGATTGCCCGGGCGGAGCAAACCTGCGCGCTGGGCGCTTCGATGTTTGCCGCCACGGCGGCCGGGGAATTTGCTACCGTGCGTGAGGCAATGGATAGAATGGGCGCGGGCTTCGATGCGGAATATCGACCCAATCCCGAAGTGGTAAGCCAGTACCAACGTCGCTACGAGCAGTATCAACGGTTTGGAAAGTTCATTGAGTCAGAGCTGAATAGATAACTCTTCGATAATGGTGCGATCGTTGATCGTCTCAGTATTCAACAAGTGACCAAGAAAACAGAAGACACGCATGAGCAAAAAATATCAGGCTATTAAAGACCAAGCTTACGAAGCCAACTTGCAGCTACCTGCCCTCGGCTTGGTGCTCTTCACCTTCGGCAACGTCAGTGCCGCGGATCGCGCTCGGGGGGTGTTTGCGATCAAACCCAGCGGAGTACCCTACGAAGAGTTAAGTCCCGATAAGATGGTCGTTGTGGACTTTGACAATCAGATTGTGGAAGGAGAGCTACGTCCTTCCTCTGATACCAAGACGCACGCGGTGCTGTACCGGCAGTGGGAAAATATCGGCGGCATCGCCCACACGCACGCCACCTACGCTACGGCCTGGGCGCAAGCTCAAATTGATATTCCCATCTTCGGTACTACCCATGCCGACCATTTGACAGTAGATGTACCCTGCGCTCCGGTAATGGATGATGCGATGATTCAGGGAGACTATGAGTATGAAACCGGTTTTCAAATTATCAACTACTTTAAAGACAAAGGCCTTTCTCATCAGGAGGTAGAAATGGTGTTGGTGGCTAACCACGCGCCCTTTACCTGGGGCGCTACCGCCCGGCAAGCGGTGTACAATAGCGCGGTGCTCGAGGAAGTCGCTCGGATGGCAATGCTAACCCGGCAAGTACGTCCGGATACCCCTCGCCTGAAGGAGACCCTGATCCGTAAGCACTACGAACGCAAACACGGTAAGGATGCCTACTACGGACAATGAACTAAAATATAAAATATGAAAAGGGAGTATGGAGAACGGGTTACGGGTTGCGAGTGAACGAGTTGCGAGTTAGGATTACTTTACCCGCAACTCGTTTCACCCGTAACCTATTCACCTGCAATCAACAATCAAACCAACCATGATCAATCTAACACACTACGAAGTCTGGTTTATCACCGGTAGCCAGCATCTGTACGGTGAGGAGACCTTACAGCAAGTAGCTGAGCATTCGCAACAGATTGCCCAGGCTCTGGATGCTTCCGCTACCGTACCGCTGCGGGTTGTTTACCGGCCGGTACTGACTACGCCCGAGGCGATCTATCAACTGTGCCAGGAGGCTAACGCGGCTACCGATTGCATCGGGCTCATCGCTTGGATGCACACCTTCTCACCGGCTAAAATGTGGATTCGCGGACTCAGTGCGCTTAGCAAACCGTTGGTGCACCTCCACACACAGTTCAACCGCGACATCCCGTGGTCCGGCATCAATATGGACTTTATGAACCTGAATCAATCGGCCCACGGGGGGCGAGAGTTTGGGTTTATGATGAGCCGGATGCGCATCGAACGCAAAGTGGTGGTCGGCTACTGGGAGGATACCGAGGTGCAAGAGCGCTTGGCGGTCTGGCTGCGAGTCGCTGCGGCCTGGCACGACGCGCAAGGGGCAAACATTGCGCGCATCGGTGATAACATGCGCGAGGTGGCCGTCACCGAAGGTGATAAGGTAGCGGCGCAGATGCAGCTTGGCTACGCCGTAAACGGTTACGGGATCGGCGACGTCGTTGCTTTCGTCGATCAGGTAAACGAGGCGGACGTTGAGCGGTTGACGGGCGAGTACGAAGACCAGTACGAGCTGGCTACCGCGTTAGGGCGAGAAGGGGCGCAGCGCGCTTCGCTGCGGGAGGCTGCTCGGATCGAGCTGGGCCTCACAGCTTTCTTGGAAGACGGAAATTTTGTGGGCTTTACCGATACCTTTGAGAACTTGCACGGCCTGAAGCAGCTGCCGGGGATCGCGGTGCAGCGGCTGATGGCGGCGGGCTACGGCTTCGGAGCCGAAGGAGACTGGAAAACCGCGGCTCTGGTACGAGCGGCGAAGGTGATGGCGAGCGGACTGGACGGCGGCAACTCCTTTATGGAAGATTATACCTATCATTTCCGCCCTGATAATATGAGCGTACTCGGTTCGCACATGCTGGAAATCTGCCCCTCCATTGCGCAGCATAAGCCGAGCTGTCAGGTGCATCCGCTGGGTATCGGGGGCAAAGAGGACCCCGTCCGGTTGGTATTTGATGTCGCTCCGGGTCCGGCATTAAACGCTTCAATCATCGATATGGGCAACCGCTTTCGGTTGCTGGTCAACGAGGTAGAAGCGATTACACCCGAGGCTGACCTGCCCCAGCTGCCGGTGGCGCGAGTTCTTTGGAAACCACTTCCTGACCTGAAGACGGCTGCCGCGGCCTGGATTCACGCCGGAGGGGCCCACCACACCGTGTACAGTCAAAACCTGACGAGTGAACACTGGGAAGACTTCGCGACGATTGCCGGAATAGAGTGCGTGCGGATCAAGCGGGACACCCGCTTGTTTGAGTTCCGCAATGAGCTACGTCATAACGAAGCCTATTATCATCTTATGTCGGGGTTCCGCTAGTAGCCTTAGGCGGGATATTGGTGAACATGATAGTCGGAAAGGACACAAACTTATCAACCGGTTAAGATAGTGGACATACCTAAGACTGCTGATGAAGCTCGTTTCGGTACGCACGGGGACTGTAACCGACGACGCGTTTAAACTGCCGGTTGAAGTGAGTAAGTTGATTATAGCCCGACGCAAACGCAATTTCGGCGATGGTATGATCGGTCTGCTGGATCAGTTTACAGGCGTGTCCGACCCGTACTTCATTCAGAAAGCTGGTGAAGGTTTTGCTGAAGTGCTTTTTGAAGAAACGACAGAAGCCTGCCGATGACATATTCGCCTGAGCAGAAATCTCATCCAGTGAAATGTGCTGATCCGCGAAGCGGTTGATAATGTACTCGTAGATTTTGTTTACCACCTGATAGGTTTGCTGATTGGCGACTGGGGCGAAGCCCCGGCTCGATAGTACCCGGCGTTGTTCGTTGAGCGCCATGGTGTGAAGCAATCGAAAGAAAGCCATCACCCGCTCAAACCCGCGCAACCGGTCAATCTTTTGCATCTTCCGGTAAAAAAAAGGAATGTCAGTCTCTGCGAATGCTACTCCGCGTTGCGCTTCTTTCAGCAGATCGGCAATTTTTCCGTTTTCAGGTAGGTCAAAAAAGTCGCCACCGAAACTATTTCTTAGAAAATGTAGCGTGATGACCTTACCCAGCTTGTAGTTGTCGGGCTGCACCGCATGAGGCACGTTCGGGCCGATCAGGAACAGGTCGTTTTCAGAGAAATTTTCAATCGTATTACCGACTATCCGCTTTCCGCTACACCCCATCAGCACGGAAATCTCATATTCCTCGTGAGTACGCATGGCGATCTCTGCGGAGCGGGCGAAGCCGGTCTTTACCTTGTACTGTTTGCTGATAAATGAGCTTTGGTTCGGAGGAGTCCATTTTTCTATCAGTGTCTTCATTTTGTCCTTAAGCTAACACTATTCTGGTAAAAAATACGAGTTTCACTGTTTTTCTGACAAAACGAGCGTAAAGAAAAGAGTGTTAATTACCTGATTAAAAACGAGGGTTAAAATAGTGCTATAAAGCTACAAGATCGTGTGCGTATGTCCGGGTGGAATTTTATTACTTTGAATCAGCTTCACCATTTTTATGACTTACGCAGCAACCCTACTATTCACCCTTCTTGCACTTACACCCACAACGGTCTTCGGACAGTTAGCTTTTTACGTGTCACCGGAAGGGAATGATGGAAACGAGGGCACCGAGGTGGCCCCCTTTCGTACCGTCCGCCGGGCGCAGCAGGCCGTTCAAACTGTTCAGAATGCCCGGCAGAATATCGTCGTGCAGATTGATGCAGGCAGCTATCTTTTGGAAGAACCGCTCCGCTTCGGCCCCGAGGACGGCGGGTCTGCTAATCATCAGGTCACCTACCGGGGTTCAGATAAAGGGAAGGTAGTCATCCACAGTGGCCGAAAAGTAAGCGGGTGGCAGGAGTCGGATGAGGTGGACGTTTATCAGGCGAAAGTAGTTGATGCGGCCTTTCGGCAACTCTACGTCAACGGACGGCGGGCAGTACGCGCCCGATATCCCAACGAGGGTGAGTTTCTGGAAAGTACCGCTTGGGACTACGAAGACCAGGAGCTACTGATCCAGGGACAACACCCTGTGTTGAACGAAGCCGGGCCAGACCTCGAGATGCTACTGCTGCAGAGTTGGGCCGAAAGCTACCTGCGAGTGCGAGAAGTTCATTCCTACGGCCTGAGTTTTCAAAAGTATTCCCGCGTCAGTTTCGCGGAGAACGAATCCAAGATTTTGTTCAATCGCCCTTACCCAATGCACGAACCTATCCACCGGCTCTACTTTGAGAATGCCCGCTCGTTACTGGATACCGAAAGGGAGTGGTACCATGACCCGGCGAACGGTGCCCTTTACTACCAACCGGGCGAAGAAGGAAGCATGAACCAAGCTTCGGTGATGTGCCCTACGCTCGACACTTTACTGATTGTGCAGGGGACGCGGGAAAATCCGGTGATGAATTTACGGTTTGAGAATCTATCGTTTCAGTACTCCAACTGGACGTACGCCAGCGAGCACGGCTACCTGAACGCCCAAGCCGGACAGCACAATTACCGGGCGGAGCCCAATAATGACCAATATGTTTACCGCCCCCCGGCGGCCGTGTATGTAGCTTATGCTGAACGGGTGGCGTTTGCGCGCAACGAATTTCGGAACCTGGGTGCTACCGGCATTGACCTGCACTACGGTACGCGCCACTGCACGGTGGTAGGTAACCGCTTTAGTGACATCGCGGGCAGTGCGGTGGCTCTGGCTAAATTCACCGAAGCCCCCTCGGTAGAATATCACATGCCCTACCAACCGGCTGACACTACCGAAATCTGCTACGGTGACACCATTACCAACAACCTGATCGAACGGGTAGCTCGCGACTATGTTGGCTGTGTGGGTATTGCCGCCGGGTATCCGCAGGGGGCGCAAATCACCCACAATACCATTCGCGACTTACCCTACTCGGGCATTAGTGTAGGCTACGGCTGGACCGATCAACCGAACGCGATGGCAAATAATCTGATTGCCTACAATGATATCAGTAATGTGGTGAAGTTACTCAACGACGGGGCGGCGATCTACACCTTGTCTTATCAGCCGGGCACCCGGATTTACCGCAACTATCTGCACGACCTGTCGCCCCCCCAGAAACCCTGGCAAAGCATCAAGTACGCCATTTACTGTGATGAAAAGACCGGGGGATCCGCCGAGCATCCCTTCGTCATTGAAGAGAACGCTATAGACAATATTGCCGACCAACTCAATCTTCACCAGACCGGTATCATACTGCTTAAACACGCCCTGCACCGCACCTCCCAGCACGTGGGGCCGCAGGTTGTGAAGCAGGCCGGGATAGAACCAGGGTACCAGGATATCCTAAGCCCTCCGGCATCAATAGGACGAGCCGAAGAGTAACGTAACTACGCTATGAACACCACAAAAATAACTGCCACTATTCGTCCTGCCTATCGTTCCGATGGTCCCTTGCCCGGACTGGTATTAGGTACGGCCGGGCTCGGCGGGGTATGGGGCACCGTCAACCGTCATGAATCGGTGAAGACGATACTGTACGCTTTGGAAAATGGTATTGAACAGCTGGATACGGCCCCGGCCTACGGTCAGGCCGAAATCATCGTCGGCGAAGCCCTGCGGCAGTGGCGAGGTCAACGTCCGTTCGTTAGCACCAAAGTGGGTAAGCTCCGGGCTGATGCGGCCGACCAGGAAACGAACGATTATACGCTGGCCAGTATGCAGCGCAGCGTGGAGGAGAGCCGGAAAGTACTCGGTACCGACTGCCTGGATTTGCTCTTCCTGCACGAACCCAACAAGGTGCCTGCCGACCGCACTTCGGAAGTTGTTAACTTTATGCAGCAAGTAAAACAAGCCGGACATGCGAAAGCACTGGGCCTGGGAGGCATCGTGCCTTCGGCATTTCACGAGTTTATTCGACGGGGAGTTTTTGACGTAGTGATGAGCTATAACAACCTCAACGCAGCCTGTCTGGATGGTTTACAGTTCGATATTCCCTTCTTCCGTGCCCACGGCCTGACCACCTACCAGGGCAGTGCCCTGTTGATGGGACTGTTAGGAAACCGCTTTGAGCGATACCAGCAACATCCACCGAGCTGGATTTCATCCGCTGACCTGGTTCGGGCAAAACAAGCTGAACAACTGGCCCGGCGACTGGGAATCAAACTGTCCGCCTTGGCGCACCGCTATCTGCTTTCCATGCAAGAAGTAGATTACTTGGTGCTGGGGGCGAAAAATATGACGCAACTTACCGATACTCTGGCCGATTGTGAAGCCGGTATGCTGGAGGAAACTCTTTTCGAAGAATTGACCAACTTGATCCAATGAAGAACATTGAGCCATCAGCTACAGTAACACTACCTACTTTGGAAACTCCCATCCATCGCGAGCAATTTGACATTCAATTGGTCGAGATGCGCTGCGTAGCCCCGATTGAGTTTGCGCGTCCCTTCTATGACGCTACTATGGGGCCGTTTACCTCCTACCGAGCCTGCTTTGTGCGACTTACTGACCGCAGTGGCGCGTGGGGAGAATGTGAGTTTCCAGCGACGGCGACTGATCTGCTCCGGCACGTTTTTGTTTCACTACTGCTCGAGACCCCAAAGAATACCTACGAAGAACTCTACCGTAAGCTCTACTGGGGCATTCGCAACGAAGGCTTCCGGGGCGGAGCCGCTCTGGCTCTGGGTCATCTGGACCGAATCTTTCATGATCTGGCCGCCCGCCGAAAGGGAGTGCCCTTGTTTCGTTACCTGGGTGGCCGTAGCCCTCGGGTGCGAGCCTACGCCAGTGGGGGCGGTATTCATCTTACGGGCAGCGAACTAGTTGACGAATGCCTCGCCTGGGAAGCCCAAGGCTACACAACCATCAAGATAAAATTCGGCAGCCTGACCACCACCGTGAAGGAAGACCTGGTCCGCATCACTTCGGTGCGGGAAGCCCTGCGCTCTGAAACCCAACTGGCCATTGATGCTAATCAGTCTATGAGTCTGCCGAAAGCGCAGAAATTGAGCCAGGCACTGGGTAGCCTGGACATTGCCTGGCTGGAAGAGCCAATCCACTCAGCAGCCCTGCATGAGATTGAGGCACTATGCGCGCATTCACCAATACCTATTTCCTACGGCGAGTCGGAGCGCTCAGCCTTGGTGTTTCCTTCACTGGTACGGGCCGGGGTAAAGCATATGCAACCCATCGCTGGGCATATCAGCAGCCTGCACGAATGGCTATCGGTAGCCAATCTGGCTCGTCGGCACGAACTGACGTTCAGCGGAGGCGGTACGTCGCACATCAATGCGTCAGCCCTAGCGGTGGTAGGCGGTGAGGCACTGCTGGAGTACCTGGAGCCAGTAGTAGGAGTGATGGCTTCGCTACTGCGAGTAGGCCCCACGGTACAAGACGGGTATTTTACGGTGCCCGAAGTGCCGGGCATTGGGGCGGAAGTAGACTGGGAACGCCTAGAGAAGAAAAAACAGATTGTTGACCGGGCTGTCTGGAAGAATGATGATCAATGACTAACATGAATATTCACCAGCACTTACAAGCCCTGGACTTCGGCGTGGTAGCGGTTTACCTACTGCTGCTGATAGGCATTGGAGCGTATGTCAGCTTCCGAAAGAAAAAAAGCAGCGAGCGCGACTATTTTTTGGCGGGAGGTTCGCTACGCTGGTATAGTATTGGGCTCACCATGTGGGGTACTAACGTGGGGCCATCCATGCTAATCGCTTCCTGCGCGGTGGGCTATACCACCGGAGTGGTAGCCGGAAACTTTTCGTGGTACGCCTTCATCTTTATCGGCCTGCTGGCATTGGTGTTTGCGCCCCACTACAAAAATACTGGCATCAGTACCCTGCCCGAGTTTATGGGTAAACGCTTTAACAACACTACGCGCGAATTGCTGGCTTGGTACTCACTAGTGACCATCCTGATTTCCTGGCTGGGGCTGACCCTGTACGCTGGCGGGTTGCTGGTCAGTCAGATCATGGCCTGGCCCCTTGGGGCATCGGTAAGTGCGCTGATGGGGTTAGCAGCTTTCTTTGCTGTAGCAGGTGGGTTGGAAGCCATTGCGATCACTAATGTGTTTCAGATGATTTTGCTGATTGTCGCTTCCGCGGTGCTGGTGGGGGTGGGGCTGCACGAGTTGGGCGGCATAGATCGACTACTCACCGAACTGCCGGCCGACTACGGACAATTGTTCCTGGCCGCGGATAATCCGGACTATCCCTGGATAGCGATTGTATTAGGCTACCCGGTGCTGGGTATCTGGTTCTGGTGTACTGATCAGAGTATGGTGCAGTCGGTGCTGGGGGCCCGCAGCCTGGAGCAGGGACAATTGGGCACCAACCTGACCGGTTGGCTCAAAATACTGGATGTACCCTTATTTATTCTGCCCGGCATCATTTGCTACCTATTGTACCCCAACCTGCCCGACGAGAACGAAGCTTATATGACAATGGTGACGGGTCTGTTGCCGACGGGAATGGTCGGTTTGATCATGGCGGTGCTGATCGCCGCGCTGGTAAGCACCATAGACTCGGCGCTAAATTCGTTGAGTACGGTCTTTACGGTAGACATTTACCGACGGCGCTACCACCCCGATGCTTCGTCCGCCCAGCAGGTGAGGATCGGGCGGATGGTCGTGCTGGTTGGGACAGTATTAGCGATCTTCATTGCCCTGGGTCTGGACCAGATCAAGGGGATGGATTTATTCAGCCTGTTTCAAGCCATTTTAGGTTACCTGGCTCCGCCCATGGCAGCGGTATTTCTGCTGGGAGTACTATGGCCCCGGATGACTACGCGGGCCGCGAATATCGGACTGATCGTAGGCTCGGCACTGAGCCTGACGGTGGGGTTTCTCCAGTTGTCGGAGGTGCCCGAACCAAATTTCTGGCCGCACTTTCTGCTGGTATCCTTTTTTCTGTTCGCTTTTATTCTGGTGTTGATGATCGGAGTGTCATGGACCCCTTGGTCAGATCAGAAAGAGGTGCAAGAAAAAGCGGATTTTCCTACACTTCGTCAGTCGTACGCCAATTTGCAGTACACCCCCTCGCAGTGGGTACTAGGACTGTGGGGAGGTTTATCCATCGTCATGATCGCATTATATCTGATTTTTAACTAAACAATTGAACAATGAAAAAGCAATTATTGAATCGTTGGTGGGGATTAAGCTGTTGGCTGAGTGTGATTCAGCTCGTAGCAGTGCAGAAAAAATTAAATCACAATGATGCCTAAACCCATAACTGCCGCCGACGCTGCGGCTTTGATTCCCGACCAGGCTACCCTAGCGATTGGTGGTGCTGGAGCCGGCCACAACGTACCCGATCGTCTGCTCGAGGCGGTTGGCGAGCGATTCCGGAACACCGGGCAGCCCCGGAGCCTCACCACCTACCACGCCTGCGGTATCGGTGACAACGACCGGCGAGGTCTCAACCACATCGCTCACGAAGGACTGGTGCGGCGCAACATCGGTGGCTTCTGGGGAAACGCCCCCCGGATGATTACGCTGGCCCGGGAGGAAAAAATCGAGGGCTACAATTTTCCGCAAGGGGTACTCAGTCACCTGCTACGGTCGGCAGCGGGTGGAGAAGAGGGTCTACTCACTAAGATCGGTTTACATACGTTCGTGGATCCGCGCTACGAAGGCGGACGAGTAAATAAGCTTACTACCGAGGAACTGGTAGAAGCCGTTGCTATAGGTGGTAAAGAGCATCTGTTTTACCGCGCCCCGCGCATTGACGTAGCCTTTATTCGGGGTAGCTCGGTGGATGCCCGGGGCAACCTGACGATGGAAGAAGAGGTGGGCACCTTTTCGATGCTCTCGCTGGCGCAAGCGGCCCGAGCGAACGGTGGAGTAGTGATCGCTCAGGTGAAACAAGTGCGAGAAGACCAACACGCCAAACCCGTACAGGTGAAGGTGCCTGGCGTGCTGATCGACTATGTGGTAGAAGTGCCCGAACAAACCATGACCTTTATCACCGACTACGAACCGGCGATGGTCGATCGGCAAGCCCCGTACGAGGGCGATGATCTGTCACTCGTCGGCATCAAGCGGATTGTGGCCCGACGAGCGGCCCAGGAACTGGAAAAAGGCAGCTTTGTCAACCTGGGTTACGGCATTCCTGACGGGGTGCCCATTGTGGCTCGGGAGCAAGGTCGGCTCGATGAGCTTACGTTTCTTATTGAGCAGGGACAGATTGATGGAGTGATTAGTACGGGTCTCAACTTCGGAGCCATGTACAATCCTTCGGCCATTGTGGACGATGGCTACCAGTTTGACTTTTTTCACGGAGGTGGTCTGGATATTTGTTACCTGGGGTTCGCCCAGGTAGACCGGGCGGGCAACGTCAATTCCAGTCGGTTTGGTAAAACGATGACCGGCTGCGGCGGCTTCATTGACATCTCGCAGCCTACGCCCCGGGTAGTCTTCTGCGGCTCTCTGGCGGCCAAAGCGGAGGTAGCAGCTTCCGACGGGAAGCTCACCGTGCAGCACCCCGGAAAAATCAAGAAGTTTGTCGATGAGGTAGAGCAAGTAACCTTCAACGGGCACTACGCCCGGCAGCAGGGCCAGCGAGTGCAGTACATCACCGAACGAGCGGTGTTTCGCCTTACCGCCGAAGGACTCGAGCTGACCGAGATCGCTCCGGGCGTAGACCTGGAACAGGACGTGCTGGCGATGATGGATTTCACCCCCGCGGTGAGCAGCGACCTAAAGACCATGAACGAACACCATTTTACGAAAGCCTGACCCCATGAACCCATCCGCCCCCCTACTGACGCATTATGCGTCCTCGGTACTCTACCTTACCCTAAACCGCCCCAAGAAACTTAACTGCCTGGATCAGGAAATGCTGCTTGCCCTGGAAGCGCGTCTGGCTGAAGCCGAGTCGGATGATGCGGTGCGAGCGGTAGTGTTGCAGGGAGCTGGAGAGCGGGCTTTTTCCTCAGGAGCTGATCTGAAAGCCTTCGGGGCGTTGTCAGAAGATGAACTACCGCAGTGGATTGCGCTAGGGCACCGGGTGTTTAACCAGGTAGCGACCTACCCGAAGCCTACGGTAGCCGTTATTCGCGGCTACGCAATGGGTGGAGGGCTGGAGTTGGCCCTCGCCTGCGACCTTCGGATCGCGACGGAGGACGCCTTGCTGGCACTACCCGAACTACAGCACGGCTGGTTGCCCGGTTGGGGCGGGCTGCTCCGTTTGCCTCGTCTGGTGGGCGAAGCCCGGGCCAAAGAAATGATCCTGCTCGGTGAACGGCTTACGGCCGCCCAGGCGCACAGGTGGGGGTTAATCAACCGGGTCTGTTCCGCAGCAGAGTTAGAAACTGCCACTGAGCAGCTGACCGAAGCCCTAAGTGCACTTTCCCCTTCGGCGGTTCGCCTGGCAAAGAGTGGGTTACATTCAGCCTCAGTGGTCAGTCAAGAAGTAATTGCCTTTGATGGATTGGCCCTACAACAGTTATTACGAGAAAAAGACCGTGAGAGACCAAACAGATAATATGAATACACACCTTAACACTCCACCAAATAGTTTTGAAAGTTCTATATCCACGAAAACTACAAAGCTTGAACTCTTAGTAGTGACTGGGGCTGTTTTGTTGCTTACTTTAATGGGGAGCTGTCAGGAGCAGACGACTACCGACAATCAATCCCTAAATGAAAGGGAGTGGCGAACGTACGCCAGCGATAATAAATACTCTCCGCTAGATCAGGTCAACCGCACAAATGTTGAGCATCTGCGCGAGGTCTGGCGGTACGAAGAGGACAGCGCGAACGGTGGAATGGTTGCCTTCAATCCGCTGGTTGCCAAAGGCGTAATGTATGTTTACACTCCGGGGCAACGAATAGTAGCATTAAATCCATTGAGCGGTAGAAAACAATGGTCATTTCGGCCGGACAGTAGTGCCGTCCGTACCAACATGAAAGCGGTCACTTTCTACGATGGCCAGGGGAAAACAGAAGACCGGATTCTATTCGTACACGGGACCACCCTGTACGCGCTAAATGCCCGTACGGGTCAGCTGGTCTCGAACTTTGGCCACGGGGGTAAGCTCGATTTTTTTACCGGGTTAGCGTACGATCCGTCCTTAAAGTCAGAACTCGCTGTAACCAGCAACGCTCCCGGCGTTATCTACGACGACTTGTTCATCGTTGGCTGCAAGGTGCCCGACGAACTTCCCTCGTTACCGGGAGACGTCCGTGCCTTCAACGTTCACACCGGGATGCTGGTTTGGACTTTTCACACCATTCCGAAAGCGGAAGAATTTGGTTCGGATACTTGGCCAAAGGGGGCGCGTCGCAATAACGGTGGAGCCAACTGCTGGGGAGGTATGTCCTTGGATACCGAAAGAGGGATCGTGTACGTACCCACCGCATCACCCTCCTTTGATTTTTACGGCGGCGATCGTGAGGGACAAAACCTTTTCGCGAATTGCTTACTCGCGTTGGATGCTAAGACAGGCAAAAGAATCTGGCATTTTCAGACAACCCACCACGACTTGTGGGATCGGGACAATGGCTCTCCCCCTAATTTGCTGACCTTGAACCACGACGGGCATCGGGTGGATGCCGTGGCGTTGGTAACTAAATTAGGATACGTCTTCACCTTCGACCGCGAAACGGGCGAACCGCTCTTTCCCATTGAGGAGCGGCCGGTACCTACTACGGGCGGATTGCCCGGCGAAAAGCCGTGGCCCACGCAACCGTTTCCGACACAACCTTCTCCGTTTGCCCGTCAGGGGTTTCGCCCCGAATACATTAGTCGGCTGTTTTTCGATACCAGGGCATACATTGAAGCGGAAATTCAAGAAAACGGGTATCAGACGGACGTTTACGCATTGCCCAATCTGAAAGGATCAGTCATTGTACCGGCTGCTCATGGTGGTGCGAATTGGGGGGGGGCCTCTGCTAACCCCAACACCGGGATGTTGTTCGTCAACGCCACCGACGTGCCGTGGTTCTTGCAAATGATTGATAATCGTGCCCCCCGCAAAACGGTTGAGGGGGCCGTCAGTGGTGCGTCGTTGTACCAAAAGAATTGTAGTTCCTGCCACGGGGCGGACAAGCAAGGAAGCGACTTTGCCCCGAATATTACGGTTAAGTTGCAGCAATACAGTGCTAGTGGGTTGCGGAGCTTATTGAAGAACGGGATGGGCACCATGCCTGCTTTTAACTATCTTTCTTCACGAGAAAAAAGCTCTTTGATTGCCTATCTCAAAAACTTAGACGAAGGAGTTAACGAAGTAGATAACTTTTCACCCGCGCCGGAAGACGACGCTCGTCCGTACCTTTTTTCGGGCTATGATTTCTTTAAAGACCAAAACGGCTATCCTGCCCTACAGCCCCCTTGGGGAACCCTAACGGCAATCGACCTTAATCAGGGTGAAATTGTTTGGCAGGTTCCCCTGGGTGAGAATCAAACTCTCGCCAAAGAAGGAATCTATAATACGGGTGCCTACAACCGGGGTGGGGGGATCGCTACGGGGGGAGGACTGATCTTTATCGCCGCAGTGGGGGGCGACAAAAAACTACGGGCTTTCGACCAAGCGACCGGGAAAATTCTTTGGGAAACCGACCTTCCAGGGCGTGGGGTCTCCATTCCCAGCACTTACGCGATTCATGGGCAACAGTACCTTACTATCGGACTGAGCCCTGATCCTGCCACCGGATTTCGGGGAGGATACGTCACGTACGGTTTGCTTGATAATTTACCACCCCAGCATGAAACGGAGTAGTCAATTCATTGTCGTCGGCATCCTTGCTTTCCTGAGTTTGGCCCTGTTGAACGAATCCAAAGGGCAAACACTGGAAGGAAAGTACCCCTTGTTTATTTTTAGCAACGCTTTTCAGCAACCGGGAGAACAAGCAGTCTCTTTGGCGAAACAAGCCGAATGGCTCAGGCACTACGGCTACGCGGGTATTGAATACAACGATCCGGCTACCATACTGGCGGGCAAAAAGATTTTCGCCGAAGAAGGTGTGAAAATTTTTACGAGCTATGTTTCTGTCACTATCGACGATGCCCCCTTTTACGATGCGCGCTGGCACGACATCATTCCTCATTTTGCTAACCAGGATTGGATCATCTGGGTCAACGTTCGCTCCCAGCGGTTTGATCCTTCCGATCCGGCTGCCGACGAACGGGTAGTGGCAATTCTGAGCGAACTCGCTGCTACCGCTCAAGCTCATGGTATACGGATTGCCTTGTATCCCCACTATGGATTTTTGGTAGAAACTCCTTCCGATGCCTACCGCATTGCTGAAAAGATAGACCGACCGAACGTTGGCGTTACTTTTAACCTATGCCATTTTTTGAAAACGGATGACGCACAAAATATTGAAAACAGCTTGCGCCAAATTTTGCCCAAACTCTTTGTCGTCTCCGTGTCGGGAGCCGAAGCAGGCGCGACGCGGCGGATGGGTTGGGACCAATTGATTCAACCCCTGGGGAAGGGGAGTTTTTCCGTTCTGGAATTTGTGCGTATGCTCAAAAAACTGGGGTATCGCGGTGCCATCGGACAGCAGTGTTACGGTATTGAACTGCCTCCCGAACAACTTTTGAGAGAAAGTAGCCGTGCATGGAAAGTGCTTACCGAATAAAAGAGTCAGAAGAAGATAAACCCTTTAAACCAAAACAAATATGTTCCTTAAATCCTTTCTACTTATTGTCCACCTTTTGTGGATGTCCGAGGCGGTCTTTGCGATCACCACCCTCCAATCCTACGAAATCTACCAACGCGATGATCAGTACCGCGTACGGGGACGGGTTGATTTACAGGAGCACTTTGCCTCGCCGGAAGCCGACCGGGCGATCCAGTATGCCTTGGACACGATTAGTAGCGGCGGAGAGCTTTACCTGCATTCGGGTACCTACCTGCTACGCCGACAAATCACGCTGCCTTCCTACGTTACGCTGCGCGGCAGCGGCTCGGGAAGCGTGCTGCAACCCAGCGAAGACCACGATACCGGAACTGTTCTTTTGGGTCGAGATGCCAACCGCACAATAATTTCTGATCTCAGCATTCGGGGGGACCATGCCCGGGCCAAAGTCGGCATTCAACTCGACCACTGTGGCGACTGCCAAGTGGAAGATGTACTGGTGGTAGGCATGCAGCAACATGGCATCGTGTTGAGCGACGACTCCTTTTTGTGCGAAATCCGCGGAGCCAAAGTCGCTGATTCCGGCGTCAGCGGTATCTTGCTGAAGGAATTGGATCGGGGTGGCCGCGGCGGTGACTACGTGCCCAACCTTGTGACTAACTGCATAGTCTACGGCGGACAGAAAGGGATTGAGTGTGATAAGGCCCTGGTGGCTAACATCGTAGGGTGTCAGGTATACCAAACCGAAGGCTACGGTTTTCACCTGCACAACGGTAGTAATAGCGTGTTGCTGTCAGGCTGCCGCACCTACCAGATTTCTAACGATGCCGTGGTGGTGGAGTCCTCGCACGAGATCAACATCAGCAGCAATATTTTCTGCTGGCATACCGGGCACGGCCTGGTGCTCCGTAATGCGCTGTGGGGCACCATCACGGGTAATAACATTATTGATAACGGCAGCATCAATCTGGCCAATCCGCAGGAAGATAGCCTGATCGTGACGGGGGATCGGCCGTTTATCAAAGCCCCCAAGGAAGGCCAAGAAATCAGCCATTACCATGGTATACTGATTGAGAATGAATCCAAAGGGCTTACGATCAGCAGTAATGCAATCTTTAACTGGCCGGTAGTGCCAGCCATGCAGTACGGCATCTACGAAGACAGCACCTGCTTCAGCAACCTGATTACGGCCAACAACATCAATTTCTGCCAAGAGGGCGATATTCTCTCCCGGGGCGACAGCACGCAGGTGATCGGTAACGTGAGTTACGTAGCAGAACCTCACTACAGCAAGGCGAGCAAAAAGTACCAGTCCTTTGATACCCGGCTACTGGATCAGTTTATTGAAGAACTGAAAAAATTCTAGACATGATGCGCTATAAACACCTGGTATTGCTGCTGCTCGTTAGTGTTAGCCAACCAGCCGATGCTCAAAACTATCTACAGTACGTGCAAACCTTTGCTGATACGCTGCTGTCGGTAGGCCTGGATACTTACGGCCCTCACCACACTCCCTTCTGGGCGGGGGTGATCGACACGCGCGATCGTTCGGTGCCCATCCGGAGTGTCCCGCCTACGCCTGGCGTGCGTCCTTCGGACCGGGCGGTGGGGGGAAGTAACTACTACCACGATGTGCTCACCCTACAGGTTTTTGATCAACTGAGTAAGCTTACGGCTGACCCTCGCTACCGACAAGCCGCGCACGATTATTCCCAGGCATTCCTGAAGCGTACCCAGCATCCCGAAACCGGCTTACTTGGTTGGGGTGAACATTTGTACTATAACTTTTACACCGACACGGTATCAGTGGCGGAAGAACTTTTCATCGATCAGCGCAATTACTTCAAGATGCCTCACGAACTCATTGCTTGGACACCGCCTTGGGAACGGCTGTGGAGTATCGATTCGGCCCGTACGCAACGTGCTATCGAGGGGCTTAAGTACCACTTCAACGGTCCCGACGTACAAACGCATTTGTTTAACCGTCATGCCATTTGGAACAAGGTGACCTACCAGCAAGAAGTGATGCCTTGGATCAAGCACGCTGCCCTCTACGCGTACTCCTTTGCCTTTCTGCATCGGCAAACTGGTGACGAGGGGTGGAAAGAAAAGAGCTGGCAGATCGGAACGCTCTATTGGAACCTGCGCGACCACCGCACCGACTTGGTATTCGGCACACTGTATCACAAATCTCCGAAAGGCGGAGGCAAAGATGCCGAGCTGAGCAATACGGCCCTGTACGCCTATTGGCTCTACAAAGCGGGCGAGATGAGTGGTTTCGAGGCCATGAAGCAGCAGGCTATGACCCTACTGAGCGCCTACGATCGCTACGGCTGGAATGAAGCGGAGCAAAAATACTACAGTGCGCTCAACCTAGACGGTACTCCACCGGAAAACACTCGCTGGGCTACTCCTTGGAAGCAGGGCTACGGCTCATCTAGTTTGCTGTCGCTGGGTCGGGTAGCTGCCTACATCGCTCAACGAGAGTCATCGGATACGGTGTATCGTATGGCTGAAAAGGCGCTCATGATCGCCAACCGTCAGTCTTTACCCGATACGTACAGTGCTCAGAATTTGGGGGAGGCTATTGGCGCTAACCTCGATTTGTACGAGCTTACCAACGACCGCCAGTATCTGGACCATGCCCGCCGCTACGCCGATGCGGCCGTCGAGCAGCTGTGGAGCAACGGCCTCTTTGTGCGCCAAAACAACGACCTGTACTACGAAGCCAAGCTAGGAGTAGGTGACCTGCTGTCGGGCCTATTACGCCTTCACCTAGCCCTGAACAATCAGCTTTCGGAAGCTACCGCCGACTGGAGCTTTTAACGCCTCACGATGAACCGGAGAACCTTTCTTTCTACTACCTCGGCCGGACTAGCCGTCGTAACAATCAACCCGGGAGTTTGGGACTGTGCTAATCCGTTCTCTGAACCCCGGAGCTACAAGTTTCGTCGGTACCGGCCCGGCAACACCATCGGCGACATTTGGCAGGTGACCCCCTCCGATGGATTCTACACCAACACCTACTACGACGTGTGTCCGTGGAGCCCCTCGGGCCGCTACCTGGCCGTGACCCGGCTACCGTATCAGGATCGTATCACCGTACTGGGCGACCGGGCTGATATTTGTATCATTGATCTGGAGGAACAGCACATTCGTACCGTTTATACCACGCGAAGCTGGGGCTACCAGCTAGGAGGTAACCTGCACTGGGGTAACAACGACCGCTATCTGTTCACTAATGATGTGATTGATAACCAACACGCGGTCGGCGTTCGGATTGATCTGGAAACCGAAGAAACCTTAATGCTGACGGGACCACAGTACGATGTAGACCCCTGGCGACAAACGGTGATCGGTCCTACCCTGGAGTACCTCAATGTTACCCAGTATGCCTACGGCCCCCCGGCGGTTGCGGCCAGCGAGAATAGTTTTGAACGTTTGCCCCCGGGAGCAGCCCCCGACGAGGGACTGTGGGAAATAGAGATAACTACAGGTAAGAAACGGCTGCTGGTGAGCTTACAACAAGCCGCCGCCCGCCTCTCTGACCCGGACTTTTATCAGAGAGGCACCTTCTATTTCTTCCACACCAAGTACAGTCCGGATGGCGAACGCATCATGTTGGTGCTTCGTTACCCCTTCCTGCCGGAAACCAACAGGAAAGGCCGTCACCCAACCCTACTTACCTGTGATCGGCAAGGTGAGGAGTTGCAAGAAGTAATCACCCGTCAGCAGTGGACGCAAGGGGGGCATCATCCCACCTGGCATCCTGATAGTAACCATATTATCATGAACCTCACCCCAACCTGGCTAGGAGAGGATACCCTGCGCTTTTGTCAGTTTCGCTACGATGGTAGCGATTTTAAGATATTGAGTACTGAGCACCAGGGAAGCGGTCATCCTAGCATCACCCCCGATGGTCGCTACCTGCTGGCCGATGCCTACCCCATGGAAAAAGACTTTGCTACTGCTGACGGAGAGGTACCCATCCGATTATTAGATTTGAAGACACCGCAGGAGCACACGATCTGTACCGTCTTTACCCAACTAGCTTACGATATTCCTCGGTCGTGGGGACCGAGTAAACTGGACGCCCACCCCGTGTGGAGCCGCGACTATCGGCAGGTGTGCTTTAACGGTGCCCCTCAGGGTCAGCGGCAGGTACTGGTGGCCGATCTGTCGAAGATCGTGTGACATTCAAACATGCTATGGTTATTGTCGGCTCGTCAGTGATTTTGCCACACGAATCCGGCTCCGTATTCCTTCGGGGCGTCCCTGGGCGGCAAACTCTACTTGGGTTTTGATGCCAATCACCCACCCCTTGATAAAATAGTTGATGGATGGGCCTACCGCGGCTATTCGCTCGCGGATAGCGGCAGAGGAAATCTCACCGTGAACACGATCTTCGGTAAGCTGGTGCAGCGCGTATCCCTGAAGGGCTACCCAAAAGGCCGGATCAAGTCGGTACTCTACCGAATACACTCCGTAGTAAGCCTGTCCGGTTTGCCAATTATTTCCGGGATTCTCGAAATGGTAGACGTAGTGGTGCCGCTGCGACAGGGCCCAGCGGTCGCTCAGAAACAGCGTGAAGGCGTAGAAGGGCTGAAAGGAAACGTGGTTGCTACCGGGGTTGAGCAAATACGACGGGTTGTAGCTGCCTACCGGAATAATCCAGGAGGGTTCAAACCGATGAAAAAAGGGTTTACCGAACAGCCGTTTATCAAACCACTGAATCAGTGGCGTAATCACCAGGTCGCCCGCGATACCGGGGTTTTCCGTGAGCATCACCGGCTGTCCGTCCCCATCGGTGCCTACCTGTCCGCTTCCCTGCAATCGCACTATCGGAAAAAGTGCCGTACTCCCCAGGTGACCGCCCAGCACCTTCTTTTCCGAAATGTAGGAGAGCTGATGCAGCCACACTGTTGCATCCAGGTCGATAGGTATCCGTCCGCCCGGAGTGACCAATTCGTCAGCGGCGTAATGCTCCAGGTAGCTAAAATAAAACAGACCGGTAGCGGGTGGAGCACCATCCAACATTCCGGTTAGCCCCAGATTTAGCGCAGGTTGCACCGGATCTTGGGTCCAGCCCACCGATATGGAGGTGCCGCTGAGGAGCAATAAAAAGAAGTAGCGTAGTGTGATCATTGTCTTAGAATTTTATACCAAAACCAACTGTATTCTCATCAGAACCTCTATCGTATCGCTCATTACCCGCGGGGCTTTCTCGAACGCACCCCGCCACTCCAGGTCAAACGCTTCCCGATGCACGGTGCCGGATAGCTCAATATGAGCCTTTCTACATCCGGAAGGGTCAATTCGAGTACCACCAACGTACGCTCGGAAGGTCACCGGCCGGGTCTGGTCACCGATGGTTAGTTGACCTTTCAGCAATGTCCGGCTACCGTCGGCGACTAAGCCCTTGCTGATAAAGGTGATATAAGGATAGCGGTCGGCTTGTAAAAGATCGGCGGACCGTAACTGGGCATCACGATCCGCCGAGCCAGTGTTGATGCTGGCTACCTCTACATTTGCCCGGATATCCGCTTTAGCGAACTGATCGTTTTCTGTTTCTACAGTACCCTCAAACTGGTCAAAGCTTCCGCTTAAAGTAGCCAGCCCCGAGTGCCTGATTTTGAAGTGAATACTCGAATATTCAGGATCAATATGCCAGGTGACTTTCTGTGAATGAGTGCTCATAGGTTAACGGTCGAGTAGAGGCAGATGAATAGTAAACCGACTTCCTTGTCCTACGGTACTGTCTACCGTAACGGTGCCGTGGTGCTGATGCGTCAATCGGCAAACAATCCGTAAACCCATCCCGTACGATGCCTCCTGTCGTACGCCGGGGCGAGAAGCAGATTTTCCCAACGTAAACAGACTCGTGATTAACGACGAAGGTATACCCACACCTGTATCTTCCAGACTGATCTGTACGGTATTACCAAATTGTCGGGTGCTTAACCGGATAGTACCGGGAGCCGGGGTGAACTTAAGCGCATTACTAAATAGGTTGTTGAGGATACGAGGAAAGCTATTCTCGTCAATAAGAACGCAGCTTTGCTTTTCCTCCAGAGAAGCTTGAAACGTATGGCCGCGCTGGGTAGCCATCGCTTCGTAGCGAGGGATAAAGTCTTCCAGGCAGGCACAAAGGCTTGTTTTTTGCAAAGATAGCGGATCAGAGGCTTCTCCTACGGTTCGCCGCATCAAACCGGTAAGCAATTGCTCAGCCTCCGCACAGCACACTTGCAACATATCGAGCAGTTCTTGGCTACGGGAACCGTGGTCGGAAACCAATTCCTTTTGCAATAGACCGTGAATCGCCTGGATGTTGCTCACCGGATTGCAAAGGTCGTGAATAAGCGTGAACCACTGATCTTGATGATGGGAAACAAACGTAGACATATCAGTAAGATTTCAATTAGGGTTTAAAGAGGACAGTGGTTACGAAGTGTAGAATATTCTTTCCGGCTCCGGTTTTGTTATTGTTAAGAGGTATTTTGGATAATTTTTTCATGTCAAGTCTTTTAATTTGAGTACTTCATAGAGTGTATAGTCTTTGTCCAAGCCTCTCAGCGTGGCACCTTTTTCTACTTTACCCGTGATTGCACGGTCTTCGATTTTCTCAAAAACAGTATCCGATACCAGCAGATGCGTGCCTAGCTTTTTGTTGTACTGCTCGATTCTGCTGGCCGCATTCACCACTTCTCCTACTACCGAATACTTCTCTGCTTCACGGGCTCCCAGCCAACCCAATATCGCTTGGCCATAAGCTATACCGCATCGTATTTGTACTATTTTGCCGTAGAGCAGCATGAAGTATTTATTTAGCTGAAACATCGCTTCCTGCATAGCTAGGGCAGCCTTTGTCGCCATGAGTGCCGGACAAGTTCCTTTGTTGTAGCCACCGAATACACACAAAAATCCATCGCCATAGTAGTCAATAATTTGTCCGTGATGCTCTCCCACTACTTCACCCATTTGATGAAAATACCTATTGAGCAAATGAGCAACATCGTAATACGGTATTCCGGCGGAGAAACTAGTAAAGCCCACCATGTCGGTAAAAACCACGGCAACACGTTGCTCCTGTCCGATAGACTTGGAAATATCTCGCGAGTTGGCAGACAGGATGATCTTTAGATCAATGTGATCCAAAACGGGACGCTTTAGCACCACCTCGCCGCGGGTCGCTTTCGTCTGACAGGCCAACCGAAGGTGGGGAGGAAATCCTAAACGTTGCGCCATGGCGCGCTCCAGCGTATTTCTCGGGGAGCAGTTAGCCAACCCATGCGCGACGAAAACCCTACAGGTAGAGCATTGCCCTTTTCTGCCACATACGTGATAATGAGGGATACCCAGCCTGAGACTACACGCCAAGATGCTTTCATTTTTGAAGATGTCCGCTTCCTCATTATCGGGTGCGAAGGTAATCTTTCCCACTACCGGCGGTTGTGGGCTGGCTTGCGAAGATGCATGTAAATCAGTTAATGCCATACCCTTTATATTTTAAATCTACTGGTAACGATAAAGTGAAGTACGTTCTCCCCTGAACCAGTCTGCCGGAAGAAGTCACCCGCGACGAACCACGAACCCTCCAAAGCAAATTGCCAGTAGCGGTGAGGTTCGTAGGCCAGCTCAAACCCCGGTTGATGCCCCAAGTACCTTTCACTAGAGGTCGATCCGGCCCGCTCAAGCAGGGCATTTGGGCCGTAGACACCATCCGCTATTTGATGGCGCCAAAAGACGTCCCAATCGGCCATTAAGGAAATGGATTTACTAACGCTCAGATAAACGGCAGGGTGTACATCAATGAGATTGGCGGGGCCAATAAGGGCAATCAGCCCGAAGTAAGCCCCTCGGGGGTAAAGCGCGTTGAATGTTTCCAGACGACCGTCACCAAGCTCACGGTCTCCACTGATGATCTCAGTCTGGAGATCGAGTTTTGGAGAGAACAACCCGTCTTTCCATTGATAATTGACATCAAACGAAAGCGTATACGCTCGAATATCTCCGACCGTAGCATTGCCAAACTGATACACTGCTTCATTGTTAAACTGAAAGTTTCCGGCATCCTTCCACCATCGTATGCCTACGGAATGACGTGTTTCCAAAAAGTTATCCAGATTGAGATTTTCCTCGAAGGTTCGAAACGGACTTTCAAACCCAATGTAATACAGGTCGGCATTCGTTTTACCTCTATTTAGCTGCTTCCAGACCAAATAGCCTCCCCAAATCTGTTCGTCCGTTAGGCGTTGGTTATCAAAGAACCCGAACTCATTGTCGATGTAATAGCCATAGAATGCATCGAGTTGAAGGTTTTGGTGCTCCCAAACGACTTTAGCTACATCAAAACTCTGCCTTAGGTTAGGCCCTTCTCTCACCGAAATAAGCCTTCTGGCTCCGTACCATAGTTCCTGGCGACCTACCCGCAGTGTGAGCGAAGTGTTCGTACTCATGGGTGCCCGGTATTCCCCAAAGGCCTGGAACAATCCTAAATCATCCCGATCAATGCCCCGTGGTTCGGGGGAGGCAAAAAGAAGCGCCCCGGATTGAAGCTGTCCGAATAGTCTGAAATTACCCAAGTGGAGATCAGCATGGGCCATATATCGTTGCAACCACCAGCCTGAATGGTCCTGAATACCGGCCCCCCAGTTATTGTTCTCAAAAAATTCGTACTGGTGCCGCACCTCGCCTCCTATGCTAAGAAAGTGATCCTTACGGGAAGATAGCGGAATGTACTTGAGGCGCTCCCAGAAGTTTTTCGGTTGAAAGTGGTCATCGCCCAGCAGGAGGTAGTCTTCTTCGGCCCGCAACATCTGTAGGGGAGGCAAGGCGGTCTCCTGGGCCGTTGCCGAAAGGCTAGTAACCCACAGAAGTCCAACGAACACTATTTTTCTGGGTATTACCACTATCAATCAGGCTTCTTGGACTTGCCGAACGTTCCGACTGCGGACCGCAGATCGTACCCAGCGGTAGAGTCGGTGGTCAATAGCGTACCGACCTCCGCCCCGTACTGTCACCAGGCCAAAGGCTAGCGAATACATCAATGGCACGTCCTTTACTGACCAAGGGTCGTGAGCATGTACTACTACCAGACCCACCAGGGTGACTCCCACCACCAGCAGGGCACTGAGGCGGGTAAACAAGCCCAGCATTACTCCGAACGCCCCCGTCACATTGGCCTGCAACGCGATCAGGGTGCTGATGGTGCCCCCCAGCCCGAACGGGTCGGGAATGTGCGCTACGGTGCCCAAAAAGTCCGTGAGCTTTTCCAGGCCGTGGATACCAAACATCGCCAGGCCAATGGCGACCCGATAGACCAGCCAAGCTCCCTGAAACACCGGCTCTGGCACCGAAGGACGCAAGAAAAAATCCCATCCGCGCTTCATTGCCGGATTAGTTGGACGTTCATCACCAGGCGTACTTCATCTCCGACCACAACCCCTCCGGCCTCGGTCATGGCGTTCCATTGCAAGCCGAAATCTTTCCGGCTAATCGTACCGGTCATTTCAAATCCGGCTTTGGTCTGTCCGTAGGGGTCTACGGCGGTGCCGTGGTAGATAACCGCCAGCGTTATTGGTCGGGTTTGATCCCGGATGGTGAGTTCGCCCCTCATCTGGTAGGCGTTGTCAGACTGGGGCATAAAGGTCATTGAGTGAAAGCGTAACTCCGGATAGCGATCGGCAGCGAAAAAATCATCAGACTTCAGATGAGTATCGCGCTGGGCTTCGCCGGTGCTGATGCTGTCAACGTAAGCCGTAAATTGAATATCAGCGTTAGCAAAGTCATCCCGTTCGGTTTCCAGAGTGCCATTGAATGCGGCAAAGGACCCAGTCACGGTTGAGAGCATCATATGCCGTACTTTAAACTGGATTTCGGTGTGGGCAGGATCAATGGCCCACGTGGTTTTTACTGCTTCGGTCATTTCCATAATTATTGTGCTTAAAAATGATGAGAAAAATAAAAAGTAAGTTACCTGCGGGTGAGCGGGTTGCAAGTGAATGGGTTACGGGTGAGCGAGTGAAGCGGATTACGAGTAGTAGGCTAACTCGTAACCCGCAACCCGTAACTCATTTCCCCTTTAAAATCAAATTTGACACTAGCGTCGGGTAGTAAGCTCCTCGCTGGTCTGGTAACCTCCGTAGTACTTCACGGGCGACCAGTCGGGACTGATGGAAGGAAGCTCCGGTGAGAGCTTAGCAAACTCTTCGGCCCCGTACACCACATTGCCCCCCACAACAGTGAGTACTGACTCCAGCCCCTTGATCGCTTCTTCGTCTACGTCGAAGTAGTCGTCCGAGAGCAGGGCAAAGTCGGCCATTTGTCCGGCTTCCAAGCTTCCCTTCTGGCCTTCCTCCTGGCTAAACCAGGCACTGCCGACGGTGTAAAGCCACAGGGCTTCTTCACGCGAGAGTTGGTTTTCGGGGCCAAACAGGGAAGTGCCGCCCACCGTTTTGCCGGTCACCAGCCAGTAGAGCGACACCCAGGGATTGTAGCTGCTCACCCGCGTAGCATCGGTACCCACACCGATCGGAATGTCCAGTTCTAACATGCGCCGCACGGGCGGAGCGTTGCGGGCCGCTTCCGCTCCGTAGCGGTCTACAAAGTACTCTCCGGCAAAAGCCATCCGGTTCTGAATCGCGACCCCGCCGCCCATTGCTTTGATACGCTGGAGGTCTTCTTCTCGCGCGGTTTCGGCGTGGTCGATGGCCCAGCGAGGGGCAAACTTGCCCTGCTCTTCATTAATTTGCTCAAAGACATCCATAATCTGCCCCAGCGACTCGCCGTAGGTAGCGTGAATGCGCAGCGGCCAGTCGTTTTCTACCAGCAGCGAAGCCACTTGGTGCAACTGCTCGGCCCAGTTACCCCGGTCGGCTAGTTCGGGGCGAGCGGCCATGAAGTTTTCAAAATCACCCGCACTCCAGACCAGAAACTCACCGCCGCCTTCCAGTTCAAAGCCGTGGTCATGGCTGGGGTCGTCGTTGTGTCCGGCTTCGTAGTTTTTCGTCCAGTCGGCAAAGTCTTCGTGCTCCTGACCCGGCCGTTGAGGAAAGAGGTAGTAGCTAATCCGGATGGGTAGCTCCCCGTCTTCAGCCAGCACCTGACTACCGCCGTAGTTGTCGGGAAACAGGTGGCCTCCGCCGCCCGCATCAATGGCGCTGGTCAGGCCGAAGCGGTTCAGGTCGCGATAAAAGTGAAGGGTGCTGTTTACCTGGTCTTCATCCGACAGGCCGGGCAGTTGCCCGATGGTTTTGTACAAAATCGTCGGGTTAGGTTCGGCGTGCAGGATGGCCCCGCCCTCAATAAACTCGTAGCGGCTGCCGGGCGGGGCTTCAGTATTCTCGGTGATGCCGAGGGCCTTCACTCCCGCCGCGTTCAGAAAGCCTTGGGAGTACAGGAACAGCACAAAGACCGGCGTTTCGGGGGCGGCTTCGTTCAGTTCGGGTACGGTGGGCATCCGGCGTTCGGCAAACTGGTAGGGCGACCAGCCGCCGATGACCCGCACCCACTCCCCGTCGGGGGTTCGCCCGGCTTGCTCGCCGATCATTTGCAGCCCGCGTTCCAAAGAGTTCACCCCGTCCCAGCGCAGTTCGGTGTTGTAGAAGCGTCCCCCGCGGGTGGCGTGCAGGTGAGAGTCGTTCAGGCCGGGTACTACGCGCCGTCCGTTGGCATCAATCACCTGGGTATTTTCGCCGCGATAGGCATCCATCTCCTCCGCACTGCCCGTGGCCAGTACCTGACCGTCTTTCACTGCCAGTGCGTCGGCAGTAGAATTCGCTTCGTCCATAGTGCTTACTTTGGCATTAGTCACAATCATATCGGCCACTTCAGCCACCGACGACCTATGAGTAGCCTCTTGTTCCGTATTGCCTACTGAGGGCTGGCAGGCTACGCTAGCGTAACCTGTCATCGCAATGATTAGTATTTTGCTAATTGTCTTCATGGTATTTTCTTCTTTTGATAGATTAGGGTTGAATTAAGCATCAATCCGTTCGGGTGATCTTCTCAAAAATTCACTACGGCCTAGGTTAAATACAATCTTCTAAAATCACCGGTGCGATACAACGGCGACCAATCGGGGGAAACCTCGGGTAAGGCTTTCGGGGCGAATTTTTGGAACGTATCGTAGGCGTGTACTATCTTTCCGTCTACGGCGGTGAGTTTGGCATGGGTCCGCGGAATGAGGGAGTCCTGGACGGTCATCACATCCTGGTTCAGGATCGCAAAATCAGCCAGTTGTCCTGGCTGAATCGCTCCTTTCTTTCCCAGATCACCCGTAAACCAAGAGGAGCCTACTGTCCAAAGTTGCAGTGCTTCATCTCGGGTAAGAATATTATCATCGCCGTACATCTGCCGTCCGCCCCGTGACTTTCCGGTAGCTAACCAGTAGATAGAATACCAAGGGTTGTAGGAAGTGACGCGGGTGGCATCGGTTCCTCCGCCTACCGGAATGCCCATGCTCAGCATTTTTTTGATCGGAGGGGTCTGGGCCAGTTTCTTGGCGCCATACTGCTTCACAAAGTCTTCGGCCTGGTAGCAGATCCGGTTTTGGATAGCAATGCCCAGCCCCAGTTCAGCAATGCGTTCCAGGGTTTTGTCCGAGAATGTTTCTCCGTGGTCAATTATGGTACCCTGCGGTAACTTTCCGTCTCCTGCTTTGGCTACTTCTTCATACATATCTAGTAGAATCTCCGCCGACTCGTTGTAGGTGATGTGTTGTCGCCAGGGCCAATTGTTCTCGGCCAATAACTTATAGATCGGCAGAGCCACTTCCCGCACGTTGGAGTCTAACAGGGGACGCTCTTGAGCAAAAATCTCATAATCATAAGC
Source organism: Tunicatimonas pelagia (assembly GCF_030506325.1). Lineage (NCBI taxonomy): Bacteria > Pseudomonadati > Bacteroidota > Cytophagia > Cytophagales > Catalimonadaceae > Tunicatimonas > Tunicatimonas pelagia. Next base: position 1,843,120 of record NZ_CP120683.1, on the reverse strand, counting down.
AGCCCAACAGATGTTCTCGCCCCCGCCAATGAACCGGAGCATATCGTCCCCATCCCCGGGTTTTACCATCTTGGCCCAGCGTTGGTAGTCGGCTAGTTCTTGACCACCTACTTGGGGAAAAGTGTGGATACCCACTCTCACGGTCGACAGCCCCTGTTGATGAACATCGTAGATGACATCGTAGGCATCGGGGTATTGCATTCCGCCTCCCCCGGCATCCGATAGGGAAGTAAGCCCGAGCGCGTTCAGCTCGTTCATAAAATGACGGGTGCCCAGCACCTCTTGCTTTTTGGTTTTGGTGGGTAGCTTGGTCAGTGTTTTGTACATGATCAGCCCGGAGGGAGCGGCGGTAATGATCCCTGTCGCCCTTCCTCGCTTGTCTTTTTCTATGCGTCCCTTGTGATAAAGACCGATGGGTTCGTTATCATAATTGAGCGTTTCAACCGCCTTTTTGTTAAGCATCCCGTAGGCGTAGAGATAGAAAATGTACACCGGGTGATTGGGGGCCACTTGGTTGATCTCTTCCAACGTGGGCATGCGTTTTTCGCGGAATTGCTCCCAGGAAAAACCGCCCACCACGCGAATCCACTGCCCCTTAGGGGTATATTTGACTTCTTCGGCCAGCATCGCCAGAGCTTCTTCAAGAGAGTCTACCCAGTCCCACCGAAGCTCTAAGGCATAATGAAGACCTTCGCGAATACCGTGCGTGTGCGAATCGTGCAACCCAGGGATCACCCGATGGCCTTGGGCATCGATCACTTGCGTATTGGGACCCACCAAATCGGCGACTGCACTATTGGAGCCGACTCTCAAAAACAAACCATCTTTGATCGCAAACGCCTCCGCCGATGGTTGCTGCGGATCAATAGTGGTCACTTTGGCATTGCGAACGACCATATCGGCATCGTCCGCTGATTGAGCTAGTAGGTTACTTAGCGGAGATAACATGGCTGCTCCAGTAACGCCTGCGGCAAGTGATTCCTTTAAGAAGTTTCTCCGGGTTGGATCAAAAGAATATTGATTCTTCATAAAAAATTGAGGTTAAGAATACCTCAACCAATCAGTTTTAGATTGACTGGGGCGGATGGTGAAAAAACTACCGACCAGAACTTTTGCGATTTTTACGACGGGGATTTTCGGCTTTGGAGCCCGCTTCGCTGGCCTCTTCGCCGGTCATCCATTTACTCCAGGTTTTGGCGTAGTCGATGCCCAAGCCGTAGGCGCCCCCGTACTTCTTAGAGATGCGAACGATCTCGTTATAAGTGTCCGTCCGGGCCCAGTCGCGGTGAATCTCCAGCATGTATTGCAACGAGGTGATCGGTTTGGCTCCTGCCTGCACCATGCGCTGGATGGACATATCGTGGGCTTCCTGCGAAACGCCACCGCTGGCATCGGTGATCACGTACACCTCGTAGCCATCTTCCATAGCCGATAAGGCCGGGGATAGTACACAGACCTCGGTCCACAGTCCGGCGATCACCAGACGTTTATTACCCAGCCCCTCTATCTTCTTCACCACACGGGTATCTTCCCAGGTGTTCATTGTGGAGCGGTCGATGTACTCCTCTTCGTTAGGAAAAATCTCCCGGATTTCGGGGAACACCGGTCCACTGAACGAGCGGGCGGCCACGGTTGTAATCACAGTGGGCACCTCGTAGAGCTTGGCCGACTCGCTTACTAAGCCTAAGTTACCCCGGAGTTCCTCAATAGGCTGCGACTCTACGGCAAAAGCCATCTGGCTTTGGTGATCAATCAGCAATAAGGTGTGATTAGCGGGGTTGAGCAGACTCTCAGAGGCTAACTTAGGGTCATTGTTCGGGTTGGGATTGTATTGATCCCACTGGGCAAAAGCCACCGTACTGAGAGTGGCCAGGGTGATGGTTAAAATTTGCTTTCTCATTGTTATGTTATTAAGTGAAAAATGAATTGATCGTAAAAGTAATGGTGATGTTATCGGATCACTTGTCTAATGCTGAGGGAGTAGTACTTTCCTCATGTTTTGGTGTATTGTTGGCAAAACTTACTGGGTGAAACGCCTACTTCCTTTTTAAAAATCCGGCTGAAGTGCGAGGGATTGTCGTAGCCAACCGCCATGCCTACCTGTATCACCGGCTGCGCTGTTTTCAGCAGCAGTTCTTTGGCTTTCTCGATCCGGGTCAAGGTGAGGTACCGCCCCGGAGTAAGCCCGGTGGTATGCTTGAAGGCATGGTAGAAATAGCCTTCGCTCAGCCCTACCAGTTCGGCCAGCGTGATGATAGGGATGGATTGGTCAAGGTGCTCCCGAATGTACTGCTTCACGTTGGACACCTGCCGGGGAGTCATCTTGTGCTCGGGATCCGGAGTATGGGTAAGAAACCAGTCCTGCAAGCCGCGTAAATGATGGATGAGTGCTCCCAGTAAGGAATCTATGTAACTGACTTGACTGAAAACAGAAGCGGTGTGATCGAGTGTCTGCCGTAACTGCGCTCCTAGCGAACGGCTGACCGGATCGTTGAGGTGGTTTTCTACTTGAAAGCGATAGCCTAGCTGAGGACAGGGTTGTAATTGCCCAAACTCACCGTTTTTCCAGCAAAAAAAAGCGGGTTCTTTCGCGTGAGTAGCGTAACTATCTACAGACGGCTGGTTCCGAAGCAATACCGCAATACCGATCTTCTCCGCCCCAGCTTCCGGGTTATGATCCAGATAAATCAGATAGCAAGTACCGGGCACGTCTTCGGATCGTCTCCGGCGATGGGCTAGCTCGAACAGAAGCTGACCATGCTGATTGGCAGGCACCGTGCGGTAGAGGGGCGATGAGTTACGCGGGTTCATGGTATGCATGTTATTTGACTAGCCATACTCAACCCACGTGCCTGCCTGTAGTATTTTATAGTAACTAATTGATTACTAACGTATTAAGTAAAAAAATGAGGCCTTATGGTTACTACGTGGTAAAGATAAATTTGATTATATATCATCATTTGTAAATTTTTATTTGCTTATATTTCGTCACTGTAAAAATAATGATTATGAATAAGGAAGCGTATCAGCTAGCAGTAGCTATTAACACCACAATTGCCTCTGCTCGGAATCGGCATACCCTCAAGAAGTCAATCGTTGACCGGCTGCAACCGATTTTTTCCTTTCACGATATAGGACTGTTCGTGCTCTCCGAGGATCGGCAAACGCTGACCGACTGGGCGGTGCAGGACCCGGCTCTCGATCCCTCGTCCGGAAACGATTTCCACGGTCAGTTGCAGCGGCATACCTATGCTTACGAAGGGTCGGGTCTTGAAGAGCTCGCGCACCGGATTTCAGCGGAAGGGAGTCCATTGGTAGTTTCCTATCGAAAAGGATTTTTTGTAAAGCACCTGATCCAAATGTTTGGCAAGGAGGGGTATGAGCATCTGCTGAGGGAAGGGTACGACCAATTTCTGGCGGTGGTGCTGAAGAATAATCATGGGTTGAAGGGGTTTCTGTTTCTCAATTATCGGGAAAACCAATCCATCCCCGATCAGCCTCTTTCTCTGTTACCGGCGCTGGCCGACCAGCTCACTATCGCCATTACTAATATTCAGGCGACCGAACAGCTACGGGAAGAAAAGCAGTTTGAAGAAACCTTGCTGAGCATCACTGAACCAGTGGCGCGGGTGCAAGATCGTAATGCACTCTTCAAAATGATTTTTGGGAAGGTGAAGAAGGTCTTTCCGTTTGATGAGTTTGGACTTTTTCTACTGACCGAAGATGGTGAGCGGCATTATGAATTAACCCGTGCTGAAATGCATGAAGACTCCACTGTCCAGTCAAGAGTTGAAGAAAATTTTGGGGTAGACGCTCTTTACAATCATCGGGGCACTTCGGTGGAATGGCTTATGCAACAGGGGCCGGTTACGCTTAGCTTTGAAGAATTAGATGAGGTGGCTCCACATCCCCAGCATCAAATAATAATGGAAGCCGAAGTGAAACAGATCATCGGTGGCCCTTTACGATTAAGCGGTGAAGTAGCAGGCATGCTTTGTTTTACTTCTAAAGAGCAGAGCTTCTATAAGGAAGACGACTTCCCCCTATTTGAAGCACTTGTTAATCAATTAGCCGTAGCTGTTAGCAACGTACTAGCGAATGAGCAGCTTTTGGAAGAAAAGAAAAAGACCGAAGACCTGCTGGCCGTCACCGAAAGTATTGCCAACATTAATACTGGCCCAGAGCTGGTCAGAGCGATTTTCGATAAGATAAAAAAGGTTTTTCCATTTGATGATGCAGGGCTGTTCCATTTGGATTTTGAAAACGACAAAGAACGTGACCTTGTGGTTGATTATAGCTACGACACAGGGGTCAGTCCTGAAATAAAAGACGCGGGGGTTGATGGATGGTTGCCGATGAGTGGGTTAGCCCTGTTTCTATCAGAAAAACTAGATATCCATTTACCAGACGAGCTTTTCGGACGCTTTGACCACCCGCAAAAACGTTTTATTGAAAAAGCAGGGTTCCGTCATTGTATCGCAGGTTCGCTTAAACAGGGTGACCAAACAATTGGCTTACTTTGTTTTTGGAGCAAACAGGAAAATGCCTTTAATGGACAACAGCTGCTATTCAAGAGTATCACCGACCAGATGAGCATCGCTTTGAGCAATATCATTGCTAATGAGCGACTGAAGGAAGAAAAGAAAAAAACGGAAGACTTACTGTCTATTACCGAAAGTATCGCCAACATCACTAAGGGTTCGGAATTGGTGCGATCTATTTTTGATCGCTTGCAAAAGGTATTTCCCTTTGATGAGGCCGGGCTTTTCCATCTGGATTTTGAAAATAAACGAGAGCGGGATTTGATCGTAGATTACAGTTACGATAAGACGGTACCCAATAAAGAAATCAGAAGTTCGGGTCTTAGCGGGTGGTTGCCCCTTAGCCAGGCATCACAAAAAATAGCCGAAAAAACCGTAGTGCTACCTACTGAAACACTATACGAGCAATACGATCATCCTCATTTTGAATACAGCAAAAAAGTGCCTCTGCAACAGGTAATCGGTGGTCCTCTCTATCAAAGTCAAAAAACGATTGGCTTGCTCTACTTCTGGAGCAAAACCGCGGGGGCCTTCGATCACCAACGGCCGCTCTTCCAGGCCATCGCTGATCAGATGAGTGTGGCGCTGAGCAACATCCTGGCCCACGAAGACATCCAGCGCAGAGAGCGGGAAGAAGCGTTTAAACTATCGCTGGTCAATGCCCTCAACCAGCGTCTCGACTGGCCGGAAAAGCTTTTGAATGTAGCCCGCTTACTGCAAAATGCCTTTCCGTTTCACCTGCTCACGTTGACGACCGCAGATCAAACCCTGGGAGTGCCCAGCCTGGGGTTTCACCAGATTGGGGCGGATGAGTACCGCATCCTAGAGCTACCTGCACTGCTGAAGATGTTGTCGCTTAGCCCGGATCGCTTTCGTGAAACGAAGCAAAAATACCATCCTCATCGACCTACAATTCATAACGAGGATGATTACATCCGACTGACTCAACAAAACCCGGTGGAGCAAGCCCTGTATAATCGGTTCGGCATCCGCAGCCAGATGACGATCCCGCTCCGTTTGGGAAGCCACAAAACCATTGACCTAGCGTTTTATGCGCGCGAGAAAGGAACGTACCATACCGACCACCTAGCTCTTCTCCAACGCATCGCCCCTTCGTTGATCCTCGCTCTGGAGAAGCAACTGCACTACCAGGAAGTGCTGCGTCTCAACGATCTGATCGCGCAAGAAAATCAGTATCTACAGCAAGAAATCCAGGTGCGCTACAACTTTGGGGAAATGGTCGGTAATAGCACGGCGATCCAGGAAGTATTCGAGAAGATACAGCAAGTAGCCCATACCAATAGCAACGTGCTGATTACCGGCGAGACCGGTACCGGGAAAGAACTCGTCGCCCGTGCCCTGCACCAGGCCAGTCACCGAAAGGCCTACGGCTTTGTGAAGCTCAACTGCGCTACGCTACCCGCCGAACTGCTGGAGTCTGAGCTTTTCGGCCACGAAAAAGGAGCGTTTACCGGGGCTGACAAGCGACGGATTGGTAAATTTGAACTAGCCCACCAGGGAACGATCTTTCTGGATGAGATTGGTGAGCTGCCCCTGGCTCTACAGGCGAAACTGCTGCGGGTGTTGCAAGAGAGGGAGTTTGAAAGATTAGGAGGCAATGAGATCATCCGACCGGACGTACGTGTGGTGGTGGCCACCAACCGCAAGCTTACCCAGGAGGTTGCTCAGCATAATTTTAGAAGCGATCTTTTCTACCGGCTCAACGTATTTCCTATTCATTTGCCCCCCTTGCGCGAACGAAAGGAAGACATCCCCGACCTGGCTCAACATTTTATCCAGAAACACAACAAACGATTGGGGAAAAAGGTGAGAAAGCTGAGTCCGCCCTCGTTGCAAGCATTGCTTAGCTACCCCTGGCTGGGCAACATCCGGGAGCTGGAGCACGTCATCGAGCGGGCGATGATTATCGCTAAGGATACCACCTTGCCCGTAGTGCTGGAAAAAGCCCCCGTATCCGTCTCCTCGTCCGAATCGGCGGTTCCCGCTTTGAAGACCTACCGGCAGGGCGAGATTGATCTGATTATGAATACCCTGCGCTACACCGACGGCAAAGTAAGCGGGGTAGGTGGAGCGGCGGAAATCCTGGATATAAACCGAGCCACGCTAGAGTCTAAGATGCGTAAGTTTGGGATCAAGCGAGCGCACGTAGTAGCGCACCGACCAAAAGAAAAATAGCTCCACTACTGCTCTGTCAAGTTTGAAATTGAAGGTGAAGCTATTCTGATACTGTTTCTCAAGCAAGCAGCTATTGAGTTACAGGCGGCCGCCTCGCGGTTGAAAGGTTACAAGTTACCGTAACTTGTAACCTTTCAACTTGTAACCTTTCAACTTGTAACCGATAAACCTTTAAAATCAAACTTGATGAAGCACTACTACTTAGCTGATAGGCTGCTTATTGCGGTTGAGTCGTTTTTTTTGCTTTAGAGAATGCGTTGGTTTACTCCGCCACCCAGTGGGGCGACTGCCAGTACGGTTCCACCAAATGAAAAAACCAGTGATAGGAAGACTCGCCCCAAACAGTCCTACTAATAGCGCAAGTATCTGGGTAGGCCACCCTCCGATAGTGCCCATGTGGATATTCAGGTTGCTTTCCATAATATCCTGATTCTTCTCAAATTCAGCGACTAATGGTTTTTCTAGCTGCTTACCCGTATAGCGGTTCAGCACCTTATTGTCGCCGTAGAGGTGTAAAAAACGGTCATCTCGGTCAATAAGCACAAACTGTGAAGTAGCTGTATCTGCGCGAAGCGCGTGCAAGGTGAATTTATGCTTGGGAGGATACGATCGCTCGAATTCTTCGTACATGGTTTGTAAACTGACGAAAGATTGCCCCTCTTGCCGGTCCGCTTGCGGTACTGGCTGCCCTACTAGTTCGGGCGAACCCCCAAAAGCGGCTACGATAGGTTTTTCTATCCAATCGAACGACATGACCAGACCAGTCGTCACGCTAATCAGCAACAGCCAGGCGGCGTAAAAGCCGTACACCCGGTGAAAGTCGTGGTTCATTTGCTTGCCTTAGGCCGGATACTTAGGTTGGAAGGCAGATCAGGCTTCGTTTTTAGAGCGAGGCCACCAGAGAATCAACCCCAAAATAAGTTCTACCAAAAAGATCAGCGAGGCCACGCGAATAATCCACAGCCCAACCTCGCCCAGCATCAGCTGGCTGTGAAAATGGGCCACCACAAAGGCAAAGTTGGCCGAGGTAAAGTCCTCGCCAATAACTTCTGCAGTGTAGGGATTGATAAACGTAAGCTTTAGTTGGATGTCTTCTGGTCCATCTCCGGCAGGAATGCCACTGATTGGTTCGAGGTACACTGATCAAGAGCTTTGACTTCTACCAGACACTATAACATCCGTTTGCTCGGGCGGCCTATATGATGTTTGCAGTGAGCGAAGTCCACCCGTTCTTGGATGGCAACGGACGGGTGGCGCGGGTGATAATGAACGCTGAACTGGTGAAGGCAGTACAGACTCGTATCATTATTCCTACGGTGTACCGCGACGATTATATGGGCGCGCTACGACGACTAACCCGCCGCCGTGATCCACAAGCGTACGTACGAATGCTTGCGCGCGCGCTCAGGAATTCAGTGCTACCATTGTCGGTTTAGATATGGATATGATGCAACGGCAACTGGAAGAAAGTAACGCCTTTCTGGAGCATACCCAAGGAAAGCTGAGAGTAGAGCGTAGTTGATAAACCTTCAAACGTTGACTGACCGTGAAGCTATCTGTTGCCTCTACTGAGCACAGCTTACAGTAGCTTCGTCTGAACATCTCTAGTTCTGTAACAGGCCGATGGGATAGTTGAGAAAGTGAAGATGCCTTTCTTGCGTAGTCCCTTTTCCAGAAATTCTTTCACATGTTTCGTCAGCATATCGAACGGAATTTTACCCTGACGGGTGATGCCGACGTGCTTAACCACGAAGCGGAACAAGTTGCTTGGGTTGTTGGTCTCTAAGGTTTTGGTCTTGATAGATATGCGGAAGATATAGGCGAGCTGAGCCACAGAAAAGAAAATTACAATTCTTCCGCCTTCGTCTACGGTGATGTCGGCTGAGGGCAGTTACTCTTGAGCGGATCATACAGGCGGATGATGATGTTGATGTCTACTTGTTTTTTAGACTTGCCCGTTTTCTTCACAGTGGGTAGCGATTTGGATTATACATAATGTTATGCTTTTCCATTTTTTTCCTCAGATTCATGAGAGCGTAGCGCATGCAGCCTAGCGAGGTGTTGATACTAACCCCGGTAGCCTCGGCAATTTCTTTGAAGCTCATGTTCATGTAGTGGCGCGTGGTGAGCACCTGCCGTTGTTCATCGGGCAACTCCTTGATCAGTTGTCGGAGCAGCGCATGCGTATCCTTTTTTATCTGGACTGACTCCGCCGAGTCTTCGGAGAAATTAAGGGTGTTGAAGACGTGATGGCCATCTTTCATAATAATGGTGGGATAGCGCTTGCCTTTGCGGAAGTTGTCAATGGCCAGGTTGTGAGCAATACGCATAACCCAGGGAAGAAACTTACCTTCTTCGTTATACCGTTCTGACTTGATCGTATTGACGACCTTGATAAAGGTGTTTTGCAGAATGTCTTCGGCGATATACGCATCCTTGGTCACCAGATAAATCGTGGTATAGAGACGAGATTTGTGGCGGTGAACCAATTGCTCAAAAGCGCTTTCACTACCTTCCTTAAACAAGCAGACGAGTTGGCTGTCACTCACTGGATACTTCTTCATGATCTATCGTTTTGGTAACGTAGCGCTTTATCTCATACTTGTTCTTTTTTAGGTTTTACATCGCTGACCAGACACGACCTCGCGCACGCGCGTGGACAATATCGCTACTGGAAAATATCCCTTCGGAAGTCCGGATCAAACAGTTCGTCCAGGTAGCGATCTCGGGTAAAGCGGCTGTAGTTGTCCCGGCAGTCTTCTGTACCGCTTCGCATGATGCTGAGGCAGCGGTTATTTTCGTCGGCGGCTTCGCGATGAGTACGGTATAAGACGCAGTGACCTAGTTCGTGAAACACGATAAACTCGCGGAAGCGTTCGTTAGCGATACGCCAGAAGCCAGCGTCTACGGTAAGCTCGTTGGGTTGCGCCCGGTTAAAGCCACACTGTCCGGCCGTGTTCTCTTCGTCAATCTCCTCGATATCACCGGTCACCCGCGCTGCCCGTAGGTCCACGGCCACGTTGCGCCGGGCGGCTTCAGCTTCAAAGCGTTCAAAGTAAACCCACAGGGCGGTATCCACTCCCGGATAGCCTACTGGTTCTTCTACAATTACTTCTTCGGGTAAAGAAGGACGGATATCCTCTTCCTCATTCGTACACGCTACCCAGGATACCCATCCTATCCAACCTACCATCACCCTCAGACATACCATACTCAGTGTCAGATACTTCTTTTGTTTCATCGTTCAGCAAGGTTAAACTATACTGATACAACGCGCCGGGTAGTGGGTTTATCTAACACAGAAGTCGGAAGATGTAGTACGAAACTCGGTTTCTGAAAGAAATTCACTGACGAACCCGGAAAGCGGAAGGTGTCTGATGAGTATACTTTCGGAACAGGCGGTTGAAGTACGATTGATTCTGAAAACCTAATAGTCTACTTACCTCAACCACCGGCATGTCCGTAGTAGCTAGCATCACTTTAGCGAGGAACACTATTTTTTGGTGGATGTGCTCCAGCGTGGTCAGGCCGGTTTCTCTTTTGAGCATTTCACTCAGATACTTCGGCGACACGTGTAGTTGGTCGGCGTAGTCGGCCACCGACTTGGGCGATAGCACTAACCCCAATTGAATGCCCTTGAAATCTTCTCCTAGCACCATCTCAAATTTCCGGGTTAACGGAGCTTGAGAGATGATTTGCTCCCGGGAGAATTCCTGTTCGCAGTAGTGCCGATGGGAATAGAGCAATAGCAGGCGCAGAAAAGCCCGTAGGACATCCGGTGATTGACTTCCCCGGTATTCCTGTCGCATCTGTTCAAAAAGCGAGGTGAGTTGGGCCAGCGGCTCATCGCCAAGAGAACAGAACTTGATCGTATCCGACGCAAAGAAACGATACTCCTGCGGGAGCGCAAGCGCGGTGGTAGACGGAATCGTAAAGTCCTCCCCGAAGGAAACGTAGAAGCCTTTCCAATCGCGGGGAATATTCCATTGAATTACCTGACCGGGAATGACAAAAAATAATGCTGGTTGCCCTAACATATTTCGCTGTCCGTTGCTTTTGAACGTGCCGGTCCCCTCTTCTAATAGAGCTACCTGATAGAAGTTATGGCGGAAGGGAGGCATAAAAGTATTGACCAACGGCATATTATCCTCAAACCGACGAACATCGAAATCCTTCCGGGCGGGCGGGGGAATCTGAATCGCTTCGTTGTAGGTAGCAATTGAAGTAAAGTACGGCGTCATTGTGATGCTTTGCTAAGGATACTCAATCTAAAACTAAACTATAAGGTATACTCGGTTGGCTGGATACGGCCGTTGTTAAGCCAGTAGAGGACATCCATCAACAGGGTACGGGTAAACTTGAAGCGAGGACCTGTGGTGGAACGTACTTCTTTTGGATTATAAAGTCTCGTTGCCATCGCCGGGCGATCCCACTGCCCATGACCGGCATTTTGCCCAATATTAATTTTGCGAGTGTCTATACCGCGCCGCGGTGACCTCAGAACCAGGCTTCCGCTTTTTTAATTGGAGTCTTCGTCAAAACTCTACAGACTATTAATCCTTGTCAAGTTCCTGATAGATACTGATGCACTGCAGAAACCACCACCGAGCCTTCACCTACCGCTGAAGCTACCCGCTTCACCGAACCGGAACGTATATCACCCACCGCAAAAATGCCGGACAGGGAAGTCTCAAAGTCTGAGGTTTCTGCATTTACATCTTTCCCGGTAAGTATAAATCCGTGCTGATCCAGGGCCAACTGTTCGTCCAGCCATTTGGTATTAGGCCGGGCTCCGATCATGATGAATAATGCCTGAGTAGCCAACTGCTTGGCTATGCCGGTTTTCTGATCGGTAATGGTAACACCTGCTAGTTTCGTATCCCCATGAAGATCGGATACTTCTGAGTTGGTCATCAGTTCAATGTTAGCATCCTGGTGTATACGATTGGAAAGATACGAGGACATACTCTCGGCCAGGCTCTGCCCCCGTATGATCACGTACGTCTTTTTGGCGTAACGTGATAAAAACATAGCGGCCTGTCCGGCAGAGTTTCCTCCACCAATGATCGCTACGGTTCTATCAGCACAGTAGCGTGCTTCTAAATCGGTTGCTGCGTAGTAAATACCGTTCCCTTCCAACTCCTCCAGCCTATCCAGCGGTAACCTCCGGTACTGCACGCCGTTGGCAAGTACTACGGCTCTACCCTTGACGGCTTGCTCATTATCAAGCGTAATTTCATAATGATCGCCTTTCTTTTGAAGCCGGGTAGCTCTACGAGGCACCGTAATCTTCGCTCCAAACTTGATGGCCTGTATTTCTGCTTTGTGGGCAAGGTCTTTGCCGCTGATGCCTTGGGGGAAGCCCAGGTAGTTTTCGATGCGAGATGAAGTGCCGGCCTGCCCCCCGATTGCCGTATCTTCTATTGCCAACACGCTCAGCCCCTCTGAGGCGGCATAGATGGAAGCAGCCAGTCCCCCCGGGCCGGCGCCGATCACGAGCAGGTCAACTATTTGATCGGTACGCACTGCCAGGTCAAATCCGAGTGCCTCGGCCAGTTCTCGGGGAGTTTCGCAAGGTACTAAGGACTTTCCTACCACCAACGCAGCGGCTGCACCAGGGATTTCGCTGGTTTCAGAAATTTTGGATATTGCCTCAATATCCGATTTCTCTATCCACCTATATGGTAGTAGACTTCGGCTAATAAACTCCAGTATAGCAAGTGATCGTTTATTATCGCTGCTGCCGATGATCACCAAACCACCTTCTCCCCGTTCTCCCCGCTCCGCAAGTATACGTCTCCGGGCCGTAAAAGCACTCACGATCACATCCCCAATTTCCGGTACAGTGGCCAATAACAGACGTAACTCCGTAAGTGGAATCTCGATAACGGAACAAGACTCGCAAGCTACTCCCGCCAGGATGGCTTTTTGCCCCATGAGCATGCCGAGTTCTCCGATAAAGTTACCTTCCTCTATCCGTACTAATGTTTTGTTATCAAGGGCTCGATCAACGATATCCAGGTTGCCTTTTTTTAAGTAAGGAAAAAAGGTTAGCTCTTCTCCTGCCTCGAATAACACTTCATCCTTTTCCAGGTGGCGTTCCCTGCCGTGTTCTTCCATCAGTGCTTTGAATGTGTCACTCAGCTTGGGCCAGGCTTCACGCTCTAGCGGACTTCCATGCTCAGACATACGTCGGATAGATTCACTCATCGTCTACTATGGTCTTTTAAGATTTAACTATTACTGTTTTTAGAAGCGTGTACCAATCATTTTTCACTTCCTCAATAAGCCCGTAAGGCACGCACATCTCTTGGGGCAGACCATCGCTACTTTGTACGCGTCAGAGGAGCTTTAATGCCAGGATTGAAGTTCCCTAACGTGATTGGACTTTAGAGCCAGCACTTCGTATACGTCCTGTTCATTTTCAAAGCCTCTGAGGTTTGCCTTGAAAGTTTTACCTCCAACCAAGTATTCGGCAGCCTGCTCGCATACCGCATGTGACACCAGTACACTGGTTCCTACTTCTTTGTTGTAGGCCTCTATCCGGGCTGCCAAATTGACGATATCTCCAACCACCGTGTATTTTGCAGCATTGTCCAATCCAACATTCCCCATCACCGTGCCTCCATACGCGATACCCGTGCGTATATCAATGATTTTGTCAAACATGAGGGCAGCATACTTGTTGATCTCAAAGAGCCTCTCTCGCATATCAAATGCCGCACAAAGGGCATTGAGACTCGGATTTACCTCATCATTCAGGCCAAACACACACAGCAACCCATCCCCGTAGTAATCAATGATCTTACCTTCATACTGATGAACCACCTCCCCCATTTGCTGAAAGTACCGGTTCATAAAATGAATGATATCATAGCAGGGCATACCGGCAATGAAATTTGTGTAACCGGCGATATCAGTAAACATGACTGCCACGTTTCTGACCTGACCCAGTGGCCTGGTATGGTATACCCCGTCGCTGTCCGCTACTACGATCCGCTCATCCAAGTCGTCTACTACCGCCCGAGTCAGTTCTATCTCCCCCTGCGTGACCTTCGTTTGGCAGGCTAATCTTAAATGATGGGGAAATCCCAGCGTTTTCGCAACATATCGCTCTCTTTCGGTACTTTCTGTACAATTCTTCAACCCACTTCTCACAAATACTCTACACGTGGTACACAGCCCTTGACCTTTGCACCGGTGATAGAGGTCTATTCCCGTCCGCTGAGCACAGTCCAGGATGGTCTCACCCCTCTTTATTTCCAGCTCAATACCGTCTGGCTGAAAGCGAACTACGGATTTTCTCGGGTTTCCCATTACTGGTTTTACTTGCTCTTGGTTATTCATCCGGCTACCCATTTATCTCTTACCCAGCACTGCAACAATGCTAATGCTTTAGCTTGTTTAGTCTGACAAGCGGTTTATCTCAATGATGCTATGCGTGTTGCTGTTATCCGAGAACGAGCTACCATTAGTGGCAATAAATAAGCGCCCGTCTGGTGCCATGACTATATCACGAATCCTACCAAACTCCCTTTCAAAGTAGCGCTGTTCGCCCACAACTTGTCTGCCATCTTCGCTAAGTGTAATCGCAAATAGCGTCTGTTCTCTAAGGCTTGCTAAAAGTAATCTATCGGTCCATTCTGGTATCTGGTCGCTGGGATACCACATAATATCCGATGGTGCAATAGTCGGTGTCCAATCGATTATCGACTCCACAACGGGAGTGTTTAGTGCAAATGCGTTCTCATCAGGGGTGTCAATGGTACCCAGCACATTAGGCCAACCGTAATTGCCCCCGGCCTCAGTGATGTTGATTTCATCATCGGAGCTTGGACCATGTTCCGAGCTATATATCATTCCATTGGGATGAACCATAAGTCCTTGTGCATTGCGATGACCTATGGAATAGACATAGCTATTCGGGTCGGGATTGTCCGAAGGGATGCCCCCATCAAGGTTCAAACGTAACAGCTTGCCCACCAGTGAATTGACGTCCTGTGATAAGCTTGAATTCCCAATGTCCCCAGTGGTCATCAGGATAAAGCTTTCCGGTGTAATAACGATCCGAGACCCATTGTGTCTGCTTCCAGCAGGAATATTGTCCAAGAGGATAGTCTCACTCCCAAGGCTGCCATCCGTATAGGTAAACCGTGCCAGGCGCTCATTAAAGCTGCTACCATTTCTGTACGTGTAAACCAAATATACAAAGGGACTGCTGGAAAAATCGGGATGGAGTGCCATACCCAAAAGACCACTTTCGCCACTTTGTTCCACAGTACCGGTCAGGTCGGCTATCACCACTCTCTCGCCTGTTTCAGGATCGATACGGTTGACACGTCCACCGCGCTCGGTGACCCATAGAAAGTCATCTGGTCCCCATAGCATTTCCCAGGGAACACTGAGATTTGAGACCACTGTTCTGTTTGCGGCTGTCTGGTCCTGATCATCGACTGGCTCGATCGTTTCCTCATCATTGGAGCATCCAAGAATGAGCAAAATGGACAGGAGCCAAAAACTTGTTTTTAATGAATTCTTTTTCATGTTGTAAAAATCCTCTTCGGGCATTTCTTTCTTCAACCGTACAATTCCATGGGCATTTGCCCATTTTTTCCATAAATAGCCCTTATGCTATACTCCTGGCTAATGACCCATAACTCACGTCAAATACTTCCCCCGTCACCCTGGCGGTAGCATCCGTGGCAAAAATCATGGCCGCCTTCGCAACGTCTTCGGGTTCAAGATGTCCCACATCGATGGGATTACCCGGTCTGAGCATTTCTGAGACTTTATCGAAGGTGGGTGCCGGATCATTAGGCATCATCTTACTTAGGACATAAGGATTGTCGGCAAACTTGGTCTTCACCAAACCCGGACTTACCACATTGCACAGTATGTTGTCTCTTCCGTAACTCAGCGCCGCACTTTTGGCAATACCGATCACCGCCCACTTGGAAGAAGCGTAGATGGGAAAGAGTTCATTGCCCATGCGGCCTAAGGCAGAAGCGATGAAGATCATTTTTCCGGACTTTTGCTGTTTCATGATGGGGGCCGCCGCTTGGGTAGTTTTTACTACTCCTTCTACATTGATGTCATACACCACGCTGATCTCTTCCGGAGAAAATTCTTCCATGGCTCCCACCTGCGTAACACCCGCATTGGCCACCACGATATCCAGACTCCCAAAGCTGGCGACTGCTTGTTTCATGGCGTTTTCCAGGTCACCGCGGCTTCGAACATCTCCTTTGATAGCCAAACATTTCACGTTTAGCGCTTCTATTGTTGCTTGGGCCGATTGTAAATCACCCTCATTGGCCACCGCATAACCCACATGAGGGATTTGCCCGGAGGCAATATCAAAAAGGACGATATTAGCTCCGGCTTTGGCCATCTCTTCGGCAATCGCTAAGCCGATGCCTCGGGCTCCCCCGGTGATGAAAGCGGTCTTGCCGGATAGCTGATACGTAACAGGATTTTTAGCAGCTTGTGCTACTCCAGTACCTAATACAGTGGATGCGGCTACCGCCGCTGCTCCCAGCGCCCCTTTTTTGATCATGTCCCGGCGCGTCGCTTTATGGTGCTTTTCCATTCTGTGTAGTGTTTTAGTATTCGATCAATATCGATCTCCCGCTATCTCTTGGTGGATAAGATCATCCAATTGAGCAAGATGTTCTTCTGATAGAGCAACCTCCTGCGATGCCCAATTCTCCTCTAGGCGGTGTATTTTTCTGGTTCCCGGGATGGTGGCCAAGTTCACGTCTCTCGACAGTAACCAAGCCAGTGCCACCTGCGCCGGTGTGACTCCCAGGTCGTTGGTAATTGCATGTACCTGGTCTACCAATTCACTATTTTTGGCGATGGCTTCCTCGGTGAACCTGGGATTCTCTAATCGCCAATCTCCGGGTTCCAAGTCACTCCTTGAACGGATCGCCCCCGATAAAAACCCGCGCCCTAATGGACTATAGGCCACAAAGCCTATGTTGAGCCGTTTTACGGCGGGTAGAATCTCTGCCTCTACCTCTCGGGTCCATAATGAGTATTCGGTTTGAAGTACACTGATGGGATGAACACTATTCGCCCTTTCCAGGGTATCAGCATCTACCTCACAAAGACCCAGATACTTGACTTTCCCTTCTTTCACCAGTTCAGCCATGGCACCCACCGTCTCCTCGATGGGAGTGTTAAGGTCCATGCGGTGCTGATAATAGAGATCAATATGATCGGTTTTTAGTCGCTTCAAAGAAGCTTCACAACTGGCTTTCACGTATTCAGGACTTCCTTTTGTCCCGTTCCAACTACCGTCCTCACGGCGAACAATGCCAAACTTGGTGGCTAAGGTAATCTGGTCACGGCGGCCTTTCAGGGCCTTGGCCAGCAATTGCTCATTGGTGAAGGGGCCGTACATATCGGAGGTATCCCAGAACGTGCAGCCGATATCCACGGCCCGATCCAGTACCTTTACGTTTTGTGCTTCTGAGGTGGTTCCATAAAATTCAGACATCCCCATACATCCCAGCCCAATGGCGGGTACCTGTAGCCCTGCCGTTCCTAAACTGACCTTTTTCATGATGTTATCTTTTTTATGGGTTGATGAATTAAAGTGCTGGAGCGGCTTCCATAGGGTTGAGGCCGTGGGCGGCCCAAGCAAAGGGTTGATCTTGGTTCAATTGATCCAGACGATCCATATGGCTCTGAGGAATCTCAAAATCAAACAGATCAATGTTTTCCTGGATGCGTTCCGGCTTGGTACTTCTGGTCAGGATGGCGTAGCCGTGCTGTAGTCCCCATCGTAGTAGCAATTTTGCTTCCGTCACGTTTAGCTCATGGGCCACTTCGGTAATCACCCCTTGAGCCTCCTGTTTTTTCTCAGCCAGTACTTCCCCTCCCTGCCCTTCGGCCATTCTCCAATTGGCCAGCGGGGCTAGTGAGCTGTAGGCAATGGGCGCCATCGAATGTTCACTCATAAATTTGGATAACCCTGGCTGCGTGTTGATGGGATGAAATTCAATTTGATTGGCCTCGGGTTTGGGCAAACCGGCACTCAATAGCTCATGGATTCTGGTTTCATCGTAATTGGATACCCCAATGTGCTTGGTTAGCCCTAACTTTTTAAGCTCCACCAAAGCCTTCCATTGCTCTAGTCTTAGCTCAGCCAGGGGGGCATGAATCAGATACAGGTCTACGTGATCCAGTTGTAGATCAGCAAGTTGCTTTTTAAGGGTTTCAACGGTTTGCTCATAGGTTTTTTCAGGGGCATCCCACTGTTTGTTTCCGGGGAAGAGCTTGGTCGTGATAAAGAAGTCGTCTCGTGATAGGCCAGACGCCTTGAGGGCTCTACCGGTGCCTTCTTCGTTTTGGTAGCCTTCGGCCGAATCTATGTGTCGGTATCCCGCTTTCAAGGCTTCGGTGACGCTTGTTTCAGCTTCCTTAGTTGATAACTGATAGGTGCCAAATCCCACCAGCGGCATATTGATTTCATTGCGCGAATCTTTGGTCAGTGCTTTCATTTTTGCTTCGTTTAAGGTGTTAAATAATTTCTTTTACAAAAAATCTGACGCTAAGAAACCATCATAGCGACCCGGTAGCCAGGAAGCCATCTGCTTTCTGGCTCATCCCCCAAAGGTCCAGACCGGGTGGGCCGAGGCGGCAATCAGCTCACCTTCCGAGTTGGGACGCAAAAGCCGCTGCAAGAAGCTTCGGGAGTGCGTACCCAGTGCGATGACTGCCTGTTCCAATGACTCGCCGTACTGCATCAGGCCCTCGTACTCCGTGGGCGCGCTCACCACCAGCGAGGAGACGTTCTCGAGCTGGTGCTGCACGACAAACTTTTTAAGCATATCAGTGGCCGGTAGGGTTGTCGTATAGTTATCGGGAGTGTTTACCCGCAGCAGGTGTAGCCGGGCATCCAGCCACCGTTGCAAGGTCGCCAAATGATAGATAATTCGCTGATGATCCCGCTCGGGGTCTACCAGAAAGACAATATCGCGGTACGCTTCCGGGGGTGCCAGGTGGCACTTTACCGTGAGCACCGGGCAAGCGGTCTGTCGGATGAGACGATCCAGCTGGGCATCAGAAGTATTATAGCAGTCGCTGCCAAAGACCATTAGCTGGGGCATATGCTGCTGCATCTCGTCCAGTAAAGTAGGCACAGGATCGCCGACCCGAACCGTAGGAGCCATGTCAAGCGAGGGGTGCCACTGCCGAAGCGTAGCAATATGCTCTGTGACCTCAATGGTCTTTTCGGCTACTTCCTGCCGTTCATAAAAACTACTTTTGGAGTTGGTTACATACTCGCCGGGGCCGACCATGGGGCCACCCGAAGGCACCGAAGGCACGGTCGAGAACAGATGCACCGACACGCGAAGGTGCTCGGCCAGTTGGGTGCCAAAGGTGAGCGCGCACTGGCTCAGATAGGTTAAATCTAAGGGAATTAATATCGGGTTCATGATTGATTAGGGAAATAGTGAATGAAATTGAATGGTCGCCTTTAAAATCCGTACTTACCAAGCTTCAGCCACCAAAAGCGTATGCGTTTAGTGGCCGAAGGTCCAGACCGGATGAGCGGACGAAGTAATGAGCTGGCTCGCGGGGTCGCTACGCAGCAACCGCTGAACGAAGCTGCGGGAATGCACCGCCAGTGCTAAAAAAGCGTGATCCAACGACTGGCTGTAGCGCAGCAGCCCCTCGGTCTCGCTTTCATCGTCCCACAGCACCGGGTGGGCATGATCCAAACCGTACTTGATCCGGTAGCGATCCAGTGTTTGTGTCGCCGCTTTGGTGGCCGTAAACCGGTTCGGCGTATTTACCCAAAGCAGATGAAGCCGGGCGTTGAGCCAGCGTTGCAGTACGATCAGGTGACTTAGCACCTGACTATCGTCCCGCTGAGGGTCTACTAGCAAAACCACATCCCGGTAGGAGGTAATCTTGTCTAAACGGCACTTCACCACCAGCACCGGACAGGTTGATTCCCGGATAAGCTGCTCCAAAGCATGATCAGAAGCATGAAAGCAGTCACCGCCGATGATCACCAGATCAATGGCTTGCTGTTCAATCTCGTCAAGCACGGTGGGCAGTGGGTCGCCGACCCGCACCGTGGGGGCGATATCCAACGCGGGAAACCACTGTTGCAATTCGTCCTGGTGCTCTTCTACTTGGCTAGCTTTGATACGAAGTAGTTGCTGTTGGTAGAAATGGCCCATCGAGTCCGGCTCGTACTCTCCGGAGCTTACCCGAAACCGCCCCTGACGAGGGGGCTCTACTACAGAAATCAGGTGTAAGCGCGCTTGCATCAGGTTGGCCAGTTGAGAACCAAACTCTAAAGCGCATTTACTCAAGTAAGTAAGGTCCAGCGGAATTAGTACAGTACTCATGGTAAAAATTGTAAGGTATAGTCAAGTATTATTGTATTAGCTGAAAGAATATCAAACGACGGTGTACCCCCTCAACTTAACGAAGGATCGGTGCTCGCAGCAATCATGGTAAGTGAATGCTTCGGCATCCTGAGTCGAAAACACCCGGATCGTCGCTGAATCGCCCGCCTTGAGCAACACCCGGTCGTGCGCCTCGCTGTAGTGCAGCCGTCCGCGTAGTACAGTCCCGCTTACAGTTTTTACCTGCCCCAGGGTGCTACTGCTGGGGTGGAATGTCGTACACCGCCCGGCAACCTTCTACGGTGAATACGGTCACTAAAAAAATGGTCGTGTAGCTCATAAAAAAATTAGTTTCGTAAGCAAGCTAGCTGAATACTACGCAGATGTGCTTATTCTCTTCCAGAAACAGCCGTGAAAGTAGTTGCCAGAAAGGGCTACCCCCAAAGAAATAGCCTTTCATTCGTACTGGTGTCCTCGGCACTAGCTAGCGTAGCCGTTGTTCACGTAGATGGTCTGACCGTTGAGCCACAGTGCTTGCGAGGTGGCTAGCATGGCTACTACTGGCACTATATCGTCTTCCTTCCCCAGCCGCTTAAGTGGTGCCATATTCGTAGCGTATTCTACCGACTGAGGGTTTTCTTCTCCATGGAAGAAAGAGTTATCGAGCGGCCCGGGAGCTACGTTATTTACCGTAATACGGCGAGGGCCCAGCTCATTGGACAGGGCCATGGCCATCTGCTCCAGCCCGGCCTTAGAGCCGGCGTATACCCCGTAGTTAGGAGTTTGCCCAGCGGTGATAGAGGAGCTGATGTTGATGATACGTCCCTCATCGCGAATACGTTTGGCGGCCTCCCGCAGTACCAGGAAGGTGCCCCGAAAGTTGATGTTCATCACCCGTTCAAACTGCTCGTCGGTGATTTCAGCGATGGGTGCCTTTTCGATAGCTCCGGCACTGTGTACGACGATATCGACTCCGCCCAGTTGATTTTCGGCGATATCAAAGAGCTTTTTTACGTTGTCAGCTTGCCCCAGGTCGCCAACCGCAATGGCCGTCTTAGCACCGTGTTTTTGGCATAGCTTGGCTGTCTCTTCGGCCTGGTCTTGGGTGGGGGGTAGGTGATGGTGCACCACTACATCGGCCCCCGCCTCCGCCAGGGCGATGGCGAAGCCCTTTCCCAGGTTAGCACGGGCACCGGTGACGATGGCTACTTTTCCCTTCAGTTCGTTTTTGGCCAGGGACCAGCCCGCTGCAGTTTTGGCGGATAGGTTGGTGCCGGTGGCAACTAATCCTACTGTGCCCAGGGCCATTCCCTTGAGGGCTTCACGACGATTATTATGAATACTACTCATTGGTTTAGTGATGTAAGAATGGATAGATTGGACTTACAAAAACATACCGCCCGAAGCTTCCAAGCGCTGACCAGTGATCCAGCGGGCTTCGTCGGAACATAAAAAAGCGATGACGCCGCTCACATCTTCGGGTTGCCCCACCCGGCCGAGGGCCGTTTGCTGCGCCAGCATATCCTTCATTTGGGGGTTGTGCTCAAAAGCCGGTGCTGTAAAGTCGGTCTCAATGACCCCGGGGGCCACCACGTTGGCGGTGATCTTCCGATCGCCCAGCTCCTTCGCCAGGTAGCGGGTGAACACTTCTACGGCTCCTTTGGCCGAAGCATAAGCACCGTAACCGGGGAATGAGAACCGCGCCAGCCCGGTAGAAATATTGATAATTCGTCCGCCGTCGGCCAGCAGGGGAAGGGCGCGTTGGGTCAGGAAGTATACACCTTTGAAGTGGACGTTAAACACCTGATCGAAGGTCTCTTCGCTGGTTTGAGCAATCAAAGAATGGCTGTCAATACCGGCGTTGTTGATCAAAAAATCAAATTGTTGTCGTTCCCAACGTTCCTGAAGCACGCTCGTGACCCGTTCGGCAAAATTATCAAATGAGGCGTGGTCGGCCACATCCAGCGGCAAGCCCACCGCCTGACGTCCCACTTGCTTGATGCGCTCTACGGAAGCCTCTGCCTCGTCGCGGTTGCTTCGGTAGGTCAAAATAATATCGCTGCCCGCTTCGGCTAGCTGAAGGGCGTACTGGGCACCTAAGCCCCGGCTTCCGCCGGTGACCAAGGCAACTTTTCTATCTAGGTTAAACATGATAGGGATAAGGTTAGGTAAAAAATAAAATTGTTTAATAGCAGCCTACCCTATATGATACCAAAAACATCAATAATCTACAGAAAACAAATAAAGGGCTGACTATCAATACATTAGTATATAATAAGAATTTTTTTGGTGGGTGGAAGTAAAGAATACCCGGAAATTATCCGGTAAATAAGTCAAGGAATCCCCGATAACTTCGTGCTTTTTCTGGCAATCGTCACTGCTACGGTGTAGTTTGCGAGCGAACTTCGTAATCTGTCAATACTTTCCAAACAGCTAAGGGGCCCTAATATTATGATAAACGATTTCCGTCTGTTGACCCGCCTGAGCACCGCCATTGCCAGCACCCGCGACACGACCGAGCTGCTCCGCACTATCGTCACCGAACTACAGTCGGTATTTGGGTTCTACGACATAGGTTTGTTTGTGGTGAACGAAGCAGAAGACTACTGCTACGATCTAGCGGTGTTAGATCCTTCTATTAGTCCATCAGCGGCTAACTTGTCGCAATCTTACACGGATTATGCGAAGCGGCTGTACTATCATGGCTCACCCATCGAGTTTATGGTACAACAAAGTATCACCGCAGAAGGGCCGGTGCTGCTCGACTTTGCTGAATTGACGAAACAGTTTGCCGACTATCCGGCCGCCGACGTCTTAGCGCATCTTAAGTTTCGTGACTGCCTAATTACCACCCTACAGGCACGCAGCGAACTGATCGGGATGTTTTGCTTAAATAGCCTAGAGAAAGATCACTTCCGCCCCGAGCAGTTTGCTTTGTTTCAGGCGGTGGCCGACCAGGTGGCCGTAGCTCTGAGTCATGTGCTGGCTAATGAAGAAGTGCTCGCCCAGAAGCAACGGATAGAGCAACTGCTCACCATCAGCCAGGCTATTACCGAGGTAAAAGACCGGAAGCAATTGCTTAAGACCATCTACGAGCGCATCAGGCCCATCTTCCCCTACGACAGCTACGGCTTGTTCGTACTCACCGAAGATAAGCAGTATCACTACGAGTTGGTTGACGCTGAGGTGATGGATGATGATCCTACGATGATGGCTATTGAGCAGCAGTACGGAGCTCATCATCGTTATGAGCACGCTGGGTCCAATGTGGAACACTGGATGCAGGCAGGGCCAGGATTGTTTCGTTTGGCTGATCATATGAATCATCCGCAGGCTTCCATCGCCTACCAGCTAGGCTGGCGCCGACTTATCGCGGGGCCTTTGACCTACGGCGGGGAAGCCATCGGGATGTTGTGCTTCGCGAGTGAACAGGAAGACTTCTACACCGAACAGCATCTACCGATGTTTGAAGCAATCAGTGAACAGGTGAGCGTAGCTGCGGCCAATGTGCTGGCTAATGAACGGGTACTAGCCCAAAAGCAACGGATAGAGCAGTTGCTTACCATCAGCCAGGCCATCACCGAAGTGCAAGACCGAAAGCAGCTACTCAAGACGATCTACGAGCGCATCCAGCCCATCTTCCCCTACGACAGCTACGGCTTGTTTGTGCTCACCGAAGATAAGCAGCACCACTACGAACTGGTGGATGCCGAAATAGTAAATTTTTGGGTCCAAGATGCTATTGAGCAACAGCACGGAAGGCATTACCGCTATCATCATCCGGGTTCAGTAGTAGACACGATGATGCAACAGGGATCCGGATTGTTTTTGATAGAAGACTTCTTAAATGATCATCCGCAACTACCGATGATGCACGATGCTGGACTACGACAAATGATTGGCGGACCGCTGACTTACGGAGGAGAGGCGATTGGAATGATCTGCTTTAATAGTAAGCAGGAAGATTTCTACACCGAAACGTATCTGCCACTGTTCACCGCCATTGCCGAGCAAATGAGTGTGGCGGTGGCCAACGTGCTGGCCAATGAACGGTTAGTGGAAGAAAAGCAGTTCAAAGAAACCCTACTGGGTATCAGCGAGGCGGTGGCCAGTATACACGATCGAAAACAACTACTCAAGACGATATTCGAGCAAGTCAAACCCATCTTTGGCTTTTATGATGTAGGGCTCTTTGTTCTCGATGAAGAAGGAAATGTTTCGGATTGGGCAACGGTAATGCCTGAAATATCTGAATCTGTGGTAAATGAAGCGGTCAATCAATCCGGTGTAGAGAAAATACCCTTTAAGGACTCTGCCCTGGAATGGGTTTTTAATCAGTTGCACGAAGCCCGTGGGCTAATGATACTGCCTTATGAAAAAATAGCATTTGACCGTTTTCCCGATTATTACCAGTTTCAGGCGATTCAAGCAGTTGGCTATCAAGAATCCTTAATGGCTTTACTCAATATTGGGGGAAAACACATTGGGATGCTCGCATTCAACTCATTGGAGGCTGATTTCTTCTCAGCATCTCAGTTTCCACTTTTTCAAGCCATTGCCGACCAGCTAGCGGTAGCCGTCAACAATGTGATGTCTAGCGAAAAAGTGCTTAAACGTGAACAAGAAAAAACCCAGTTGCTCAAGATTACCGAAGGGGTGACCCGTCTGCGCAGCTTGCCCGAGTTTTTACAATATGTGATGGAGATACTTCAGCCCATCTTCCGGTTTGAGGATGTTGGTGTGTTTTTACTATCAGAGGAAGGCCAATTTCATAGTGATGTTGCCGGAATATACCCTAATATTTCAGAATCAGCCTTAAGCTTCAAGATTGTCGAGCAGGGAACCAAGAAGGTCCACCATCCAGATTCGCTCATCGAGTGGATGATGGCGGAAATAGATGCCAGTGATAGGGTGAAATTGTTTGACTTTAAGGAACTAAACAAAAAGTTTCCTGACTATTACCAGTTCCAACTCTATGATTTTCCAGATGATGGTTATCGCGATTGTCTGGCAGCCAACCTAAGAGTGGGCGATCGTACATTGGGTATGTTCTGTATCAATGCAAAAGCGATCAATTTTTTTCCCCCTGAGCAGCACACCCTGTTCAAAAATGTAACCGAGCAGCTTTCAGTAGCCGTAGGCAACATCATGGCCACCGAACAACTGTTAGAAGAAAAACAGTTCAAAGAAACCCTGCTGGGTATCAGCGAGGCCGTAGCCAGTATCCAGGATCGCCAGCAGATGTTCAAGGTGATCTACAACAAGGTGTCCCCCTACATTCCTATGGACTACCTGGCTGTTATCGTGTTGGATAATCAGGACACGTCCTGGCAAGACCTGGTCTCTTCTAAGCATCACTTTGATCCCCAGGACCCGCGTAGTTTGATGGCCGTCGGGCTGGCTGGGTTTCATCCCGTAGATTCCATGACGCGCAAGACTACCCAACAGACAGGCATCATCACCAAAGAAGAATTGCTTGCGTACCAGGACTTTCCGTTGTCCGACTTTATAGAGCGGTCACCGGTTCAGCACTTTATGTATACGCCGCTAAAAACGGCGAACAAAGTATTCGGAAGTCTGATTCTCAACTCGTTCCGGAAGAACGCGTACAACGAAGCTTACTTTCCTCTTTTCCAGGCCATTGCCGATCAACTGGCCGTTGCGGTGAGTAACGTACTGGCGAACGAGCAAATACGGCAAAAAGCTGATGAAAAGGCCCTAGAGGTAGAGCTCATTAAAGCACTGGAGCTGCATGACGGTTTGCCTGAGAAGTTTGAGGCCATTGCCGACATTTTGCAAAATCATTTATCCTTCCGGATGATCGGCTGTACTACCGCTGATACTGCTCAGCCGTTTTGCCATTACCTGATGGCTACTGGAAAGGGAGAATATCAGGTATTGGATAAGGGCAAGCTGATTGATTTACTCGCTCTTTCCAACCAAGATTTTTACAAGCTACAGCAGCAGCGCAAAAGGTATCATACACTTACTGACTTTCCCGAAGGAGGCACAACTGAACTACTGGCTACCCATATTGCTAATAAATGGCAGATGGGGAGTATACTCTCCCTCTCAGTTCCCCTATCCCAGCATACCAATGCATACATTGATCTTTTCGCCCAAAAGAAACAGGCCTATAGCACAGAGCAGCTTACCTTAATGGAAAGGCTTGTGGACACGTTGGCCCTGGCCCTGGATCGGCAGCTCGCCCAAATAGAGATAGCCCGGCTAAATGACCAATTGCGTCAGGAAAATGAGTACTTGTTGGAAGAGGTCACCCGTAAGTACCACTTCAGTGAGATTATCGGTCAGAGCGATAGCTTACAACGCATGTTCCGCCAGATTGAGCAGGTCGCTTCTACGGATGCCACGGTGCTGGTGCAGGGCGAGACCGGCACGGGCAAGGAGTTGGTCGCTCGGGCCATCCACCAAGCCTCGCCCCGTAGCCAGCACCTGCTGGTGAAGATCAACTGCGCGGCCATCCCTGAGTCTCTCTTTGAAAGTGAGTTGTTTGGCCACGAGAAGGGAGCCTTTACCGGGGCGATGCAGCAGCGGATTGGAAAGTTTGAGTTGGCGCACCGGGGCACGGTTTTTCTGGACGAAATTGGAGAGCTGCCGCTCAGCATGCAAGCCAAGCTGCTGCGGGTGCTGCAAGAGCAGGAGTTTGAACGGGTGGGGGGCAACATCCCTATCAAATCGGATTTTCGGGTAGTCGCGGCGACTAACCGAACCCTGCTCGAGTCAGTCGCAACCGGTAAGTTTCGGGCTGACCTTTACTATCGCCTCAGTACCTTTCCGATTGGTTTGACGCCCTTGCGCGAGCGGCCGGAAGATATTCCGTTGCTGGCTGAGCACTTTGCCCGGCAGTACAGTCGCCATATCGGGCAGCCATACCGGGGCTTCACCAAGGGGGCAATGCGCACGCTGAAGCATGGTGACTTTCCGGGCAATGTCCGTGAACTGCGCAACATAGTCGAGCACGCGGTGATTGTCGCCAGCGGTCGCAAAATCGATGGGGTGCTTTCTAAGATGATACCCAGCGCGAAGCCGGTGCTATCCGGAGCATCTCCGCTACCCCCTTCTGACCAGATCACGGAAGCTTACATCAGTGAGCAGAAGGATGCGCTGGAACGGCAGGCACTGCTCAAGGTGCTGGAAGCTACCCATTGGCGTGTTCGTGGAAAAAAAGGGGCTGCTCAAATGATCGGACTCAACCCTTCTACGCTGGAATCGCGGATGAAGAAGCTGGGCATCGAGCGGTGAGGGGTAAAACCAGCGAGGCTACGATCCCACTTTGCGAAAAGAAAGCTTTTGTTCGTGTTGTCTATGTAAAATGCTTACACCAGTTTTGTTTGACAGTGCTATCAATAGGCACCTTAACTTGTGCTTACTATGCTACTGCTCAACTGTACTGTAAAATGAGTGTTTATTGGTGCACTACAGCAAAGCCAATTCACAATAGCAAACGTGTACAAGATTTAAAAAACAATCCCTTCTTGTACCAGAGGCTTTTCGGGTAAGTGCTGCTCGCCCCACTGCTCCTTCACATTTCGCTCAATCGTTACACTGAGCGAAGTCATCGGCGTATCGTCAATTTTGTTATCAAACGGGTCTTGGGTGCGCTCTCCAATCATATCCAGGGTTCGAAATACAAACGAGACGATAAATGATACCGGAATCATCATCCAGCCCAGTTCTTGCACAAAGGCAAAGGGCAGTAAGGTGGCGTGGACAGACACAAACACTCGAGAAAAGTACGTGTAGGGCCGAGGCATAGGTGTATTCTTAATCCGTTCACTACGGCCCTGAATATTGTTAAACTCCACCAGCGTCTGGTCCATCTGCACGTAGCGAAAGTCGCTGATCCAGCCCCGGCGAAAGGCCCGCTGCAAGTCTTCGCCCTGCAACTGATTCAAAAAGTTGGGCGGATTGTCTTTGGCGCAAAAGATTTTAAATTCTTTCTCTTCCATCAGGTGTTTACAATCGGCGTACTCGTTTTCGGGCTGCATGTACTCGGGCCGGGTAGCGTCGTAGTCGTGCCGTTTTCGCAAGAACACCCGCAGGGCGTGGACAAAAGCCGCATGCCGGTAGATCATGCGTTGCTTGAGCACCCTGAGCTCTTCTTGTTCTGCGTCACTTTCAGTAATCAGGAAAGTAGAGGCTTGGCGGGCCCAGGCGCGGCTATAATTCACCATCAGTCCCCAAATCTTGCGGGCTTCCCACCAGCGGTCGTAGGCCTGGTTGTTGTTGAAGCCCAGAAAGATGGCCAGTGCCGTACTGATGATGGTCACGATTGTAAAGGGCAAATGGAAATCAATTGCAGCTACGTAGCGGTCAATAGTGTACACCGCTACGGCCAGCAGTAGGTAGTAGAGCAGGTCTTTCCAGGAGTAGAACAGAATGACTTTAGGGTCAAGGTTTCGTCTTACGATCATAGGGTTGAATAATTTTTTGGTAAAAGTGTCCGGTATGCTCGGAAGCGATGCTTTAATCAGTGGATGGTACTTTGGACGAATTTCTTTCGAACAATACCACTACCAGAAAGCCGAGTGCCATCGCCAATAGCCCCCCGGCAGCCAGACCAAACGTATCCCCCAGAGTGAAATTTTGCACCAGTGGTGCCACAGCTAGCGGTGAGAGAAACTGCCCTAGAAACATCGCACTGGTTACCCCACTGACCAGCCTACCCCGAAGGCGGGGCGGGGCCAGGGCCATGACCTGCAAATTTACGTTGGGCAAGAACAAGCCCGAGCCTACTCCGGCCAGCAGTAAGGCTACCACCACCAGCGTGTAGGTAGTACTCTGGGCAATGAGTCCGTAACCGAGGGCCATGAAAGAAAATACGAGGGCGTAGATCGTATAAAACCCGAACCGAGCCTTGATACGTCGGTAAAACAATGATGTCACCGCGCTGGAAAAAGTCATCAGCGAAATGGCCACTCCCGCCCGGGTATTGTTCACTTGAATGGTTTCGCTCAGAAAGAAGGGCATCTGCACGGGCACCATGTAGAACATAATCATATTCACGATCACTACCACGAACAACAAAGCAATAGTCGTTGGTGAAAAACGGTCGGTCGGTGCCGAACCTGTCGTCGGGTTGGGTTTTTCGGTTGGTGCCGGTTCGGGCAGGTAGGCGATGGTGAGCGGGACTACGAGCAATGAAAAAAAGTAGATGGCAAAGGGCCAGCGCCAGCCGATATCGGCCAGGTAGCCACCCCCACTGATAAACAATACCCCGCCCAGCCCCATAAAGGCGGCTTGTAAGCCCATAAAGCTCGTCCGCCCTTCGCCCTCAAAATAGTCGCCAATGAGCGTGACAACCGTGGTCATCACTCCCGCTACGGCGACTCCCAGCAACGCGCGTCCCACCAGAATAGCCGTCAGACTGTCCAGGTATAGGCCGGACGAACCAGCAACCGCATATAACGCTAAGCTACCCAGTAGCAAGGATTTCCGTCCGAAACGATCTACGATGTACCCCGCTACGGGGGCGCACCCGGCAATAAACAAAGCCGGAATGGTCAATACCAACCGACTGAGCATCTCAGCATTGGGCGTGGCGGCAAACACGTCGCGGATCTGCGGCAGCGAGGGCGAGATGGTAGCCCCCGACATAACCGTCAGGGTGCTGGCGAGCAACAAGGTCAGTTTGGTGGACCAAGCCCGGGTGGAAGTGGCTACGGAGGTGCTCATACTGTTTCGGCTTTTAGGGGAGCTAACGTGCCCATCTCACCTCGGGCAAAACGCTTTTGGGTATCTTCCAACTGTCGGGCGGTCGTCATCACGTAGGGCCCGCCGTACACGATGGGCTCCCGGTGGGGCACGCCGGAAGCAAACATGAAACTAATACCGTTATCCTGCGTGGCCTGCACCTCCACGGCATCTCCTTCTTTTTCAAACAAGACTATGTCATGTGCATTAATCTCACGCCCGGCAACCCATCCTTTTCCGGAGGTGACGTAGAGAAACGTCATCTCTTCGCCGGGCAGGGTTAGCGACGTTCTGGGGGCTAAAGTAGTATCCAGCAAGGTAATCGGGGTTACCAGGGTGAAGGGCGCGGTATGCCCCTGATAGCTACCCTGAATGACCCGAACCCGGACCGATCCTTTGATCACTTCCGGTATTTCATGCGCCTTGGCATGAAAGGCCCGGGGTGGCACCAGCCGGTCTTGGTCGGCGTGGTTGATCCAGATCTGAAAGCCGTGGCAGTCGGTGCCGGTATGCTCCGGTACTTCATCGTGCTGAATGCCGATGCCCGCCTGCGTCACGTGTACGCCCCCTGGTTCAATGATGCTGCCATCTCCGTGGCTGTCCCGATTGCGAAACGAACCCTCGCTGTCCGGGTGCATGTAGGTCATCACCGAGACCCCGGCGTGGGGGTGCGGACCGAAGATCGGTCGGCTCATGTGGTAATCGGTAAACACCAAAAACGGTTCAATGGCGTACTCGCCGTGGAAGATGTTGATCGTCCGGAAGCCTGGTGCATTCTGGGTAAACTGATGGGGTACGATGCGTTTTATGCTTTTCATAGGGTACTTACGTTAACAGTTAGGCTTGCTGTAGTGCAGCGGGCAATTGATGGTACAATACCAGCTTTTCCAGGGGTTCTTCCAGTTGGTTGACCGCCCCTAGCTCAGTGATTAATTGGGCTACGGAAGACCCACGCTTTCCAGCCAGGGTCATTTGTCCACGGTAGACGAAAGTGTTAGCAGTTCGTTCCCGGAACGCGACTAGTTTTCCGACAAAGTGCTCCAGCTCGGCGGAAACCTCTTGATACTCGGCGGACGCAAAGAAGCGTTCCATCGCCAGGCGGTCGGGCCAGGCAATTTCTATCGCTGCCTGGTACTGATCCACGATGAACTCCCGATGGGATACTCCTGGGGCCGGGGGTAAGTTCTCGGAGTTATCATGTTCTTCCAGCAAATGCAACCGCAGCTTGCTAACCGATGGACTTCGAGCTATTTGAGGTGCCCACTGTTCGGTCAGGAAGGTATGAAGTCCTTTAATGCTGATGCGATCGGCCTTTCGCAGCAACACGTGCAGCTTGGTAACGGGTGACGCTCCGTTAGGACTTCCGTCGGGAATGCGGTCTATCCAGGTACGCGAATTGCCTTGGGTAGTCACGTAGCCGGTGGTCTTGGAGAAAATGTTATGCTCATCCGACATAAGAATTGCCGCCGCCTCGAACCAGTCATGGCGGGCCTGTTCAGTTAAGAAGGTGAGTTCGGCAATACCATCGTACTGTTCTTCGGGGCTGGTGTGCATCTTGACTCCCGGATGGTGGGGCCATAGTCCTCCCTGATCTTGGGTTACGTGGAACTGCCAGTACTGAAACTGACCGGGCAGGCGGGCGCATACCGGCCCGTGCACGTCGCGCCAGTAGTCGTCAAACTGCCGTTGGGATATTCCCGGACGGATTTTGAGCAGTACGTAAAAGGTAAATTGAGCCTCAGCATCCCGCGCCGAGAAGTCAGGGACGCTAAGACCGGGTACGTTAACCGGATTGATCGTGGTGATTGAATTCATGGTATCATTGATTTAAGGGGTTGTTAATTGATAGGTAGCGGGTTACGGGTTGCAGGTGAATGAGTTGCGGGTTACGAGTTGTACGTAGCTTACAACCCGTTTCACCGCAACCCGTTCTCCTCTAAGATCAAACTTGATGAAGTACTACACGACCGTACTCAAAGCTTGGGAAGGGCATAAGGCTACCGTGTCAATTACTTCCTGCGCGCTGGCATTTTCCAGCCGCACCCAGGGTTTCTCTTTCGGTCTGAATACGCCGGGTAATCGTCGGACACAAACTCCCGCGTGGATGCAGCGAGCCGATTGCCAGCGTACCGTTACCGCCCCGTGCGTGTACTTTTTATCTACGCCCGGTAACTTGCGGGTACCTGAGTTGGGTTTCCTTTGGAGTGCCATGTTACGAGTGTTTTTAGAAATCGAATAGGATAGACCTCATTAGAAATTTTTGTGTATCACGCACGTGCGCGCATGCGGTCGGAAAATTTTTCTAAACAGGTCTGATGATTAGGCTAACATGCCGCCGTCGACCAGCAGCGTTTGTCCGGTCAGGTAACCTGACAGGTCGGTGGCACAAAAGAGGGCGACTTTGGCAATATCATCCGGCTCGGCTTTTCTTCCTAGCGGCACCATCGCCTGGGCCAAGCCATCCATGGACATGCCTGCGAATTTTTCAAAGGCACTTTGCCAAGATTCAGTCCGGGTACCCGGGGTATTGACCATACCGGGGGCCAGGGCCATCACCCGAATCCCGCTTCGGGATAGCTCTTTGCCCAGAGCTGCCGTCAATCCCCGCACCCCAAATTTGACGGCGGTATAGTGGGCTGTGGCTGCATTTCCCGAGAAACCAGCGGTAGACGATAGGTTAATGATGACCCCGCCGCCGTTTTTCTGCAAGAATTCCGCTGCTACTTTAGCTCCGTAAAAAGTACCCGACAGATCAAGATCAAGCATTTCCTGCCAGCTTTCGGGAGTCGTATCCGAGAGGGTTTGGAAGCGGTAGATGCCAGCGTTGTTCACCCAGATATCGATTTGCCCGTAGGTGGCTGTGGCGTGTTCGGCCAGTTCGCGCTGCGACTCGTACTGGGTGGCATCCAGCCGGGTGAACGTAGCCGATACGCCTTTCTCAGCCAGCCGGGTAACAGCCTGTTCGCCCACCTCCGGGTTGATATCGCCGATCACGATCTCCGCTCCCGCCTCTCCGAAGCGTTGGGCAATGGCGTAGCCGATTCCCTGGGCCCCGCCGGTGATGACGGCTACTTTGCCCCGCAACGAGGTGAGTTCGGCCAGGGTTTTTGTTGGTTTTTCTAGTGTGCTGGTTTCCATAGTTATGGGGTTTTAAAAGTTACTAAATTATGTAAAAGAGCATAGGGTAGTCGGCGTAGGGGCACCGCTACTGGCCGTTAAACTCGGCCCGCACCACATCAAACATGTGGTGGTCGTTTTCGGCGTAAGGCCCCCAGTAAGGTTGGTCGCCGAAGGTGTTGTTCTCACTGAATATCTCAAAGCCCGCTTCGGTATTCCACAGGCCAAAGAGCGAAATAGTGGAGCTATCGGTGCTGTTGAGCGTCATGATAAAGTCCAGGGTGGGTTCACTCCGCGCCATACCGGTCGTCATCGCCCGGGCAATGTTGGAGAGCGTATCCAGGGCGGAAGCACGTTTCATCAAAAACTCGGAGTACTGCACCGAACTGCCGGTATCAATGGCCAACTGCTCAAAATCGCGGGCGGCGTGGCTCATGAGTTCGGACCGAAGGATTTTGTACTGCTCGTTGGTAGCTTTGTCCGCCGTATACGTCCGGGCGGCCGATTCGCTGGCCCAGTCGGTGATCTGTACCACCTGCTCATCGCCACGGGCGCGCAGTACTAACTGGCTTTCCAGATCGCGGTTCGCAAGGGGGCGAAGACCGGCCAGAACCGTGTCGATCTCCGCCGGGTCGGTATACCAAACTTCTATGGTGTACGATTGACCTAGCGTGGTATCTACCATTGCTTGAGAAGAAACAGCTTCTGGTTGATTGGATAGGGTTTCGACAGAACGGGATGGCTCGGTGCAGGCGTAGCCCCCGAGACTGATGCCGATCAGGGTGATCGTGAATAGTTTGTTTGACATAGGAATTAAAGGTTAGATGGTGATAGATCTATTGGGTGAAAAACGTGCATCGGTAAGCTTGCTATTCGTTGTTTCTGCGGTCATGATCGTTTTTCATACTGCCACGAGTACTTTCATCACCCAAAGATGTAGCGTTCTTATCCGGCGGTACGCTCGTGGTGATGGCCACGATGCCATGGTACTTGTCACCAATGGCTTCCATACGGGCCAGCCAAGCTTGCTTCTCTTCGTGGCTGGTAAACGGTAGCGAAGTTTTGATGTGAATAGAATAGGTCATGGGGTTGAACTTTATTGATAGTTTTCTGAATAAACGGTATGGGTTGATGACTCACATTTTGCTCAATCCACGGCAAAACTTGGAAAGGAAATAGCGTATATTACAACGAATCCATTAGTTGTCGCAACTCACGAGCGGTTCGTTTACCGACTTCCTTTGCGGGTAGCATATCCATTTTATCCGAGAAAAGCTCGGGACCTACGGAAGTCAAGCCCCCGGTCTTTTTCAGGATGCTTAAGCTTTCAATGAGCGGAAAATCACCCTTTCCAGGTAACATACGATAGTGCATGAGATCGGTGAACAAGTCTCCTCCCTGAAGCTCCTGGGTAGCATCAGCCACTTGCACCCGGAAAATTTTATCACCCGGAATAGCGGCTAGCAGACTATCGTTCACGTTACCCCGGTAGTAGTGCCAGGTATCCAAGACAATTCCCAGATTGTCACGATTGGCCTGCTGTACTATTTGCCAGGCAGTTTCCAGATCGGGAATACCGGAAAACGGCATAAATTCTATGTGCACTTTTATTCCTGCATCCCGGGCCTTATCTGCCACCACACTGGCGTGAGCTACCAGCTCGTGAAGGGAGTATTTCGTGCCAAAGGTCTCAATGATTGTCATGCTTTCCACTTCCAGCTCCCGGGCTATCCGGAAGAACTCGTCTTCATCAAAACGAACAAAATCAGCGTCGGACCGGCTCATTTCCGGGGGCACTTGCCAACGGGGCAGCCACCGGGTGAACGGATCGAGCACCGTAATTTTTACCCCGGCTGCTTCGCACATTCTTTTAAGTTCGTCAATGGTTTTCCCCTGGGCCTCCCAGTGCTGAATATCAATCGGAAACACACTCATCTGAGTGTACCCACCCGCTCGGGCTGCTTCCAGCCTTTCCTCAAAAGATTTACTTCTGACGTTGGCTGCCCAAAGCAAATAGCCTTCGTCATTTGCTGTCTTTTTCAAATTCTGACTCATAGCACTATTCATAAAAAGGGGGCTGATGATCGCAAAAAAGGTGGCCAAGATCTCCATACGGTACTTTCTCATTTCTTAAGGTTAATTGATTTCATCGGCTACTCAGCCAAAAATGGAATTACCTGGTCCAAGAAGGCCTGGGGCTGCTCTTCTACGATCCAATGCCCGCTATTGGCGATGATGCCTCCACTTACATTGTCCGCCACGCTCTGAATCATAGGCAGTACATAGCTTCCGGAATACTCGCCCCCCAGCGCCAGAATAGGCATTTGAAGTTTGGTTTGGCTGTATAATTGGTTATCCTCAATGTCAAAGCGGTAGGCTCCCTTGTACCAATCCAGGCTGCTACGAAGCGCCCCCGGCTGAGAATAAACGCGGGCAAACTCGTCAATTTCTTCTTCTGAAAAGGCATCCTGCTGAAAGGCAAATTTTTGGTAGAATTCGATCAGATAACTCCGGATGTCGCTACCGATAATGTCCACGGCAGCATCTCCGTCAGCATAGAATCCAAAGTGCCAGGATCGGGGGTCTTGCAGCAATCCGGTCCAGAATGGTTCTATGCCCGGAAGCGGTGCATCCATCAGCACCATCTTTTCTACCTCTTCCGGGTATTCCGAAGCATAGGCATAACCCACCATCAGGCCGATGTCATGACCAATGATTTTGACGCTGGTATAGCCTAACTGCTGAACCAGCGCGTGTAAGTCTTCGGCCAGTAGTTTTTTACTGTATCCATCCGGCAGAAGGGCATTATCCGATCCTCCGATGCCTCTTAAGTCCGGTACAATGAGCGTATATTGTTGGCCTAAGGTCGGCATCACGCGGTGCCATTCGTACCAGCTTTGAGGCCAGCCATGAATGAGCAATAAGGGGTCGCCCTGCCCACCAGTGACATAATGCAGGTCAATGCCGTTTACCTGGGCCACCTGACTCGTAAAGCCGGTGGGGGGTACTGCTGCCGGAAGGGCGGCATCTATTGCGGCCTGGGGTACCTCGGCTACCTCTTCATCCTCGCTACAAGCAAAGAATACCCACACGATGAGGGCCCATCGGGCGTGTCTTATATATTTGTTCATCGTTTTATTTATTTTGAATGAATGATTTCTTAGTAAGTTCATGATGTTGCCAGTTAGGATCAACGGTAATTTTGCGAAGGGAAAATTTCCAACCATCAGCGGTACGAACCAAGGTGTCCTGATAGGTAGCAGTAGCCACTAAGGCCGGCTTTTTCCGGTCTATAATCAGCAGGTAGCACTTCTGAAGCGCTACTTCTTGTTCAAACTCAATGACGAAATTGCTCACTATGTGACGCTTGTTTTTAGAAAGACCTTCCTGCATGCTCAGGAATCGTATTTTTAATTCCGCTGCTCCCTGTGCCGATCCGTAGCTCGCCTGCGATTCACCGTCGGCCGTCCAGCAGTCAAGATACGTCTCTATATCTCCTTCATCTACCGCCCAGAAGTAGCGGGCAGTAAGTTGTACGATTTTTTCTTTTTCGGATAGGGTCATTTTAGTCCGTTTTAAAGTGTTGAATCCATGATGGTTTGACCTTTGCCGACCGAAGGTTCAGTGGTCAGTGATCTACTCAGGCCGTAACGGCAGTTTTTTCCCGCGCTTTTACTTTGTCTTTGA
Source organism: Tunicatimonas pelagia (assembly GCF_030506325.1). Lineage (NCBI taxonomy): Bacteria > Pseudomonadati > Bacteroidota > Cytophagia > Cytophagales > Catalimonadaceae > Tunicatimonas > Tunicatimonas pelagia. The sequence continues at coordinate 1,806,495 of NZ_CP120683.1, read as the reverse complement.
ACATCCCGTGCGGATCGATGACAAACTTCTGGGACGACCCGTCCGAAAAGCGTTGGTACGCCCGTGGGGCTTCGTCCAGGTCGATGACTTCGGGGTTCATAATCTGCTCCATTGAGATACGATCCCAGAGGATGGCCTGCATGATTTGGTAGTTGTACTTACCAATAGGGGCCATACCGGTTTGGATGTGCAGTGATTTCAACCAGCCTTTGCCCCAATCGAGGGTTAGTTTGCCTTGTTGAGCGGTTTCATCCCGCCCGCCGGGGTCGCTGGCGACGTAAATGCCCGGAATGCCGATGCCACCGCTGGCTCTGACCACCTCAAATAGGTCGTTGAGCACGGCGTTGGGATTCTCCTGCGTATAGTCTTCATCACCGTGGCCGTGGGCTTCATAGCCGACAGCATCCACGCCCGCATCTACTTCCGGCACACCCAGTATTTGCTCGATCTGCTCGGCGACCGAAGCGTCCTGGCTTAGATATACGGTTTCCATACCGGCTTTCTTCACCAAGGCCAACCGTTCCTGGTTCATATCCCCCACAATCACGCAGGCTGCACCCAGCAGTTGGGCTGAAGCGGCGGCGCAGCGACCGACCGGACCGGCCCCGGCAATGTAGACGGTAGAACCCGTAGTGACCCCCGCGGCATACGCTCCATGATAGCCTGTCGGCAGAATATCCGACACCAGGGTGAGGTCCAGTATCTTTTCCAGGGCCTGATCACGGTCGGGAAATTTCAGCAGTTGGAAATCCGCATACGGGATCAGGCAGTACTCCGCTTGGCCACCCAGCCAGCCGCCCAGATCGAAGCCATACGCCCCGACGGGAGCTTCCGGGTTGACCGTTTCACAAACGTCTGTATTTCCTTTTTTGCAGTTGCGGCAGCGGCCACAGGATACATTGAAAGGTACGGATACGATATCCCCAATCTCCAGAAATTCTACGTCCTTGCCCTTCTCCACCACCTCGCCGGTAATCTCATGGCCAAGCACGTGACCTTCGGGCACGATGAAACGGCCTCGGAAAATGTGCTGATCACTACCGCAGATGTCGGTAGATACTACTTTGATGATCACCGCGTGGTGAATGTCTTTTCCCCGTGGATCCTGAAAGGTAGGATAGGGTATCTCTTTCACCGCCAGGTTCCAGGCGGATTGGTAAACGACTCCTTTGTTGCTGGTCATACTAAAAATAATTTAAGGTTAAACTTTTGAAAAATAGTGCATTGTCATGGTAGCTTTATGCATAGTCGCAGGTTCCGCTGTGAGGAAATTGCCGCGCGGCCCGGTCTACTTCTTTACCCAGATTTTTCAGGCTTTCCCGGGTCGTCTCATCGCGTAGGTTGCCCTCTTGGTCAAATACTTTCCAGGATTGGCCGATAGGCATCACCAAGGGGACGGCCCAGCCTCGCAGGGCCCGAACGATGAACTCCATCGTATTAATGGCCTGTAAGCCTTGTGTTCCTCCCGCCGTGCTGATTAGCCCCACCACCTGACCGCTCAGGTAGCTTTTTTCGCGATTATTGAGCCGTTCTAGCCAATCGATCGCATTTTTAAAGGCCCCGCTTACCGAGCCGTGGTACAGGGGGCTGAACCAGATCATGGCATCGGCTTGGGCTACGGTTTCAGTCAGCCGATCCACCGAGGGGTAGCTCGTCGGGTTATCCGGACGATACGGAGGTAAGTCCAGTGCCCGGATATCGAGCAGGTGCGTATCCGCCCCGGCCTGAGCGGCTCCCTCCAGGGCGGTGGTTAACGCACTCAGGCTGGTTGATTTCGGGCGCAACGAGCCGCCCAGTCCTACAATGGTAATATTCTTCATACTATTTTAGCTTAAGTAAGCCCGGAGCATCCAGGCCATTTTTTCGTGCTTTTCCAGCAGCCTGGCCAAAAAACCGGCCGTACCCAGGTCGTGGTGTCGTTCGGCATTTTCCAGGTCCTGGCGCAGGATGCGAATGATCGTTTCGTGATCGTTGAGTAGGTTTTGTAGCATCTTTTCGGCTGTGCCATCTTCGTGTCCGGTTTCCAGTAGCCGGGCCAGTTGCACATAGTCTTTCAGGGCTGCTACGGCGTAGTGACCGATGGCCCGAATCCGTTCGGCCAGCTCATCAATGATATCGGAGAGGGCTTCGTACTGCTCCTCGAAGAAGCTGTGCAGCGATTGAAAATGCTGTCCCGTGACGTTCCAGTGGTAGTTGCGGGTCTTCACGTAAAGCACGTGCTCGTCGGCCAGCAACTGGTTGAGGGCGAAAGCCACGCTTTCGCGGTGGGTGTCGGGGATGCCAATGTCAATCTTTTCCATAATTTGGGTATCATTAAAGTGAGTTGGTGGTCATACGCTGGTCTGGCTCCTCTACGATGCGCTCGAAGGCATGGTCTACTGGTGGAATGGTCTGTAGGTAATCGTAGATGGCCGATAAGTCCTCCGGCTCCATGTTGGCGAAGGCGTGCCAGGGCATCACCGTGGAGAAACCACCAGGCTCTACTGGGGTGAGGTCTTCCTGATCGTGGTAGGTGGCAAAGCGGTTGAGAAAAGCCTGCTCGCTCCAGTTGCCCAGGCCACTGGCGTGCGGGGTCAGGTTCGGGGTCCGTAGGCGCATCCCCGACGGAGTGGTAAACACATTGCCCCCGGCCAGGAAGCGGTCGTTGCCGGTTCGTCCGTACGCATCGGTGGGGGTGTGGCACAGCGCACAACCCGCGATGGTGACCAGATACTCGCCCCGCAGTACAGTTTCTTGTTGGCTAAACGCCGGAAATGGGTCAGCTTCTCGGGTAGCGATCTGCGCCCGTATCCACTCTTTAGGAGAAAGTTGGTTAGTTGGAATGTCATTCTCTACCGACGGCAGACGGCGTAGATACGCGATGATGGCCTCTACGTCGGATTGTTGCATCCGCGAAAATCCGGCGTAAGGCATCACCGGGTGCAGGGCACGTCCGTCTTTGCTCACCCCTTGCGTGATTGCCCGGTAGATTTCTCTGTCCGTCCAATCGCTCAGATGATACGGCGTTAAGTTGGGCGTATAGAGGTGATTGGGAAAGTAATCAGCCTCTTTAGGCAGCGAACTGCCCGCGCCTTCCTGTCCGGCCACCACCGGCAGCGAGAAAACGTCTTCCTGCCGGGGCGAGTGGCACACAAAACAATGGGCGACGTGCTCGGCCAGATACTCACCCCGCGCCAGTCGTTCGGGCGTGTAGGTGACCGAAAGGGTAACGGGCTCGTCTGCATACCGTGGTAAGTCCCACTTCAAATAAAGGTAGGTGCCCAGCAACGTACCGACAGCGATCAGTATACATCCTACGGCTATCTGACGCCTCAGTGTCGGGGTGAGTTTTGCGCGGTACCGGGAAAGGATCCGAATAAACGGAAAGTGCTTTCCGGCGGGGTGTCGGGCATCGTGGGTCTGCCATCGGTACAACTGATCAAGTGGATAGATGACCAGCACCAGGGTAAAGATCAGTAGCCCTAAAATAACTAAAATAAAGATAAACACCGGTGTCATAAAAATTAGCTTAAAAAGGTTCTTTAGATCATTTGTTGGCTACTAGATCAATCGGAGTGCCCGAATAGCAATTAGTCAGCTGTAAAAATATAAAACGCTGACATTCAATTGATTGCATATAAAGAGAGGTATGACAGAAAAAAATATTAACAAAAAAATTAGCCTAATATTGGTTTTTGTGCAAAAAAATTAAACCAATATTGGTTTATCCGTATCTTACGACTATGAATAGCGAAGCATACAAACTACAACTGGAAATAAATAAGGCCATTGCTTCTGTCCGGGAGCGCAAATCACTCGTTAGATTAATCGCGGATCGATTGCAACCCATCTTCTCATTTCACGATATTGGGCTGTTTGTTCTGTCGGAAGATGGTAAAACCTTTTGTGACTGGGCAGCTAAAGCCCCATCGATCAGTCCTTCTGAGGGAAACACTTTTTTCTATCAGCGGGAACAGCAAGATTACAGATATGAGGGATCTGGATTTCAGAAAATTGCGAGCCAGATTACTGAAAAAAAGCGTCCGATCGTTGCTTCTTACCGAGAATGCTTTCTTAAAGAATACCTGGTAAAAACGTTAGGCAAAGAGGTGCATAGCCATTTATTGGCTGAAGGGTACGACCGGTTTTTAGCATTTGACCTGAAAAGCGAAAGTGGACTTAAAGGCTTATTATTTCTCAATTACCTTGAAGACCAGTCTATCCCAGAAAAAAAGCTGCCCTTGCTCGAAGCCTTGGTCGACCAGCTTATCATTGCCATCACTAATATTCAGGCGACCGAACAGCTACAGGAAGAAAAATCGTTTAAAGAAACCTTGCTGGAAATAAGCGAAAGCCTTGCGACGGTCAACGACCGGAAAAGCCTTTATCCCATCGTAGTGGATAAGTTGCGGAAGCATATCCCCTTTGACGATGCGGTCGTCATTATTTACGCCGAGGACTATCAGACGTACCACGGCGTACTAACCGTTTCCCCGCCCCATCGCCAGAATCACCCCAAATATGACGAGGTGGTCAATCGTCCCAACCCCATTACCCGTCAATTTAAAGAAATTTTGGAGTCTGATGATGTGGCCGTTTTCCATTTGACAGATTGGCAAGAAAAATACCCTGACCACCCGGGTATCCAGATACATCAGGATGAAGGACTTGCCCACACGATAAAAGTTACGCTCAGGGATGCCGGCAAAGTAATCGGGGCGATGCTGTTCCATTTTACTGATAACCAGTTTAAAGAACCCATTAATTACCGCCTTTATGAAAACATCGCCTACCAGATGTCGGTCACCATCAATAACATCCTCGCCAATGAGCGGCTCATAAAAGAAAAACAACTGACCGAAAAACTGCTCGGTATCAGTGAGGATATAGCCAAGATTACCGACCGGGCAGCTTTGTTCCAGACCATTTTTGATAGGCTAAAGCCATTATTTCACTTCGATGATGCCGTGATTCATCTTAAAAATGAGGACGGACTTTCTTTTTTTATGATTCATTCTGACCAGACGTCCATTACACCTGAAAATCCCCATTATCAACATTTCCTTCAAAAAAACATTCCTATTGAAGACTCGCCTTTTAGTGAAATATTCGATTATGACACCCCAAGGGTCAGTCCGCTAGCATATTACGAGAAGCGATACCCTGAATTTCCTGGAGTAAAGCTGATGAGAGAAATGCAATATGTTGCCCATTTAGTAATACCTCTTATTTCGGGAAATCAGAAAATCGGTGTTCTTGAATTCCATTCAAAAAACGCAGATGCTTTCCAGAATATTCAGGAAGAACTGCTAAAAGGAATCGCGGACCAAATGTCGGTGGCGGTAAGCAATGTCTTGGCTAATGAGCAACTGCTGGAAGAAAAGCAAAAAACCGAAGACCTTTTATCCATCACCAAAGCAATAGCCAATATCACCACTGGCCCCGAGCTGGTTAGGGCTATTTTTGATAAACTACAAAAGGTGTTTCCTTTTCACGAAGCAGGACTATTTCACCTGGATTTTGAAAACAACAAAGAAAGGGACCTTATTGTAGACTACAGTTATGAGTCGACAATTGCGAATAGCGCCATTCAAACGGCGGGTATCACCGGTTGGCTGCCCATGACCGAGTTGTCTAAAAAAGTAAGTCAGGAAACACTGGTTCTTCCCATCAACGAATTTTACGAACAGTACGACCACCCACATTTTGAGTTTACTAAAAGAGTTCCATTTACCAATATTATTGTTGGGCCTTTAAAACAAGGCGAGCGTGTCATAGGCCTGCTCTATTTCTGGTCTAAGGGTGAGGGTTTTGAAAAAAAAGTTTCACTCTTCAAGTCCATCACCGACCAGATAAGCGTTGCCTTGAACAACATCATCGCAAATGAGGACCTTATCGCTGAAAAGAATAAAACCGAAGACCTTTTGTCAATTACCGAAGCGATTGCTAACATAACCACCGGCTCGGAATTGGTACGCGCCATTTTTGACAAACTGCAAAAAGTGTTTCCCTTTGATGAAGCGGGATTATTCCATTTGGACTTTGAAAATGAACGAGAACGCGACCTGACCATCGACTATAATTATGATATTAGCGGAGTGAACACTGCCCACCGAGAGGAGGGGCTTATTGGTTGGATACCATTAAATGAGCTAAGTCGGCAACTAGCTAAAAAAGCCCCGTCAATTATGAAGCCAGAGGAAATTTACAACCAATTTGACCATCCTCAAAACGTAACATCCCATCAGGTGGATTTTCAGCAAGTTATCCTAGGCCCACTGAAACAGGGTGATCAAACCATAGGCCTTCTCTTTTTTTGGAGCAAAACAAAGAATGCCTTTGACGACAAACTATCCCTCTTTAAATCCATCTGCGACCAGTTTTCCGTAGCACTTAGTAATATATTGGCCAATGAGAACATTGCAGAGCGTGAACAATTTAAATCATTACAAGCGGGAATCCTGAGCGCTTTTGAGACTTCCTTTAAGCCCAAGGAGAATTTTGCGGCTGTTACCCGGCTCTTTCAGGAGACTATTCCCTTTGATATGCTGGCCTTTTCCATTTATGATGCTCAGAGCAAAACGGTAGAGGGGCACGGATACCGAAAGACAGGAAAATCTGAATACCAATACATCGATGAGAAAAGTTTTCTAAATATCCTCGATCTCGATCAGGGTACATTCATTAAAAGCTGGAAAAAACTGGATTACAACAAAACTCAGTTTTTCAATGCCGAAGCATTCCTAAAAAGCCTTGAAAAAGACGCGATTAAGAAGATACTACATAAGAAGATTGGGTTTCAATCCAGTCTGATCAGTCCGGTTGAGCTAAACCAGGAAAAAACCTTGTTGATCACTTTCTTTAGCCTCAAAACGGACAGCTACCGTTATTTTCACAGAGACCTAGTGGACAAAATCGCCCCATCCATACGGCTCGCGATGGACCGTATTTTAGCGTTTCGCGACATTCAAATGCTGAGCGAGCGGCTGAAGTTGGAAAAGGATTACCTGGAAGAAGAACTAAAGACTAACTATAATTTACATCAGATTGTGGGGTCTAGTGACGCAATCCGGCAGGTTTTTGCCAAAATTGATATTGTTAAAAATACCGATACCACCGTACTCATCACCGGGGAAACCGGCACCGGCAAAGAGTTGGTGGCCAGGGCATTGCATGACGCCTCTAACCGAAAGGATAAGACCCTGGTGAAGGTTAACTGTGCTACACTACCCAGAGAATTGGTGGAATCTGAGCTTTTCGGACACGAGAAAGGGGCATTTACGGGGGCACTCAAGCAGCGCATCGGAAAGTTTGAGCTGGCCCATGGTGGCACTATCTTCCTGGATGAGATTGGGGAGCTGCCCCTGGAGTTACAGGCTAAACTACTTAGGGTAATCCAGGAAAAGGAATTCGAACGTCTGGGAGGCAATAAGCTAATAAAAACGGATGCCCGGATCATCGCAGCGACCAACCGCGACCTGGAACACGAGGTAGCCGAAGGCCGTTTCCGTTCAGATCTGTATTTCCGGCTCAGTGTATTTCCCATCCATTTACCCCCATTGAGGAACCGAAAAGAAGACATTGAGGAACTGGCCTACTATTTTCTAGAGAAGTTTTGCCGTAAAACAGACAAGAAAATCAAAAAACTCAGTGCCAGCGACCTGGAAAGAATGACAGTCTACGAATGGCCCGGCAATATCCGGGAACTGGAGCATATAATGGAGCGCTCGGTGTTGATGAGTACGGATCTGAAATTACACCTGGCTATGGAGCGGCCTACTCAACAAAGAAAGAAAAGTGAGGCCACTTTTGAATTTAAAACTATGCAACAGGTCGAAGCAGACCTGATTTACGAAACCCTCAAACGAACCAGCGGAAAAGTACGCGGCAGAAACGGGGCAGCAGAAATTTTGGGTCTACCTGCTTCCACTCTGCAATACCGCATGAAGCGAGCGGGCATTACCAAAGCAATGGTGATCGGGAAGAATGATCATTAGGTATTTGCTTCACCAGTAAGATAGCTACCGACCGAGTACCTTCTTGTTTCCTGACTCACTTAGCTTTTTCTGTAATAAACTCATATCCTCACTGAGCTTTTGCTCAACCACCTTCGCATAAATCTGTGTCGTCCGTAGATTGGTATGGCCGAGCATTTTGCTGACGGACTCAATGGGTATCCCGTTGGCCAGCGTGACGGTGGTAGCGAAGGTATGCCGAGCGAGGTGATACGTTAGCCGTTTCTCTACTTCGCTGAGATCAGCCACTGTGAAGCGGCAATTTCTTTCAGGTAAGAATTAGTTTTCTGGTTGGTGTAGACCAGAAGGACTTTGCCGTTGGCTTGAGCTAACGGGTTATCTTGGTATTTCTCAATGATAGCGAGAGCCTTTGGTAGCAACGGCACTTTAAACCATTCGCCCGACTTCTTGCGCTGAGCGCGAATCCAACGGTTCAACTTATTCGACGTATCCAGCCAGAGCACTGAAGATACGTTTACATAATCCTGATGTGGTTCTGACCTTATGTACGTGCTGTTTCCCTTTCTTTGACGGAATTGCATCTTTATGCTCACAAAAAGATATAAAAGTAAAACGGGCAAAAAACGGGCAAATTCTAGTTCTTATCAAAAATCAATACAAATAATAGAAATCAAAAGCCCTGTAAATCTTTGACTTACAGGGCCTTGTGGTTGCTCCTCCTCTTGGGCTCGAACCAAGGACCTACTGATTAACAGTCAGCCGCTCTAACCAACTGAGCTAAGGAGGAGTATTATTGATTTTGGGACTGCAATACTAGCGGGTTATCCCGAAAATTCCAATCTTTTTATTGATAAAATTTAGCGATACAGTAAGATAGCTTATCTTAATCTTTTTAATCGTATACGCTACGCTAACTACGTATCTGAGTTGTATTGTTGAAAAAGATCAGGTATATTATTTTTGATTTCATAACACTGCTGTAAGAGTAGCGTTACCATAGTGAAATAAACAGTATCCCCTATATTATTCGTGCTGATGAGCCAGAAAAAATTTGCCTTCGGAATTATACTAGCCGCCATCTTGGGTGGCCTAGTATCAGTTGGAATAACGAACTACCTAGGAGTGCAGCCAACATCGCCCTACGCTAGTTTTGATGATAAACAGCAAGGAGTACAGTATCCTAATGTAAACTTTTTGGCCGACTCTAATTTCTCAGTACCCGATGGAATTAACTTCGTTTATGCGGCAGATCGGGTAAAGCCGGGGGTAGTGTTCATTCGCTCTACTTACAGTGGCTCCCGCCAATCGCGAAACAGTTTGCTGGAAGATTTTTACGACTATTTTGGCGACCGTCGCCCCGGTGAGCCGGGGGGCGAGCGACCTTCTCGCTCGTCTGGTTCGGGGGTTTTAATATCTGACGATGGATACATTGTTACTAATAATCACGTAATCGAGGAAGCTGATAAGATTGAGGTAACGCTAGATGATAATCGCTTTTACGAGGCCGAAGTGATAGGGATCGATCCTACTACTGATCTAGCATTACTGAAAATTGAAGATAGAAGTATTTTGTTTCCTTTCGTTTCTTTTGGCGATTCGGATGATGTAAGAGTCGGCGAATGGGTGCTCGCTATCGGTAATCCGTTCGGCACGTTGACCTCTACGGTAACGGCGGGTATTGTGAGTGCCAAGGCTCGAAATATCAATATTTTACACGATCGAAACGGTCGGCAAATTGAGTCATTTATTCAGACCGATGCGGCGGTGAATCAGGGAAACAGTGGTGGGGCTTTAGTAAATCTGAAGGGCGAATTAGTAGGAATTAATACGGCTATCGCCACTCCTACTGGCTCGTACGCGGGTTACTCCTTTGCTGTACCGGTATCGTTAGTGCAAAAAGTAATGAACGATCTGCTAGAGTATGGTTCGGTACAAAGAGCACTACTAGGGGTGCGAATTCGAGATGTAAATGCCCAATTAGCCGAAGAGGAAGGATTGAAAACCGTTACCGGAGTGTTTGTAGACGGAGTAACGCAGGAGAGCGCGGCTGCGGAGGCAGGGATGGAAGCAGGAGATGTTATTATTGAAATTGATGACCGATCGGTCAATAATGTTTCGGAGCTTCAGGAGCTGGTAGCCCGCAACCGACCGGGCGACGAAGTTGAAGTTACTTTTTGGCGAGATGGTTCACAAGAAACGGTTTACGCTACCCTGAAGAATACAATGGGTAATACCGAGATGGTGCAAAAAGTGCAGCCCGTTGAGTTTGAAGGAGGGACATTTGGTGACATTCCATCCGAGATACTGGATCGCTTTGAACTGGAAGGAGGTGCTCAACTAATAGAGCTTAGTGAAGGAAAGTGGAAAAAAGCAGGATTAGAAGAAGGGTTCATTATTACTTCTATTGATAAAACACCTATTCAAAATGCGAAAGAGCTAGAAGAAGTGATGCAAAACAAAGCGGGAGGAATACTTATTGAGGGGCTATCTACCGAGGGTGAACGCTCTTTTCATGGGTTTGGCTGGTAATAAGCAGCAATAATCTTATCAGAGTAATAGTAATGATTTTTTAACTTTAAGGTACTTTTTCCACCTGATTGCAATTAATTTACTCTGATATTCTACAGTATTATTGATTCCTTACTACGAATTATAAAGAACATATAATTTTTATAAGGTAAGTATAATCGTAATTTATTTGGTTTTTTATCCCTACAAGTTTGTATTTTGCACCATATTTGATACTATAGCACATAAGTAGCAAATTTATATTATTCCTAGAATATTAGAATAGAGCTTTACTTCTAACTTTAACTCAACAAGCGCAGAAATAATATGTCAGAACAAGAGAACAAACATCGTTCGGTCATGCTGATTGATGACAATGAGATTGATAATTTAATCAATCAGAAGATGATAGAGGCCGCTAACATCTGTGATCATATATATACTCACTCGGGGGCTAAAAGTGCTATAGAATTCTTAAAAAATATTGAAAAGCTGGGCGATACCGGGGTGCAGGTACTTCCGGAAATTATATTTCTGGATATTGACATGCCACTGATGGACGGTTTTCAGTTTCTGGATGAGTTTGAAAAGCTTTCTGACGATACTAAAGAGTTCTGCAAAATTGTGATGCTTACTTCATCCATTAATCCGCAGGACGTAAACAAATCACATAAATACGCGAGCGTGAAGCAGTATATTAACAAACCGCTTACTCAGCGAAATCTGGAGAAGTTAGCTATTTAACGTATTTCTACTTTTCGTAACTGCTAAAGCCATGTCTCAATAATGAGGTGTGGCTTTCTATTTGTAAAAGACGTAAGGCAGAAGACAAAATGCCAGTACTGCCACTGCTTCTAACTTTCTTATTGCGACCATTCGGTAGGCTCACGATCCCAGCGGTGCTTCTGGAGCTCTTGTAGCAATTCTTCCGATAATGGTTCGCTATCGCTACAACCAACGTTTGCCCGCACGTGGCGAGCTTTTCGCATTCCGGGAATAATGGTGCTTACCGTAGGGTTTGCGAGAATAAATTTCAGGGCAGCTTCCGGCATACTAAGATCTTCGGGAAGAACCGCTTTAACTGCATCAGCGTGGTCAACACTGGAATGAAGATTCTCCGGTACAAAGTATGTTGATCGCCAGTCGTCTTCAGGAAAAATGGTGTCGTGAGTAAATGTTCCGGTTAGCGTTCCTTCATCAAAGGGTACCCGAGCAATTACTCCAACATCCATTTCGTCGCAGAGCGGAAAAAGCTGATCTTCGGGAGCCTGATCAAAGACATTGTAGATCACCTGCACAGCATCAATTAAGCCAGTACGAATAGTTTGTAAGCCGTTATTTGGCTCCCACCGATTTAGGCTTAACCCGATACCCTGAATCTTGCCATCTTGCTTTAGTTGCTCTACCGCCCGCTTCCATTCGTCTTGCTCGGCCCAAGTATCTTCCCACACATGGAACTGTAGCAAGTCTACCGTTTCCATCGCCAGATTTTTCAAGCTTTTTTCAGCGTACTCAATAATATGATCGTAAGGAAAGACATCCGCTAGTTTAAAGTGGCTTTCTGAGGGCCAAGTAAAGTTATTGGGAGGTACTTTGGTAGCCGTGTACAATTTTTGGCTTGGATGCCGCTTTACCAGCGCACCTAGCAGCTCTTCGCTTTTTCCTTCTCCGTAGCCCCAAGCCGTATCAAAAAAGTTGCAACCTAGCTCTACAGCCAAGTCTAAGGAGTTTTTGCTTTGGTCATCGTCTGAACCGGTCCACCCGGCCATGCCCCACATTCCGTACCCAATATCACTTACTTGCCAGCCCAAGCGGCCAAATTTTCGATAGTTCATAATTAGTTGGTTGCTTGATTGTTCAATGGTTCGATTGCTGAATGACTGTTAGTCCACAGTCGATAGTCGACCGTCCACAGGTTTAGAAGCTTAAAGTATTCAGGTATTGGGTATTATTCATCATTCATTAGTCATTATTCACTAGTTCGTTGGTTCTATCAACGAGCGATTTTAAATTCCGGTTTCTGTTCCACAGGGGCTGTCCCACAGGGGCTGTTCCACAGCGGCCGATCTCCGGTTCAAAGCTAAAAAATAATAATAGAATTATATAAATAAGTTATTGACATATTGTCATAAAGATGTTGCTTACGTAAGATTATTTATGCTACTTAGTAGTTACAATCGTGTATTCCAATACAATAACGAACTAAACAGCGTTAAATCTGGTAGTAAATCGGAAGCGAAAAACCACAAAGCAATCAACTTCATCGTCGAACAAACCATGCAAAGGATACTGAGAAAATGTGCACCCCCACGGCTTTCTTTTCTTCCCCGCATCCACTCTTTTATCTCAATAGGAGTATTCACCTTACTGTACTTAGGTGTTCCGTTTTCAATTGCTGAATCAGGGCAGGCTGCTTTGGGAAATAGTTACAAAGACTATGTTCACTCAGTTGAATTGCTTATGAATAAACATTCGGCTCTGGCTGATTTTGCTCCCATTGACCAAGCGATGGATAAGTTCATTCAGCGGCAAGGTATTGTGGGTGCCTCGTTAGGTATTGTAAAAGATGGTAAACTGATATACGCCAAAGGGTTTGGCTTTACTGGCCAAGAAACCGAAGAGGCTGTTCAGCCGCATCATCTATTCCGTATCGGCAGTGTGTCTAAGCTAATTACGGCGGTAGCCATTATGAAACTGCGGGAAGACGGCCGTTTACAAATGGATGAACCTGTATTTGGCGAAAATGGTGTTCTTAATACTGATATCTACCGAGGAATTAAGGATAAGAAACATTATAAGATTACCGTAGAACATTTACTGAATCATACCGGAGGCTGGAGTAAGCGTTCGTTTGGCGATCCGCTGTTTATTCCACTCCGCATTGCTGATGCTATGGAAATTGAAGGCACTCCGGATTTGGATACAATTATTAAGTTTATTTTATCCAAGAACTTGCCTTATCGTCCGGGTACCCGCTACGATTATTCTAACTTCGGTTACTGTTTATTGGGCCGGGTGATTGAAGCGAGATCCGGTAAATCTTACGAAGATTTTGTGAAGACAGAAATTCTAGCTCCGCTGGGTATCACTAATATGCATTTGGCTAAAAACCGCGCTGAAGATCGCTTCGAAAATGAAGTGAGCTACTACGACTTATCATCTAACAATATGCGTCCTGACATGTACGGTTCGGGCGAGTTGGTATCTAATGCGTATAGCTTCAACATTGAGGCATTAGGAGCGGCGGGCGGTTGGGTAGCCACGTCGGCCGATCTGATGAAGTTTTTAGTAGCGGTAGATGGGTTTAAAAATAGTCCTGATATTTTGAGTAACGAATCGCTGCTCAGTATGATAGAAACTAAGTGGGGACGGCCTTACGGTTGGCGAAGCGCAAAGGTTGGTGGTACTTGGTGGCGTACCGGAACATTGGCCGGAACATCAGCCCTCATTAAACGGCACCAAGACGGTACCTCTTGGGTAATTTTGGCAAACACCAGTAACCACCGTAGTCGGTATTTCACGGGGCGCATTAGCTATATTATGCAGCAAGAACTAAGTCAGCTTGATGAGTGGCCGGAGCACGATTTATTCAGTGTCAGCTACTATCAGTAAGAAATAAATTCCGTTATAACCTGTAAGTCCATCCGCTCGCGATGGACTTTTTCGTTTTATACCCCTTGATCTGATTTGGATCGGGCAAAGCGCATAAAAGATTTTTATAGTTTCAAGAAGAAAGTATTTTTATAGATGCTTACTAGCCAGTGCCCTTAGTATTCTAACCCAAAATCAGCAAAATAACCGGATAGTGCAGGATGGCATTCCCTGGAAAATAGGTTTACATCTAGCAAATTTTACTACAGTATGAACCTTAACCTTCAACGTATTGCCGAAGAAAATGAATCGGCACTTTCAGCTCATCAGGCTCGCTGGGACAGCTTTTGTTCATTACAACCGCACCCTGATGCTTTCTGGGAAAAATGTATTCAACAGCTCTCGGCCATGCAGATTGCCATTCCTAGCTGGGCTTTGGGTACCGGTGGCACTCGCTTCGGGCGATTTCCGGGTGGGGGAGAACCTCGTAATTTGGAAGAGAAATTGGCAGATGTGGGAGTGTTGCACGCGCTTAACGGTCACTGCGGGGCAACCTCGCTGCATATCCCCTGGGATATTCCGGATAATGCCGACCATATTCGTCAAACAGCTCAAGAATTGGGAATTACTTTTGACGCCGTCAACTCCAATACGTTTCAGGATCAAACTGATCAGGAGTATTCGTATAAATTTGGCTCGCTTTGCCATGCCGATGCCGCGGTGCGCCGACAGGCAGTAGAACACAACCAGCAAGTAATCGACTACGGAAAAGCTTTGGGGTCAGAGGCAATTACGGTGTGGCTTTCTGACGGGGCAAACTTTCCCGGACAGCACAACTTTCGGCGAGCCTTTGAGCGTACGTTAGCGAGTTTACAAGAAATCTATGGGTACTTACCCAATGACTGGCGGATGCTGGTGGAATACAAACCTTACGAGCCGAACTTCTACAGTACAGTCATTCAAGACTGGGGTAGCTCATTACTACTAGCCAGTAAGCTAGGATCAAAAGCTTTCAGCTTAGTCGATTTGGGGCACCATCTGCCTAACACTAATATCGAGCAGATTGTCAGTCGTCTGATGATGGAAGGCAAGCTCGGCGGGTTTCATTTCAATGATTCTAAGTACGGTGATGATGATCTTACGGTGGGCAGCATTAAACCGTATCAGCTATTCTTGATTTTTCTGGAACTGCTGGAAGGAATAGAAAGCCAATCGTTTGCCTGGATGATTGATGCCAGCCACAACGTAAAAGATCCTTTAGAGGACTTATTGCAATCGGTGGAGGCAATATTGATTGCTTACGCTCAAGCACTACTTGTAGATCGTGAGGCTCTCCACCAAGCCCAAGCAGACAATGATGTGGTCATGTGTCAGGAAATTATTCAGGGAGCTTTTCGCACGGATGTACGCCCGCTGTTGGCTGAAGTACGTCACCGAGCCGGGGCAGCGTTGCAACCTCTCTCCCTGTATCGGAAACTGCAAATACGACAAGCGTTAGTTGATGAGCGAGGAGCCAAAACCCTCGCTACTGGTTTATAAGCACTAAGAATAACTACCTAACACGAGAAGATGAACGAGCCTGTTATTGCAATCTACGACATTGGAAAAACAAACAAAAAGCTGCTGCTTTATGACCGAAGTTATCGGATAGTATACCAAGATCAAACAAACTTGCCCGAGACCATTGATGACGACGGTTACCCCTGCGAGGATGTAGAAAAAACCAGTCAATGGGTTAAGAAGAGTTTCAAAGCCGTTAAGAGAAACAAGAAATTTGCAATACAGGCCCTCAATGTATCAGCCTACGGAGCATCTTTTGTTCACCTCGATGAGCGGGGGCATCCGGCTACTCCGCTGTACAATTATCTGAAACCATACCCTGAAGGCTTAGCCGAACAGTTGTACAATCAGTACGGTGGCGAAGAAACCTTTACTCGCCAGACCGCTTCTCCTCGGTTGGGAATGCTTAATTCGGGCTTGCAGTTGTATTGGCTCAAACACCGCAAGCCTGAGATGTACCGCAACATCTGGCGGTCACTACACCTTCCGCAGTACTTTGCTTACCTCATTCATGGAAAATGCTTTAACGAGATTACCAGCCTAGGTTGTCATACGGCTCTTTGGGATTTTTCTCACGACCGAAGTCACGACTGGGTGTACGCTGAAAAGATTGATGCTACGCTCCCTCCGGTAGTAGCTACTCACTCGTATGAGGTGGTTTCTAACAATAATAGCAATATACTTTGTGGAGTGGGCATTCATGATAGCTCGGCTTCGCTGGTTCCCTATCTACTAGCGTTTGAAGAATCGTTTATGCTTTTATCTTCCGGCACCTGGAATATTACCCTGAATCCGTTTAACGAAGAGCCACTGACTGATGATGAGCTACGAAAAGATTGTTTACAGTATATCAATTACCGAGGCATGTCGGTAAAAGCATCTCGTATTCTTATGGGGCGCGAGCACGATTACCAAGAGGCACGACTAGCCGAACATTTCGGTAAATCATCAGACTATCATCGCTCCATTGTTCCCGATGAAGAACTGCTTAAGAAGCTACTGTCAAACACTGGTACAGGGCAGCATTTCTATCCTCAGACGATGCAACAAACCGGTCCTCTTCCCAATTTTACAGAACCTTCTACTGATTTAAGTCAATTTACTAACTACGAAGAAGCTTACCACCAGCTTATTCTCAATCTGGTGGAAATGCAGGCTATCTCAATGCAGCTAGTCACCGGGCAAACACCCCCACAGAAAGTCTTTATCTCCGGTGGTTTCTGCGCCAATCAGCTATTTATGCGACTGCTGGCTGCTCATTTTCCAACTATTCGGTTTTATACTACTGAGCTAGATAATGCTTCGGCTTTAGGAGCAGCACTAGTGATGCACCGCCACTGGAACCGTGATCAATCTATTGACCATTTGTTCCAGTTTCAGGAGGTTCAGCCGGTGGCTATTCCCAATGTATCAGCCTACTCGTTTGTGAAAAAGTGAATTAAAGTCTTCGCATCTTAAGTAAGCAAATTGGTAAAGCGAACGGCTATTCCCCTAAAAACAGTGAAAGATCATTATAAGTGTATACCCTGAAAGGAGGTATTATTGGAGCTGTAAATGTTATCAGTAAGCTATTACCATCGAGGGCTACACTGTCGTTAACATTAACATGTTTAAGAGAAAAAAACAAAATAATTGTACATATTTATTGTGAAAATTATTGATTTTTTCTTTTTAATTATTATTATATTTCATCTAATGACTATATTTTTGAAAATATAAGTAGTAGACAGATAAAGTTAGAACATCCGGTTTTAATAGTTTCTAGCTACTCGCCAAGTATTTGATTAAGTAATGGTTCTCTAGTATTAGTAGGTAAACTGGTTTAGAATATTGACTCTCTAATATTTGTCGCTTATGTCGAGAGTACCTCATCTTCGGAAGTTTGCTGTTACACAAGTTTACGGAGACTCGTCAAATTTCATCCTCAGCTCTCAGGTAAACTATCTGTTTCAGATTGATTTGCATGGGAATATCATGTTTGTAAATACTGCGTATGAATATAAATTTGGCGACAAAGAGGAGTACATTGGTCAGCCTTTCTCTGAAAATCTACATCCTGATGACGAAGATAAATGCGAACAGATTACGCTTCGGTGTATTCAAAGTCCGCGTGAACCCCTGCCCATCGAGCTTCGAAAAGCGCAAAGTAACGGTGCTTACTCTACTACTTATTGGGAGTTTGTGGGACTAGTTGATGAACAAGGAAAAACAATTGGAGTGCAGGGAGTAGGGCATGATGTTGGCAACGAAAAAGAAGAAACTTTACGGCTCGAGCAGCTTAGTCAATTAAATCAAAAGCTGCTAACTACTTCTATGCAACTCATGGAGGTTACTTCTGAGACCGTACACCCTACGGTTAGCGAAGCACTAAAAGTTATCGCGCAATTTTTAGGTTTTCAGCGAGGGCTGGTATACGTGCGAGAACAGAAAAAGGACCAGTTGGAAGGGCGGCTTACTTACGAGTATTCTTCTCCGGAGGTATTTCCTTTAAGCAGTGACGTTAGTCAGCTATCCATAAAAAACTTTCCTTGGTGGACTGAGCGAGCTTCGCGCTGTGAATCTTTTGAGATTTCAGGTATCAAGAACTTGCCCAGAGAGGCTCATCGTGAAAGGTGGTTTCTCAATATGCTAAACTTGGAGTCAGTTGTAGCTATTCCCGTAGTGTATCAACAAGAGCTTACTGGTTATGTGTTGTTTGTCAGTTCTACGCAAGTTGAACCGAAAACAGATGAACTATTGGAGTCACTCAAATCGCTGGGGGTTATCTTAGGCAAAGCGTTGCATCATATCCAGCTGAATCAGCCACTATTGGATAGTCGTAGCCAGCATAAACTACTGACGGAAAACGTAGCAGACATGGTGAGTAAGCACGACTTAGACGGAACGTACAATTATGTATCACCCTCATGTGAGAGTCTAACCGGGTTTAAACCATCAGAATTGTTAGGCACTTCGCCGTTCAACTGGATTCATCCCGATGATCATGCCAAAGCATCGGAACACTTAGAGCAGGTATTAGCGGGAGAATGTGTTCGTTACCAATACCGTAAACGCCGAAAAGATGGTCAGTACTATTGGGTAGAAGTAACCGCCCAGTTGGTGCAGGAGGGAAAGAAGCAAGAGGTTGTGACTTCTATTCGCAGCGTTCATCAGCAAAAACTTACTGAGCAAGCCAACGCGGAGTTGCTGGCGAAAAGCCAGAGGCTAAATGAAAAACTGCAAGAAAGTCAGCAGAAACTGAAACTGACTTTGGCTCGTACTCAAGAACTTAACGAGCTATTACTAAAAAGCGAAAAGAAGTTTCGGAGCCTCACCGAGAAGAGCTTCGATGCTATTATGATGTACGATACCCAAGGAGTAATTACCTACGCTAGCCCTTCGGTGGCGAGTGTAACTGGGTATACTGCTGAAGAATTAGTGGGTAACTACGCCCGTGACTACATATTTCCGGAAGACCTTCCGCTGGTTGGGGGAATAATGCACAATGCTATTGCTAACCCTCGAGAGCGATTTAGTAGTCTTTCCCGCATAGTGCGTAAAGATGGAGAAGTTATTTGGGTAGAATCAGTTATGACGAATCTACTGATGGACGAAAGCATTCAGGGGTTGGTATCTAATTTTCGGGATGTTACCGAGCAGCAAAAGAGTGAACAGGCCATTAAAGAATACTCAAAGCGGCTAGCTATTGCTACCGAGTCGGCCAATATTGGTATCTGGGACTGGATAATCCCGCAAAACCACATGGTTTGGGATGAACGTACCTGTCAGATGTTCGGGGTAAACCCTAAGGACAAAGCAGATGACCGGATAGCGTGGAAGGATGTTGTGCATCCAGACGACAGTAAGCGTGTTCAAGATGAAAAATCCGCTGCTCTGCAAAAGCGACGAAACTACGATGTAGAGTTCAGAATTATTCGGCAGGATACGCACCAAATACGGCACATTAAGTCATACGCTAAAGTTACCTTTCTTGAGGAAGAACCGGTGCGTATGACCGGAGTAAATCTTGATATCACTACTTTAAAAAATGCGGAAGAGCAACTTCGCAAAAATGTAACTGCCTTAGAGAAATCAAATGCTGAACTAGATCAATTTGTTTATAGCACATCCCATAATTTGCGAGCACCCCTTGCTTCGGTGCTAGGCTTGGTCTCTTTACTGGAAGGAAATAGTAATCTCAACGAGCGCGAGCAGTACTTACAACTGATTGAAAATAGCATCCACCGATTAGACGAAACTATCCAGGAAATTATTGACTACTCCCGTAATTCCCGTATCGAGATTAGTACCGAACCAATTCATTTTCAGCATATTATTGCCGATGTGCTAGACGGTCTTTATTTCTTGCGAAGCTCCATTAATATTGAGATCAACTTAAATATCGCAGATAATTTAGTCTTCTTCTCTGATATTTCACGAGTACGGATGATTCTTAATAACCTGCTCTCTAATGCCATCAAGTACTTCAATCCGTACGCCGAGCAGCCTAGTGTAACTATATCGGTGCAGTCGCACCTTCAGGGAGTAGAACTGATTGTAGAAGATAATGGAATTGGTATACCAACGGAAATTCAGAGCAAAGTATTTGATATGTTTTTCCGGGCAACTACGAGTACAAATGGCTCAGGGCTAGGGTTGTACATTGTGCGTGAGGCAACCCATCTGCTGGGTGGAAGTATTTCTCTCGCTTCTAAGAAAGGAGTAGGAGCTACCTTCACGTTATACTTACCGTCAGTGAACAAAGAAGGCTTAAACAGCGATGAGTAACGGGGTACAGCTATTACTGCTTCGGTACTTACCCAATGTCATACGCCTTCACAATCTGCCTTTTTCCTATCTATTCCTTGAGAAGCACTAAACCATACGATTAAAATAGTTTTAAGGAATTGCGTTAAAACCGCCAATTGCTAATACTGCTCCTTCTATGTCTTCTAAGTAACGAGCCAACTGCTGTAGGTGCTGATTGCGCTTAGTATACCGATTCGGGCTGTAGGGAGATAATGTGTGAGTGGCTACAAAATGAACGCTAGTATCCGGTAGTAGTACATTGCCCGTTAGGTTAGGCTGGCCTCCCCAGTAGTAAGCCGTAAAGCCTTCAACGGGGTACTTAGAAAACACCGCTACTCCGGTAACTTCTTGCTCAGTACTGTAAGCTTCGTGGTAATAAGGATACTTTTCCTCTAGCCGAACCGTCAGTTCAGCCATTAGCAAACTGTCTATCTCTTGAAAAGATAATAAATCAGCCTGAGTGCTGTGGGCTTCTCCGGCTATTTCGTCGTATTGGGTATCACTCTCCAGCACATTAAAATTCGCTACACGAAATGCGTGCTCTTCAAACTGATAATCTTGAGTATTGGAAGTGTTCAGAGATGAGACTACGTATGCTAAAATTACCGAGAATGCCATAAAAAAAGAGGCTGCTAGTTTTTTTTGTCGGCCTACCATTAATACGATAGCAACAAACCCATACACTAGCATTGTTTGAAGAGCAAAAGACTGAATGGTATCGACCAAGTAGGTACGGGTGGGGATGACAAATATCAGGGCAGAAAGTAGTACAAGTACTGGGATAATATTTTTCAGAAATCTCGCCACGGACTTAGATAGGTTGCTAGATGTAGTGATATCTTACTATAACTACGTTCAAAAAAAATACCACAGACGAATATAAGCAGGTATTACTTAAATTTATTAAAGCAATACTATTTTTTTAGGCACGATCACAAATACTACAGAGATTAAATAAGATAAAGCAGTAGTATATCTGTTTTTATCTCCACAAAGTGAGGCAAATATCAACAGCTAGTACACTGTAGACTAAGTTTCTGTATGTTGTGTTAGTGCCGTCATTGCGAGCTGTGAAGAATGAGCAGCGTGTCGGACGGCCGATGCCGCAATCTCACGTACCGCTCGCCGTAGCGCAAGATTGCGATGCTTGTTCCTATCCAGTGTGGAACGCTCGCAATGACATTTAAAATGTATAATCACTTTTTACACAGTGTACTAGTACGAATAGATATGTATATCAACCACTGTGTTCAACGATCTTTAGGGAAGATTACACAAACTTTAGCACTTCTTTAGCTTTGCGCTGAGCCTCGCGAGGAAATACCAGTAGTGATTCACGTACAATTAGCGAAAGCTTCTTGATGGCAGTTTTGTTAGCTGAAACCCGAAGCTCGCGGCGGGATAAACCCTGCCCCGCCATAGCGTAGTACCCTTTGGTGATGTAGCCAACCCGAAGGGTTAGAAAAGCATTTCCGGTACCTTGCAAAATAGAAGAAGAGAGAGTGCCCAGCCCAGGTATAACTCCTAAAAAGCCCCGACTAATCTGCGGGAAAATTTCAGCCAATTGGGTATCTTCGATACCATCGGCAATGAGAGCTGCCGCCAATACCTTTGTGTAGGTTTTAACCAACTGCCCGTAGGTAGGCCGATAACCGTAGTTACGCACTAGCTCCTTCATCATACGGAAGTTAATCATAAGTACCAAAATGGCATCTAGTCGTCCGTTCTGAGATAAAGCTGTGGAAATGAAGACCTGCTTAGCGTGCCGATGCACAATATTATCCATCCGGTCGAGCCGACCGTCAAAAATTCTCCCTAATGCTTCGGAAGGATCTTGTCCACTTTTAAGCAGGCGACTCAGTTCATTCTTTTCTGTTGGTTCCAGTTGGCCCTGCCCAATAAGCTGTTTGGCTACTTTACGAGCTTCCTTCGAGCCAGGGTCGCTCATATCTTCGTCCAAAAACTGTCCGGCCTTAATTTCAGGAAGAGTGAATACACTAAGTAGCGGGCGAATAATCAGAAAAAAGAGCAATAAAACCGTTACTAGGTAGAAAGCATAGCTCAGGTAGGGATGAATCTCAGCAATGTTATCGCCAATAGTTAAAATGTTGCCAACAATAATCAAAAAGAGTACAAAGAGAATGCCGCTACCCAGCAATCCCCAGAATAATATATTTCTGTTTCTCATAGTTAAAAGGTTGGTTATCAGTGATTAAAGGCGTATAAAATTTGCCAAAACACCATTAATAAGACATTTTACTATCCAAATAAGTTGCATCGATGTAATGATTTGTGGTTGAAACAAACAAATGCTAATCAATTATCTTGTAGATTACGAACATCTTTTTCAACTAAAATATTTATGTCAGCACTCTCCCGTTTTATTAGCAGTATCAATCCCTATACATTGCTAATGTTGGGGTACATTACCCTCATGATTGTGGGCGCTATTCTTCTTTCCCTACCTTTTGTTCACGAGGAACCAGTTTCGTTTTTAGACGCTCTGTTTACGGCAATCTCTGCTGTATCTACTACCGGACTCATTACGGTAAGCACACCCGATAGCTACAACTTAGCCGGCGAGATTATTATTATTCTCCTGATACAGATCGGGGGTATTGGCTACATGTCGCTGGCTTCGTTTGTTGTATTAGCTAATCGTAAAAAAATATCTACGTTAAGTGAGAGTCTCATTAAAACGGACTTTAGCCTTCCTGAAGGATTTTCAATTGTTGAGTTTATTCGCAGCGTGGTTATTTTTGCTTTTAGTATTGAAGCGGTAGGAGCACTGGCGCTCTTTTTCCTATTTCGGCAAGCTGATACTCCCGATGCATTTTGGCAGGCTATTTTTCATAGTATTTCCGCATTTTGTACCGCAGGCTTCAGCCTGTTCAACAATAGTTTAGAAGACTTTAAGTTTAACTTTTGGATCAATCTTATTATCACGTTGCTGGCATTGGGTGGCTCAATTGGGTTCATTGTTTTTTCAGATGTTTACCTACGGGTAACCGGCAGAAAGAAACAACTCACCTACACCAGTCGGATTATTCTCAGGTTTACGTTAGTATTTATTTCAGTAGGGTCATTTATCGTTTTTCTAGCGGAAAGTCAGTTTGATTCTTATAGTTCGGAAAATAGTCTTCTGGTTGCAATATTTCAGGTGATGACGGCTTCCACCACGGTTGGTTTTAATACGTACGCTATTGGCGATTTATCCAGTGGCGTGCTATTTCTAATTGTCGTAATGATGCTTTCGGGAGCTTCTCCTTCGGGTACCGGAGGGGGTATTAAATCTACCACCATTACGGCATTGTACGCAGTAATGATGTGTACGCTACGGGGCAAAGAATACATTACTTTTTCCCAACGAACCATACCACCCGATAAGGTAAGACTGGCTGCTACTAACTTCTTTTTTTACATTATTGTGCTAGGGGTTGGTATCTTTCTTCTAAGCCAAGTAGAAGAACATCCTATCTTCGAAGTGATTTTTGAAGCTACCTCAGCTTTAGGAACGGTGGGCTTGAGTACCGGAATTACCGGAGCACTTACACCTCTGGGTAAAATCTTCATTATTATGCTCATGTTTTTGGGCAGAGTAGGACCAATTACTTTTGGATTAGCCCTAATGAAAACGGAGCAAACTTCTACTGTAAGAGAAGAAATGGGTGATATTGTGATTTAAGGGTTTATTGGTTTTAACGCCATAAATTGCAAATTACTACCGTTTGTATACTGTTACGTTTCTTCCGCCGTAGTTGG
Organism: Tunicatimonas pelagia; assembly: GCF_030506325.1. NCBI lineage: Bacteria > Pseudomonadati > Bacteroidota > Cytophagia > Cytophagales > Catalimonadaceae > Tunicatimonas > Tunicatimonas pelagia. The sequence goes on along the minus strand of NZ_CP120683.1, from coordinate 1,782,331 downwards.
TAATCCACATCCGGTTGCCACTCGCTACAATATCGGTGGGCTTATCAAGTTTATCCGAAATAGTCTGGAGTAGGTTTCCAGCTAAATCGAAAATCAGCACTCGATTATTTTCAAAATCAGTTACGAACAACTCGTTGTCTGACACAAAGATGCCCGTAGCAGCATTCATCTGCTGGCGTTGCCCAATCGTCTGCAAGTGCGCCCCTGACTTATCAAAAACCTGAACGCGGTGGTTGTAGGCATCGGCTACATAAATTTTGTCTGGAGTAACCTGCACATCGGTTGGATAGTTAAATTCACCCTCGTTGCTTCCTTTCTTGCCAAAAGATTGCCAGCTTTTTCCGTCCGAGTACAGCACCCGATGATTATAGAAGTCGGCAATGACCATTTCGTTTCCCAGCACCGAAACGCCCGCTGGCGCATCTAAGCTATCAGGAATGGTAAGTTCTTGAGTGCTGTTGCCCGTAATCTTTACTATTCGGTCGGAGCCGTACTCCGGCACTATCAAGCTTTCACCATCGGTATCCAGGTGCATTGGTCTGTCCAAATCAGCAACTATGGCTTCTACATCGCCTTGCTGTGTTAGTTTCACTAATTGATTATTATCTCCGTCAGAAATCCAGAGGGCTTCCTCTAACAATACCAACCCAATTGGGGTGTGCTCTTGTACGTCAATTGTAGCGGTCTCTTGCCAGTCGGTTCGCCCACAGGAGGCAAACCAGATAGTAGCCAGTAAGCTTATCAAAAGTAATCTGGTTCGGCTATAATTCGTCGTGATATTCATATTTTCGGCAGTGTCGTGATACGGAACCGTTGGTCGATTTTTAGGCACGAGATACGTTACTTCCGGTACAGGCAGCAAGCCGGCAGTTTCTCGTATTTACTATCTTGAGCCTGGGTAAATTCGGTATCATGCCCCACTGCGGCAATAGCCTCTGAGATGGCAGTTTCCGAAGTAGATGCAGCATCGTAGGTAACGGTTAGCATTTTGGTTTGTACATTCCAGTTTACTTGGGTTGCTCCGTTAACTTTCAGGGCGGCTTTTTCAATTCTGGCCTGACACATTTCGCAATTTCCGGCTACGAACATTTCTGAGCGAAGCAAATCTGATGCTTCAGTACGGCTATCAGCAACCTGCCCTTCTTTTCCAGTCTCAATGCTTCCATCGGCTCGGGCAATTTCGGTACTCATGGGGGTGTATCCGGCTAGTTCTACTTGCTGTTCTACTTGCTCTACCGTTAGCGGATTATCGGCTGGGTAGGAGAACGTGAAGATACCGGTTTCCATCGCGATTTTCACATCGTCGATTCCTTTGAACTCTTTGAATTTCTTCTCTAAACCGTAGGCACAAAACGGACAGCCTAAACCGTCTACTTGTATAGTATATTTATCTCTTTGATTGGACTGGGCGTTTGCCAGCGGAGTAAATACTAATAGCGCTAAAACGAATATGATTGAATTTTTCATGGTATTTTTATTTATGATTTAAAATATGTAACGGGTTCCCAAAAACAGGCTTTGGTTCCAGCGTTGGTTGTCCGGTAAATTTTGATACAGCGGAAATTGCACCGATGCCTCTATGGTTAGTCGACCTCGAGCGTACTGCAAACCTTGGGCGTACAGCAGCAATACCTCGTCTCGGTTGACTAGCCAACTGTTCTGGTACTCAAAGTATAGGTTTATCTTTTTAACCGGATAGGTAGGCTTGAGCAGCGGTAGGCCAAACCCTAGTTTGTACCGTAACTCATCAAAGTCTTTACCAAAAACCTGATTATAGCCCAACTCATTAGAAACTCCTAGCTGTAAGCTTTCGTAACCAGCCACTACGCCTAAGTATGTTTGGTGGGCACCTAAGCCCATTCCCATAATATTTATATCTTCTCCGGTGGGGAGGGTGTGCAGTGCTTTAGCTACCGTTCGGAAGGTTTTACCCGTTCCGTCTTTCTTGTAAAATTGATACTTAGCCAGTAGTTGAATATCTCCCAAACTGCTGCCATCTTCTCGCTCGGAGCTAGAAAAGTTGTATCTGGTATAGGGAACATGAACGGCTACCAAACTATTGGAAGTAACTAAGTAGTGTACCATTAGTGGAGCATTAACGAATGTTCCTTCTTCGGTACTTCTAACTTCGGTTAGGGTTTTCAGAATAACAGTTTTAGCCCCCAGCATAATGGGTTTATCGGTTGTAATAGGTGGGCCTTGAGCATAAACTTTTGCATTCAGCAAGAACATGCCTAAACTGATGAATACGAATATTCTTTGCATCTTTTCTTCTTTTAATAATCTAGTAATCAGATAATTATAATTCATGCTATTCTTTTTGAAGGCCACGTACTTCAGAATAGCAACCAACACATAGCGAATACCCGCTAGCATTGCTAGTGAATATTCTGCGTCAGAAGAAAAGATGATTTAAATAAGGAGTGACTGAACCAATACAGGAACATCTTGGCTCAGCAGAGGCGGTTTATACGCCAGATAGGGATAATCAGTAAGAATGCTGGTCGTAGGAAGCAGGAAATCTAATGGTAAGAAAGGCAGTAAAACTAGCGAGGTTAGTGCTGACCGGGGAATCTCTACTGTGTAGGAAGTAGCAGCCTCAGCCTCCGATTTTACCGAGAACGAACTGTCTTGACAACAGTCCATTTTGCTTATTTTAGCTGTATCAGATGCGTGACAGGACGGCTCACTGGCAGCCATAGCACAAGGTTCTGCCTCACCAAAGAGGCTTACGCTCACTAGCTCACCCATGCAGAAGTGCATGTTCACACTAAACCCCACCGATGAAATTAATATCAGCAGTGCTAAAACAGTGGCGATGAATCGGTATGAACGTGCTAGTTTATTCATTCAGACTTTGGAACCAAATCCTTGTTAGAATAAAGGTACGATAAAATATCAAATGGGTTTAGCAGACTACTACTTTCTTGGTAGAACATTTTCGTATCACTCACAAAAAAACCGAAGCTACGTAGCCCCGGATTCTTTCATCCCTTTAGTGGTCAATCACTTTAGTACGGCATCATTCCTCCGGTTACGCTTACCACTTCGCCCGTCATATAGCTTGATTCTTGCGATGCCAACAACACGTAGATAGGAGCTATTTCCGCTGGTTGGCCGGGGCGACCCATCGGGGTAGTAGAGCCAAATTCTTCGATTTTATCCTGGGGCTGTCCTCCACTTGATTGGAGCGGAGTCCAGAATGGGCCGGGAGCTACGGCGTTTACCCGTATACCTTTTTCAGCCATTTGCTGCGAAAGGGCTTTAGTGAAAGCCACATTGCAGGCCTTCGTTTGGGCGTAGTCGAGCAGACTCTCTGATGGATCGAAGCTTTGCACTGAAGCAGTGTTAATGATGGAAGCTCCGGCTTCTAGATGGGGTACAGCCGCCTTACAAATCCAGAAGGGGGCGTACACATTTACCTTGAAAGTGTTGTCGTATTGCTCGGTGGTCAGCTCTTCAATCGATTGCTGAGCGGTTTGGCGACCAGCGTTGTTTACTACAATATCTAATCCACCTAATTTGCTTACGGCTTCTTCTACTAGCGTTTGGCAAAAGTCTTCTTGGACAATATCTCCCGGAATAGAAACAGCTTGGCGCCCTTCAGCCTCTATTAATTCAACTACCTGCCGGGCATTCTCTTCTTCCTCAGGCAAATAGTTAATGGCTACATCAGCCCCTTCGCGGGCAAAAGCAATAGCCGTAGCCCGGCCAATACCGGAATCACCGCCAGTAATCAATGCTTTACGTCCTTTTAATCGCCCGAAGCCCTGATAGCTTTTTTCACCGTGATCGGGTAAAGGTTCCATCTTACCAATAACACCTGGGCGTTCCTGAGGCTGCCGAGGAAAAGGAGGACGTGGATATTGATCTAGCGGATTCTGCTTTTCGTACTGATTTTTTGTTCTTAGCTCGCTCATAAAAAATTATAGATAAAAAGGTTAAAAAGTTTTCTGAAATAGGCAATTGGCCTATCTATTGTCGAAGAGCTTCTTAGGATAAATGTTCATCGATATGCCGAGATTCTTCGGAGAAGGAATGGCAATTGAGTATTTCTTCACGGCGAATTGGGGTAATAGTGCTAACAAAAAAGCACCCCAGCTTTTGCCAGAGTGCTTAAGAATTAGGTAGCTAAAGTAGGTGCCTAGAAACTGTACCGCAGTCCGAGCTGTAAACGCCAGGGTGTTCCGCCAATCGGTTCTCGGCCGCGGGTTGTATTCACCGAATAACCGTACTGTTGAGCCGCCTGATCAAATCCTTGTATACGCATAAAGTCTTGTCTTCGCCGGTAATTGTGATTTACTCCCCAATCTTTATCCAGGAAGTTAGTAAAATTGAACATATCTGCGGAAAGTTCTAATCCGTGATCGTCGAACAAAGTGATACGTTTGATAAGTCGTAAGTCTAGCGTAGCGGCAAAAGGGTTCACTCCACCGTTTCGCTCAACAATACGTCCGAAATTATCGCGTATGTACTCTTTAAATCCATCGGGAGTTTCGGCATCATCCAGCACGGTGAGCAAATCTTCGCGGATATTTTCTGGGGTGCTGGGGTCATTCGGGTCAAAAATATAGGCCAAGTCGTTACGAAGGTTAAAGTCACCATTAAGGCTACTGCCCCCTCCGGCCGCGTGTAGTGAGTAGCGGGTTCCGCCCGAGCCAATGAAAGTGGCTCCCAACGTAAAGCCTGCCACACTCGGACTAGAAAAGTTAACTACTAACTTAGAGTTAAAGTGGTTATCGGAAAAGCCGTAGTTCAGATCACGCGGGTCGTCCTTCACCGGAAGGAAGGTAGAAGTGTTGGCTACGCAGCAGTTGTACGATGAATTATCTTTCGCCCGGTTAGCCGTATAGCTGGCACTTAAGTAGCCGTCTTTACCAATGCGGTAGTTGGCTTCCACAATCACGGCCATTTGGTCGAGCTCGCCTTCGGAGGTTAGTTCTAACGCCCGACCAGCCCGCTCGGTTTTGCGCGAATTTAGCCAGTTATTGCGTCCATTTTCGTCGATAGTTTCAGCCGGAACAAATACCCCTCGGTTGGCCTCTCGTTCAATGCGGAAAAAAGGTTCGTCTACTAAGTTGCGTTCTTGGTACACGTAATTGTTCCAAGTGCGGCTGATTAATCCGTTAACGGTTACGCTAAGCCGATCGGAAATTAAACGAGTGTAGCTGAAGTTCGCTTTAAAAGTAGAAGGAACTTCAAAATCTTCACCTACCGCATTAATGGTAGAAAATGGTTCTTCCCCTTCTAGTACACCGGGTACAGTACTCGGGTCGTTACGGTACGAAATAAAGTCAGGAAACGGTACATTCTCGCTAACATCCACTGCGCCTAGCAACACTCCACTATTCTGAATATTATTTACTTGCGCGTAGTAATGTGGTTGGGAGGAGAAAATACCGCCCCCGAATTTGATAAAATCGCGCTCATTGCCCCCCACGTTCCAAGCGACCTGAAAGCGGGGCTGAATATTATTCCAATCGGCGGGGCGACGGTCGGTACGAATGCCCAAATCCTCATCGAGGGCGGAGTTATAATCGGCTCCTTCCAAAAAAGCGGTGGCATCGTAGCGCAGCCCAATCATGGTACTGATATTGGGCGTAGGGTTAAAGTCCATCTGAGCAAAGAGTGATAAATCCAGTACTGTTTGTTCTACAATAGGTAAGCCCCGTAGCGGAACTTCGCGGGCGTAGCGCGAGGGGTTCTGGTTCTCAAAATCTTCCAAGCTGCTAAAAAAGAACCGTCCGTTCTGTTCGTTCGATAGCAGCGTTTCCAGGTAGGTAATCATATTGTCCGTTCCGAAGGTGAAGTTCAACTTACCGGTTTGCACGTAAGCCGTATTCACTAAATGAATCTGTTGCTCGAGATTGGTTTCGGGAGTAAATCGCTGTCCTCCAATCTGTACATCAACCGTGCTGGTAGCGTTGGGGTTATCTGCTGTTGGGAAAGGCGATGTTACCGCCACAATCGCCCGCGGTATGTTAGAAGAAGGTAATTGCGAGTTAGGTACAAAAGCTCGCTCAGCCCGTTGGTACTGCACTTTAAACTCATTGGTAAAACTGGGCGAAAAATTAGACCGCAACGATAGTAGGAGGCTATTTTCTTCGGATGAAAAGCTTCCTACTGATTCGGCTAACTCAATATCGGAATTATCAAAAACGCTTAGCGGACGATTCCAGTCCGAGTAGTTGTTACGTAGAGTTAAGCGATGACGATCATTTAGCTGCCAGTCTATACGGGTGAATAAGGTATTAGCGACGGTTTCTCGACTGAACTCGCCGACCTGCTGCTCATCGCTTACTCCGTACACACTTCGGGCTACATCAATAAATTTTTGTAGAGTATCTCGACGAATATCCAGAAGCTCTTCATCAGCTTCGCTTCTGATATCAGCAATGAATACGGGCTCTCCCGCATCCTGGCGGTCGTAGGCTACGAAAAAGTGCATTTTATCCCGGATAATCGGCCCACCTAAGCTAAAGCCCCACTGATAATTATAAAAATCTTCGCTGCGGGCTCGCCCCTGAATATCAAGATCACTCGCCAGCGCATCGTTACGATGGTACACGAAAGCAGTTCCTTCCAACTCATTAGTACCTGACTTAGTAACTGCATTTAATGCGCCACCAGCCTGACGACCTTGGGTAACATCATAGACGTTGGTAGCTACCTCAAACTCCCGAATAGCTTCCAATGAAATGGTATACGGCCCACGGCCAATCTCTCCGGCGGTGAGCTGGTTTCGGGCGTTTACCCCGTCTACCGTAATATTGGTTGATGTGCGCCGTTGCCCGCCTAAGTTAATAGAACCACCTCCTTGCAAGGGCGATAGACTAGTGAGGTTGGTGAAATTACGTCCTTCGTTAGGCAACTTCTTAATTTGAGCGGCCCGAATACTGGTAGCATTACCCTCCCGTTGCATTCTAGACCGTAATGATTCATCAGTAATGACGATTTCTTCTAGTTCTTCAGCCGCCTCCCGTAAGAAAAAATCAATTATAAGCTGATCGCCTTGGTTTAACTGATAGCCCGTTTTGCGAGTATCGCCGTAGCCCACGAAAGAAGTTGTCACAGTGTACGGGCCACCCAGCGGAAGCTGCTGCATTTGATACTCGCCCTTCACATTGGATACAGTACCGGTCTTAAAGCCGGTTGATGCGTTTTGAACCACAATGGTAGCTCCCGGTAGCGGATCACCGTTCTCGTCATTAATATTCCCCACAATTGAAGCATTGGTAGACTGCGCCCATAGTGAGTTCAGTGGTGCAGCAGCAGTTAACAAGATAAAAATTGCCCTTTTTACATACATCGTATACGCTTTTGTCATCGCCAAAAAGTTTAGGTGATTAATTAAAAGCGCAAAGCTATCAGGTAGGGCTTGGGCCTAAATGTTAAAAATTAACAGTTAAGAAAGCTTAACACAGATTTCATGCTACCTTAATACAACTGCTCTTAGTGTTTCTCATTATTTGAGCAACCGTTTGTCGGGTAAGTCCGGTTAAATCGGCAATATCTTTTTGGGTAAGTAATGTGCTGACGGTGATGAATTTTCCTCCTTCGGCAGCAACCTTTTGGCTGTACTGCTGCAATAATTGTTCAACCCGTTCGCCGGGGCTGAGGGATGCATTAACAAATAATTTGGTTTCAGCCCGGCACCAACGGCGGGCCATTACCGCATGAAAACGCTCGGCAATGTCGGCGTCCTGCCGAATTACTTCCTTGAAAAGTGGGGTGGGATAAGAATATACTTCAACGGGAGACAACGCTTTGGCAAATTCGCTGAAGATCGTGTTGGGAAGATACTGAAGGTTTCCGATGAACTCGCCCGGGTAAACAATATCGTAGGTTACTTCAGTGCCTTTGGGAGAATAATTGCCCAGTTTAATAACTCCTCGTTCAATAATAAAAAGTGTGTCCAGACGATCGGTTGGCAGATAGACAAAATCACCCCGGCAGTAGCTGATTTTTCTTCCGTACTTACGGTACTCTTTTTCACTTAAGCACTCACGCAGCATCGATCCACTCAGTAGTAACTCTCTCATGCCGTAGTATACTACTAATGTGGAGTATCTTTTTGATCTGCGGTGTTATGCTTTTGTTAATTTTAAACTATTGCTTATTTCTGTGGCCGACGCTTTTTCCAATACGGGCGGCGAGACTTCGGTTTCGTAGCATTATCGTTTTCAGCTACCGCGGTTCGTGGTCTTGATGATGGCTTCTGCTGGGTAGTACGCTGGTCAGCCGTAGGCTCAAAACCTTCGCCTGTGAAAGGATGGTCAGCAACTACCGGAATTTTCTGATTGATCGTCTTCTGAATATCGCGCAGGTACGCCCGCTCCTCCGTATCGCAGAACGACAGTGCTTTTCCACTGGCACCCGCCCGCCCGGTGCGTCCAATGCGATGGACGTAGGTTTCAGGAACATTAGGCAGATCATAATTCACTACGTGCGACAGTTCTTCTACATCAATGCCTCGAGCGGCAATATCGGTGGCGACCAGTACCTTTAATTCGCCACTTTTAAAGCTATTCAGTGCTTTTTGTCGTGCCGTTTGCGATTTATTGCCGTGGATAGCACTGGCCCGAATATTCGCCCGATCGAGCAGCTTTACAATTTTGTTGGCTCCGTGCTTGGTTCGGGAAAACACCAGTACCGACTTAATAGGTTCGGTTTGCAGTAAGTGAGTCAGCAGCTTAATCTTCCCTTTTTTCTCAACAAAATAAATAGACTGCCGCACCTTCTCCGCCGTGGTTTGCTCAGGTTTTACCACCACTTTTTCAGGGTTACCCAGAATTTTACGCGATAAATCCACAATGTCAGGGGGCATGGTGGCCGAGAAGAATAGCGATTGCCGTTCTTCGGGCAGCCGGGCAATAATCTTTCGAATGTCATGAATAAAGCCCATGTCTAGCATTCGGTCGGCCTCATCGAGCACAAAGTATTCAATATCCCTAAAGGTGATGATGCCCTGCCCGAGCAAGTCGATCAGGCGACCCGGGGTAGCAATCAGTACATCCACGCCCTGCTGAAGTGCCTGCACTTGCGCGCCTTGCTTCACTCCACCAAAAATGACTGTGTTTTTAATAGTAGTGAATTTGCTGTAAGCCGTAAAGTTGTCCCCTATCTGAATAGCCAGTTCCCGGGTGGGGGTTACGATTAGGGCTTTAATCTTGCGTCGCTTCGTTGACCGTTGCCGATCAAGGTGAAGGTGGTGAAGAATGGGAACGGAAAAAGCAGCCGTTTTACCCGTGCCCGTTTGAGCACAACCGAGCAAATCTCGCTTACGAAGCAGCACCGGAATCGCTTTTTGTTGAATAGGAGTAGGATGGGTGTACCCCTGAGCTTGTAACGCCTTTAGTATGGGTTCAGTAATTTCTAAGTCTTGAAACGTCATATACTTGAATTCATAGAATACCGCAGTAATTGGCTGTATTCTCAATTTTTAAGAGTGAGTAGTATCAAACTTCTGAGTGTGTAATCATTTTTTGCTCAAAAGCTTGCGGTAAAGTGAATAGATAGAAAATAAATAGGTGTACCAAAGATTGGGTACACCTGATGATAGGAGTGTAATTAGTAAGCTAACTGACTTGATAGGAAAAAATTAGACGAAGGAATATCTACTTCTTTACCTGAACCGCATTCATCCCTCTGGGGCCTTGCTCTAGTTCAAAGGTAACAATGTCGCCTTCTTGTATTTCGTCTACCAGTCCGGTAACGTGTACGAAGAATTTCTCCTGTTTGTCGGTATCTTTTATGAAGCCGTACCCTTTTTCATCGTTGAAGAACTCTACTCGCCCAGTGCGAACCGGTGATTCATCTTCTTTCTCTTTAGGAGGAATACCAATCACAATGTCTTCGGCTTTTACTTTTTTCTTTTTGTCAGGGTCAGGCGGAGTATCAGTAAGATTGCCATTTTCGTCTACGTAGGCAATCATATTATCCAGGCTACTGCCGGAAGAATTCTCTTGCCGCTCTTCTTTCCGCTGTTGCTTCTCTTGCTTCTTCTTCTGCCGTTTTTTCTCTTTTTCTTTCTTATTAAATGTGTCTCGCGATTTCGCCATATTTTATTGTTATTTACTTTGCAACGAACTCTTTGCAAGAAACGTTTCTTTGTGGAAAAATCCTTTTAGTGAGCAATATTAAATATTACTGAATTTATGAATAAGGTAGTACTAGCGGTGGTTGGTTTGGTTAGTGTAGCAATACTGGTTTATGCGCTGCAAGGCGGGGAGAGTGAAGAAGACTATACCGAACGTATTCTAAAGGAGCGGGAAAATATTCGCAACTTTCTGCGGGGCTCCGACGAGTCGCCCTTTGCGCCGGATAGTGTGCAATTTAAGGAACTAAGTTACTACGAGCCTAATCCGGCTTACCAAGTGGCTGCTCGACTAAAGCGCGTTGAAGATCATAAGCTACTCACCTTACCTACTTCCGATGGGAAGGATGAGAAATACATTCGCTACGGCTACGCCGATTTTGAAATTGAGGAACGACCTCAGCGACTGCTAGTACTACAACCTTTTGAGCAGCAGCAACCGCCCATGCTATTTGTGGCCTTTGCTGATGCTACCAGCGGAGAAGAAACCTACGGGGGCGGACGCTACCTCAACGTAGAAATGCCCAGCCGTACCGGACAAAAAACTTTGAGTCTGGATTTTAACCTGGCCTACAATCCTTACTGCGCTTACAACCCTACGTTTAGTTGTCCGCTTCCGCCCCGAGAAAACGTACTGGATATTCCTATTCCGGTAGGAGAGAAGAATTTTGATGAATAGTAAGTATTCAGTCCACAGTGACTTGCTGTACGCAGAAATAATGTCTATGGGTCATGTGCTGTCGACCGTAGACTGTGGACTATCGACTCTTAAACTGTTAAAAAATGTTAAAAAGTGCATTTACCGCTGACTTGGTAGAAGCGGGTTGTGATGAGGTAGGACGAGGATGTTTGGCCGGGCCGGTAGTGGCTGCTGCTGTCATCTTACCCAAGGCATTTACCCACCCAATTCTGACAGACTCTAAACGACTGTCGGCTGAACAACGGAGCCAACTAGCGGTGGAAATCAAGCAGCAAGCCCTGGCTTACGCGGTAGCCGAAGTAAGCAATCAGCAGATTGATGAAATTAATATCTTGAATGCTTCTTTTCTAGCAATGCACCGCGCCCTAGACGCCCTAACATTACCGCCCCAGCTCGTTTTAGTTGACGGCAATCGCTTCCAGCCATATTCTTCAATTCCTCACCAGTGTATTGTAAAGGGCGATCAGCAGTATTTTTCCATTGCCGCTGCCTCGGTTTTAGCAAAAACCTACCGGGATACTTTGATGCAGCATTTGGCTCAAGAATATCCTCAGTACGGCTGGGAGCGCAACGTTGGCTATCCAACCCCCGCTCACCGAAAGGCTATTCAGCAGTACAGTATTACTCCTTGGCACCGTAGAAGCTTCGCGGGATGTAAATAGCGATGGTGTTAGAGTGTTATGGTGCGAAGTGTTATAGTATTTAGATTTTGTGTTCTGAGTTTAGGGTTTTACAAACAAACTCAGAACCGTAACACTATAATACCTTAACACATAGCACTATGAAACTGTCGTAAAAATTTTTGTACCTTGCCGGTAATTTCGGAATAGCTAGCATGAAAGAAAAAATAGACCGTAGCAATTTGCCCCAACACATTGCCGTTATTATGGACGGGAACGGTCGGTGGGCCAAGCGGAAAGGAGCCGAGCGGGTGTTTGGTCATCGTAATGCGATTGAGGCAGTGCGGGAAGTAACCGAAGGTTGTGCTGAACTGGGAGTTGGTTATCTCACTCTTTATGCTTTTTCTACCGAAAACTGGAACCGTCCTCGCTTCGAGGTAGAAGCTCTGATGCAATTACTAGTAACCACAATTAGCAATGAGGTTGAAACGTTAATGAAAAACAACGTTCGGTTGCAATCAATAGGTAATACCGATAAGCTGCCGAACCGTTGTTATAATAAACTTCAGGAAGCCATCGAACTTACCCAGAACAATAGCGGTTTAACGTTAGTGCTAGCGCTCAACTACAGTGGGCGCTGGGAAATTACCGAGGCGGTAAACAGTATCGCTAAAATGGTTCAAGCCGGGCAGATAAGTCCCGAAGATATTGACCAACAACTAATAGCCGGGCAACTAACTACCCGGAATATACCCGACCCTGAATTATTAATTCGCACCAGTGGTGAGATGCGGATCAGTAATTTTCTGCTGTGGCAAATAGCTTACACTGAATTGTATATAACACAACTTCTCTGGCCTGATTTCCGGCGAGAGCATCTATATGAGGCCATCATTGCCTACCAACAACGTGAAAGGAGATTTGGAAAAATTAGTGAGCAAGTAAAATCGTAATGAAGTATTCAGCTACCGTACTGCTTCTCTTAGCCCTTCTTACTGAGGGAGCATTTGCCCAAATAGGGATTGGGCGCCGTCGCACGCAACCTGCCCCCCAAGAATCAGTAGACTATAATAACCCTCAGGAGTATGAGGTTGCGGAAATTACCGTGAGTGGTAACAAGGGATTGGACGCCAACGCCATTATCTCGCTATCGGGACTTTCGGTAGGAGATAAAATTCGGGTGCCGGGGCCAGCTGTTAGTTCCGCTATTAAAAAGCTGTGGAAAAGCCGAATTCTGGGCGATGTTTCGGTATCAGCTACTAAGATTGAAGGCGGTAAAATTTATTTGGTCATTAATCTGGCTGAAAAGCCCCGCCTCAGCCGCATTGTGCTAGACGGAGTGAACAGTAGCCAAGAGACCGAAATTACCGATGATCTGACCTTAATTAAGGGGCAAATTGTAGATGATGCCCTAATTAACCGAGCACGCCTTACCGTTAGAAACTTCTTTATAGACAAAGGTTTCCTCAACGTAGCGGTAGATATTCAGCAGAAGCAAGACACCTTGCTCAATAACGCTATTGCGCTCAATATCAACGTAGATAAAGGAGAGAAAGTAAAGATTAACCGAATCAACTTTATCGGAAACGAGACCTTTAGTGGTAAGAAGTTGAAAGGAAAGATGAAGAACACTAATGAGCGGGTTCGCTTTACCTTAATTAAAGATTGGGTGAGCCGCTTGTTCAATATCACTCCCAAGAAGGCCGCTAACTTTGTAACAAAGCAAAAAGATACCCCCTTCGATGAGGTAAAAGGGTACGTTAATGAACACGTAAAGTTAAATTTCTTCAATGGGTCTAAATTTATTCGCGACGATTTTAAAACCGACAAGCGAGCAATTGTCGACTTCTACAACTCCAAGGGCTACCGCGATGCTACCGTAGAGTGGGATAGTGTTTACAAGTCGGGGAATGACGCGATCAGCATTGATATTAAGGTAGAGGAAGGGGATAAATACTACTTCCGGGATATTATCTGGACGGGTAACTACGTGTACGAAGATAAAATTTTAGAGCAGGTTTTAGGTATAGAAAAGGGAGATGTTTACGACCTAGAGAACCTCAATAAGCGGCTTAACTTTAACCCTACGGGTAACGATGTGAGTGCCCTCTACATGGATAACGGTTACCTGTTCTTTCGGGTAGACCCAGTGGAAGTGCAGATTGAAGAAGATTCTATTGACGTGGAAATGCGACTCTACGAAGGTGAGCAGGCTACCATCAGTAAAATTATCATTACCGGGAATGATCGTACCAACGATCACGTAATTCGGCGGGAAATTCGTACCCTGCCCGGCCAGAAGTTTAGCCGAAGCGACTTAATCCGTACCCAGCGAGAGCTATCTCAGCTAGGCTACTTTGACCCCGAGCAAATTGGCATTAACCCAATTCCGAACCCGGTTGACGGAACCGTAGACATTGAGTACGCACTGGTAGAAAAACCTAGCGACCAAATTGAGCTTTCTGGTGGTTGGGGAGGCTTTATGGGTTTTGTGGGGACACTAGGGTTAGTCTTCAACAACTTCTCGGTAAAAAATATTCCGCACTTTGATCGATGGCGACCGCTGCCTATCGGCGATGGTCAGAAACTATCGCTGCGGGTACAGGCCAACGGACGGTTCTTCCAGAATTACTCTGCTACCTTTTCTGAACCTTGGCTGGGGGGCAAAAAGCCGAATAGTTTAACGATTGGTCTTTCTCATCAAGTTCTTCGTAGTACTAACGGACTTGGTGGACTTGGTGGACTTGGTGGACTTAATCAATTTGGCGGCCAATTCGGTGGTGGCTTTGGTGGCCCGCCCCAAATTGGAGGTTCCATGCGAATCACGAATATTAGCGTAGGTTTAGGACGACGGCTTCGTTGGCCTGATGATTACTTCACCATGAGTAACTCATTGGTATACCGACGTTACTCGCTTGACGATTATCAAGATATTGGAATCGGATTCACCAGAGGTATTTCCAACAATTTATCGGTAAATACAACGATTGCTCGGAATAGTATAGACAACCCGATGTTCCCTCGTACTGGTTCATCCATATCATTAGAAGTAGCACTTACCCCTCCCTTCTCCGTCTTTGATGAGGCTCTTGATTATACGGAGCCTATCGTTACGGATGATCCGGTTGAGCGGGAGGAGTTATACGCTGATCGTTATAACTGGCTGGAGTACCATCGTTGGATGTTTGATGCTAAACACTATACCCAATTGGGTAAAAATTTAGTGCTTAATACTAATATTCACTTCGGTTTCTTTGGTTCGTACAAAGACAACACAATCAACTCACCTTTTGAACGATTTACTTTAGGAGGTGCGGGCATGGCTGGTCAGAATTTCTTTGTGGCAGAAGAGCAAATTGGCTTGCGAGGCTATCCAGAGCGAGCGTTTAGACCGCAGGATGAAACGAATGCTCGAGGAGGCATCGCCTACAATAAATTTTCGGCTGAATTGCGGTACTTGGTTTCTCCTAATCCGGCGGCTACTATCTTTGTGCTGGGTTTTGTAGAAGGAGGAAACAACTTTGCTGACTTTAACCAGTACAATCCTTTTGATCTGTACAAATCGGCTGGAGTTGGTGCCCGTATCTTTATGCCAGCCTTCGGCTTACTAGGAATTGACTGGGGCTACGGGTTTGATACAATTCCCAATATGCCCGGTTTACAGCCTCGTCCTCCCGGGCCCGAGTTTCACTTCCGCATCGGTCAGCAAATTCGCTAATAATACTTTGTCGGTCATATAAGTTTTCGGCTATGGCTAAGATTGTTTTTCCCGGTACCCGCATTTTTCCAATAGTTTTTATAACTTTGTGCGCTTTATTGGCGACCCCTGAAGTGTTTGGCCAGAAATTTGGATATGTTACTACGGAATATATCCTAAGCAAGATGCCGGAGTATCAGGAGGCTCAAGCTGAAGTTCAGCAACTGGCAACCCAATGGCAGAGCGAAATACAGGGAATGCAGCAGGAGGTAGACGCTATGCGTAGTGAATTGAAGGCTGAGGAGGTATTGCTAACGGCTGAAATGCGTCGGGAACGCAACGAAGCTATTCAAGAGAAGGAACAAATGCTGAAAGAATATCAGCAGAAAGTATTTGGGTTTGAGGGGTTGCACCAACTGAAAAAACAGGAGCTAGTTAAACCGATTTTAGATCAAGTTTTTGAGGCAATAGAAAAGGTGTCGGAAGAAAATAAACTACAGATAATGTTTGATAAGTCGGCAGACTTAGTGATGCTATACACTAACCCTATCCACGACTATACCGATTATGTGCTGGATGAACTAGGGTTAGGAGAACGAGAAGATACTATTCGATAAATTTAATGTAACCTAATATTAGTATGAAGCGAAATATTTTAATAGCGATAAGTGTATTTGCGCTATTCTTTACTGCTGAGGCAAATGCCCAGCAAAAATTTGGGTTTGTGAGTACTGAGTACGTACTGAGCCAAATGCCCGAGGCTAAATCTATTCAATCTGAACTGCAAGCTTACCAACGGCAGCTTACCAATAAAATTCAGGCAACAATGCAAGGGTTTCAAACGCAACTAGATGCCTACCAAAAAGGGGCAGCCACCATGACGGAAGACGCCCGGGCTGCTAAAGAAAAGGAGCTGCAAGATTTGCAAACCCAAATTCAGCAAGACCAGCAAGAGGCGCAAACCAATCTGCAACGAAAGGAAGCGGAGCTACTGCAACCTGCTCTGGATAAAATCCAGAAAGCGATTGACGCAGTGGCCAAAGAACAAAGCTACACCCACGTGTTTAGTTTAGATGTGGCCGGAAACCCAATTCTACTCTACGTAGAGAATCAGGACGAAGCCGATATTTCTGATTTGGTACTCAAAAACATGGGCATCACTCCTACTGAAGCCAACAATACCGGGTCTAACTAGCCGAAAAAACAGCATCTACTATCCACTAAGCCAGGCAAAATTGTCTGGCTTTTTTTTGCTCAACAGTGTCGTTTCTGTAATGAATGTCGGTGATCTGCCCGTATTTTTAGGGAGTTATCATCATTTGTATCGTTATTTTCTATATTTTTATTGACTAACTTGACACCTTGGCTTTTTGAAAAACCATCATATTACTTAACTAATCTTCTAAACCTATGAACGAAAATGTCAACAAAACTGCCTTATTCTACGGAAGCTGTTTTGCCCTCATTACTACCGGTTTTACGTATTCTATCCGAGCTGGAATACTCCCCCAGCTAGGAGAAACGTTCGCCCTATCGGCTGAACAACTGGGATTTATTAATCTAATGTGGTTCTTAGGGTTCCCAATCTCAATGGTTATCGGTGGATTGGTTTATCATACGGTAGGCCCAAAAATTATTATGAACGTAGCCTTCCTAGCGCATACATTGGGGATTATTCTTACTATCTATGCTGGAGGATACGTTACCCTTCTGATTTCTACCCTACTCATCGGCTTAGGAACTGGTTGTACGGAAGCCGCCTGTAACCCAATGATTGCCGATATGTATTCCGGGGTCAAAATGAACAAGATGCTCAACCGCTTCCATATGTGGTTTCCTGGGGGTATTTTGCTGGGTTCGTTAATCTCTAAGTTCATGACCGATGGGGGTATAGTAATTGGTAATTTCGAATGGGTGTTCTTACCTTCTCTAAGTTGGGAAGCGCAAATGTGGGTAATTATGATCCCAACTATTACGTATGCTGTACTATTCTTTGGAAAAACATTTCCAAAAGCAAAAGTAGAAGGGGCCACCTCGCTAAGCGAGAACTTTAAGGCTATGCTAAGTCCGGTTTATCTGTTTTTAATCGCGTGTATGGCACTAACGGCTATCACCGAGTTTGGTCCTGGCCAATGGGTAGGTCTTATTTTAGGAAGTAGTGGGGCAGATCCTATGATTATTTTAGCGTTGACAGCCGGACTAGTAACTGTCGGTAGGTTCTTCGCCGGCCCGGTTGTAGCTTCCTTGGGCCAGACCGGAGTACTATTAGGTGGAGCTATACTTTCTACCATCGGAATTTACATGTTTAGTACTGTAACCGGAGCTTTAGTGTACGTGGCCGCTGTAATATTTGCTTTTGGGTATTGCTACTTCTGGCCCGTGATGGTAGGGGCAGTAGCGCAGCGGGTGCCGTTAAGTAGTGCGTTAGGTATGTCTATTATCGGAGCGGTAGGTATGTTTTCTACTTCTATCTTTCAACCCATCATTGGAGGGTGGATTGATGGTTCTCGGGCTGAAAATATAGCCGAAGGACTAAGTGGAACCGCATTAGAGTTATCTACTGGGCAAGATACTCTGGAGAAAATGATAGCATTCCCCGCAATACTGATTGTGTTATTTGCTATTTTCTTTTTCTGGCAGAAGAACACTAAGAAAGCGGTACCTGAATCAGAAAAGGTAGCGGCTGAGTATTAGATGCTTCTGAAAAAAGAAGGAATATAATACCCGAATCATAATTAGTATTTGGGTAAATATTAAAAGGTAACTTTCTCTGGAAGGTTGCCTTTTTCTTTGTCATAGAGTTGTCTTTTTCAACAAGTGAAGTACTTATAAACTAGAATAGTACACTATCATATGTTTGTCAGGCTCCCAACGTAAACTATATGTTTCTTATATTTTTTTATATAAATTTTTGAAATAATATAAAAATACTGTTAGTTCAAGAGTAAGTATTGAAAAAGTGGCAAAATATTGCCTACTTTGGAAGTTGATACAATTAAGATAGCGATACCATCAGATACTTTCGCTACCTATAAAAAAGCTATAAACGATTATGCTCACAGCATATATAAAGCTCAAAACCTTTTTAATCAAACTTTAACGTAAACCTAATGAGTATGAGAATTTCTACGCATCTCAAATGTGTGTATCTTTTCCTGTTCAGCTTGATGCTGAGTGTGGGCGGATACGCGCAAGACAAGACCGTTTCGGGTACGGTGACCGACGGTGAAACTAGTGAAACCCTCCCGGGGGTTAATGTGCTTATTAAAGGCACTACGCAAGGAACGGTAACCGATATGAACGGTGAGTACCGCTTAACCGTACCAAGTAACGATGCGGTGCTGGTGTTTACTTCGATCGGCTATACTGCCGAAGAGGTAACGGTAGGCAACCAGAGTACAGTTGACCTGACAATGCTACCTGATGTTCAGTCCCTATCCGAAATTGTGGTAACTGGGTACTCGGTAGATAACCGAAGAGAAACTACTGGTTCGGTTGCTACAGTAGATGCCGAAGATTTGCAGGTAGTCCCTTCGGGTAACGTAGAGCAGCAATTGCAAGGCCGGGTATCGGGAGTAACGGTAATTACTAACGGACAGCCCGGTACCAGTAGTATTGTTCGGGTGCGAGGCTTCGGTGCCTTAGGTGGTAATGAGCCACTTTATGTGGTAGATGGGGTTCCAACGCTAAATACTGATTTCTTGGCCCCCGGTGATATTGAGGCTACTACGGTACTGAAAGATGCAACCAGTGCTTCTATTTACGGAGCTCGGGCTGCCGGTGGGGTTGTTGTTTTTACCACCAAGAAAGGAGGAAGAAATCAACCACTGAAGGTAACCTACAATGGGGAAATTGGAGTAACTGATCCTGGCCAAGGTCTTGAGGTACTGAATCCTCAGGAGCAAGCTATATGGACGTGGAATGCTATCCGAAATGGGGCTAACAACCGAGGCGAGACTCCCAACTTTGAACATCCGCAGTACGGAACTGGAGTTCAGCCTATCATCCCTGATTATCTACTAGTAGGGCCTAATGCTGGTATTGTAGGCTCAATAAATTTAGAAGAGCAAGCTGCTCTGTATAGTATTGATCCTACCTCTGCTTATCAAGTGGTAAGGGCTAATAAAGAGGGAACCGATTGGTACGATGCTATTACCCGACCGGGCATGCTTCATCGGCATAATCTGGGTCTATCGGGGGGCGGAGAAAATAACCGTTACTACATCGGGTTAAACATGCAGGAGCAAGAAGGGGTTTTGAAGCATCAGATATTTAAGCGCTATACCTTCCGGGCCAATTCTGAGTTTGACATAATTCCTAACAAATTACGCGTGGGTGAGAACATACAAGGAACTTACCGAAGTGTAAACATCCTGTTGGGAGCGAACAATAGAGGGCAAGGTGGAACTGGTTCGGCTGATGACGAGAACGTTATTTTGGATGCTTCGCGTATGTCGCCTATTATTCCAGTTTTCGATGAGTTTGGTGGCTACGCTGGTACCGCCGCTCCCGGCTTTAATAACCCTCGTAACCCAGTAGCTAACTTAGACGGACAGCGCAATAATAGTAACTTTTCTGTGGGTGGTTTTGGAAACGTCTATCTGGAGTTTGAGCCTATTGAAGACTTGATATTTCGCTCTAGCTTTGGGGGCAGTTTTGATGCTTTCAATGCTGAACTTTATACCCGGCGTCAGTATGAAAACAGCGAAAACAATTCCGCTTTTGGCTACACCAGAAGATCGTTCTACGAAACGTCTTGGGTGTTTACCAACACGGTAAATTATAAGAAAGATTTTGGTGACCACGGCTTTGATATCCTATTGGGGCAGGAAGCGCTAAACCAAGATGCATTCAACTTCTACGAAGGTACGGGAATCAACCCGTTCTCCGAAAGCCCTGACTTCGTTACCCTTAATACAGTAGAAGCCCTGCCTGGTAGCGGATTCAAATCTAATGGAGTGAACTTTGCTTCCTACTTCGGAAGTGTAAAGTATGATTTCCGCGATAAGTACTTACTTACGGGAGTAGTGCGTTACGATGGTTCATCCCGCTTTGGTGCTGAAGAACGTTTTGGAGTGTTTCCCGCCGTATCAGGAGCTTGGCGAATCTCATCCGAGGGCTTTATGGACGGGCTTACCTTTATTGAAGACATGAAGATTAGAGGGGGGTATGGAATTATCGGTAACTCTAACAATGTAAATCCTAACAATCAGTTTAGTTTGTATACTACCAATCTAGGCCAGGGAAGTTATGACATTAATGGTACCAACTCATCTGCCCAACTTGGTTTTTACCGAAATCGTATCGGCAACCCCTTCGCTCGTTGGGAGCGGGCAATTACTACTAACATTGGTTTTGATGCCTTACTGTTTGATGGAAAGCTAGATGTAATCTTCGACGTATGGGAAAAGCGAACGGAGGACTTATTATTCCAAGTACCGATAACTGTACAAGCTGGTTTCCGCGCTGACGATCCTTCGGTAAATGTAGGAGAGATGCTGAACCGAGGAATTGATCTGCGCATTGTGAACAAAGGTACTATCGGCAATGGTATTGGCTACGAAGTAACCTTGAACGGAGGGTTCTTACAAAACGAAATTGTTGCGCTGGCTCCCGGTATTGAAGATCTGCCTAATCGGAGTTCGGAGTACCGAGGTATTATTCCGGTACTTAACCGTTTAGGTCAGCCACTATCTAACTTCTACGGCTACCAAGTAGAAGGTTTGTTTCAAAGCCAGACCGAAATTGACGCGGCTCCTACTCAACCAGGTGTTACCAAAACGGAGGATGCCACGGAGGAAACTCCAGCTGGTGGCGTAGGGCGATTTCGTTTTGCTGACATAAGCGGACCTGATGGGGAGCCTGACGGAGAAATTACCATAGATGACCGTACCGATTTAGGAAATCCAATTCCTGATTTTACGGGCGGGCTTACTATCAAGCTAACGTATAAGGCGTTTGATCTACAAACGTACGTTTACGGTCAGTTTGGTAATGAAATCTTTAATGTCTCTAAACTTTTTACCGATTTCTATCCGCTATTTCCCGGTGCTGCTATCAGTACCCGAGTAAAGGATACTTGGACACCCGATAATCCGGGAGCGGAAATTCCGATCTTTGAAGATGCTGCCAACTTCAGTACTACCGGTCAATCGAACTCTTTTTATGTAGAGGATGGTTCATACGTGAGAATGCAGAATATAACATTAGGTTATAATTTACCCGCTACACTACTGGATAGTTGGGGATTAGAAAAGTTCAGAGTATTTGCTTCGGCTAACAACTTATTTACGATCACTAATTACAGTGGGCTAGATCCTCAAGTAGGCGGTGGTGCTGACACTAACTTTGGTATTGACCGGGGTAACATTCCAGTGACCCGCCAGTGGGTATTAGGACTAAACGTATCGTTTTAATCAATATATAAGTTAACCTACATATGAAAATTACTAGAATAATTGCGTTGAGCTTGGTAGCCGTAATCTCGGTTACTGTAGCCTGTCAGGATTCTTTCTTAGATGTGGCACCAGCGGGTTCGTTAAGTCAGACTGAACTTTCGTCCCAACAGGGATTGGAGGGGTCGTTAATCGCCACCTACGCCATGCTGCTTGGGCGGGGTGGATTCTACACCGATGCCAGTAATTGGTTTTGGGGAGGGGTTTTGGGTGGCGATGCCAACAAAGGCAGTGATCCCGGCGACCAGTCGCAAGTAAATGAGATACAGCTTTATGCGGCTCAGACCAACAATGCCTCAGTAGAAGACAAGTACGAGTCTACCTTTGAAGGGGTAGCCCGGGCAAATGCTACGTTGGCGTTAATTGAACTCTCTGAGGGTGCAGCGGAAGAAGCTGAGACTAGAATAGCGGCTGAGGCTCGGTTTCTACGAGGTCATTACTACTTTGATCTAAAGCGGAATTTTGACGATGTTCCCTACGTAGACGAGACCTGGGATGAGATTACTCTAATCCCTAACGATCAGGATTTGTGGCCGATGATTGAAATGGATCTTCAGTTTGCCTTTGATAATCTACCGGAAGTACAAACTGCGGCGGGAAGAGCCAATAAATGGGCTGCAGGTGCTTACTTAGGGAAAGTACTTTTATTTCAAGGTAAGCATGAGGAAGCTAAGCCAATTTTCGATGAGGTAATCGCTAATGGTGTGACAGCCACGGGTGAATCTTACGCACTATTAGACAACTATTCTGATCTTTTCCGTTCTACTAACGATAACAATAGTGAGACGGTGTTCTCAGTGCAGGCTTCGGCGAATACAGGTACGGTAAACAATGCGAACCCAGCAATGGTACTCAACTTTCCTCACGGATCTAGTGGGCCTGAGCGCCCCGGTGGGTGCTGTGGCTTCAATCAGCCTAGTTTTGAGTTAGCTAATTCTTATCGAACTACAACAGCAGGACTTCCGTTACTAGACGGCTCGTACAATAACGGTGCGAATGCGCTAGAAAACGATTTTGGGTTATCTAGTGTCGATGCATTTACTCCCGATGCTGGGCCAGTTGATCCACGCCTAGATCATGCTATTGGTCGACGAGGAATTCCGTTCTTAGATTGGGGGCCACATCCCGGTCGCGATTGGATTCGTAACCAGCCCAACGGAGGTCCATATTCCCCTAAAAAGTTTATGTACTACAAAGAGGGAGACGGTATCGAGAATGATGTATCTTCGTGGACCCCTGGTTATACTGCTGTCAATTATTACATTATCCGTTACGCCGATGTGTTACTCATGGCAGCTGAAGTCGAAGCTGAATTAGGAAACTTAGGTGCCGCCTTAAACCTTGTAAACCAAGTTCGTGCCCGGGCACAAAACGATTTGGTGTCTAACGAGGATGGTTCACCTGCTGCTAATTATGTAATCGAATTATATCCATCGTTCGGTAGTCAAGAGCAAGCAATTGAGGCTGTCCGCTTTGAACGTAAGTTAGAACTTTCTGGTGAGGGGCATCGTTTTTATGATCTAGTTCGTTGGGGCATTGCCGAATCTACTTTGGATGCTTACATAGCGAATGAGCGGCAATTCCTTAGCAATGCCTTTGCTGGAGCTGACTTTACCTCTGAACAAGATGAGTATCTACCAATTCCTCAGAATGAGATTGATCTCATAGGAGAGGATATATTAAGCCAGAATCCTGGTTACTAAACCTAAGTTTATTTCCTTAAAACATAAAAAAACAAGTCAGGCTTCAGGTCTGACTTGTTTTTTTATAGAAATAGTTATTATTCTCCCCGATATACATCATAAGCATCTTATGAAGTCCCTGAGTTATATCGTAGTTGCCGTAGGTTGGATATTTTCCAGTTGTAACAGTCAGCCGGCAACGCTATTTGAACTGGTTTCACCTAACCAATCTAATATTCATTTTTCCAATCGTATTGCTGAAAATGATACCTTCAACATTCTTAATGAAGAATATATCTACAACGGGGGTGGGGTCGGTATTGGTGATTTAAATAATGATGGATTAGCTGATATTTATTTTACCGGAAATTCAGTAGATAATGCACTGTATCTCAATAAAGGGGATATGCAGTTTGAAGATATTACCCAAGTAGCTAAGGTAGCAGGAGAAGATCGGTGGTGTTCTGGTGTGGCACTGGTAGATATTAACCAAGATGGGTACTTAGATATTTATGCTTCGGCAACGCTACTCAAGGATAGCATAAAGCGCAAGAATCTGCTTTTTGTTAATCAGGGGGCCGACGAAGCAGGCGTACCTGAATTTACTGAAGAGGCTGAGAAATACGGAATTGCCGATACAGGGCATACTACCCAAGCTACTTTTTTTGACTATGATTTGGATGGTGATCTAGACCTGTATCTGCTAACCAATACCATCAAAAACCGCTTGCCAACCAGTTATCGGGAAAAAATGACCGATGGTTCGGCTCCTAACAACGACCGCCTCTACCGGAACGATGGCGGGCGCTTTGTCAATGTATCTAATGAGGCAGGAATCATGATTGAGGGCTTTGGCTTGGGAATTACCGTATCAGATATTAATCTGGATGGTTGGCCGGATATTTACATCACCAACGATTACTTGTCTAACGACCTACTTTACGTCAATAATCAAGACGGAACATTTACCAATCAGGTAGGAAAATACCTGAAGCATCAGAGTTTTTCCGCGATGGGTTCGGATGTAGTAGACTTTAATAATGATGGTTTAGTAGATATAGTTGCACTGGATATGCTGCCGGAGAATAATCTGCGCCAGAAGCAAATGCTGGGTGTTAGTAATTACATTACCTATATCAATAATGAGCGTTACGGCTTCGAGTACCAATACGTTCGCAATACGCTACAACTTAATCAAGGATTTACTCCCGAGGGGCATCCGGTGTTTAGTGATATTGGACAATTAGCAGGGGTGTACCAAACTGACTGGAGCTGGACTCCGCTGATGGCTGACTTTGATAATGATGGTTATAAAGATCTGATTATCACCAACGGTTTCCCTCGTGATGTGACTGATCGGGATTTCGCTAATTTCCGGGCAGGGCCAGGTGGGGGAGTGGCTACTCCGGCTCAAATGATGGATTCTATCCCCGTCGTAAAAATTTCTAATTATGCGTACCGAAACAATGGTGCCGATTCTGATCGGGGTCTGATATTCACTGACCAAACCGAAGATTGGGGCATGTTTCTTCCATCGTTCTCCAACGGTGCCGCTTACGCCGATCTGGACAATGATGGCGATTTGGATATTGTCGTGAATAACATCAACGATAGTGCTTTTGTCTACCGCAACCAGTT
Organism: Tunicatimonas pelagia; assembly: GCF_030506325.1. Taxonomy (NCBI): domain Bacteria; kingdom Pseudomonadati; phylum Bacteroidota; class Cytophagia; order Cytophagales; family Catalimonadaceae; genus Tunicatimonas; species Tunicatimonas pelagia. The sequence continues at coordinate 1,757,443 of NZ_CP120683.1, read as the reverse complement.
GTATGATAATCAAGATGCAAAAGCCTATTTTCTAAGAGTAGATTTAAAAGGGAATAACATAAACCCTCAGGGAATTGGAGCTAAAGTGTTGATCCATTACGGAGAGGGAAAAGTTCAGTACGTAGAAAATGCGCGTTACCGAGGTTATCTTTCTACGATGGAAGAGCAGCAGCACTTTGGGCTAGGCGAGTATAGTCTAGTAGATTCTCTACTGGTAATTTGGCCGGATGGCAAACGTCAGTTGTTACTAGATATTCCGGCTAACCAAGCCTTAACCCTGGTGTATTCTGAGGCTCAAGAGGTGAGCAATCAGGATATTAACCAGGAGATTATTTCTTCCATATCAACCCCATCTTTTAGAAAAGCCAACGAAAGTTATGGTATTCGCTTGAAACATCAGGAGCAGGATATGATCGACTTTAATTGGCAACGTACTCTTCCTCATAAACTGACTCAAAACGGACCGGGTATTGCTGTAGGTGATGTGAATGGCGACGGCTTAGACGACTTCTATGTAGCGGGTTCAGCTAATCAAACAGGGACGTTGTTTTTGCAAACAGCGGACGGGGCATTTAACCGGACAGTACCGAAAATTGATTCGGTGAGCGAAGAACTGGGAGTACTATTATTTGATGCAGATAACGATGGTGACCTTGATTTGTACGCAGTCAGTGGCAGCTATGAGTTTCAGCCCAATAGCCCAGAATTACAAGACAAGTTTTATCGTAACGATGGCAAAGGGAAGTTCACGTTAGACCAAGCTGCACTACCGGAAATGCGTACCAGTGGTTCGTGTGTAAAAGCAGCTGATTACGATCAAGATGGTGATCTGGATTTATTTGTGGGCGGGCGGGTAATTCCCGGTAGCTATCCGACACCTCCAGCCAGTTACCTGCTTCGCAACGAAGGGGGTACATTTAGTAATGTGACGGCTGATCTTATTCCTGAGTTGGATAGTCTGGGAATGATTACGGATGCTTTATGGACTGATGTTGATAATGACGGACTGGTAGATTTACTGATTGTAGGGGAATGGATGCCGATTACCTTATTTAAAAATACTGGCAATGGGTTTGAGAACGCTACTCCTTCCACTGGCATAGCGAATAAAGTTGGCTGGTGGAATAGCCTTACCGCAGGCGATTTTGACTACGATGGTGACATTGACTACGTAGCGGGTAATCTGGGGCTAAACACCAGCTACCGAGGCACCGAAGAGCATCCGCTGAGTATATACGCTAACGATTTTGATAACAACGGTAGTATTGATCCAGTATTGGTTACTTATAAGAAAGATGAAGTCGGGCAACTGTCTCCCTTTCCAGTGCATTCTAAAGATGATTTTACTTCGCAGTTTCTGCCGATCCGTCAGCGGTTTCCTAGCTACGAAAAGTATGGCTTAGCTACAATCAATACTGTTTTTTCGGAAGAAGAACTAAGCAGCGGAATCGCCTACCACGCTACTCATCTGGCAAGCAGCTATATTGAGAACCAAGGGGATGGTAAGTTTACTGTAACGGCTCTGCCTACTGAAGCGCAGTTTGCCCCGCTTTTTGGGATGTTAGCGCGAGACATTAATCAGGATGGGTACTTGGATATTTTGGCAGTCGGAAATAGTTACGCTACTGAAATCGCTACTGGGCGCTACGATGCTCTTAACGGACTGTACTTGGAGGGAAATGGAAAAGGTGAATTTGTATCACGATCTATGAATGAAAGTGGCTGGTACGTTCCTGGTGATGCCAAAGGTTTAGCGGAGCTACGCAGTGGTAGTGGCGAGAGCGTGTTTTTAGTGACCCAGAACCAGGATAGTTTGTTAGTTTTTGCGAACTCATCCGTTAGAAAACTAAATCCAATCCTTCAGCTACAACCAATAGATAGTTGGGCAGAAGTGGAACTAGCTGATGGCACTACCGTGAAGTATGAGTTTTACTACGGCTCAACCTATCTCTCCCAAGTTACCCGTCGTATTACATTGCCGAGTACCGCTGTAAGTGCCACTGTCTATGACTTTAAAGGAAATAGCCGAACTATTAATCTAGAACCAGCGGGATGATCGTTTTGCGGATTTGGATGGGGCTGATCATTTTATTAGTAGGGTGTAGTAAAACTGAACAGTCAGTGCAGTTTGAGGCGGTGACAACACCTACTCCTATTTTTCCTCATCCTGATAGTATAACACATCTTACTGGGGAGCAACTCGCGTATCGCTATTGTCAGACTTGTCATGCTTTTCCAGAACCAGGCTTATTGCCCAAAACCATTTGGACGGAGAGCGTTTTGCCCCGCATGGGACACTACCTGGGTATCTGGGAATCTCCGCAGCAGCCTTACCGAGGTATGTCAATGTACGATGACTACATTGTAAGGCAGGCTAGCATCTTTCCCGACGAACCTCAGTTATCAGAAGACAATTGGCAAAAGCTGGTAGGTTACTACCAGCAACAAGCCCCCGATAGTCTCTCAATGACTGATCTTGCTGTAGATACAGTACTAAGCCAATTTCAAGCCCACCCCGCCCGACTCTCTACGCAAACGATACCCACTACTACCCTAACCCACATTGATACCACTACCGGACACCTCTGGCTAGGTGATGCCCAGGGTATATTGTACGAAATTGATCGTCAGCAGACCATTATCAACTCAATTAGGCTGGATAGCCCCCCGGCAGACATATACATTCAACCCGATGTATCGTATCAGGTGCTAACAATGGGAATTATGAATCCCTCCGACCAGGCAAAAGGTAAGCTATGGCAAGGCAGCAGCCAAGATAGTTTATCGGAACTGCTTCCTATTGATTTACGACGACCAGTACACTTCACGCCTATTAACGTTGGTGAGGAAAATATATCAGGTTGGCTAGTCGCTGAGTTTGGTAATTACTTAGGTCAGTTAGCTTACTACGAAACCTCACCAGAAAAAACAGTCCAAAAGCAAGTCTTGACAGATAGCCCGGGTACGAGAAAAGTGGAAATTGCTGACCTAAACCAAGATGGACTACCCGATGTGACCGTATTAGTAGCTCAAGGTGACGAGCGTATCATCACTTGGTACAATCAAGGCAATGGGCAGTATAAACCGCAAGTGCTACTGCGCTTTCCCCCAGTGTATGGCTCTAGTTATTTTGAATTAGCTGACTTCAATCAGGACGGACGCTTAGACATACTTTACACCAACGGAGATAATGCCGACTATTCTACGGTGCTTAAACCGTACCACGGCATTCGTATCTTTTTACAATCAGGCGAAGGGAAGTTTGAAGAGGACTACTTTCTAGCTATGCCCGGGGCTTCTAAAGCAATGGCTCGCGACTTCGACCAGGATGGCGACCTGGATATTGCCGCAATCTCTTTCTTCCCAGATTTTGAGCAGACTCCCAAGCGAGGATTTCTGTACCTGGAAAACCAATCCTCAGGTAAATCACTAAGCTTCACCGCTCAAACCTTTCCTGAAGCGGCTTGCGGTCACTGGCTAACAATGGATGCTGGAGATACTGATCAGGATGGCGACCTGGATATTGTGTTAGGTTCTTTCACCTTACCACCCTCTCCCGTTCCAGATTCACTAAGCAAACTTTGGATGAAGAACGGACCACACTATATGGTGTTGGAGAATAATACAAATCAGTAAAAATAGTCAAAGACCTTAGATGCTACTGAGCAGCCAGATACTCAAAAATAAATTTCACCGCAATGGAACCTTCGCCTACCGCAGAAGCTACTCTTTTAACCGAACCGCTGCGTACATCTCCTACGGCAAACACTCCTGGCAAACTAGTTTCCAATAGAAAAGGAGCGCGGGTAGTAATGTTCCAACCCTTAGCTTGCTCCAGGGCGTTTCCGGTTAAGATAAACCCTTGGTCATCCAGTGCGACTACATCCTGTAACCACTGGGTGTGCGGATCAGCCCCGATAAATGTAAATAATGCTTTAATGGGGAGTTCTTGTTGCTCTTGGGTCTGATTATTCTGAATAACTACTTGTTCCAAAAACCTTTCTCCACCTAACCCAACTACTTCGGTATGAGATAATACCGTAATATTGTCGGTACGTTCAATACGGTCAATAAGGTAGCGCGACATACTACTGACTAAGCTTTCTCGGCGGATGACGATATATACTTTTTGGGCGTGGCCCGCTAAGAAGATAGCCGCTTGCCCAGCTGAATTACCGCCTCCAACCACCATTATTGGTTCATTATAACATAATTGAGCTTCGGTCTGGGTAGCGGCGTAGTAGACACCCTGACCTTCGTACTTAGGTAGATTCGCTATTGGTAACTTGCGGTAGCGAGCTCCGGTAGCGATAATAACGTTTTGAGCTGCCACTTCTTCACCATCCGCTAATTGAACAACATAATGTCCAGCTTCTTCCCGCAATTGGGTGGCTGCCTGCGAAACTACAATACGGGCTCCGAACTTTTGAGCCTGGGCAACCGCTCGGTTAGCCAGCTCAGCTCCTGATAGTCCCGCTGGAAAACCTAGGTAATTTTCAATCTTAGACGAAGTACCCGCTTGCCCTCCGGTAGATACTGCTTCTAATGTTAGGGTAGAAAGTCCCTCCGAAGCACCGTAGACCGAAGCGGCCAACCCTCCGGGGCCAGCCCCAATAACGATTAAATCCACCATCTCTCCCGAGGCAACCGTTCGGTTCAAGCCTAATCGGCGGGTAAGATCACTGTCGGTAGGATTTCTAAGCACCTCTTTTCCTTGCCAAATAACAATGGGCGTATCCTGAGGAGCAACGTGAAATGCTGTTAACAGCACTTCGGCTTGTGTATCTTGTTCCACATCAATCCACTGATGAGGTAACTGATTGCGGGCAGCAAACGCTCGTAGTCGTTGCGTATCGCTAGAAAAGCGCGAACCGACAATCTTCAGTGCTGAGGTAGCGGCATTGCCTCGTAAAATCTCGCGACGCATGAGAAAGGCATTGAGCACTAACTCACTGATTTGAGGGTTGGTAGCGATGATTTCGCGTAGTTTTTCCGAAGAAATTTTCAGTACACTTCCGGCTTGCTGTACCCGGGCGGTAAGAAACGCAGTCTGTCCGGTTAACAGACTGATTTCTCCCAGAAACTGCCCATCAGTACGAACCGCTAGTATATCAGGGTTTGTGTCTGCATTACTAAGAATTTCCAGTGCACCTTCAATGATCACAAACCAATCATAGTCTTTATCACCTACCTGGAAGAGAATATCGCCTACTTTGGTAGTCTGCACTTCACCGTAGTGTTGCAATTGTTCAATCTGAGGCTGGGACAAGGTAGGATAGGCAATGCCTTCGTCAATCTTACTCATTCGTGTTTAGTGTAGTAGTTAATCATTTCGGAGTATATCGGCGGGATTTCGAAGGGCTTGCTTTACCGACTGCCCACCGGTAGTAAGAACGGACAGCCCCACCAAAAGTAGTAAAGGAAAGGCAAATATCCACCACTGCCATTCGGTACGATAAGCATATTCTTGTAACCACTTATTAAGTAGCCAGTACGCAATAGGAGCAGCAAACAGAAATCCTAGGCAAGCTAAAGATAGTAATCCTTTCATCAGCAAAAAAGCTAAATGAGCCAGTGGTGCTCCGAGCACTTTGCGAATACTAATCTCTTTGGTTCTTCGAGAGATTACGAAGATGGATAACCCGAACAAGCCCATTAGAGCAATCACTAAGCATAACAGCATAAATAGGGATGAGATTCGGAAAAACTGCTGTTCATCGTGGTAATGTCGATGATAGAAATCATCTAGGAAAAAATAGTCAAAGGGGCTATTCGGAAATACTTTATTCCATTGCGCCTGAACAACGGCCATAGACTGCTTAATATCTTTTTCTGGAATCTTGACCACTAGATAGTCCAATGCTCGGGGCAGTAGCTCGTAAAAGGTAGGCTTGATCGCCTGCTGTAAAGATTCTTGGTGAAAGTCTTGTAGTACTCCCACGATGAGTTTTTGACTATCATCATAAAAGATCAAATGTTTGCCTACCGCTTCTTCAGCACTGGAGAAACCCAAGGTACGTATTGCTGACTCGTTCAGCAGCACCGTATTAAACTGATCGGTAGTATAACGCTCGGAGAAGTTTCGTCCGGCCAGCACGGTTGCATCAAATACTTCCACAAACTGATCGTCAACACCTTGCATATGCAAGAAGTGAACTTCATCCGGGGAGCTTCCTTCCCGCCGAAACCCTTCGGTTCCCCAGACCAGTTCGCTCCCTGGTACGTGGGATACTGAGGCTACTTGCATCGAGGAAAATGATGCTAACTTTTCTTCCAAGAGATGCGTCAGTCTGCTGTATTCCGAATCAATAACATAGCTTTTACGCTCTTCTGACCATTCCTCTTTTTCCATACTGGGTGCTTTAATCGCTACCAGTTGGTCAACATCAATGCCTAAGTCCTGCCCCCGCATAAACTTCAACTGCTGGTGAATCAGCAACACTGTAATCATTACAAAAGTAGTAGCCACAAATTGAAAGGTGATAAGGCCCTTTCGTAAGAAAAGAGGTCCTGAAATCTGGCTCAGCCCTTTGATAGCTCGACTAGGATTTACCGAAGACAGCAGCAGGGAAGGATAGAGGGCTAATGCGAACGCCGTAATTAGAAACACACCAACTATGGCTGCCCAGAATATGCTATCGCTGTAGAGTTGTGTCCAGGACAATGGTTTACCGGAAAGCTTGGCTAAGGACGGAAGGAGCAGGGTGCTTGATCCAAGTGCTAAGCTAACCCCGATAAAGCTGTACAAGCTCCCTTCGGTGATAAACTGCTGAACTAAGCGGCTTCGGGTGGTGCCTAGTATTTTCCGAATGCCTACTTCCTTGGTGCGGTTCAGAGCCTGAGCGGTGTAGATATTTACTGAATTGATAATGGCTACTGTGGGTACGATAAGTCCGATAATAATAAGTAGCAACAGTAGCTGATAACTTCCATTGGGTGTTATTTCTTCCTGAAGATTGGAATATAGATGAATACTGGTAAGGGGCTGAAGATTCACCTGAGTAGTGACCTGGGCATCAAACGTGCCTTTACTTTTTTCAGTGACGATCTTATTGAGCTGTTCTTCAAACTGATCAGCATTTACGCCTTCGGAAAGCAATGTGTAGGTATACGCCCCGGTAAATCGCCAGGATAACTCACTTTCTGCTTCTTCGGCTTGCACAAAGAGAATCTCATAGGGAAAGTGCGTATTGGCCGGAAGATCCTCAAACACCCCGATGACCTGGGAGAGCGTATGGTCTTCGCCTAAAATCTCGATAGATTGACCAAGAGACCAAGCTGGACTGGAAAAGTACCTTTTTGCTACCGACTCGGCAATCAAAACTCCCAGTCCTTCGGAGGTACCGTGTAGCATAGTGGGTGAGAAGACATCCACGAAGTGAGCGTCTACCCCGTAAACCTGCTTTTCGTTAAACCGTTTCTCACCCATCGCAATCGTTACACCCGTAGCCGGGTAGACTTTGGTGGTGTGGCGTGCTTCGGACAAATCCTCTCGAATGGTATTGGCTAAGGCAGAAGGCGATTTGGCTAATGATTCTGAGTTGGCTCCCTGAATAAACTTTTGAAAGCTTACTCGATAGATACGATCATGATTAGGATAAAACGTATCGAAGCTCTGCTCCCAAGAAACGTAGCTATAGACCAGTATGCCAATTGTGATTCCAGTTGTAAGACCCAGAATATTTACCAGCGAGGAAGTTAGGTGTCGCTGGGCATGGCGAATTGCTAGGATGAGGAATCTATGGTGCATTTAAGAAAATTGGGTTTCTACTTCTAATAGCTCACTTAAGTTAGCTCTAATGAACGAAGCATCCAATTTTGTTACTATACTTAGGGCAGCCATGCTATACTTTACCCTTTTCAGAATTCTGGTATATTAGCCTACTGATGATCATCCTCATGACTACAATATTTTTAATTGCTAAGCTAGCACTTCGGCATCTATTGTTTTCGATAGTGCTTGGCATTCTTTCTGTTGCGACCACTTACGCTGATACAATAGACTACGATTTATCCGCTTACCAATCCCAACCCGGACTCACCGCTGAGGTGGAAAACGAAGAGTTAACTGTCATTTGGCAAGGTGACCGCAATACTGAACTAAGACTGCGGTTTACCATCAATCAGAGAGTACCCATTATTCGTGAACTGGCTACTCACTCCGAAGGAGAATCTTGGAGAGTATTAGCTACGGATGTAGTGCCGGAGTTCCGTGTAGTGTCAGGGGTGCGGCGGGTTACCCAGCAGCAAACTGAACCACTGGAGCGACTCGGGGTACCGCTAACAGTAAGGAAGCTCAAAGAGATTATGTGGGATGCTTTTTGGGATGCGCCACTCTATGTTTCGGATGAACCACCTCGTTCGCACCAGTCGTCTATTCCGGCAGCGGAGGCTTTTGCCAATCATCCCGGTATGCCCCGCCAGCCGGAGGAAATCGTTCGGGCTACGGCGCGCTACCAAGCCACTGGCTGTAAAGTGCGTACCAACGGTGCCCGCATTGAAATTATGTTTCCGGGAGCCGAAGCAGGCATCTTTTCCGGCTACTTGCAGTACGACGTATTCAAGGGCAGCAATCTGGTTCGGCAGATGCTGGTTGCCCAGACCGATCATCCTTCGGCCGCTTTTAAATATGGTGCTGGTCTTAAGGGCTTACCGGTTCAGTCGTCCTCGAAGGTGGTGTGGCGTGATTTGGTGCATCGTTGGCAAGAGTATCAATTGGGTGGGCCAACAACTGACCAAGCAACTATTGTGCGAAGCAATAATCGGCTGATAGTGGCTGAACTGGCTGACGGAGCTATAGCGGCTTTTCCACCGCCCCACAGCTTTTACTGGGCACGGGAAACCGAACAAAATCTGGGCTACGGATGGTACCGCAAGGATAGTGCGGATTCGTTTTCATTCGGTATTCGACAGGCGGAAGGGGAAGAAGACCCGGAGTTTTACCACAATTTTGCGCTCTATAACGCTCGCCCCGGTACTTGGCAGCGAATGCCGCTGTTTCTGTACGTTAGTCCTGAAGATGGGCAAGATGCCATTAACCAAGCACTGAGGTTTACCAATGGCGACCGCTTTCGTTCGCTACCGGGCTATAAAGTGATGGGGCATCACTACCACGTAGGGCTTGTACCCCGGCTTCAGGAAAAAGGTGGGTTTGACCAGCGGTTGAACGATATTACCACTATGAAGGGCATTGGAGTAGACATTTACGGAGTAATTGACGGGGAACGCGGACCCGGTCGTCACGATAAAGGGGAAGAGTTTTTGGCGGGCTTAGATAATTACTACGAAGCGGCTCGTCGCCAATCGGATAAAAACTTTCTGGTAATGCCTAGCGATGAGAATAGTACCGGCGGGCGGCGACCCTTCCTGGGCGGGCACTACGATATTATTCCGTCTAAGCCTATCTACTGGCGACCTCAGCGGCTGGAAGGTCAACCATTATCCGAACCCCATCCTAAGTACGGAACGGTGTACAATCTGGGCGAGCCGATGGATATGATGCAAATGGCTGAGCGGGAAAACGTGCTCATCTCAATGCCTCACCCTCGAGCGAAGCGCTCTACGGGTTTTTTAGAAGCCATCAAAGACGAACCTCAGTTTCTGCACCCGCATTACTTTGGCTTGGGCTACCGTTGGGGTATGGGGATTGATGCTTCGGAAACCCGGCTGGGTGAATACCGCTTTCAAACCCTCTGGGACGAAGCCAATAACTGGATGGCTGCCCGCGATTTACCGCCCAAGTTTGCCCTCGCTATTTCCGAATCCCGCTCGGATTTAGGCCACCGGGGCAAACCGCCCTACGACGATAGCTATGGTATGTCACCGGTCAATTATCTGAAGCTGGATTCGGTACCATCGGTAGACGATATGAGTTCGATCATCAATACGCTCAAGCAGGGCGATTACTTCGTTACCTCCGGTGAGGTGCTAATTCCGCACTACGAAGTGCAAGGCGAAGGAAACGAACGAACCATTGTAGCCGAGGTGGAGTGGACTTTCCCACTAGAAATGGTAGAACTCGTATGGGGCGACAGCGAAACTACCAATCGGCATATTATCTCCACTACCGACTTGCCTCCCTTCGGAAAGAAACGATTTGAGGTTCACTTGGACGCCAGAGGTAAAAAATGGGTGCGCTTCGCTGCCTGGGATGTAGCCACCAACGGAGCGATGGTACAACCGGTTCAGTTAATGAATAATGATTGATGAATAATGACCGATAGCATCAATCATCAATCATTAAATAGCTGTATATTTCCCTAATCGCTTCTAATCGACATATTATGACCGAAACCACTACTACTGCTTCCTCTCCCCCACATCTTAAAAATTCTAAACCTACTAAGCAACGGCTGCTCTCGCTGGACGTACTGCGGGGTATCACCATTATTGGAATGATTGTGGTGAACACTCCGGGTTCTTGGAGTTATATGTATCCGCCCTTACAACATGCCGAGTGGCACGGGCTTACTCCCACTGATCTGGTATTTCCCTTTTTCTTATTTATGGTGGGCATTTCCATTACGCTGGCTTTGGGGCGAAGGGTAGCGAGTGGCGTACCATTGGGCGGAGTAGTTTTTAAGATTGTAAAACGCTTCTTTATAATTTACGCCCTTGGCTTGTTCTTGGCACTGTTCCCGGCTTTTGACTTTGAGAACTTGCGCTACGTAGGGGTGCTGCCCCGCATTGCCGTGGTTTATCTGGTATGCAGCTTGTTGTTCTTAAAACTATCCTGGCGAGGGGTTGCCTGGCTAAGCGGAATCACACTAGTCATTTATTGGCTCATGATGGTGCTCATTCCAGTACCGGGAGTAGGGAAAGCTAATCTGGAACCTGGAACCAACTTAGCGGCTTGGCTGGACGAACTGCTAGTACCCGGACGGATGTACCGTGTTACCTGGGACCCCGAAGGCTTTCTAAGTACTTTCCCGGCTATTGTAACCGGATTCACCGGGGTGCTGACGGGTTACTGGCTTCGCTCTTCTAAATCAGTAGAGCATAAAATTATTGGGATGATGGTAGCGGGAGTGCTGACCTGTCTCATCGGTTATTTGTGGCATCAAGGTTTTCCGGTGAATAAGAATCTGTGGAGCAGCTCTTACGTACTGGTTTCTTCCGGTATGGCTTTACTGCTGCTGGGTACGCTGTACTGGTTCATCGATGTGAAGCACTACCGAGGCTGGACACCCTTCTTCGTCGCTTTCGGTATGAACGCCATTACGGCTTACGTATTGCACGGTACACTAATTGACGCTTTCCACATTCCAATTAATGAAACCGGAGAAACACTGAGAGGAAGCAGTTTTCAGGGACTAGTACAGTTAGGCTTACAGCCTGAACTAGCCTCCTTCGTTTGGGCACTGCTTTACCTATTATTGTGCTTCATACCTATCTGGATTATGTACCGTCGGAACATTATTGTAAAGATTTAAACCTATCTTTCAAAAAACGTGAGAACAATGACTAAGTGGGGAATTCTATTAACAATATCCTGGCTATTGATGTTATCGGCGACCGCTCAATCCATCACCCAAACGGTGCGGGGAACGGTCGTTGAAGAGGCAACCCTTCAGCCGTTAGTGGGGGCAACAGTATACCTGAAAGACACAGATTTGGGCAGCAGTACTGATAAACAGGGAAACTTCATGATTGAGGAAGTGCCCATCGGTCGTTATGTGCTAGAAGTTAGTTTTGTTGGGTACGAAACCTTTCAGATTCCGGGTTTGCTGGTACAATCCGGGAAGGAAACTTTACTGGAAATTACGCTTTCCCCCACCGCTCAAAGTCTGGATGAAGTAGTGGTGCAGGAAGAGCGAATATTTCCGCCTCAGATGATTTCCCCACTAAGTAGCCGAAGCTTCACTGTGGAAGAAACCCGTCGGTTTGCGGCTACCTTTTTTGATCCGGGCCGATTGGCTACATCTTTTCCCGGGGTAGTGGGAGTGAACGATCAGGCGAATCATATTTCGGTACGGGGTAACTCGCCCAACAGTATGCTGTGGCGGGTAGAAGGGATTGACATTGTAAACCCTAACCACCTATCCAATGCCGGAACCTTTAGCGATCGTCGGGCAGCCAGTGGTGGTAGTCAAAGCGTACTGAGCACCCAGGTGCTGGATAACTCCCAGTTTTTGACCGGGGCGTTTCCGGCGAACTACGGCAACACTATTGGCGGAGCCTTCGATATGCAGCTACGCACTGGAAATAATCAACAGCGTGAGTATACCGTGCAAGCCGGATTGATCGGACTGGAGTTTGCTGCCGAAGGGCCATTTACCGAAGGCGGAGAAAGCTCGTATCTGGCCAATTACCGCTACTCTACCGTTGGGCTGCTTACTAACGTAATCGGCTTAGACTTCGGCGGTGAAGCGATTTCCTTTCAGGATTTATCCTTCAACCTGACATTTCCTACTCAAAATGCGGGCACATTTACCTTCTTCGGCGTAGGGGGAACCGGACGAAACGTGTTTGAGGCTCCGCGCGACTCGTTAGAGTGGGAGGCGCAGGAAGACCGCTTCGACGTTACTTTTACCAACGATATGGGAGCGGCGGGAGCCACCCACACCCTGCCACTCAATGAGCGTACTTTAATTAAGTCAGTAGTAGCCATGTCGGCTTTGAGTAGCACTCGGCAGGGTGATCTGGTCACCGATACCTACGAAACGCTACCGCTGGAAGAGGACACGTACCAAGAATATCGTCTTTCCGCTACTTCCTCAATCACGCACCGAACCTCCGCCCGACAGGTGCTGAGCGGAGGACTATTTCTAAACTATCTTAACTATCAATTATCAAGTAGCGAAGGCACCGCTATTGCCGATCCGCAAGTACTGGTTTCTGGTGAGGGTAGCGGTTGGTTGCTTCAACCCTACGTGCAGGGCGAATGGCAATTGGGTAGTCAATTGACCGGGCAGCTTGGCTTACATTACACCTACTTTTCACTGAGCGAATCCCACGCAGTAGAGCCTCGGGTGCAACTGCGGTGGAATCCGAGTGACCGGCATTCGCTTACATTGGCTTACGGACTGCATAGCCAAATTCAGCAGCCGGGAGTATATTTCTCAACCGTGCCTAACGATATTTTGGGTCAGCCCCCGCTCCAATCTAACCAGAACCTTGATCTGACCAAAGCATTTCATTATACATTGGGTTACCAGAGCCTGCTGGGAGAAACCGTTCGGCTGCGAGCGGAAGCGTATTATCAAGATTTATTTGACGTACCCATTACTGCCGATCCTACTAGCTCATTTTCGGCTTTAAATTTATTCGAGGGATTTGTTAATGAAAGACTAGTCAATGAGGGCACAGGTGAAAATTACGGATTAGAAGTATCGTTGGAGAAAAGTCTAGTGGATAGTTACTACTTTTTGTTGAGTAGCTCGTTCTACGAATCAAAGTATACCGGAGCCGATGGAGTGAAACGGGATACCCGCTTCAACGGTAATTACGCATTCAGCCTAACCGGAGGGAAAGAAATTCCTTGGAATAGAAACAATAAGCAACGCGTAATTGGAATTAACCTGCGGGCGAATTATCTGGGAGGACTACGAACCACACCGATTGATGAGGCTACTTCCCGAGCGCAACAAACTACCGTATTCATTGACGATCAGGCGTTCTCCAATAAGCTACCCGACTACTTTAAGCTAGATTTACGCCTTAGTCTGCGAAAAAATACGGATCGCTACACCAGTGTATGGTCACTCGATTTACAGAACGCCCTCAATCAGCAAAATGTAGCCTTCCAGTACTTTGACACCGTAGAAGGGGCGGTTGTGACCAAATACCAACTCGGTCTAATTCCAATTTTAACGTACCGGGTAGAGTTTTGAATTCTAGTCCACTGTCTACGGTTGATAGTCCACAGTAATCAGAATCACCTGTTGTGGACTGTTGACTATTGACTGTCGACTATTGTCTGTGGACTATCGACTATTAGCAATCTTTTCCGTTATTTGCAGCGAACTTTTTAACCTGACCTCTTATGAAAAAATTACTTATTCTATCAGTACTTGCCTTCTCAGTAACTTTTGCCCTTGCCCAAGAAGAATCCCAACAGGAAACATTAGTTAATGGATTCCAGGTAACCAGTGTCGGAGGCTACGGTGGCCCCTCCTTTCGCACTAGTTCTATTGGAGGTGACTTTGCCTTGCTCTTCGGTGGCTACGGCGGAGTATTCATTAATAAAAAGTGGATGTTTGGCGGGGCGGGCTACGGTATGGTCACTCAGCTAGATGTGCCTCCTGCGGCAGCGAACGGAAATAGAGGGCGACACTACGATATGGGTTACGGTGGCTTTCTTACTGAATATATTCTGAACTCAGACCGGATGCTGCACCTAACCGCGCAAATGCTGATTGGTGGGGGTGGCATCTCCCACGATATTGAAGGGGATGATTTAGAAGATACCGAAAGTAACTTCTTTGTGCTGGAACCGGGAGTGGGGGTAGAACTCAATATTACTGATTTCTTCCGGGTGAACGGTGGGTTTACCTATCGGCTAGTGAGCGGATCTAATACCGCTGGTATCACGGACGGTGATTTGAGTAGTATGGCTTTTTTCCTTAATCTTAAATTTGGTTCTTTCAACTAAAGGGCAGGGAACTGGGGGCGTCTGGGAGTAATATTAACACATATTTATTCCTTGCTCCCTGCCCTAAGCCCCCTGCATTGAAAAATTATGATACCATTAGAACATTACTTATTACTAAGTGCTTTTCTACTGTGTGTAGGATTAGTGGTTGTGGTTACTAAGCGCAATGCGATTGTGATACTGATTGGTATTGAGCTAATGCTAAACGCCGCCAACATCAATCTGGTGGCATTTAGTCGCCATGATCCGGTGTTGTTGCAAGGGCAGATGTTTGCTTTGTTTGTTATTGTGGTAGCAGCAGCCGAAGCTGCCGTAGCTATGGCGATTATACTAAAGGTGTATAGCTTCTATAAAACAGCTAACGTAGACGATATTCGCGAAATGCAAGGCTGATCTAGTCAGCAATTCTTCAGCTAAATGCAGTAGTATTACTATTTATTTGGTTCCAGATGAGTTATGTGGTAATAGGCAGGCTTGCGAAGTTTTTGATACCAACGCTTCTTGCTACCACAATGGAAGAAAAACTTCGTAAGTCTATATAGCTTTGCGAAGACTTATCACCTCATAAACCACTCTGCGTCATTTGTTTTATAGATAGATGTCGTTCTACTTTTAGTCTGTCAACAAAATTATCCGAAAAATGATAATACGATTAATGATATTTTTGTTTTGACTACTTTCAGACAGTTGTACTAAGGGATGTTTTTAGAAAATAAATTCTAAAAATACAGGTTCAATTAACCATAATTTTTTTGTAAATTAATACTGAGTTAACATACGCGCATTATTTTCGTCTCATCAGTCACAAATAAAAAAATACTCACAAGTTTTTTATAATACAGACTAATCACCTCATATTCTTTATACGCTCATCTCTGAATAGAAATCCTCTCTAAATACTCAATTCCAACAACACCTATTATTCTACTTAACCCAGCCTGCCTATTGTAACATCCAACCAACAATCTACTTCCAGCACTTTCTAGGAAAATAGCTGACTATCACTCTGGTACAAACGCTCTGATAGTGGCCTCGCCTTTTGTGCCAAAACAACTAATTATCAACCTTAAAGCTAACTCTATGAAACCGGAATTAATACCGCAATCGCCCGGATTACGCGGGTACATGCTCTTTATTGCCTTTTCTTTTCTCTGCTTCAATCTCTCTCTTTTCGCTAATGACCAACCATTTATTGTAGTATCAGGTATAGTAACCTCGTCGGAAGACAATCTTGGCTTGCCGGGAGTAAACGTACTGGTGAAAGGTACCACCCAGGGTACCGTGACCGATGTAGAAGGTAAATACAGCATCAACGTACCCAATGACGACGATATACTGGTCTTTTCATCTATCGGGTTTGTCTCTCAGGAAGTACCGGTAAACGGTCGCACTACCATTGATCTTACTATGTCGGAAGATGTTCAGGCACTGGAAGAAATTGTGGTGATCGGCTACGGCACCCAGAAAAAATCGGACTTGACCGGATCAGTGGGTTCGGTAGATGTGGAAGAACTCCAGGAACGCCCCGCCACTTCACTTAACCAGCAATTGGCCGGAAGAATACCGGGAGTGCAAGTAAACGTGAACTCCGGTCGGCCGGGTGGACGAACCAATATTCGTGTCCGGGGCTTTAGCTCAATCAACTCTACCAATAATCCGCTCTATGTGGTAGATGGAGTGCAACTGCCGATGAATAATCAGGCGCAGTTCAGCCAAGCGATTGACTATATTAACCCTAACGATATTGTATCGGTAGAAGTATTAAAAGATGCTTCCTCAACCGCCATTTACGGTGCCCGGGGTGCCAACGGGGTAATCTTAATTACCACCAGGAAAGGGCAGTCTGGCGAAGGGCAGATTACCTACAATTTGGATCTCAGTGTGAATGCGCTGGGTCCGAATATGCCTGAGGTACTGAACGCTGAGCAGTATCTGGCAGTAGAAGAACTGGCGTGGCGCAATATGGAGAAGTTTGATCCCGAAGGCTGGGCTGCGGGTCGTTGGGCGTATCTAAATCCTGAGTTAAAGCGAACAGACCCTCGTTTGTTCGACAGTGAAGGCAATCCAATTTACGATACCGATTGGATTCAAGAAACTACCCAGAATAGACTCTCCCAAAACCATCAACTTGGCTTTAGCGGAGGTAACGACAAGACCACGTACTCCATCTCATTAGGCTACCGCGACGATCAGGGATTGTACAAGCAGTCGTACCTCCAACGCTACTCCGGTCGGTTAGCCCTGGACACCAAGATTAAGGACTGGCTAACGGTAGGGACTACACTGAACTATAATTTTCAGACGGAAAATATTGTGGATTACAACGATCAGGTAGCCCGACGGATGGTAGAGGATTTTCCGTTTCTTCCCGTGAAGTACGAAGACGGAACCTGGGCCGATAACCGCGATTACCCTTTTGCCGAAGGAACCATGAGCTCCATGCACAACCTGCACGAGCGTAAGTTCATTCTGAACACTCAAACGGTAATTGGAAGCCTGTTTGCCAATATAAAACTAGCCGAAGGCTTAGAGTTCAGAACAGTGTTCGGAACCAATATTCTCACTCAAGAAACCAACCGTTACGAGGGGCGAACAATTCGTATTGGCGATCAGGGACGGGCCTGGTTAGACAATGACCGGGAAACCTTTTGGTCGTTTGAAAACTACCTAACCTACAATAAAGACCTTGGTGATATTCACTCCTTTACGGGCTTACTGGGTATCTCTTGGCAAGAGACTGACTTCTTCAGCATGTCGTCGGAAATCCGGGGTTTTGCTACTGATTACTTTTCTTTTAGGAATATTGGAGCGGGAAGTAATAACCTGGAAGTAGGTTCTAATGCTACCCGCCATGCGCTGAACTCTTACTTCGGACGCTTCAACTACAGCTTGCTCAACAAATACTTAGTGACTTTCACCGGGCGGGTAGACGGCTCATCTAAGTTTGGGGAAAATAATAAGTTCGCCTTCTTTCCCTCGGCCGCAGTAGCTTGGCGGGTTTCTGAAGAAGGTTTTCTGAGCAACAGTAATCTCATTTCTAACTTAAAGCTACGCGCTAGTCACGGTCTGACGGGTAACTCCGAAATTCCCCCTTACTCATCGTTGGCTTTGCTGGGCTCCGACTACGCTGCCATCTGGAACGAATCCCGCTTCGGGGGAACCGGTATTAACCGCTTAGCCAATCCAGATTTACGCTGGGAACGAACCGCCCAAAGTGACATTGGCGTTGAAATTGGCTTATTCCGAGGACGGGTTTCGTTGGAAGCGGACGTTTACTACCGCAAAACGACTGATATGTTGCTCGATGCTCCGGTACCGCAAACCAGCGGTTACGAAACTATCCGTCGGAATATTGGGTCTATGGAAAACCGGGGGCTGGAGTTGATGTTAAATACCATCAACATTGAAACCGAGAAGTTCACTTGGTCGACCAACTTTAATATCTCGATGAACCGGAACGAGGTGTTGTCACTGGCTACTCCGGCAGACATATTCGGAGTGGGAGGGCCTAACTTTACCAATCCTACCAACATCATTCGGGTAGGTGAGCCCGTCGGTTCTTTCTGGGGCTTAAATCGCCTAGGCGTTTGGGGTACCGATGAAGCAGCCGAAGCGGCGGAGTTTGTTAGCTACCGTAACGGCCTGACCATCTTGCCCGGTGATATTAAATACGAGGATGTGAACGGCGACCGGGCCATCACTGATGCTGACCGTATGATTATCGGTAATGGTTACCCGATAGCCTGGGGGGCTTTGTTCAACACTGTGCGCTACGGCAACTGGGATTTAACCTTAGACATTCAGTATTCCTACGGTAACGATGTGATGGATATGAACCTACACCCTAGTGAAGACCGACAGGCGTTAGCAAATAGTTACACGACGGTGCTGGATGCCTGGACTCCCGAAAACCAAGATAGTCCGATTGCCCAAATCCGGGATACCCGAGCGGGTTACGTGACCAATGTGGATACCCGCTGGATTGTAGACGCTTCCTTCATCCGGGGACGAAACGTAGTGCTAGGCTATACACTACCGACCAGCTTGGTAGAGCGAATTCGCCTGGATCGAGTACGTATCTATAGTTCCGTTCAGAACTTCTTCCTCGTGGTAGATGATCAATTGATCGGTGACCCGGAAGTCACTCCTATCCGGGGTGGCGATAACAACAATGCCTTCTCCCAAGGCATGAAGTGGCACGATTATCCGAAGCCTACCACTTATTTACTAGGTGTTCAGATCGGTCTATAATTCCTTGAAATCATTAAAGCTATAAGTATGAAATCGTATATAAATAATTTTGGTACTAAACTGCTCCTTCCGCTCTTCTTACTGGCTGGGGCAGCTTGTTCAGATTTTCTGGAAGAGGAAGATCCCTCTAACCTAACCCCCGAAAGTTTCTTCACCATTCCGGATCACGCCGAGGCTTCAGTAGCTGCGGTTTATGATGCCGCTCGCTTTTACGGCGATGGGGCGGGTATTTTCTCGTCCAACTGGCAATTGCTCGAAGCACCCACCGGAACGTCTACCACCGAAACAGCGCAAAATTCGGATTTAAATAACTTGTACTCACTGACATGGGATGGTAATACTATTCACATTCGTAACTGGTGGCGAGGACTGTACGAGGTAATTGCTAACGCTAATTTGACAATTGATCGCGTACCTGCTATCTCACCGATGGAGGAAGACCAGAAATCCAGAATATTGGGAGAAGCCCGGTTTTGGCGAGCTTGGGCATACTTTTACGCAGTGCGACTCTGGGGTGATGTGCCGTTGGTGCTCATGCCTCAATCTACCTCTTCCGAAGACTTTTCTCCATCCCGTACTCCCCAGCGGGAGGTGTACGACCAGATTGTGGAAGACTTACAGGTAGCCGAAAGTGCCGGACTGCCTTGGACGGATCCCAGTGGGCGGATTTCTACTTCAGCGGCCAAATCTTTACTGGCCAAAGTTTATTTGACGATGGCAGGTTTTCCGCTGAATTTAGGTCAAGAGTATTACCAGTTAGCAGCAGATAAGTCAAAAGAAGTGATTGATAATGCTGGGCCGATTGAACTGTTTGATGAATACGGAGACCTGCACGATGAGAGTTTAGGGAATACCAAGGAGCATATTTTTAGCTTGCAGTACAACAATGTGGTTGCGGGTAATCCGATGGGCAATATGTTCCCGAACTTTAAGCCGGTGACATACCGAGGGCCGTCGGGTACCGGAAGCACGGTGCCTACACTTTCGTTCTATAATTCTTACGAAGAAGGCGACCGCCGAACGGTTAACCAAGAAGGCTTTTTCTATAACACCTACTTTGCCAACGGTAGTGGTGAACCCTTCGACTTGGGGGCACCTTATATTTTCAAGCACTTTAATGTGACAGCTAACGGCACGCAAGGTATGCCCGGCACGGCGCAGGATAATCTGAACGTACCCATGATTCGTTATGCCGAAGTGCTACTAATTTATGCCGAGGCGCAGAACGAAATAAGTGGCCCCACCCAGGAAACCATAGATGCCTTAACGCAAATTCGCGACCGGGCTGGTTTGGAAACCCCTTCGGTGGGTGGGTTTGATCAGAATAGCTTCCGCGAGGCGGTATGGCAGGAGCGCTGGCACGAACTGGCCTACGAGGGTAAAACCTGGCTCGATATGATTCGCCTACGGCAAGTCTTTAACGAGCAAACCGGAGAATTTGATGATTTTGTCGGGCACGTCAACCTGAGCTCTAATGAAGCCTTACAAGAGCGACACCTACTGTTTCCATTACCAGTACAGGAAATGCTGAACAACCCCAACCTAGAAGTCCAAAACCCCGGCTATGAATAACTTTTTTCAATTAACAATGAGCAATTAACAATTAGTAATGATCGCTATTTTTATTTGTTCATTGCACACCGCTCATTGTTAATTGATTAGAGTGTATAACAAAAAGGGTGTAACTCAGGCAGCTTTTTGGTAAAGAGCTTGTTGTTCGTGTTTGACTACTGTTTGTAGGTAGTTGTCCCAATCGCCGTTCTTTCTGACGGCTCGTAGGTTGAGCATATTCTGCGCACCTTGTTTTCCCCAATGCATGCCGTTTCTCTCCATACGGCTCTTTACAAAATGTCCACAGGCACTTTCCACCGCTCCGGTGGTGATAGGAAATCCTAGCTGTAGATAGGTTTTGTAATCTACCATATGCTGATGGTTGGTCAGGTAGGTGATGGCTCGTTGGACAGTGTCACGCTTGTATTGAGACAAGGTAGCCTGTTGCAAGATAACTTGCCATTGCTGTCGTACCTCATCATGCTGGCTGTCTAGTAACAAGGCGGCTTGGCTTCTCACCCAAGCAAAACGATTGGGATGCTTCTCCCCCCAATGAGCGTTAGCCACCTTCCAAACGTACTCTAGCAAGTGAATAAAATCCAGTACGTAGGCCTCTACCCGATGGGTAACTTTCTTTTCTTCTACCACTTGCCGAACTGCTTTTTCTAAGGCTCGGTCACCGTCTATCAAAACGATGATCGGCTTTTTTGCACTAGCATCGCGCCGAAGTAGGTTTTCCACCCCGTAGCGGATGGCCCCTACCTTGTCTGAGAGAAAGGCTCGTAGATGCTTGTGCTCGTGCCAGGTATGCCCTCCATCGGGCTTCTGCGGCTCATGGGTAGGGCAAAACAAGCTCTCTAAGAGTTCTTGAGCCTGCCGGGGCCGCGGGGTAAACGAACTGCTCAGGCTTACTGTGGCTTCTTTTTTGACCCCCTTCTTCTGTCCTTTGCTCAGACGAACCGCCGTACTTTCCTCAGCTCGCTGAGTTTCGCTGCGACGAATGGGCACCCCCTTACCGTCAAAGCCTACGCTCAAATGAGTACCATCTTCTATGTTTTCCCAGGCTTGTTGCTCATAAAAGTCTTTTACTTGCTCGCAAAGCCTGTAACTACACCGTTGGCTTTGCATACCCCTTAGGGGATGACCTAAGATGCGCTCCAACTGCTCAGCACTTTGGGCAAAGTCCATCTCGGTGGCCCCATACCCTAACCAATCATCCAATACGTAAGAATAGTTGCTCTTGGGTAAGCCCAACGCTTCGTCCAGCCGGTAATAGCTCTTACCAGTGGTTGAGTAATACTTGGGGCGGGCAATGGATAACGGGCCAAAAATGCTTCGGTAAGGCCGACTACGCAGCCCGGTGTTCTTCATCTTTTCCCCTGCACGATCAACGGGAACCCCCTGAACAGCGACTACCTGTTGTATACTCAAAATGTAGTATTCTAACAGTTGAAAACCTAACTGCAATAAACTGGTAAACAAAGACCGCTCTACCTGATGAATTCTCATTCCTTCTTTACTTCGGGCATCCATTTGGGCTATTATCTGATCTAAGTGTTGTCTTATCTGGTTGATTTTTGCTTCCTTTACTTCCATAGCGAGTTTTTTTGATGGTGGTTGAAGACCTCAAAATTAAGGGAATCTCTGCATTCCCACTCGCTTTTCCTCTGCACCCAATTCGTTATACACTCAATTGATTAAGGTTGCTTGTCCCAGAATTTCTCTCAGGGTGCTAATCGGAATGTCTTTACGGGGATTGACGGTTAGCACCTTGATTCGTTTTCGTCCGCCGCTCTCTAGTGCCGGATGATCCAGGTAGCGTCCTTCTACCATACCTACGTAGGGCTGTCGGCTCCGGCGGTCAACTGAAAGGTAGCACAGCATCTTACCACTAAGGAAGAAAAAAGGCGTCTGATACTTCCAAACTTCGCTAATCTGTGAATCATAATTTAGAATTATTTCTCGCAGAGTGAGTAGGCAGCTTCGGTTGGGCTCCAACTGGTTTTCGTAGTATTCGTCTAGCATTTTCATTTGGCCCAAAATAAAGGAAAACTTCAGTAATCGCGCATTCTGCGGATTAGTCAAAAGTGAGAAGAGAGAAAAATATTATTAAAATAGTTATATGAAACTTGTAAAATCAGTCTAAAATATATTACTTTGTAATTCAAAGTACTTTTAGTATGCAAGAAACTGATTATTTGCAAGATATTAGCGAGATCCGCTCCATGATGGAGCGTTCTTCCCGCTTCATCTCCCTAAGCGGACTTTCCGGAGTGATGGCGGGGATATACGCTTTGGTAGGAGCTGGCTTGGCGCACTGGTGCATTTCGCTGTACCGGGCCGGCGAGATAGATTCGTACCGAACAGTGGTTGGTTATCTCTTTCTGATTGCCGGAGTAGTATTGCTGTTAGCAATTGGAACAGGTATTTGGCTCACCACGCGACGGGCTCGAGAGCAGGGACAAAAAATCTGGGATGCTACAGCTCGCCGATTGGTTATTCATCTGATAATTCCACTAGCGGTAGGTGGTATCTTTGCCCTAATTCTCGTAGGTCAAGGTTACACGGGTATTGTTGCACCTAGTATGCTCATCTTTTACGGCCTGGCTCTGATTAACGCCAGTAAATATACTCTTACTGATATTATGTATCTGGGATTGGCCGAAGTAGCCCTAGGTTTACTCGCTACCATTGTGATTGGCTACGGTTTATTATTTTGGGCAATAGGATTTGGCGGATTGCACATAGTATACGGAGCATCTATGTATTATAAATACGAGCGGTGAAGCATCTTTTACACCAGTTTGATAAAGCGTTTGAAAATAAAGTACGATTGGGCATCATGTCAGCCTTAGTGGTAAACGATTCGCTGGACTTTAGTGCCCTGAAAGAACTACTGGGAGTAACCGACGGAAACCTAGCTAGCCATCTGAAAGCCTTGGAAAAAGTAGAATATATTGACGTGCAGAAACAATTCGTCGGTCGGAAACCTAATACGCAATACGCGGCTACAAAAACTGGTAAGAAAGCCTTCAGTGCCCATCTGGACGCGCTGGAAGCGTTACTAAAAGCCCAAAAACAAACTCAGTAAAAAATTTTACTTATTAACTTTGAAATACAAAGTACTTTCAAATATGAAAAATCAAACACTTAAAACTTATCTCTGGATTGGTACCTCGCTGCTAAGTAGTTTTCTATTCTACGGGCAAGGCGCTGGACTGAATTTCCTTTTATACAGTCTTGTGTTCGTAGCAATCAGCTTCGTATTGTACCCTGAATTACGACAGTCTGCATCGGGTTGGTTTATTACGGCAGGTTACTTGTTAACTGCGGTAGGAGTGGTGTGGCACCATAGCTGGCTGGCCATACTGCTGTACCTATTTTCGTTCATCGCTTTAGCTGGATTTTGTGCGTACCCTCGTACTTCTTTAGGCATTGCCCTACCGAATGGTTTTTATGCTGCCGGACTAAGTTTCTGGCGTAGAGAGTGGTTAAATAGAAAAGCGAAACAGCAGGGTAGTTTAACTCCTGCTCGGGTTATGTCTTGGCTCGTTCCCGTATTTATCACCACGTTATTTCTGATGCTCTACATCGGAGGCAGTCCGGCTTTTGCCGCTTTGTTCACCCAAACTGAGATTGAAGTTATCTCTTTCGGCCGTATCGTTTTCACCTTGGTTAGTGCCTACCTGCTACTGGGTATTTTCTATCCAACGGGTATCCAATCGCTAATCCAGCTCGACCAGCGCATTCCTAACCTACTGTTGCGCCATCGGCAAGCACAGAAGCAACGAGCTTTCAATACGATTGGATTGAAATACGAGTACCGCAGTGGCTGGTTGCTGTTTATCTTGCTGAATGGCTTACTGCTTTTATTCAATGGGGTAGACACTTACCATCTGTGGACGGGGAAACTACCTCAAGGCGTAACCTACTCCGAATACGTGCATCAGGGGGTAAACGCCCTGATTATTTCTATTATACTAGCCATCAGCATTGTAATGTATTTCTTCCGGGGAAATCTGAACTTCTACCATCGTAGCCGACGACTGAAGCTAGTCGCTTACGCCTGGGTTGCTCAGAATGTGTTTTTGGTTCTAGCCACTGCCTACAAAAATAGTCTGTACATCGATGCTTACGGGTTAACTCAAAAACGCATAGGCGTATACGTGTATCTACTAATGACGCTGGTAGGATTATTCTTCACCTATGTAAAGGTGCGGGAAATAAGGACGAACGCCTTTTTGCTACGATACACCAGTTGGGCGTTCTACGCTATTTTGGCGGGGCTGACGCTATTCAACTGGCCCCGCTTTATCACGAAATACAACTTGACGAATCTGCCCGCTGAGCAAATTGATTTTCAGTATTTGAGCTATATATCGGATCATAATCTGGATCTATTACAAGATGCGCTGGTAAATCCTAACTATCACATAGCGGCGAGTACCCGAGAAAATATCATGAATGAGATCAGCCACTTTCGCTACACTGAATCTTGGCAAGACTGGCGGTCGTGGAACTACGCTGACGAGCAGGTGATGATTAATTTAGATTACCAGTAGGGATGTTATTAATGATGTCCCTACTTAAAAAGAAAGAAGAATGAAACGAAGAATAGGAATTGCCACATACGCAGCCATATCACTAATATTTGTGTTGCCTCCGCAGAGTTATCTGCACGATATATTGCACTCGTTTGCCGTACAGGCTATCATTGGCTACGGATTATTAGGTTTACTCGCTAGCTTTTTCCGAAGAATGCTCATGACCGCCGCTTCCTTGGGGGCCGCTCTGCTAATTGCCGGAAGTCTTTACCTGATGCAAGGGGAATCGGTAAATGTTACGATGGCTAACTCCTACGCAGAAGATACGCTAGTTCGGGTGGCTCACTTTAATGTGCTCTGTAGTAACCAACGGTTTCAAGAGACGGCCGATTCGGCGCGGGCCACCCAAGCTGATTTACTGTCGTTTCAAGAGGTAAGTGAGGATTGGGGGAAGCAACTGAAGCAACTGTTATCCGATGAGTATCCCTACTTTCATATAGTGACGGATGCGGAAAATGCCAGTCGCGGACTCGCGGTATTTTCTAAGCATCCGGTAGAAGATGTACAAACTATTTACTGGGACGATATGCCGAATATTACCGGGAATGTACTACTTCAGGGAGAAGCTATTCATTTTATTGCATCTCATACGTTATCGCCCCGAAATCGCGGACGCTACCAGCAGCGGAACCGGCACATCCGCCGTATTGCCCGCTACATCAAAACCATTGATCGTCCCGTACTAGCCATTGGCGATTATAACGTTGTCCCTTGGAACCCCGTCATTCGGGAACTCACGCAGGCTACTGATCTGCAACATAGCCATACTGGTTGGCAACCTACGTTCCCCGCTCGTTTCCAGGGAATGGGAGTACCCATTGACTATATTTTTCATTCCCCGGAATTTCACTGCCGTAAGTTTAAAGCGCTACCCGCTGCCGGTTCCGATCATCGGGGTATTGTAGGGGAGTATTTGTTAAATACTGAGGGATAATTCAGCAAGCTGTATACCGACTTAGCTTTCGGCAAGCTGACGGTTGGCTAAAATAATCATATCCTTGGGGGCGATGATCGTTTTTTCGTAGCCACCTACCGTAGCCTGAATCATAGCTAGGCCAATTTGGGTAGTACTTACTACGTAATTGGGGACTAAGGCTCTAATGGCTTTCACTAGCCACATAAAATAGTCGTACAGAAATTGGTAGCTTTTGGTACGGGACTTTATCCCCCGAAGGGGCATAAGAACCCCCGGACGAAACATGAATGCTTGCTTAAAGCCCATTTCAAGTAAGTCGTTTTCCGCCTGTCCTTTCACTCGTGCCCACATTAAACTACTCGTTCCTGAAGAGTCAGTGCCCTGCCCGGAAACAAAAATGAAGGTCATTTCCGGATTCTTCTTGTGGAGTACTTCGGCCAACGCTATTGTATACTCGTAGGTAATTGTGCGGTACTGTTCTTCGCTTAGTCCGGCAGCACTAATACCCAGACTGTAGTAGCAGGCATCGTAGCCAATCAGGCTTGTTGCCAGCGGGGTAAAATCAGAAAAATCCTGGTGAAGAATTTCGTTGAGCTTAGGGTGAGTCATCCCTACTGAGTTCCGACCAATTACCAACACTTTGCTAATGGCTTCATGATCTAAGCACTCCAGTAAAACTCCTTTGCCAATCATGCCTGTAGCTCCCGTAATAATGACTTTCATAGCAATGTAGTAATTGGATTGAAGATATTCATCACAGGTACTTACGGATGATGAGAACGTAAAGATGCTATCATCTTATTTTAGAGATTCTAATTCAGCTTCCAGATTGGCTCTGGCTGGCTGCTCATAATCTTCATAAAAAATATCCGTTTTGAAAATTCTTTCTATGGCTAGGAAGTGCTGAAGTACTTTCCTGCGCCCTCTTTTGTAAAGAAAGTCAGGGTAGATTGCATATTCCTTTCTAATCTTATTTGTGTATTCCTGATAGATACTCGGGCTTTCACCCAATATCGCTAGGTCAAAGTCTAGTAGGTAGTTGGTATCAGAATCGCTGTTGAACGAGTGGCTTTGGGTAGCTATTATCTGGGCGTGGCATTTGGTGATTTTATCAGTGGGTACTCCCAACTTAGATAATCGCTTACGAGCCATATCAGCACTTTTGTGCTCATTATCTTGGCGCGTCGCATCGTACACAATGTCGTGGTAGAAAACACTAAATAAAATTGTATCTGGATCAGATAGATTGTCGTGATATCTTGTAGCGTGGTCTACCATATATTTCAGATGAGTTAAGTTATGGTAGTTTCGCTTTTTGGTAGTATGGCTTTTTTCGATTTCATCCCATAGCCTATCCACCAACTGACGGTCGTTGCTATATTTTGCGGTGAGTTCCTGCCAGACGATTGATAGGTTCTTCATGTTCTCTTAAGAATTATCGTCAGCGATTACTCCACCAAAACTGTATTATTTTTGAGGAAAACACTAGCGTAATACAGATCTAAGGCGCACTCTGTTCTCCGGTAAAGCCCTTTTATTCGCGCCATACCATGTACCAAAGCCGTTTGTTTCGCCCAAGACCTGCATTTCCAGATATTTAAGAAACTGGTTTAAAACAGCTTCTTAAATATCCAAGTTAGCGTACTTGGCATTTTTCTCGATAAACTCCCGGCGGGGAGCTACCTCATCGCCCATGAGCATGGAGAACAGGTGATCGGCTTCGGCAGCAGATTCGATGGTTACCAGCTTCAGGCTGCGGGTTTCGGGGTTCATGGTGGTTTCCCACAGTTGCTCGGGATTCATTTCACCTAGCCCTTTGTAGCGTTGCACTGATACAGATTCTATCTTTCCGTCGCCTGCTAATTCTTTTACCGCAGTTTCCCGCTCTTCTTCCGTCCAGATGTAACGCTCTTCCTTTCCTTTCTTTACTAGGTAGAGTGGGGGAAGGGCAATGTACAAATAGCCACTTTCAATCAGGGCACGCATGTAGCGGAAGAAGAAGGTGAGAATCAGCGTACGAATGTGGCTTCCGTCTACGTCGGCATCCGTCATAATGATAATCTTGTGGTAACGAAGCTTTTCCATGTTTAATGCCTTGTCGTCGTCTTCGGTGCCGAAGGAAACGCCCATGGCGGTAATCATGTTTTTGATCTCTTCGTTATCGTAGATTTTGTGCTCCTGCGCCTTTTCCACATTCAATATTTTTCCGCGCAATGGCAGAATTGCTTGAAAGGTTCTTTCTCTTCCCTGTTTGGCACTTCCCCCGGCACTGTCCCCTTCCACTAAGTACAACTCGCAGTTTTCGGGGTCGCTGTCTGAGCAATCGGCTAGTTTGCCAGGTAGGCCGGTGCCAGTAAGCACATTTTTGCGCTGCACCATCTCCCGGGCTTTGCGAGCGGCGTGGCGGGCCTGAGCTGCCAGTACTACTTTATTAATAATTACTTTAGACTCCTTTGGGTGTTCTTCTAGGAATGTAGCCAGTGCATCACCCACACAAGATTCTACTGCGCCCATCACATCAGAGTTGCCTAGCTTGGTCTTGGTTTGCCCTTCAAATTGGGGTTCAGCCACCTTCACCGAAATTACGGCAGTAAGACCTTCCCGAAAGTCATCGCCACTGATATCTACTTTCACTTTATCTAATAATCCCGACTTGTCGGCGTAGCTTTTCAGCGTGCGGGTTAATGCCCGGCGGAAGCCAGAAACGTGGGTGCCGCCTTCAATAGTATTGATGTTATTGACGTAGGAAACTACATTTTCGGTGAAAGAAGTATTATAGGTGAGGGCTACCTGTACGGGTACTCCGTTGCGCTCACTATCCAGATAAATGGGTTCCGGAATAAGGTTATCGCGGTTGTTATCTAGGTAAGCGACAAACTCTAACAGCCCCCCTTCGTAGTAAAAATTTTCTTTTTCCGGTTCACCGTCCTCATCTTTATCCCGCAAATCGGTTAAGCTGATGCGAATGCCGGCGTTCAGGAAGGCTAGCTCGCGTAGGCGGGAGGCAATGGTTTCGTACTTATACTCGTGAACATTGAAAATTTCGCTGTCGGGCACAAAGTGAACGGTAGTTCCGGTGCGGTCAGTTTCACCAATAACTTTCACGTCAAAAAGAGGTACACCTCGGGAGTACTTTTGCTCATGAATTTTTCCTTCTCGGTGTACGGTAGCTGTCAACTCTTCGGAAAGTGCATTTACGCAGGAAACCCCTACTCCGTGTAGTCCACCCGATACTTTGTAGGTATTTTTATCGAACTTTCCCCCGGCGTGCAGTACGGTCATTACCACTTCCAGAGCAGATCGCTTTTCTTTGGTATGAATCCCAGTAGGAATCCCTCGGCCATCATCAGTTACGGTAATAGAATTATCGGGGTGAATAACAACGTCAATATTGTTGCAGTAGCCAGCCAGTGCCTCGTCAATGGAGTTATCCACCACCTCGTACACCATGTGATGCAACCCTTTAGTATTTACGTCGCCAATGTACATGGCCGGACGCTTGCGTACTGCTTCCAGCCCCTCTAAAACCTGAATATTATTGGCTGAATAATCGCCGGGTTTGACATTTGCCAAAGAATTAGTATCTGTAGTTTCGCTCATAAAATGAATGGTTGTAAACAGTCAAAATTACGATAATTTTATGGTTTTTCTATTGACTGTATTTCCTTAAAATTCATAATGCCCAGCTAAGGGGGTGAATTTTACATAAAGGGTTGATTATCAGTATAAAAACGAATTGAGGTAGCTAGTAAGTTCCAGCGCGTAGCATCACTAGGGTACAAGCATTAATGGGCTCAATATTATGGTTTTGGCACAATTGGTACAACTCGGGATTTTCGGTGCCCGGGTTGAAAATTATTCGTTGAGGCTGTAAGCTTAGCAGGTAGTCGTACCACTCCGGTTGATGGGCGGGGCCAAGGTATAGAGTTACGGTGTCTATACTTTTTAGCGAAGGTTTCGTTCGTAAGTCAATAAATTCTACATCAGCTACAGAGCCCTGCTTAATACTAAGTGGAACAATAGGATGTCCGTATTCGGTGAGCATATGGGCGGCTAAGTAAGCGTAGCGCGCTGGGTTGGGGCTGGCACCTATAATAGCTGTTTTCTTTTTTTCAGACATGGATAGTTTAATTGTACGATTGCTTATTGTTTTTTTAGTCTACCGACGATAGTCCACAGTGGTCATTGGTTAATAGTCAACAGTCCATCGTCGATAGTCCACGGACACTGAGTTACAGGCGGCCGTCGTGCGAATTAGAAAGTTGAAGTGTTCAGGTGTTAAAGTGTTAGCGTAGTTTGATGTACGAGGTTTAGCTTTGCTCATTGTCTACTGCACAGTGTCCCATGCCAATTAATCATTATTCATCAGTCGTTATTCATTAAATTTCGGTCTCCTTTCCATATCACATTTTAAAAAACATATCCAATGGTGGTTCCTACATAAAATGGAACATAAAAGCGCGACTGATTGATCTGATCCATAATACCGTCGTACAGTGGCTGAGGCGAATATTGAGCGTTCATTAATCGGTAAGCCAATCCTACCCCTACGTATAAATCGAAGGTCAAACCTCGCCCAGATTTATCTTTAGGAGTTCGGGGCTGAATTAAATCCGGGTCTTTCATTAGTCGGGTTCCTAGCAACAATGAGTAAGAAAAAGATTGTTCTTTAGCAAGCAGTGTTGTTTGAGGGCTATTAATTGGCTGTCCTTCTACGTCTAGTTCGGCTACGTTGGCATAATGGTACAAATAATCTAGGCCAAGCTGATGACCAAAGTAAAACATGCCAGAGCGCGTATCATTATGATAGAATTTTTGCTTTACATTGACGAAAAAACCGCGTCGGTAGGGTGTGTTGTGATCGATATTTTCATCTAAAGAGAAGAACGGGTCGCGGAACAATCCAACTTCCAGTTCGTAACCTAATCGCTCTTGCAAATGGTACTCCAGGTTGATCGGAAGCCGATGCACTAGCAACGCTACCGGATTGATGCCCAGAATGAAATAACGCATTTCATTGATCTTAGGGGTAAAGTAGCGCAGGTTTTTTCTCTTTCGGAACAGGTAATCGGGATTGCGAACGGCTACTTTGGTAGAATCTTCCTTATCGGTTTTATCGGAAGGGCTTAGTGCTTGAAATGCAGGTTCATTGTTTTCGTATACACTTTGGTAGTAACCGGCCAATTGCCCATCTGGTTGGTAGAGCTCCCAGATACCTACTCGTTCTCCGTCTTCTACTGAACCTTTCATTTTTTTAGTGCCATCGCGGTAATAGCCTACGTACGTGCCTTTGCCATTGGTGAAGACTGCTTCCCCTTCTAAGCTATTATCTTCATAAAAATATTTCCACTTTCCCTGACGCATTCCGTTGCTGAGTTTTCCTTCTACCTTACGGGAACCGTCGGGATAAAACTCGCGGTATACTCCTTCGCCCCGGTTAAATATGGCCTCACCCTTAAAGTCGCCGTTGCTGTGGTAAAGCTTCCAGTAGCCTTCGCGCACTCCGTCACGCTCGGCACCTTCGGCACTGATGTTGCCGTTTTTGTAGTAGTACGTCCACTTGCCTACGGAAGAGCCTTCAATAAAATCGCCCACCGACGAGAGCTGACTATTTGGGTAGTAAAATTTCCAGGAGCCTTGCCGTTTTCCACGCTGATAGTGGCCCTCCGCCTGAACTTCTCCATTTTCGTAATAATGTTTCCACTGGCCTTGCCGCTGATTATCCACTTCTACGCCTTCCAATTTGGGTTCGCCCGATGTGTAGAACTCCTGATACTGCGTGGTATCACCTTGGTAGGTAGCCACTACTTTCACCGCGCCACCCTCGTAGTAATCTTTCCACAGCCCTACTTTTTTTCCTTCGGCAAACGTCCCTTCTCGCCTGAGTGAGCCATTCTCGTAGTAGAATTTCCAGACACCTTCCCGTTGCGTTCCGTTTACGACACCTTGCATCTCCAACCTTCCATTTTCGTAAAAATATTCCCACTTACCTTGGTTCCGGCCTTCTTTCAGTGTACCCCGCATTTTAGGCTGGCCGTTTTCGTAGAAGTATTTCCAGTAGCCATTGGGCTGGTTCTGCTCATAGGTTCCTTTGGTTTTTACTGAACCATCGTAGAAGTACTCCGTATAGTTACCATTCAGAACCGAAGTGTTGTCTTTATCTACTTGAAATGTTTCTTTAGGAATTTGCTCAGCTTGGTCGTAATACAGCGTTACGGTGTCTTGTGCTGAGCTTAGTGAGGAGAGTATCAGGTTCAGTACAATTAGTAAGATCCCCGCAAGAATAGTTGACCATTTCTTTCTCAAAGTACCAGGTAAATTGTACAGAAAATACTAGCAGAAAGCTACCGTGCTATTATTGAAACGCCAAAAATGGCAAAAAAATTGGTGAAACACTCAGGAAAAGCCGTTGGGAACCTACATCAATGCATTCGGTCGGAGCGAATTTCCAGGTTTTGGATGATATTGGCCTCAATTTCCAGAAATTCAGTCCATCGGGCTTTCACCACCT
Organism: Tunicatimonas pelagia; assembly: GCF_030506325.1. NCBI lineage: Bacteria > Pseudomonadati > Bacteroidota > Cytophagia > Cytophagales > Catalimonadaceae > Tunicatimonas > Tunicatimonas pelagia. Next base: position 1,725,017 of record NZ_CP120683.1, on the reverse strand, counting down.
CTTCGGGCATATATTCTTTCGCTAGTTTGATAAACGTAACGTAATGCCCCGCTTCGGAAGCCATCAGGTCGTAGTAAAAAGCTTTCAGCTCTTCATCAGCTAGGTTTTTCCAGAGGATTTTAAAGCGTTCGCAGCTACGAGCTTCAATCATGGCGTTGATGAGTAGCTTATCCATCAGTTGTCGTTCAGTGGGTCCACCCTTGCGCTCGTGCTTGGCGAGCTTTACTACATATTCGTCGGTACGCGTTCTACCCAGCGTGAAGCCTCGCTTGCGGATTTGCTCCAGTACGCGCTGAAAATGTTCCCATTCTTCCGCCACAATTGGCGACAACACATCTACCAATTTCGGTCGGTCAGAAAATTGTACGATGAGCGAAATACAAGAAGAAGCTGCTTTTTGCTCGCAGTAGGCGTGATCTACCAAAATTTCTTCCAAGTTATCATCTGCCATTGCTACCCAGCGCGGATCAGTCGGCAGTTTTAGTTTCAGAATGGTATCTTTCTCGGCGATCATGGTTCAAATAACAACAGATTGGATAAGCAAATTTACGAAAAAACAAGTCGGCCATCAGCGACCGAACAATAATTGGTAGTGCCGACGAAGATAGCCTATATTTAAAGAACATTCTAAGGAACCGACTGTGATATATTTACAGATACCTGACCTGCACTATTTTTCGCTAAAGTAATATTGAGTCTACCGCTGGGTTCGCTACTGAGTGAAGTCCAGAAAAACAATATTATCATCCCTGAAATTGAAAAAGAAGCTATTTGTCGTTCGGCAAATAGCTTCTTTTCTTTTTGAACACCGTATTTTTGTAAACCCACGACCAAGTAGGTAAGTTAGTGTTACAGATTACTAGCGAATTTGTGATCGTTTTTTTAGCCGACTATTGTAACTATTAGATACCTACATTGGCAAACTATCCATTATCCACTATCAACTTTCAACTAATACTATGTTAGCCAAAGACCGTGTTTCTTCCTCTATTGCTACCAGTGATTTTATTAGTCGCGACTTAAGCTGGATGAAGTTTAACTACCGCGTACTAGACCAGGTAAAAAAGCCCTCCCGAAAAATTTTTGAGAAGCTAAAGTTTCTAGCTATTACCTCTTCTAACCTCGATGAATTTTTTATGATCCGGGTAGGTAGCCTCTACAATTATATTGACTACGGCAAAGAGCGCGTCGACTACTCTGGGCTGCGCGAAAAACCGTTTCGTAAAAAACTGCTCCAGGAAGCTCAGCAGTTTTTTCAAGAACAAAACCGCTACTATACGGAGAACTTAGTGCCTCAGTTTGAGCAAAATCATTTCAGCATTGTAAAAGACCTGGCTAGGCTATCAGATAAACAGCGAAAACAGTTAGAAGAGTATTTCAATCTCACCATCTACCCAATGCTTACTCCGATGACTTATGATAGTTATCATGCGTTCCCAACGCTAATGAATAAGCTACTGGTGTTTGGAGTAGTAACGCGCGAACCTGACACTAAAAAGGATAATAAAAAACTATCTTTCGTACAAATTCCTCAAAACCTGCCCCGCTTTTACGAATTTGATGATGATGATTACGTCACTTTCGTACCGATTGAAGAGGTGGTTCGCACCTACATTCATCGCCTGTTTCGTAATATTACCATTCAGTCGGTTAACCTGTTTCGGATTACCCGTAACGGTGACTTTACCCTAGATGAAAGCGATGACTTAGAATCTTCGTTTGTGGAGGAAGTTAGGCGGAAGCTAAAGACCCGTAAAACGGGGCGAGTGGTGCGGATTGAAACCGAGAGCGGGTACAGTAGCTGGATGATGCGACAGCTTATTAACCGCTGGAATATTGATAAAGATAATTTATTTGAAGTAGAACCCGGCGGCCTACTGGACTTCACTTCGCTTTGGCAGATTGTGAAGCATCACGATTTTCGTAACCGAGTGCCAAAAACTCCGGCGCCGGTTCCTCCGGTAACCTACCCTGAAATGGGGAATGAAGACATTTTTGAAGTACTGAAGCATCGCGATATTCTGCTGCACCACCCCTACAACGATATTGAGCCGTTGCTGGATTTGATTGAAAAATCAGCCGAAGACCCAAATGTATTAGCAATTAAACTGACGATCTATCGCCTAGCCTCCGAGTCAAGAATTACTGCTGCTTTGTTGAAGGCGGCTGAGAATGGAAAACACGTATCTGTGCTGTTTGAGCTAAAAGCTCGGTTCGATGAAGAGAATAATATGCGAGAAGCCCAACGGCTACATAAAGCGGGGTGTTTTGTCATTTATGGGGTAAGTAGCATTAAAACGCATACCAAGCTGCTACTCATTGTGCGGAAAGACGGTAAACAAGTGACGCGCTATGTGCATATGTCGAGTGGAAATTATAATGAGCAAACCGCTAAACTGTATACTGACTTAGGGCTACTCAGCACCAACGAAGTGTACGCCCACGATGTATCCGAGTTTTTTAATGTAATTACCGGGCATTCTTCTCCTACTGATTATCAGTACTTAATTACGGCCCCTCGCGATATGCGGGAACAGCTAATTTCACTGATTCGCCAAGAGGCTGAGAACGCCAAAAAAGAATTGCCTTCAGGAATTGCCATTAAAATTAATTCGCTGGAAGATCGTGAAATCATCAGCGAATTATACAGTGCCTCTCAAATGGGAGTGCCGATTCAGCTAATTGTACGGGGCATTTGCTGTATTCGGCCAGGCCGGCCGGGTTTGAGTGAAAATATTACGGTTCGGTCTATTGTGGGGGATTTTCTGGAACACTCCCGGATTTACTATTTCCACAATAATGATGAACCAAAGGTATACAGTGGCAGTGCCGATGTAATGGTTCGTAGCTTTGACCGCCGATTAGAATCGCTATTTTTGGCGGCTGATCCAACCGTGAAAAAGCAAGCGATGAATATTATCTCGTACAATTTGCGCGATAATATGAACACCTATCTGATGCAGGAGGATGGTAGCTATCAGTTAATAAAGCGAGGGAAGAGTGCGCCTTTCGATATTCACAAAGAATTCTTTAGGGTAACGCTCGACGAGCTTGAGAGCGTAAAGCTATTTTAGTTTTTTATTCGTTACCCCAGCCTTCGGCTTAGGGCAGTTCTCCCGCGGCAAGCGAATACAAAAAGTAATGTGTCCACCCCCCGGTTCAATTGTAATATCTCCGCCCATGCGGCGGGCCGCGTAGCGAGCAGCATAAAAACCTAGTCCGTGATCGTCCGGTTTAATACTGCTGCGATGAAACATTTTAAATAAATGGTCTATCATATCATCAGGCAGCCCCAAACCAAATTCTTTCAGGCAGATTACATAATGACTAGCTGTTTCTTGATACTCCACAAAAATCTCTGCTAACGTATGAGGGCTAGACTGACGAAAACGATGGGCATTAGTGATGATTCTTTCGATAATGGTGGTTAGCAAAAAAGTATCAACTTGCACGGTAGTGCCATTTAGCGTAGAAGCGCGCAAGTGTGCCTGAATGCTTTCTGGGGTATGCGGCTGTTTTATTTGATACTCTTTAAAGAAGGAACTTAACGTAACCGCTTGTATATCAATTTCATGGTTATGAATTATGGATATTTGCAGTAGCTTTTCTAGCATAGCCTGCATTGACTCAGCCACTTGCTTAACTTGGTTAAAATATGCCGGAGCATTCTGTTGTTGCCCTTCCAGCATGGCTACATTGCATACGCCTCGTATAGTAGCAATAGGGCCCAGAAAGTTATGATAGGCTTTGTAGAGGAAAATCTCAATATCCTGATTCGCCAGTTTCAATTCTTGGTAGAGTTTAATCATAGATGCTGCCTGATTAGCCTCGTCGATCGTCAATACTTCTTCGGCAGAAGAGGGCAATAAATCTTCCAGCTTCTTTCCGTCATTTTTATCATTCCGCTCAGGCGAGCGTACCCAATAAATGCTCCCTTCTTTCAAATAACAGTAGCGCAGCCAAAGCACCGCTATTGCGCCCCCTAAAATTACTAAAGATACTATCCAGTAAGAATTTAACATAGAGTAGATAGCAATGCCAAAAATAGCGATCACTCCTCCACTAAAGGGAGAAAAAAATGAGAGCCACATATTTTTGTTTGTGAAAAAACTGATAAAAATACTTGTCCTCATGGTGTGTTTAAGAAATTATTTTTTTTATTTAACACTGCTACACAGTTAATCTTAAGATAGCATCAGTACAAACTTGATAAATTACAGTAGGTATCGGCCATTTATTCGGTAAGCCGATCATCATGCCGGATATATTGGCAAAAACGCTCGGTAAGTTACCGGAACACAACAGCACCTATGAAACGCCTAGCAATTCTGATAGTGATTATTACATTACCGGTAATAACCTACTATCAGTATCAGAAATATCGTCGCTTCCACCCTCCTGTTGAGTATAGCTATACTACTAACGATAGTATTGATGTGTACTATTACGACCCAGCAGTGCTCCAACATTACTATAAAAATGTATACGAAATAGGTGCTTTTGCTCGCCAAATGTGGTACAATAAGCAAATTGATGTGCGCTTTCCCGATGAGAATGATACCGAAGCTATGCCCGCTGCCCGCTACTACCAGCAACTGTTACAAACTACGGCTTATCTGGAGGGGCGATTGATCCGCTCTCAGCAACTTAAGCAGGCTGGATTTACCAATCAAAACATTAAAGTGATGGAAGCAGAAGGGCTAAGTCCGTTATCGTTCTATCTTACCAAGCATCAATCGCTCATTGGGCTAGCCCGAGGTGAAAAAAATGCTTCGGTTTGGCAACTTCAGAAGCTACTTCGTAAGCATGATCACGATATTCCGCTCGATGGCATCTTTAATAAGATCACCGAACAAGCCCTACAAGATTTTCAGCAGAGTCAGGATTTGTACCCCTCCGGTCAAGTAGACGAATATTCGCTGAGGAAACTATTAGACCAATAAAATAGGTATTACCTGTAAGTTATTAACTACCAAAACTATGAGTGATAATAAAAAGCCAACTGCTCCACCTAAAGCTGCCGACCCAAAAATTGAGGCAATCAAGGATATTATCTTCGGCGATACCATCCAGGAAATAGAGCAAGAATTTAGCGACCTTATGGCGCTTATTGAGAAGCATAAAGCTACGGCCGACCAGCAAATGACTCAAATGAGAACCACGATGGATGAGCTGGCCAAAGAATTACGCCACGAATTGGATGAACACGCCAACTCGCTGAAAGAAGAAATGACCCAGAAGTTTAGCCAACTTCAAAACAGTTCGGCTGATCGCTCTTCGCTAGGAAAGATGCTGGAAGAAATTGGCAAGAAGCTACAAGCGTAGCAAAAAAACAGTCTGCCAATTCGGGAATTGCATCCTAAAATTTGTATTTTATTGCTAAGCTCATTCTGACTAATGTCTGCTCCTCATGAATTCTTCCGAAGAAGCTATAGAATCTGAAAAAACGTTTGAACACCTGCGAAAGCTATTGTTGGAAGATGAGCAGCGAGAACACAAACAGTTGACGCAGCAAGTAGTAGAACTGCGAGAAGACATCAACACCCGCCAGCGGCTTCAGCAAAAGGTAGACCCCATTATTGATGACAAACTGACTTACCTCCGCGAGCATTTCCCCGAGTTATTTGGCTCAGTGCTCACTCGGGCTATTAAACGCCAAATTCAAGAATCGCGTGGTGAGGTGATTGATGCACTCTACCCCATCATGGGTAAACTGATAAAAAAATACATTGTGGTAGAGTTGAATGTGCTGTCGGAGAAGATTGACCAACAGCTCGACCAAGCTTTTTCGTGGGATATGTGGAAACGCCGGCTGAGAGCCTGGGTTACCGGACAGTCCTTAGGAAAGGAAATTATTGCCCAGACAATGCAGCCCACCATTCAAGAGGTATTTATTATTGAGCAGCACTCCAGTGTGCTACTAGGTAGCTACTCTCACCAAAACATTATGGATCGGGATATGATTGCCGGTATGATGACTGCCCTGCGTGGCTTTGCTAAAGAGGCATTTGCCAAGGAGCACCAAGACTTACAAACTGTTGAGTACGAAACCTACAAAATTCTGCTAAAAAACTTCCAGACGTTCTACGTGGCCGTTACCGTATCGGGGGTTATTAATGAAGCATTTAAACAGCACGCTGATGATTTGATTCTGGATTTTGTCCATAAAGTAGTCAATGCTACTCCCGATGCTAAGAATAATAATGATTACCTGTCGGAACCCCTTCGGCTGTATTTTTCCCAGACTGGCTCATGACGGTTAGCAAGAAAGTGATATTGCTGGGGCATTATGGAGTGGGCAAAAGCTCGCTCACCCGCCGGTTTGTCCATCAAAAGTTCTCCGATCAGTACAATACCACCATTGGCGTAAATATTGAGAAAAAGGTAGTAGCCCTACCTACTTGCGAAGTGTCTATGATTATTTGGGACATTGCTGGGGAGTCTTCTCACCAGAAAGTACCCCAATCGTATAAACTGGGAGCCCACGGAATCATCTACGTAGTAGACCTCACTCGTCCCAATACCTATGAAAAGCTAGATACCGAAATAGCCAACCTGCAAAAGTACGTATCCAACGTGCCAACGCTGGTAATTGGCAACAAAAAGGACTTGTTCACCGAAAAGGAGCGAAGCGATATAGTAAATCAGCTACCTTTACCTCCATTCGCGCTATCTAGTGCTAAAACCGGCGAAAACGTGAATGCGATTTTTACTGAACTAGCCAAGAGAATGGTATGAATGACAATGATTCTATTGTACAGGAAAAGCTGGCTTATTTCCACCAACGCTCCCAGTATGTAGTCTTTAACCGACAAGGACAAGTACAAGACTCGTGTCATACTTTATTCGAAATCCCTCTTTCTGGGTCGCTGTACGATCGAGTTCCATTCCTGGAGGCTATGCAAGAAACTTTTCATCAGCTTCCGGTAGGGGAAGATATTAGCTTTCTGTGCATCAGAACCAACCTAATAGGGCGGGAAGGTTATTTCAACCTACACATCAAACGGCGAACCGACGACCGCTGGATGTGGTTTATTTACGATCTTACTGAGTTTTATTCTTATCTCCAACCTTGGCAGCAGGAGCGAAACGACCAAGCTATTGCCGGAGAGTACTTACGCATTCAGCAAAAGGCAGCAGCACTGGAGAAAGAGTTACTTCAGTACCGAAACGAAGAACTCCACCGCATAGAGCAAATGAAAACGGCTTTCTTTTCTCAGGTTAGCCACGAGATGCGAACCCCTTTGAACAGTATTGTTGGTTTAGCGCATCTGCTAAGCCAACAGGCAACTCCTGCTATGCAAGCACCATCTCAGGCTCTGGAAGCTACCGCTCATCATTTGGCTAATATCATTAATGATGTACTGGACTGGTCTAAACTGGAAAACAACACCATTGAAATAGATACTGCTCCGTTTCTGGTAGAGCCAACGGTGCGTAATGTAGTAGAAGCTTTCCGCCCTACCTGTCAGGAGAAAGGGGTAAACTTAACCCTCACCATAGCGAGTGAAGTTCCCGAATGTTTGATAGGTGACGCTACCCGACTAAGCCAAATACTGTATAACTTACTGGGCAACGCTACCAAATTCACTCACCAGGGGGCAATTACAGTTTCCATAAATCTCGCCGAAGGCAAGCCCAAAGGAGAATTGGTACACCTTCGGTTCTCAGTAGCTGATACCGGCATTGGCATGACCAGGCAAGAACAACAACGAATTGCCAACCCCTACGTGCAAGCCAATGCTAAAATTCACCAGGAATACGGTGGCACCGGGCTGGGGCTGAGTATTGTAAAGAAGATCATTGAGCGCGTAGACGGCACCTGGAATATTAGCAGTCGCCCCCAACAGGGAACCACTGTTACCATAGAACTACCGCTTTCTGTGGGAAAAATGCCCGATGTCAAGCCGGAGCCGAGCTCTCCATCGTTTCACCATATCCATAAGGTATTAGTAGCCGAAGACGACCTAATCAATCAGAAAGTGGTGCGTCGGCTACTGTTGCAGTGGGGGTTGCACCCTACCGTAGTAGATGATGGGAAACAGGCACTTGAGCATCTTCGGAGAGGCGGTTATGACCTGCTCATTTTAGATTATCAGATGCCGAAAATGGACGGTGCGGAGGTCTTGACGGCTATGCAGAACGAGCAGTTGGCAACACCAACCATTGTGTTATCGGGAAATGCTAGCTCCCATATGCTACCCTTTTGTGCCGATGACCTATTTCATCTCCTAACCAAACCGGTGCTCCCGCATCTGCTTCAGGAGAAAATAACCTTCTTAGATGGGCAAGTAGGCCGTCCGTTAGTAAACTTGAATTATCTTCGACAGATTAGTGATAACCAACTTGCGTTGATGATTGATCTGGTAAATACGTTTGCCCAGCAAGCACCCTTAGCCGTTAACAAAATAAAGCGCGCTTGGCACAACAATAACCGCTCGCAACTTCATCGGGCAATCCATAAAGCAAAACCGGGCTTTCAGTATGTAGGGGCAGCTACCATTGAGCGATTGTTGGATCAATTAGAAGCAGAAAGTGAGTTACCCAACCGAGAAGAATACGAACGTATGGTGCAACAGTTGGAAGAGAAAACAGCGCAAGCTATTTTGCAGCTACAGCAAGAGGTTCATCAGTGGCAAGAAGAACAAAAAAATAGCTAATTCCTCTAAAATTACGTACATTACTAGTATACGCCGATCAACCTAATTAGAATTATGAGCGTGGAGAAGAAACTAAGCTGCGTAGTAGTAGATGATGATGCAATGACGCTGAAAATTATTGAGTCATTGGTGAAAAAGACTAAGAGTTTAGCGTGGAAAGGCTCCTTCCAAGATCCGGTAGAGGCAGCCAATTATCTTCAGCAACAGCCCATCGACCTACTGTTTGTAGATGTAGAGATGCCCGATATGTCAGGCTTAGAACTTATTAAAACCCTTTCATTTAAGCCTCAGATTATTGTAATCAGTAGTAAAAAAGAATACGCACTAGATGCTTTTGAGCACGAGGTAACTGACTATTTGCTCAAACCTGTGGCGAACTACGCGCGCTTTCTGCAAGCCGTGCAACGAGCCAAGGCCAAACATAAACCACAAACCACAGCTCCACTCTCTCTGGCTTCCTCTGAGCATATCTACCTTAAAATTGATTCTCTACTGGTAAAATTTGACCTGAAAGATATTCACTGGGTTGAAGCCTACGGCGATTATGTGCGGATAAAAACTCCTCAGAAGCTGTATACTGTATACGCTACACTCAAATCAGTAGAAGATACTCTGCCCAAAACCCAGTTCCTTCGGGTGCACCGTTCGTTCATTATTCGGGTTGATAAGATTATGAATATCGACCAGGGTAATTTGCAGATCGCTGATAAGATTATTCCCATCAGTCAGTCGTACCGAAAAAAACTAATGGAATCGATCACTACACTTTAGCATAATGTTAGTGCTGTAGTGTTATTGTTCGTGGTGTTAGCGTGCTACGGCATTCTTGTTTTGAGCGACCGAGTGACATCTCGTTGCCCAGCTTAGAATACTCAGTCTAGTAAACTTGAGCACTTAGCACTAAAACACCTCAGCACCATAATACTATTCCTGCTATATTTACCGCATGAAAGTGATTGAACACATTGCGAAGGCTACCGATACGCTATTTACCATTGAGATTTTACCACCTAAAAAGGGAGAAGACATTCAAACCCTGTTTAGCCATATTGACTCGCTGATGGAGTTTAAGCCGGCCTTCATTGACGTGACGTACCACCGCGAAGAACACGTATACAAAGAAATGGGCGATGGCATGTTGAAAAAGTACGTGACCCGTAAACGTCCGGGTACCGTAGGCATTTGTGCGGCCATTCAAAATCGCTATAACGTAGATACTGTGCCCCACGTAATTTGCGGAGGGTTCTCTCAAGAAGATACCGAAAATATGCTAATTGATCTGGACTTTTTAGGTATTCAGAATGTGTTGGTGCTGCGGGGCGACCCAGTAAAAAGTGAGTCAGGCTTTGTTCCCCATCCGGAAGGCCACTGCTACGCTAATGAATTGATTGAGCAGATTGCCGGAATGAATCAGGGTAAGTACTTGTACGATGAGGGTTCGGCTACACCTACTAACTTTTGTATTGGTGCTGCCGGTTATCCCGAAAAGCACTTCGAGTCGCCCAACTTGGGTACCGATTTACAGTATTTGAAAAATAAGGTAGAGGCCGGGGCAGAATTCATCGTCACTCAAATGTTTTTCGACAACCAAGTGTATTTCAATTTTGTTGAATTGTGTCGTGCCAATGGTATTGATGTGCCCATTATCCCCGGATTAAAACCGCTAGTAACTATCAAGCACCTTACTGCACTACCTAAGTACTTCTTCCTGGATATTCCTGAAGCTTTACGGAAAGAAGTGGCAAAATGTAAAGACAACAAGCAAGCTCGCGAAGTAGGTATTGAATGGTGCGTACAGCAGTGCCAGGAATTGAAAGCCGCTGGAGTGCCCTGTTTGCATTTTTATACCATGAGCAAGTCGGAGATGGTACGCCGGGTAGCCGAGCAGGTATTTTAAAAAGATACTCTATTTTCCGGTGATTTAGTCAATTATTCTTACTATTTTTCTCTTTGTTTGGTATAATTTTCTAGTTAGCAATTTCATTGCTGTGTTAACGTAATCTTCCTCCTTTCCTTTAATTTGGTAGTAACTCTTCCATCTACTCGCTGGCTATCAGGTACTATCTGGCAGCTTAATATCTAAAGTAAATTTCGTAAGTGCTTGATTTTCAGTGTAGCTATTATTGATGACATAGCATTTCATCAACATTGATGACAACTGTATATCTATATTGACCTTAACTTTGACGCATACATTAGTTATAAACTCAAAAGTCAAAGTAATGATCAAATTTTCTAATCTTATTTGCACTGTTGTTACCGCTCTTATTTTCGCCTCGTGCGCTGGTGAGGACGAAGAAGGGGTAAATCCCAATGAGCAATCAGAAACTGTTTTATTATCAGACATATCTAGAGGGGAAGGTAAAGTAGCCATATCGGGACATGAAACGTTTGTCGTTGATGCTTTCGCAGTAAGTTCCAATCTAAGCGCAACAATCAATGGCAATTCGTACGAAGTATATCGCTTATCAGTTACTTCTACTTTTGATGACCCCAATGATCAGCGCTCCGTTTCTCTTAGCTTTTATATTCCGGTTTCTGAAGGACGGTTTAGCCCACCTAACGGAACTTTTACGGCTACTACCGAGGGGGCTGCATTAGAAGAAACCTACGTAGAAATTTTCGTGACAGGTAAAGATGATGCTTACAACTCTTTCTCCAACACTACGGGTACCGTTACTGTATCTAATTCTGCGGAGGAAGAGACGTTCCCTTATCGTTTTGATGTAGAGTTTGATGTTGAGAATTTAAAGTCATTTGACGATTTGGTAGTTGATGCTCAAGGGGCTTTTAAATGGGGACTTTAGAGGATCATAATAATTATAGACAAAGCCATCGGGGTATGCTGGCACCAGAGTCTCGGCAGCTTTTTACTAAATATTCAACCATGAAATTTATGCAAAAAGTTTCTTTCTCTATCTTTCTTGTAATGCTGGGAGCCTGTGAACCTGAGGAAGGAGAACCAGTGCCCATCATAGATCCAGTAGTAGTTACCGCAAATAACTTTACAACAACCATTGCCGAAAACCCAACCGATGGGCTAAGCTTAGGTACTGTGAATGCTTTTGCTAGTGATAGCTCACAACTTATTTACAGTATATCCTCTCAGAGTGTAGCAGACGCAATACTGATTGAACCAAGTACAGGAGAAATTAGTGTAGGGAATACCGAGGCTTATGATTATGAAATCAATACGATGATTACCGCTACATACACTGCCACTAGTGATACCATCTCTGCTGAAGGTAGCATAGAAGTAATGTTAACTGATGTAGAAGAAGCTGATATTGAGAGTGGATTCGTAACGGTCTGGCGTACTACCACGGCTAATGAGAGTATAGAGATTCCGGTAGATACTACGTTCAGCTATAATTATAGGGTTGATTGGGGCGACAGTAATGTAAGCACCAACCAGGCCGGAAATTCCACCCATACATACGACACACCTGGGGTGTATACCGTAACGATCACCGGTGATTTTCCAGCTATTTTCTTTAAGGCCTTTGGTTTTGACCCTTTTGTCGGTATTCCTGAACAGCTTCAGATAGAATCGATAGAGCAGTGGGGTACTATCGAGTGGCAAACCATGAACGGGGCGTTTTTTGGCTGTGAAAACATAAGCTATAATGCATCAGACACACCGGACTTAACGTTGGTAACTGATCTTTCGGATATGTTCAATAATGCTAAGCGCTTCAATGGTGCTATTGGAAACTGGGATGTGAGCAACATAACCACCATGGAAGCAATGTTTTCTAATGCTGATTCTTTCAACCAGCCACTGAATGACTGGGATGTGAGCAATGTGACGAATATGGCGTTTCTTTTCTTTTCTGCCGATGCGTTTGATCAGTCGCTAGATCAGTGGGATGTGAGCCAAGTCACCACCATGGAGAGTATGTTTTTAGGAAGTGCTTTTAATCAGTCCGTAACAGATTGGGATGTTAGCAATGTAACTAATATGGTAGCCATGTTTGCAGCTAACGATTTTTTTAATCAATCTCTGAATGATTGGGATGTAAGTAGTTTGGTTTTGGCTACCGGTATGTTTAGAGATACCGAAGTTTTCAACCAACCCATGGATCGGTGGAATGTCAGTAATGTTACTGATATGCGCGAGATGTTTTCTAACGCTAAAGCGTTTAACCAACCCCTGGATGGGTGGAATGTAGGCAACGTGGAAAATATGAACAGAATGTTCGTACAGACACCTACTTTTAACAGAACTCTCGAAAGTTGGAAAGTAAGCAACGTTAAAGATATGACAGAGATGTTTAACGAAGCGACCGCTTTTAATCAAGACCTCAGCGGTTGGGATATTAATGCTGTTGAAAGCTGTTCCCGATTTGGATTTGATTCTGGGCTGACAGCAAATAATCTACCAAATTTTACGAACTGCACATTTTAGAAATACTAGGGCATGTTGACATTTCCCCAAAAACTTTAGAAGAATGAACAATCATTTCTATAAGATGCTCTGCTCGATATTTCTGGTTATATTTTTATTCAATACTACTGATGCGTGGTGTCAGAAGGAAGTAACCGAATTACGGTTTGTTGGATATCAGAATCAATATCCGGTTTTCATACTGAAGAAAGGCAATGGCGGAGAAGCGGAGATGATGGAAAACGCAGAAGCAGTTGAGGAAGTATCCGAAGTCATGGAAGAAGCTGAAGCATTTAGTGAAGTTTCATCTTCAAGCGTAAGTTTATTGCGGCTCAGTAGTACGGGTAAAACTGAGCAACTGCCAACTATCGAAGGGATTGATGACGTGCTTTGCTATGCTGACGGAAAGTTAGTAGGCATTTCTCAGTATGGCGTAGAAGTAGTGGTAGACGGTACTTTCATTGATTTACAATTTCAGGAGGAATACTTCGATGATAGTGATTTCAGAAGCAAACTGCTGGAAATGGCTGAGAGATTCAATGTCACTAATATAACCTTCTCGCCCGACAGTGAGCAGTTGCATTATCCGGTATACAGTAGGCTAAAAATAAGAAGCTATAACTTCGCAAAAGCGTCATTCTCCGAAATAGATCTTTCTAAGATTAATGACTACGGTGGGTCTATTCTAATGCCTGTAGAAACAACGGATTACGTTTACTTTCTAGCTATCTCGAGGGGCTCGTATGAGTTGTTTCAAATGAATAAAAATACGGGTGAGATAAAAAAAGCCCCGTTTATGCTGGGGAAGCGAGGGTATTCTAGTATGAAGAGCCACCCCACCAGAGATCAGGTATTATTCATTTACGATAATGTGCCCCTAGCCTACAGTTTTGGACTCAATAAATTTCAAAAACTGGAAATCTCGAAAACCTCGGTGGCTCGAAAAGATCAGATAGCTTCTGATTTCGATAAGATTTATTATGCGCGTGATCAGAAAGAATGGATGTATGCTACTCTTGATAACGAACAGCTCGTTGCAAAGCCCCTAGAAATAAGTAACGAGGACGTCTCATTCAATTTGGAATGGTCGGAGATTGAGGAATTGCTAGAGCAAGAAAGAATGAAAAACCTTTCACCTGAGGAAGAGCTTACAATGAATTTGAAAAGGCTAGCTCAACTACCCCGGCCACTTTCTAACGATATGAAAGCAGAAATTAATAATATGCTTTTACAATTTGACGAAAAATACCGTGCCCAAGCATCTGAGGCGAAAGTGAAGAAAGCTTTGGTTACCTCCCGAATAATAAGATTGGACACTTCGCTGGTTACCAACGATGTGGTAGCATCTAGTAAAGAACATCTTATTGATTTAGTAAAGCGCGAGCAGCTTGACTATAATCCGATGCTGGGATTACAATTGATAGGTCGGGTTGCTACGGTGCAGCCTCCGGTACATTCAGCGCGGGTAGCGGTTTTAGAAGCCCTAGTCAACGATCACCTAGAAGAAAACGAGATTAGCTCAGCAGAAGCACTTGACGCCTCTGGGCTGGGTTTATTGTTACTGGCACTTAAAGCCAATGGTCAGTACGAAGAAGCTATACGATATACCCAACAGATACTAGGGTACATTGAGCGGAACAGTATGGCCTACGGAAAGCTTGAAGCATACGAAAGCCTAATTTACTTACAAGTAAGCGCAGGCCAATACCAGAATGCGCTGGAGTCAATTAATACGTACCAGGCGGAACTTAACCCAAACTCGGGAAATTATCCGGAGAAGCATATTGAGGCAGAAATCAAGAAAGCACACGCGTACGCAGGCATGAAAAATTTTGATCGAGCTTTCGAGATTTTGGAAGCACAAAGCCAACGTATCAAAGAATCAGAGGAAGAAATATTTGGGTCAGAAACCAAGTTATGGTTAGGCTTCTCATTGCGCTACGCGCATACAGAAATCCACTTTAAGCAAGATTCGAGACAAAAGGGCAAGCAACTAACGAATCTTTTAACCTATACATCTAACAACGCAGCTAGTTTCCAATATCAACAAATGTATGCTGAAACAGTAAAGCTTTTATATGAAATTGGGGAAGTAGACCGAGCTAAAGAATTACCTATACCGTAGATATAAGTATCTACACGAGTGTTCTAAAGTGGTAATAAATCTGAGCGCTAGTTACGTAGCTCACTTAAAGCTCAAAATACTTTTTAGTGGCTTCCGTGCGGTTTTTTACTTCCAGTTTCGTGTAAATTCTGCGGCAATAAGTAGCGATGGTACTGGCTGACAGATGAAGTTCGTCCGCTATTTCTTTATCAGTTTTGCCCGCTATGAGTTTTTGAATTACTTCGTTCTCTCGTTGGCTAAGTGTACTTAGCGTTTTTGTAGTTGATGAGGACTCAAAAATGGCTGAATATCTGATTGACATGAAAAGTATTGCAGAATATACGATGATGAAAATTATCGGGGCTAAAATAAGTTCAACGCTTGTTCGGTCTAATAGAAAATAACCTACCTGTAATACAACCAATACGGTCACTACCACGATAACCGACATCCTAATGAAATATTTAATGCCTTTTTTGGTATTTGCAGTATCGTTTTGGAGCAGATAGAGAGCTTGTCCTACGTGCAATAGCTGTATTACGGGATAGGTAATTGATAAAATATTATCACGTTTGAAAGTCAACAATAGCTCGTTCACCCCAAAGCTATCGCTTAGATAAAATCTGATACCAATAGCTACAATGTACAGAAAAACCAGGTAGGTAAATAGATTAACCCAACTCAAAAAATTGAATGGTCTATTTAATTGTAGGTGAACCAGATAGTTAATCAAGGGGCCGATTAATCTCAGCAAAATGTACACTAATAACAAGTATAGGGGTACGTAACGGAGTAAGTCATACAATACCAGCAGTTGTCTAATTTCCGCAAACACCGGAATAAGTAGTAATACGACCATTATATGGAATCCATTCGGCCGCTTATGGTAATTACCAGCTATAACAGCAGCACTAACTACGATCAATAGAAAAAGGGCGGCAAAATTTAATGCTAAGGGGACAAGCACTGATTATCCTTTAAAGTTACAACTTATTGTCTACGCGAAAATATTCGCCGCACACTAGTCTTCATTATTAGAATTAATACGGTGCTTTCTCTAAAGGTAAACAAAAAAGTTGCCTATAAACATATTTTTCTGGAGGTGTGCAATGGAGAATTATACCGGAGCTGGTTTAGACTAGGTGATTTGTAACAAAAAAAGCAGATAATATCTACGCTTCAACCACCACAGTTTCCGCAATCTTATCGTGGGTGGTTTGGCGGTTCCGATCCCAGAAGCACTGGAAGAAACCGTAGAGTAGAAAGGCTGCCGAGGAGGTGTAGCCCGTGGCCCGCTCTAGGCTTGACCAGAACGAAAATGGCTTACCACTGATTTTGGCAGCTTTAATATGTAGCAACCGTTTACCAGGCGTTTGTCCGTCCCACTGCCAGGTGAATAGCCCAAAGTACAGAAACGCGCCTAGAAACCGTATTAGCAGGTCAAAGGCAGTATTCAAACTACTGATAGGCTGAAAAACCGACGAAAAAATTTGATTGGCTCGTTCGGCTACTGCCCCGTATTGCTCGGGATTAATCAACTCCACGAGCCAGCTAACCGACCATCCTAAGGCCAGCACAATTGGCAAATACATTAGAATGTAGAGATAAATAACCATGTAGCGAGTGAAGCGACGCCGGACTTTCACATCTATTTCGTAGGAAGCGATTTGCCGATCGGCCAGTAACATACTTCGTTTCATGAGCCGTTGCCCCTTCCGTAACGATTTTTTCACCCTTCCGCGAATAAGCCAGAAGATCAGTGCCAAAGGCAGCATAAGTGCCATCATCTCAGTACACAAAATAATAATAACCCAATCGAGGGCAAAGGCTATCGTTCGGCGGGAAAAGGAAGCCAGTCGAGTCGATTGAAGTTCGTCATCCACTTGAAGCGAATGAATTTCTATTTTTTTAGGTTTGAGGCTAGATTCAATAGGCATAGTACAGCAAATATACAACCGATGACATTTTTTTACATCTCTTTACCGGAAGATGACACCCAATAGCTGGATTCTCGCCTTCTTGAAAGCTGTGTAAAAATTCCTATAAGCAGTTGATTAAGCACCGGGCTCTCAGTCAAGGTGCTTTCTTATTTTCTGTTAGTCAGGATAGATATACCTACCAAAGAATCTTCGCGTTCAGCACCGAGCTATTTTATTAAACTACAGCAATTTAGTAGAATCACCGCTTATTTTCTATCACAAATTACGTAACTTCCAGGTTTATAATGTATAGGCAGTCTTACATTTGCCGATAGTTCGTTTATTCTACCTGATTTATGAGAAATTTACGTTGGCTACTAAGCTTGCTTGGGCTATTATTTTGCTACTCAGCCTTTGCCCAAGATGAAATCTACTCCGTTAATGACGTGCGTGACGACCGTCCTGAACGCTACCTGTTTACCAACGCTACCGTAGTGGTTGATTATCAAACTACTTTACAAAACGCCTCTCTGTTGATTGAAGATGGCTTTATTGAAGCAGTAGGTAACAACATAACTGCTCCGGCTGGCACTCGCACCATTAATTTACAGGAAAAATACATCTACCCCAGCTTTGTTGATCTGTACAGCCACTACGGCTTATCTGAGGTTCAGAAATCATCAGGTTTTAGATGGGGAGTTGCTGAAAAGTTAGGCCCTCAAACCAAAGGCCCCTTTAGCCAGAACGATGCCATTAAATCTCAGTACAGTGCTGCCGATGACTTTACACTGAATGAAGAGCAAGCCCAGGTTTACCGCGAACTAGGCTTTGGTACAGTACTAACCAATAAGCAAGATGGAATTGCCCGGGGTTCTTCCGCTCTAGTAACCCTAACCAATGTAACTGCCAACGAAGCCCTTATCATGCCTGAGGCAGCATCTCACTATTCCTTTGCGAAAGGAAGCTCTACGCAGTACTACCCTATCTCCAAAATGGGTTTCATTGCCCTACTACGGCAGACTTACCTAAATGCCGATTGGTATCAATCTGAGAATAACGAAGATTACGTAGACCAATCGCTAGAAGCTTGGATTGACTTGCAAAACCTACCGCAAATATTTGATGCTCCCGGCTGGGTGCAAATTCTTCGGGCCGATAAGCTCGGCGATGAGTTTGGTCAGCAATACATTATTCGCGGTAATGGTGACGAGTACCAGCGGTTAGCAGAAGTAAAAGCTACGAATGCTCCGCTCATTGTTCCGGTGAACTTCCCTGATGCTTACGATGTAGATGATCCCTACGATGCCGAAAATGTGGACTTGGCTGATATGATGCACTGGGAACTGGCTCCTGCTAACTTAGGCATGTTGGCCCAGGAAGGCATTTTGTTTGCCATCACGAGTGAAGGGACTAAAGACGGCAAGACATTTCTCAAGAACCTACGAAAAGCCGTTCAGTACGGACTACCGGAAGATGCAGCCCTGCGAGCACTTACTGCCACCCCGTCTGAGCTAGTCCGAGCCGACGGTCAACTGGGAAGCTTGCAGGCAGGAGCGATCGCGAATTTTATTATCACTTCGGATAATATCTTTAACGAGGGTGCGCTGATTTACGAAAATTGGGTTCAGGGAAAAGCATTTATCATCAACGAAATGGATGCGAATGATTTGCGGGGCGAGTACATTTTGGCGGTAGGCGATGAAAGCTATCCGCTCCAAGTAAGTGGCCAGCCGGGCAAGCTCAAATTCCAGATTGTACCCGATGATACTACCAAGATTGACGTTACCTCCGACGTAACCCAAGAAACCATTACCTTGGCGTTCGCCCCCAACGCTACCCAAAGCGAGCGCATTCGCCTATCGGGTTGGATTGAAGGACAAAAACTGCAAGGACGGGGCAAGCTACCCGACGGAGAATGGGTATCCTGGGAAGCTACCTACCAAGCTGCCTTGGAAGAAACCGGCGAAGAAGCTGCCGGTAACAAAACCATTTCCCTTGATGACCTATCCGAAATTGTCTATCCGTTTTTGCCCTACGGCAACCAGCAGCGCGTTCCCGAGGCCGAAACGTACCTAATCCAAAATGCTACCGTCTGGACCAACGAAGATCAAGGAATTTTAGAGAGCTCGGATGTGCTGGTGCGCGATGGGAAGATTGTAGAAGTCGGTCAAAATCTTTCGGCGAACGGGGCTACGGTGATTGACGGTAGTGGCAAGCACCTGACCAGTGGCATTATTGATGAGCACTCCCACATTGCCCTGTCTAGCGTGAACGATGTAGCAACTAACTCCGCCATGGTACGCATGAAAGATGTAGTTGAATCCGATGATATTAATATCTACCGTCAGTTGGCCGGTGGGGTGACGGCATCGCAACTGCTGCACGGCTCGGCTAACCCTATTGGTGGACAGTCGGCTTTAGTGAAAATGCGCTGGGGTTCTTCGCCGCAGGAAATGCTGATTGAAGGAGCTGACGAGCATATCAAATTTGCCTTGGGCGAGAACGTAAAACGCTCGAGCAACAATAGTTCTATCCGCTACCCCCAAACCCGCATGGGCGTAGAGCAAGTGTACCTAGATGCTTTTACCCGGGCGAGAGAGTATGACCAAGCTTGGCAGGAATATGAAATTCTATCATCCAAAGAAAAAGCCAATACCCCCGCTCCCCGTCGCGACTTAGCCCTGGAAGCCTTAGCTGAAATTCTGAATAGCGAACGCTTTATTACCTGCCACTCCTACGTCCAGTCTGAAATCAATATGCTGATGCACGTAGCCGATCAGTTTGACTTTGATGTAAACACCTTCACTCATATTCTGGAAGGGTACAAAGTAGCCGATAAAATGGCCGAGCACGGTGCGGGTGGTTCTACCTTTGCCGATTGGTGGGCCTATAAATTTGAAGTACGCTACGCCATTCCGTACAATCCTACGCTGATGGATATGGCCGGAGTAACGGTAGCCATTAACTCCGATGATGCCGAAATGGCTCGTCGGTTGAATCAGGAAGCCGCCAAATCGGTAAAGTACGGTGGCATGTCCGAAGAAGATGCCTGGAAAATGGTGACTCTCAATCCGGCTAAACTGCTTCACTTAGACGATCGCATGGGTAGCATCAAAGTAGGTAAAGATGCCGACTTAGTACTCTGGACCGATAACCCACTTTCTATCTACGCTCGAGCGGAGAAGACAATGGTAGATGGAAAGATTTACTACGATGTAGAAATCAATGAAGAGAAAATCACGTGGGTAGCAGAACAACGGACCCGGCTAGTGCAGAAGATGCAAGACGCCAAGAAGAACGGAGCTTCTACTCAAGCTGCCAGCCGTACCCTTAATCAACTCTTCCACTGCGAAGACATCGGCTTCGGCCATACTGAACATATTCACTAATGAGGCAGATATTGCTATTCTTCTGCATAATCTCGGCGGGTTCGCTACTAGGGCAGAGTCGCCCGGATGGCCTGCTTGAAGTAGTAGGCTACGGACGAGTACTTACTTCACCCGATATAGGTGTTGTTCGCGTTTCTATAAAGGAAATAGAACTTGGCTATGGTCAAGCGATCGATTCTCTGATAGCCAAAGAACAGGCAATCGTTGATGTATTTCAATCACTAGATTACTCACCCGATAAAATAAAAACCCTAGAATTTAATGCTGGTACTAATACATCGTGGCGACGAGGTGAGCAGTACGATAGTGGCTTTGTAGCGTTTCAAACATTATCCGTGGAATTTACTAACGATCGGAAAGAGATTGCTAAGTTCATTAATGCTTTTTCTAGAAATCAAGTCGAGGCGCAGGTGAGCTTCAGTTTTCAGCTTTCAAGCACTCTAAGGCAGACGCTTAGAGAAAAGGCAATTGCCGATGCTATTAATGATGCTCACTCTAAAGCTAAAATCATTGCTCAGCAGAACAATGTAAATATAGGCTCCATACGAAAGATTACATACGGAAATGTCCCTACTACATCATCATCCTCGGATTATGTTTATGAAGAATTGATGGAGATTCCGGCTACTGAGCAGCCGTCTATATCCTCCCAAGGATTCTCAGTGCAAGATGTAGTAGTTACCGACCGGGTTTTAATCATTTATGAATTAGAAGAAAAAAAATCTTAATACGATTGGCAGTGCTGGTACATTAACACGTAAACGCCCTAACACATACAAGAAATTATGAAATACTTTATAGCAACTCTTTCTCTTTCGCTCGTTAGCCTAACCATTCAGGCGCAGGTACCATCCCCGGGTGAGCCACAGTCGCAACCTATCATATTAGCGGGGGCTACTATTCACGTAGGAAACGGTGAGGTAATTGAAAACGGAGCTGTGGCTTTTCGTGATGGAAAAATTGAGACCGTAGCAGAAGCAAGCACTATGGACGATATGGATTTGTCTGAATATCAGGTAGTTTCAGCCGAAGGGCAACATATTTATCCCGGCTTTATTCTTCCCAATACTACGGTAGGTTTAAAGGAAATCGGTGCGGTGAGGGCCACGATAGATGAAGCCGAACAAGGCACGCTAAATCCTAATGTCCGGGCTGTAATCTCCTACAACACTGATTCGGAAATTATTCCTACCCTGCGTTTTAATGGAATCTTACTAGCCCAAACTACTCCGCAGAGTGGTATCATTCCCGGTACTTCATCCGTGATGCAACTGGATGCTTGGAACTGGGAAGATGCTGTAGTACAGCCCGACGATGCTCTGCACTTCAACTGGCCCGGTCGGTTCCGGCAGGAATTTGATTTTGCCACGTTCACGGTAAAGCGGGTAAAGAATGAAAAGTATAGTGAGCAACGCCGGATGCTGGAAGAATTATTCGCCGATGCTTCGACCTACCTCGAGTTAAATCAGCCATCCGAGCCTAATCTCAAGCTAGAAGCACTAATGGGCTTGTTTGATGGTTCCAAAGCCTTGCACATTCACGCTGATGAGGCAAAGCAGATTATTGAAGCAATCCGCTTTGCCGAAGACCGGGGCGTACAGCGCATTGTACTGGTAAGTAGTGGCGATGCCCTGCTAGTAGCTGATTTCCTGAAAGCCCGGGATATTCCGGTGATCGTGAAAAATGTTCACGTGCTACCCAACCGCCCGGATGATGCCGTGAACGTACCCTACGAGCTACCTTCGCGCTTGCTGGAAGCCGGACTCACCGTAGGCTTGGGGTACGAACGAGGTATGAACGCCAGTGCCCGGAATCTTCCGTTCTTGGCCGGAAGTGCGGTAGCCCACGGAGCCAGCAAAGAAGAAGCACTGCAACTTATTACCCAAAACAATGCCCAAATTCTGGGCATCGGCGACCGCTACGGCACGCTGGAGGAAGGGAAAAGTGCTACTTTATTCGTCTCCGAAGGGGATGCCTTAGATATGCGGACTAACCAGATTACGCAAGCGTTTATCGACGGAAGGGAAGTCACTCTTCCCGCTCTGCAACAACGGCTATACGAAAAGTACCGCACTAAGTACGAAGATGAACCCTTAGTTCAAGAAGGAGAAAAGCGCGATGTAGGGAATGAGTAGCTTGGTTAAAAAGGCTTATTATATCTTTATCTTCCAGAAAAAAATTCTGCTACCGGCTATCATTATTTCAGTGTTGCTGGGGTTTATTGGGCATAGTATGAATGGAAAGCCGATTAGTACTAATACCGGGCTTGCTTATTTGTTTATCCTTCCGCTGTTCCAGTTTTTTGTCTACGAGCTTAGGTACGCTCACGAATATTATTTTTACTACAATCTGGGCATTAGTAAACTAGCGTTGTGGGTCGCTTGCATTGCCCAGGCACTTGTCTTCAACCTAGTCACCTCATTACTGTGAGCGAGCTACGCGCTGACAGCATTATCAAAAGCTTTGGCATCAAACAAGTTCTGACTGACGTATTTGTCTCTTGTAAAACAGGAGAAATAGTTGGTTTACTGGGGCGTAATGGCTCGGGCAAGTCTACTTTGCTAAAGATAATTTTTGGCTCTCTCTCGGCAGACAGTAAAATGGTGAAAGTAGATCATAAAATTATCCGTAAAGTATCAGATAGCCATCGGTATATTAATTATCTGCCTCAGGATGGTTACCTACCCAGTCATCTGAAAATTGCTAACATCATTAACATAGTTTGTGAACCAACTCAGGCAGAAATAGTCAAAAGCCACCGATTGGTCGTGCCTCTTCTCAACAAGACAAGCAAACAACTTTCAGGAGGTGAGCGCAGAGTTTTAGAGATTTTACTCATTGTCTATAGTTACAGCAAATTTTCCCTGCTAGATGAACCATTTAACGGAATAGCTCCGATATACAAGGATGAGATAAAAGACATAATACAAGAGCAAAGTAAGGAAAAAGGGTTCATCATTACGGATCACGATTACCGAAACGTATTGGATATTGCAACTAAGGTTATTCTGATTCATGATGGTGGTACTAGAGTTATGAAAGATACGAATGAACTAGCAGAATGGGGATACTTACCCAAGTAGTATCTTATAATCGGGAGCGAAGAAAAAATTTTTGTAACACCAGTCAGCTTCTCGCATCTAATCCAAAAGTATGACTATGAAAAACCCCTTATCGTCAAAATACTCCGAAGAGGAAAATCAAAGACTGGTGAAACAAGCCCTGGAGGGTGATCAAAGTGCGTTGGATCAACTAATTCGCTTACACCAACCGTTCATCTACAATGTAGCCTGGAAAATGGCTCATGATCCCAACGATGCGCTCGATCTCACTCAAGAGGTGCTCATTAAGGTCATTACCAAACTGTCGCAGTTTAACTTCAACAGCTCGTTTCGTACCTGGCTGTACCGGATTGTGACGAATGAGTTTTTACAAACCAAGCGACGCCAGGGTGAGCAACAGTTTAGTTCGCTGGACGAATACGGCGCAAGGTTGGATTCTATTCCTAATCCTGACCTGACACGAGAGGAAGAAATTACCTACCAAGAGCTATCCAAAGAGATGCAAATTCGGTGCATGTCGGGTATGCTGATGTGCCTTAATCGGGAGCAGCGACTGATCTATATTCTGGGCGATACCTTTGGCGTCGATCATAAAATTGGTGCTGAGATATTTAACGTCTCACCGCAAAACTTTCGGATTAAGCTGCATCGGGCACGCAAAGACCTCTATAACTTCATGAACAATAAGTGCGGGCTGGTCAACAAGAGCAATCCTTGTCGTTGCCCTAAAAAAACCAAAGCTCTTATCCCGATGGGGCTGCTGGATGCCAATAATATGCAGTTCAATATTTCGGAAAAGAACCGCATTGAAGATTACGTAGAGGAGGAGCATATGAACTTGATGGATTCTATTGAAGACAAGTACGTAGCCCTTTTTCGCCAGCATCCGACGCGCGAAGACTTCGGTGAAAAAACAGTAATCAGAGAGATACTTGAGGACGAAGATATCATGAAGTATCTGGAATAACGGCCTGTCCTACAGCCCCTAATGAACGGTTTAAATGCTTTTTTAGGCTCTTTTTGCGAATCTACTGCAAAAAGAGCCTTTTGTTTTGTAACACCTCCCGGTATCCGGTATCTAATGGTTGAAAGCAATTTATTCACCAAAAGAAAAAGCAATGAACTTCAAACGAGAAACAGTCATCAACCGGCCCGTGGCCGAAGTATGGGAAGTGTTAGGGAACCAGTTTGGCGAAGCCTACAAATGGGCTAGCAGCCTAAGGCATTCCGAAAGTTTTGGTAAACCGACAATGGAAGGAGCTAGCTGTAGCAACCGCGCCTGTAACACTACCCAGGGTAAAATCATAGAGGTCGTCAGAGTATTTGATGCTAGGCAACATACGCTACAGTACGAGGTGCTCGAAGGGTTTCCCTTCTTTATCGACACCGGGGTTAATACCTGGCAACTCACCGCGCAGGGCGACAAAACGCACCTGAGTATGAACGCTGACATTACAACAAAAGGCTTTGTGGGAGCCATTATGAATCCGATGATGAAGATGCAGATGAACACCCTGTTCGATGAGGCAGTCGAGGACTTTAAGTACTACGTAGAGCACGACGGCGAACCACATCCTCGTAAGGTGAAGGCTAACCGGAAACTGGCAAAGAAAGCTGCTTGATGAACTATGCATTCACCTTTACCAGAAGGACAGCTATCGGCTAATCTGCCCTTTACTATATTCTTTTCGGAACAATTACCTCAAGGACTTCTCGGTTTTCAGATGCGTTACTTGGTCTACGCGGTCGGTAGGATAGATCTCTGGAAGTTTTCAGGAAAAGAAGCGATGGGCTACCAATAATTTTGTAACACACGGGTGCCTTGTGCATCCAATCATTGAACTATAAACGACGAATATACTATGAATACTTTAAAAATAACCCTTACTGCTGTGGTTCTACTACTGAGTGAAACGTTTGCCTCGGCGCAGGATATGGATAAGAAATTCAGAACCGTACGAGCTGAATTGAAAATTAACGCCCCGGTCGAACGGGTCTGGGAAGCAATGGTACTCGACTACGGAGAAATATCTAACTTCTCTTCCTATATATATTCTTCTAATTATGAAAACGGTTCGTTGAAGGGCAAAGAAGGGGCTGAACGTAAGTGCGACTTTAATGAAAAAGGCTCTCAGTGGGTACACGAGCGTATTGTAGACATTGACCAGGAGAATATGATTATGACAAACCAAGTCGTAAGTGGGAAAAAAGTGCCACTTAACTTCGATAATTCGCGGGCGTTCTACGGAGTCCAAGACAACGGCGATGGTACTAGTACCGCATCCTATGAATTCCAGTTTCGTACTAAACCAGCCTTTATGGGAGGTATTGCCCGCGGTGGCTTCGAGAAGCAGCTAGCTGGTACGCTCGTTGGCCTGAAACACTACGTTGAGACCGGTGAGAAAGTCACTCCGATGAACGGTAAGTATACGGAGATAAAAAGCGATTACCCTGAGCCTACCATCACAAAATAGTCACTTAACAATTCAAGATACACTAATAGAGATTATCACGAATGGCATTGTATAGCTAAGCCTCACCCGTCTATCTCCTCTTCCCCCTGGTGAAGCCGACGTGGCGCGGAGGATAAAGAGAGATTGCAGCCAAGTTAAAGTTTCATAAAAATTCATTTGTGATAATGTCTAATATCACCAAACCCAAGTTCAGGCTAACGTCCTAGCTTCTGGTGGGCGCGGGTAAAATGCCCTTCGGCAATAGCGGCTCCGATAGAAAGTTCGCCTGCTAGAGCAACTGCCGTCATGATTTCGGCTAATTTATTGGCTTTTCCAGTTCCGTAACAGTCCATCATTTCCAAGCACTCTCGTTGAGTAGGTAATCCGGTCCCACCACCCACGCTACCGATAATCAGGTTAGGCAAGGTGAGCGAAGCATACAATTCGCCTTTGGCAGTAACTTCAGCGCGGTTAAATCCGGTAGCTGCTTCGGAGATGCAGGCAACATCTTGTCCGGTAGCGAGAAACATGGCAGCTAAACCGTTCGCTACGTGGGCTTGATTTCCGGCACTGCCCGTTTTTATTTGCGACATAGTAGAGCTTTGCCAGAAGTTCACTAACCGTTGGGGCGTAGTTTTTAGTACTGTGCTTATTATTTGCTTAGGAATGGTAATTTCGGCAATTACCCGCTTACCCCTGGTTCGACCCAGTGACCGGATTCCGACTTTCTTATCGCCCGAAGCATTCCCTTCGATATAAATAGCTTGCGGTGAAGTGGGCGCATAGTCGCGAATGAAGTCGCACACTTTTTGACTACACAGTGTTACCATGTTTTGGCCACTAGCATCACCCGTTTGGTATTCTAAGCATACAATTACTTCGTTGCCTTCTAAAATAGTTCGGATGTTCTTCAGAACGGCGTAACGGCTACTACTTTCCGCCACTAGTTTAATAGTATCTCGCTGACTATCCAGCCATTGAATGAACGAAAAAGCCTCCTGGGCGGTCGTGAATTTAAGTAGGGGACAACGCTGCACGGTTTCTTCAATAACTTTAGCCCAAAAACCACCGCTTTTTCGTCCCGCCCGCAAGCCCCGGTTGTAGGATGCCACCAATGCCCCTTCGGTAGTTGCCATCGGAATACGGAAGTTACCGTTGGCATAATCACCCCGAATGCATAATGGGCCCGCCAGGCCGATAGGAAGCATACACAGTCCGGCAAAATTCTCAATATGCCCCTGAAAAGTCTTCTGATTTAGCTGGTTGTTTAGTATGGTGAGGTACGATATCTTCTCGTTATCAGTGGATGAATCTGGCAGTGAGGTAAGCGAAGGCTCTATTCCTTGGTTCATGGTATTTTATTCAGGGGAAGGTCAATCCTAGTAAATACTCGGCTACGGTACTGATTGTTTATTGATATCCCTATCTTGCAGCTTTGTTTACTGTAGCCTTTATTTCTACTGCACTATGATTATCCACTTAAAAGAAACGGTTAACACTGAATTAGCAGCTCAACTAGCTAAACAGGCGCAAGCTCAATATTTTATCCGAGAAGGGCAAACGATACTGATTACTTCATCCAGCAATAAAGAACTCCCTGACTTTTTGCGAGAATATACTGCTGAACATTTTGCGATGGCTTCGGATATTCAATTGGCGAGCCGAACGTATCAGCCCGCTACCCGCGAAGTTACTATCAATCCCGGAACCAGTCCGGCAGTCGCCACTGTGGAACAGGCAGTGAAGATTGGCGGTAGTACGAATAATACCTTGATGATTACTGGACCCTGCTCGATAGAATCGTGGGAGCAGATTGTTACCTGTGCTGATATGCTGAAAGAGTTGGGCATTACTACCCTACGAGCGGGCTGCTTCAAGCCCCGTACCTCTCCCTATTCCTTTCAAGGTTTAGGTATGGAAGGGCTGAAGATGCTAGCGCAGATTCGGGAAGAGTACGGCTTTAATATCATTACCGAAGTGCGGGATGCTACCCATGTAGAGGCAGTAATTGAGCACGCCGACATTGTACAAATCGGAGCCAAAGCTATGTACGACCACGGAATTCTTCGCACTTGTGGAGAAGCTCGCAAACCGGTGCTCTTGAAGCGTCACTTTGGAGCAACGCTTCAGGAGTTGGTGCAAGCGGCGGAGTTCGTGCTATCCGGTGGCAACGAACAAGTAATGCTCTGCGAACGCGGTATTCGTACCTTTGAGACTAAAACCAGATTCACCCTGGATTTGTGCGGAGTATCTTACCTGAAAGAGCACATCAATCTTCCCATAATTCTAGATACCAGCCACGCCATGGGCTACGCCTACGGAGTACCCGACCTCACCCGCGCCTGCGTAGCAATGGGAGTAGATGGACTACTCATTGAGTCACACCCCAACCCTAAAGTAGCCAAATCCGATGCCGCTCAACAACTGAACCTAGATGAGTTTCGGAGCTTGTATCGCAGCGTACAGTCAGTAGCTGAGGCGGTGGGTAGGAAGGTGGTCTAATCACCTTCCTATATTGGATATCTTAAGTGATGACAAGCGAATAGCCATAGGTATTGACTTATTGCGAATTAACTGGGCGTAACCCAATTCTCTATCCTAATGCCTTGTATTCTATTTAAATGCTTTTCATTGTTGGTTACCATAGTAAGCTGATTAGCCACTGCGGTAGCTCCAATGAGAAGATCAAAATCTGGGATTAGTATACCCTGTTTTTGTAATGTGACCTTCTCTAAGGCGAACCTGTCAAAACTAGGGTAGATCGGTAACACCGTAAATAGTTCTTCCACCTCCTCTACTTCTTGGGAGTGTTTTTCACGATTATCACTTTTTTCAGCCCCATACTTTAGTTCAGCTACAGTGATCTCGGAGATAAAGCAATTTTTTATACCAACTTGCTCAATTTTCTCTTTTATACCCTGTTTGCCTCGCAGTAAATGAACACAAATATCAGTATCCAATAGGTATCTCACCTAGTTAAATTTAAGGTTCTTATCAGAGACTGTTCTGCTATTGACAATACTATCTGCCAACTGTTCATCCGTATCGTTCCAGGCTCCCGCTAGTTTGTTCAGTAAAGTCTGCTTTTCCGTATCTTTATCTTTCATCCGAAAGCTTGCCTTAAGATTTTCCGAGAGTTGCGCCATAATCTCCAGTTTTTTAGCAGTGTCTAATGAAACAATCAGGCGCATTAACTTATCAACAGTGATGTTTTCCATAGATTAAAGATAGTAATATTGTCAGATATAAACCATGCGTATACTGCAATAGCCACTAAAAACTAAATGAGGCGTAGACTACTGATACTCGAATTATTACCTTTCCTGTGACTAGATATTAGCTACGCCTACGGAGTACCCGACCTCACCCGCGCCTGCGTAGCAATGGGAGTAGATGGACTACTCATTGAGTCACACCCCAACCCTAAAGTAGCCAAATCCGATGCCGCTCAACAACTGAACCTAGATGAGTTTCGGAGCTTGTATCGCAGCGTACAGTCAGTAGCTGGGGCGGTGAGGCGGCGGGTGGTCTAGTATAAGTAGGTTTACTTTGCTCGGGCTTGTACCGGTTAACGGAATTGATGAGTGTAAACTATAATGTGATAAGGGATTAATTTTAGTACGCGCCAATCAAAACTCGAGTCGGTAGGTAATGGATGGGATGATGGGGAAGAGGCTGTATTGCTTGAGTCTTCCATCTTGTTCATAGAGAAAGTACGGGTTCAAGCGGTTGTAGGCGTTGTAGAGCGAGAATATCCAGGTGCGCTGCCGATCTTTCTTTTTTAACTTGGTACGCTGATAGCTAATATCCAACCGATGGTAGGCAGGTGCCCGAAAGTTGTTACGCTGGTCTAACAGCAACCGATCATCAAACGCTTGTTGGTAAAACCGCTCATACTCCCAACCCGGTGGGGCAATGCCTTGATAACGTGCCGTAGGAATACTCACCGCATTGCCCGTATTATAGACAAACGTAGTCGATAGGGTACGGTCTTTCGGCAGATGATAATTGACCAGTAGCGAAAGGTCGTGCCGACGGTCGTAGCGGAAGGGAAACCGCCTACCATCATCAATGGCATCAAACCAGTGGTACGTCCACGAGAGGGTGTAACCCAGCCACCCCGTAATCTTGCCTTGTTTTTTGTTAATGAACAGTTCGGCCCCGTAGGACTCGCCATTGCCCGCCACTACTTTGTTCTCCCAAGTTTCCCCATTTTGAAACAAGAAACTGGCCCCATCACGGTAGGCAATCAGGTTATCCATCCGTTTGTAGTAGCCTTCCAGGCTCACATCGTAGCGGTTGCGTACTAACGACTTAGCAATACCCGCAGCCACTTGTTCCGAACGTTGGGGGGCAACGTTTTCAGTCGTAGAAACCCAAAGGTCAGTGGGCAAGCCCAGTGAAGAATTCGTCAGCAGGTGCAAATACTGCACCATGTAGGTGTAGGATACTTTCACTGATAAACTGGGACTGACTAAGTAGCGCATGGCTAGCCGAGGCTGTAGATTGGTGTAGGCTTCGCTATTCACCCAGAAGCCCGAAGCACGTAGCCCTACATTGGTGGTCAACTGGCGGGTAATACTGATCTCATCTTCCGCGTACACCTCAATATTGGTTGAATTAATGAAGGTCTGGTTGTTGAAGGTAGTATCGGTACTGGCATTGACTACCTGCACTACATCGGGCTCAAAGCGTTGGCGCGAGAGCATCCCCCCGAACTTAATGCTGTGCGACAGGGCAGGGGCATAATCAAAGTCGGCTTGCAGCTTCAGGTCACGGATGCGGGAACGGGACAGGTTGAAGAAATCTGTACCTTCTTGCCTTACCCGGTATTCCTGAAAGAAGTTGTAAGTGCTGTAACTGGCTGAGATATTGCTAAACAGTTTAGGATTAAAAATATGATTCCAGCGTAGTACTGAAGTAAGATTGCCCCAACGGAAGTTGAAGGTGTAGCGGTCCGTGCCGTCATTGAAGGTATCAAAGAAGCGGTCGCGCCCGGTGTAGAAACTGAGGTACACCCGGTTGTTGCGGTTGAGCTTGTGGTTGTACTTGGCATTCACATCGTAGAAGTTGTAGCCAAAGGTACGGTCATCGAGCAGCGAAGCCACCGCCGAGGCTACGTCCAGCCAGGTACGCCGGGCGGAGATGATAAACGAAGAGGTATCGCGCTTAATGGGGGACTCATAAGTGAAGCGAGCCGCAATGGGGCTAATAGCAAACACGCCACCGCTTTCTTTGAGGTTGCCTTCCTTCATGGAAATATCCAGCACCGATGAAAGCCGACCGCCGTAGCGAGCCGGAATACCGCCTTTGATCAATTCTACGTTATTAATAGCATCGGTATTGAAGACGGAGAGGAATCCGAACAGGTGGTTGACATTGTAGACGGGCACGCCATCCAATAGGATGAGGTTCTGGTCAGGACTACCACCCCGCACGTACAGTCCGGCCGAACCTTCGCTGCCAAAACTGACCCCGGGTAGCAGTTGCAGCGTCTTGAGAATATCGGTTTCCCCACCCAGTACTGGGGCTTGCTCAATGGTTTGCATGGGGATTTTGTGGACACTCATCTGCACTTGATCTACCACATTCTCTTCGGGGGTAGCCACCACTTCTACTTCTTCTAGCAGGGTGTTAGAAGAGAGTTCTACATCCAGCCGGGTATCTTGCCTCAATGCTAGGGTTTCGGTACGGCGGGCGTAGCCGATGTAGGAAAAAGTGACGGTAGCCGAATCCCCCGACAGGGGTAGGCTGTAGAAGCCGTAGAGGTTGGTAGTGGTACCTTTGCCTAGTGTAGGTAAGTAGACCGAAGCCCCGATGAGCTTCTCCCCACTCTCGGCATCGGTTACGTAGCCACTGATGGTATGGGTTTGGGCAAGAGTAGGTTGATTACTAAGTATCAGAAGGAATACAGCCATTAACCAACAATTACCGTCACTGCGAGAAGCGGAGTATGAGCGACGAACGGGGCCGCCCGGCGGCAGTCTCCCGTATACAAATAGCGAGGTTACTAAAGGGAAGATCGCTTCACGTTCGTTCGCGATGACGTTCATGGTGGTTGGTATTAAAAAATCCGATAACCTACTGAAAGCTGTACGCTACGGTTGTAGGTGGAGTTGGCAATCACGATTGATCCATCTTGCCCAACGAGGTCATAAGTGAAATCATCGGAAATATCACGTAATCCTAGGTTGTAGCGTAAATTCACTAACCATCTGTCTGAAAGGGCGTAGCCTACTCCTACGTTGAAGGCTACATCCAAGTCTCGGTATGAAGCTAGTAGTTGCTCGTCGAAGGAAGGATTGTCTGAAAACGACCCGCCGAAGCCATCATTATTAAGATTCGTGCCCGTGCCCAGCAGATAGCCAAATTCGGGACCTAATTCTACAAATACCCTGTCCAGCACCCTGTACTGGAGCATAATGGGGATGCTGAGATAGTGAAGGTTATAGCGTAGATTGATGCTACCACCACTGCTTTGACTTCCTTTATTGCTGTACAACACTTCCGGCTGAAGGCTAACATTTTCAGTAATGGGAACCGACGCAAAGAATCCACCTAGATAGGTGAGCTTAGCAAACTCACCTTCGCCTAGGCCAACCCCCTCATTTGTCTGCCCCGCAAGCGCCCCACCTGCCTTTACCCCAATGGACACCTGAGCAAGTAAGCTAGAGCTGGCTAGCAAGCTGAATAATAAAAGTAAAGTTAACTTCTTCATAATTGATTGATTAAAGGGTTGTATAAAAATTTATTCGCAAGGGTAACTACCAATGTCTAGGTCAGTGGTGTTGTATGCCGCAAAGATACCTATTCCATTTTCTACATTAGAGTATACCTGACTAAATTGCACAAAGGGCTTGAACCCTAAATCTTCATCTTCGTTATAGCTGCGGTTTAGTGAATAGGTAATACTAGATTTTAAGTAACGATCGTAATGCTGGCTAGCGTTGGTTGTATATAATGTGCTATAGGAGCTTTCGTGAAAATCTTCACGAAAGAACTCTTCCTTACTAGGGAAACCATGTCCTGAAGCGAGCTCAAATGTAATATCCTCACCGTTCTGTGTTATATCATCTACCCGAATATAGAACTCAAAAGTAGTTACTCCACCTATCGTATTATCTACGTAAGCATTAAACCGATCAGGAACAGGGGAATAAGAGTAATAGTAGCCCGTACTGGAACCTGCTAACCGAAGAGGTTCCTCAAAGACACAATCCCTCTCTCGTTTATTCAGGTTCCAAAAACACGAATCTACTACATAACTGTAGCTAACATTGTGGAACCAGTAGAAGTCATTCCCCAAAGGAGAGTCATGAATAGTTACATTCATAATTCCGTTGCGATATGGATAGCGGTCAGCAGTATCCTCCTGAGTACATATTGTAACATTAGGAGGAGGGGGCATTATGTCTGAGGCTCGCACTACTGGATAACCGGGGGCAGTCGCTACAACACTATACTTTTGTGCTGCTTTTGGATAGTAATCCAATACGTATACACTATCTTGAAAAGTAAGGTCACTAAGTAACTCGTCGTTTTCATACAGTTGTACTAATGCATCGTCCACTATCGGGAAGTCTGTAGAATTAACGGATGAAGAAAGTGTAGTGGTTAACGATACTCGTATGATACTATCGGGGTGTAGTAAGCTGTTGAGTGCTAATTGCGGTGGGGCAGTCGGTAAGGCTATATCTAGTTCTTGGGTACAGCTTATGAATAATACCAGAATGATAGTGGTAGAAATCCTCATTTTTAAGTCGATAAGAAAAATGTAGACGCTCACTCTGGCAAAAGAATGAACGTCTACGGTAAAATCTACATAAAGCTAATGCTTAATTCCAAATATCACATCCATCTCTACAATCGTTGTCAGTCCCAATGTCACCACATCGGGTACCACCGCGACCGTATGCATTTAGAATTCCGCCGGCGTAGAACTCGGGTTCAAGAGTACCAGTAACATCATCTATTAAATCCATAGAAGTTCTTATTCTAGCCATAAGCCTGCCACCTGTATTAATATCAACATCATAACTACCTGAATATGAATCACCCCAAAAATTCCCAGTTTCTACAAGTACATCTAAATTACCTAGTAGTTTAAGAGAATGGGTTCTTTTTCTAGTCCAGCCACCAAAAAGCCCATCTTTGCGCCAGTTGATAAGCTCTACCTCTAGCACGTATTTGTAGTATTTCTCTTTGGTAAATTGATTAGTGACCGTCCATCTGTTAACGTATATCTCAGCATGTACACGGTCTTGCTTACGTCTACTACCAACCGAATGCCCACATGTATTTACCGTCGATCCGTATTTGTCAGCGAAAATCTCTACTTCTTGACGACCATTTGCTGCAATATCTTTGAACGGTAGTACAGCATGTTTGGCTACGCTAATTCTTAGCTCTTCATTGTTCTCATCAATACCACCTAGTAATTTTATCTTTTCATCATCACCGTCTAAAATAGTCTTGAATGCACCCTCCTGATAGACTCTTATTTCATCCCCTACTTTATACACAAAGTCCCTATTTAAGAAAGTAAGCAAATCGGCTTGAGAACTATAAGTATTAAGCGTATACATACCACTATCTTGCAAGATAAAAAGATCCGTATTTTCCTTCAGATAATCGGAGTACCAGAAGTCACTATCCCCTTGTGCTAGCAGATTACGATCTTCTTCGCTCATATTACCTAGCTCCTGAAACCAGGCTTCCTGAGCATCTTCTGCCTTGTCCTCTATGCTTCATAGCGAGGTGAATCCGGAAAATTGGCTTTCCCAAGCGTCCATTGTTTCGCGGTCGGCATTTTCCAGTGATTTTTTGATTTCATCAAAAGTAGCTTGGTCTTTAAATTCTAGGTAGCCGTTTTTTACCCGCACCGTAAAGTCATCCTCAATGGCGGTTGAGGAAGCTTCGGTGAGGTCGTCCTGCGAACAGGCGTAAAACAGGGCACCAAGGCTGAGGGCAAATACTGCCCAGATTGAGGTTTTTAGAAATTTTTCATTACAGTTTTCGTTAATGCATTGAGTATAAGTTTTCTCCCACTTTAGCGGGGAAGGCTGGAGGTCGGTTCGCCCTAGGCAGACCGGCCTCTTTTGTGGTGACTACTTTCTGTACTTTTTAATAAGGGGTTAAGTGATAATTATCATCTCTAAGGTGCAGTGAAGTAGCCGCTTAGGCAAGACAAAAAATACAAATGGTAAAAACACTGTACTGATTGGGGATAAAGTAGCGGATTGGTGGTAAAAACCTAGCGGAGGTTTTTGAGAAGTTTTTTCGGGGGGCTATATCTCTACAAAGAGGCCTCTTTCGTAGGAAAACCATACGTGATACTGAGTTTCTAGATAATCTAGTACGGTAACAAAGTAATCGGGTGGCTCTGATTCCTTTCCCTGCTGCTGTTGGAACCGTTGCCAGAATTTTTCGCTAAGTTGACACAAAGCACTTGCAATGGCTTGAGTAGATTCTCCTACGGATGCCTTGTTCGGATTAAATTGAATAAAAGTTGCGTCACCAGGGTTGAATTGGTAGCCGTGCTCGCGGTGGAGCCACTGCTGAACTGCTACGAAATAGGGCGGGGCAGTGACGGCATTTGGGTCAACTTCACGCTTGGAAAGAGTACGTCTTAATTGATAAGACTGGGAAATATGAAGGTTGAAGTAGGTGTTCATTAGTTGTAGCAGAGCCGGGATGAAATCTGAATTCATAAGTAGTTGGAGCAATAGCCCCACAAGATGCAGCGAAAGAGTTGGCGGGGCAAAACCAAAAGCAGAAATGGTAAAAACGCTAAGCCAACTAGGGAAAAAATGGCGGTTTGGTGGTAAAAACTCAGTGGGAGCTTTTGAGGAACTCTTTTAGTTGCGATAGAAAAGATTTACCGTACATTGAGCCACTAATTGCTAATTTATCGCCGTTGCTCATCATCAGCTCCGAGCTGTTGTAGGCAGTAACCTCCAGCAGATTAACAATACCCCCTTTACGATAGCGAATAAAAAATGGGTATTTCTTTGTTAGAAAATTATACGAACTGATACTGGCTCGTTCAAGGTGTTGCCCTCGGTCGGTTACAATATTGCAGTAGTTATGATCCGAGACAATGTACAGTATATCTCTATGATTAATGTATTGTATTTTGGTAAGTCCTTTTCTTTTTTCGTAGTGGATAAGGTGATCGTCTGAAAATAACGAAGAATTAGCGGTGGGGTATGATAAAAAGTACTCAGCTTTTCTTATTGCTTTAAGTACCCGAGGGGGCGTATACGGTTTCTCAACAAAGTCAATCACATTGGCTTCGCCTATTGCGGAGACTGCTATCCCCCGGTCGCCAGTCAGGAATATGATTAGTGAATCCAAGCGAGCTTGGGTAATTTGTAGCGATATATCCAATCCGCTTAGCGTAGGCATATGGTGATCGAGAATAATAACATCAGGGGCAGACCGCAAAATGTAAGACAAAGCTTGCGTTGGGTCAGAGAATGCCCCCTTTACTTGGCAGACCGAACTTACAATTTCGGTTAACTCTTCCAGTTGGTCGCGATTATCTTCAACCAGTACGCAGGAATATTGATTCATAGTTTACCTTTTACTCTATTTGAGTAGGTTGGGTTAATTAATAAATTCGGATAGACTAGGGTAAAGTGGGTAAACTTATCACAAAGAATAGCGAAGTCCTCATGGCTGAAGACAAACCGTTCGGTCTCATACAAATACTCAACAACATCTTGCCGCTGGATAATACTCATTAAGCAATCGTAGGCACTGGTTCCTAACGCCGCGTATCGCAACCTGCCAGTTGCCAGCAGTTGCTCCCGGATATTTTCCAGGGCAGTAATAATATCGGCTTGCGTAAAGGGTTTGTAAATGAATGCGGCGATGGTAGTGGGAGTATCCGATGCGGTGTAGTGCGTGTAGGCAGTGATAATCCCAAATTTGGGTGAAAGGGCATCATAAGACCGAGCAACCGACTTAATCAACTGAAACCCACTCATCAGGGGCATATTAATGTCAGTCAGTAGCAAATCTACGGTAAGCGTTTTATCCTGTATGTACTCCAACGCTTCCACCGGATTAATAGTAGCCAGTTTCACCTCTGCTACACCGCTCTCCTGGCAGTACTCCGCTAGCTCTTCTAAGATATACCGATTATCCTCGACAATTACGCAATTGAGTACCATAGTTAAGCTTGGAGGCGAAGTAGGCAGCTATACCGTTGGTCGTCAGAGACCAGGCGGCGGCAAATGTAAGCAGATACATAAGCGTAGCTACTTGATAACTCCCTAGCTGCCAGTGATTTGTGATAGTAACGTTTTTTAGATCGAAGATAAATGGGATGTACCCCATATACGCCATAAGCAACAATACCGATGCCCACAGTACAATAGTCTTGTAGCCAAGCCTCAGCACCGCCGTGATCACCAAGAGGCCTACTACGTACAGCGGGGCTAGTACTACAACATTTAACGGAAAAGCCCCGTGAAGCGAAGAAAAGGATACCGGGGTAAGATATAGTAATATAATAGCGGTACCAATAGTAACAACAGCATTAGTGAGTCTGCTAGTATGACGTAGCTGAAGTAGACTCGATGGTTGGAAGTGGTCAACAATAAATGATGACTTTGAGTCGGGTACTTTGGGTGAACCGGAAAGCGTAGTGTGGGCACTTACTTTCCAAGGAAGAGGCTTGGTAGCTAACATACGTAGCAGGGGTCGGTTGAGGTAAATAGTACCTACAATGTGGTAAGTTTTTCTGAGCTACGCAATATTTGAGCTGTAGCCTTTCTATAAAAAGAAGAACCACTCAACTAATACCACCTCACAGGGATCTTGTTATGGAGATACGACAAAATCCCTACGGGGGAACAGCTTAGAGCGTCTTTGATTAGCAAATAGCAACTTTTATGAACAAGCCCGCTTTAACCTACACTAAAGACAATACAGTAGGGTTTGCTATTTTTCTCGCCCAATAGATACGAAAAATTGGGAAAGAGATTGGCTAACAGTTTGCTTTTCGCACCAAAAGTGTGGCCAATGTAGTTGAAGTCGTAAACCATAGAAAGTAGACCATCTTACGGTATTTCGTAGGCTGGTTCTAAGATTAGTCCAGTATTGCTAACTAGATGGTCTACCTACTAGGGACTCATTTACTATCTCAAAATGGCACGCCAGATTAGCTAAAGATAAATTTAGACAGCATGAAGCAGACATTTTATCTACTACCAGGATCTATCTTCATCTTACTCTTAGGAGGGCCTGCTTCTGGTTCTACCAAATCACTTTCACAGCTGGCCATCAGCATAACGGGAATAGCAGCGACTATAATTAATCGTCCGAGATTTCTAGCAATAGCTTTCATAGTCAAAGATTTTTGTTAAGTTTTGTAAAAAATAGTACACGCGTAAGAATACGTAACAAATTTGATATTAATTTTCAGAAAAATAACAGTTCAAATATTTGAAACCTTACGTGTGTAAGAACAGGGCTACTATTAAAGTATAAGGGCAGTACTTTACTTTGCTGTTGCCCAGTAAAAACAGGCAGATTTTATCGAAAAGCTAAATTAAATGTAACCAAAGTGTAAATTTGCTTTTCGCGTAAATACATTCTATAATTACCAAGATGCTAAAACTAAAGCTATGTCGCAACTGTACTTCAATAAGTCTATGGAAGTAATTAACAAACCTGCTGTAAGCCCCCTTAACAAAAGCATTTCCTTCTTCCGGACTGATAGACGGAAATGGGCATCATTGGGACTTGTGTTTTTAATTCCCTTACTCTATAACAGTTGGCGCTTTTTTCCATCTAGTTTAGAGATTGACTATTACGGCGAATTTTATATGTTTTGGTGGAATTTTTCCCTTCATCTCATTCCGCTGCTGGTACTGATTGCTTGGTCGATGACTGTGCCTAGTAAGGATTATATAATGAGATTTATTCTAGCGGCATTACTAATATACAATATATACATAGTGTATATGTCATTTCCAATTTCGGAAGTAACTCCTTTGTATGTTGATGTTCTGGCTACGGTAGGTACTTACGCTTTATTCTACAGTAGTATCCATTTAATCAAAAAGAGATACTTAGAGAAGCGACCAAGCTATCGCTCTATGCACGTAGGCTTACTGCACGATTTGAATCATCATCGGTTTATGGGGGCAGTATGTAGAATTGAGGGTATGATTGATATGTCGGATATGAATGATACGTACCGCGACGTCTGTAAGAAGGAGATCGATGAACTTAAAGAAACCTTCGCCTACATCGTAGAGAAATACGAAAATATCGACTAGACATAGACGTCCCTACCATCATCGCGACGAAGGAAGCGCTCGGCGCCCGACGATCTCACACTACGGGCGACCCCACTTATCATACTTCCTCGTCCACCGTGTGGTGATGAGGTCTGCGCTACTTTTGTCAAAGCATCTGATCTTTGAAAGCTGTGTAATACTGCTGTAATGCTTCTGCTTTAAACTTGCATCTAATAGGTGGGCTACTTATCATTACCACACTATTCTACCTCACACCACATCATCAGACTTATGCAAGTACTCAACCGCCCCACGGCTAACTCTCTACAACAAAGTATCCATTTCCTTCGTATAGATAAGCGTAGGTGGTTATGCCTAAGTTTAGTTTTCCTAATCCCTCTACTGTACAATAGTTGGCGCTTTTTTCCTTCTAGCTTGAAGATTGATTATTACGGAGAGTTTTCTGCTTTCTGGTGGAATTTTTCTCTTCTGCTTATTCCGTTGCTAGTACTGATTGCTTGGTCCATGACTGTGCCTAGTAAGGATTATATAATGAGATTTATTCTAGCGGCATTACTAATATACAATATATACATAGTGTATATGTCGTTTCCAATTTCGGAAGTAACTCCTTTGTATGTTGATGTTCTGGCTACGGTAGGTACTTACGCTTTATTCTACAGTAGTATCCATTTAATCAAAAAGAGATACTTAGAGAAGCGACCAAGCTATCGCTCTATGCACGTAGGTTTACTACATGATTTGAACCACCATCGATTTATGGGAGCAATCTGTCGCATTGAGGGTATGCTACAGCAACCTAATCTAACCGAAGAAGACCGTCAGCACTGTTTACGCGAGGCAGCCGAACTAAAGGAAACTTTCGCTTACATCACTGAGAAATATGAAAGCCTTTACTGATTATTTTTTGCTTTTCTTCGCCCAGCTATCCCGCAGGGTTACCGTCTGGTTGAAAACCAGTTTCCCTTCACTACTGTCCGAATCAACGCAGAAATAGCCCTTTCGCATGAACTGAAATCGGTCAAACGGTTGGGCATTCTTTAAACCTGGTTCTACTTGTACATTATCAAGCGTTACTAACGAATCAGGATTGATAAACTGCTTGTAATCAATGGGTTCACCCTGATCGTCTTCATGATTAGTAGGTTCGGGGTCGGAGAAAAGACGGTCGTACAAACGAACCTCGGCGGTTACAGCGTGAGGTGCCGATACCCAATGAATGGTTCCTTTCACCTTTTTACCACTGGTATCTTCCCCGCTTTTAGTGTCAGGAAAATATGTGGCATAAATGGTTGTAATCTCTCCAGTTGCTTCCTCTTTCTCAAATGAGTCGCAGTGAATGATGTATGCTCCTTTCAGGCGGACTTCACGACCGGGGCCGAGGCGGAAGAACTTCTTGGGGGGATCTTCCATAAAATCGTCTCGTTCAATATACAACTCCCGGCTAAAGGGTACGATTCGACTGCCACCGTTCTCATCTTCCGGGTTATTTTCTACCGATAAATCTTCGGCTTTTCCTTCAGGGTAATTAGTAATCACCAGCTTTATCGGGTTAAGCACTGCCATTACCCGAGGAGCGGTTTTATTCAAATCTTCCCGAATACAGAACTCTAGTAGGCTCAGGTCAATCATATTATCTCGCTTGGCTACTCCCACCCGCTCGGCAAAATTACGCAAACTAGCGGGCGTATACCCTCGCCGACGTAAGCCGCTAATGGTAGGCATTCGCGGATCGTCCCAGCCGTTTACGTAGCCTTCATTCACTAGCTCTAACAGCTTACGCTTGCTCATCACGGTGTAGTTCACATTGAGACGGGCAAATTCAATTTGCTGGGGGCGAGGATTAACCATTTCTTGATCAAATTCGCCAATCTGCTCTACGAACCAGTCGTACAGTGGGCGGTGTACCTCGAACTCTAGCGTACAGACGGAGTGGGTGATATTTTCAATAGCATCGCTCTGGCCATGCGCCCAGTCGTAGGTGGGGTAGATGTGCCAATTATCGCCTGTACGGTGGTGGTGGTGGTGCAGAATGCGGTACATAATAGGGTCGCGTAGGTGCATGTTGGGCGATGCCATATCAATCTTCGCCCGCAGCACATGCGATCCCTCAGCAAGTTCACCGGACTTCATTTTTTCAAATAAGGTCAGGCTTTCTTCCGTTGGGCGATTGCGGTACGCGCTCTCTTCACCCGGTTGGGTAGGAGTACCCCGCATCCGCCGAATTTCATCTACCGAAGTTTCATCCACGTAGGCTTTACCTCGTTTAATCAGCTCTACAGCCAGTTCGTATAGCTTATCAAAGTAATCGGACGCGTAGTGTTCTTCGCCCTCCCACTCAAAACCTAGCCAGCGAACATCTTCTTTGATAGCCTCTACGTAAGAAGTATCTTCAGTTACCGGATTGGTATCATCAAAACGTAAATTGGTTTTTCCGCCGTATTTTTGGGCTAATCCAAAATTAAGACAGATCGATTTGGCATGGCCCAAATGAAGAAAACCGTTGGGTTCGGGTGGGAAGCGGGTATGAATCACACTACCGTTTTTGCCATCGCCCAGGTCGTCCTCTACGATTTGCTCTATAAAATTTAGCGAGGTATTTTCTTCTAACTGACTCATCAATAAAGTAAAAATTGAAAATGGATAATTGACAGTAACCAGTTCTGTATATCCATATCCCGGTTGAAAATATTTTGGCAAAATTAGAGAAAGCTTGGGGATTTATCTACTTTTTGTACCAGGATTGCCAAGATAATGAAGGATAGCCAGGATGGAGTAATTGGAAAGAGAACCAGTTCTGAACTAAATCAAGTATTGGTAGACTTAGACGATAAATAATCTTCTAAGGTGACTCTAAGTTTTCTAGTGTGTTTTCTATTCGCTCAAGTATTGGATTGAATTGATTGACTACCGCTCTGTCGTTCAACCATCGTATGAACCAACTGACCCCAAATCCGAATGCTAAGTAAAATATGTAAAAGATCCACGCACCCCAATGTGGAATATTGAGAGGCAGCCCTAAACCTAGAATTGCGTAGCCGATAAGAAACGGTGAGATATACCAATATAAAACGGTTTCTAGTAGCCGTTTCTCCTTTGATAAATACTGGTATCTCTGCTTCAGGTAATCTTGAAAGGGGGCATCTGATGGTGTACTGCTTTTGAACCGTTTTACTACCAACAGCTTAACTATTACGAGCAGCGATCCTAAGATAAGAAATCCAAAGCCTATTTTAGCAATCATGTCAGGTTCGTAATACACTATTCTGCCAAAGTATCCAGTCATCAGCACTGCCGGAACAATTTCCCGAATATCCCGCCAGAACAGAGTGCGTTCAAATTTTCGTATATCACGATCCAGGTCAATCATCAGCTTTGATTGGTTAAATTTAATTTGCATCTCGGACGGAGCTTGTTGCCACAGCTTTTGTAATTCCTGATCTAGCATACTTCCTGTTGTTTTAGGCATACTTTCAACTTCTCTCGGATGCGTTTGAGCTTTATGGCGGTATGGTTATCACTTAACCCCATAATCTCAGCAATCTGCTGATTAGCAACACCTTCTAAGTGAAGTAGTACAATGGCGCGGTTGCTTTCCTCTAGTAGGGCGATGCAAGCGTACAGTTGATTTTTCAGTTCCTGTTTTTCTATACTCTCCTGAGCAGTTGCCGACTGAGCAATAAACTGAATGCTATCTATCGATCTTTTTTTCCGCAATCTTGACTTTCGCCGAAATTGCATACTCACATTTAGGGCTACCCGAAAAAACCAAGTGTTGGTATAGGCCAAGTCGTGGATGGTATCAAACGATTTCCATAGTTCCAATACTATTTCTTGGTACAAATCCTGTTGGTCCTCGGCACACTGAGCGTACACCTGGCATATCCGAAGAATTCGATACTTATTGTCTTCTAGCAGTTGCACAAACTGGCTTTCTTTCTTTTCCGACATTCGGAGCGTTAGCTTTTATCTACCTTAGTGAACGATGGCGAATAAAAGTGACAGAGTACAGCAAAAAAATTAAGATTACCAATAGAATCTTCGGCTAAGACTACGGTTAACATGGTAATTTCTGATGGGGATAAAGGGCTTACTTTGGCAGAAATAAAATAGGATTACTTAAAATAAATGCAGGTTTTTGAAGATAAAAAGCATGTAATATTTAGAGCATAAATGAAGTTTATTGTAATGTTTTTTAGCATTTTTGGGTAAAAAGGTACATGAAGAATGACTGCTTTAAAACCTAGGAGATTGGGAAAATCACCGATTTAGTTGCCGAA
This sequence comes from Tunicatimonas pelagia, assembly GCF_030506325.1. Taxonomy (NCBI): domain Bacteria; kingdom Pseudomonadati; phylum Bacteroidota; class Cytophagia; order Cytophagales; family Catalimonadaceae; genus Tunicatimonas; species Tunicatimonas pelagia. The sequence continues at coordinate 1,681,489 of NZ_CP120683.1, read as the reverse complement.
AAGAAAAGTTATTAATACTGCTGCTGGTTATTTCGCCACTTAAGATAAGTTATGAAAGCCTGAGAAAGTTATCCTACTAAAATCTACTTCTGTCTTTCAGTACGTGATAAATTTTAATTTTTTGCGAAAAAATTAGATTAAATGAAAAGAAGGTGAGATGCTTAGTTTACAGGTAAATGAGCGTGAGCTAGTAAGCTTTCAAAGGAGACATAGCGAAGAACCGCTTCATGGGTAGCGGCTAATACTACTAAGGGAGCCACTCCCGAGTCAAAAGCTTCTTTCCACCGCAGAGCGCAGAGGCACCAACGGTCACCAGCTTTCAGTCCTGGAAAATCATAAGCAGGCATCGGAGTACTCAAATCATTGCCCCGTTGCTTGGTAAATCGGAGGAACTCATCAGTCATAATGGCGCAAACTAGGTGGCGACCACTATCTTCCGGACCAGTCTCACAGCAACCGGTACGATAAAAACCAGTCTTAGGCGATTCACTACATAGCTGAAGTGGGTCACCTAGCACATTTTTTGCATTATTATCACTCATACGCTGTTTTCAACCCAACACCAGAGTAGGGTGTAGGACACGGATGTTAAGCGGCTATCTTTTGTTGCACTAAGTCGATGACTTTTTGCCATCGCTGACTTTTCTCGGTAGCTCGCAAGTTAGCGACTGCTTGGAAACCGGTAACGGTCCACCGCTGCCCAGATAGTTTTAAACGTTGCTGTAGCACATGTCGGTGTGCTGCTTCAATAGGGCCGGAACCAATTAGTAATCCTTCTTCTTGGAAAGTGCCGTACATCATGCGTTTCTGGTTTTTCTGATAGTACTTTATCAAGGCTACTCTGGCTTGCTCTGTGGGAATGGTCCGACTAGGGGGCAACCCCTCGATGACTTTTATGACCTGCTCTACCTGATCGGACAACAAGCAGGTTTTCTGCTGCTCAATCCAGGCTTTGGCTTGAGGCGGTTTTTTAAAGTAGTCGGTGGCAAAGTGGCCTAAATGTTCCATCGCATGGTAGAAATCTAGTATCTGTCGCTGCCCAGGATACATAGCCTCGGCCCAGTTCCATATCCAAGAGGCACCATCAGCGACAATCACCACATCGCTCAACTCATCCATATAGTACTGCATTTTCTCTTCAAACCCCCGATGCCCCCCGTAGTGGGCCACATAAAGTGATTCTTTGATCCAGTTTCGTTGAGGGCTCTCTTCCAATAAAGAGCATGCTGGAAATACCCGGCCTAGTTTGGCTTCTTTCCAGCCCTGTTCCCGAAACAAGAATTGCGCTCCGTCCACCATGACATAGTGCATGGCTGTCTGCTGTTTTGCATCAACACGGTGTGTTTCCCCCTGCTCCAGGGCCTGGATTTGTTGCTCCTCCAGCATTTGTCCGTAGTGGTGGCAGAGCCGTTCTACTTGTTTGTCACTCACTGAGATATGTAGTAACTTACCTATCGCTTCACTACTTTTATCAAAGACCTGCTGCTGGCCTATCCAGCAACTTACTTCCTGCAAATACGCACTCATTTTAAAGTGGGGGGTATGTTGAGCTAACACATGGTGTTTGGGAACGGATATTTTTCCAAAACTGGTGGCTACTTCTTTTTTTTTCTGGCATTTGCCTCCTCCCCCGTACTAGCTTGCAGAATGTCCTGCCCTAGATGGCGCATCATCTCCGAAAAACTGTGCTCATACTCGTATCCACTAGTTTGCCCTTCTTGGCTCTGCTGCCAAACTTTTATGCGTTCCATCAGTCTTGCTTGTAATACTTGATCTTTTTTCTCCATAACGGGTAGCTTTTTTCCAAATTTAAACATCTTTACAATCGTGTCCTACACCCCCAGAGTAATAGTTTAAGTCGAAAGCTGAAAGTTTCATTTTTTAGCTAAACTAAATACGTCCTAACCCTTGTTACTACACCAACTATTATTGCTATTTTTGAACATTCGATTATTGGCAATTGGTGCCGATTATTTGCAGTAGAACGAAGCTTATGAAGAACATCCGTAATTTTTGCATCATTGCCCATATCGACCACGGGAAAAGTACGCTGGCTGATCGTCTGCTTCAGGCAACCGGTTCGGTAGATGAGCGGGATATGCAAGACCAACTGCTGGATAATATGGATCTGGAGCGAGAGCGGGGGATTACCATTAAAAGCCACGCCATTCAGATGAACTATACTTATAGTAAGGGGGGAAAAGAAGAAGAATACATTCTCAACCTGATTGATACCCCGGGGCATGTCGACTTTTCGTACGAAGTATCGCGCTCCATTGCGGCCTGCGAAGGAGCCTTGTTGGTGGTAGACGCTGCCCAAGGCGTGGAAGCCCAAACCATTTCTAATCTGTATTTGGCAATTGAGCACGATCTGGAAATTATTCCGATACTGAATAAGATTGACCTGCCGGGAGCGATGGTAGAAGAGGTTAGCGACCAGGTTATTGATTTGATTGGCTGCGACCGGGAAGATATTCTATTAGCAAGTGCTAAAGAAGGTTTGGGAGTACCCGAAATTCTCGAGGCGGTGGTGGAACGAATTCAATCGCCTAAAGGCGATGTAGATGCTCCTCTGCAAGCCATGATCTTCGATTCAGTTTATAATTCTTTTCGGGGAGTAGAAGTGTATTTTCGGGTGTTTAACGGTAAGCTCAATAAAGGCGATGAGGTAAAGTTTGTCAACACCAAGCGTACCTACGGAGCTGATGAAATTGGAGTGCTGAAACTTAAGCAGCAGCCAACTCAAATGATCGAAGCGGGCAACGTAGGTTACATTATCTCGGGTATTAAAACTGCCAGCGAGGTAAAGGTTGGGGATACAATCACCCACGTGAAAAATCCGGCTACTTCTTTGAGTGGGTTTGAAGATGTAAAACCGATGGTATTTGCCGGAATCTATCCGGTAGAAACTTCCGATTTTGAGGAACTGCGGGCATCCATGGAAAAATTGCAATTGAATGATGCCGCTCTGATTTGGGAACCCGAAACCTCGGCGGCACTAGGCTTCGGTTTTCGCTGCGGCTTTTTGGGAATGTTGCACATGGAGATTGTGCAGGAACGGCTGGAGCGAGAGTTTAATATGACCGTCATTACTACCGTCCCTTCGGTAGGCTTTCATGCCTATCTGTCCGATGCGGAAGTAACCATGCAGCCGGTAAGTGCTCCATCTGAAATGCCTGAACCTAATTTTCTCGACCGTATTGAGGAACCCTTCATTCGGGCGCAGATTATTACTAAGTCGCAATTTATCGGAGGGATTATTGAACTGTGCATGGATAAGCGCGGAGTGATTAAAAACCAAGTGTTCCTGACGCAGGATCGAGTAGAGCTAACTTTTGAGTTACCATTAGCCGAAATTGTCTTCGATTTCTTTGATAAGCTCAAAACCATATCTCGGGGCTACGCTTCACTGGATTATCACCCGATTGGCTACCGTACCTCTAATATGGTGAAGTTGGATATCATGCTAAACGGTGACAAAGTGGATGCCCTCTCGGCTATTGTTCACCGCGATAAGGCCTACGAGTGGGGTAAACGACTCTGTGAGAAACTACGCGAACTACTGCCCCGCCAAATGTTTGAAATTGCCATTCAGGCGGCTATCGGTCAAAAAGTCATTGCCCGCGAAACAGTAAAGGCTATGCGAAAAAACGTGATCGCCAAATGCTATGGTGGTGATATTTCCCGAAAGCGCAAACTGCTGGAAAAACAGAAAAAGGGTAAAAAGCGAATGCGTCAGGTCGGTAACGTAGAAATCCCCCAAGAAGCCTTTATGGCGGTGTTGAAGTTGGATTAAAATTACTCGATTATGGAAGAGCTAAACAAGCTAAGAAGGTCAGTCAATTTAATGAAAGCTCAGATGAGTTATCTGCGGGATCATGTAATAAAACTGGATGAAACCGTTCAGCAGGTGGGCGACGATTTAGACGCTTTTATTGACGTATATACATTGGATATGAAAAAGGTAAGTCAGCGTTTGGATGCAATAGAAAAGCGGTTAGATAAGTAGAGTGTACTCTCAAGTAGTTTTAAATCCTACCTTCTACTCACTCAAAATATTATACAGGTCAATATTGAGGTAGTAATGGTGGCCTTGAATAGTTCGTTTGTCCAGCACGCCTAGTTCGGTGAGTTGGTTGAGGTAACTGCGGGCGGTATTTTCGGCGTAAATGTTCTCGCTAGTAAAATGCTTCACAGTAGAGTAGGGTTGGGTAAATAGCATTTCAATCATCTGTTCCGGTCGCTGAATTGGGGTTTGCTGACGAACTGCCTGCAAGATGCCTTCCTTCGCCTGTAAAATATCATTGATCTTACGATAGGTTAGGTTCGCCGTTGACTGCACTGCTTGTAGCATATATAAAATCCAGTCTTGCCAGTTGCTCCGCTGAGAAACTCCGGCCAAAAGATAGTAGTATTCATCTTTATGGTCAATAATGTAGCGACTGAGAAATAGAATGGGTAGATCAAGCAAGCCTTTTTTAGTAAGGTAGTGAATATTAAATAGCCGTCCCGTTCGCCCGTTTCCATCCCGAAAAGGATGAATCGCCTCAAATTGGTAGTGACCGATTGCCATTTTCAACAAAGGATCGAGAGCGTACTGCTGATCGTCGTTCATAAAATCCAGCAGATTACTAAGCTTTTCTTCCAGAATACCCTCGCCTCGGGGGGGAGTGTAAATCACCTGTCCGGCATTCATGCCACTGCCTCCCTGCCGGATAACGATACGAGTGAAGGCTGGACGAAACCCATCTTTCGCCTCTTTTACTTCCCGGTACATTTGAATGAAATAGTCCAGGTCAAAAACTTCCTTTTGTTCTAAACTGTGAAACCCTTTCCATAGAGCTTCGCGATAGCGCAATACTTCCTTGGGTGCTCCGTAGGTTTCCTGTAAATCATTTTGACTGAACGCTTGGTATAGTTCATCGTCCGTAGTAAAAATATTCTCAATCTGACTAGAGGCTTTCGCTTCCTGCAAACTGATGGTGTTAATCAGTAGCTTTTGATCTGGAATGGCGGCACTGCGACCGTGTAGCCGAGCCAGAGATGCCTTGGCCTCTCCTAGCTGCTCGAGAACTTTCACATTCCGATAGTGCTCTTTTGGGATAGGTAGAGGTGGTAAAGTATTCCAGGGTTGGTTACGATCAGGATTAATCCAAGCTTGGTCAGACATTATTATTGATGCTTTTTTAATGTTTAGTGTCTAATAGAACCTTAATTTAAGGCTCACTTTCCCAATAAGCATTAAAATATTAACTATTTAATGCTTATAAGCTATTGCGACCTTAAATTGAGGTTTACTTTTATAACAAACATTAAATGAACGAAAATTTAATGTTCATAGTATTGGTAGACTCAAGTTTAATGTCAATAATCAAATAAACATTAAATAATTTATGAAATAATGTTTGCGTGAAAATCAATACTTACTTTCTTTAGACTTCTTGTAATGTCTAGACCAGGAGTACGATTGTTTCAAGAGCTTTTTTATGATGCCAGTAGGGTTATATTTACTTTTGCACTTCTTTCAGAAATTCTATCGACACTCAGATTACTTCACAACTATGACAATTATTGACGGCAAACAAACAGCGCAGCAAATTCGGCAAGAACTCACCGAGCAAGTGAATCAATTAAAAGCTGAAGGAAAAAAAGTCCCTCACTTGGCAGCGGTGTTAGTGGGTAACGATACCGCCAGTGAAACCTACGTCCGCAACAAAGTGAAAGACTGCGAGCAAGTAGGCTTTAATTCTACCCTTGTTCGCCTCGATGAATCTATTTCTGAGGAAGAATTGCTTCAGGAAGTTCACAAGCTCAATGATAATCCCGATGTTGATGGTTTTATTGTACAACTGCCTTTACCCAACCATATCAACGACGAGAAAATCACTTTCGCGATCAAAGCTGAAAAGGATGTGGACGGCTTTCACCCAATCAATGTAGGACGAATGGCGAAAGGTTTGCCATCTTACGTAGCGGCTACTCCGCTGGGCATCATGCAACTACTAGAACGCTACCAGATTGAAACTGAAAGTAAGCATTGTGTCGTTATTGGCCGAAGCGATATTGTGGGCACACCTATGAGCTTACTGATGTCTCGCAAATCCAATCCGGGCAACTCAACCGTAACTATTTGCCACAGTCGAACGAAAAACATGGCCGAAATTACTCGCGAGGCCGATATTCTGATCGCAGCGATTGGAAAAGCGCACTTCGTTACCGCCGATATGGTGAAAGAAGGGGCGGTCGTTATTGACGTAGGTATTAACCGAGTGAATGCCCCCGAACGTCCGCGCGGCTACAAGCTGGTGGGTGATGTCCACTTTGAGGAGGTTACTGAAAAATGTAGCTACATCACTCCGGTTCCCGGTGGGGTTGGTCCGATGACCCGAGCGGCGTTGCTCTACAATGCAATGTTGGCGGCGAAGAAAGAGATATATCGATAGCGAACTAAGCAATGCGATTTTCGTTTGTACAATTAGTTGTACTACTTTTAATTATATGGAAATTACTACGTATTCAAACTTTCGGCAAAACCTGAAGTCTTTCCTAGACAAAGTTTTTGAGTCTCGCGCTCCTTTGTATGTTACCCGCTCCAACGGTCAAGATATGGTAGTTTTGTCAAAATCGGACTACGAAGGAATGCAAGAAACGCTGCATCTTTTAAGCAGCCCCAAAAATGCAGAACGTCTGGCGCGAGGTATAAAAGAGCATGAAGAAGGAAAAGGGGTAGAAAGAAGTTTGTTGAATGAGTGAAGAGAGTAAACTAATTTTTTTATCGGTTGGCTGGGAAGACTATTTATACTGGCAAAAGACTGACAAGAAAATACTCAAACGTATCAACGAACTTATCAAACAGTACCAGCGTACTCCATTTGAAGGAATTGGAAAACCTGAGCCATTACGAGTTAGCCTATCCGGATGGTGGTCTCGCCGTGTTGATCACGAACACCGATTAGTATATCGCCATGAGGGCGGAAACTTATATATTCTTCAGTGCCGGAAACACTATTAGTTGAGCGATGTAGTGAAACGTGAAGGGTTCTGAGTTTTGAGTTCAGAGTTTTCAAATTCAAAATTAGTCATTGGTAACTCATGGCAGCAATAAGAAAGTTTGAGGATTTGCAATGCTGGCAAAAGTCGCGACAACTGAGTATGCTCATCTACGAAACAACCAGAAAAGAACTTTTCGCTCGTGATTTTAGCCTAAAGGATCAGATTCTTAGATCGAGCGGGTCAGTGATGGATAATATTGCGGAGGGTTTTGGCCGTGGTGGAAACAAAGAGTTTGTTCAATTCTTGTTCTACGCTAAGGGCTCATGTTTGGAAGTGATGTCTCAATTGTATCGGGCTAAAGACCGTACTTATATCACTGAGCAAGAATTTAGTGAGCTATATCAATTTGCTAATGAAATATCTGGGATGATTCAGAGCCTAGTTCACTACTTAAAAAAATCAGAACTAAAAGGCATAAAGTATAAATGATAGGTTCATGAACTCCGAACTCAAAACCCAGAACTCCGAACCCAAAACTCAAAACCCAGAACTCAAAAAACTCCCCATCATGGAAGCCTTCTATACTTTACAAGGGGAAGGAGCACATCAGGGGAAAGCAGCTTATTTTATTCGGCTGGGAGGTTGCGACGTGGGTTGCCACTGGTGCGATGTAAAAGAATCGTGGGATGCTAGTCAACACCCGCAGAAATCAGTCAGTGAAATTGTGGAAGAAGCTTCTCAGCATCCGGCTAGGTTGATCGTGATTACCGGAGGCGAACCGCTGATGTACGATTTAACGGAACTTACTCACAACCTTAAGCAATCTGGATTTACAGTTAATATTGAGACTTCGGGAGCGTATCCACTGAGTGGGGAATTGGATTGGATTTGTTTTTCGCCCAAAAAATTTAAAGCCCCTCTACCCGAAATCTACCAACAGGCTCACGAACTAAAAATTATTATCTATAATAAAAGTGACTTCCGTTGGGCCGAGCAGTTTGCCGAAAAAATGAATCCTCAATGTCAGCTATTTCTTCAACCCGAGTGGAGTGTAGCTGAAAAAGTGCTACCGCAGATCATTGAGTACGTTAAGCAAAATCCGCAGTGGCGTGTCTCTTTGCAAACGCATAAATTCTTACATATTCCGTGAGGTAAGTTTATCTAATAAATAGTACATATTCTTTGCTATCCGCTAAAGTCTAAGTTGGTATCTTGTCCGAGTAATCAAACAAAACTACTATGACTTCTCTCGGGATAAGAATCTTTTTATTGCTCTTAATTTCCAGTTCAGCTTCAGCGCAAATCTTTGTGGCGCGCAACTTTTTTCCAGCCCCGTTAGACGATACTACCAGCGAACGTGGCTTCTTACCGAATGTCGTTTTTAGTGCCGAAGGAATGCGAGGTTTTGGCTCGGCACTAGATGAGCAAGCCTGGAATGCCAAGTATTTCGGATTGATTGAACTTTATCGTTTTAGCGACAAAGCAACTATCGCCGGAACACTTTCGCACGAGCTTACGGCGAATCCGCATAATGAGATCAGCTTCCATATGCGGGGCGCTATCTGGAATGAATCCATCGCTTTTTTTCGTAAAGTGAAATTTGGTACGCTAGAGTTTGGGGTTATTCACCACTGTCGGCACGAAATTGATAATACTGTACCTTCTGATGAATCGGTGCCTGATGAAGAATATAGCCCTACCCGCCGTTTGCTAGTAATGACCGCACTTTACTCCACTTTCAGCACGCCGAACTATTTGATTGGTGAGCGGATGCAATATCGGTTGTACGGTCGGCTCAATGCGTATACCTACCGAGTAGATGGTCGTCGACCCGAACACTTCGAGAGCGATCAAAGTTGGGAAAATTTGCGGGCTTCTTTACTCATTGGCGGGCGATGGACTGCTGAATTGTCTAAAGTGGTAAACACCTACGCTCGCGCTTGGGTAAACCCAATCTTCTTTGATAGGGGAGATGCCTGGAAGATGAATTATCGGGTAGAAACTGGGCTGGGTTTCCGAGGAAAGCAAGGAGTGCTAGAAGCGTTTGCGGCCTATGAGCAGTACTTCGACGATGCTTCCCGACCGTACCCCCTTCCGTCAAACGTTTTGTTTGTAGGAGCCAGGATTCGCTCACATTTAATTTTTTAGATTATCTGCTTTTCAGAACTTAATAAATTTCATATTTTTGCGATTCTCTAAAAAAGGAACCGAAATTTACCGTCCTCTGTTGGGCTTTAGAAAAATAGCGAACTATGAAAAAAGATATTCATCCCGATTACCGAAAAGTAGTTTTTCACGATACTTCCAGTGACTACAAATTTGTCACCCGTTCTACTATTCAGTCGGAAGAAACTACCGAGTGGGAAGATGGAAACACCTATCCATTAGTAAAAATAGAGGTAAGCTCAGCTTCTCATCCATTCTACACGGGTAAGAAGCTGTACGTAGATGCTGCCGGGCGAGTTGAGAAATTTAACCGTCGCTATAAAAAGAAATAACCTCTGAAAATAAAGAGTCTTTTAGAGTCTTCGGTAAACTTATCGGAGACTTTTTTATTTTTGTGCCTTTATCCAACAGTAACTATTGGATTTTGCAGTTTTCAGCAATACACGGTCTACCTGAAGTAAAACAGCACTTAATACAATCGGCCAATACCGAGCAAGTAGCCCATGCCCAATTGTTTCTGGGGCCGGAAGGTGGGCCAAATTTGGCGTTGGCACTAGCCTACGCTCAATATTTAAACTGTGAGAACCGAGGGGAAGATGGGCACTGTGGTGATCGATCGGCTAGTCATCAGCAATCAAAAGTGGAGTACGCTCAGCCCGACGTACACTTTGTATTTCCGGTAGGTTCCACGAAGAAAATAACTGGGAAAGATGTAGTAAGCGATAGCTTTATTACCGAGTGGCGTACCTTCCTCACCGAGCGTCCCTACGGCTCGTTAGCCGATTGGAGCGAATATCTGGGAGCTGAAAATAAGTCACTCAATATCTCTAAAGAAGAGAGCCGGAACATCATCAGAAAACTGAGCCTTACTGCGTTTGGTGATCGCTATAAAATTGTTATCATCTGGCATCCGGAGCGAATGCACCCCGCCGCTGCCAATGGTATTCTTAAGATATTGGAAGAACCCCCAGATCGGACGCTATTTATATTAGTAGCTCACAGCACCGAGCAACTGTTGCCCACTATTTTATCTCGCACACAAATCGTTCAAATCCGAGCTTTCTCAGATGAAGAAATCATACAAATGCTCGTAAATCATCCGGCTACGAAAGAAGAAGTTGATCGGCAACGGTTGCGGCGTATTGCCACGTTGGCTGAGGGTAATTTTCAGAAAGCCCTTCAGTTGTATCAGGAGGTAGAAGATGATAGCCACCAGCTTTTTCGGGATTGGATGCGCTTGTGCTATCTGCAAGATTATAAAAAACTACTTTCGTTCGTAGATAAATTTCAAAAACTGGGAAAAGAGAACCAAAAAGCTCTTTTTTCCTACGGGCTGGCTATGATTCGTGAGATGTTGGTGCATCACTCGGTTGATCAGTTGGCAGATTACGGCGAAGAAGATACTTTACAAAAAGAAAGAAAGTTAATGCGGGTGCAGGGTAAAGATCTAGAATTTGTAGTGAATTTTAGTAAAATAGCAAATGCTGCTGTACTGGAGAAAATGCTCTATTGGTTTAATGAAGCCTATGTTCAGCTAGAGAGAAATGCTAATCCGAAGATTCTGCTACTCGATATTTCGCTGAACGTAGGACGATTAATTAAGCGGATATGAAACTTAAGATAGGAACCCGAGGTAGTAAGCTAGCCCTGTGGCAGACACAATACGTAGCCGAGAAACTGCGTGCTGGTGGGGTAGAAAGCGAAGTGGTTGTTATCAACACCCGAGGCGATAAACGGCAAGATGTTGCCATTACTGAAATTGGCACGCGGGGCGTCTTTACTGAAGAAATAGAGGAGCAACTCCAACGTAAAACAATTGACCTAGCTGTACATAGTGCTAAAGACCTGCAATCTAGCTTACCTGAGGCATTTGAAATTGCGGCTTTCACCGAGCGAGAGCAAACAGCCGATGTGCTCGTTAGTCATCAACCCAATTTTTCCCTGCACAGCAATCAGCCACTAACTATTGGTACTTCATCGGTACGGCGTAAGGCATTGCTTAAGCACTATAATCCTCATCTGAATACAGTAGAAATGCGAGGCAATCTACAAACCCGCATGGCTAAAATGGAAGCAGGGCAGTGCGATGCACTGATGTTGGCCTACGCCGGAGTACACCGCATGGAGTACGATCGCTCAATAGTGCATCAGTTCTCTACTGAGCAAATGATCCCCGCCGTGGGGCAAGGGAGTGTGGCGGTTGAGGTACTGGCGAGTTTGTCTAGCGAGAAAAAGAAAGTAATCCGGGAGCTTATCAATCACGAAATAACTGAGCAGCAGCTTCGGGCGGAGCGGGCGTACCTAAAGGCCTTACGGGGTGGGTGTAGTGTGCCAGTATTTGCCCTGGCAACTATCACTGATAATAGGTTGTTGCTTCGGGGTGGAGTAGTGAGCTTAGACGGCAGAACCTTACTGAAAGATCAGGCGACAGGCAGTAAGGAACTTCCGGAAGAAGTAGGGGAAATACTAGCCGAAAAAATAATTTCTCAGGGTGGTAATCAGATACTCGAGCTAGCCAGAAAGTAGAACCTTATTAATTTATTATTTAAAAATAGTATATTTGAAGTTGCGATATGTATAAAATAAAATATTTAAGCAATATCTGGTGCCTTTTTCTGGTACTTATAATCAGTAGTTGTTCTTCTGAGAAAGAGTTCTTGGTAACGATGAGTACGGAATACGGTGACATGCGCGCTATTTTATACGATACCACTCCCAAGCACAAAAAGAATTTTATTGAGCTAGCGCAAAGTGGAAAGTACGATAGCGTAACTTTTCACCGAGTGATCGAGGATTTTATGATTCAGACCGGTGATTTAGCAACTCGACCCGGATCAACCCAAGAAGATGCTGTAGATTATACAATTGAGGCTGAATTTGTGGATACGCTGTTTCATAAGAAAGGAGCACTAGCGGCAGCTCGACAGGGCGACCAAATCAATCCGAAGCGAGCATCCAGTGGTAGTCAGTTTTATATTGTGCAGGGAACCGTGCTGTCGCGAGAAGAATTAACTATTGATATGCGAAAGCTGAACGACGGTGTTGGGCAATTACTACAACGGGATAATTACGATAGTGTAAGAGAAGAACTACTGAGCTTATATAACAGTCAGCAGTTCGACGCATACACGCAAAAGCTCATGTCGTTGAAGCCCGAATTAGAGGAAAAGTTGGGAATAAAAGTTGAGAAAAGCTACGCCCCTGAACGGTTGGAAGCTTACACTACTAAAGGAGGAGCACCGCATTTAGACGACACCTACACGGTGTTCGGAGAAGTGATTGACGGGTTTGACGTAATAGATTCTATTGCTGCTCAACCTACTGGTGCAAGGGCAATAGAAAAGCCTAACCAGGATATTTATATGGTGGTTGATGTAGAAGAGGTTTCTAAAAAGAAGATCACCCAACAATTCGGATACGAATTTCCAGTTCAATAACACTGTTAATTATATACGTGAATTTTTGTAGAGAGAGAAATAGAAAGAATATGGTGAAAGTACTGCTAACTGGTGGGAATGGTTTACTGGGTCAGAAACTAATTCCGCTATTACTATCTGATGATGAGATTCATACGATCATAACTTCTCGGGGAAAAGCCCGATTTGCTGAGCCCTATCAGAATTATCAATATTTTGATCTGGATATTACTGATCGTGATCAGGTTTTTAATGTTTTTCATCTAGTGCAGCCCGATGTGGTGATCCACACTGCAGCCATGACAGATGTTGACTATTGTGAGCAACACCAGAACGAGTGCTGGGAGATCAACGTACAAGGAGTTGCCCACCTGCTGCGAGCCGCTGAAGTGCATAACAGCTTTTTTGTACATCTTTCTACTGACTTCATATTCGCAGGCGATAAACGTCATTTGACCGAGGAAGATACTCCTCAGCCAATAAACTTTTACGGACAGGCGAAGCTTCAGGCTGAAGCACTCATCAAGCAGAGCCGGGTGAAGAGCGCAATTTTGCGTACTGCTCTAGTTTATGGATTAGTTCCTAACATGAGCCGTTCTAATATTGTGCTTTGGGTGAAAAATAGTCTAGAAACACGAAAACCTATCAGTGTGGTTGACGATCAGTACCGCACCCCTACGTTGGTTGAGGACCTGGCAATGGGATGCTATTTAGTTACTAAGCAGCGCGCTGAAGGAGTTTACAATATTTCTGGTGGAGAAGTGCTTACTCCCTACCAAATGGCTTTAGAGGTAGCTAAAGCATTTGGGTTAGATGCTTCTCTGATAACCAAAACTGATTCTTCTAAATTTAAGCAAACTGCTAACCGACCGCCCGAAACGGGACTAATTGTTGAAAAGGCGAGAGCCGAACTAGGGTTTACCCCTCACACATTTGAGGAAGGGGTTGTTACCCTAGCAAAGCAGTTTTCTACCGCTTCTTAGTACACATAATCTTCCTTCCCCAAAGCTTTCTCTTCTGTCTTGATTTCAATGGCAGATTGGGGTAGGTTATCCGTTACTATTTTGTACAACTTTTCTTTGATGGTATCCCCGCCCAAATCGCGGTTGTATTGCTTATTGGCGGCAATTCCCAAGTCTACGATCTTTCTTTCATCTTGATCTAGATAGCGTATAATACTGGGTATTTCTTTTTGGGCATTACTGTAGAAGAGTGCGGAAGTGCCTTCGTCCAAATATTCGTGGGTAATTTGCATATGGGGTACAATAACTGCTTTGGCTTGCTTCATGTAGCTTAAAAGTACCATTTGGCCCGAAGCACCAGTTTCTTCTTTTAGCGGTAAAATGCAGGCTTTCGCATTTTTTATCAACGTATTAAATTGCTTTTTAGGTATATCGCGAAGTACTTGCACATTTGACGGTAATTCTACCTGTAAATCTCTATTTAAATGAGAGCCAACAATCACTAATTTCTGATTTAGTTCTCGGAAGGCATCAATCAGAGAAGCATAATCGCGGTTGGTAAACCCTCCGGCAAAATAGTAAGAGCCTACCTGCGCTCTAACTTCTTCATCTTCAATATCTGCTGAAGAAAAATCACCGTAGGGCAAGGATACCAACTTATGATTAGGAATACCTAAATGCTGGTGATAGATAGAGCGGTCGGCCTCAGAATTAATGACATAGTACTCTCTGCTGATAGCCGTCCAGGCCATAATTTGTCGTAATAAAGGAAAGAAGCGGCAATCGTGAATAAAAAAACCTAACCAGAAAAACTGCTGGCAGCGTATAATTCTTAGCTTTATCAGTAGTTTGAGAAAAAGAGATGCCCAACCTATACTAACAATGGTTTGGGTGTTTCTGATTTGCCGAAGATTCTGAAGTAGAAAGAGTATAAAAGAAAAGCATTCAAGTATAGTGAGTCTCTTACTTACCAACCTTTTACTTTTTTTCTGGAACTTAACTAACTCATGGAAGCCTAACTCTTCTTTAAGAAAGTTTACGTGAGGGGGGTACATTCCTTGGTCTAAGCGAATAACATAGCTTTTCATTGCTGGTTTTAAATTTTAAATAGTTAAAAAATATGTTTTCTCAGTGTAGGTTAGATGACTAGCCAGCTAAATCTCTTCATACTTATCAATAGCAGTTAGTTATCTATAAATGGATATAAATTAATACTTCAAATCACTTCATCATCTTAGGTAGCTTGTAGACTAGCTTTACATGGTTTTACCCCTAACTGGCGAACCCCTCAACCACCTGAAAGTATGATGAACCTAATGTTTCCAAATGACAAATTTTCTACCTGTTAGTAGGTAGGTGAAGCTGATAATTGAGTTTATAAATATTATTTAAAATCATTTTCACTGAAAATTTATATATAATTATATTATTTATTAAAATAATTAAATATACGTATCTAAAGTAAATAACAGCGATGTAATATCCAAGTAATTTTCTACATTAATTTTATTTTATTTTATCATCGTATATTAGTATTCATGGGCGCGAAAAAGTAATCAATAGATCGATAAAAAAATGGGAAAGGGAGAAGCTACTCCGATTAATACATCGGTTTTATCGGAAAACAGGGGAGATTGCGTATATTCCCGTTTCGTTTTTACTGAAATTAAAGAGTCCCATGAGGAAACCCCTACTACTAACCATTAGCCTATTATTCATTCAACTATATTCTTTCGGACAAGCCACCGAAGAGAAAAGTATTGATGAGACGATTGACTCCTTATTTACGCCCATATCAAATTTTGCTACATCCATTATCTTTTATCCGCTGCTGACTATCCGTGGTGTAGAGATTCCTTTTATACTGCTCTGGCTAATTATTGGAGCAGTATTCTTCACATTTTACCTCAATTTCATCAATATTCGGGGGTTCAAAACAGCCATCGATATTGTAAAAGGTAAGTATACCAACGCCGATGATCCGGGCGAGGTAACGCACTTTCAGGCACTGGCAACGGCTCTTTCGGGCACTGTAGGTTTGGGGAATATTGCCGGAGTGGCCGTGGCAATTTCTATGGGTGGTCCGGGAGCTACCTTTTGGATGATCATCTTTGGTCTGTTCAGTATGTCATCTAAGTTTGTAGAATGCGCTTTGGGGGTTAAGTTTCGGGATGAACATGCCGACGGTACGGTTTCCGGTGGGGCAATGTACTACCTACGCAAAGGTTTAGCCCAGAAAGGAATGGGTCGGTTGGGAGTTTTCTTAGCGGGTTTCTTCGCTGTTATGGCAATTGGGGCATCTTTTGCTGGTGGTAACATGTTCCAGGTCAATCAAGCGGCTGAACAGGTCATTGGTATTACGGGCGGACAAGACACTTTTATTGGGCAGCAAACCTGGGCGTTTGGTTTAATCATTGCCGTACTGGTCGGAATTGTGATAATCGGTGGTATCCAAAGTATTGCCCGAGTTACGGAAAAGATCGTTCCGTTTATGTGTGGCGTCTATATTATTGCTGCCATTGCCGTTATTTTAGTAAATATTGAACAGATACCCGAGGCTTTTGCTAAAATCGTAGAAGGGGCAATAGGCGGGAATGCAATGGCCGGAGGACTAATCGGTACATTGATTGTTGGAATGCAACGAGCCACTTTCTCAAACGAAGCCGGGGTAGGCTCGGCGGCCATCGCCCACTCAGCCGTAAAAACCAGTGAGCCGGTTACCGAGGGGTTTGTAGCTTCATTAGAGCCTTTTGTTGATACGGTAGTGGTATGTACCATGACCGCACTGGTCATTGTAATATCTGGATTGTACGAAGGAGAAACTGATGGTATCTCTTTAACATCCAATGCTTTTGCTACCGTAATTAGCTGGTTTCCCTACGTATTAGCTATAGCCGTACTTCTCTTCGCATTCTCTACTATGATTTCCTGGTCGTACTACGGAGTAAAAGCCTGGACATATATTTTTGGTGACTCTCCTATTTCGGTTATCGCCTATAAAGTGATATTCTGTGGGTTTATTGTGATTGGAGCTTCAGTAAACTTAACCCCAGTAATTGGTTTTAGCGATGGAATGCTATTTGCCATGTCGCTTCCTAATATTCTAGGTTGCTATATTCTAGCCCCACTGGTGAAGAAAGATATGCAATCGTTTTTAACTAGAATCAAAAGCGGAAAAATAGAAGTTTACGATTAAGGCTTGTTACTGGTCACAGTAAAGTTGATCGTAAGCATCAGGCTCGTAGGCTTGGCGGAAGATTATCTCTCCCTGAGTATCCATGTAAATAACAATATGCAGTTTCGCTTCCGATACGTATTTCTCCGTTAGGTAAACGGGTTCTTGCGTTTGGGGGTGAGGCAGCAGCCGAATATCATCAAAGCTGGCGCGTAGCACTTCTCCTTGCCGGTTGTTCAGTACTCCGTAGCCTTGCTGTTGATAGATTTTCAGCAACTTTTCAGAAGCAGTAGTTGATAGTTCTGAAAACTCAATAATGCCGTTGTACTGTAGATTTTGCTCATCAAAAGACAGTCGGCGTTGAGGAGACTCGGCTAACGCATAAAGGTGCCACTGGTCTTCGTACTGAACCAGTGCTGTTTGCTCGTTCCAATAATGAACTGCCTGGAACGCAAAGGGAAGCAGTAGCTTTTGTTTAGCATCAATCACTCCGAATTTCCCGTCTTTTTGCGCGATGTAGAGCGGAGTAGGAACCGAATCTTGAATTACCACCGAATAATACTTCAGAACACTTTCGTAAGCTGGCTCAATAATGACTCCGGTGCGCGGATGGTATACCCCAAACTTCTTCCGATTGAATAGGCTAAGCAGCCCTTCGGGTTGATAATTACCAATACGTTGGTAGCGAACTGGCACCAATTCATTGCCCAGGCGGTCAATAACTCCCCGTTTGCCTTTCTGCTCAATTACGTATATCCCGTCGGGGTATGATAATGCTCTATCGACATTGGCGGATAGTACGGTATCTCCCGCTTGCGTAAGCAACAGTGCTGGCTGCTCAGGCTGACTGACTAATAAAGATTCTTCTACTAAACCGGTAGGTGCAACACCCTGCGTGCGTAATAAACGAAACGTAATATTTTCGTTATTTCTTTTGGGGAGCGGAATCAGGATTGGTTGCTCATCAGCAATGAGTAAGGTAACACTATCGGTGGGCTTGCTGTCTTTGGGAACAGTGAATGCGAAATGCTCGCTTAATATTTTAACTGAATCGTAGGTTGTTGATGAAAACTGGGTTGAGTCACTACTAAGAAGCCAATACTGCTGATCGTGCTTTAGAGCCAACCACTGGTCGTTGTAGTAAGCTTGGGAAAAAGTGCTGGGCAATCCGGCATTTTCTGGAGGATAAAGTGAATAACGTAAAGTCTGCTCCGTAATTAGGCTGTCGTTCTCTACCCTCGTTTTTTCTTCGCTGGTGCGGAGTAGAAAAATATCTTTATTGTTGAGTGACGCTCTATGCAACACCGTATGCTTTTTCAGCGGCACTACTTCAGTCAGGGCAGTATCCAACACAGTTTCAAATTCACTAGTGAAGGCCAGCAAGTAGTTTTGGTCAAGAAGAGCTACATCTTCGTACCGAAATTCTGCCCGGAAGGTGGGGTTTTCCGCTTGTTCAATCAAGGTTACCCGATTAGTAACCGCTAACTTTCCTTCTTTTTCCACCGCTATAAACTCTCCGTACTCAGTAATATCATCGTAAGTCGGCGATAGCAAGGTGGTGCCCGTAAATGTTTTCAGTCCCCACTGACCGGAAGCTTGGTACTTGATAAACTGATAGGGTAAGTCGGTACCGGGTAGTAATTCTACTTCAGTTACATTTTCTGAAAGCGGAATTACGACTTCCCCTGAGGCATGAAGCAATACGCCCGAACCACCCATTGATACCCAAAGCAGGCCACCACCCAATTCTTGAACTGATTCCAATTCGTTACTCTCAATTGGCAGTGAGCGAACTATTTTTCCGTCTTTAGTAAGCAGGTGCAGTTCTTCATTATTAACTCCGAAAACCAGCGAAGTCTGCACGCCACTACACAAGTACGCGGGTAATACCGAAGTGAAACGCGGAGCGATTGCCGTCTGCCCCGACGCATCAATAAATCCAAATTCATCATCCAAATAAGGAAGCAAGAATCTTGATTCAGACTTCTCAGCCTGTTGCAGCGAGTCGAGAAAAGGTAAATCAGCTAGCGTGATAAAAAAGGAATCAGCCGGGTGAGATTCTTGATACAGATGGTACAACCAATTAACCGCCTTCCGGGCGAGCTTGCTTTGCGGAAAATCGCGAGTAAAACTAGCGTAACTTACCAAACTATTGTTAGCAGTAGTGATAGAAAAGATCGACTGCTCGGCCTGTAAGCGATACGGCGACTGAGGAAAAGCTTCTAAAAATTGGTAGTAGCTCGCTAGGTTCCCGGTTTTGGTTTGAGCCTGAAATGCCAAGGTATTAAACCGCTCTTCCGCCTGACTATACTGTTCGGCCTCTGGATAGGTATTCATAAATTCCCGGTAGGCTTGGTACGTATCTAGTTGCTGGGTTGCCTCAAAAGCTAACTGATTTCTCAAACGAACGGCTTCAATTCGCTGCGGGGCATCAGTGTGCTGATCTAAAAATGACTGGTACGCTTGCACCGTTAATTCTTCTTTTGCTTCTGCAAACGCCAGACTATCTATTCGGCGCTTCTGTTGCAGTAGCAGCGAATCGGTTAGGGGAATGGCCTGAGCCAGCTTGGTTTGTTCCTTAGGAGGAGTATTTCGATAGTCTTGACTGGATAGCAAGATATACTGATACGCTGAATCAACGGAGTAGCCAGTGAACAACGAATCGGTGTAGAGTAGAGAGTAGGCATAGTAGACATCGGCGTGTAAACTATCCTTCGGGTTAGCCAGCTGTTTTTCTAACGTAGTTTGAGCTTTCTCCCACTGCTGCTCTTGCATGGCCTTCAGTGCGCTTCGGGTACTCTGACACCCGATATTTCCTAATAGTAAAAAGCTAAGAGAGGCTCGTAAGCATATCGTTAGAAAGGGAGAAAAGAAAGTAGTGACGCAATTCAGCTTCATAACAAATAAGCGATAACGGACAAAGATAGTGCTAAAAATGAATCGCCAGGAAAGCTAACTGTTCTTAGCAAGAATTAATCTCTAAATACCTCTGAAAAAGAAAATTGCTCACAGTATAGCTCGGGTATTTGTAGCAACCTTCTGAGCATAAATCTACCAAAAATCACCATTTTCTTAAAACATACGGCAACTACATTGGTCATCTTCAAATTTATTATTTAAATTATAGCTACTATTGTTATAATGGTAAGAAGAGAGCTAGATACAGACCTACTATTTAATCGGGTAGCTCAAGGAGATGAGCGGGCTTATGGCTCTCTGGTTGCCCAGTACTCCGACCAAGTATACGCTTACTGTCTTACGTTTACCAAGCAGGCATATTATGCTGAAGAACTCACCCAAGAAGTTTTTATTCGCTTGTGGACATATCGTCACCAACTTACCCAGGTCGAGTCTTGGGATAGTTACTTGTACCAGGTGTCTAAAAATGCGGCCTTACGTTTTATGCAACGAGTGGCGAAGGAACAACAGCTAAGGCAAGAGGTGTTTCAGCATTTTTCTTCTCAGGTAACCTCAGATGAGCCTAGTAATCACCATTGGTTATCTCAAATTCAGCGAGCCATTCAGGCATTACCCCAGCGCCGTCGTCGTGCCTTTATGATGAGTCGTTTAGACGGACTAACCCACGCTGAAATAGCAGCAGAGCTAAATATTTCTCCCAACACGGTGAAGGAGCATATTGTACAAGCCAAAAAAGCCATTCGTCGGTACCTGAAGGTATACGGTAACTTGGGGTTTCTATTGGTACTCTGGCGATTATTTCAATAAGCGCTTCGGGCCGAAGTAGATTATCTATTTTTTTCTAATTTTTTTCTTTCCGACTAGTCCTCTAATAGAATTGGTGAGTCTGTAGTAGAAGAAACTGTCTACTTATGGACTATAATAACCTGCTGCAAAAGTATTTAGATGGCGACTGCACCCCGGCAGAAGCTCAACAGTTACTTAGTTATTTCAAATCCCTTCCCGCTTCGCACTTTGATGAAACCATGCTTCGCGCCTGGAAGAAATTACAGCAAGATACTCCACCGCCTTTTGCCAACCGATACGACCTTGCCGAACGAGTAGTACAGCAAATACGGGCTGAGCGTAGTCCAGTACCTCAAACCAAACGACGCTGGCTGCGCTACGCTGCTACTATCTCACTTCTTATCATGGCTGGGTTAGTCACTTGGTGGCTATCCCGTCCTCAGTTTGTGTACCGAACCACCTACGGAGAAACTAAAACGATTATGTTGCCCGATAGCAGCTTGGTGACGTTGAATGCCAATTCGGTGTTAGCCTATTCTTACCAAAAAGAGCAGGGTGCTCGGGAAGTATCTCTTCAGGGCGAGGCTTTTTTCCAAGTTAAACCTCTAACGGCTAGTGGAGTCGCGGTAGCGTTTGCGGTGCATACCAATAACTTAGAAGTAGAAGTATTAGGAACGGCGTTTAATGTGCTGCATCGCCACGGAGGTACGGAGGTCGTTTTAGAAGAAGGTAAGGTAAAGGTTTCTAACGAGTCTCAAGAGCTGATGCTCGATCCCGGGGAAAGAATAGAGCTGAAGAAGGGCGAAACGCAGCTTACCAAGCAGTCAATTGAGCTAGCTCCCTACACTAGCTGGCGGAATAACTTACTGATTTTTGAACAGACTTCTCTCCGAGCAATTGCTCAACTTCTGGAAGACAACTACGATTACCAAATTATTTTCGAAGATGATGCCGTCGCCGAGAAAGCCTTCCAGGGAACTTTCCCGGTAAATGATATTAGTATCCTGCTAAAAACACTGGAGAAATCGGTCAACGTTCGCTACGAAGAAAAAACTTTATACCTCTCAACCAAGCATTAATTATTTACTAAAACTACAATATAACAACTTATGAAGCACTTTACCTTACTAATTAGTATCGTGTGGCTGAGCTTTTTGCTTGGTTCTGCCACATTGGCTCAGGAGGCGGTGGCCGTCTGGAGTCCGCCATTATCCGAGCGGGCGTTGGTTCAAAATGAGACCCAAATAGCTCTCAAGCAAGTATTTGATCGCCTACAGCAGCAGTATGACATTTTTCTCAATTACGAGATAGAAGTAGTTGCTAACCGAAAGGTCAGTGCTAAGTACCTCACCAGCAATGGGGCTCATCAAAACTTGGAGAGACGGCTGGAGCAGCTTCTCGCTCCACTAGACTTAAAGTATGAGAAACTAAAGCCGGGCTACTACGTGATATACCAGCCCCAAAAAGATATAATTCCCCGAATAGAAAAAGAAGAAATCCATTCCGACAGTGAAGGAAAAAAGCGGGATAATAGTCTCTCAAGATTAGCTCGCCAATCAATTGTTCAGGGCCGATTGGTGGAGCAGACCATTAGTGGTAAGGTGTACGATAGTGAAAATAATGAACCCTTACCCGGAGTTAATATTTTAGCCAAAGGAACGACCGTAGGTACCGTCACTGATATTGACGGAGCGTATCGACTCACGGCTCCTGATGAGGTAAGTACCTTGGTTTTTTCTTCTATTGGCTACACCACGCAAGAAGTGGCAATTAACGGACGTAGCGAACTGAATGTCACCCTATCGGCTGATGTACAAAGTTTATCGGAGGTGGTTGTAGTTGGCTACGGTACGGTAAGAAAGAGCGACCTCACAGGTTCGGTAGCGTCGGTAGATGGCGAGGCCATTCGGGAGATGCCCCTTACTTCTCTCGATCAAGGGTTACAAGGGCAAGCGGCTGGGGTACAAGTAGTACAAGCATCTGGTCAGCCCGGAGCCGTAGCCACGGTACGGATACGAGGGGGGAACTCCTTACAAGGGGGAAACGAACCGCTGTACGTTATCGATGGATTTCCAATCTACAACGGAAATGGTATCGCTAATGCCCGAGGTCAAAATCAAGGAAATAATGCCAATAATGGACCCGAAGTTAACCCGCTAGCGATGCTTAATCCTAGTGACATTGAGTCGATGGAAATATTGAAGGATGCCTCGGCTACCGCAATCTACGGCTCGCGGGGTGCCAACGGAGTAGTGCTGATCACCACCAAAAGTGGTAAGCGCGGTAAAGACCAGATTAGCTTTGAAACATACTACGGAGTACAAGAAGTACGAAAAACGATTGATGTGATGAACGCTACTCAGTTTGCGGAAATGGCGAATGAGGCATATACCAACGATGGGCTCGATCCTATTTTTTCTCAAGAAGAGATTGCCTCATTGGGTGAAGGTACTAATTGGCAGGACGAAATTTTCCGTACCGCTCCTATTCAAAATTACCAGCTTACGTTCTCCGGGGGTGACGAAAAAACGACGTACTCAGTTTCGGGAGGATATTTTTCCCAAGACGGAATCATTACGAACTCTTACTTTACCCGTTTATCAGCCCGAGCCAATCTTAGCCGAAAAATTAACGAAAAGCTAACGATGGGAACCCACCTCACCGTAAATCGGGGAAAGTCTAATGTACTGCAAACCTCTACCGACGGCGGTGGAAATACCGGCGTAGTGTTAGGAGCCATTATGATGTCGCCCACGCTGGGCATCTACGAAGATGAAGCGCAAACTCGCTACACCCAAACGAATAGCGGCATTCTATTACCCAATCCGGTGGCTACGGCTCGGGAGATTGATAATATTTCTACCACTACCCGCTTTTTGGGAGACATTTACGGCGAATACGAAATTATTGAAGGTCTCACGGCTAAAGTTTCGTTGGGAGCGGATATTCTGGCGAACAAGGGCGACTACTACGAACCGTCGTTCATTTATCAGGGAAGTGGAAATGGCGGACGCGGACGTGTGAGTTACCTCCAGAGCACCACCTGGCTTAATGAAAATACGCTATCGTACAACAAGCAGCTAAACGAAGACCATTCCATTAACTTACTGGCGGGAATCACCTTTCAGGGCAACCGAACGGAGTTTGTGAGTGCCAGTTCGCAGGGCTTTGTTACTGATGCATTGGAGCAGAGCAACTTACAGAGTGGAGCAATTTACAATCAACCGAATACGCGCACTCCCGAGTGGGGACTGCTATCGTATCTGGGTCGGGTTAACTACAACCTCATGGGAAAATATCTATTCACTTTCACCGGACGGCTGGATGGTTCATCGCGCTTTGGTGAAGGAAATAAATACGGGTTCTTCCCATCGGGAGCGATAGCCTGGCGAGCGGCTGAAGAAAACTTCATTCAGGACTTGGGAGTGTTTGACGATTTGAAGCTACGGGCGAGTTACGGTATTACGGGTAACCAGGAGATTGGTCTTTATAATTCACTAGCAACGCTTGCTTCCAACAATTATGTATTCGGCGGAAATCTAGTGACGGGCTTCCGGCCTAATCGGGTACCCAATCCCGCATTGCAGTGGGAGAGAACCGCTCAGTTTGACGTTGGTTTGGACATGGGGTTTGTGCAGAACCGATTTCGGGTTACGGCTGACTACTACCACAAGAAAACGACTAATCTGCTGTTTAGTGCCAATATCCCTTGGACGAGTGGTTTCAACGATGCCCTGCAAAACATTGGTAGCGTGCAGAACCAAGGGGTTGAACTTACTTTAGGGGCGGATATTTTAACCGGTCCTCTCATCTGGACATCTAGCTTCAACATCGCTTTTAACCGAAACAAAGTGCTGGATTTGGGCGAAGTGGACTTTTTCTTTGCGGGAGGCAGCAGTGGTCACTTAAAAGTGAACAACGTTTCTAAAGTAGCCGTGGGCGAACCGATTGGCTCCTTCTTTGGCTACCTATCGGACGGTATCTTCCAGAATGAGGGCGAGGTAGCCAGCAGTGCTCAGCCCAACGCTCAACCGGGCGACCGACGCTACCGCGATCTGAACAACGACGGTCAGATTACTGCCGAAGGCGACCGCACGATAATTGGATTAGCCCAGCCAGATTTCTTCGGTGGCTGGACTAATAATTTCCAATGGAATGGCTTTGAACTCAACGTATTTACCCAGTGGAACTACGGCAACGATATTCTGAACTATAATCGGTTTGAACTGGAGCTTCCCACCGGAGGGCAAAACATATCGGCTGATATGGTAAACCGATGGACGCCACAGAATCCTAGCACTGAGTTTCCCCGGGCTACCCGGCAGCGAGCGATTCTGTTTTCTGACCGCCAGTTAGAAGATGGCTCCTTCTTACGAATTAAAACACTCACCTTTGCCTATAATTTCCCCGGTTTGCAGTCGGAGCGAATTGGTGGTCTGCGGTTGTACTTCACTGCTCAGAATCTCCTCACTTTTACCGAATACACTGGCTTCGATCCGGAAGTGAGCCGCTACGGAGCCACCAACTTAAATTTGGGGGAAGACTACGGAGTTTATCCGGTCGCCAAAACGTACATGCTGGGATTAAGCCTCACACTGAACTAAAAAAATGAGAACAATGAAGACACACTATATTCATACACTAACGCTGATATTAATCCTATTACTTGGGGTTAATGCCTGCAATATTCTGGAAGAAGACCCGGAGCACCTGCTGGTTACTGATAACTTTTATCAATCTGAAGGAGATGCCGTAGCTGCGGTAAACACCATTTATAACCGCATGTATACTCGCATGTACGAGCGCAGTATGCAACTGATGGTAGATCTGCCTACCGATGACTATAAAAATGGTCAGGGCATGAACAATCCCTTTCTGATTGATCTGGAGTTTTTACGAATTACAACTGAAAACCAGTTTGTGGCGCAAATCTGGCAAGACCACTACGACGGAATCAATCGGGCTAATACGTTAATTAATCGCGCCCCGGATATTGATATGGATGAAGAATTGAAAAATCGGCTAATTGCTGAGGCGCGTTTCCTACGGGGGCTGTTCTACTTTAATTTAGTTCGCTTTTACGGCGATGTTCCCATAATACTGGAAGATACCCAGTCTTTAGATAATTTGAACGTTACCAGAGACCCCGCCGATCAGGTCTACCAACAGCTTATTTCTGATTTGATGTTTGCGACGGATAACCTGCCCATTAGCTACTTGGATAATCAAACCGGGCGGGCTACCCAGGGAGCGGCTAAAGCACTGCTTGGAAAAGTATACTTAACCCAACAAGATTGGGCTAACGCAGGGCAAACGTTGGGAGAAATAGTCAACAATGAAGCCGCTTATGGTTACGGATTGCACGAAAACTTTGCGGATAACTGGAACCCAATTACTGAAAATGGTATGGAAGCAATCTTTTCCGCGCAGTTTATGCAAGATCCGGGTAACGGAAATATACTGATGCGCTCTACCGTGCCTCGTAGCCGGGTTCCCGGATTAGTAGGCTGGGAAGCCGATATTCCTACGCAAGAAGTTTATGACTTATTTGAAGAAGAAGATGAGCGACGAGCGGTTACTTTCTATACCTCCTACGAGCAAGACGGTGAGATGTACGAATTTCCCTGGCCTCTATTCTACAAGTACTTTGACCCTTCCCAGGCAAATGCCACCAATCAATCGAATGCTAATATTCATATTTTGCGCTACGCTGATGTACTACTTATGTATGCGGAGGCACTCAATGAACAGGGTGGGCCTACGCCGGAAGCCTACGAAGCAATTAACCGAGTGCGTCGCCGGGCGCATAATGATACTGACCACAATCTGACTGGTTTGAGCCAAGCAGACTTTAGAGATGCGGTTTATTTAGAGCGTCGCCTAGAATTAGTGATGGAAACTCACCGATGGTTTGACTTGGTACGTACCGGACGTTTTGTAGAAGTAATGCAGAACCACGACGAAAATGGGGGTACCAGTGTACAAGCCTATAACGTACTGATGCCAATTCCGCAGCGGGAGATTGATACCAATCCGAACCTGACCCAGAACACAGGGTATTAAAAGCCCTGTACTTAGTAGTGTACTGAGAAAGGCTTCCTAAGTAAGGAAGTCTTTTTTATTTTACTACAAATAATACACCGGTACTGATCTTCTTATATTACCTTGCTTAGTGGTTAATTCTTCATCAGTTTTAAATGGGTGATGGAAAAAATTATGGGTAAACTAAAATTTGGGTGGTTAGTGCTGTGCTTGTTAGTTACTGTAGCATACGCTGAAGATACTACCTCGCCCTTTGGGCAGGTTACTAGAGCTGAGTTAGCCAGTACTTACTATCCACTAGATTCTACAGCCAATGCAGTAATGTTGCGTAACAATGGGGAAGTACATTTCAGCTACGAAGAAAATATAGGCTTTCGGGCGCACTACACACAAGAGGTGAAAATCAAGATTTATCGCTCTGCTGGTTTTCAGTGGGCTGATGTGGTGCTGCCCTACTACGTAAAGGATAAATATAAAGCTGAAATAATTCGCGGCGTTGAAGGGTTCAGCTATACCCTCAGTGGCGACCTTATTCAGAAGACTGGGTTGGATAAGAAAGATGTTTTCACCGAGAAAGCCACTGATGCTTATTCTCTCAAAAAGTTTGCTTTTCCCAACGTACGAGAGGGCTCTATTATTGAGTATAAGTACACGTTAACTTCCCCCTACATTTTTCAACTACGTGATTGGGAGTTTCAGTACGAAATTCCGGTGAAATGGAGCGAGTTTACGGCTGAAATTCCTGCTTTTTACGAGTATCAGATTCTATATCAGGGCTACGTGCCGATGGTTAAGAATGAAGCCAAATTAAATAAACTGGAACAGCGGTTAGGGCAGTATACTTATAACAATGCTAAGTATGTTTGGGCCGTAGAGAATGTCCCCGCCTTCACCGACGAATCGTTTATCAGCAACAAAGATGATTACTTGGCCAAGCTTACTTTTCAACTTACCAAAGAAAATTTTCCGGGAAGAGCTGTTCGGGATTATATGGAAACTTGGCCTCAACTAACCGATGATCTGCTGAAGTTAACCGATTTTGGCCGCTACCTCAAACGGAAAGATGGTAAAGAAACCGTAAAGCAACTGACCACTGGCCTATCTACTAATTTGGAAAAAGCACAAGCGGTCTACAATTATCTGAAACAGCAACTACGCTGGAACGGAGAAATTAGCCTTTACCCGGATACGTCGCCCAAGAACCTACTCATAACCCAAATCGGTAATAGCACTGATCTGAATATTCTATTAAATAACTGGCTTAACTTGGCCGGAGTAGAGGCAAAACCGGTATTGCTTAGCACTCGGGCGCACGGAAGAATTCAAACTAAGTATCCTAAAGTTAGCCAGTTTAACAATGCAATAGTGCATACGCAGATTGAGGGTAAAGAATATTTACTGGATATTACTGATCCGGCGCAGCCCTTCGGGATGATTCCCATTTACTGTTTGAATAATCAGGGACTACTGGTAGATGCAAAAGAAGAGAAATGGATTCCATTAGAGCGAGGGCAGATTTACCAAGTAGAAAATTATTACAATGTGAAATACGAAGCATCGGAAGATCAATTTTACAATATTGTTAGTCAGATATACCGAGGCTACGGAGCATTAACCATGCGACAGCAATTACGTGATAAGCCGGAAGAAATTACTGGATACCAGTACGAAGATTTTAAAGTAATCAATGAAGATAAATTGAGTAAAGACCTTCGGATGAGCTATACCCGCCAATCTGGTATTGAGCAGCTAGGGGACTATATTTATCTGGAAACTTTTCCTCAATCGCCCGTTGCCGAAAATCCGTTTAAAGTTACTGACCGTCAGCACCCAATTGACTATAGCTATCGGCAGGTATACAAGCAAACGCTCAGTTTACAGTTGCCGCCGGGGTACGAAGCTGAGGAGCTTCCCAGCTCCCAATCTGTTTCATTAGAAGGGAATACGGTGCAGTTTATTTTTCAGGTTCAGCAGACCACAGTAGCAGTACAAGTGCTAAGTTTGCTTCGCATTGATCGCTCACTGATTGCCTCCGAGCAGTATCAGGAGCTACGTACGCTATATCAGGAAATGCTAACCAAGCATCAAGAAAAGATCGTACTGCGAAAAATAAAATCAGAATAGGTAATATTTGATTTGTGTTCAATTGCTGATTGCTAAATGGCTAGTTGGTTATTAGTCCACGGTCAATAGTCCATAGTCTACGGGCATTAGGCATTGAGCAAGAAAAATTGATCATTAAAAGGTGCATCTTATTGATTTTGGAAAAAGGTGATTTTAAATTCCGGTCTCCTGGCTAAGCCAATAGCTCCTTAATTACCTTTCCTCCGGTTTGAGAAAGTTGTTTGTAGCGACCACCGTGAAAATACGTTAGCTTGTTATCGTCTAAGCCGAGCAAACGGAGTAGCGTAACGTGTACATCTTGCAATGGATGAACTACATCCACGGCACTCTCACCGGTTTCATCGGTAGCCCCGATAGTATGTCCGGCTTTTACGCCTCCCCCGGCAAACCACATGGCCATCGCATTCGGGTTATGGTCGCGTCCGTAGGCCATTCCGCCTCCGCGAACACCGTTATCGGGGCTACGTCCAAACTCGCCGCACCAGACGATGAGGGTTTCATCCAGCATACCGCGCCGCTTCAGGTCTTTAATCAGTCCGGCTACTGGTTTATCAATGCTTCTAATCAGGCTGCCGTGAGCTCGAGCCAGATAATCGTGCGAATCCCAACCGCCGGAGTAAACTTGGACGAAGCGTACTCCCTGCTCAATCAACCGCCGGGCTAGCAGGCATTTTCGTCCGAAGGCATCAGTCGTCTCTTCACCCACGCCGTAGAGTTCTTTGGTTTTTTCGTCTTCCTGTTCAATTTCAATAATATCGGGTACTTCCATCTGCATCCGAAAAGCCAGTTCGTAGCTTTCCATCCGAGCGGCCAGGTCATCGTGTGCCGGGTGGCGTTCCCCGTGACTTTCGTTAAAAGTGTTCAGTAAATCTAGACTTTCCCGTTGGTGGTAGCGACTCACCCCGGGCGGGGGTTTAATGTCCAGAATGGGTGAACCTACCGAGCGCAGCGGGGTGCCCTGATAGTAGGCCGGAAGAAATCCGTTCGACCAGTTGGAAGCTCCGCCCTGCGGATAGGCCACTTCGGGAAGCACAATGAAGGCGGGCAGATTCTCATTTTCGGTACCTAAGCCGTAAGTGACCCAAGCTCCAATACCTGGCTCGCCCCCAAATTTGTTTCCGGTATTAATATGGTACATGGCCGTAGGGTGGTTCACTGATTCGGCCTGAGCACCCCGGTAGAAGCAAATATCATCGGCCACATCGGCCAAATGCACAAAATGCTCACTCATATCCGCTCCCGCCTGCCCTACCTTCCGGGTTTTGAACGGACTTTCTACGTAGTAACGGTTACCCGACGACATCGCCGAAAGGTTCTCGCCCTGCCGAGTGAACTTCTGCATGTGTAAATCATGCAGTTTAGGTTTGGGGTCAAACGTATCGATATGACTGGGGCCACCTTCCATCATCAGAAAAATACAGGCTTTAGCCTTCGCCGGAAGCATCGGTTGCTGAGGAGCCAGCGGTCCACCCGGTTTTCTCTTCGCCAACGCTGGAGTGCCTAGCAAACTACTCAGGGCTACGGCACCTACACTGGAGCCCAAGCCGTAAAGAAAATCGCGGCGGTTAAGCGTGGTAGCTGCTTGCTGATTGAGTAGTCGCTGGATATGGCTTGGAGAACTTGTTTTAGTAGGTTTTCGTGCCATTATTTACCATCGTAATACATCTGTTTAATATCTAATAGGCAACTAGTTGTAAAGGATGCACTTTCGCTATTTCTTTAAAATCCCGATCAATGGCTAAGAGTGGTATGTTTAAATCTATCGCAAACAGCGCAATCATACAATCATTAGGCTTCCGAACTGTTACTCCTTTTCTTCGGCATTTCCGATACAAGGTAGCAGCTCTCTTGGCAGCTTCTTCTTGGTTGGAGTAATAATGAAACTGAAAGAATTGAAAATCCTCTTGAAACTGGCGATAATCTTTTTCGTATCGCATTCCTTGTAATACCTCCTGATAAATAATTGGCACTATAGAGATGATGTTAGCAGGATTGGCCAAATAGTTATCCATGAAGGTCTCGAGCCGATCATCTTTTCTGAAAAACAGATAATCTAACCAAGCGGAGGTATCGATCAGCATACCTTAACCTGTATAACCCTCCCATAACTCAACCTCGCCCTTTTTACGCATAATCCGCTGACGAGCGGCTCGTTCGGCTACTAGCCGTAATCCCTCCTCGACAACCTCACGTTTTGTTCGAGCCTTCATCGCTTTCATAGCGGAGGCCATCAATTCGTCGTTTATCTCAATGTTTGTTCGCATACACAATAATACGAAAATTTATACACATAGTTGGTAATTAGTACACGTAAACAAATTCGTTGGCATTGAATAGTACCCGGCACAGATCGGCTAACGCCCGGGTTTCGGAAGGAACTTCAGAAGGGGCAATATCGGCTACGTAGTCCTCATACATATCCAGTCGTTCAGTATAGGAAAATTCTTCCCCCGTCATTTCTTCAAACATCGTTCGCTCCACTTCTACCGGATATTCCGGATCAATAGGTTCATTTTCTTGATGGTACGCTACCATTTTCTCTACGAAATCAGCCGAGGTTTGCACTTCCTGCGGTTCTGCCGAGCGATTCCAAGCCAGATTAATAGCGCGCTTAATTTGACTTTCTAACGACTGGTCTCTCTGTTCTAGTTGATGAGCCATCGCCAACGCTCGGTTATAACTATTCTGACCATTGAACAGCGTAAATACCTGCGGGGTAACTGTAGAAGCGATTCTTGCTTCGCAAGACAAATCGGAGTTAGGCTGATTGAAAACCTCTAGCATTGGGTTGGGCATTCCTCGGTAGTGATAGGTGTAGATCGTACGGCGATTACGTTCTTGCGGAGTGCGAGACGGTTGGTAAGCCGGAGCAATAGAACCCATAATATGCCGAGGTTGCATGGCTACCTCCCGATTGATTTCTGGTTTGATCGGTAAGCCGCCCATCTCAGTATTTAATTCGCCGGAAACCACCAGCATGGCATCGCGTAGCTCTTCGGCAGTGAGGCGACGAGGAGAATAGTAGGCTAACCAGTGATTGTTAGGATCGACTTCGTTTACCTGCTTGGTGTCAGGATGAGTGCTGGATCGTTGGTAGGTTTCGGAAGTCATAATCAAACGGTGCATTTCTTTGAATGACCAGCCGTGTTCAATAAAATAGGTGGTAAGCCAGTCGAGCAGCTCCGGGTGAGTCGGTTTCTTACCCATCACTCCGAAGTTATTGGCGTTACCCGCCAAACCTTGCCCAAAATGGTACTGCCAAATACGGTTTACGATAGATCGGGTAGTCAACGGATTATCCGCACTGGCTAACCACTTGGCCAGCGCAATCCGGCGACCGTCGCGGGAATCGGGAACAGAATCCTGGATAGGCGATTCTACTGATTCGGTAAACGTGCGAATGGCACTCAGCACGCCCGGCGTAACTTCCTGGTCAGGAGCGTGTACTGACCCACCACTGAGGATAAAAGTGGATTGAATATTCGAGCTGACACTATCGGGTACCTTCATTGGGCGACCGCTATGCGGATTGTCAACCACTGCACCGTTATAGACCGAGTACGCCAAAGGATCGTAGCGTTTTAATTGGTGGCGAAGCACTTGTAGGCGTTTTTGTAGTACTTTGCGGTAACCCAGATCGTGGTCGGTCAATCCGTAGAAGCGAGGCGGTTGCTGA
This sequence comes from Tunicatimonas pelagia, assembly GCF_030506325.1. NCBI lineage: Bacteria > Pseudomonadati > Bacteroidota > Cytophagia > Cytophagales > Catalimonadaceae > Tunicatimonas > Tunicatimonas pelagia. The sequence continues at coordinate 1,649,230 of NZ_CP120683.1, read as the reverse complement.
TTTTCCGGTAACGCCTTTCTCTGTTTGGGAGGAAGATACTTCAATCCCTGCTGAGTCATCCAACGACGAGCCGCGTTTTCTTCTTTCTCGTAAATAGCCCATTGGGCTTGTTCCGCTTCAGCAATCAACCGTTCTAGCCGGACTTTACCCGCTTCAAATCCGGTCTGATTTTCCGAAGGTAGATAATCGGCTTCCCGCTCGGCAAACTGCACCGGGGCAAAGCTGGCCTGAATACGGTAGTAGTCGCGGGTAGGAATGGGATCAAACTTATGATCGTGGCAACTGGCGCAACGTAGTGGAATCGCCATAAAGGTTTCACCCACACTGTTGGTTACATCATCTAAAAATAACTGCCGGGTTTCGGCGGCTACGCTCATCGCTGTGTGTTCCCAAGGTCCCATTCTTAGGTAGCCGACGGCAACGAGCATTTCCGGATTAGTAGGATCAATCTCATCTCCCGCAATCTGCTCCCGAATAAATTGATTGTAAGGTTTATCATCGTTGAACGAGCGGATCACGTAGTCGCGGTAGCGCCAAGCATTGGGACGTTCGAAATCATTGGAGTAGCCATCGGTATCCGCGTAGCGAACCACGTCTAACCAGTGGCGACCCCAGCGTTCGCCGTAGTGCGGAGAAGCCAGCAGACGATCAATTAGCTTCTCGTAAGCATCGGGAGAGGAATCGTTTACGAAAGCATTCACTTCTTCGGGAGTAGGAGGTAGCCCGGTCAGATCGAAGGTAGCCCGGCGAATTAGTGTCGGCTTATCGGCCGGTGGGGCGGGTTCGATAGCATATTCCCCTAGCTTGCGCTGAATAAAAGCATCAACCGGATGTCCTGATTCGGTCAAATAATCTTTCGGCACGGCGTAGTCTTGCACTGGCTGAAATCCCCAAAGGTCTTCGGGCCGGTAGCGACGGTTCTGCCAGGTAGCGGATAAAGCTTCACTCGTTTTAACTTTTATGCCATCGGAGTAATGCCACTCGGTATTTTCTACCAAGTAAGCGCGGCGTTCGTCATTGGGCCAGGGGGCACCGGCGTTGATCCAATTTTTCACTAAGCTTACCTGAGCGTCTGTTAGCCGGTCATTTTCTTTGGGAGGCATTTCAAAATCGCTGTTCTGCCAGGTGACGGCTTCGTAGATCAAGCTTTTTTCGGCATTACCGGGGGTAAGAGTTATGCGCCCGGACTCGCCTCCGGCCAGAGCTCCTTCCAGGGTATGAATATTAAAGTCACCTTCAATTTTGCTGGGTTTATCGCCGTGGCAGGCAAAGCACTTTTCTTGTAAAATCGGATAAACCTCGTGGGCAAACAGTAGTTCGGCTTCTTCCTCAGTTAGTTTACCCTTGGGTTGGCAACTTAACAATGAGATGACAGCAGTGCTGAACAGAAAGTAGGCGAAGCGTTGTGGGGTTGTCATTACTGCTACGTATTCTTCGGTTAGCGGTGAAAGCAAAAGTTACTAAAAACACCAGCCAATTCAAATAGCCTATTGGTAGACCACGTAAGCAAAATAGGTGCGCTCGTTCAAATTCAGGGTTAGCATGTTACCAAGTGTTTAGATGCTTAACCGATTCTTGTTCTCCACTATCAATTCTTAATTGATGTTAGCATTGTTAGGGAACAGAAGCTATTTTTGGGTTTATTAAAACTAGCAGAGCTATGATAATTGTAACGGGCGGAGCCGGATTTATCGGCAGTAATCTTATTAAAGGATTAAATGAATTGGGGCACGAAGATATTTTGGTGGTTGACAATCTGGCTAACGCTCAGAAACACCTCAACCTAAACGGGTTATTCATGGCTGATTTTTTAGATAAGCAGAAGTTCCTCGATGTTTTACCCTCACTTCAGAATATTACTGCGATTTTTCATCAGGGAGCCTGTTCTTCTACTACCGAGACCGACGGCGAATACATGATGCGGAACAATTATCAGTTTTCCAAAGTGCTGTTTCACCATTGTATCGACCGTAAAATACCATTCTACTACGCTTCCAGTGCCTCAGTATACGGTAACGGTGATAATGGCTTTACTGAAGAGCGAGCGTGCGAGTATCCGCTTAATGTATATGCCTTCTCTAAGTTTATGTTCGATCAGTACGTACTTCGCTATTTGAAAGCAAATGCGGTAAGCTCCCCGGTGGTAGGGCTACGCTACTTTAATGTGTACGGCTATCAAGAAAGTCATAAAGGTAGCATGGCTTCCGTAGCTTTTCATTTCTTCAATCAGCTACGGGAAGGAGGAAAAATGCGCCTGTTTGAAGGTAGCCAAGACTTCCGGCGGGATTTTATTTTTGTGGAAGATGTAGTACGGGTTAATCTTCACTTTTTTCAGCAAGCCCAGTCAGGAATATACAATTGTGGTACTGGCGAAGCCCGAAGTTTTCTGGATATTGCCCACATCATTCAGCAATTAGAAACCGAAAAAACTGAGATTGAATTCATTCCTTTTCCTGACTACCTAAAAGGAAAATATCAAACGTTTACGCAGGCAAACTTACAAGCGCTCAGAAATTCTGGCTACACCAAGCCTTTTGTCTCTTTAGAAGAAGGCGTAAAACGGTACTACCAAAGACTACAATCCCATCAGGGATTTTTCACAACTTCTTTTCAATTGGGGGTAGCTTCCGAGTAAATACACCTAGTAGTTGGTAAAATATAGCTTACCTTTCGCTTATTGAGTTTTCAAAAATTTGGTATTTACATTAAATACGTTACAAGTTATTGGGTATTTCATTGCAACAGAAGTTGTATAAATTGCTTTTCTTTGAAATATATTTACTGCGAAGAAGTAAAAGACCATATGCTAATATAGCAACCTCAGCAAAAAGTAAGTTCGTTTAAAACCACATTGTTAAACCTGTAAAGAATGATCACTATGAGGTATTTCATTGGAATGCTACTGGGAGTAGTATGCCTTATTGAAACAGTATTAGCAGAACAGTTAAAATCTGATGAGGAATGGAAACACGGTAGCATTGTGCTAAATAGTGGCCAACAGTTTGAAGGTCATTTAAAGTATGATTTGAAAAACAATATCGTTGTATTACAATCGGGCTCTAAAATGCTAGCGTTTAGTGCTTACTCGGTAGAATCTTTTATTGCCATAGATACTACTACTGGCTTCATACAAACCTTTTTTACATTACCGTATTCTGATGCTGAAAAGCGTCCTCGTCTTATGTTTTTCCAGTTAGTATTTAATGGGGCATTTTCTTTGTTTGTGAGAGAAAGGAAGGTTCCGGCGAGTGCTACGGCCACTCACCGCTATCCAACTCGCCTTCATCCGCATAAGGAGGGGCAAGCCTTTGCTCAAGACTACTTTGTGTTTTTACCGGATGGCAACTTCCAAAGATTTAAAGCTGGTCGTAGTAATCTGGCCAAATTGTTCTCGCTAAAGGAAAGTGAAGCTAAACAGGTAGACCGCTTTGTTACCAAGAACAATATTGACTTCAGTAGGCAGTCTGACATTATTCGGCTTATTGACCACTACATAAGCCGTAGATCTATTGCTAGGCGATAAATTCTATTCGCCGTCGCCGATAGGAGCATTTTGTAAGGCTACTGTCGTTTATTATTGGTAGGAAAGAACCCTGCTCTGACCTGTTGAGCCTAGGAGGGTGTAGTTAGACAAGTTTTTGCAAGTAGTTTGTGAAGGAGGAAAGTAGGATTTAATGCTTACCCCACTTCGTTCTTTTTTAGAATACCTTATCTTCACCGCAAAAACCTATACCATGAAAAGACTGCTGACTACCTTACTTCTGATTGCGGTGACTAACCAGCTTAGCTGGGGCTGGGGGCAAACTGGACATCGGGCTATTGGGCAATTGGCCCAATGGCATCTGAGCCGAGCTGCCGAAGCGCGTATAACCCAGATTCTGGGGCCAGTAGACTTGGCAATGGCCAGTACTTGGATGGACGAAATCCGTTCCGACTCGGCTTACGATTACACCAACACTTGGCACTGGGTTACCGTACCCACCGGAACCAGCTATAACCCTGAAATTCAGGAGCCGACGGGTGATGCTTACGAAGCTACCCAGCGTATAATTGCTGCTCTGAAGAGTGACACCCTACCATTACAGCAAGAACAAGAGTATCTAAAAATATTAGTTCATCTAGTTGGGGATTTACACCAGCCGTTGCACATAGGTAAAGGAGATGACCGGGGTGGTAACGATGTGCGAGTACGCTGGATGTATGAACCTGATTCATCGAACCTGCACCGGGTTTGGGATAGCGATATGCTTAATGCCAAGCAACTAAGTTACACCGAGTTAGCAACCCACCTCAACCGCTACGTTACGCCTGAACTAGTGAGTGAAACCCAATCCGTTTACATGGAACAATGGCTAGATGAAGCAGTGGAACTGCGCGGTGCGGTATACGATGTGCCGGATGATAAACGTCTCGGTTACGAATATATGTACCACAACTGGCCGATTGTGGAGCAACGGTTACTACTCGCCGGACTGAGGCTGGCGAGTATTCTAAATGATATTTATGGCTAGTCTACTACGGATAGTGTTTAATAGGGTATCAGGTAATTGTCTGAGATGAAAGTAACACTGCTATTAATCGTTGTTCTGTCGTCTTTCACTTCCCTACTAGGTCAGGATAAGCAACGGCAGGGGTTACAAGCCGATATCTTCCTGCATCCAGCCGATGGATTCACCGCTTATACTCTTAAAAAGCGAGAGGTTATTTATAATCAGTCACCGTTTACACTGCCCATCCCAAGCTGGGCTTGGTGGGGCATTACTGATAATATTACCGCAGAAATTGATTTGCTACCATTGATCGGCGGTCTTTTTCAGGAGCCCTACCTGCCCGTTCCCAGCTTTAACTTTCGGTTCAGGTTAGCCGATCAGCAAGGAATCTGGCCAGCTCTAGCGTTCGAAACGATGTATCAGCACTTGTGGAGAACGCAAAATCAGGCTGATCAGGATAACTTAACTATTGAACGGCAGGGCGGAAATAGCTGGTATAATCATCTGAATGCCAGTTGGCAGACTGGTGAAAATACGTACCTTCACTTTTCGGTAGGAGTAACCTATACTGAAAACCTATTAATTGAGAATCGAGATACTGCTCGGTACGTAGGTAGATTTTTTGATAGAACTATCAATCCCGATGTATCACTTAGTGTGGATTGGCGACCTAAGCCCTGGCTCTCGGTACACGGCACTAGTTCTTACGGTACCACCTTCACCTATCTGGATAATATTCCCCGTAAGTATCAGCTATCCTACGGGTTTCGTCTGGCACCGTTCTATGCTTCCCGATACGCTTTTTTGAGGTACTTTCGCACCGAGCTGATTGGCTTTTACATGTATTTTCCCGATGCTCAGGAAGAATTAGCCTCAGTAGTACCTATATTTCCTTACTTTTACTGGCAGTGGGTTTGGAAGAAAAAATCCAAGCCAGTTACCAACTAAACCTATTAGCAGCTATCATTCTATGAAACTACTCCCCACTCTATCTGTAGTATGCATCAGTTGGTGCTTATGGTCGTGCCAACCAGTATCTTCCCCCGATGCCCAGGTACAGGATGAACGTCCGAATATTCTACTAATTATGGCCGATGATATGGGCTATTCGGATTTGGGTTGCTACGGTAGTGAAATTCGTACTCCAAACTTAGATAAGCTAGCGAAATCAGGAGTGGCGTTTCGTCATTTTTACAATACGGCGCGTTGTTGCCCGACTCGGGCTTCTCTGCTCACGGGGTTGTATCCGCATGAAGCCGGAATGGGAGCAATGGTTAGTGGGGCAGATAGCAATCCTGAACCGGGACCATATCAAGGTTATTTGAACGATCAATGCCTCACACTGGCCGAACTTTTAAAACCTACCGGGTACGCTACCTACATGTCGGGCAAATGGCATGTGGGTGAAAAACCGGAATACTGGCCTACCAAACGAGGTTTTGATAAGTACTTTGGCCTAATTAGCGGAGCAAGTAGCTACTATGAAGTGATTACCGACCAACCTCGGGTACGGCAAATGGCCTACAATGGTCAGCCCTGGACTCCACCCAAAGAGGAGTTTTATATGACGGATGCTCTGTCAGATTCGGCAGCTTCTTTCTTAACGCAGCACTTTTCTCAAGAAAATAGTCAGCCTTTCTTTTTGTATTTGGCATATACTGCTCCCCACTGGCCGCTACACGCCCTACCTGAAGATATTGCTCGCTATAAAGGTCGCTACGATAGTGGTTGGGAAGCTTTGCGCCAGGAACGCTACTTACGAATGCAAAAAGAGGGAGTGATCGATACTAGCTTTCAATTGCCACTCTGGGAGGAAGATATACCCGAGTGGAGTCAGCGCGATACCTCACTTCATTGGGAGCGACGAATGGAAGTGTACGCTGCCATGATTGACCGCATGGATCAGGGTTTAGGCCAGGTGTTTGAGACATTACAAACCAATAATGCTTGGGAAAATACGTTAGTGATCTTTTTATCAGATAATGGTGGCTCGCCGGAAGATATCACTGGGCGAAAGCTGAATGATCCTGCCGTAGAAATTGGCCTGCCCGGTTCTTACGCGGCCTATCGCAAGCCCTGGTCTATCGCATCTAACACTCCATTTCGTCGCTACAAACGCCACGTAGAAGAAGGTGGAATTGCTTCTCCGCTCATTATCCACTGGCCCAATGGAATAGAACCAACGGAACGGGTAGATAGCTACGCCCACGTAGTAGATGTTTACCCAACTATTGCCAACTTAGCTCAAGCTACGTACCCAGATAGTGTTCGGGCGTTAAGGGGAAAAAATCTGTTATCTATCATCGAAAATGACTCAGCACCTTCGGAGCGACCGCTCTTTTGGGAGCATATCGGTCATCAGGCCATGCGACAGGGAAAGTGGAAAATTGTAAGTCAAGCCCCGGCGTACCAATGGTCTCTTTACGATATGCAGCAAGATCCCACCGAACTCAATGATGTTAGCACCGAATTCCCCAAAGTACTAGAACAAATGAGCCTAACCTACGAGCAGTGGAGTGAGGAGGTTGGAGTGCAAAAACGGGGTGAGTAAACTAAACTGAGATAGCTAGGTTATAACCGTATTATCTTCTGGCGTCAGCGGGTATCATCTCGAGTCCACTCACAGTTGTAGACCTCACTTGTATGAAAGGGCTAGATTCCATTGCCAATAAAATCCTGAGTGATCACTTTAAGGAACGCTTTGATCAGTTAATAATCAATTTAAGTATTGTTGGTTTTCTTATTCATGTTTTTTTAGTCTTTTTACATTGGCTGCACGTACTGCCTGTCGAGTTGTTAAAGGGAAGCTTGCTGACCAACCCTATTGCCACACTATATACTCCCTTTACCTTTATTTTAGTATTTGAGGTCTACTTACTAATCTACTACCTGCCTTCCTCGTTCACCACCTTTGTGAGTAAGCAGTACGAGATTATTTCACTAATTGTAGTGCGACGTATTTTTAAGGATGTCTCTAATGCTACCTTATCGCTTGACTGGTTTGCATACGATTATAACATTCAGTTGTTAGCAGATTTTGTCGGTCTAATTGCATTATTTCTAATTATCCAGCAATTTAATCGGCAGGCAAAATCAAGCCCCAAAATAGGTTTCTCTGAGCGCATCGTGCCATTCCTAAGGTTTAAACGGCGAGTTAGTGTGTTGTTGTTCGCTGCCTTTGTCGGACTTACAATATTTAGCTTTGTAAAGTGGTTGCTAGAAACGTACTGGTACCTAACTGAGCAGATTAGTGAAGTAACTGATGTCAATTGGATATTTTATCATGAGTTTTTCATACTGCTCATCCTGATCGACGTACTAGTATTAATTGTTTCCTTTAAGCATATTAAAGATTATAACCAACTCATCAGAAATACCGGATTTATCTTATCTACTGTACTTATCCGGATGTCGTTCAGCGCCGAAGGTTTAATCAATATTATCATTATTGTGTTTGGAGTGCTGTTTGGGCTGATTATGCAAGCTATTTACAATCGGGGCTCGGTTGTATTTCAGGAAGAGGAAGAAATATAAAAAAGTAGCACCCTTACCGACCTAATAAAGCCTGTCTATAGAATACAAGATTTAAACTGGTCAGCCAGAAACTGGTTGCCTTTCCGGTTCATGTGTACGCCATCGCCTGTCAGTATTCCCTCGTATTGCTTGGATAGATTATTTGCCCGGAGGTACTCGCTAATATTCGTTCGAAGATCGCACAGCGGAGTATTTGTTTCATTAGCCACCTGCCGTACTACTTCGGCATACTCTACCAATCGCTGGTTGGTTTCATCTTGGCTATCGGGGTCTTCGCCAATCACGGTAGGAGTGGCTAAAATTACTTCGCTACCCGTAGCAGTAATGGTTTGAATCAAATCTTTCAGCCCGGCTTCGTACACCGATTTTTCCGTTCCAGTAGTCCCCTCAAACTTGTAGAAGTGCCACACATCATTAATACCGATGTAGATCAAGACTACATCCGGCTTATGACTCAGCACATCCTCCTGCACGCGCCCTTGAAGGTCAGGAACTTTATTACCACTGATACCCGCCCCAATAAGTTCGTAGCGAGACGTGTCCATCTGTTGGCGCAGCAGGTCAATGTAGCCACCGGGTTCGTTACCCGCTTGAGTAATAGAATCGCCAAAGAACACAATCCGTTTCTTCTCCGGCTGGCAAGCAACAATACCTATTAATAAAATCAGAAAACAAAGCGATAGTAACTGAGATACCGGCATAAGTATTTATTAGTTTTACGTGTGTATTGTTCGGGTAGCAATCGATTATTATACTGGTCATCTATCGTTATCCCAATCATCCTGGTAATAAGTTCGTTCTAAGTAAGCGAAAAGATCGTATTTTCCTAAAAGTATGGAAGCAGAAACTAACAATTTAGCCCAAAAGATCCAGCAATGGCAGTCCGTAGCTAGTAATGCTCGAGGTAAACTTAGCTTTGAGCAGACCTGGAAGACTTATCAGAATATCTACGAGAACGAACCACTCAAAGTAGCCTGGCACCCGGATGAATCTACCGTTCAAAGTGCTAACATCTCTGAGCTAATGGCGCAAGTCGAGGTAGAATCATACGCCGATTTATACCAATGGTCAATACAAAATCGAGCTGTGTTTTGGGAGGCGGTAGTTAGACGGTTGAATATTCAACTGGATAAACCTTATCAGCAGATACTGGACGATAGCCAGGGAAACGAACAGGTGAATTGGCTCAGGGGAGCGCAACTGAATATTGCGGAAAGCTGCTTCCAGGCTCCGGCTGATAAACCCGCGTTAACCCTAGCGGATGAGTCCGGGCAGACTGAAACACTATCCTACGGGCAGTTAGAAGAACTCGTAAACCGGGTAGCTTCCGGTTTAAAGAATTTAAATTTTAAGCCCGGCGATGCAGTAGCCTTGTATATGCCACTCGGAAAAGAAGCCGTAGCCGCTTACTTAGGAATTATAAAAGCGGGAATGGCAGCAGTACTGATTGCCGATAGCTTTTCGTCCCAAGAGTTAAGTAGCCGACTGAAGATCGCCAAGGCAAAAGCGGTTATCACGGTAGATGCTTACGCTTATAATCAAAAATTGCTCAATGTCTATTCACGAGTAAAAGAAGCTAATACTCCGTTAGCTGTCGTTGTACAAAACCAACCGGATACGCAATTAAGATCAGACGATATTATCTGGGATGATTTTTTAGGGGAAACCACGGCTGAAACCCATATCGGTCAGCCGGATGATACAATCAGTATACTATTCTCATCAGGCACTACTTCCGAACCTAAAGCCATTCCCTGGAACCAACTGACTCCGATTAAGTGTGCGATGGACGGACACTTTCACCACGATATTCACCCGAATGATGTAGTGACTTGGACAACGAGCATGGGCTGGATGATGGGGCCCTGGCTGATTTACGCTACGCTAATGAATCAGGCAACCATCGCGCTATTTACAGGTTCAGCGGCTTCGGCAGCATTTGGAAAATTTGTAGAAGAAACTAAGATCAGTATTCTGGGCACGATTCCTTCACTGGTGAAGGTTTGGCGGGCTAGTAAAGCTATGGAAGATTATCGGTGGTCAGTACGGGTGTTCAGCTCTACCGGAGAGCCCTCTAATGCCGAGGATTATCTGTACCTGATGTGGCTGAATAACTTTAAAGCCCCGATCATCGAGTACTGTGGTGGAACCGAGATTGGCGGTGGTTACCTCACCGGAACGGTGGTGCAACCCGCTATTCCGGCTACCTTCACCACTCCCGCTTTAGGGTTAGAAATTCGGTTCAGAAATCATGAAACAGGGGAACTTGATCCATCTCAAGCTGGGGAAGTATTCATCGTGCCTCCCGCTATCGGATTATCACAAAAGTTGCTAAACCGCGATCATCATGAAGCTTACTACGCGGGTAGCCCTACGTTGGAAGATGGTCGTCCGCTCCGCAAGCACGGCGACAATTACCAGGTTTTAGGTGAACTCAATCAGACCGTATTTTACCGCAGTCAAGGTCGAGCCGATGATGTGATGAATCTGGGAGGAATAAAAGTGAGTGCTGTAGAAATTGAGAAAGTACTTAACCAACACGGGGTAATTACAGAATCGGCGGCAGTAGCCATTTCTCCACCCGAGGGTGGTCCAGAACAATTGGTGGTTTTTTATCTGACGGATCGAACGGTAGAGAAAGAACCCCTGAAAAAAGAACTTCAAAAACTGCTTTCCCAGCAGTTGAATCCGTTGTTCCGCATTGCTGACGTAGTTCAGAAAGACAGCTTGCCGAGAACAGCCTCTAATAAGTTGATGCGCCGAACATTGCGCGATGGGTATTCTTCATAAAGAAGTTAAGCTAAAAGCAGGGTTGGAAAACTTTCCCAAAGAGAATAAGTTTGTTTGAAAAAGCTTGATTCTATCTTCTGTCATCGCTACCGCGCAAATCTGCGCCGAACTTGGAGTTCGCCAAGCGATTATTTCTCCTGGATCCCGTAATGCTCCGCTGACAATTGCTTTTGTCCGTCATCCAACTATTGAAACCTACACCGTGAGTGATGAACGGTCGGCAGCGTTTATTGGGTTAGGCATGGCTCGGCAAACTCATAATCCGGTAGCCTTGATTTGTACTTCGGGGAGTGCCGCGTATAATTACGCTCCCGCCGTAGCCGAAGCCTACTTCCAGCAAATTCCTTTACTCATCCTGACAGCTGACCGTCCACCCGAGTGGATCGACCAACTGGATGGGCAAACTATTCGGCAGCGCAACATTTATGGTAAGCACGTAAAGGCAAGTTATGAATTACCTGTCGGTCAGGCCGAAGCCGACCAGTGGTACGCCCATCGTCAGGTTTCAGAAGCGATAAATCAAACCCAAAGATATCCGCCAGGACCAGTTCACGTAAATATTCCCATTCGTGAGCCGTTCTACCCAGAAGAAGGCAAAGAAATTTCTTTTGATGATTCGGTAAAAGTAATTCAGTATCATGAAGGAGACATGCAGTTGTCCTTAGCATTACAACAGCAGTTGCAAGCCGAGTGGCAGCAGTATGAGCGTAAGCTAATCGTGGTTGGGCAGGGCAATCTAGATCAGAATGTGTGTCGGCAAATAGCGGAGTATAGTGAATATCAGCAGGTTCCGGTGGTAGCGGATATAATCTCAAATTTTCATTTGGCGGACTCTACTGTTAGGCATCCTGATGTTTTTCTCGGGAAAAACGCATCAGGGTCGCTACAACCCGACTTGCTACTTACTTTTGGGCTTTCGGTTATTTCCAAAAATTTAAAACTCTTCTTACGGAAACATCGCCCACAAGCTCATTGGCACATTCAGCCGAGCGGGGTAACGGCTGATACTTTTCAGTCTCTAACCAAAGTCATTTATACCCGCTCGACTACTTTTTTTCAGATAGCGAAAGATTGGTTGGGAAAATCCCCGAGCGATTACTATCAAGCCTGGCAAGAGCAGGAAGAACAGGCTACTCAGAAGGTTACTACGTTTTTTGAATCTGATGAGACGAAGGCGAGTGAGTTTTATGCCGTGGTGACGGTGCTAAAGAACCTTCCTCAGCCAAGTAGCTTACATTTGGCGAATAGCATGGCAGTTCGTTATGCTAATCTGATTAGTTTACCGAATGACTATACTGATGTAGAAGTAATCGCCAATCGGGGTACCAGTGGCATTGATGGAAGCAGCAGCACTGCCGTAGGTGCTGCCTTAGCTTCTCCCAATCGACTGCATATTCTGATTACGGGCGATCTGGCATTTTTCTACGACCGCAATGCTTTCTGGCATAACTATCTAGTTCCTAACCTTAGAATAATTGTTTTAAACAATCACGGTGGTGGAATCTTCCGGATGATTGATGGGCCAAGCCGTCAGCCTGAACTGGAAGAGTATTTTGTAACTCAACAAAAATTGGAAGCAAAAAATACGGCAAGTGATTTTGGTTTAGAATACCATCGATTGGATATAAATCAGAATGAAGCGCATCTCGAACTAGAACAATTACTACCTGGTTTTTTTACCGATCACCGCCAGCACGCCAAGTTGCTAGAAATTGTTTCGGATAGTCAAACCAATACCGATATTTTTCGTCAATTTAAATCTGGGGATTAGGTGACAGGTTTTAGGAATTGGAAAGCATAAACATAGGTAGAGGTAATTATAGGCGTTTCCAAAACCTAACACCCAATTCCAAACACCATTAACAATAATTAAACAATTAGCAACTATGACCATGTCGCTAGATAATCTTCGGATAGGGAAGAAGTATTACCTCTATAACTACGGGGAAGAATCTCGCTTTGAGGTGTTGGAAAGGTTGGAGGACAAAAATTACCGGGTGAAAGATTTACTTTCGCTAGATACTTACGAGCTAAGCGATCTAATCAAATACGGTACTTCAGATGATTTTGAGATTGAGGAAATAAGAGAATCCAGCCTTTGAGAAGATCCCGAAAACATATTACTCAGCGGATTAGCCAGTTAGATGCTTGGCGCGATCATCAGGAAATTGCGTATCTGCTGACTTGCCACGTATTCCCGTGGGATCTTGAGCGGGCGTTAGAATTTGCGCTGTTTCGTACTTACGCCGTTCCCTCTATCTCCAAGCTACTCGCCCAAACTGGAGAGCTAACCAAGCGACCCCAAAAACGCTACGACGATACCGAAATCATTATGTATACGCTGGCCGAGCACGGCTACGATAGCGAGCGAGGGAGAAAAGCGTTGCGCCGCATGAACCAGATGCACGGACGCTTTTCAATTACCAACGAAGATATGCTATACGTGCTAACTACGTTCATTTACGAACCTAATCGTTGGTTAAAACGCTACGGCTGGCGTAAACCGACCCAAAAAGAAGAGTTAGCTACTTTCTATTTTTATCGGGAAGTGGGAAAGCGAATGAACATTAAGGATATTCCTGATAACTATCACGAATTGGAACAGTTCAATATTGACTACGAGCGCAAATATTTCAAGTACGCACCATCGAACCGTGCGGTAGGAGAGGCCACCTGCGATTTATTTCTAAGTTTCTACCTACCTAAGCAACTGTGGCCTCTCGGTCGCCCATTGCTTTACGCCATGATGGACGAAAATTTGCTCAATGCATTCGGTTTTCCGCACCCTTCAGTATTGATGAGAAAAGTTACCACAGGTGGATTGAAGCTACGCGCCAAACTTATGCGCTACTGGCCTGAGCGTAGCAAGCCAGTTTTGGGAAGTGAGCGAAATCGACCTACTTATCCTGATGGATACAAAATTGAAGAATTGGGTACGTTTTAATTCATAGCTGTTTTAGTTTTACTAATCTAGAAATGAGAATATTGTGAGGCAATTAATCCGATAGACGTAATTAAAACCTTAGATAGGAAATGACTGATACCGAGATAAAATTGCAAGGGCTAGAAGTTTTAGTAGCGAGCTTAGGGGAAGTTCGGGCTGAGCGCTTTATCAGCTTAATTATGCGAGAACCGTTCGATTACACCCAATGGCAAAGAAAATTATGGATAGATCAGGCGGTTGAGGAGTTGAGTCAACACGCCCTAGTTAATGACCCCTGAACCAATAAGTTCTTCTCCGCTGTACCAAGCAACGAACTGTCCGGCAGCAATGCTTTTCTGGGGACGATCAAAGACGATGTAGAGCCCCTCGGCGGTTTGGTACAGCGTAGCTTCTTCCAGGTTTTGGCGGTAGCGAATACGTGCCTGATAACGAGCTTCTTCGCCATCTTCCAGCCGTAAATCTTCTCGCAGCCAATGAGTTTCCTCTTTGGTTACAAATAACGCCGGGCGGTATAAGCCGGAGTGTTGGTCACTTTGTCCGACGTATACTATGTTTTCGGTAGTGTCGGTGGCTAATACAAACAGGGGCTCGGGACTACCGCCTACGTTTAACCCTTTTCGCTGACCAATAGTAAAATAATGAGCACCCTGGTGTTCGCCCACCACTTTGCCCAAATCAGGTTGGTATGCATAAGGCGCAGCCAATTCAGTTAAACTATTGGCAGCAGTTTCTTCGCCGGAAGTGGTGACTAGTTGGCGTTCGAAGACCGAAGCATCTTTCGGTATTTCTATAATTCTTCCCTTCTTGGGAAGCAGTTTTTGCTGTAAAAACTCCGGTAGGCGCACTTTACCTATAAAACATAATCCCTGAGAGTCTTTCTTTTCTGCTGTTACTAGATCCAGCTCACGAGCCAGTTGGCGCACTTCCGATTTTTCCATTTCCCCGATCGGAAACAATGCTTTACTTAACTGCTCCTGATTGAGCTGACAGAGAAAGTAGCTTTGATCTTTGTTATGGTCTTTTCCCGCTAGTAGGTGGTAAGTTTCGCTGCCTTCTGCGTTAGTACTTTCGGCTTTACGGCAATAGTGACCCGTCGCCACGAAGTCTGCTCCCAATCGTAGAGCCGTTTTAAGAAAAATATCAAACTTAATCTCGCGGTTACATAGCACATCGGGGTTGGGGGTTCTACCCTGCTCGTATTCGTGGAACATATAGTCTACAATCCGCTCTTTATATGCTGCGCTTAGGTCAATCGTCTGGAACGGTACGCCTAACTTCTGGGCAACGATCAAGGCATCCTGACTGTCTTCCACCCAAGGGCATTCCCGACTGATGACTACGCTGTCGTCGTGCCAGTTTTTCATGAACAGACCAATCACCTCGTAGCCTTGTTCTACTAGTAAATGTGCTGCTACACTGGAGTCTACTCCCCCCGACATGCCGACTACCACTCTCTTCTTCATAACATAAGATTTGCTAAGTATACTGCAATCTGGGAAAAATGGTTCAGCTTAAACAATTAGCAATGAACAGTTAACAATGTGCAATGAATAGAAGTTAGCGACAAATGACTAAGTTTATTGAAGCTCGAGAGAAATATCGTCCTAGCAAGGTTAAATTACTGTTCGTTACCGAGGCACCGCCACCGGAAGAGCGAAATCGTTACTTTTATTTCGAAAAGGTACGCCGGGGCGATAGCTTATTTTTGGAAATGATGAAGGTGCTATTTGCCGAAGAGGTAGCAGCCTTTGAAACCGTAAGGCAACTACGAGCCGAGAAAAGCTATTTTCTGGAACGCTTTCAGGAAGAAGGTTTTTTCCTCATGCATGGTCACGATTCGCCATTGCCTAATACTACTGCTACCGCTCGCACCAATGTGTATCGCGAGAATGTGCCTGAACTTATTCAGAAAATTCTATTGGTAGCTAGTCCCAATGTACCTATCGTCTTAATCTCAGCCGTGATTTTTCGGGGAGTAGCCGAACCGCTAAGAAAGAGCGGGTTCCGGGTAATTCACAACGAAATGATTGAGTTTCCTAACTCTGGCCAACAGTTGAACTTCCGGCGGAAGTTAAGGCCACTGTTGATGCAAAAAGGCTACTTACCAGCTGCCCTGTAACCAGTTCAGGAAAAAACAGACAGATCTACTTCGCTCAGAAATGAAGAAAGCCGGTCAGTGTCCTTAAAGGCATCTACGCTTACTTGCAGCGTAGTGATATTGTACCTGTACTCCACATAGAAATCATCTAGTGCGTATAAGCGAGTAATACAATCTCCGATAGTAGTAAGCGTTAAAAAATGAGCGTACTGATGAATTGTATAAATTTGCTGTCTAACTGAATACTTCTTGAAATCCTGATGCGTCATAATAAGCGAGGGTTACAGCAACAAATAAATATGATAAGTAGTACTTTTTCTTTGCCAAACTCAACGATAGCTTACTTGCGACAGATTTGCCCAAAAGTTCTAGTAACTTCACTGCTATGGATACCCTAACCCATACTCCACCCTCCAGTGATCGAGTGGTAAACTTATCTAACTGGCTGACCACCCCCATAGATAATAGTTCGTTAATTTTATTTCGAGTAGCCTTCGGCTTTCTGATTGCTGCCGAGGGCTTTGGAGCCATTCTAACCGGCTGGGTGGGTCGAACATACGTTGAGCCAGCTTTCACCTTTAACTTCATTGGCCTCGATTTTCTGCAAATACTATTGGGTGAAACGATGTACGCAGTCTACGGACTAATGGGAGTAGCCGGAGTAATGGTGATGTTGGGCTATCGCTATCGGTTGGCGATGCTAACCTATGCGGTACTATGGTCGGCGAGCTATCTTTTGCAGAAAACCAGCTATAATAATCACTATTACTTACTGATGCTACTATGCTGGGTTATGGCGTTGATGCCGGCTCATCGCTACTACTCACTCGATGTGCAGCAAAACAGGGTAGCAAAGTCGCTTACATGCCCACGTTGGTGTACGGTGGTTTTTGTGGTGCAACTGTTTATTGTGTACACATTTGCTTCGCTAGCTAAAATATATCCAGATTGGCTGGCGGGTATTCCTGTTGGCTTATGGTTTGGCGGCAAGGCTGACTTCTGGCTCATTGGGCCGTTGCTACAGCAAGAGTGGTTACAAACAATGGTGGTGTACGGTGGTATTGCGTTTGATGGCTTAATCATTCCAGCCTTGTTGTGGCGCAAGACTCGTCCGTGGGCATTTGCAATAGGCGTGTTCTTTCACGGATTTAACTCAGCCGTTTTTCATATTGGTATTTTTCCTTATCTCGCTATCGCGCTTTGCGTATTTTTCTTCCCGCCCACACAGGTTCGCCAAGTGTTTTTTAAGCGTAAACCATCGGTTACTTCTGAAGTAGTGACTCAAACTAATTATAGCTTACCAACTTGGATAATGGCTCTGGGAATTATATACTTTGCTTGGCAGGTGTATCTACCACTACGGCATTATTTGTACGAAGGAAATGTATTCTGGACGGAAGAAGGGCACCGGTTATCGTGGCGCATGATGCTGCGTACTAAGGCTGGTTCAGTTCGGTTTATGGTAGAGGATAAAGCAACTGGGGAAATTTGGTGGGAGGAACCTCGCGATCATCTTACTTCCAAACAATCCCGCAAGTTGGCGACCCACCCGGATATGATCTGGCAGTTTAGCCAGTATTTGGAGAAAACGTACCAAGAAAAGGGCTACGCCGATGTGGCGATCTACGCTCACGGTAAAGTAAGTCTCAACGGCCACAAACGGGCTCCTTTAGTAGACAGTTCGGTAGATTTGGCCGATGTATCTTGGCAGCCCTTCCGCCATGCTACCTGGATTTATCCCGATAGAAATCTGCCAGAATAGTGTTTCGCAATTCGTTACGAAGGAGACTTCACTAACTCCATAAACCATTCGGGTGAATCAACTGATGAAAATCCGTACTGCTGATAAAGTGCGTGAGCATCGGCAGTGAGTAGCCCCCAGCGCTGTAGATTCTGTAAATCAGCATGGTTCATGATACTCCTAAGCATTTGTTTACTCAACCCTCGGCCTCGGTAATCCTCTACAATAAAAACATCCATGAGCCAAGCAAACACCGCGTAGTCAGTCACTACGCGGGCAAACCCTACCTGTTTACCGCTCGGGTGGTACACTCCAAAGCACAATGAATTTGCAATGGATTTTTCTACTACCGAACGGCTTCTGCCTTTAGACCAATACGCCTGACTGCTCAGGTAGGCATGAATCATATCTATATCCAGTTTATTACGGTCAGTAGATACCAAGAAGGTCTCTTCCATTGCTTAAGTATTGAGCTGGTAGACTGGTTCAATACTACAATTTTTCTCAAAGTTATCCGCCTCCTGAATCACTTATCTATTTAACTAAAAACAGAAAGGGGTCTACAGTGGATAGTTTTCAGAAACAGTAGTAACTGCCGTAGAAAAAATCAAAAATGCAGTAGTATAGCGATGTGTTCTTGTGTATTTAGGTGTTCGTGGATAACTTTGAACACCTGAACACCTGAACACCTGAACACCTGAACACCTGAACACCTGAACACCTATAATTGATGATTGCACTAGTAACCGGAGCCAACCGAGGAATTGGCCAAGAAGTTTGTCGGCAGTTAGCCGAGGCAGGACACCAAGTAATTTTAACTAGCCGGAATGAAGAAAAAGGAAAGAAGGCAGTGGCAGAGCTAGGTAGTGACCAAATATCCTATCATCCGCTAGATGTGACCAACGACGCTAGTATAGCCAAGATACGAAGCTACGTGGAAGAGCAGTACGGACGACTGGATATGCTGATTAATAATGCGGGTATTCACTACGACTCTTGGCAGAACGCCGAGCAAGCAGATTTGAAAATTGCTCAAGAAGCTTTTGATGCTAATCTGCTGGGGCCTTGGCGAGTGAGCCAAGCCTTTATTCCGATGATGCGCGAGCATAGCTACGGACGAATTGTCAATGTTTCTAGCGGAGCGGGAGCACTAAATGGTATGAGCGGAGGCACTCCGGCTTACAGCATTTCTAAAGCATCGCTAAATGTGCTCACCATCAAACTTGCTGCCGACCTAAAAGGAACTGGTATTTTGGTGAATTCAGTAGGTCCAGGTTGGGTTCGTACCGATATGGGTGGAAAAGAAGCACCGCGTAGTGTGGCCGAGGGAGCGGAGGGCATTGTCTGGGCCGCAACCCTTCCTAAGGACGGGCCAACTGGTGGTTTCTTCCGCGACGGTAAGCGGATTGAGTGGTAGTTTTTTAGTCCATAGCCCACGGTTGACAGTCGTTGGGTGTTGCTAGAGTGTTCAGGTGTTACCGTGTTATTTTTCACATCTCACATCTCACATCTCACATCTCACATCTCACATCTCCTTCAGTGATGAATCTCCTCTTGATTGCCGGCTCGTTGGGCTTTCCTGAGCCAGAAAATACCGTTTACGTGCGCTTGCCACTGGGGTAAACGTGCAATTAATGCCACTTCTTCCAGAGAATCTAGTAATGATAGACCAATCATCGCGGTAAATAGCCAAGGTTGGGGTCCAAAGAAAAACATACTCATGAAAAAAACGGCCTGCACTACCGTAGCTGCTCGGGCGGAGATGGTATGAAAGCTGGAATAAGTGCCGTAGCGAATAAGGGCAAATAGCAATTGAAAAATATACAGCCCAATGACTGTAAAAATCCAGGAAGAATTCTCGGCGAAAAAGACTGGTTCAAAAATGTAAAGTCCGATAACCCCCGCTGCTAACAAGAACTCATCAGCAATAGAATCTAGTCGGCCTCGCCGATCGGTTTCCATACGGAAGGTGCGCGCTACAAAACCATCCAATGCATCAGTACAAAAACTAACAAAGTAGATGAAAGCGACCAAAAGCCTGATTTCCAGGCCAATTAACACCAAGACGAAAGGCACTGACACTAAGCGTAAGAAGGGTATCCACTCCGCAAGATTATAGTCTTGCACCTTAAACAATGGCTTCACAATGTAATAGTATCAGTTAAAAATTAGCGACAAAATACTATGCCACAACCTATGCATTCTACCGGAAAAGGTACAGGATTCCTATAAGATTTCAAACGCGATCCGCCGATTTTTTTGACGGCCTTCGGCGGTATTGTTATCAGCGATAGGTTTTTCGGCACCGTAGCCTTGGTACGCTAGTCGTTCGGCAGGCACTCCAGCCTGAAGTAAATAATCATAAACAGCTTTGGCTCGTTGTGTAGAGAGCGTTTTGTTATACGAATCGGAGCCTACGTTATCAGTGTGCCCATTAATAGAAACGGAAATAGTTGGGTTCTCTTGCAGAAAGGACGCGATTTTATCGAGCTCGGGCTTAGACTTCTCTTGGATAACGTATTTATCGGTATCAAAAAAAACGTTATTCAGCACTGTTTCCCGTCCTTTTTCTACCGGGTCTAAGTAAACATCGATTTCAATGGGTTGCTGAATATAAGCCTCAGATGGTGCTAAGTAGTTAAAGGTAAGGCTTCTGAAAAGGAAATTGTCTTTGTTGACGTACAAAGCATATTCTGAGCCTTCGGTAAGTACCATTAAATACTCCCCGTTTGCTGGGTCAGAAGTTACGGCAGAGATGGGTTGTTGCTGGCGTAAATCCACTAACTCAATGGTAGCTTCCAGCGGTTCCTTTGTCAATGCGTGGTAGACCTTTCCGAATACGTAATTGCTGCGATTTTGCACCTGAATCTGGGCGGGAATAGCAAAGGTGTAGATTTCGCTGCGGATGTACTGTCCTTGTCGCTGCTCTTCGTTGGAGTAGTAAGCATCTTGTCCGTCGGCAGTGATAAATAGGGAAGCCTGATCTTCGTAGGTATTGATTGGATAACCCAAGTTTTTAGGCTCACTCCACTGTTTTTCGGTTTGCTCGGTTACGTACAAATCAAACCCACCAAAGCCCGGCCGGCCATTGGAAGCAAAATACAGAGTTTGCCCGTTCACATGGATGAAGGGTGATACTTCATCCCGAGGAGTATTAATTGTTTTTCCAGCATTCTGGGCATTGCTCCACTCGCCCTGCGAATTGCGCCGGGTCAGATAAATATCCCGTTTTCCTAGTCCGCCCGATCGGTCGGAAACAAAGTATAGCGTGTTGCCGTCGGCTGATAATGTGGGCTGTGACTCCCAGGACGATGAGTTTACTTCCGCCCCTAAGTTCTTCGGAACCGACCAGGTATCGCCTGTTCGGTAGCTCACAAACAAATCGCAGCTACCGTAGCCCTTTCGGCCTTCGCAAGCCGTGAAGATCAGCGTGCGTCCGTCGGCTGAAATAGCACAGGTGCCTTCATTATGCATGGTGGTAATATTCTCGGAAAGGAGTTCAGGAGCTTGCCACTCACCCTGGGCGTTTTTATGACTTACGTAGATATCTTCATCGTAACGCGGGCTAACTCCGCGCCTTCCGGTGAAGATCATCGTTTGCTGATCTACCGTAAGTACCGGAAAATACTGGAGCGGAAACTGATGAAGTTGTCCTTCCACTCGTCGGGGCTGAAAATCTACCGGTTGCTGAATAGCTTCTTCGGTAAAATTAATGTTTGCTAGCAGCATCTGCGCTTCATCCCTAATTACTTGCGCTACTTTGGGAGTTTCTATTGCGGAGGTAGCGAGTGAGCGGGCATCGGCATATTTTCCTTGCTGAAAATACATTTTGGCTAATTGGTAGGGGGCTTCCACGAATTTCGCGTTTCCTGGCTGCTGTTTCGCTACTTTTTTATAGTGATATTCGGCTCGAGCGGCATCCAGTAGTACTTCGTAGATTTTGGCAGCTTGTAAATGAGCTTCAGAAAAAGCGGGGTCTTTTTTCAGGCAATAGTCTAATAATTCTAGAGCCTGACCGTATTGCCGTCGTAAGAAGAAAGAAAAAGCATCCTCGTAGTACTCAATAGCTTTTTTAGACTTAGATGTATAGGAAGTGGTATTCCGGCGGGGTGGCTCTTGCTGTTTTTTTCTTTGGCTAGCACCCCGCTGGGCAGTTACCTCATTGGTGCATAAAATGCTGGAAAAAAGGAAGATAAGAATGGCGAAAAAACGAGATTTCATGCAATTGGTATCAGGCTTTGAGTCGGCAACACCTTTTTAGTAAAAACAGTGCCCCCTTGTAGGTTATCGAGCAAGTTCGTTACTTTATTGCCATAATAAGTAACTACACATCATGATCCGACGAAGAAATTTCCTTAAAAAAGTAAGTGCGGGAGTAGCAGCCACTGCCGCAGCAACGGCTACCGCTAGTCCCTCTCAGGCATTGGCAAAACCAACTGCCAAACCAGTGGTAGTTTCTACCTGGGAGCACGGTATTAATGCCAATGCGGCGGCCTGGAAAATTCTGAATCAAGGAGGAACCGCCCTAGATGCAGTGGAAGCCGGGGTGCGGATCACTGAGGCCGAAGATAATTTAAGTGTAGGCTACGGCGGTTTACCCGATCGGGACGGTCGAGTGACCCTAGATGCCTGCATTATGGATGAAAACGGCGAGTGCGGTGCCGTAGCGTGTTTAGAAGGAATTAAGCACCCAATTTCGGTGGCTCGGCAGGTAATGGAAGAAACCCCTCACGTGATGCTGGTAGGCGAAGGAGCCTTACAATTTGCGATGGATCAAGGATTTGAACAGGAGAACTTGCTCACCGAACGGGCCGAGAAAGCCTGGCAAGAATGGCTAAAGGAAGCCGAATACAAACCCATTATCAACGTAGAGAACCACGATACTATCGGTATGGTTGCCCTAGATGCCGACGGAAACCTATCGGGAGCCTGTACGACCAGTGGCTTAGCCTACAAGATGCACGGTCGGGTAGGAGATTCACCCATTATTGGGGCGGGCTTATTCGTCGATAATGAAGTAGGAGCTGCTACCGCCACCGGTATGGGCGAAGCCGTTATAAAAGTATGTGGAGCGCATCTGATCGTAGAACTGATGCGGCAAGGTAACTCACCTCAGCAAGCCTGCGAAAAAGCGGTGCGCCGAATTGCCAAACAAAAAAATGCCAAAGACATTCAGATTGGGTTTTTGGCCGTCAGCAAACAAGGAGAAGTAGGGGCATATAGTTTGCAGCCTGGCTTCAATTTTGCTCAATATGCTCAAGGAACCAATCAGATGAAAGATGTAGAGAGTTTTTACTCTTAATTTGTCAATAATTTTTCAGAAAATTGCGTTCTAAAGTAGTGTTAAAGTATTATGGTGTTAGTGTGCTATGGTAATGAGCGTGAAGTTTTTTGGTACCGAGTTCATTCTGAACCTAAAACGATAACACTATAACACTTCGCACTATAGCACCATAGTCGACCACAAATGAGAACTTCATTGAGAGCCACAATTGCGTATTTAGCCGCTATTCAAATTATTTCGGTAGCTTGTACTTCGCAGGAGGCTTATGACATTCCGGAAGTACCCACCTTCGACGAAGAATACTATTCGTATGCTTTGGCTTCGGTAGACGAAATTATTCAGGATGAACCGGAGAATGCCGATGCCTACTATCATCGAGCCGAACTACTGCTCCAGCAGAACAAAGCTAATAATGCTCTGGCCAGTATCCGAAAAGCTCTGGAGATAAATGGCGATGAACCAGCTTATCATCTTGCTAGTGCGCGGGCGTTGCTGCTGAAAGGGCAAAACCGGGAAGCGGTGCGAGCAGCTCAATTAGCGCGTAGCAAAGGAGGCGAACGGATCGATATCTACGATATTCTCGCTGAAGCTAATATCAACAGTAACTATTTTGAAGAGGCACTGCACTACAGCGATAGTGCCCTGAGGTACGCCCCTAAAAACCCGCAAAACTATTTTCGGAAAGGAAAAGCATTAGTCATGCTAGGAGATACGCTGGCTGCGGAGCAAAACTTGCTTAAAAGCCTGGAGCTAGGAGCTGAGGCCGTAGCCGTGTACGGAGTATTGGTGGATTTTTACATGAACACCGGCGACTATAAGCGGGCTAAATCGTATATGGAAAAGATTCTTGAGCAGCCTAAAAATGCTACTGATAGCCGATTGCTACTGCAACAAGCCCGAATTTTACGAAAAACCGGTTACGAAGATAGTGCCCGAGTAATTTTGTATCAAATCAAAACACAGACTCGCACTCCAGTAGTATTAGTATTACGCGAGTTGCAGAATCTATACTATAAAGACCGTCGTTACGATTCTGCCGCTCATTATTCTCGTCAGCTATTGGCTATTCAGTCAGATGACAAGCAGGCGATGCTAACGTTGGCCCGGGTGCAGAATAAGCGCTATAACTATTCGCGAGCCATTGAGCAGTACGAAGCCATTCTGGAACTGGATTCTATGCAGCAGTACAGTATTCATCAGATAGCCACTCAAGAGCTTGATGATCTACGAGGAAAAGTTGCATATTTGTACCGTAAAAAGCAGGAAGAAGAATTTCAGCGAATGAAACAGGGGGTGCCGTCAATTCAATCGATCACCCCTGACGAACCTAACCCGTAATAATGACCGAAGAAATACAAATTACTCTACCTGACGGAAGCCAGCGAGCCTACCCCGCCGGAGTAACTGGATTAGAAGTTGCCCAAAGCATTAGCGAAGGTTTAGCCCGTAATGTGCTAGCCGCTAAAGTAGACGGCGAAGTTTGGGATGCTACCCGAAGTATTACACAAGATTCTGATTTGCAGTTGCTCACCTGGAACGATCTGGAAGGAAAGTCAGCCTTCTGGCACTCTTCGGCTCATTTGTTAGCAGAAGCTTTAGAAGAATTGTACCCCAATGTAAAGTTTGGTATTGGTCCCCCCATTGCCAATGGTTTTTACTACGATGTAGACTTGGGCGACCGTTCGCTAGGTGAAGATGATTTGCCTAAGGTTGAGGCTAAAATGCAGGAACTGGCTCGGCAGAAAAATACGTATGAGCGCAGCGATGTCAGCAAAGCCGATGCAATTGACTACTTTACTAAAAAGGGTGACGAATACAAGTTGGAGTTGATCGATGGCTTAGAAGACGGACAAATCACTTTTTATCAGCAAGGCAATTTTGTGGATTTATGCCGCGGGCCACACATTCCTAATACCGGATTTATTAAGGCGATTAAGCTGATGAACGTGGCGGGAGCCTACTGGCGGGGCGACGAGAAGAATAAGCAGCTTACCCGTATCTATGGAATCACCTTTCCGAAGCAAAAAGAACTAAAGGAATACTTAGAGTTACTGGAAGAAGCCAAGAAGCGCGACCACCGCAAGCTGGGGAAAGAACTGGAACTCTTCACTTTTTCGGAAAGAGTAGGTCAAGGATTACCACTGTGGTTGCCCAAGGGCGTACTTATGCGGGAGCGACTGGAGAACTTCCTGAAGAAAGCCCAACAGAAAGCCGGGTACCAGCCCGTAATCTCTCCCCACATTGGGCACAAAGATTTATATGTTACTTCCGGTCACTATGAGAAGTACGGTAAAGATTCGTTCCAACCCATCAGCACTCCGCACGAGGGAGAAGAGTTTCTACTGAAACCGATGAACTGCCCGCACCACTGCGAGATTTATCAGAGCCGACCGCATTCGTATAAAGAATTACCCATTCGCTACGCCGAGTTCGGGACCGTTTATCGCTACGAGCAAAGCGGGGAATTGCACGGACTCACCCGGGTGCGAGGCTTTACCCAGGATGATGCTCATATTTTCTGCCGCCCTGATCAGGTAAAGGATGAGTTTAAGAAAGTAATTGACTTGGTGCTTTACGTTTTTGGCTCCATGGGTTTTGAGGACTTTACTACTCAAATTTCGCTGCGCGATCAGGAAGACCGATCAAAATACATCGGTACTGACGAAAACTGGGAAATATCCGAACAGGCAATTGTGGAAGCTGCTGAAGAAAAAGGTCTAAAAACGGTTACTGAATACGGCGAAGCGGCTTTTTACGGACCCAAGCTAGACTTTATGGTAAACGATGCGCTCGGGCGACAGTGGCAGTTAGGAACCATTCAGGTAGATTATAATTTGCCCGAGCGATTTGAACTGACCTACATCGGTGCTGATAACCAGAAACATCGTCCGGTCATGATCCATCGGGCTCCGTTTGGTTCCATGGAACGCTTTGTGGCTATTTTACTGGAACACACCGGTGGAAACTTACCATTGTGGCTCGCCCCCGAGCAGTTTGCCATTCTTCCCATTTCCGAAAAATATGCTGACTACGCCGATGAAGTATTGGCAATGCTAGAAGAACAGGACATTCGTGGTATGATAGATCATCGGGATGAGAAAATTGGCAGAAAAATACGGGATGCGGAAGTTACTAAAATCCCGTTTATGCTGATTGTAGGCGAAAAAGAAGCCGAGAGCCAATCGGTTTCCGTGCGTCGCCACGGGCAGGGTGATGTAGGAACGTATAGTTTACCTGATTTTATCAGCTACTTTTCAGAGCAATTGTAGGTTGTAATTGATGTTTATCAGCAATACGATGGTAAGTTCCATCAGCATCGCTGATTATGAGTTGGCGTAGTCAAAGTTTACAACTACAGCCCAAGCTATGTGTTTACTTGTGAAAGAACGATATGTCAGAATTACCAAAACTTTTTCCTGAATACTTCGGTATAAATAGTAGGCAATTATTGGATAGAATGATTAATTACCGATATTTGCAGGTTCAAAATATTCACTAAACCGGGAGGTAACTATTAGCAAATTTAAAAGAAGAAGAGGGCCTATTAAGCGGGAAGAACCTTATAAGGTCAATCAGCGTATTCGCGCCCCTTATGTACGGGTAGTTGGCGAAAACGCCGATAATGAAATCCACGATGTAAAAGAAGCACTACAAATGGCGCAGGATCAGGGGTTAGATCTGGTGGAAATTTCACCGTCGGCTGATCCACCCGTTTGTAAGATTATAGATTATTCTAAGTTCAAGTACGAACAGAAGAAGAAGCAGAAAGAGATTAAGGCGAAGTCGCAGAAGACCGTGGTGAAGGAAATTCGTTTTGGTCCCAATACTGATGACCACGATTTCAATTTCAAGCTGAAACACGCCCAAGGGTTCTTGCAAGATGGAGCGAAAGTGAAAGCCTACGTACACTTCGTGGGAAGATCAATTGTATTTAAAGAACGAGGAGAAATGCTGTTGCTTCGATTTGCCCAGGCTTTGGAAGAAGAAGCCAAGGTAGAAGAGATGCCCAAACTCATGGGTAAGCGAATGTTTCTCATGTTGGCCCCTAAGGCTGTAAAGAAATAAAATTTGATTCCATAAATTTTCAGGGATCCTGCCAGTGAGGGAACTATCTTTCCCACTAGCAGGATTTCTTATGTCTAACATAACTTAAAATTCAGTAACGATGCCGAAAGCAAAGACCAAGTCAGGCGCAAAAAAGCGTTTTAAGCTGACCGGGACGGGTAAGATCAAGCGTAAGCATGCCTTCAAAAGCCACATCCTTACCAAAAAGGAAACCAAGCAGAAGCGCAATCTTACCAAGATGACCCTGGTTCATCCGTCAGACAAAGACCGAGTAAAGAAAATGCTCAATATCTAAGTTTAGTGTTAAAGCGACCGCCGCCTGGTGTTAATGTGTTATGGTTTATTAGCCTCTTTGTAGTCTTAAATCTCTAGCACTAAAACACTATAACGCTACATTTATTTTTGGTTTATTAATTTCACCCGAGGTTTGGCTAGTAAGTACGAAAAGTCGCCAAACATCAAAAAAACAAAACAAACATGCCAAGATCAGTAAACAATGTGGCGTCACGCGCCCGCCGAAAAAGAGTTCTCAAGCAAGCCAAAGGCTACTGGGGACGAAGAAGCAATGTATGGACGGTTGCTAAGAATGCGGTTGAAAAAGGAATGGTCTATTCCTACCGCGACCGCCGACAAAAGAAACGCGAAATTCGCCGCCTCTGGATTCAGCGAATCAATGCCGGAACCCGCGAGCATGGAATATCCTACTCTAAATTTATGGGAGCAATAAAAACTACTGGAATTGACCTGAACCGAAAGGTGCTGGCCGATTTAGCCATGAACCACCCGACAGCATTTAAGGCCATCGTAGAAAAAGTTAAGTAGACATTATCTGCCTCGACAGATTAGTTATAAAGCCCTTCATTCGGAGGGCTTTTTTTATGGAAGAAATACTAGAGGAAGAGTTTTTGCACGGTGAATTTGTAAGCTCATAGTAAAGCTCCTATCTTCAACCAGCTTTACTATAAATGTCACGACCTTTTACAATGAATCTATCTCCTTACTACATTCTGCTCATCGTTACAGCTTCACTTTTTTCAGCCTGTAACCAGCCAGCGGAGAAAGTGTCAGAAGATCGCTCACCCAATATTATCTTCATTATGAGCGATGATCATGCCTACCAGGCAGTGAGTGCCTACGGACATGGTTTGAACGAAACGCCCAACATTGATCGGATTGCTAACGAGGGAGCTATTTTTACCCGGGCTACGGTCACCAACTCTATTTGTGCGCCCAGCCGGGCGGTGGTGCTTACTGGGAAGCATAGTTTCAAGAACGGTAAAGTAGATAATATTCAGCCTTTCGATTGGGATCAGGATAATTTTCCTAAGCTGCTACAGGCTAACGGCTACCAAACCGCTCTGATTGGTAAAATCCACCTGGATGGGTTACCGCAGGGGTTTGACCACTCAATGGTGCTACCGGGACAGGGGCATTATTACAATCCCGACTTTCTAGTGAATGGTGAACGCCAGCGATTTGAAGGCTACGTTACTGAGATCACAACGGAGCATACTCTGAAGTGGCTGAAAGAACAGCGCGATCCGGATAAACCCTTTCTGCTGATGTACCATCAAAAAGCACCACATCGTAATTGGAAGCCAGCACCCAAGTACCTTACTCTTTACGATGATAAAACTTTTGATCCACCATCGAACTACTTTGATGATTATGAAGGAAGAGGTAAGGCAGCCAAAGAACAGGAGATGGAGGTAGATGGGCACGCTCGCTGGGGCCATGACTTTAAACTGATAGTTGATCCGAGTGGTGATAGTACTGGACTTGCTCGTACACTAGAGCGGTTTAGCGAAGAACAACGAAAGCAGTGGCACGCTGCCTACGAACCTAAAAATCAGGAATTTTTAAAAACGTACTACGCCGAAGAGGAACTAGAATTTGATGAAGATCGAGAGAAAGAGATTGCCCTCTGGAAGTTTAACCGCTACATTAAGGATTATCTGCGAACTATTAAATCGGTAGACGATGGAGTAGGCGAAGTGTTAGATTATTTAGATGAAAATGGGTTGGCCGATAATACGATTGTGGTTTATACTTCAGATCAAGGTTTTTATTTGGGCGAGCACGGTTGGTTTGATAAGCGGTTTATGTACGAGCAATCGTTCCGCACTCCGCTGCTGGTGCGTTATCCCAAGGAGATTGAAGCTGGAATGGAAAGTGATGCTTTGGTACAGAATCTGGATATTGCCCCTACGTTCTTAGACTACGCCGGAATCGATATTCCTGAGCCAATGCAGGGTGAATCCTTCCGCAAGTTAGTAGGTGGTGAAACTGACGAGTGGCGCGATGCGGTCTACTATACCTACTACGAATATCCCTCAGTACACATGGTGAAGCGACACTACGGCGTGGCTACCGATCGCTATAAACTCATGCACTTTTACTACGATATCGATGAGTGGGAAATGTACGATCTGGAGAAAGACCCCAACGAAATGCAGAATGTATACGACGATCCTGAGTACGCTGAAGTGCAGGAGCAACTCCACACCCGCTTAACTGAACTACGCGACCAATACGGAGATAGCGACGAAAATAACCAGCGGTTTTTAGAAGAATATCTGGAAGTAGTGGAAGCGCGAAATAATAAGTGATAGCAATGATTTTACCTTATCAATACGTCAAAAATCAGTTTACCTGGTTTTTTCTTTCACTGCTTATTGTCAACTGCTCGCCTCAGCCCGAAACAGCAACCGAACTGGAAAGTGAATCTTCTAATCCACCCAATATCATCTATATTCTAGCCGATGATTTGGGCTACGGCGATTTGAGCTGCTACGGACAAACTAAGTTTTCTACTCCCAACATTGATAAACTAGCCCAGGAAGGTATGCGGTTCACTCAGCACTATTCAGGCAACACCGTATGTGCTCCATCCCGTTCAGCGTTAATGACGGGACTTCACACGGGGCATACTCCCATTCGGGGCAATAAAGAGGTTCGGCCCGAAGGGCAGCACCCCTTGCCCGATAGTGTACAGACTTTAGCGGAATCATTGCGGGAAGCAGGTTACGCTACCGGAGCCTTTGGCAAGTGGGGGCTGGGCTATCCTGGTTCAGAAGGTGATCCTAATCAGCAGGGCTTCGATGAATTCTTTGGCTACAATTGTCAGCGGTACGGGCACCATTACTATCCGAGGCACCTCTGGCATAATCAGGATTCGATTGTGCTGGAAGAAAATGCTGGAAAGCAGAAAGGCAGTTACGCACCTTCTTTGATTCATCGGGAGGTGCTGGGCTTTATTGAAGACCATCAGGAGGAACCTTTTTTCCTTTACGTACCTAGCGTAATTCCTCATGCCGAATTAGTCGCCCCACCGGAAATAATGGCGCAATATCAAGGAAAATATCCACCGGAAACCCCCTACGAGGGAGTAGATGAAGGTGAGAACTATCGAACCGGGCCCTACGAATCTCAGGAAGAACCCCACGCGACTTTTGTGGCTATGATTTCACTGCTTGATCAGCAAGTAGGCGAGATTGTGGCGAAAGTAGATTCATTAGGCTTGGCCGATAATACACTGATTATCTTTACTTCCGACAATGGCCCCCATCAAGAGGGTGGGGCTGACCCGGACTATTTTGATAGCAACGGCCCGCTGAAAGGCTACAAGCGTGATCTTTACGAAGGTGGTATCCGAGTGCCAATGATTGCCCGTTGGCTGGGTAAAATTGCAGCGGGTAGCGAGAGTGACCACGTTTCGGCATTTTGGGACGTCTACCCGACCCTAGCTGAGTTAGCCAACACGGAATCTCCTGAAGGGGATGGTGTTTCTTTTGTTCCTACTCTGTTAGACTCAGGTAGTCAGCCTCAGCATGATTATCTCTACTGGGAATTCCATGAAAAAGGCGGGCGACTAGCGGTGCGGCAAGGCGACTGGAAAGCGGTTCGCTACAATGTGCTAGAGAATCCAGATAGCCCGCTAGAGCTGTACGATCTTTCCCAGGATATTGGCGAAGAGAACAATGTGGCTTCCGAACATCCTGAGGTAGTAGCCGAAATGGAAGAAGTACTAAAGAATGCTCGTACTCCCTCCCCAGTTTTCACCTTCGATCAGGGGACGTACCTCGGTGCTCAGTAGGTAATTATCGTAATACCTTGGTTTTTTGCTGTTGCTCAAACTCAGAGTCGTAGTCTGGGTTTTTAGGGAATGATAGATCAAGTTGGTGGCTTTTGAACCAGTTGGTTAATAGCTGGTACAGTTTATTCCTGACATCTGGATAGTCATTAGCTACGTTGGTAGTTTCACCTAAGTCTTTGTTCAAATTGTAAAGTTCTAGCGAATCATCTTCGTAGTAGTGGTGTAATTTCCATTCACCGAGCCGGACTACTGAACCGGGACGGGTGCGGAATAGCGGATCACGACCCCCGTCTTCCGTCGGATGATAAGCCTGTAAATAAATAGGGAAATGCCAGAAAAGTGGCCGTTCGGTTATCTCTTTTCCTAACAGCAGCGGTGTAATATCAACTCCATCCAGTGGCTGCTCCTCTTCAGACTGAACATTGAGAATACTTTGAAAAGTTGGGTAAAAATCCAGATTACTGACAGGAGTGGTGCATATGGTTTGAGGAGTAATTTTTTCAGGCCAGTGAATGATTAGTGGCACCCGGATACCACCTTCGTAGTACGAACCCTTACCCGCTCGTAGCGGATCTTGGTACGATATGTCCCGAATTCCTCCGTTGTCGGAAGTAAACACAACAATAGTATTACTCCGTAATTGCAAACGATCAATTTCTGTAAGCAGTCGACCTACATTTTCGTCTAGCGAAGCAGTCATTGCCGCATAAATCGGATTGTCTTGGCCATGAGTAGTTTCTTTCTTGTCAAACCGCTCGACCAACTCTTTCTTTCCAATGATAGGAGTATGAACCGTGTAATAGGGCAGATACAGGAAAAAAGGTTTTTCTTGGTTTGCCTGCAAAAAACCGATTGCTTCGGAAGTGAGCCGATCAGTTAGATATTCGCCTTCTGGACCGTCGGGCAGATGATCAACATTGTAGGGACTAAAGTATCCATTCTTACCAGGGTTTCCCCGGTGGCTGCCACCTGCATTCACATCAAAGCCCTGCGTAGTGGGATTATCACCCAGGTGCCACTTTCCGAAGGTACCCGTAACGTATCCTTGGCCACGAAATAGTTCCGCTAGGGTGTAAATAGAGTCGGCTAAAACGGTCTGGTTACTCGCGGGAATAACTTTTCTAGTCCGAGTATCGCCTCGATCGGAGTTACCCACTGTGTAAATTCCGTGTCGCGGAGTATTCATTCCCGAGAGCAGGCAGGCTCGGCTGGGGGCACAGTTAGCTGCTCCGGCGTAAGCCTGAGTAAATACCATACCTTCCTGGGCTAATCGGTCAATATTGGGAGTTTCGTAGTAGCTACTACCCATGTATCCCAAATCACGGTAGCCTAGATCATCCACGTTGATAAAAACTACATTGGGCGATTGAGCAGCCGTTTCAGAAACTACCCAACTCCACAGCACCAGAAGTAATAATCGAAACATCATCCGTTTTTAGGCAGGAAAATAGAAAAAAGTAGCCAGATGCGAAAACTCACCCAGCTACCATTTATTTAGAAAGGATCGCTATTGATAGCCATTATTCGTCGGATCAAACTCGAGCAGATTCGGGTTTAATATAATCTCTTCTTCTGGGATGGGAGCTCTTACATGTATCGGTAAAATATTATCTGGCCCGTTGAATGACAAGTAGGTAGCGTTTTGTACGATTTCTACCAGAATGCCCCAGCGGATGAGGTCATAACGGCGGAAGCCTTCGGCAGCTAGCTCCCATTTTCTTTCATCTTGTAATACTTGCCGAAAGGCTTCTTGGCCTAAACCAGCGTAGGGTTGGTCAGGTTCGTAGGCGCGTTCGCGTACCTGGTTGATGTACTGAAATGCAGTCGGGTCGCCCAGTTCGTTAGCGGCCTCAGCTGCCATCAGGTAGGTATCCGCCAGTCGGAAGATAATGTACAACTCACCGTGGTTGGCCCGCGGGGAATTGATAAAGTCTAAATTCCAGTGCTTGGGTAGGTATGTAAACTGTAGTTCAAACCCGAGGTACTCGTTAAGTACATTGAGTGGTCGTCTAAGGTCATCCATCGGAAATGCTTCGGCAAAGCTAGGTAAGGCTACGGTGAGTCCGAACCCGTTAAATTCCTCATTGCGGACATTCAGGGCTTCCGAAAGTGCTCCTCGCTCTTCCGAATTAGCCGGTTCATCCCGGATACGGGGATTAAACGCATCGGTGCGGCTCGTAATATTCTGGTCTACATCTTTGGAATAATCTAATCCCCAAATCACCTCATCGTGAAACGGATTAGGGGCGTTTAGATTGAATACATCGGCGTAGTTAGCGAGTAGCCGATGGGGTGAGTTGTTAATGATGTCCGTTGTTTCGGTCAGCGCTCCCGACCAGTCTTCTTCCCACATCATCATCTTGGCTTTCAGCATCTTGGTAGCCCAAACCGTGGCTCTACCTACATCACTACCGTTAAACGATGAGGGTAGTAATTCTTCGGCTTCCACCCGGTTTAAATCATTGATTACATTTTGACGAACGGTACTGACGTCGGTACGGCCCAACTGAGCTACTTCGCTGAGCGGCAAATCCTCATCGTAGTAGGGCACTGCTCCCCAAATATTAGTAAGATGGTAGTAAGCAAACGACCGCAGAAATAAGGCTTCTCCGGTTACCCGTCCGATAATGGTCGGAGATAAACTCGGGTTATCGGTCACATTATTAATCACCGAGTTAGCATCACCAATAATGCGGTAGAGGTTTTGCCAAATATTACGGGCGTTACCGTAGTTACTTGGGGAGAGCGTGTAGTTTTGTATGGGTTCCACACCACCAAACTGTCGGTTAGGCCCTACCTCATCGGCTCCGTAAAGTGTGAAAGACTGGATATTTCCCCAGTTAGCGTACAGACTGCGGCCGCTAAAACCTCCTTGCCCAGAAAATCCCTTATAAAGGCCGTTCACCGCCAGTATAGCTTCTTCGTCGGAGGTATAAAAATTATCAGGGCTAATAATACCACGGGTATCTTCTTCCAGAAAATCCTGACAACCGAAGGTGCCTAGTAGGGAAAGTGATAGTAAAGTAATGATAATATTCTTCATGGCAGTTGACATTAAAAGTTTGCATTAAGACCGATGGTAAATGAACGAGCTGTAGGATATTCCGCTCGAATCACTCCCCGTACCACATTCCGAAATTGATTATTAGTATTGTCAGGCCCAATTCGGGTAGCTTCCGGGTCGTAGCCTCGGAAATTAGAGAAAAGGAGCAAGTTATTTCCCGTGACGTATACGCTGAGGTTTCGCAACCAGCTCACATTTTCGGTAGGGACTTGGTAGGCTAGCCGGACGTTTCTCAGTCGCAGATGAGTTCCATCTTCTACCAGTTCATCATTAGAAGGCACATCGGCAATACTGATGACACTACCCGCTCGGGGGATGTCCGAGTTGGGATTTTCTTCCGTCCAGCGGTTCAGAGCGAATCGATAAATATTCTGATCACTTCTACCGAAGAAGCCTCGCTGGGCAAATTCATTGTACACATTATTGCCGAAGGTTCCCTGAAAGAAGACATCCAGCGTGAAGTTTTTGTACTGGAAGGAGTTATTAATTCCGCCAAACACAGTAGGTTCGGGATCACCAATAATAGAGAAATCATCAAGAAAGCTGATGGTACCATCGTCGCTGGTATCCCGGAACCGAGGACCACCTACAACGGTTCGCAGTCCATCGTACCCAAATTCGTCAATCTCCGCTTGCGACCGCCAAGTACCCAGGTAATTTAATCCGGTGAATACGCCCACAGGTTCGCCTACAATTAGTTGAGCTCCGGGGCCACCCTGCTCTAAGTTGTAAATGATAATTTCGTCTACCCCGCCCAAGTCCAGCACTTCACTCCGGTTGCCAGCTAACGTCAGCGTGGTTGACCACTTAAAGAAGTCGTTATCCACGTTTACTGAGTTGACCATTAGTTC
Source organism: Tunicatimonas pelagia (assembly GCF_030506325.1). Lineage (NCBI taxonomy): Bacteria > Pseudomonadati > Bacteroidota > Cytophagia > Cytophagales > Catalimonadaceae > Tunicatimonas > Tunicatimonas pelagia. The sequence continues at coordinate 1,614,273 of NZ_CP120683.1, read as the reverse complement.
CATGCCCTGGTTTCGCAGTGAGCCAATATTCTCCAATCGCCGATCGAATCCGGTTTGGCGAGGAATCTCTCGGTTGAGAAGTAGGTCTACAGTGGTTTTTCGGTAATAGTCCAGCTCAAAGGTGAGGCGGTTGTTGAAGAAGCCTGCCTCCAGCCCAATATCAAACTGCCGGGTGGTTTCCCACCGTAGTTCGGGGTTATCGGGGCGGTCTCTTCGCACGTTAATATTCTGGGTATTATTAAATATCACCACGCTAGGGTCGAGAATGGCTCGGGTACTGAAGGCATTAATCGCTTGGCTACCCGATACTCCGTAGCTCGCCCGGAACTTCAGATCATCAAATACCCCCAGGTTTTGGATAAATTGTTCGTCGCCTAACCGCCAAGCAAAGGCTGCGGATGGGAAGAATGCATACTGGTTGTTGGCCCCCGAGAAACGGGAAGAGCCATCCACCCGTCCTGCTACGGTAAATAGATATTTGTCCTTCAGCGTATAATTCACCCGGCCCAGCCAGGAGACAATTTGAAACGGGTTTCTAAAATCAGAGTTTACCCGAAAAGTTTCCGGATTACCGACCTCCAGTACGTCAAAGGATACCCCGTCGTTGGGCAAGCCATCGGTAAATGCTGAGAAGAACTCAGTTTTTGACGTTTGCCAGGTGAAACCACCCAAAACGTTGAAGCGATGGTTCTCGTTGATCTCCTTATTATAAGTAATCGTATTTTCTTGCAGAATTTCCACATTGAAGAGGTTGCGGAGCTCCGCCCGTCCACCAATTTGGGAAGCCGCTCGAGAGGGTAGTCGGCTAGACTCAAAAACATTCCGCTTTTCCCAGTTAAGCTGGGGACCAATGGTAGAGCGAATCGTTAGCCCCTCAATGGGTTCTATCTCCAAGTAGAAATTACCTAATAAGTTAGTCCCGATCTCTTGGTCGGCATTCAGTGCCAGACTAGCCAAGGGGTTGTCGAAGGGGCCACCTTGTACATAGTTCTCGTCCCAAAAGCTACCATCTTCCTGAAAAGCAGGAAAAGAGGTTAGGGCCAGGCGAGCATTCCAAAGATTGACCAAACTATTGTCGGTATCAGTGTAGGTAGCGTTTACCCGAGCCCCTAACTTCGCCCACTTGGCTAATTTGAAATCTAGGTTAGTACGAACATTGTAGCGACTGAACCCAGAATTTTCGATGATACCACGCTGGTTGAGGTAGTTGCCCGAAATATAGTAGTTCACATTCTCGGTGTTTCCACTCACCGAAAGGTCAATGTTGTTGATGGGAGCGGTGCGAGTGATGAGATCTTGCCAGTCGGTATCGGCAATGAGGCTTTCGTCGACAAAGGGGTTAGACTCCCCGCTAAACTCGGCGTATTCGCTACCGTAAGCGGCTCGTTCTATACCGTTCAGAAAATCGACCTCCCGCAGCAACGACTGCGTGCCGGTATAGGCGTTGAAAGAAATATTGGGCTTACCTCCTGTTGCCCCGGAGCCGTCTTTGGTCGTAATCAAAATCACCCCGTTCGCTCCCCGCGTACCGTAAATAGAGATGGCCGAAGCATCTTTAAGAATATCAATCGATTCAATATCGTTAACATTCAAATTATTGAGGTTGAAGTCTGTTCCCGCAATAAATCCATCAATCACGTAGAGTGGCTCGTTGTCGCCTTGTACCGAGTTACCGCCCCGGATGCGAATGGAGGCTCGCGCTCCGGGAGCCCCATTCACTGAAGTAACATTCACACCGGGTGCCCGACCCTGAAGGAGCTGGTCTACCCGAGGAGCAGGTAGGTTAGTTAGCTCATCGCCTTCAATCTTGGAAACGGCGCCCGTCAAATCCCGCTTTTCTACCGCACCGTATCCCACGACGACTACTTCGGAGAGAGACTGGATGTCAGGAGATAATGCAATATTGATCATCGAACGACCGTTAATTTCTTCTTCTAAAGTCTCAAAGCCGATTGACGAAAATACTAATGTGGTTACATCGTCGGCAACGGTTAGGCGATAATTACCCTCCACATCCGTCACCGTACCAGTAGAGGTGCCTTTGGCTAAAATATTTACTCCGGGTAGCGGTTCGTCGGTAGACAGGTCAGTCACTTTTCCCGATACGGTCTGTTCAGCAGGCAACTCAATCGGGACGGTAGGGCTAATGATTTTTGGGGCTGATGGCATAACCAGGCTTGTTTCGCTCGGATTTTCCTGTTTTACTTTTTCAAATGAGACCCGATCATTGTCCGGATAAATCACGTAGGTTTTTTCATCAAACTGCTCAAAGGTTAGCTCCAACGGGGTAAGCAGTTGACGCAGAATTTCTTCCAGTGTTTTTTGTCCTTGTTTTGCCTGACCGGCAATGGCATTGTCTACTTTCTTGTTCTGGAGCAAGTCCTGGTCGTAACTGAAACGGGTGTCGTACTGCTGTTCCAGTTCGTTTAGTGTCGGAATAAGGGCATGTTGCACCTTCTGCTGGGAAGCTAACGCGTGCTGATAAGCTTCGGCTAGCCGAGCTTGCCCTACGCTAGGAGAGGCTAAAAAGATTAGCCCGAGCCATAGTAGTAATTTGTGCATAACTATTGTATTAAATGAAAATTAGATTGAAGACTGATGATTATCGTATGGTTACCCGATCTTGATGCTGTTCTATCTTAATCTGAAATACTTTTTCCATCTGGCCGAACAGACTGGTTAGATTACCTCTATTTATTCTACCGGTAAACTTTTTGTCGGCTGTAGAATTATTCTCAATACTGACGTTCAATCCGTAGGTATCTTCCAGTAATTGGGCGATTTCGGCAATGGTGGTTCCATCAAAAATATGTTCATTTTGTATCCAGGCTGTGTATTTTTGAACGTTTACCGGATGCTGAATATAATCGCCCGCCTCTATCTCTACTAGTTCTCCCGGCTGCATGATAATATCATTTGGTAATACTTCTGCTTCCTTTGTTTGCAATGCAACCTCGCCCTCCTGTAAAACAATTTGGGTGCGATCTCGCCGATTTAAAACATTAAAGGATGTTCCTAATACCTTAACAGTTACGGCATTGGCATGCACTAAGAACGGTCGATGATCTTTCGTGTGATGCACTTTGAAAAAAGCTTCACCGCTAAGAGTCAATTTTCTTTCCGAAGATTCCAGCCAGGCTTCTTGGTAGGTTATGGATGAGTTGGAGTTGAGGTATACTGAAGAGCTGTCGGGCAGAGTAACGTAACGTGTCTCGCCGTAGGTAGTCTGATGAGTTATTAAAGCAGGTTCGTTTATTCTTAAGTACAGAAATACGCTAGAAGTAAGCAGCACCACTACACTGGCTGCTACCCAGTACCAATCTATTATCCGATGAGTACTTTTAGCTTTCTGGTTTGCTCCATGTCGTGCTTGCAGAACCTGCCACATTTGCTGAACTTCTCGTTCGGGTAAGACTTCCTGTGGCTCTACTGCTTTCATTTGTTGTACCAATTGCCGGGCTTCGGACAAGATTGCTTCCCGTTCGGGGCTTTCATTCTGCCACTCAAGCCAGTACTGATCAAGAGCTGGGGTTGGATGAAGCACCCAAGTGATAAACTTATCGTTTAGCAGGAGCTTCTCCCGCATTTGGTCGCGTTCGTACATAGATTATCCAGTGGCAACTCGACAAAAAGTCGCATTCATTCTTTTAGTGTCTAGTGGCAGGCACTTCTTTTGCAGAGCCTTCATTAATAAGAGGGGTGAAGCGTGTTTTTGTGCACGTACCAACGAAACTGTTTTTACTTATTTATACTTTTCACAAAGGAACGTTAGAAATACAAGATTTCTTCTAAAAACATGACGATTATTTTGAAAAATTTAAATAGTATTCCCACTCCTACTATGCTGACCAGTCGTTGCATTTTCTCCGGCCAGTGATTTGCCAGTGCATCGATAGCGTTCTTCAATAACTGGTACACAGCTCGCCGCTGAATATTCATAATCTGAGCGATTTCCTGAATTGGTACATTCTGATAGTACCGTAAAAAAATTGCTTCCCGCTGACGTTCAGTCAGTTGTTCCAACCCTCGGTTCAGGTAGCGTTGATTGTCAAACTTACTTTGCTCAACTATTTGTTCGCTTTCAAAGGAAGGTATGGTAATAGTATCATTATCTATTTCGCTGAAAGGGAATGTCTCTCTTTGCTCTATAATCTTTCGCCGGAGGGCAGTAGCAAGATAGTATTGTATGTGGCGTACGTCACTTAACCCTGAGCGGTGTTCCCAGAGATAGTAGAATACGTCCTGGATCGTATCTTTCACCAGTTCGCGATCTGAACATAAGCGACAACCGTACTGAAAGAGAGGCTGGACATGCTGGTGGTAAATAGTTGCGTACGCCTCACGATCACCTTGTTTAAACGCTTGCCAGAGCACAAAATCTTCCGTATGCTGAACTACATTCTTAGGCTGTTGCTTCATCTTTCAGTCTGTCGTGAAGCTATTATACTTAATAATTACTTTTTTGAAAAAGATAGTATGAAATTATTCATTTGCATATTGCTAGATGATAAAAGGTTTTAATTCTAACGAATTTGTAATACCCGTTAAGAGTGGTAAGAATTACACTGCCCTTCTACAGATACTTTATTCACCCCACTTGCTTAAAGTTTTAGTGAGCTTGATGGCGAGCATCTGTTGGCTTTTAAATTCGGGCCATTCACTATAACTAACAGAACTTTGTTTGCTGGGGTACTTAAGTAAGAATATCCTTCACTACGTGTCCATGAACATCAGTTAGGCGGAAGCGACGTCCCTGAAATTTGAAGGTGAGTTTCTCATGGTCAATGCCCAGCAGATGAAGCAAAGTCGCCTGGAAATCGTGTACGTGTACGGGCTTATCAGTAATATTGTATCCAAACTCATCGGTAGCTCCGTAGGTGAAGCCTTTTTTCACTCCGCCCCCGGCCATCCAGATGGTAAAGCAGCGGGGGTGATGGTCACGCCCGTAGTTGGTTTTTGTTAGTTTGCCTTGCGAATAATTCGTTCGTCCGAATTCCCCACCCCAGATCACTAGTGTGTCTTCCAGCAGTCCCCGTTGTTTCAAGTCCATCACCAAAGCGGCTGAGGCCTGATCGGTTTCTTTCGCTTGGGCTTGAATGGCGTTCGGTAAATTACCGTGCTGATCCCAGCCCTGGTGGTAGAGCTGAATAAAGCGAACATCACGTTCGGCGAGGCGACGAGCCAGTAAGCAGTTGGCGGCAAAGGTTCCTGGTTCGCGGGCATCTTCACCGTACATATCGTAGATGTAATCGGGTTCACTTGAGGTATCCATGATTTCCGGTACGGAGGCTTGCATCCGATAGGCCATCTCGTACTGGGCTACTCGGGCATTGATCTCCGGGTCACCCAAGCTCTGGTGCTGGGCTTCCTGAAGTTGATTCAGATAATCAAGTTGCATCCGGCGGTCATTAGGATCAACCCCCGCAGGATTATTTAAGTACAGTACCGCATCTTTTCCCGCCCGAAACTGTACACCCTGGTGCTGGGAAGGTAAAAATCCATTGCCCCACAAGCGAGCGTACAGCGGCTGACCGCGTTTATTTTTGGTGACCAGCACCACAAAGCCTGGTAAGTTCTCATTCTCGCTACCTAACCCGTAACTCAACCACGAACCAATACTCGGCCTACCGGAAAACTGAGAACCTGTTTGAATGAAGGTAATGGCCGGATCGTGATTAATCGCTTCGGTGTACATAGATTTTACGAAGCACAACTCATCCACAACTTTAGCAGTATGTGGCATCAGCTCACTGACTGGGGCGTTTGAGCTTCCGTAGTGGGCAAAGTCGAACTGGGAACCCGCCAGAGGGAAGGACGACTGACCCGCACTCATACCGGTAAGGCGTTGTTCGCCCCGAACGGATGCAGGTAAATCTTTACCATTCATTTCTCGCAGTAGTGGTTTAGGATCAAACAGTTCTAGCTGAGAAGGGCCACCACTTTGAAATAGGTAAATTACCCGTTTTACTTTGGGGGTAAAATAAGGCGATCCCACGCCACCTTGTTCCTTTGCCAGCGACTTGAGCGGATTAATCAAGGAAGCCAGACTAACCGCCCCTAACCCTAGCGAGGTTTTGGTGAGAAAATCCCGACGAGAATATTGTTGTTCGTAATTATTGCAGTGATCCATATTCAGCGTACTTTTCAAGAGGGTAATTACCTTTTCGTATAAAATTCATCGTGGTTCAATAAAGTACTGGCGATCATAGCCCAAGCCGCACTTTCGGTTCTATCCAACTGTTGATCAACGGGGTATTCGCCGATCGCCAATAACGAATCAGCCTGAGCGGGCGATGAGGAAAACTTCTCCTTAGCCTCGGTGAATAATCCCTCCAGAATATCTACCTCCTGCGTAGTGGGCTTGCGTCCGGTGGCTAAACGGAAGCCATAGTTGATTTTCTCATCGGTCGTTTCACCACCCTTAGCCAGTACTCGCTGACCCATCACCCGGGCGGCTTCTACAAACTGAGGGTCGTTCAGTAGTACTAATGCCTGTAGCGGAGTATTGGTACTTTCTCGTTTCACTGTGCAAACATCCCGGTTAGGTGCATCGAAGGCAACCATAGCGGGGTGGGGGCTGGTTCGTCGGATAAACGTATACAGGCTACGTCGATAAAGACTATCTCCCTCATCCTCTTTGTAATGAAGTAGTTCGTGGGAAAAGCTGCCTTTCTCAATCCAGAGACCTTCGGGTTGATAAGGTTTCACACTAGCCCCGCCTATTTTCTCAACTAGCAGCCCACTAGCAGCTAAGGCATTATCCCGAATTATTTCTGCCGGAAGCCGCTGGGAAGGCCCCCGAGCTAGCCAAATATTGTCTGGATCATCCTTCACCTGATTTTCGTCCTGTACCGAAGCCTGTCGGTACGTGCCGGACATTACCATCGTTTTTATCAGTCCCTTCACATCCCAGCCGGATTGCCGGCCACCGGATTGTCGGCCACCGGATTGCCGGTCACCCGATTCGCGGAAGGTAACTGCCAGCCAGTCTAACAATTCCGGATGGGAGGGAAGGCTACCCTGAAAGCCAAAATCGTGGGGCGTATCCACAATTCCCCGTCCGAAGATAAGCTGCCAGTAGCGGTTGACGGTCACTCGGGCCGTCAGCGGATTTTCTTCACTGAATAACCATTTTGCTAACCCTAGACGGTCGCGGGAGAGATCCTCGGGAAACTGTAGTACGCTTCCGGGAGTAGCTGGTGGTACTTGTTCGGTAGGCGCGTCGTAAGCTCCCCTGTCCAGCACAAACATGGGGCGGGGCTCCGGCTCTTCTTCCATTACCATGATTTCAGTAACGTCATCTACTACCTCCATTCGTTGCTGAACTAAGTCACGTAACTGCTGTTGCTTCTTCTGATACGGTTGGTGCTTTCGTTTTAGTACGTGCGTAATTTTAGCTTCTTCCGGGAGTTCGTCTTGGGCTATTTTCTTGTCAGACACTCGGTTGTATAGTTGAGCAATCTCTAATGGAGTTAAATCCTGATGGAAGACGTGGATTTCGTCTACCGCGCCTTTGTAAATGCCAAACTCACCCGTAAATGCCCGATACGATTTACCCAATTGAATAGGCTGATTCGTTGGCTGGTGATTGCCACTACTAATCGTTCTGATTGATTTGTACAATCGGTCGTAAAGCGCATTGGTGGCTACGGATCGACCATTCACGTAGATGTTTACGTTAGCTGCTTTTCCTCCACCGTCGTAGGTAAACGCCAGATGCGACCATTCACCTACCGGAATATTTGCCAGACTTTTAGTATGAACCATATTATGGGGCAGGGAATGGATGAGCTTTACCGCCGGGTGATTGGTGCTATCGAGATAAAATTCCCAGCCCCGCCAGAAATTATTTTTATCTCCAGCAGTGGCCATGATGGTCTGAATCTTTTGATCTACATCGGGCTTTACCCAAACGGATGCCGTAAACGGCTCGTTTATTTCAAACTGTCCAATTTCCTTCAACGCAAGCGTTTCGTAGCCATCATCAAAATGAAGTGCCTGCCCTTTAGTGCCATTTACTAACTGTGGCTCACTAGATATTCGGGTTTTGGGGTTGTGGTCAATCGTTCGGTAGGAATTCCCTTTAGCATCTTTGGTGGAAGACATTTGCTCTACCGGAAAATAACCGACAGGTTGGGGTACAGCTACGGTATTTTTGCCTGACAATTGATCGAGATACTGAACGAGCGATTCTTTATGTTGAGCAATCTCAGCTAGATCACCCTTCAACTGTTCGGTCAGGTCGTCGAGCGAATCTATAGTTTGCTTTTGTGGGTCAGAAGGCAAAAGTAGCATTGGCCCGTAGTCACCATCATCCCCGGTCATACCCAATTCTCGCACATTATTGAAAAAAGCCGCCATGCTGTAGTAATCCTTCTGAGAAAGCGGATCAAATTTATGATCGTGACACTGAGCACATTCCAGCGTTAATCCTAAGAATACAGTAGCTGTGGTACTAGATCGGTCAAACACGTACTTCAGCCGGAACTCTTCATCAACCACTCCGCCTTCTCCGGTCATGGGGTGGTTGCGGTGAAAAGCCGTTGCCAGTTTTTGCTCTCTATTAGCATCCGGCAATAAGTCGCCCGCTAGCTGCCAAGTAGCAAACTGATCGTAGGGCAAATTTTCATTGAAGGCTTTAATAACCCAGTCACGCCAGGGCCACATGGTTCGTGCTCCATCAGCGTGCATTCCGTGAGAGTCGGCGTAGCGGGAAACATCCATCCACTCCATCGCCATCCGTTCGCCGTAGGCGGATGATGCCAGCAGTCGATCAACTACTTTCTCGTAAGCCCCCTCCGAATCATCAGCGAGAAAGGCATCCATTTCCTCAATAGTGGGCGGGAGTCCAGTTAAGTCAAGGGTTACCCGGCGTAACAGGCGTTGCTTGTTAGCAGGTTTGGAAGGAGAAAGCCCTCGGCTCTCGAGAGTAGCCGCTACAAAGTTGTCAATAGGATTTTTTATAAACTCGGCAAATTGCTTGCTTTCCGGTACTTCGGGCGTTGAGGGGGGAATAAACGCCCAGTGGGGTTTGTACTCGGCTCCTTGCTCAACCCACTTGGCAATCGTAGCTATTTCTTCGTCGGTTAAACTTAAGTTGGACTCAGGCGGGGGCATAACCAATTCGGGATCATCGGATAACATACGCTGTAAAGCGTGACTTTTGTTCCAACTACCCGGCACAAACGCTTTTTTACCGCTTTCTAAAGCAGTGTAAGCCCCTTCTTCCGTATCGAGTCGAAGGTCGGCTTCTCGAGTATTGTTGTCTTGACCGTGGCAGGCAAAGCAGCGATCTGACAGAATGGGCTTTACGTGGTAATTATAATCAACCGTCTCGGGTAGGGTCTCATAAGCCTGAGCCACTTCTTCAGGAAGCTTTTGCTGGCAGCACCATAAGCTGCCGATAATACAACAGTAGATAAGCGTTCGAATATATCGGGGGTAAATCATAGTCATGAGAATCGCTAATGGGAAAGATATTAAAATTAGCGCAGAATGGAAACAGGTAAACAATTAGCAGTGAACAGTGTGCAATGAACAATGTGTAGAGAATGGTAAGTAGCGGACTATGGAATATTGAAAATTAGCAATTCACCCGTTTTACAATATCACTTATCAATTGTTCACTGCTCATTGTACATTGTTCATTGCGACCAGAACTTATTATATTGAGCGATAGTAAATCTACACATTATGTTGCTACGAGCTATCCTGTCCTTTCTGGTAATCTTCTTCAGTACTCTTCTAACCGCTTTTGCTCAAACTGATACGGTTCGGATTACTCTAAAGGCAATATCAGGATTACAGTACGATCAGGTGCGGCTGAGTGTGCCTCCCGCCGTCTGGGTAGAGCTTACCCTGATGAATACGGACGAGATGCCTCACAACTGGATCATGACTCAGCCCGGTACGCGGGAAGATGTAGTGGGTATGTCACTGGAACTTGCCAAGCAAGGCAGCACCGATTATGTTCCGGAATCTGATAAGGTACTACAAGCGATTCCGTTGATATTACCGGAGGAGAAATATACCATTTCATTCCAGGCACCTCAGCAGGAAGGAATTTATCCTTACGTATGCACTTATCCGGGACACGGAGCCGTGATGTACGGTGCCATGTACGTGACTAATAATCAGTTACCTCCTTTAGCGACTGATGAGAATGTGCCCGCTAGTCGCCGAGATGACGAAAACGTGGCTGAGGAAAAACCACCTAAGCATCCTTATCCCGATATTCTTCCGGCCATGTACCGCACCTTTATGCCCAATTGTGGCCCAGCGGGTATTGCGGTAGGCTTGCTGGGTGATATCAGCTACTGTTGGGATGCTGGGCAGTGCCGACTTCGCTACGTCTGGAAGGGAGGCTTCATTGATTTAGAACAGCATTGGTCGGGTAAAGGAAAGGAGCTAGCAGAAATTGTAGGAATGGTCTTTTATCGCGACAGCACTGAATTCCCGTTTCGAGTAGGAGAAGATCAAGAAATTCCTACCGTAGAGTTTTTGGGTTACGAGATGAAGAATCGTTATCCTACATTTAAGTACCGCCTGAATGATGTGGAAGTTACCGAACGTATTGTGCCTGCTTTTGAAACTCCGGGCATCAAGCGAATGCTTACCTTCTCGGGGCTAGACCAGCCCCTGTGGTTTATAAAAGGCCAGGATGATGTGTTGTACTATAGCAATCAGGGTGAGTGGGAAGATGAGAAAACCCTGCGTCTCAGCCCAGAGGAAGCCCAGGAGTTTATAATAACGATCACCGAAAATATGAGCGAGATATGAGAAGATACAGTTTGGTAATTATTGTTACGATCTGGATCGTAGCTGGATGTACCCTTCAGCCAGTAGAACAGGAAGTAGGTGTTATTGACGATCAGCGTATCGATAATTTCTATTCAGTGGAAGATGTGCCATTGCCGGAAGGATTAACCGCCGAGATAGGTGGTATGGATTTTATGCCGGATGGACGGATGATCGTCTGCTTCCATCGGGGTGAAGTGATGACTTACGATCCCCGGGAAAAAACCTGGGAACTATTTGCTGAAGGGTTGCACGACCCGCTAGGAATACTAGCTCTGAACAATTGGGAAGTACTGGTGATGCAACGCCCTGAACTCACCCGATTAGTTGATAATGATAACGATGGGGAAGCTGAGGAATATCTCGTAGCCACCGATGATTTTGGTATATCGGGTAACTACCATGAGTTTGCCTACGGACCTGCTTACAACGGTAAAGACCTTTATATCGCCCTGAATTGTGCTTCCAAAAACGCAGGAATCTGGGATGAGGTGCGGGGTGAGACCAATATGCTGGGAGAAGTTGCTGGGATGTATTCAGCGGTAGAGTACCGGGGCTGGGTGATGAAACTACGGGAGGACGGAGTGCTCGAGCCAGTCGCCAGCGGCTTTCGTTCGCCCGACGGTATCGGCTTTGACTTGGAAGGAAATTTGTTTGTGACGGATAATCAGGGAGATTGGCTAGGGACTAGTAAGTTGTACCATATTGAGGAGGGAAATTTTTACGGCCAGATTTCCAGCTTAGTCTGGCGCGAAGACTGGAATGGCGACCCCGAAGCAACTCCAGTATCTACCTTGGATAGTATGCGAACGAGAGCCGCCGTACTGTTTCCCCACAATATCATGTCAAATTCTCCTACCCAGCCATTGGTTATCCCCGAGAATAGTAACTTTGAGCCGTTCGCCGGGCAACTGCTGGTAGGGGAAATGGATTTTCCTCGGATTATGCGGGTAATGCTGGAGAAGGTAAACGGAAAGTTTCAGGGAGCTTGCACCTCGTTTATAGATTCTGCCGGACTATCCATTGGTAATCACCGAATGGTTTTTGACCCGGAAGGTAATCTGTGGGTAGGTAAATCGGCTTATGTTTGGGTGGGCGACCAGGGTATTCAGCGTATTCGCTACAATGGCGGAATGCCGATGGATGTGCTTCAGATGAACGTAACTCCCCAGGGTTTTAAGTTAACATTTACTCGTCCAGTAGACCGAAAAATGGCTGAAAAGCCAGATAATTATCAATTCAGCCGCTACTACTACGCCTACCATCAAAAATACGGTTCACCCCGAATGGATGAACAGTCAGTAGCGGTAAAGGAAGTTCAGGTTTCAGAAGATGGTAAAGAAGTGCTACTAACCCTAGCTGAAATGAATCCTGGTTACGTATACGACCTGCAAATAGATCAGCTAAACAGTATGAAGGGAGTTGCTCTAAAAAACAGACGATTGTTCTATACGTTGAACGAGGTGCCTACTAATCAGACTGCACTTAGTAGTCGGTAAACTAATACTCGTAATCTCGTATACTTTATTAATTGAAAAGTGATAATGGACAAGGGAAAATGAATGATGGCAAAGGACTAATGATGATTTAACAATTCAACCATCGAATTCTATGGAAATGGAACATTATCTCGTACTGCGAGGTCGCCAAATGCATCAGATGACTGACGAAGAGTTCTACCGCTTCTGTCAGGATAACCGCGACTTACGCATTGAACGTAATGAATACCAAGAAATCATTATTATGTCACCTACTGGATCACTGTTAGGGTACCTAAATACCGAAATCTTACGGCAATTAGCCAATTGGAATCAAGCTACGAAGCTAGGTAAAACCTTTGATTCATCCACCGGATTCAAATTGCCCGATGGCTCTAACCGCTCGCCGGACGCTGCCTGGGTATCTAACGAAGCCTGGAACCGATTAAGTGAAGCCGAAAAGCGCAAATTTGCCCCGCTGTGCCCCGAATTTGTTATTGAACTAAAATCAGACACGGATGATGTAGAAGATTTGAAGAAGAAAATGCAGATGTGGCTAACTAACGGTTGTCGATTAGCTTGGCTGATTGATCCAGATGAAGAGAAAGCCTATGTATACAGGCCGGATCGGGCAGTTGAATCAGTAGAAGGTTTTGATCAAACTCTTTCTGGAGAAGATACATTGCCCAGTTTCTCTTTAGACCTTTCCTTACTTACTGATGAATAATGAATGATGAGTAATGATTAATTTTGTTTTTCACTGCTCGTCAGTCATTACTCACTATTCATTCGTCATTATTCATTAATTCATGCCCTTAATCACCCTCAAAACTAAAATACAGGCTCCGGTAGAACGCTGCTTTGATCTGTCGACTAGTATTGATCTACATAAGAAATCCGTAGAACATACGCAAGAGGAAGTGGTTAGTGGTCGAACCAATGGACTGATGCAACTCAATGAAGAAGTAACCTGGCGGGCGAAGCACTTGGGGGTATGGTTTGTCATGACTGTTCGGATGACTGATTATGAGCGGCCTTACTATTTTTGTGATGAAATGGTGTCGGGACCATTTCAATCAATGGCGCATCAGCATTACTTTGAAGAGCTAAACGAAGGTACGCTGATGATCGATAAGTTTCGCTTTGTTTCTCCGCTAGGAGTACTCGGTCGTTTGGCAAACGCTACTGTACTGAAAAAACACCTAACTGAGCTATTGTTTACCCGCAACGAGGCGATTAAAACCTTTGCCGAAACCAATCGCTGGCAAGAAGTCCTGCCCAGTTAGTCTACAACTGGTTTAAAAAGATGGTTTTTGCTTACTAACCCTCGAGTTTGTGAGAAAAATAGCGTAACATAGCTCATTAATTCTGGCGTCTTTAAGTATGCAATGTCGCACTATCTACAATCACTACCTATTTTATGAAGTATTCCTTAACCCACCTCAGTGTATGCATCGCTTTGCTTTTCTTTCTTTCTTCTTGTGGCGATGAAGGGCGATTTGCCGTCTCATTCTCTGAATCTCTCAGCGAAGAACCACTCGACGGACGGTTACTACTTTTAATATCAGATAACACCGAAGATGAGCCCCGCTTTCAGGTGAATGATGGACCGAATACTCAGTTGGCATACGGAATTGATGTCAACGAATTAAAACCGGGTAAAGAGACCTATTTTAGTGATACAGTCTTTGGCTATCCGCTAGAAAGTATGGCGAATATTCCGGCGGGGGAATACTACGTGCAAGCTCTGTTACATAAGTATGAAACTTTCAATCTGGCAAGTGGCCACACCGTTAAGCTACCGATGGATCAGGGCGAAGGGCAGGTCTGGAACCGATCGCCCGGCAACCTATATAGCACCCCACAGAAGATTACCTTTGATCCTGAAAATGATGAAACTTTCTATATCACGCTAGACCAGGAAATACCACCAATTGAGAAGCCGGAAGATACGAAGTATATCAAGCATGTGACCATGCAGAGCGATTTGCTCACGGAGTTTTGGGGGCGACCCATGTATTTGGGAGCTAATGTACTGTTGCCCGAAGGCTTTGACGAGCATCCTGAAGCCAAGTACCCGATATGTATTTTCCACGGACATTTCCCCTATACCTTTCGGGGTTTTCGGGAAGACCCACCTGACCCGGATTTGGTGCCGGACTATAGCGAGCGTTTTCAGATGGAAGGTTACAACCGCATTCAGCAGCAGGAAGCTCATAATTTTTATCAGACCTGGACGGAGCCAGATTTCCCTCGGATGATTATTATTGAGATTCAGCACCAGAACCCGTACTACGATGATTCCTATGCGGTAAACTCGGCCAACCTCGGTCCTTACGGTGATGCGATTACGCACGAGCTGATTCCCTACATCGAGGAGCAGTTCCGCGGAATTGGCGAGGGCTGGGCGCGTTTTCTGTACGGCGGTTCTACCGGCGGGTGGGAAGCCTTAGCCGCTCAAGTACTGTATCCTGAAGAATATAACGGCTGTTTTGCGGCCTGTCCTGATCCGATTGACTTTAGAGCATATACGGTAGTGGATATTTATCAGGATACCAACGCCTACTATCTACCCAGCAAATACAAAAAGACCCCTCGCCCTGGTAAGCGAGATTACTTGGGACACGTAAGCTCTACACTGGAAGATATGAACCACCGCGAACTGGCGTTGGGAACCAACAGTCGTTCAGGACAGCAGTGGGACATTTGGCAGGCGGTGTATTCCCCGGCGAGTGAGAATGGTTATCCTAAGCCCATTTGGAATAAAAAGACCGGCACCATTGACCCCACCGTAGCGGCTTACTGGCGGGAGAATTACGATCTGCGCCACATTCTGGAACGAGACTGGAGCAAACTCGGCCCCGAATTGCAAGGAAAGATTCACATCTACTGCGGAGATATGGATAATTATTATCTCAACAATGCCGTGATGCTGATGGAAGAGTTTCTGGTAAACACCGAAAACCCCCACTACGATGGTGAAGTAGCCTACGGCGACGGTGCCGAACACTGCTGGAATGGCGACCCCGAACAGCCTAACGCCATCTCCCGCCTCCGATACAACACCATGTATGTCCCCAAAATCCTCGACCGAATCAAAGAGAGCGCCCCTTCCGGTGCTGATTTGACTAGCTGGCGTTATTGATAAGAAGAAATAATCCAATACGTTCTTCCCAGCTGAGCGATAGCAAATGCCGGGGGCTCCTTCATTTTAAAGGGGAGATGCCGGAATTCGCCGGGCGCAGAGCCTCATCCGGCACTAATGTAACTACTCCGATAAAGTGTCAGTCACCGTAGACAGTGCTTCCTCCAGCTTAGCCAACTCCGCTAGCATACTGAGATGTGTTAATAAACCCGGATGTAGTGTGCGTTCGTTCTTAAAAATTTGTCTGGATTTATTGAACCACCTCATACAGGGTAACCTTAAAGGAGAATAATACTGGGCTACTAAGCAAGAAACACCGGAATGTGCTATCACTTGTCCGGTGATGCGAAATTAGACAGGGAAAAGATGCTAATTTTTACCTGTAGATAATTCAGAGTCAGTAGACATAGAGTAAGGAGCATCTTCGGGTTGAGTGCCTCGGGATCGGTTAGGCGTATCGCTCATGGTTAGCTCTAGGGTTCCACCTTGCAGAATAGCTTCGTGCGTGAGATAGTTTTTGATGTAGGTTTGTCCGTTTAGCTCGGCTTCCTGAATGTAGGGAGTATTGGCTTGATTATCTTCAGCGGAAATAATCCAAGTGTTACCGTTGGGCAATTGTAACGTAACCTTTTCAAACAGCGGGCTGCCGAGCACATATTGATTACTTCCGGGGCAAACCGGGTAGATTCCCAATGCGGAAAATACGTACCAAGCGGAGGTTTGTCCGTTATCTTCGTCGCCGCAATAGCCATCGGCTTGCGGAGTGTAGAGCTTGTCCATAATCATGCGGACGTGTTGCTGGGTTTTCCAGGGCTGAGCTGCGTAAGCGTAGAGATAAGGCATGTGCTGGATGGGTTGGTTGCCGTGGGCGTACTGCCCGGTGTTCACAATCTGCATCTCCCGAATCTCGTGAATAGTGAAGCCGTAGTAGGAATCATCGTAGACCGGGGGCATCACGAAAACCGAATCTAGCATGGCTGCGAAAGATTCTTGGCCACCCATCAGCTCGGCTAAGCCGTGTATATCCTGAAAGACTGACCAGGTGTAGTGCCAGCTATTGCCTTCGGTAAAAGCATCGCCCCACTTAAAGGGGTTGAAGGGTGACTGAAACTCTCCGTTTTCCAGTTTGCCTCGCATTAGCTTGGTTTCATCGTCAAACAATTCACGGTAGTTCTGCGCTCGTTGGCGATACAGATTTACTTCACTTTCTGGCTTGCCGAGGACTTCGGCTAATTCGGCAATGCAGTAGTCAGCGTAGGCGTACTCTAGTGAGCGAGCCGCATTTTCGTTAATGTCCACATCGTAAGGCACATAGCCTAACTCATTGTAATATTCGTAACCGTAGCGTCCTACCGATTTTACCGGGCCAACTCCGGTAGTGTTTTTAATAATCGCTTCGTACAGCGTTTCGATATCGTAACCGCGAATTCCTTTGAGGTAAGCATCAGCAATCAGTGAGGCCGAATTAGAACCGATCATTACGCTGCGGTGCCCCGGACTCGCCCACTCGGGTAGCCAGCCACTTTCTTTGTAGGTGTTCACCAAACCCTGCATAACCTTAGCATCTAGCTCCGGGTACATCAAGGAAAAGAAGGGAAATACCGCTCGGAAGGTATCCCAGAAACCATTGTCAGTATACAAATAGCCCGGTAGCACTTCACCATTGTAGGGACTGTAGTGTACCGTATCCTGCTCGGCAGTAATTTCGTGCAGTGGGCGAGGAAACAGCAAGGTGCGGTAGAGACAAGAGTAAAAAGTTTTACGCTGGTCGTCGGTACCACCTTCTATCTGTACTTTGCCTAATTCATTCTCCCAAACTTGCTGGCTCTCGCTACGCACTTCATCGAAGGTGCGGTCACCAATCTCCCGATTTAGGTTAAGCTGGGCTTGTTCGGAGCTAATGAAAGAGGAGGCAACCTTTACCTGTACTACTTCACCCTTAGCAGTTGAGAAACCAATCAGTGCTCCCGTATGGTTACCCGTAGCTTCCGTACCTTCCCGCATCACCGAGTCTTGCCAGGTGTAGGTCACGGTAAAATCGTGGTCAAACTCCAATACAAAGTAGTTATGAAAGTTATCAGGTACCCCACCATGGTTGTTACGGCAGTAGCCTACAATCTTACGTTCTTCAGGAAGAATTTGCACCTGTGAGCCTTTGTTGTAAGCATCTAGTAAAATAAATGCTGAATCGGTTTTAGGAAAAGTAAAGCGAAAAAAGGCAGCTCGTTCGGTAGGCGTTACTTCGGTATTTACGTTATAATCGGCCAGATATACCTGATAGTAATGGGGCTTAGCGGTTTCGGCTTTGTGCGAAAACCAGGAAGCCCGCTTTTCTTCGTCGAACACCGGAGTACCCGTCATGGCAAAGAGGGAAAAAGCGGCGTAATCGTTTAGCCAGGGGCTGGGTTGATGCGTTTGCTTGATCCCTCGGATTTTGTTGGCATCGTAGGCGTACATCCAGCCATCACCATTCGGAGCGGTTTGGGGTGACCAGAAATTCATACCCCAAGGACGGGCAATAGCCGGATAGGTATTTCCGTTGGACAGCGAGAATTCCGAATCAGTGCCCATCAGCGGATTCACGTAGTTGGTTAATGGAGTTGGTTGGGCAAAAGAGTGGGTAACAAGGGTGAGTGATACTAGCCAAAGTAGCCAGTAGCTACGTGTATTAGAATTAGCCATTAGGTCAGCAAATAGGTAAGGTAGGGCACGAAGGTATAACATTTTAAGAGAGAGGCCTAACGAGGCTATCTTATCTACGTTGCCATCATTCTGGAAAAAAGTTTAGCGAGTGAAACTGGTTGCTAATTTTGAAACTACGCTTTTATCCTTACAAGAGAGAATTAAGGTTAGAGAGTAGGGTTGCGAGGTAGCGTAATCATCAGACCCTGTTCTCCGTCTCTATCTATCATCTCTAGCCTTCCCTGATGCAACTCACAAACCTCTTTGGCAATCACCAGTTCGAGCATCCCCCGTATTTTTAGCCCAGTTACATCGAGCATTCCTAAGCGGGACGAGCGGTCGAGTACCCGTTCTACCGATTCTTTGGACAACTTAACCCCAGTAGAAGTAATACAAATTGTAACTTGGTTTGGATTGTAGGAAGGAGGGGTTGTAATAGATATTTGGCTGTTTAGTTCAATATGCTTGATAAGATATACCAGTGATTCTTCGATAGCCTTAGCAAAATTGACAGGCTCAACCTGAACGATTATGCTTTCATCAATATCTGAGTACGATAGCTCAGTTTTTCGGGTATTGGGCTTCAGGTAGAAGTTATGTAGTCGTTTTTCAACGAAAGGCTTTAGCTGGGTTTCCTCCAATGTAAACTGCACTTTGCTGGATTGAAGGTGCAGTAGATTAACCAATCCGTGAGCTAACGTTAGTATTTCGCCCCCAAAGTTGTAGATTGTGTCGTAAAGATGAAGGTGCTGATCTAGCCCCGCTCCGGCAGCTTTTGACTTCAGCAGTTCGGATAGCCCCATAATATTAGTAATAGGTGCCGAAAGTTCGTGAGCCAGCATAAAGGTGACTGTATCTAAGCTTTCTACCTGTTCTTGCAACAATCGGCTGCTCTCTATAGAATTTGATACATCGCTAATGTGTCCGGCAATATACTTTATCTCGTTCTCCTGCTCAATAACCGGAAAAGTGCTGATTTTTACCCAGGTAATATTCGGCAAACTATCACCAGCCCGCACCTCAATTTCATCATTGTAATCGTTTTCTTGAGAGAGGTTGGCAAAAAACTGGTCGTAATCTTGCTGACTTTCGGGGTGAATATACTGGCGAAGGTCTTCCCGAGCTTCTTCGGGAGCGTAATAGTCGTTAGACTTCTCGTCATAAAATTGCTCACTAATAAAAATAGTTTCCTTCTGGTCGCGACTCCAAAGAAAGAAAAAGACCGGAATGGTGTTAACGATCTTTTCGTACAGGTTTTCCATAAAAAGGGATCAAATAGAAAGTAAATCAGCATGATGTAGCCTACCTGAGCGCGCCACGCTGCCAAGAGTCTATCACGTAGCCGAATTGCTGGTGCTCGGAATATATAGCGAAAAAGTAGTACCCCGATTGGCATCACTATCAACCTCTACACTACCGTTATGCATCTCTATAATACCTTTTACTAAGGTAAGGCCCAACCCCCATCCTTGGGCGTTTATGTCTTCGGTGCGGTAGTAAAGATCGAACAGTTTGTCTAGTTTTTCGAGGGGTATTGGATTTCCTAGGTTGTGAACCTGAACTACGGTTTTTTGTTCGGTTTGATTAAACGATAAAGTGACCACCCCGCCCTGAGAACCATATTTAACTGCGTTAGAAATTAAGTTATTAATTGCCCGACTTAGCGTGGGGGCATCCCAGTAACCTACTATCTGTTCTTGAGAGCTTTCGATCTTAATCAGATTACGCGTAGCGGGCTTTAGTCCTTGAAGAGAATTTTTCACCTCCTGGAGTAAATCGCTTTCAACTTTTTGGAGTGGTATCGGATTACCGGATTGAATAAGATTGACATCCATTAACGTGTTAATCAGATTGTTTCCTTGCTCGGCACTCAGTTTTATTCCTTGCAAAGCCTTTGAAATGAATGAGTCTGCCGGGGAGGCCAATCTTTTTTCCAGAAGCTCTACCAGTTGTTTAGTATTACCCAAAGGAGTGCGAATATCGTGTGAGAGGGTAGCAATAAACTGGTCGCGTAAATCATCTCGCTCTTCCAGTTCGTTAATGAGTTCTTCCGCTTTTTCAATAGCCTGCTGATTCTTTTCAATATGAATACGGGAGAACACGGATGAAGCCTGCTCCACCGCTTGATCAATGGCGTACATAATACCATCGCGCTCCCGAGCTTCTAATCGCCCTTCCTCTTCGTCAGTAACGGCAAAAATGGTTTCCTTCAGCAAACGATATTCTCGTATAATCTGGTCAACGGTGTATTCGGTATAATTGGCTCGCTCTTGGCCGTGGCGGTCGCTTTCGTAAACAATATCACGATTATCGTCCGAAGCTAAGGCATCAGCCAACGCATCTAACAAATCAGGGACACTGTTTCTGATAATAGGAAGGGTTCTTTTTCGCGCATCGGGTATTTGATTTAGTACCCGGCCAATCCATCGATCAAGAATTTCTTGTTTTCTAACTCGAATAATCTCAGCGGCGCTGTTGGTGCTCATACCGTAGGTGGTGAATGGTTGGCTGTTTGCGTTATTGTACGGTCTATAACACTAATTGTTTGAAAGATAATACCTGATTTTGATAAACAGCGATCCACCTAAACTCCTTCTTTCACCGAAAACTTGTAGGCAGTAGTAGTACGGTAAGTTTCGCCCGGGCGCAGTACTACCGAGGGGAAATCAGGTTGATTGGGCGAGTCGGGAAAGTGCTCGGTTTCCAGGCAAAGAGCAGATCGTTTTTCGTAGCTAACACCACCTTTTCCGACGGCAGCACCATCCAGGAAATTGCCGGAATAAAACTGGATACCGGGTTCTGTGGTAAATACTTCCAGAAAGCGTTTGGACTTGGGGTCAAATACAGTGGCGGCCCGAGTGGGGCCATCGTTCGCGTTATTCAGTACCCAGCAGTGATCGTACCCTAGTCCATTTTTTATTTGCGGATGATCGGCATCAATACGGTTCCCAATGACGGTGGGCTGAGTAAAGTCAAAGGGTGTCCCATCCACCGGCTCTAGCTCGCCAGTAGGAATTAGAGCCTCACTAATCGGTACGTAGCGGTCGGCACTAATCATCAGCTCGTGATCTAAAATGGTAGTGGCTGGATCGCCCGACAGATTGAAGTAGGAGTGATTTGTCAGATTGACGACGGTGGGTTTATCAGTTGTGGCTTCGTAATCAATCCGCAGGGTGTTATCGGTTTGCAGGGTGTAAGTTACTTGGGTATCTAGGGTGCCGGGGTAGCCTTCTTCTCCATCAGGGCTAGTGTAACGCAAAATAAGTTGAGGGCTCTCGTCGGAAGTAGCGGTATCGGCTTGCCACACTACTTTATCGAAGCCTTTAATACCTCCGTGTAAATGGTTGGGGCCATTGTTGGTAGCCAGAGAGTACGTTTCGCCGTCTAGCGTAAACTTACCGTTGGCAATACGATTACCGTAGCGGCCTATCAGTGCTCCGAAGTAAGAAGGTTCAGTTCGGTAGCCCTCCATATCGCTGTAGCCAAGTACTACATCCGCTACGGTACCTTGGGCATCGGGCACTCGCCAGGCGGTGATAATTCCGCCGTAGTTGGTAATGTCTACTTCAGTGTCTCCATTGGTTAAAGTGTAAAGATCAACTGTGGCACCACTCTCGGTAGTACCAAACGACTTTTTCGAGATAGAAGAGGTAGGCATAGTTTCAGTAGTTTTTTGTTGTTGAGTAGGGTTGCTTTGGCAAGCAGCTAAACCCAAGAGCCAGATTAAAAATAGTGCTCTCATAAACGAAAGGTTGTATTAAGTTAGGTTGTAAAATACAAGAGACCTGAGCACAATTGCAACAAATAGTAGAGGGAAGTCGGAAGACCGAAGACTGAAGATTGTACGGACTTCGGGTTTCAGCCCTCCCGTCTTGAAAATTCTTTTTAGAAGCGATTCGCTATTAATGGCAACTTTTAGTATAATTCAGCAGTTAGTTACCTCACCCCAAAACGCATGAGGCGGTATTATTGGTTTTTCCTCCTCTTTGATTTCTTACTTTTCTGGTATCCGGTTCTGGGGCAAGAACAGGGTCTTGTTGTTACCAATATTCAGCTTTCGGGGCTTAAGAAGAGCAATGAAGATTATCTGCGTAATTTCATCAAGACTACTGTGGGGCAATCGTATCGTCAGTTGCAAGCTGAAGAAGATCGACAACAACTGATTCGTGTTCCTGGCATAGGTAATGTAACGGTGTTAGTCGATACGGTGGAAGATAAACAGGTGAGAATTGAGTTTGCGGTTGAGGAGCAGCGTACACTTTTGCCCATTGCTGGCCTGGGCGGTGTTACTGATAATTTCTGGTTTCAGCTAGGTTTGGCCGAATATAACTTTTTGGGTAAAGGGCAGACACTGTTGGGCTATTTTCTAAGTAATAATGGAATCCCAAACGGGCAAATTTTCTTTCGTAATGAGCGGGTCAGGGGACAGCCTTGGGGCTACGCCATTGATATTCGGCGAATAGGCACACCCGAGCCACTATTTTTTCCTGA
Source organism: Tunicatimonas pelagia (assembly GCF_030506325.1). NCBI lineage: Bacteria > Pseudomonadati > Bacteroidota > Cytophagia > Cytophagales > Catalimonadaceae > Tunicatimonas > Tunicatimonas pelagia. The sequence goes on along the minus strand of NZ_CP120683.1, from coordinate 1,591,680 downwards.
GGCTACAGTTAACTATGAATATACCAACACCAGTACGGGCATCACTGGTATTCGTCATATCGGATTTAACCGAAAAATAGAACTAGGGGTTAACTTTTTTATAGAAGAATATGAGAAAGATGAGGAGGAAGAGTTTCCGCCACTGCCCGGCCCAGATCAAGTGCGCCAAGATAAATTGCTTACCAGACTGAGTTTTGAGACCAATCACTTGCAGTACGATTATTTTTACCGAAATGGCTCGTACTGGCGGGCGATTGGGCAATCAGTCTATACCTTCGATGACAATTCTCAATTCTTTAGTCTCTTTCTGGAGCGTATTCAGTACTGGCGACCTTACCAGACGGCCAATATTGCGGTTCGTGTAAAAGCCGGTATTGCTACCAACAACGATTCTCCCTTTGCACCTTTTGTGCTGGATAGTCAGGTCAATATTCGAGGATCGGGCAACCGGGTAGATCGGGGCACCGCTCAGGCAGTGGTCAACGCTGAGTTTCGGCAAACGGTGTTTCAAATTTCTCACTTTGCCGGGCAGGTGGTGGGCTTTGCCGATACGGGAACCTGGCGAAAACCGGGTGGGGAATTAGAAGATATAGTCAGCCGTAAAAATATTCGGCAGTTTGTTGGTCTAGGGGTGCGGTTAATCAATCAAAAAGTATTTGGCGCGGTTCTCCGCTTTGATTATGGCGTTGATGTTTTTGATACCGGAGAGCGAGGAGCTGTTATTGGAGTAGGGCAGTATTTTTAGTGATATTCAGCGCCTCAAGGTATCGGCTTTGGCGTTCGGGTGGGGCCAATCACTCGTAACTTTCCATCAGGTTCTACCATTAGGCGGTCAATATTTAGAATCCTTTTGGGCGATGGATTATTGGGGTCAGCGTGGCTGTGATATACAATAAACAGTTCTTTGCTGTCGGGTGAGCGGATGATGCTATTGTGACCCGGTCCTGAAACGCCAATGGATGGATCTTGCGCCAAAATAGGATTACTTTCACTTTTCGTCCACGGACCAAGCGGATGAGTAGCCGTGGCGTAACCTACACCGTAGCGAGGATCGGCGTAGTGATTGGCGGAGTAGGTCATGTACAATGTGCTGTCAATCTCAAACACCGTCATTCCTTCTACCGATATGGCTTTTCCGTCTTTTGGGATTTCCCAAGGTTGGGTGGGAGTGACGCATACGGTAGGGTCATCGCTAATAATCTGGGTGAGATCATCTGATAACTCACAGCCCAGTATAGTGCCTTTGAAGTAGCCTTTATTATCCCAGGGTTCGCCCACTACGCCTACCATTTCGTAAAACAGATAAGGCTTATCTTGATAGATAAATAAGTGACCGTCAATGCAGGAGTAGCCATTATCAAACAGTGGCACCCGCCAATCTTCAAACGGCTCTTCGGGAGAATCGCCAATGGCCATACAGATTCGCAGCCCATCCGGATCATTGCCTTTAGCACTAAAGATTAGATGAAATTTGTCTCGGTAACGGACAACCTCCGGGGCCCAAAAGCTCTTGGTAGCCCAGGAATTTTCAGGACGCTGATAAACGTATCCTATTGGCTCCCAATCCACCAAGTTGGATGATTTCCAAGCTTTAAACCCATCATTGGCACTGGTTCCGTAGAGATAGTAGGTTTGCTCGTGTTGGAGCACAAACGGATCAGCTAAAAAGATAGAATCGCTCACCGGATTGGTATAGTGCGTTGGTGTTTGCCCCGGAAGTAAAATAGGTAGCAAACTAAACCAACTGATTAGAAGGTGAATAAAGGTCGCTTTCTTGAGGCGGGTCATTGCAGTATCTTGAAAAATCAAAAGATAGTCAAAATTACTGAAGCAAAAGTAGGTAAGTTTATGAAAGTCCTATTATGACCGTAGCTCAGTGTTTAGCGACCTACTTTGTAAATAGAAACAGATTCTCTACTAAATTCGTACTTTTAAGCATGAGTAGAGAACAAGTAAAATCGGCAATTAACGAACTATTAAATAGTTCGTCTGAACAAGTGCTTCAAGAAGTTTATATCTATTTAAAGTCAGTTGATACCAAATCCGAGAAATCAGTAACGCTTTCTCACAATCTTAGGACTATTCTGACCGAAGATAGAGAGCTCCTTGAACGATTGGCTCAATGATCTCTGAACGTGAAGTTCTCGAGATACATGCCATTCTGATAGAGCAGTTTGGTGGTTCGAGTGGAGTTAGGGATAAAGAGCTTTTAAATTCAGCTATAAATCGCCCTTTTCAAACTTTTGGTGGGCAGGAGCTGTATCCGAATCCAATCGACAAGGCGGCTGCAATTATTGAAAGCATCGTTAGCAATCATCCTTTTATTGATGGGAACAAACGAACTGGGTATGTTCTCGCCAGACTTTTATTAATGAATGAACGGATTAAAATTCAGGCAACCCAAGAAGAGAAATACCAATTTGTGATCTCGATTTCTATTGGAGAACGCAGCTTCGATCAAATCAAGGAATGGCTAGAAAAGAATACGAAGCAACAAACTTAGGTAGCAGCCGAAATGATTAATTTCGCCAGTAATCAAACACAGCTTTAGCAACGTTGGCAATTATCCGGTCACGTTCTTTATCCGAAGCATAGGAGTCAGAAACAAATACGCTGATTGCCAGATGGTTTCCGTTGGGCAGTACAATAATCCCGGCATCGTTGGTAGCTCGAGTTAGCCCGTTATACGTAGCAGAGGTTCCGGTTTTGTGCGCTACGATCGTTCCCTTGGGTAATAAACCTTTTATTCGGCCTAAACCAGTCTTCGAGTCTATCATATCTTGAAAAAGTAAAGCTTGGCTCGCTTCCGAAAGCACACTATCTACACAGAAAGTTTTTAGCAGTTCAGTCATGGCTCGGGGAGTGGAGTAATTTTGGTATTGAATAGTATCGTTCGCCACTTGAATTTTTTCAGGTAAAGCAATCGCCATGTCTTCATCCCCTATGCCCAAGTTACTAACGTACTGATCGGCTGCTTCTGCTCCGCCAACCGTTTTCAGCAATACGTCAGAGGCCGAACCGTCACTGCGGATGGTATAGTCAAGTAGCTCTCTAATAGTAAGCTCAACCCCCTTGGGAAATTTCTCCCGAATCGGACTATAACCTTGCTCAGGAATATAGTCTGATGGCAAAACCTGAATTACTTGATCTAAACTTAATTTTCCTTTATCCACCTGATCGAGTACGGCCATTGCAATCGGAAACTTGTACACGCTTTGCATGGGGAATCTTTGGTCGGCCTGATACGAAACGGTTTCACCAGTTTCTATAAGTAAAGCATAGACACCTACGTTTCCACTGATGTTTTGAGCGTACTGCTCAATTTCTTGCTCAGGACTTGTCTGACCGAAAGAGTAAAAATACGGCAAAATAAAGAGCAGCATAGCGATGGCTTCGCGTAAGGTATTGTTGCTTAGTTTCATTGGATTGCAGTAAGTTTTCTGAAGAAATAGTAATGAACTATTCTAAAAAACGGGATTTTATACTAAATATTCCGGCTTTCGGTTAGCATTGTGTAGATTTAACCGATAAACTACAACCCTAATGGATACTGACAACCGTCCTCCACTCTTCTCTTCTTGGAACGGCTGGTACGCCCTAGTTGCTGGCGTACTCGTTGCACTGCTTATTTTCTTTTACTGGTTAACCCAATCTTACGCATGAGCCTACTCGACTGGGTTGTTTTAATTGGTACGTTATTGTTCATAGTAGCCTACGGTATTTACCGTACCCGGGGCCAGCAAGATATAGACAGCTACCTAAAGGGGGGCTACAGCTTTAAGTGGTGGACGGTCGGGCTGTCGGTCATGGCTACGCAGGCGAGTGCCATTACTTTTCTGTCCGTTCCGGGAGAGGCGTTTGAGTCGGGGATGGGCTTTGTTCAGTTTTACTTGGGGCTACCGATAGCGATGATTGTACTATCGGTTACCTTTATTCCGATTTACTACCGGCTAAAGGTTTATACGGCTTACGAGTTTCTCGAGAGTCGCTTCGATCTGAAAACTCGTATTCTAGCGGCTTTTCTATTTCTGGTGCAGCGAGGTTTGGCGGCTGGACTCACTATTTTTGCGCCCTCCATCATACTTTCGGCTATTCTAGGTTGGAGCCTATCAGCCACCACCCTTCTTATTGGTGTGGTAGTGACCATCTATACAGTGAGTGGCGGAACTAAAGCTGTGAGCCAAACCCAGAAGCAACAAATGGTGGTGATGCTGGGCGGAATGATCGCTGCTGTTTTTGTCGTTTTAAATCTGCTGCCCCAAGAAGTTTCCTTTGGCCGTGCGGTTGATATAGCGGGTTACATGGGTAAGCTGAATGTAATTAATCTGGAATTTAGCCTTAGTGATCGCTACAATATCTGGTCGGGCATTGCCGGAGGGTTCTTCTTACAACTGGCGTACTTTGGTACCGATCAATCGCAGGTACAGCGGTATCTAACTGGAAAATCTATCACCCAAAGTCGTTTAGCATTGGTAATGAACGGCTTGCTAAAAGTGCCTATGCAATTTCTGATTTTGATGGTAGGAATATTAGTATTCGTCTTCTATCAATTCTATCAACCCCCGCTATTTTTCATTGAGAAAGGGAAGGAGAGTGTCACCCAGTCGGAGTACGCTGGGCAGTGGGAGCAGCTTGACCAGCAGTATCAGCAGGTTTTTGAAGAAAAACGAGAGAACATTCAGGCGTTACTTAGCCAGATTGAACAAGATGATGAAGCAGCCGTAGCCGGAACTCGCCAGCGAATATTAGCGCTAGAAGAAGAAACACAAACTTTGAAAGCTCAGGCTCGGGAGATGGTTGCTCAGGCTAACCCGGATAACGAAACCGAAGATGCCGACTACGTCTTTCTCACCTTCGTCATGCGCTACTTCCCGCAGGGAATGGTGGGCTTACTACTCGCCGTAATTTTCTCTGCCGCCATGTCCTCTACCGCTTCCGAACTAAATGCGCTGGGTACTACCACCACTATCGATTTCTATCGCCGTACCATCCGACCCAATGCTTCCGATGAGCATTATTTGCGAATGTCGCGTTGGTTTATATTAGGTTGGGGTATCATTGCGATGATTTTTGCTTCGCTGGCTCCGCTGGCCGATAATTTGATTGAGTTTGTCAATCTGGTGGGTTCACTCTTTTATGGTACTATTCTGGGCATTTTTCTCACCGCATTTTACATCCGGCACATTCGGTCCCGAGCCACCTTCTGGGCAGCTCTGGTTGCCGAAGGTATGGTACTGCTGTTGTTTCTCTTCTTCCGCGACCAAATTGGGTATCTTTGGTATAACTTTATTGGCTGCGCGCTAATGGTGATTACCGGACTGCTCTTTCAGGCAATATTGCCCCGCGCTACCAGTTCTTGATTTATGCATTTGTCAAAATACACGTCGCTTAGCCAAGGTTTTTTATATATTTCTTTCGGACTATTAATCGTTGGTTGTGGTAGCGTGCAGCGAGTAGTCATTCCACCTCAACAAAAGTTGGTTGTTAGTGAAAATGAGCAAGAGAGCTTTAAAATAAAAGTTGCTAATCAGGGAAGGGCTACGGTGCGGATTTGGGAACGGCTAAGCCACGGTGAAGAAATTGATCTGGGATTTTTGTCCGGCGAAAATAAGCGTAAATCGTCGTTTCTGTCGGGTTCTGCGGCAGTAATATCCAACGTATCAGTGGATACAGCTTACTTGAAATTACAAGTATTCGGCTCAGCTGAATTGACAACGCAGGTAGAAGCCGCTCAATAAGCTTCGTCTACTTCCAGCACTTCCAGTATTTCAGCTAGGTCATCAAAGTCTTTGTAGCCCGGTTTAATTTCTTCGCTACCCTTCAGGGCAATGCCCGCAATGGCACTATTATCTACCAACGAGAGAATATTTTCGGGAGTGATTCCAAAACCTAATAAGATGGGATATTGCTCGGCAAGGTGCAATGCATCATCCAAGGTTAGATTGGCAGAGTTATGCGGATTCTCCAGCACGAAGTACGTTACTTCTTGGTGACAATCCTGTAGCGTATCAGCAATTTCTCCCAGCGATTTATATTTACCGGCATCTAGGCTAAGGGAGGCCGATTCTTTTCTTGACTGCAAGAAGGGTAGCTCTGGTGAATTATCTGTCTGGATATGCTGCACTTTTTCGTACAACGCCAGAGACTCTTCTATCTGCTGGAAAGAATACGTAGGAAACTCAGCCATGTACTGTACGCCCGATAACCACTCGCTAATGGCTAAGAATGCAGTAGGTTCAATGAATTTTTCGTGGGTAGATTCAAAACAAAATCCCAGAATATCCACTCCTATCCCAGCACAGTAGCGGGCGTCGCTTAAATTGTTAATGCTTCCTACTTTTACCGTAGTTTTAAGCGCCATAAGCTGATAAAAATTATGTTTATTTTTAAAGAATTAATAGTAAACAAAACAAAAAAGCGTTTTGTTGTCCATATTCATACATGCCATCATTTGTATGCTTCCTAACAAAAATGAGAACTTTTTAGCTAGAAAAGCAAATTGGTTCAAAAATTGAATACAATAAGTTATTAATTGGCAGAAGTAGCGTTAAAGGTCAGATGAAAAGAAACAAAGTAAGGAAACTAGTTGAGAATTATACAATAGATCAACTAGTTGAAGCCGAGCAGGCCCTGGTAGAAGGTGAAGAACTTAGTTTTGAGGTAGAAGGGCAGGATGCCGGTGAAAAGCTGACCTACCTGCTGGCGGCGGTTTATGTTTTGGAACGAGTAAAGCAAGAAGGCATTGAGTTTCATGATGCTTTTCAGCAGTACACCCTTCAGGTTCGGGAATCTATCTGAATACCGCACTAAGTTCTCATCATTTTTCGGTTTTTTCTCACATGTCAGATTAGTTTCATAGGGTATTTGCTACCTTACATCGCAAATTACCTCGATAATGCTACGTTCACTTCTGTGGATCTCACTAGTTGGCTGGCTGCTCGCCTGCGAATCCGAAACTATTGAACCTTCATCCGCTCGGCTGGGCTTCAGTTATTTTCCCATCGAAGTAGGCAACTTTCGAGAATATGCGGTTCAGGATATTTCGTACAGCCTACTGAATGAGCCGGACACCCAGCGTTACTTTCTGAGAGAAGTTGTCGCTGATTCTTTCCCAGGGCAAGGCAATGAGTTAATTTATCGGTTAGAACGATTTTCCCGATTTTTCCCCGATCAGGCATGGGTGCTAGATTCAGTTTGGACGGCTCGAGTGAATACCCAGCGGGCAGTGGTAGTAGAGAATAATACTCCGTTTATTAAACTGGTTTTTCCCTTCACAAATAAGCTGGTGTGGGATGGAAATGCACTAAATGCTAAGTCGGCGGATCGTTACGAACTACAAACAACACCAGAAGCGTTACTGGAGGAAATAGAAAGCACAATCGATACGTTATTAACCCAAAGTATTACAGTTGTGCAAAGCAACGTGTCTTCCCTGGTGAGCGATAGCATCTTTTCGGAAACTTACGTTGATAACGTAGGGCTTTTCTACAAAAAATCAGTAAATATAGCGTACTGTGCTGAAGAGGATTGTTTGGGACAATTTATTATTGACTTTGGTCGCGATTATCGGCAGACCCTAACCGCCTATGGAAAAATCGATTAACTCCACTACATTACGTTTCTTACTGCTTGGTTGTTTATGGTTATTTACTACCTCCGGTTATGCCCAAGTACAGCAGTACCTGCTTTATTTCGCTGATAAAGATACCGCTCAGTTTTTGGTGAGTCAGCCCGAAGAGTATCTTTCCCAACGCGCTATTGAGCGACGTCAGCAGCAGAATATCTCGGTAGATATTTCTGACTTTCCCGTAAACCCCAACTATCTTCAGGAAGCGGCCGCTCAGGGAGGTGAAGTGATTTATACCTCTAAGTGGTTTAACGCTGCCTTGGTTGAAGCTTCTGTTGATATTATTGAACAACTGGTTTCTTCAGAATACGTGCTGAGTGCCGAAATAGTGAAACCTAAAGGGCGTAACAACCGGCAGGGAGGTAGCTCCTCGGGCGGGGCTTCTTACGGTAAGTCGAAAAAAGGGAAAAAGTACGAGCGAGCCGAGCAGTTGCTTAATCAGGAACAAAACCAAATGCTGGGTATTGACGAGATGCACCTCCGGGGCTACAATGGTGAAGGAGTTTTTGTCGCCGTATTTGACGGTGGTTTTCGTGGAGTGGACGAGTCTGCTTTCTTTGAGCACCTGTATAGCAATGATCAACTGAAGCTAACCTACGATTTTGTCGGCAATAGCCCCAACGTTTATCGGTATGGGCAGCATGGTACGGAGGCGTTGTCTTGCATTGCAGCTTACCAACCGGGTGTTTTGGAGGCGGGAGCCTACGCAGCCGATGTTATGCTCTGCATCACGGAAGAGTCGGGTTCAGAGTACCGGATAGAAGAATACAACTGGCTGTTTGCGGCTGAAAAAGCGGATAGTGCCGGGGTGGATATTATCAGCACATCATTAGGGTATACTACCTTCGATGACGCTGAGATGAGCTATACTTACAGTGACCTGGACGGACAAACGGCAGCTATTACCCGGGCAGCTCGGATGGCTACGGCCAAAGGAATACTTTGCGTAGTGAGTGCGGGTAACGAAGGTGGCGGACGCTGGCGTTACGTATCGCCACCGGCCGATGCACCGGATATTCTGGCCGTAGGAGCAGTTGGTGCGGGTGGCTTCCGGGCTTCCTTTAGCTCTTTTGGACCTACCGCCGATGGGCGGGTGAAGCCCGATGTTTCTGCGCTAGGTTTGCAAACCGTGGTAGTCAATGCCCAAAGTAACATAACTCGTTCCAATGGCACCTCTTTTTCGGCTCCGCTAATTTCGGGTTTTGCTGCGGGGGTCTGGCAGGCATTTCCCCAGGCTACTAACCTAGAAATTATGGATAGAATTCGGTCGGCTGGTAGCCAAGCCATGACCCCGGATAACGAATTGGGTTACGGTATTCCTAATTTTGAAGTACTAGCTGATCAAATCCCGCTGTCAACACGAAAGCCTACGGCTGTTTCTCGCTATAAAGTATTTCCTAATCCGATTGAAAGTGGTAACTTATTCGTAGAGTCGGCTGATTTTGTTGGTGAACCTCTCGATGTGTACGTGTACAACAGTACCGGGCAACTGCTACTCACCCAGCATGTTCCCGTTTCCAATGATGACTCGTTTACCGTAGATACTTCATCTTGGCAGCGAGGAGTATACGTGTTGCACGTACTAAGTGCTACTGCTTCTGACACCGTAAAAGTGATAAAATTCTAGATACATGAAATACATCGCCCCATCGGTACTAGCGGCCGATTTTGGCAACCTGCAATCAGCCGTAGAGATGCTCAACCAAAGTGAGGCCGATTGGATTCACGTAGATGTGATGGACGGAGTGTTTGTGCCCAACATCTCCTTCGGAATGCCAGTGTTGCAAGCTATTCAGCAACACACTCAGAAGCCACTGGATGTGCATTTAATGATTACTAACCCCGATCAATATCTGACTGAATTCCAAAAACTGGGTGCCGATCGAATTACGGTACACTACGAAGCTTGCCCGCATTTGCACCGCACGGTTCAGCAGATTAAAGAGTTGGGTTGCAAAGCGGGGGTAGCCATCAATCCCCACACTTCGGTACAACTGCTGGAAAATATTCTGACTGATATTGATCTGGTACTAATTATGTCGGTGAACCCAGGGTTTGGTGGGCAAAGCTTTATTGAGCAGACCTATCAAAAACTAACTGACCTGCGCCAGTTAATGCAAAAAGCCGATACTTCGGTGCTGATAGAAGTAGATGGCGGCGTAAGCGATCAGAACGCGACTCAGCTTTCTCAGGCCGGAGTGAATGCCTTTGTAGCCGGTAGCTTTGTGTTCAAATCTGCCGATCCAATGACTACCATCGCCAATTTGAAGCAGGCCGTGCAAGTATGAAGCATCTAGTACTGCGGTGCGGGATAATCACCCTGGGGTGCTGGTTGGGCTTGAGCCTTTCGTGCTTTTCTCAACTGGCGGTAGTCAATGGTACCGTACGAGATAGTACCCAATCTGTGCTTCCCGACGTAGCCATATCGGTGCAAGGTAGTGACCAGGGAACCGTAACTACCGAGCGGGGTTTTTTTCAGCTTTCTTTGGCTCCTGGAACCTACGATCTGGCTTTCTCGCATTTGGAGTACACCAACATTCTGCGTCAGGTTACTCTGAGTGCCTACGATACGCTAACATTATCTGTTACGTTACGGCCTGATGTCCGCTTGCTGGAGCAGGTAGAAGTAGTGGCGAATACTGATGATGACAGTCGCTTTGTACCAGGTTTAGTACGGCTTGATCCGCAAACCGCCCAGAATATTCCTTCGGCCTTCCAAGATTTTAACCGGATTTTAGTTACGCTACCCGGCGTAGTTAGTAATAACGAATTGAGTTCTAACTACTCGGTACGCGGTGGGAACTACGACGAGAATCTGGTGTACGTAAATAATATTCCGGTGTACCGCCCTTTCTTAATTCGAGCGGGGCAGCAAGAAGGGCTGAGCTTTATCAATCCGGATTTGGTGGCCGATGTGGCTTTCTCTTCCGGTGGCTGGCAAGCCAAGTACGGCGATAAGCTATCGTCTACCCTAAATGTGCGCTATAAAAAGCCAACCACAACTGATGCTTCGTTGCGGGCGGGGTTGCTAGGGGGAGCGGCTCACGTGGAGGGTAGCTACAAGAAAGGTTCGTACATTGCAGGTGTACGTCATAAGCGGGCGCAGTACTTGTTAGGCACCCTGGAAATTGATGGGCAGTATCGTCCTCAGTTTACCGATCTTCAGTCGTACATAACGTACGATTTAGATGGCGATGAGAATAAGGTGAAAAGTGAGTTGGGCTTACTGGTAGCGTACGCCAACAACAACTACCGGGTGCAACCCGAGAGCCGCACCACTACCTTTGGAACGTTACAAGAGAGCTTCAACCTATTTGTTGGTTACGAAGGGCAAGAAAATCTGACCTACCAAACGTTCCAAACTGGCTTACAGTGGACTTATCGTATCAATGATCGGTGGAGTTCTCGCTTAATCGGCTCGTGGGTAACTACGCAGGAGCGGGAGTATTTTGATCTGATTGCCGGATACCGACTGTGTGATGTAGAGATTGGGGGAGATTTTCAAATAGACGAATGCGCGACAATTATTGGGTTGGGGGTCAACTTAGATCATGCCCGTAATAAGCTCCAAGCGAATATCTATAATCTGGAAAACCGAGTGGCCTATATTCTCAACGAAAGCAATACGCTGGAGTTTGGGGTAGGGGTGAGCCTGGAAGATTTTCAGGACCAACTGTCTGAGTATTTAATCAGCGATTCGGCGGGTTTCACCACGGTAGAACGTGCCGTAAGCAACGAGCTGGCGTTAGACTCGCGACGGTTATTCGGATACATACAGAACACCACAGAGATTGGTAAAATACATACAATCAACTACGGGGTGCGATTTAATTATTGGAACGTAAATCAGCAGTTGTTAATTAGTCCTCGGGTGCAGTACGCTTTTCAGCCTCCGGCTAACAAAAATTTGGTAATAAGAGCCTCGGCCGGACTGTACCAGCAACCACCGTTTTATCGGGAGCTACGCGATCGGGTCGGAAACCTTCAAACCGATGTGAAAGCTCAATCGTCGGTTCACGGTATTTTGGGAGCCGACTATCGTTTCACGATGCTGGGGCGAGAGTTTACTCTACTTACTGAACTCTACTATAAGCACCTCTACAACGTAAACCCCTACGATATTGATAATGTACGAATTCGGTACTTTGCTGAGAATACTGCCCGAGCCTACGCTACGGGGATAGACATGCGGTTGAACGGAGACTTTATCCCGGGAGCCGAGTCGTGGTTCAGTTTGGGGATACTGCGAACGCGGGAAGATGTAGCGGATGATGGCCGGGGCTATATCCGTCGCCCGTCGGACCAGCTGGTAAATCTGGGCGTATTTTTTCAGGATCATTTGCCTAACGACCCCACCATGCGGGTGTATCTAAGCCTACTCTACGGAACTGGTCTACCGTTTGGCCCACCCAATAACGATCGTAACCGCAATGCCCTCAACGGGCCTGACTACCGACGGGTAGATTTGGGTTTCTCTAAAGAAATTCCGTTAAACCGAGACAAAGAGACTAAGCTATTCCGGTCGTTGTGGATTGGGTTGGAAGTGCTAAATGCGCTAAGGGCCAATAACGTTATTTCTTTTACGTGGGTAGAAGATGTACGCGACCAGCAGTTTGGAGTACCCAACCGTCTTTCGGCTCGGTTTATTAATGCCAATGTCATTCTTCGCTAGCGTACGTTTTAGTTAAATCACCGGTTGTATTATTACTACAGAAGTTCTTACTAAAATGGCTGCACATCCGGCCTGGGTTAAAAAAATACTGCTTGTGTTAGGAATTGCCGGTACAGCAGCCATTCTTCTTACACTTTCATTTCGCCTTTGGGTACAGTCCCTGATTGGTCAGGCAGTTAGACTAGGGTGTAAGCAACGGTTGCCCCCAGAACCCAGCAGTTTGCGAGCTATTGAGTACGAGGCTGGCCAATTGGTTCGTAGTTAAAATCGATAACCCTACGCACAACCAACCACTTTATTCAAAAGAATATTCAAAAAATAGTACAACGGTAGTATTCACTTTTACATGTTTTTTTTAGCAAAAAAAACATTTTAGTAAGATATTCAGGGGATTTTCAGAATAAATACAATAGCAAATTGTAGCTTTGTACTTTAATACAAATAGCTGTTCATTTGAAGGTAAGCAGTAAAAAAATTGCCAGTGGTGTCGGTTGGGTAGCGGTATCTTCCTTGGGTAACCAGGGGCTACGCTTGGTTGTAAAGCTGGTACTAGCCCGTTTATTGCTGCCTGAACACTACGGGCTTATTGGCATGGCCGTTGTTTTCACGAATTTCATTAAGATGATTAGTGAGTTCGGTATGGGGGCGGCCCTTATTCAGCGGAAAGAAGAAGAGCTCACCGAAGATCATTACATAACTGCTTTTTGGACTAACATTGGGGTGGCATTGGTGGGTTACGCAATCACGGCACTAGTTCTATCACCCGTTGCCGTTTGGTTTTACGATGAACCAGTATTGAGCAGTTTGCTGCCAGTTATTGCCATTTCTATTGTGCTTGATGCTCTGTACCTTATCCCTAAGGTGAAGCTGTCGCGCCAGCTAGAGTTTCGTTCTCAGGCTATTATCAATATTGTAGCGGTTGTTATTGCGGGTGGAGTCTCAATCTATCTGGCCTTTGTTGGCTGGGGAGTATGGGCATTGGCGTTTAATAGCATTATCGTATCCGTTATTTCGGGCATACTGTATTTTCTGCAAGTGCGCTGGGTTCCGCCTATATCGTTTAATAAACCTGCTTTCATGGGGTTGTTCAGCTTTGGGGGGTACGTACTTATTGAGCGCATCTTCTACTTTCTGACTAATAATATTGACTACTTACTGATTGGAAAACTCATTGGCAGCAAAGCCTTGGGCGTGTATACGCTAAGTTTTATTCTCACCGATACGTTTCGGACCAAGGTAATGAATATCTTTAATAAGGTGCTCTTTCCGGCGTACTCTAGCATGCAAAGCGATGGGAAGGAACTGAAGAAGTATTACTTAGGAGTAGTGCATCTGAATGCTAATATCCTTATTCCGATTATGGTGATATTCATTGCCCTCGCCAAGCCAATTATTTTAGTAGGTTTTGGTGAAGAATGGTTGGGAGCAGTAAATCCTTTAAGAATATTATCACTGTCGGTAATCATCCACGCAATTAGTGGCACCGTATCTACGGTAATTAAAAGTACGGGTCGGGCTGACTTGATTGTAAAGATTAATGCGTTACTCACGTTACTGGTAACAGTTCCCGCTATCACGCTGGGGTCTATCTGGTTTGGTATTGTAGGAGCTGCCTGGGGAGTAGTAATTTATAAAACAATCGGCCTGCTGGTGTATCAGCACTATATTCAAAAAATTATTGGCGTGCCATTTATAGAACTGTTAGGAAAGGTTTTTAAGCCAGCATTGGCTAGCGCGTTGGCGGGAACAATTGCCTACTTGTGGAGTGTTTCCACCGATCTAGATGGCCTGGTTGTACTTATTGCCGGAGGGTTTTTCATTGTAGCGCTGTACGGCATCTATCTGAAGATATTTGAAAAACAATTAATTAACAAGCTAACCGCGATGGTTAAGCGCAAGAAATAATTATGGAGAAGTATGACCTGACTATTGCCATTGTTAACTACAATACCAGAGATCTACTAGAATCCTGCCTAGCTACTATCTTCTCTCAAACAAAAGGAGTCAGTTTTCAGATCATCGTTGTTGATAATGCTTCGCGAGATGATTCGGTCGCTATGTTAAACGAGCATTTTCCGCAAGTTAACGTTATTCAGAACGAAAAAAATGTAGGCTTTCCATCGGCGGTTAACCAAGCAATGATTATTGCTGATTCCCGTTACTTTCTGCTGTTCAATTCAGATGCAAAACCGCTTAATAATGCGTTTGAGGTAATGATCAACTACATGGATCAGCACCCGAAGGCTGGAATATGTGGCCCACAGTTGTACTACCCCGACGGAGCCCCTCAGAAGTCTCACTATCGTTTTCGCTTTCCGAGAGGCCGGGCCACCTGGGAAGTAATTCCTCGGATCAATAAACTAAAAGCCCTTCTGCAAGGAAACACTGATTATGAGTATCATTTTAACCGAAAACCGGCGATAGTGCCCAATGAACCTCAAGTAATTCAGTGGCCCCGAGGGGTTTGCTTTATGATTCGGAGCAAGTGTATTGAGGATGTTGGGCTTATGGATCCGAACATATTTATTTACGCCGATGAGGTTGACTACGCTTGGCGAGCTCGTAAAAGAGGCTGGGAGCGGCACTTAGTGCCAGATGCCAAAGTCTCTCACGAAGAAGGGGCAAGTACCAAGAAGAATGCTAGTCTGATGAATATTATTCACGTGCAAAGTGACTATTATTATTTTTATAAGCATTTTGGTATTAGGGGCTGGTTATACTTACGGATAGGTTACTTCGCCGGAAGTCTTATGGCTTTGTTGCTAGGAGTAGTTTCTTCCTTTTATGGACGGCTACGAGCCGAAGGCGTTCCGCGCCAGCACTTCACTGATTTTCGCGATCTGCTCATGTTATCTACCCTAACGAGTAAGGTGCTTCCGCCTGATGCCCGGTAGTAGTTTGTAATCTTTCTAGCTATTCATGTCTATTGATTTTACGCAAGTGCCTTCCGCTTGCTTTGTATTAGAAGAAACCAAACTTCGGCACAATCTGGCGATTATGCAGCGGGTGCAGCAAGCTTCCGGGGTAAAAATTATATTAGCACTTAAGGGATTTTCCATGTTTTCGGTATTCCCGCTGGTACGTCAGTATCTGCACGGCACCACGGCTTCTTCGTTGAATGAGGCTCGCTTAGGTTTCGAAGAGTTTGGCGATGAAGTACACGCCTACTGTCCGGCCTATTTTAGCGATGAGTTTGATGAAATGATGAAGTACTGCACGCACCTTACGTTTAACTCGCTTAACCAGTGGCATAAATTTAAGGGACGAGTACAGAAACATGCTAAAAAAATCTCGTGTGGACTTAGGATCAACCCTGAGTATGCGGAGATAGAAACTGAATTGTATAACCCTTGTGCCTTAGGAACCCGCTTGGGAATTAGCACAGAACAGTTGGGCGATGCATTACCCGAAGGAATAGAAGGTATTCACTTTCATACGCTGTGCGAAAGCGATTCGTATGCCTTAGAACGTACCCTGCGGGTGATAGAAAATCGGTTTGCACCCTTACTGCATCAGGCTAAGTGGCTGAACTGGGGCGGTGGTCACTCAATGACTCGCGAAGGATACAATCTTAGTCATTTGGTTGAGCTGATTCAGGAATTTAAAGCGAAGTATCAGGTGGAAATTATCATGGAACCTGGTTCGGCGGTGGCTTGGGAAGCCGGTTACCTAACTGCTACGGTAGAAGATATTTTTGATAGTCAAGGTATTAAGGCGGCCGTACTGGATATTAGCATATCGGCGCATTTGCCCGACTGTATTGAAATGCCGTACACGCCTACAGTGTTAGGCGCAACCGATGCTGTACCTGGTCAACCAGCCTATCGGTTGGGCGGATTAAGCTGCCTAGCCGGAGATTTTGTGGGCGACTACCACTTTGACCAACCGCTAAAAATCGGTGACCGGATTGTGTTCAACGATATGATGCACTACACCATGGTTAAAACTACGTTCTTTAATGGAGTGCGTCACCCCGCTATCGGCATTTGGCGCGAGGATAATACTTTTGAGCTAGTAGCCCAACCTGATTATCAAGCCTTCAAAGACAAGCTGTCTTAGGTGGCATGAATTATTAAGTGTTAGCTGTTAATACTAAACCTTATTCTGATAATTATTTGCCCCGAGGTTCATGACGTCACGAACCTTAGAAGTTTATCGGAATATCCTCTACTAACATTAGATCAATATTGCGTTCTTGCTAGCGAACATTAAATCCCCATAATCCCTTTTACGAAAGGGGAATATATGCTTTAATATATTTGGCTCGCATATTGAGCGTAATTATAACTATTCGTTACCTCCCCCTTAGAAAAAGGGGGCAAGGAAGATTTTTTATTAACACTGCTTTTTGGAAGAATCCCGAATAACCAAGCTGGTATTAAATATTTTTTTCTCAAATAGAATCTCAGTATTATTATTAGATTCAATCTGGGCAATAAGCAGTTCGGCAGCGGTCTTGCCCATAGCAAATGAAGGCTGAGCAACTGTGGTGAGTGATGGATCAAGGTAAGCCGTTAGAGACTGGTCATCGAAACCAGCAATGGCAATATCTTCAGGAATGGCGAGTTTACGTCGTTTAGCTACGTACATCACTTCTAAGGCAGTAGGGTCATTTACGGCAAAGATAGCATCAGGTGGTTCAGGCAAGTTTAATAACCTTTCGGTACACTCGCGCATATGGTCTTTGGCTAAAGTGCACGTTCGGATATACTGTTCTTGCACTGGGTGCTGGGCATTTCTGAGAGCGTCTATATAACCTCTCATTCGGTTTTTGCTAATAGAAAGTTGCTTAGGCCCAGCAATATGCGCTATTCTTCGGTAACCACACTGAACTAGGTGATTGACAACTTCATAGGCACCTTGATAATCATCAGATACTACTTTGTGTGATTCAATTTTTTCCACTATCCGGTCGAACTGTACCAAAGGAGTATTTTGGCTAACCGCTCGAAGGTGCTGGTAACGGGCAGTAGTAGTGGCAGGGCAAATAATAAGGCCATCAATCCGATGCTTATTTAGCATACTCATTAGGCTCATCTCTTTTTGGTACGACTCGTCAGATTGACAAATAAGCACATAGTAACCTCGTTCAACGGCTACATACTCAATACCGCTAATTGCCGAACTATAAAAAGGTTGAGTAATATCGGGCATAAGCACACCTAAGGTATTGGTGCGGTTTTTTACTAGTCCAATTGCTAATGCATTGGGTTGGTAATTTAGTTCTTTGGCAGCCTTAAGCACGGCTTGTCTGGTTTTTTGACTAACCTCGTGGTGGTTATTAAGTGCCCGAGAAACAGTAGATGCGGAGATGTTTAGAAAATGGGCAATATCCCTGATGGTAGTAGATTCACTTTTCACAATTACCCAGATAAAGATAAAGTACGGTGCTTATTAAAGTTAGGGATAAGTAATGAGTTCGCAATGAACTAACGCGATTATTTAGATAATTATAAAATTAGCAATACCGGATACGTTTCCGGTAAAAATTTATATCTATAGTAAAAGATTATCATTGCCTTTTCCATTTTTTTTAAGAATATTAGATTTGATTATAACAATTTAAGGCTCCTTCCGGTTGGTTTTTTTGCTGCATATTTATATTACGAGGGGGTAAATCAGTAGACAGTACTACATTAGCCAAACTTAAAAACTATGCACCTATACTTTCATGCAGGGCTTCAGAAACTACCTACTTGGTTGTTTATGCCTTTTTCTGTGGTACGTCTCAACATAGTTTTTACCTAACTATCTATACTTCATATTAACAAAAATGTAAACCTATGAGATTAACTTTTTACTTACTATTGCTGGGTATCTTCCTACTACCTCAGCAAATGGTACTGGCGCAGAGCCGAACCGTATCGGGTACGATTACTGATTTAAGTGATGACACCCAATTACCTGGGGTGAACGTACTGGTAAAGGGAACCAACCAAGGTACAGTTACTGATGTTGATGGAAACTACAGTATTGCGGTTCCTGGCCCGGAAGCAGTATTGGTATTTAGCTCAGTGGGCTATGAAACCGAGGAAGTGACTGTAGGCAATCAGTCTACGATTGATATCAGCTTGGCTCCAGATATTAAAAGTCTATCTGAAGTCGTAGTAGTCGGCTACGGAACCCAAATGAAACGGGACGTGACCGGGGCTATTTCTACGGTAAAGGCCGAAGAGCTTAGTAACTTTAAAGCTGCACCTTCGCTAGACCAAGCGTTACAAGGGCAAGCTGCCGGGGTGCAAGTATCTTCAACCTCAGGAGTGCCGGGTGCTCCAACTCGGGTATTGATTCGGGGGACAAATTCCATTTCATCTGGTACTGAGCCGCTATGGATTATCGACGGAATGATTTTAACCAGTCAAGGTGGCGAAGGTCTTGGTGGTCTTGGTCGTGGGGCAGGTAATGGTGGTAATCTGAACCCACTCGCTACTATTAACCCTAATGATATTGAGTCGATTGAGGTGCTGAAGGATGCTTCGGCTACCGCAATTTATGGTTCGCGAGGTGCCAATGGAGTAATCATTGTCACTACCAAATCTGGTAAAGGCGGAAAAGGTACTACCGACTTGAGCGTAAATTACGGTATTACTAATCCGGTGCGCGGCCCCGAAGAGATTGGTTTTGTAGATGGACCGACTTGGTTAAGTTTGGTAGATGAGGCTCGAGCCAATCGAGGTTTGCCAGAATTTGACCCCAATGCGCTACTCAATGATGCCCGCGACCCAACGGCGATACTGGACCGTAGTCAGATTGCGAATACCAACTGGTTTGATGAAGCTCTGCGGCAAGGTAGCTTTATAGATGTAAACTTATCTACCTCTAATGCTACTGAAAAAACAAACTATTATCTATCGGGTAATTACCGAGAAGATAACAGTATTTTGGAAGGGCATCGTTTGCGAAGATATTCTACGCGGGCTAACGTAGATTTTTATCCTGCTCAGAGTTTTTCAGTAGGTTCTCGTATTGCTCTAAGCTACAGCAACAACCAGACAGCCCCGAATTCTGGTGGACCCGGAGGCAACGCTAACCTCGCTCGAGGTGGCTATAATATGGCTAACTCAAACGCTCTGCCTATTTTCCCGGTATTTCACCCCACCATTCGTGATCCCGAAGGTAATCCTATTTTATTTGACCCTCTTTCTGGTAGGAACTTGCGAGCTACCATCAATCGGGACAACTATATTAACGATACGGAAGTCTACCGAGCTATCGGTGGGTTGAATCTAGATTACAAGATTCCATTTGTGAAGGGATTATCATTACGCTCTGAGCTATCCTTTGACTATCGGCAGACCAGCACCATCGAGTGGGGAAATACGGTAATCCGAGAAAATAGTAAATACGCTTTTGATGCGTCGAATACTTTTCGACGGTTAAACTATAACCTGTACGGTACCTGGAACCGCGACTTTGGCAGTATCCATAATATCAACTTGGTAGCTGGAGCTGAATCAACCGAGCAGCAAGCCCGCCGTCGTAATACCGAAGCGCAGGAGCTATTTGGCGAAGCCCAAGATTTAGGTTCACCTGGTGATGTGCAGCGGGTTTCTAATGGATTAGGTGGCGAGCAATATTTTAGAGGCTTCTTTGGCCGCTTTAATTATAAGCTGATGGATCGTTACCTGCTGGGCTTTAGCTTCCGGCGGGATGCGCCTTCCCTCTTTACTCCCGAAAATCGCTGGAACAACTTCTTAGCTGCTTCAGCCGGATGGATTATTTCTGACGAAAGTTTTATGCAAAATATAACTCCGGTAGAGTTTCTGAAACTGCGAGCTAGCTTCGGGCAAACCGGAAATTCGGCAATTGACCAACTAGCAACCGAAACTGGTTACACTGGTTGGGGTCGTTATGGCGACGTAGGGGCTGGTGATCTACTAAATAGGATTGGAAATCCCGATCTACTGTGGGAAACAACTAATGCTTATGATGTTGGTCTTGATTTCGAGTTATATGGGAATCGGATTAGCGGTTCGGTAGGCTATTATCTACAAGATGCCTTTGATCTATTGTTAGCGGTGCAAGTACCTCAGTCTTCCGGTATTTGGAGCAACAATCCAACTGTCTTCGATAATATTGGTGATCTGCGTAATCAGGGACTAGAAATTACGCTAAATACCATTAACATTGATCGAGGCGGTTTTCAGTGGTCTAGTAGTTTCAACTTAACTACTAACCAAAACGAGGTGCTGAAACTTACTGGAGGTGAAGATGAAGAGCTCTATAATGTCCGCAGTAATGGTTTAGTAACCACCGTAGGTGAATCTTTAGGTTACTTCAGGTTGGCTGAATATGCCGGAATTGATCCGACAGGTGGATATGAACTGATCTACGAAATGGATCTAGAGCAGTTCCGGGAAACGGGCGAAAGGGTTCGTACCGGAAATGTACTTCCAGCCACCCGGGCTAATCTGCGCGATCATCTCTTCGACCAAACAGATAAAACCGGGCTACCTACTTTCTTCGGTGGTCTGACGAACAACTTTCGCTACAAAGGGCTAGAGCTGTCGGCAGTACTGGTGTTCTCCGGAGGAAACTATATCTACGATAATGCCGAGCGAGCCCGATCCTACATCGGAAACGGAAGAAGTATTCTGAGACAAGATATTGTAGGAAATACTTGGACAGAGGGTAACCCCAATGCTGAGTGGCCCCAACTAACCTGGAACCATCGCTATGATGTGCCAACTGGAGAAACTGATGAGGCAGGAAATGAAATAGTTGCTGAACAACGCTTTGATAATCAGCGATCTGGACAAGTACACGATAAATTTTTGAAACGTGGCGATTTTGTTCGGATGCGAACCTTACAATTGGCTTATAATCTTCCGGCTAGCCTGATGGAGCGATTGAATATGAGCGGTATCCGAGTGTATGTATCAGCTAATAATCTGTTTACGATTACCGAGTTTGACGGTTACGATCCCGAAGTAGTAAATATTGGGGGGAACCGGAACTTAGGACAGGGTTGGGTTGGTACTACCTTACCCCAGGTGCGTAGCTGGAACGTTGGAGCAACATTTTCATTCTAATTATCTGTCATTATGAATTACACAAAATATATAAGTTTATCATTTACAGTTTTCGTACTGCTGATCTTCTCATCAGCTTGCGATAACGAAGAGTTCTTTGAATTAGAGCGTCCGGTAGAAGACCCTTGGTTGACCTTGGCTGACTTTGAAAAAGCGCCTATCGGTGCTTATTACGCACTATCAGGCAACGGTGGCAATCGAACTATATTTGCTCACGGCCGGATGGCGGGCGAGTTATTTGCCGACGGAGTAAATATTGCCCCACCTTCGGCCGGATTTGAACCCAACGGAGATTCGGAAGATATGTACGCCCGAGTTACCGATGTTCCGATAGGCATCTTTGACAATGGCGTATTTAACAGCGGTTACTTCGCGGTAGGTTTAGCCAACGGCGGCCTCGACTTTGTAGAAGAGAATAACGGGAGGCCTTTGGCTAGTGAAGGAAGGCAAGATGAAGTAGACCGGATTGCCGGTGAACTACACTTTGTTCGTGCCTACGCTTACTACTGGATAACTCGCATTTATATGCCCCCGTACCCGAGCGATGAAAAACGAATCCCGTTTCGTATTGAGCAGGCTGATAATTTTGATGAAGCAATTACTTCCGAGCTAGCTTCTACCAATGACCTGTATGGGCTAATCGTTGAAGATTTGCGAGCGGCTAAAGACTTACTTCCCGAGCGCTACGAAGAAGGAGTACATAACCCATCTTACGCCGACGGACGGGCCAATAAGTTTGCTGCTGCTGCCTTACTAGCGAAGGTGCTCTTTCATATGGGACCCGAAATGCGTGATGAAGCACTCGCCGAGCTAAACTTTGTAATTGACCAAAACGGTGGTGACTATACGTTAGATGAAGACCCCATTGAAGCCTTTAACAAAACGGGTATTGAGCGGGGGAGTGAAGTAATCTGGTACTACGCTCTTTGGACCGGAGACGGTTTGGGAGGCTCTAGTAACTGGAAACACCCTAATCGCTTCCAGAATTATAATGCTAGTAACCGTCAGGCGAGTGGACCGGAAACTAACCAAAATCGACATATAATTGCGAGTACTAGCTTCCTTCAGCAAGTTGGGTGGGAAGACGCAGCTGGTAATTTAACTCCCGAGGCAATTACCGATAAGCGATTCAATCAGTTGTTCCTACGGTTGCTCTCATCAGCTCAGACCGATACCATTGCGGACAATATTTACCCTGAACCCAACGGTAACTTTGCCACTACCGAAGCTTACGTGTGGAATAATCGCTACTACCGAGCGGGAGATCGAGTTACCAACTTGCCTATTCTTCGGTTAGCAGATATGCATTTGCTCCGAGCTATTATTCGGGCACAAAGTGGCGATGTGGCGGGAGCTACGGCTGATTTAAACGCTGTACGCAACCGCGCGGGTATCGGCGATTATGCGGGTAGCGATCTGGAGAATGCTATTCATCTGGAGCGATTTAAAGAAATGGCTTTTGAAGGTGATCGCTTGTATTACCTACAAGGGTTACGAATGGATATTCCCGCTGGTGACCGAGGTGGTTCGGCAGTTCCTTGGGACAGTCCGTTCTATTCCGAAATTCCGGATTACGAAACCGATATCAATCAGGCTTTTGAATAGAATCTATTTTGATTTGTCAGAAGGGGAGGGGCAGACGGCTCTTTCCCTTTTTTTGTTTTATCTTTCGTAGCTTAAGTGGTGAATCTCTAACCTATGCGCCTGAAGTCTATTCTTTACACTTTTTTATCCGCTATTATTCTATCTGCGTGCAGCACCGAATCTACGAATACGCCTTTGGCTGAGCAGGCTGAAGTAGAGCCTTCTCTTCCCGTGAATCCTACGTTTGAAAAGCTGACGTCGGAACAAACCGGTATCTATTTCATTAACGAAGTGGCTGAAAACCGTTTTCGTAACATTTTACTCTACCAATACTTCTACAACGGTGGGGGTGTAGCTGCCGGAGATATTGATAACGATGGCAAAACTGACCTGTTCTTCACGGGTAATATGGTTTCCAACAAACTTTATCGTAATCAGGGTAACCGAGGGTCGGCTTCGTTCCAGTTTGAGGACATTTCCATTGCTGCTAATATTTTGCCATCGGGTAGCAATAGCTGGTGTACCGGAGTAGTGATGGCTGACGTAAATGCCGATGGTTGGCTGGATATTTACGTAAGTCGTTCGGGTAACTTTAAGCCGGAAAACCGAGAGAACTTGCTCTATATCAATCAGAAAAACGGTGCTTTCTTAGAACAAGCCGAAGAATACGGTCTTAACGATCCGGGCTACTCCATCCAAGCTGCTTTTTTTGATTACGACCGCGACGGTGATCTGGATATGTTTCTGGTTAACCACGGCATGGAGACCTATACCGGGCGAGTGCTTGCTAAATCGAACCAACGTGATCCCTACGTAGGCGATAAGCTATACCGAAATGATGGTGGAAAATTTACGGATGTTAGCGAACAGGCCGGAATTATCGGAACCCAACATAGCTACGGGCTGGGGCTCACCGTAGGCGATGTTAATCAGGATGGTTGGGATGACATTTACGTAGCTAACGATTTTTACGAACATGATTATCTCTATTTAAATAACCAAGATGGGACGTTTACCGAATCAATTCACCAAGCTACTCAGCAAATTTCCTTTTTCGGGATGGGCGTAGATATGGCAGATTTCAACAACGATCTCTGGCTCGATATTGCGGTGGTAGATATGGCCGCTCCCGATCAGTATCGGCAGAAAGCTAACCTAGCGGGTATTAGCGATGCTAAATTTTGGGATTTTGTAGAAAAGGGCTACCACTTTCAGTATATGTACAATAGCTTGCAACTGAATACTCCGCTTCCACCCAATGCTAACGCAAAATCAGCAGCATTTAGCAATATTGCCCGTTTGGCCGGGGTAGATCAAACCGATTGGAGCTGGGCACCGCTATTTGCCGACATGGATAACGACGGTTGGCAGGATTTATTCATCACCAACGGCTTGCGTAAAGATGTGCTTAACAACGATTTTGTAGCGGGTATTGATCAGGAACTAGAAGCCATGAATGCCCGCTTTGTGGATTTAAACGAACCAGCCGCTCAATCACTACTCAACCAGATGCCCTCTCAGAAAATCGCGAATTATCTTTATCATAACCAAGGTGATTTAACATTTGAGAGTGTCGGTAATTCCTGGGGGTTAGGAGAAGCAACTTTCTCTAACGGGGCAGCCTACGCCGATCTGAATAATGATGGTTACCTGGATTTGGTCATCAACAATTTAGACAATTTTGCTACGATTTATCGTAACCGTCCTCCGGCGGAGCGTAACTCTTATTTGAAAATAAAACTTAGGGGTAATGCTGCTAATCCCTTTGGGATTGGAGCGAAGGTAATGGTATATCAAGCAAAAAAATCTCAACTGCGACAGTTGCAGCCTACGCGGGGCTACCAATCTTCAGTAGAACCTATCCTTCATTTCGGTTTAGGCAATGAACCAGTTGATAGCTTACAAATCATCTGGCCCGATGGTTTGAGCCAAACCTTGAATGAAGTTAAAGTGAATCAAACTCTCACGCTTTCATACCAAAATGCTACATCAGTTTCGGTTACTTCTAAAGTAACTAGCACCCCGCTTTTTGAAGAAATTACTGAGCAAATGAATCTATCATTTCGTCACCAGGAATCAGAATTCGACGACTTTGATCGGGAGTTTCTGTTGCCTCACAAGCTATCTGATTTTGGGCCAGCACTAGCAACGGCGGATGTAAATGGCGATGGGCTAGACGACTTTTTTGTAGGCGGAGCCAGCGGGCAATCTGGTTCGTTATTTATTCAGACTGCTTCTGGAGGATTTACTTCTGCGCGTAGCCAACCCTGGCAGCAACACGCTGCTAGTGAGGCAACTGATGCTCTATTCTTCGATGCCGACGGCGATCAGGACACTGACTTATACGTAGTTAATGGAAGCAACGAATACGCGGTGGACGATGAAGGTTTACAGGATCATTTGTACCTAAATGATGGCAAAGGAAATTTCCGGTGGGCTAACAAAGCGCTGCCTGATATGCTTTCCTTTGGAACCTGCGTAGCTGCAAGTGATTTTGACAGTGATGGCGATCAGGATTTATTTGTGGGTGGGTACACAATTCCGGGAAAATATCCGGCACCTGCTCGCAGCTATTTACTGGAAAATAATCAAGGTACATTCCGGGGTGTAACCGATACTTGGTTACCCGATCTCAAGCAAGCTGAGTTAATTACAGACGCTCAGTGGATCGAGCTAGATAACTACGAATTACCTGCTTTGGCAGTGGTAGGAACGTGGATATCACCCACAATATTCACGAACGAAGATAGTCAACTAAAATTACTCAGTTCTGATAGTTTGGCATCTACTGGTTGGTGGTTTAGTTTAGCTGCTTCCGATTGGAATCAGGATGGTACCGACGAACTGGTGATGGGTAATGTGGGCTTAAACTATCGCTACTCAGCCTCTACTCAATCACCTTTCGAGATGTATGCTGATGATTTTGATGCCAATGGTTCTACCGATTTGCTGTTTGGTTATTATCAGAACGGTAAACTTTACACTACTGAAGAACGAGACCGAATGTATCAGCAACTACCGGAAGTAAAAAAGAAGTTTACCAATTACGATTCTTACGCCCAAGCCACTTTATCTCAACTCATCGGCGAAGCTGAACTAGAGCAAGCAGAACATTACTCGGCACAAACGTTTAGCTCATCGTGGGCAACTATTCAGGATGGTAAGATTACGACCATAAAGCCTCTAGCGAGCGAAGCTCAATTTTCTGCGGTGCGCGATATTTTACTCGCTGATGTAAATCAGGATAAACATTTGGATATTATTTTGGCTGGTAACCTTCATAGCGTAGAAACCCGAACGCCCCGCTTGGACGCGGGTACTGGTCTAGTGATGCTGGGCGATGGTCAGGGTAGTTTTGATCCGCTCTCACCGGCTGAAAGTGGTTTCTATGTTCCGGGTGATGTTCGCAAACTGGCATGGTTGCGTTCTTCTTCGGGCTATATTCTAGTGGTGGCCAACAACAACGGGTCGTTGCAGCTATTCCGAGCAATGATTGATGATTAGCGATTAATAAATAACTTTCAGTCATCAGTCATCAGTCATCACTTACTGCTTTTTCTCCAACCCAGATTTCCTCGTCTTTAGATATAACCTTAGGGTGAGTTTTACCTTTTGGCTGTAAAGTCATTACTACCGTAATATTTTGGTCGCACAGTACATCAATGTAGCGACTGAATGGATAGCTCTTTCCTTGGTAGATAATTCCGAAGTTATGTTGCTTAGTTTTGCCACCGTAGGGCACCTTGCCAGTATCTAGCTTAATCGGCTTGTTGGCGTTGAGTACTGTGAATTTAAGACTGGAACCGTTAGGCGCGGTAAGTGTGTAGCCATCTTCGGCTGCCGAAAACTGATTGAACTCCGGAGTATTGATGCGCCAGCGGCGACCGTTAGCGGAAGAGTCTTGAACGACGAAAACAGCTTCCGCCGAAGGGTGGTCAAAATTTACGTAAAAGCGTCGGCGGTGGTCACGAGTCCCTATAGCACTGCCCGATCCGAATACGTATCCCCCCGAACCTTCATTGAAAAAAGAGTAGTCGCGTAACTCCCCTAAACCCTTGTCGTCTTTTTTTGCCGTTTCAGTTTCGCTCGGAAACAGGTTTGACTGCCCGGCAGTTAGCCCTGTTCGCCCACCTCCAATAATCCAGGGAACCCCTAAACCAAGCAATCGGATGGTGTTGGTATCTGGCCCCTGATGGCCACGAATACGGTTGGCTTTGGCGTGGTAAGTTGCTACAATATCATTTTCATCTTGGAAGCGATTGCGAAAGATCGCCACTCCGGTTTCTTCCCCCACAAAAGTGTTCCAATGTAAAGAAGCAGGGTTTTGAGCCGTAATATCGCTAGGATAAAACAAAAGACTGTACATCAGTTGCCCATCGCTTGCCTGATAATTTTCTGGCTCGATCAAATAGTCGTGCATCCACTTTAGAGCTGACTGCTGCTCATCGGGGAAGAGCGAAAATCCCATCGCTAACACGCCACCTGTGCTGAACATCATATCATCATCCGATAAATCAGCCGTGTAGCCTCGGTTGTACCGATTTTTTATGGAAACTACGGAGCTCATTAGAGCTTGGAGGGAATGCTCAGTATTAGGTACGTAGTCCAGCACCGAAAAACTACGGAGTTGATTTTGCAGCGTGATGAGGGCAGGGCCAACAAATGTCCAGTTATAAATATGGTACGACATGCTTTCTACATTCCAACCGCTCGGGTAAACATTAGCCTGAATATGATCTTGCAGCCGTTTGGTGGCATCCCATTGAAGTGGCAGCACCGGTGATCGTGTATAATTGATCGTATCAGTCCAGTCCCACACGCGCGAGGCGAGAATAACACTACCGTAGCGAACCCCCATCCAGTTACTTTCAATATTATAGTTGGCCGCGTAGCCCATTGTTGTGTGTACCGAATACAGCACCTCGAATAAGGCATCATTTACTAACTGCCGCTGCGGTTCTGACCAAGCGGAGTAACAAAAGTCGTAGGCATAGGCCAGCTTTTGAAGCAGTCGGGCCCGAGTTAAGCCTTTAGCCAGCGGGTTTTTTAGATAAACTGTATCGGCCAATATTTTTTCAGTAGCCTGCCAAGCTAAATCAGCCCAGCGTAGCTCTTCAGTAAATAGGTATAAGTACGCCCAAACTCCCAGGCGGTCACTTTCTTGGTAAGGGTCGTAGCTCTGCTTTTCTTTACTTTCTGATAAATGTTGCTCACCGGTGCGGATTACATTTGCTATCATTGTTTGGTAAGGCTCGTTGCTAAGCCTTTCCCGAATAATTTTCATCTGACTTTGCGTAACAATGCTGCGCGGATGTTCAAATTGGGCTAATGCCGAAAGAGGGCAGCTAATAAGCAAGGTAAACCCTAAAATAAGCTGCTTAACAGGGAGATTTGCTAGAAAATACTGCCAGAAGGGTAGAAGGTAAATCATGGCAGAAGTTGGCAATATTCTGCTGAAAAATCAATTGGGGTAGCGAGAAGGAGAGCTACGTTGGGGGGTAAATGATTTGGATACCATACCAATTACTTTCCACAGCGAAAGAATACTCTCCCGCTGAATCTCGTAGGGCTGATACAGGTCATTATCCGAATAGAGCGTGAGTAGCGAAGCATCGGAGTGTTTGAGTACGCGTTTTACTACCCGTCCATCGGTGGTAACAATCAGGTGAGGCTCGCCCCACTGCAACAGATAGTGATCTTTCACCTCTTTGATAATAATGTACGCCCCCGGAATTAGGGTAGGGTACATACTATCGCCCTCCACACTAATCATATACAAATCTTTTTCGGAAAAAGTAGGAATGCTGAACGAGATACCTTCGGGTGGGGTACGCTGATCTACGAAGTGATCCAGAAAACCAGCTTGAGCGTGAACGGGCACATAGGTGATATTGGAAATATCGACGGCAGTTGAAAGCGTATCGGCATCCTCGTAGCTAAGTAATTCGTAGGGCGATAAGCGAAATACTTCGGCCAGTTCGTACAACCGAGATAAGGTAATTTGAATGATACCCCGCTCAATTTTACTGTATGTAGTGGTTTTGATATTTAAGAAAGTAGCCACCGTTTCTTGGCTCAGGTTGCGCTCTTTACGGATACGGCGTAGAGGAAGTAGAGGAGCATCATTCATTAGTACACAAATCAAATTTTCTTAAAAAGACTAAAAAATACGATCAAAAATACTAAATTGTCGTATTAATAACAATATATGTCTAAAATACGTTTTCTATACACTACTTAGTTTCAATTATTATCCTTTCAGTCATGAGCCGTAAATCAGTCAAACCACAAACCAAGCAAGAATTAGCTCACTCCTATGGAGTAACTTCCCGAACACTAACCAATTGGCTAACGCCCCACCAAGAGCGGATTGGTAAGCGTCAGGGCCATACGTACACTCCTAAACAAGTACAAATTATCTACGAAATATTAGGTGAGCCAGTGGATAGTGATGAGTAAAATTAAATATATGCATTATTAGGCAAAATTTGTCTTAATAATACAAAAATTGGAAAGAACTACGGAAGAACGGTATATATTGTACCTATGGAAAATTCAGAACTATTACTTACTGTAAACGCCCTGCTAGTAAGCTTACTAGGCATTGGAGTGAGCATCCTTAGTTTTTTTCTTAAAGATGTGTATCGCGATCATAAGAAATTACAAGACAAGGTAAATACGCTGCAACGGGAAGCAAGTACTCACCAACAGTTGTATCAGGAGCATATCCGGTTAATACAACTACAGGCTAAGCATGATCGTGAGCAGCTAGAGCAGTTGAAGTTTCTTAGCACTGATAAAAGAAGCGTGAATTTGCAGGACAAACTCAAATATTGGTCAGGGCCACCGATGTAGCTCCGCTAATCTTTAGGTTGGCACGGTCTTGTACGTAGGCAATAATTAGTGCGTTGGCTGGTTGAAGGTCAGGTGGCAAGCGCAGCCTGGCTTTTCCTTGGGCAGAACTGCTTAATGACTGACGGCTAAACTCCCGAACTACGTGGGTGTGATGCAACATCTTACCGCCGTTTTCTCCTCGCCTCACCGATGTCTGAATATGCTTTTCTACTAAGGCAATCTGTAAATCTTTTCCCTGATAATCACCGAGTACCTGATACGCTACAGTAGCTTGTTCTTTGGTGGTAGTTGCTTGCAGCACTACAGAAGCATGGGCAGGTTGTTTTAACGTACTATTGATGTCTCGCCAAGCTTGTTGTTGACGAGAGCCCACAAATCCTGAATTACCGTTTATGGTCATTTGGGGAGTGTACATTTGGGTATTTTGCCAAGTTTGAGTGTATTGCCGTTGGCGTGCGCTAAAGTCGGGCTGACTATACGGGTCTTTCCACCCCAGGCGGTTCCAGTAGTCCACGTGAAAGGATAGCACGTGTATCGGTAAATTTTGCTGTTCGGCCTTTTGGGCAATATCGCTGAGCAGTGCATCTGCGGGAGGGCAACTAGAGCAACCCTGAGAAGTAAATAGCTCCACCACCGCAAACCCGGGCGATTCGTAAGCTGGGGTAAGATTACGGGAAGGAGAAATCCAGGCAACTAGCAAGAAGGTGAATCCTAGCACCAGCAAGAGCACCACAGTAAAAGAAAACGAATATTTCATATTTTCGTATTTTAACAGAAAAAACGCAACCTTATGTATACTCGTCCATTATTCTTCCTGCTATCTTTACTTTTGTCGGTCGGCTTACTTTATCCGGCTACGGTATCTGCCCAGCACGAAACCTACGAAGATTTAGCTGATTTTGATAAGATTGAATTTGTAGGTCGGGGCGAAGTAGTGCTGTATCAAGATAATAATCCCCATCTACAGTTAGAGGCCTCGGAGCGAGATGATTTACGGCAGATTAAAACGGAGATCCACGGACGTACTCTACGTATTACCTATGAGCAAGATCGTAACGATTGGATAGACATTGCGCCCAAGATCAAAGCATACGTTGGTTACCCTGCCCTGCGTAGCCTGGAAATTGTAGGGTTAGTTCAGGTGTCTTCCGAAGACGTTATTCACTCCGATCGGTTTCGTTTGCAAGTAGAAGGAATGGGAAAGGTGGAGCTAGCACTGGATGTGGCCTCGTTAGACATTGAGTCAGCGGGAACGGCCAATATGAACCTCTCGGGTAATGCCCAAGAAATTAATATCGTCAACGATGGTACGGGTACGATTGATGCTTTTGAATTGGCTTGCCAGGATGCCGATGTGGAAGTAAACGGTACCGGAGTGGTACGAGTCCATGCTAGCGAACGCCTACGCGCTGAAGCTAATGGTTTTGGGGCTGCGGTAAAGTACCGGGGCGAACCCCGAAGAACGTACTTTGATAAATCGGGATTTGCCTCTATTAAAGCCGACTACTAGCTAATGCGATTGCTTGTAGTAGTAGTTGGCCTAGCAGTATCGGGATGCTATTCACTTACCCACGTTCAGCAATTTACCGCTGAAGCTACCGAAACTTTGGCTCAAGGGGCGCAACTGGAGCCAACCTTCTACCAAACTTGCCAACAACGGCAGCGAATGCTATTGCTCCAAGAAGGAAAACTTACGCGCAATTTTCAGGAAGGTTGTGAGCTACAACAGCAAGCCGATACTACTCTGATACAGATTCGTGAGGCACTTACGCACTATTTGCTGGCACTGCACCAACTAGTGGCGTCAGAAAGATCATCGGCCTCCTTAGCTCCGCTGGGTGATGCGTTGCAGTCGCATCCGTGGCTAGCCGAACAGGGCGACTTGGTTGCGGCATATCAAGAACTAGCCCAGCTTAGTTTAACCGGGTTTACTGAGCGTAGTCGTCGGAAGAAAGCCCGAGAGCTGATTGCTCGGGCGAACGGCTCAGTACAAACGCTGCTAGAAGCGTACCAATTTGTGCTGAATGATTTACTGGTAGAATCAATTAATCGGCAGCAGAAAATGCACTTCTTTTATTCCCGTGAGCTGCTAGATTCAGCGCAGTCATTCTTAGAAAAGCAGCAGGTAATTTCCACCTACATGGATCAAGTACTGGAATACGAAACTCAGCAGTATCGGTTGCAGCAGTACGCCGAAGCTTTACAAACGGTAGGTGAAGGACATGAGGCGGTTTACCAGCAACGAAGTGACTTACAACAGCAGACGGCAATAGAGGCCGTAGTGCACTACACTAGCCAACTGCAACGAATGCAGTTATTGTCTAAATTCAACTTTTAGCGTATGCCTGCCCTTACCGCCGAGCAAGTAAAGGAGCTTTCTAAGCAATTTTTCCGTATCGTTACCTCGCTGGGGCAGTTTCGGGAAGATAATTGGGAAACCCTAACCAAGTCTCAGCATCAGAAATTGAGCCACTTGCAACGCTCTATCTACAGTTACTCAGATGATTTACTAGCCTTATCATCGGTACTCAAACTAAAGGAGGTAGATAGTGAGTTAACCGAAATGAATCAGGTGACGGATGAAGTGCATCAGGCTTTACAAAACACGCAAAGGGTAGAAAAGGTCATTGGCATTGCCGCCAAAGTAGTTATGTTGGGCGGAGCCGTAGTCAGCCAAAGCCCATTAGCTATTATTTCTTCCCTATCGGAGCTGACGCAGGAAGTTAATCCTGAAACCTGAAGTGATAAATAATGACTAATGAATAATGATTGATGATGAATGCATACGGACTATTAGACATTATCATGAACAAATAGTCAGGATTCTCCAGGCTTGTGCTCAGTATGGTAGTAATCCCCTCCCTCCCGCGCCGCGTCGGCTTCGCCAAGGGGGAGAAAGCAAGAAGTCTAACAGCAAAATCGTCTTACAAAATTATTCGTGATAACCACTATTCATTAATCATTATTCATCAGTCATTAACTAAGCAAGGCTTTCTTTCGGTGGAATCCGCAGTACTTGTCCGGGATATATCTTATCCGGATGCTTTAGCATTGGTTTGTTCGCCTCAAAAATAGCGTTGTACTTCATAGGGTCACCGTATACTTCTTTGGAGATTTTAGAAAGCGAATCGCCTTTCTCTACCGTGTGGTAGGTAGCCTGTGGTTCGGGTTCTACTTGTTCAGGAGTTTCTACAGTCAGCTGATTATCAACCTTACTTACGCCTTCTACATTTCCGACAGCCAAAGCAATTTTTTCCGAATGTCCCACACTATCAACTTTTCCCTTCACTGTAACAGTTTCGTCGTCTACGCTGATAGAAAGCCCCTCCACGGGTAGCCCTAGAGAAGTGACGTGCTTCACCAGTTTCTCTTTTTTTTCCTCTTCGCTCTCGCCACCGAAGATTTTTTCTCCTGCGTTTTTGAAGAAATCAATAAGTCCCATAGATAAAAAATTTAGGTTTGGTCGTAAAGAATCGATTAACTAAGTTTGAAGGTAGTCAGTTTACAGAATGTAATCAACCAAAATCTTTAAAATCTTATAGTATGCTAGACAACATTATCAACATGGGCAAAGAGCATATGGCTAAGCTCATTCAGGAACAAACGCAGCTAGACACTTCAAAAACTGACGAAGCCGTAGGGGTAACCAAAGATACTGTAGTTGACGGTTTGAAAGGTGAATTAATGAAGGGAAATTTTGATGGTGTAATGGATCTTTTCAACGGAAATGCTCCCACCACTACCAGCAACCCAATTGTGAGTAGCATCACCAGCAGTTTGGTCACGAATTTAGCCAGTAAGCTGGGCATTGGCGAAGGAATTGCTAAGCAAATTGCAAACATCGCTATTCCGTTTATTATGAATAAACTCAGTGCTAAAGAAACCGGGCAAGCAAGCGACAAGAACGATTTAATTGAGCAGCTAGGCTTCGGTGGCGACTCCGGCATTGGAGGACTACTCGGCGGTTTAGGCGGAATGTTCGGAAAGTAGTAGATAGGGCTGGCGACATCTTTGTAGCTACTTGTAGTATTGTTGCGTACGTCCCTATGCAAAGTCACATTGATTACTCAGTTCAAGAAGCTGAGTGGGGTCTTTATCCTTTTTTCAGGAGATGAAGGTGCAGTAATACGCGAAAAAATAGCGATTGCTACAATCTGAGGCTACCTTGTGCTATGAAATATACCCTCACCCTTGTTCTGTCTTTTGTACTTAATGCTGCTGCTCTGAGCCAAGACCTCACCGCTTCAGAATTGTTAGAAAGAGCAATTGCGTATCACGATCCTGATGGCCAGTGGGTAACTTTTAATGATGCTTTTACGGTGGTAATGACGAGGCCAAATAGCCCCAAGCGAGAAAGTCGGGTTGCCATTAATTTACCTGAAGATTACTTTAGTCTTGAAGCTGAACGAGATACTATCACCACTCAATACATTATCGATCAATCTGATTGTCAGATGCTTTATCAGGGTGAACTCATTGATGGTACGGTGGCTCAGTCAACAGATATGAGTTGTGAACGGGGAGCCATGTACAAAAACTACTACACCTACTTGTACGGCCTACCCATGAAGTTGCGAGACCCTGGAACCAACATTAACCATCCGGTAGAGCAAAAGGAGTTTCAGGGAAAGCAGTACTTGGTACTAAAAGCCACCTACAATGCCGATGTGGGCAGCGATGTTTGGTACTTCTATTTCCACCCCGAAACCTACGCCCTGCAAGTATATCAGTTCTATAAAACTAATGAATCTGGTGAAATGCTCCCCGACAGTGGCGAGTATATCTTGCTTTCTGAGGAAGCGACGGTCAGCGGTATAAAAATGCCTAAAGTACGAGCCTGGTATTATAATAAAGACAATCAATACTTAGCTACCGACACATTAGTTGATTGATAGTAACCACTGGTTGCCAACCATTAAGAAAAGTGTGTTTCATGGGTTGATATCAAAAAGATGGTGCATCATAGGTGACAATTGAGTAGACAGCATACACTACTATCAAACAATTGTATCACCTCGATAAGCCAAACTTTATGAACTCCCTGAAGCAAGTATTAGAACAAGATCTTAGCAAGAAGACCAAGTCTGAGCTGGAACAAATCTTTACGCATCTTACCTCCATTATTCCGGCCGATCAGCGGGCCAACATCAGTGGTGTAGAACCTTCGGAATTTAGTGACCTAAAAAAGAGCGAGCAGCTTAGTGTGCTGGAGGATTATCTGGCTAAATACGATTCTCAGTGGGAGAATGGCATGCAAAATTTGCCTCAAGAAGTACTACGTGGTGTCTTCAATCTGATGGAAGGCGACGATGGCTCATTTGGAACGATGAATGCTGCTGACGCCAATTTTGCCGCCGAACTAGGTAGCATTGATTTTGAAAAACTTATCAGCGGGCCACTAACGGCAGCAGTAAACGCCCAAGCCAATGCATCTATGTCAACCGTCAACTTTATTAAAGAGGTTGGCTTTGACGATCAGGAGCAAATTCGAATGGTAGACTTTAGCTATAAGAAGACTGGCGAAGACGGCACTCCGGAAGATATTAAAATTAATGTACCCTTTATTTCCATACTGAATATTCCCAGCCTACGCATCGAAACCGTAGATATTGACTTTAATGTGAAGCTTAATTCAGTATTTTCTAAAGATGTAAGTAACTCTTTTGGTCTCAATGCCAGTGGTCAAGGTGGCTGGGGGCCAGTGAAATTTAAGGTTTCGGCATCGTACCGGCGTTCAGCCAGTACCGGAGTAAAAGTGGAAAAACAGTACACAATGGGTGTGAAGGTGAAAGCCACGAACGACGAAATGCCCGCTGGCTTGGAAAATGTGCTTAATCTGCTGGCTGGAGGATAATGATTAAACTTTCAGACTACCTGAATTATCTTCACAGTGAGATAATTCAGGCTCGTAAGCTGGCCGATGAGCAGTCGGTAGAAGTGGCGAAAGCTTACGCCGAACACGAATACCTTCGCTACTTTAGGGTGCCGCGCTTTACCATGCCCTCCGTTAAACTGGAGATACCCGTTAAAATATCTGAATTAGATGCCGAGACTAAGTTTAACTTTAAAATGGACGAAGACTCCTTCGTAGATGAGCTAAACACCAAGATTACCGAAATCAATAAAGCTAAAAAATTAAATATTAGTCCGATTGCTAAAGCACAACTCAAGGATCATAAATTCACCGGTATTGTTAAAGATTTGGAAAAACGCGATTATCGGTTCATTCGTAAGCCAACCGAATTGATGACCCGGGTAGACTTTGGCTCTTTCGTAAAAGAAACGGACTCATTAGCTTCCAATAACAATGAAGAGGAGAAGCAAGAGTTGGCTTCGCTGCTAAAAACCACTATGCAGAACCGCTATCAGGTGGTCTCAGCTAAACTCAACAATATCTATATTGACCCCGACACTAACGAAGCGGATGAGAATAAGATACTCGTAAAGCTGAACGTAGAAATGGTAGAAGAAGGGTTACGTATTGTTAAGGGTAGAAACGCCGACGGAAGAGAATTTGAGGAGATTATATTTGAGTGATGAAAGTATTTGTTCATTACAAAAAGCAGCAACTAGAAGGTTTTCTGAACCGGATCAGCGCGCTAAATGAACAGTACATTGCTCGCTCGTTTGAATTTGAATCTCTCTATCTAAGCTTGCTAGAGGAGTGCCAGGAATTTTTTCAGCAGATAGGAGATGCTAGTAACGAGGTTGAGATGAGCCGACAGCGGGTTTATTACGAAACCGCACTAAAAGGCGTTAATCCGCAAACGCTAGAGAAGCTACGCGTAGGCAAACGGGAAAACACTTGGATAGCCGCCTTTCATACCCTTTCTAACGTAACGGGAAGCTTACAGCAAGCCCTTACGAAGGTTGAACAGATACTAGAAGAAACGAATGAAACCTTGGGGCAGGTTGTTTTATCTGCCTTGCAGTCAAAGTTGCTTACCGAGGCAGACTTACAGTTGGCCGGCGATATTGGTCGCATCGAATCAGTGTGGCAAATGTTAATGCAACAAGCTTCGCTAAAATTAGTAGAAAGAAATATAAAGCTTCGGATTACCGAGCACGATATTTATATTTTAGTAGATAAGATATTTACCCGAATTCAATAAACCAACTATCCTATGCCAGCACAACCCACCGCTATAAAAAATCAAGCCAAACCCGGCCGTTATGTGGTCTTGCTAAAAAGCCACTCCAATCAGGCCATTAAGAAGGTTCAGAAAGAACTAGGTGTACAACTTACCTCTTCCGAAGAGTTAAGTGATACCTTACGAGCCCATCAGGTGCTAGACAGCAACACTGGGCTACTGTTTAATCACTTGAACATTGCTGTAGTTGACAATATAGAAGAAGCCAAACTTCAGCGAGCGGCAACTTCAAGCAGTGCCGTGCTTTACTGGGAAGAAGAGCGAGAGTTTCGCACAGCAAATGAACTGGAGCAATTACGGGAGATTAAGCAAACTCAGCAGTTGCTACAGCAACAGATTGAGCAACTGGAGGAAATGATTAAAGTCCGTGAAAACGAAAACGGTACCCAGTGGGAAACGGCTACCTGGGGAGTGAATGCTGTAGCGCTAAAAAAAGATGGATTCACCGGAAAAGGAGTAAACGTGGCTGTTCTGGATACCGGTCTTTATGCTGCTCATCCTGATTTTGCGGGTCGTGTGGTAGAGGGAAAGTCATTCATTCCGAACGAAGCCTGGGATGCCGATGGTAATGGACACGGTACTCATTGCGTAGGCACCGCTTTGGGTTCGGTAACTCAACAAGACGGCAAGCGCTACGGCATGGCGCACGAGGCAACGATGGTTATCGGTAAAGTACTATCAGACAGAGGAAGTGGTAGCACCAGTGGTATTGTTGATGCCATTGATTGGGCCCTGGAGAAGAAGTGCCGTATCGTATCTTTGTCGTTAGGTTCGCCCGTAAGGGTGGGTCAAGCTCCATCGCCTATTTTTGAACAGGTAGGTAGAAAAGCCCTGGAGAATAATTGCTTGCTAATTGCGGCGGCGGGTAACGATAGTCGTCGTCCCAATATGCCCCGTCCGGTGAGTAGTCCGGCCAATGCAGAGTCTATTATGGCGGTAGCGGCGGTTGATCGTCAACTCAATGTAGCTAGTTTCTCCAACGGTGGCATTAACGCGGGCGATGGTGGTAAGGTAGATATCGCTGCCCCTGGAGTAGATGTGTTTAGCACTTATTCGGAGAATGCATCGGATGGGGCACTTTACGTCCGACTGAGCGGAACCAGTATGGCTACCCCACATGTTGCCGGTATAGCTGCTTTGTACTGCGAGGCGTTTCCTTCGCTATCGGCAGCGGAGATTTGGCTGAAGTTAGAAAAGAACGTAAAATCACTGCCGGATCAGCTTATAAGAGACGTGGGGCAGGGGCTGGTTCAAGCTATTTGATATGAAGAAGAATGTATATTTAGGTATTGTAGACCCAGGGTTTGAACTTAACGATGAGGTAAAAGCGCACTTTGCAGAGCATGATATTGAGATCGTAGGGTTTATTCCAAACTTCAGTATTATCAAGTTAGCATGTTCTTACCCACTAGATACCAAAGACTTAAAGTACGTTACGCACGTTGAGCCCGACAGCAATTTCACCGCGCAGTCGGACGATTAGCAAAAAGTAGTTCTTTTGCCTCTAAAAAAGGAAGAAGGCAGATACTGCGGTAGAAATAATAAGGAAGATACGATAAGCCCGCTCGGGAAGTATTCGTACAACTCGAAAGCCTAGGATAGCTCCGAGAGCAATAGCCGGAACCATCATAGCGTTCACCTTTACTGTGTCTAGCGTGATAGTATGCCAAATAAAAACGTGGAGGGGGATTTTTAGTAAATTGATAATTAAGAAGAACCAAGCGGCAGTGCCAATGTAGTCGTTCTTGGGTAATCGCATAGAGAGTAGGTAGATCGCCATAATGGGGGCTGCTGCGTTGCCAATCATGGTAGCAAATCCGCCCAATGTGCCTGTTAAGGCTGAAATCCACCAGTAGTTGGGTACATTCAGCGATTCCTGGCGGAAGTCTCGCGCCAGCAGCAGTCCCAAGCAGATAAAAATAATAACTCCAATGGAGGCTTTAAACTGCTCATCCGAAATCACGTCGCCAAACCATACTCCCAGCGCAATTCCAGCCATCGTCCAGGGAAAAAGTCGAACCAGATACGACCATTGGGCGTGCCGATTATAGTAGCGTACCGCCAAAATATCGGCCACTGAAAGCATAGGTAGTAAAAAGCCGGTCGACGATCTTCCCCCAAAAATGCTCGCCAACACTGGAATAACCATGAGTCCAGCTCCCATCACTCCGGTTTTAGACATACCCACCAGCATGGCACAAAGAATAACTAAGCCCCATTCGAGCAGCGAGAGTGAAGTAAAGTCCATTGGCGCAAATTACAAATTGAAAATTAATCATTTTCAATTATCACGTATCCACTATCCACTGATATCAGTAATTCTGAAAGCTCACTTCGGTAGAGCGATCTAGGGCTGAGAAGCGAATGAGCATAGTAAAAGGATTTTCAGCGCCGTTGGGGCATTCGGGAGCGGGATCAATGTAGTACACAAAATACTTCTGACTGCGGGGAGCTAGTTCGTGGCGATCGGGTTTGCCCAGGGTAGCCTGTATCTGCTTCTGCGACATTCCTTTCAAAGCAGTATCGATCTGGGTGATTATTTCCCTCATCTGGGCGCGTTCCCCCTGACAACCCATTTGGTCGGCCCGAAAGAGGGTCTCATCAAAGCCAGGAATATCTTTGGGGGTAGGTTTACAGTAACTGGCCAGCAAGATAAAGGATAAAAGCAGCAGACTGCGGGATAGTTTGAACATAGCAACTCACTAACTATTCGCTACTTCATTTTGTTCGGGTAAAAGCTAAGGAGAATAAACATCTTTTGGGCTTTTTTGGGTTAGGTATCCGACGTATCTTCGCACACCTATGTATACTGATAAATTTGTTAAGCTTGCTTGGGTACTTACCTTTTTGGGCTTTTTGGTGGCTCTTTCGTTTAGCTATGCATTTTTGCCCGTTCAGGTAGGAATACAAGCCGATGCTGATGGTAATCCCGATCAGCTGATTGATCGGGAGATGTTCTTCTATTTAGCACTGGGGGCTTTTGTGTTCGTGAATATTATTTGTCTGGTTTCATTCCGAATGCTAAATGCCTTACCCGCCTCTTCCTCCGTTTTTTACCGCTCCGAACTATTCAAAGATCGTATCCAAAACTGGTTTGCGGCTTTTACTACTGTCATTAATATCTTTCTGATTTGTACAGTGAGTTACATTTCTCTCTTCAACAATCAGGGCGATTATCAGATTGGGCAGTTCAACTGGGTAATGTGGGTAGGGCCACTGTTGTTTGTGGGCGTATTGGTTTGGTTGGTTATAATTTTGGTCAGCCCCAAGCCAATTAATACTGAAGCCTAACGTTTACTCCCAGTCGCAGCCAGCGTCCGGGCATTTGCACAAATCCGGCCTCAGTGTATTCGGTATTGGTAATGTTAGTAGCCTCCACAAACGCATCCCATGTGCCAGTCTGATAATAGACCCGGCTGTCCAGCACCCAATAATCCGCTTGGGTCATACGATCTAAGTAGCGTAAGCGTGCGCTGTGCTGCACATTGTTCCAAATGCGGTGGGTTAGTGAAGCAATAAATTGGTGGTTTAAATGATCGAGCAAGTAGCGGGATTCTACTCCCTCGGTTTGACCTAAGTTGGCATTGAGGTAGGTATAACTTAAGGAAGCAGCCTGCACAAAATGCTCGTTATCGAACCTTCCGTTTACTTCCACTTCCAGACCATCGGTAGCTACATTGTAGAAGTTTTGCGGTTGCCAAGGTTGCTCAGAACTGGTTCGAACCCAATCTATCAATTGAGAACCATCGCGGTAAAAGTAACTGACTTGCCCCCAAACGTATTCGCCAAAATATTTTACACCTCCCTCGTACGTCCAGGCTTTCTCCGGCTCCAGTTGGTCGTTGCCCACATTGCTGGGACCATTGTAGTATAAATCAGTGTAGGTCGGAATGCGGAAGGAGCGACCTACGTTGCCGTAGAGTTTCCACTCCCGGGTTATATCGTAGCTGGCATCTAAGCCGGGAAAGTAGTTCCAGCCAAAATCAGAAAACCAATTTACGTACAAACCCGGAGTTACATCCAGCCGATCGAAAAGGTAGAAGCGGTGTTCGGCAAACAGACCCAAGATACTGCGGTTCCATTCTCCCAGAGCCGGTCCGGTAACTGTATCAACTACCGCCCCGGTATCGTCCCGTACTTGCCGTATATTGTTACTATTAATGTACTCGTTGCGAAATTCTATCCCTAATCCGGTCAACCCCCATTGGTTTATCCGAGTAGCATTCACTTCGGCTCCACCTACGTGCGTAGTGTGTATGTTATTGAATGCGGCGGGATTGCTACGGACAAATAGATAGTTGTCGTGATTGCGTCGCCAGTACAGCCGAGGGCGAACGTTCCACTCACTAATTTCAGCGTCAAGATCAACGCTAACTAAAGAAGTTCGGGTTTCTTCGTACTCTTCTGAGTTTTCTACGTAAAATCCACTGGCTCCAAAGTCGCGCAAAGTATGACCACCCAAAAAGTTAAGCGTGCCCAACTGCGTTTTAGCGTAAGACTGGTAAAAGAGGTTAGTCATTCGGGAGTCTGAATTAGGTCGATAGCCATCAGACCGATCATGCGCCACTGATACGTATTGACCATAATTTTCTCCGGGCAGTGAAATTCCGGCGTTAGCACCCCAAGAGCCCACATCCTGGCCATACCCTCCCGCAAAATCGCCTCCGTACACTCCCGCATTCACCGAGCGTTGTTCGGGTACTTTGGTGACAATGTTGATGGCTCCGGCAAACGCATTTTGTCCGTAAACCCGGGCTCCGGGACCTTTTAGCACTTCAATGCGCTCAATATTGTTTCGGTCTAACGGTAGATTGAGCAAGTGGTGTCCGGTTTGCGGATCACTTACTTTCACTCCGTTGATTAGCACCAGCACTTGTTCAAAGGTTCCACCCCGAATACGTAAATCGGCCTGAACTCCGGCGGGACCTCGCTGCCGAATATCTACTCCTGGCACATAGCTCAGTAATTCGTTGATGCTTTGAGCGGGAGTGGTTTCAATCATTTCTCGCGTTACCAAATGGATGCTCCGAGCCGACTCAGAGAATGGGGTTTGCATTCGGTTTTCGGAAATAACCACATTGGCCATTTCGATAGTGCGGATAGAATCTTCTTGAGCAGTAAGCGTACCGTAGACCAACACCAAGGTTACGGCTAGTAAATGTTTCTTCATCGTGTAGTTACCTAATGTGGGGGCAATATTAGGAAAAGTCTGAGAAAGGATTGCCACTCAACAGATAAATCCTAGATTGCAATGAGAAAGCAATGAAAATAA
Organism: Tunicatimonas pelagia; assembly: GCF_030506325.1. Lineage (NCBI taxonomy): Bacteria > Pseudomonadati > Bacteroidota > Cytophagia > Cytophagales > Catalimonadaceae > Tunicatimonas > Tunicatimonas pelagia. The sequence continues at coordinate 1,549,487 of NZ_CP120683.1, read as the reverse complement.
AACACTCTTGCAAATCTTAATTGCCCCCAATGCTTTTAAAGATAGCTTGGATGCGGTGCAGGCTGCTCAAGCGATTCAACGTGGGTTAGAACGAAGCCATTTACAGCCGATGTGTACATTGCAGCCTATTGCTGATGGAGGCGACGGTATGCTGGAAGTGATGCTATCACAGGCGAATGGTGCAAAAAAATACGCTACGGTAGAAGATCCGCTGGGTCGCCCGGTGAAAGCCGCTTACGGACTCATTCAAAGCGGGAAAACTGCTGTAATTGAAATGGCCGAAGCTTCCGGGCTACGTTTGCTTTCTGCCGACGAACGCGACCCGTGTAAAACGTCCACCTTCGGCACCGGACAACTCATTCAGGAAGCACTAAACCAGGGGGTGCGTGAAATTGTGCTGGGAGTAGGCGGAAGTGCTACCGTAGACGGTGGATTGGGAATTGTTCAGGCACTGGGAGCGAAGCTGACGGATGATAGCGGAAACGAAGTTCCTCGGGGTTCGGACGGGTTAGCAGTTCTGGGGAGTATTGATGTAAGCGGATTAGACGACCGACTAAAACACTGCCGAATTACGGTTCCCTGCGATGTGACCAATACGCTAGTGGGAGCAGCAGAAGTATTTGGGCCCCAGAAGGGGGCTTCGCCGGAGCTGGTGGTAGAAATTGAGCAGTATTTTCTGCGCTATAGTGACTTAGTTAAGAAACACTTAAGAAAAGATATTGCTCATTTGCCCCGAGGAGGGGCTGCCGGAGGCGTAGCGGCGGCTCTGTACGCTTTCTTTGACGCTGATTTGGTAAACGGTACAGCGTTTCTGCTGGCAAAAACTGGGTTTCAAGCAGCATTAGACCAAGCCGATTTACTGATTACTACCGAAGGGGCGTTGGATCAGCAAACGCAGGGCGGAAAAGGACCCTTTTACGTAGCCCAGCGAGCACAAACCCAGCACAAGCCTGTAATCATACTAGTAGGTAGCGTTCCGAAAGACTACGCACCCCAAAATTACCCTGACTACGATGCCATTTTCCCCATTGGCCCCCGGCCGCAATTATTAGAAAAAGCCCTAAAGCATACTGCGGAGAATCTGGAACGAACCGCCTATCAAATTGGAAACCTTTTGGCCATAAAAAAACCGTAGACTAAACAGCCTACGGTTGGGTAATTGGTTACTAAAATTTTCTAAATACGCTGAAGCATATCAATCAATCCGGCATTTTTGTGCTTGTGACGCACAATGAGCAACGGAATTTCCGAATCTCTCTCTACTAGCTTTTCAGTAGTAGTGCCAATAGGAAACAAGGCTGTTGAAGCCGACTTTCCTTTACCACCAATCACGATACAACTAGCGTCCCATTTTTGGGCAGTTTTGTAAATGTTACCTACTACATCGTCATTTTTCACTAACGAAAAGCTCGGAGTGATTTTCACCCCAGTAGTATCTACTTTTTTGATGAACTTCTTGTATTTTTTGCGGGCATGATCACCCATTACATCGCCACACTCTTCAAAAGTTTTTCCTGAGTAGTGGTAGCCTACCGGTACCTGGTAAGCATGATGACAAATAATTTCTACTTCGTTACCCGTTGCCTGCTCCCGACGCACTACGGACAAAGCTTCTTCCAAAGCAGCCACTGACTCTTTGGTAAAGTCAACTGCTACCAGTAGTTTACTAACCCTGGTGTACTCGCGCTCCGGTACAATCAGTAGCGAGCAAGTAGCCCGTCGGGCTAAACGCTGCGTAACTACGCTATTGTTCTTGAAATCTTTTTTCCGGCCTACAACAATAGCATCGACGCTATGCTTATTGGCTAATTTTAGAATTTGCTTAGAAGGCATAGCCCCTTCTTCAATAGAAATTTTTACTTTGGCCGGTAGCGTTAGGTCAAAATGTTCAATTACTTTCTTTTCTAGTTCACGCCGACGATCAACCTGCGCTTTTTCTAGTAAATCGGGAAACTCCTGGCGAAGTGGAGAGGGCAGTGGGGTACGCTTAATAACATTCACAAAGTGAACGTATTCGGCCGACCCGGTTCGGGCTAAAAATGAAGCGAACTGGATCAACGAAGTATCCATTTCGGTGGTGTCTAGCCCTACCATAATTTTTCTTACAGGATGCATATAATTCAATCCTCCTTTAAAGTTAACAAACCGGTTGGTTTGTGTGGTTAACATGAGTAAAGTACGTGACGTTTCTCAAGAGCGAAAAACTAATAAACACCTCTTTGGTATACGTGTAATAAAGTTTCGCGTTCTGTTTACTTAGTGATTTTTATTCCTCTATATAAGTACAAATTTTATACCGATTTTGTTACAAAATTGCACTCATTTTATCGACTAGCAATATTATGTGTTCCTTGGAATGTGTTGGGAAATTAGCGATTCTAACGTGTTTGCCTTTAAATGTGCCGTAACCATCTCCGATAAGCAAGCGATTCTGTTCCAGCGTTCCAATAATTTCTGCGGAGGGGCTTTGAGTTTCTGCCACAATGACAGTCTTAGATCGATGTGCTTCATTCCTGACAAACGGGGTGAAATTCGGGTGCTCCGATAGCATTTGGTACATCATACCCGCCTTAAACTTGGTCTCATTGCGTATAATCTCCATGCCTTTGGTGAGCATATCACCCGCTACTTTGGCCAGCAGGTAGATGCCTAATACGTTTGGAGTCTCGGGAGTTTGGTGCTTTTGCGCTTTTGCGAATAAAGATGGCAAAGAATGGTAGGAGCCGATACTCTGCTGCTGAACGAGCTGCTCAGCTTTAGCCAAGCATCGGTCATTCACCAGCCACACCCCCAGTCCAGCCGGTAGTCCGAATCCTTTCTGAACCGAAAAATACGCAGTATCAATCTGAGTATAATCCAGATCAACATAAGGTAAAGTAGAAACAGCGTCCACAGCAATGATGGCATCAGGATGACTGTTCCGAACTTGATAAATATCTTCTAGTGGATGGGCAGCACCGGTACTGGTTTCATTCTGAGTGAAGGCAATCAGTTCAACATCAGTAGGAATTTTGCCCGTATCAACTAGAGCACATTCACCTTCGGGCGCGGTTTGGGCTAGTGGTGAGCGACCCAATTCTTGAGCAATCTTGTAGAAGCGGTTAGAAAAAGCACCGTTTACAAAATGATAGCTACGCTCAGCTACCAGGTTCTGAATGATCCGCTCCCAGATTTCTGTAGCCGATCCGGTGAAAAATACATAATAATTATCAGGTAAGGCCAGTAGATTTCTCAGGTTTTCTTCTGCTTCTTGGAAGATTGTCTGAAATTGAGCACTCCGATGTGAGATAGAAGGAACCTGCTCATTCAATGCCTTTTTTATGTGGCTCTCTACGGTAAAATATAGTTCGGCAGGACCAGGAGTAAAAAAGATGTTTTTCATCAGTTAAAAATGTATCTTTAAACGTGTAGTTAACGTATAAGCGGCTATTGGGTTAACCAATTTTCTTATACTTAATTGGAACATAGAACTTTCGGTACAGATTTTCTACCTTTGCTTTAAATCAATTACCCACTTACTATCTTTTGTCTACTTGTAGGCTATGAACTCCCCACTATCATCGCTGCCCCATTCATTGGCAGTCTATCGCTCTGTTGTTGAACAATCTCTTCGCCCGTACATCCGAATTCAAGCGCAAATTGACGAAGATGTAGCCATTATTCAAAGTAAATTCGGTGGATTACCGTATTTGCCAGTGGGAGTAGACTACCCAATTGCTGAAAATGGGGAGCCTCTGTTCTTGCTGGCGCAAATAAATTGTGAAGATTTACCTGAACTAGATGATTTTCCGCAAAAAGGCATTTTGCAGTTTTACATTGCCGACGATGATATGTACGGTCTAGATCTGGACGAGCCAACTGATCAGCGAAACTTCCGGGTCCTGTATTTTGAAGAAGTTGATGAAGAAAATCGCCAGCGGGATTTTGCCTTTTTGCCGGTGTTTGAGGATATGCCTTTTGAGGACAAATATTCGTTGACCTTTGAAAAAAAAGTTGGCTCAGTTTCCCCCGAAGATATCCACTTCGATGAAGCCTTCGGAGAAGCTCCACATACTTTTTTCGATCAGTTCGGGGCTGATGCCGATCCGGTTCGGCGAGAGTATCGTCGGTTTGCTCAGGGGGCTGGTCATAAGATAGGAGGCTACGCTCACTTTACCCAAGAAGACCCTCGCTTTGAAATTGATGACTTTGCCGAGGCAATTCTTCTGCTCCAAATAGATTCTAAGAATGATATTGAGTGGGGCGACACCGGAATTGCTAACTTTTTTATTCTTCCCGAAGATTTACGTAATCGGAACTTCGATAATGTAATGTTCAATTGGGACAGCCTTTAATCAATTAGCAGTTTACAATGAACAATTAACAAGGAAAAATTGAAGAGGTTCGTCCGGTAGATTTATCTCTTGCAACTTTTTAACCTGAAACTTCTAACTATCTTTTTCAAGCAAAGGATGCAGCACCTCCCAAACAATATTGGCAACAATTTGGTGACCCTCTGCGGTAGGATGAATTCCATCGGGCAAATTAAGCTCCGGTTCTCCTGCTACCCCTTCTAGCAGAAAGGGTATCAGTGCTACTTCTTGGTTTTCGGCTACTTTAGGAAATATTTTCTGGAACTCAGCGGCATACTCCGATCCCATGTTAGGCGGAACCATCATTCCCGACAGAATAATTTGAGCTTCGGGATACGTTTCCTGCACCTTATCAATCATGGCGTTCAGGTTCTTATGAGTTTCTTCGGGGCTGATTCCTCGTAAACCATCGTTCGCGCCCAGCTCCAATACAAAAATATCCACTGGCTGACGCTCCAGTACCCAGTCCAGGCGGGTGTTGCCACTGGCAGTAGTCTCTCCGCTCAACCCAGCATTGACTACTTGGTAGGTTAACCCCAACGAATCTAATTTTCTTTCAATCACGGCTGAGAATGCTTCGGAAGGGTCAAGTCCGTAACCGGCTGTCAAACTATTGCCGAAAAATAAAATGACAGGTTTATCCGTCTCCTCTTCAGTAGCAGTTTTGGTTTCAACCGTTGGTGCATCAGTTTCTGTTGAAGTCTGTTCGGTAGAAGTTTGGCAGGAAAAGCCTATAGAAGCAGTTAACCAAATAAAAACGAAGGCAGCAAATCGCATAGGTGCAAAATCTTTTGTTGATACTTACCGTAACTTAACTAATAACGCTGTTCAAAGTGTTTCTATATAAACGATAAAATAATGGAAGGTATTAATTATTTAACTGATGACGATGGAAACAAAAAAGCCATCGTGATTGATCTGGAAAAATACGGAGAATACTTAGAGGATTTACTCGATGTAATTGCCTATGAGGAAAGCAAAGATGAAGAGGAATACGACTTTGAAGAGACAATAAGCGAAATTATTCAAGAAAAGAAGAAGAGTGGCGAAGTATCAAATCAAGGTTAAAAAGAAAGTGAAAAAGACTCTCCGCCAAATACCTTTAAGGGACGTAGAGGCAATTCGAGATAAAGTAAGGATGTTAGCTGATAACCCTCGCCCCGACGGTTGCAAAAAGTTAGTAAAATCAGATAATCTCTACCGAGTTCGTTCGGGCAACTATCGAGTTGTGTATGCAATACAAGACGACATACTTGTTATCATAGTAATTAGAATCAGCCACCGAAAAGACGTATATTGCTAATGTCAAGCATCTTAGAAATACAAAATCTTAGTAAAACCTACCAAAGTGGTAGTCGGCAGCTTACCGTGCTGCACGATGTTTCATTTTCTCTGGAAGCAGGCGCAACCTGCTCTATTGTGGGGCCATCGGGTAGTGGAAAAACTACTTTGCTAGGTCTGTGTGCGGGCTTGGATCGTTCAACCTCTGGCTCAGTAATTTTGAACGGAGTAACGTTGGATAATCTTAGTGAAGACGAACGGGCGGAGGTCCGAGGGAAACACGTAGGTTTTATCTTTCAAAGTTTTAACCTGATGCCCACACTTACCGCTCTGGAGAATGTAATGGTTCCGTTAGAGTTACAGGGTAAAACCAATGTAAGTCGTTACGCTCTGGAATTACTGGATAAAGTTGGACTGGCGGATCGGCAGCATCATTATCCTAGTCAACTTTCGGGAGGTGAGCAGCAGCGAATATCCATTGCCCGGGCATTTTCTAATCAACCGAAAATTCTATTTGCGGATGAACCTACCGGCAACCTAGACGAAGAAACCGGGCAGCACATTGAGTCTATAATCTTTGAGCTAAACCGCGAAGCCGGAACTACACTAGTCATCGTTACCCACGATTTGGCACTAGCTGAGAAAACCCAGCGCATCCTCCGCATTAAAGGTGGGCGGTTAATTGAAGATCGGTTGGTAGAAAATGCGGTGAACCGGAAAGCAGTATGATAAAAAATCTAAGAAGATATGGAAGCTTATAAAACAAAACAGAAAGTAGTTGACCGCACTTTGACGGTCAAACTTCCCAAAGAATTTACGAATGCTGAAGTGGAGATAATCGTGGCAAAAAGAAATAAAGCTACGCCCGAAACAAAGAAAAAAAAACTGGCAGCGCTACGAAAATTTAAGGGAATTGTGAAACCTCCCTTCTATGAACCTACTGAAGATGAATGGTACTACCAATGAAACTATTTATCGATTCTTCACTGCTAGTTGAGTACGTTAAGAATACAAAAACAGAATTGTTAGAGTATTTGGTAGCAAGCGAAAGTGACTTATATATTAGTAGCACCGTAGTAAGTGAATTTTTCTTTCACTATCTGGCTATTCGAGGTGGAAAGTCGCCATTAACTTTGAAAGTAAACCGGCAGATCGCAAGCTGCTTAAAGCAAGGAGAATATACCGGCTTTTTGCAACAATTTGGATTCTTAGAAGACTTAGCAAGTGTAGTCACTAGGGCTCCTGAGCTTATGCAAAGGCACAATCTGCTACCCAACGACGCCTTGATTCTGGCTACTTGCCTACACCATTCGCTGCCGTATCTTGCTTCGTACGACGAAAACGACTTTCGCGACGTCTGCACTGCTGAAGGTATTACATTGATTAGCAGTGTGGATGAAGCAAAGCAACTTCTAGCTGACTGATAATGAAATAATTATGCACTCAAGTGCCACGAAGACTAAAGGTACAATCCAGCAGGATACTCACTATCAATTTTTAATTATCCCCTTTCAATTAGCATAAAATGAACTTCTCTTGGTTTTTAACGATGGCGTGGCGTGACAGCCGCAAGAATCGCTCGCGCTTGCTACTATTTATGAGTAGTATGGTGTTAGGCATTGCTGCATTAGTCGCCATTAACTCTTTCGGAGACAACATGCGACGGGAGATTGATGGTGAGGCAAAAAAGCTTTTGGGCGCTGATTTAGTTGTGGAAAGCCGCTTTCCGATAACGGATACGGTGCGAATGTTTTTTGACTCACTGGAAGCCGAAATATCCGAAGAAGTGAGCTTTGCTTCAATGGTGCTGTTTCCCGAAAGCGGTGGAACCCGTTTGGTGCAGGTTCGGGCGTTAGAAGGAGAGTTTCCCTACTACGGTGCCATTGAAACCCAGCCAGTGGAAGCTAGCCGAGCATTTCGCTCCGGGCAAGAAGCCTTAGCCGATAATACGCTGATGTTGCAATTTGATGCTCAGGCGGGTGATCCGATTAAAGTTGGCGAGCTGACTTTTACGCTAGACGGAAGCATTCATAAAGTGCCGGGGCAACCGGGTATTGCCGCCACGGTAGCCCCGCCGGTGTATATTCCCCTCTCGTATTTGGAAGAAACCAGACTCATGCAGAAAGGCAGTCGGGTAAACTACAAGCTGTACCTCAAGTTTCCTGAGAGAGCCGACGTAGCTCAGTTGATGGATGAATCCATTGAGCCATTCCTGGACAAAGAAGAACTTCGCTTTGATACGGTAGACGAGCGCAAAGAGGAAATTGGCGAGAGCTACCAGAACCTAACCGGGTTCCTAAACTTGGTAGCCTTCATTGCTTTACTGCTGGGTTGCTTAGGCGTAGCTAGTGCGGTGCATATTTACCTACGGGAAAAAGTGCTTTCAGTGGCAGTACTGCGCTGTCTGGGTGGAAAAGGGGCTTATGGAGTCTGGATTTTTCTAGTTCAGATTGCGGTAATGGGGCTACTTGGGGCGATTGTGGGAGCGGTACTGGGAACAGCTATCCAGTTTGTGCTGCCGGAGTTGTTTGCTGACTTTATTCCGGTTGAAGTAGATATTGCCCTTTCGTGGTCAGCCATTTTTCAGGGAGTTGTTACCGGGCTACTGATTGCGATATTATTTGCCCTGTTACCACTACTTTCGATGCGAAAAGTATCACCACTAAGAACTTTGCGAGCTTCGTTTGAGAGTAATCAGTCGCCTGATCCGCTTCGCTTCCTGGTTTTCGGCTTGATTGCTGTGTTTGTCTTTTTATTCTCTTACCTGCAACTCAATAACTGGCTGGATGCGCTGCTATTCACCGGGGGCACATTCATCGCTTTCCTGATTTTGGGTGGTATGGCTCGCTTGCTGATGCTGGCGGTTAGAAAATTCTTCCCAACCGGCTGGAGCTATTTGTGGCGACAGAGCTTGGCTAATTTGTATCGTCCTAATAATCAAACCTTAGTATTGATTGTGACAATTGGTCTGGGCACTGCCCTGATTGGCGTGCTCTTTTTCGTGCAGCAAGTGCTGATTGATAAAGTCGCATTGACCGGAAGTGAGCATCAGCCGAATATGGTTTTGTTCGATATTCAATCCGATCAGGAAGAAGAGTTAGCTCAGTTAACCCAGTCATTTGATTTACCACTCATTCAGCAGGTGCCGGTGGTTACCATGCGGTTGGGAGGACTGGAAGGGCGAACCATTGCTGAGATCAAAGAAGATACTACCGATCAGATTCGTGAATGGACACTCAACCGCGAGTACCGGGTTACGTACCGCGATAGTCTGATTGATTCTGAGGAAATTGTGCTGGGCGAATGGAATGGTGTGACTGATAATACTGGCGACTCAGTTTTTGTTTCTTTGGAAGATGGCTTAGCTGAATCCATGCAGGTAGATGTTGGCGACAAAGTAACGTTCAACGTGCAGGGAGCACTGATTGATACGTATGTAGGGAGCATTCGGAAGGTGGACTGGCAGCGGGTGCAGACCAATTTTCTGGTACTTTTCCCTACCGGAGTGCTGGAGCGGGCACCCAAGTTCCACGTCATCATTACCCGAGTAGAATCTGATCAAACCGCCGCCGATTTTCAACAAGCCGTAGTAAAGCAGTATCCAAATGTTTCGGTCATTGATCTTAAACTAATTCTGGCTACGGTAGACGATATTCTGAATAAAATCGCTTTCGTCATTCGCTTTATGGCGTTCTTCAGCATCATTACCGGAATAATTGTGCTGATCGGCTCGGTTATTATCAGTAAGTATCAGCGGATTCAGGAAAGTGTATTGCTACGAACGATTGGAGCAACCCGTAAGCAAATTTTTGGCATCAATGTGCTGGAATATTTCTTTTTGGGCAGCCTAGCCTCATTGGCTGGAATTGGTATCGCTCTTCTTGGTGGGTGGCTACTGGCTCAATATAGTTTTGACACTCCATTCACCCCGTCGTTGCTAGTGGTGCTGTTAGTATACTTAGCTATCACTGGGCTAACCGTACTTATCGGACTAGCCAATAGTCGTAGTATTGTCAACAACCCACCGCTGGAAATTTTGAGAAGGGAAGTCTGAGTGTATATTGAGCTCGGAAAGAGATAAACCCAAACAGCATTTACGTAAGAAACCGGAGAATAGTAACAGTAATGGCTGCTTGCCCAACGATAAATCCGAGAATCCACCGTAACTGCACATTCATCTTATCACTTAACCGTAGCTCTACTTCTCTAATCTCTTTTTGTAGGGAAAGCCGTACTTCTTCAATCTCTTTTTGTAGGGAAAGCCGTACTTCTTCAATCTCTTTTTGTAGTGCTAACTCGGTTTTCTTGAGGTTCTCTTGAGTAGCAAGTTCGCCTTTTACAATTTCTCCCATTTGAATAGCAATGGCCTCGGCTTGTTGCTGAGGCAAACCTGATTCTTGAAGCTGGCGGGCTATGGTCAATGTATCGATCATCTTCTTAACAAAACTACAAATTATCCAGCCAAGTTCATACAGTTTTGAAAACTGTGAATAGCAGATGTTACTTGGTTGATCGGATACTATTCCACGACAAAGCGAATCCCTATAACTAAAGCATCATCGTACAATAACACCATAGCATCTGAAATTTTGCATTTCAGGCGCAACTGATGTACTTTACACTTCACAACTTACACCTATACGCCCGATGAGTCAACCTACTATTGCCCCGCGTTTGCTGGATGTGAGCGTGAAATTTTTATCGCTGGCAATGATGTTCGCTGCTTTTTTATTTGTTCTCACAAATTCTCTACACTGGTTTCTAGGGGTTGCGGTAATCAGCGCGATTAGCTGGGTACTTTGGCATCGGGAGCAGTGGCAGATATTTGGATTGATGGGCGGAGTTGCCAATGTGCTGACAGGAATGCGCTGGCTGGGCATTGCGGTGTTGGTTGGGTTCTGTCAGCAATTGCATCCTTACGTTGTTTTAGTGCTGGGCATCTTGGTTCTAGTGTTAGATGGTTTGGACGGGTACTACGCCCGGAAGTATCAGACTGCTTCCGAGTTTGGAGATGTGTTTGACAAAGAAGCTGATGCTTTTTTTGTTCTGGCTTTCGGGGTGATAATTGTTGCCCTGAATCTAGCTAGCAGTTGGGTTTTGCTACCCGGTTTACTGCGCTACGGTTATGTAATCATTCTGGCTTATGTTGATAAACCCCCTGCACCCGTAGGCTATTCATTTCGTCGTCGCTTGGTAGGCATGTGGATGATGGGAACGCTACTAGCACCCTTTGTCTTTCCCGCTTGGGCGTATGTTCCCTGTCTTGTTGCTGCCATTGTTATGATTCTGTATTCTTTTGCGGTAGATCTTCGTGGCTCGTGGATAAGAACCTCTATTCAGTAGCGAAAATATCATTATGGTCAACGATAATTTCTAGTGTGCGGTCGTGCAGTTGTTCTTGGCGCGTACGTAGCCACTGACTGAGAAGCTTTTGCTCTTCTGAAGTCAAATTCAGCTCGCCTAAGGCATTTTCTATAAAGTGTAAAATATAGTGTTGCATCGTAGTGTTGCCCCGCTTTAGGTGCCATTGGCTACTTTCTTGCTCAATCATTAGATGGTGCTGGGTAAGCAGATCGAGCATTTCTTCGCAGCAGTCGGCACCCATAGCAATGCCGAAAGGTTGAGGGCGTTTCATGTGCATATGGTACCAGCGCGTAATCTGGTGATCTTCTTCTAAGAAAGGGTAAAACGAAGTTTCGTAGTAATTGAGGGTGGATAGAAAAGCAACGTTATGCTGAGCCAGTTTCTTAATCAGCGCGTCGAATTGATCAAAGGAGATAAGATCAAAAAAAGCATTGGCCACCAGCACATCTGCTTTTTCCAAATTTGTGAGTGTTTCTAAGTAATTTATATCGCCAGTTACAAAGCGGATTGTCGCCCTTTTTTCATTATCAATTAATTGAGCCTGATCAGATTGTTCATCCCACAAGTAACCCTGCTTATTAGCAAATTTTCGGAGTCGCTTACGAGCTGCTTGTAAAAGCGAGTCATGCCGCTCAATGAGCGTCCATTCCTGCTGATGTTTCAGCTTATCGAAATAATAACACACATTGGTGCCCGTACCTGCTCCTACATCAGTAATGTGTAGAACTGATTCGTGTGGTTTGAAAAAAGATAAAAGTTTTTGCTCTACACTGGCATTTCTAGCCTGTACATCGCAATTGTAGCGATGCTCTAACCAAGTGATGGGGTCGTTATAGTCAAGGTGCATAGTTAAAAAATGGGGTCAAATTGCTGAACGAGCGAACGAGCAGTTTGTCCCCAACTTACGTAGGAAGCCGGGTGCTGCTGCGTTCGTTGATATAAAGTAGTAAATTCTGCGGGCTTTCGGATCAAATTCAGAAAAAAACTACCCAACTGAGTAAGATTGGAAAATACGTATCCGCTTTGCCCGGATAACAGGTGATAGGCACTGTACCCACCATCAAGTGTTAGAATTGGTAGTTGGTGCGTTCGGGCTTCTTGCAAAGCCATACCGAAGGTTTCCATAGTAGCCACCGAAATGAACAGATTGGACGTTTGATAAAAATTTGTCATCTGGTTAAAGAGCTGACTTCCCACTATGGTGATACGCTCACGCAGTGAAGTATGGCTTTCAACCATAGAGATACATTTTTGGGCAACATGCCGCTCAATATCGAGTCTGCCAACAATCGTCAGAGAGAATTGGTCGTGCTCTGCCACATGCTCGGCTAACCATTGCAACCAAGGCAAAATGCCCTTTCGCTCTACCAGGTTGGCCACCATGAGTGCTTGCACTGTTTTGGTAGTACGTTTGGGAACGTTCGTAACCGAAACATCGATACCAGGTTCGGCTACCACAACGGGTTGAGAAACATGCTGCTGTCGAAGGTAATCTTTGGTAAAGTGACTGGTTGCCAAAAAACCTTGAAACCAGTCAAGCCAAGGCTTTTCTTTTGCCCGCAGTTCTTCAGCCGATTGACCGACCGGAGGAGCTAAGCTCGCCAGATGATGTACAATCAGCAGCGAACGAGACTGAGACGGGTGCTGGGATAATACTTCCTGAATAGACTCTAATATCAACGTATCTACCCAGTAGGTGCCGGGCTTATTCTGGAAAATTGCCTGTCGATAATCATCCGCTAAAATAATCTCTACTGACTGCCCAGTTTCCTGAAGTGCTAGGATAATACGTTCATTATAAATATTCCCGCCCGAAGGCTGATCTCTTTCTTTCGGCAGTACGAAATACCAGGGTGGCTGCATTAGAGTATGAAAATTTGGCTGAGATGATACCCAAGTGACTTTTGGAACGAGTGTTTAGCCGATCTTATCCCCGAATAAAGGTTACCCGTACAATCTTTCCATCAGCTACTTCGTAGATAGCCACCGCATCGATAAAGCGTTCGCCAGCCCGAACGTATTCCTGATCGATTACTTTGTTGCCAATCACAATTCTATTTTTTATTTCGGCGTACAGGTTGGGTGTTCGTTCAAATAGTTGCGAGTAAGTAGTACGCATTGCTTCTTTTCCCTTTGTTCTAAGTTCATTAGGGAAAGAGTACAGCGCAATGCTGTCAGCGTAGGTATCCATAAAAGCATCAATATCGCGGGCATTGTAGGCATCGAGTTGCCGTTGCACAATTTCTTCTACGGTTTCTGTTGGAAGTGTATTAGCAGACGAAAGCAGTCGTGGCGGCGGCTGATTCAGATGAGACAGTTTATTTCCATCTTCCGTTTTTACATCAATAGGCGTGATGTTTTGCGTGGATAATGGTATCGAAGACTGAGCAGCAGCAGAGAAAACAAAGGCTAGATTAACAAAAAATAGAAGACAGTATCTTTTCATGGTGGTATTGGTTAGGGAAAGTGCTTATTTTTTTTGAGTATCAACATACTGAGTATTTTAGTGATAGAGGCTTTTCTAGAAAGCTGCCCAGCAGTTATGGTTGCTACATCAGAGAGGGCTTTCTTTTTTTCAGAAGGAGCGCCATTCAATAGGCGCTTCGTAGGTAGCCCAGGCTACGTGCGATTCACCTAACGTGATTTTCAGGCTGCCACTAAACCGATCTTTCATGGCCCCACTAATTGTATCATGAACATATTTAGCCAAAAATTCGGTAGTGGTTAGTTTTCCTTCAAACTGTTGCAGTTCATCTAGGTTTTGGTATTTAAGCGGTGCCAGCGCTTTTTGAAGTTCTTTGGTAGCAATGTCAATATCAATCACGATGCTGTTTTCATCCAAACGCTCACTTTTAAATTCGGCATCTACCACATAAGTGGCTCCGTGTAGTTTCTGGGCAGGCCCGAAGGCTTCACTATCTAGGGAATGGGCAATCATCATGTGATCGCGGATAATAACGCTGTACATGTAGTATACTTTTTTACGTGATTTGCTGGCTTAAAAATAGGTCATTTATTCATAATAGCCCACAGTTTCTTGTCATCAGTTCTAAGCTAACCACCACTCTTCTTTTGGCTCTGCACTAACCAAGCATGTATAGTTTCACAGCAAATGAACTAGCAATAAGGGTTTACTTATTGCCGTTTAATTAGTAACTTAAGTATTTAGAACACTATCCATTGCCGAATATGTAAGAAATCATTGAAGATAGCGGAGTACTGCACGTCGGTTTCATTTAAATTTAACCTACTTTTGTGAAATAAGGGAAAGGGTATCAACAACTATCAATACAAAACATCGCTTACTAAATTAAAGGCCAAGTCATGGAAAATTTTCTAGCACTTTTTAGGCAAATCCTGTTTTACGGAACCTTCGTATGTATCGGAGTAGGTATATTATTTATTTTGTACTTGCTATTCAAACTAGCAACTACCACCAACTACAAAACGAAATACGATTTTATTAATCAGCGTGAAAAGAAACTGTTGTGGTACGGCAGTATTTCTTTTATTGCGGGAGGAGCTTGTTACGTTACTTCCATTCTATCTACCGAATGGATGTTCGTATTTGTCGGCCTGTTTGTCTCCATTATGTTTGGACTGATTGTCGGTGTGGTTATCTTCAATTACCTAGAATATTATTACCCCACTTTTATTGAAGGGCGGTTACATAAATTGCGGTACGCACCTCGTCGCTCCAAAGCGGGTAACGAAATGAAGCTACTTAGTGAATCTGAAGAAGATGTATATCTAGATGAAGGTCAGCAGGCTGAGGAGAATATATTTTCGGTGGACTATGATGTATGGATTGATGAAGCCAGCGGTGAGACACAAATTGAAAAATACAAAGGGCACCTGCACGCCGAAAAATCACCTACTTGCGGATATTACACTCTGCGGGTAGTACGTGAAGAGATTATAGAGTCCCCTACCGAAGACAAGGAAGGGACGCTAATTAAGCACTATGAGTGTAGCTACACCAAGTACAAAACTCAGAAGGTGTTCAATATTGCCAAGCTAAAGAAAAACCCCAAAGAAGCCGGAAAAACCCTAGTATCCGTCTAAACCAATGAGTAATGGCTGATGAGTAGTGATTAATGACAAATACAGCCATAATCATTATTCATCAACCATCAATCATTATTTAAGCGCAACTCATCTTTCCTCCGTCTACGGTTAGGTTTACTCCGCTGATGTAGGCGGCAGCCGGTGAAGCCAAAAAAGCCACTGCGTAACCAATTTCAGCAGGTTCAGCAAACCGCCCTACCGGAATCTGTTCCTTCATACTCCGCTCAACTTCTTCGGGAGTCGTTCCTTGATTAGCCGCTCGGTTTTTAATCAGATCATGGATGCGTCCGGTCTCAGTAGAACCCGGTAAAATATTGTTTACGGTAATTCCGTATTGGCCCAATTCTTTAGATAAAGTCTTAGCCCAATTGCCCACCGCACCCCGAATGGTATTAGAAACCCCCAACCCCGGAATGGGTTCCTTCACCGAGGTAGAGACGATGTTGATAATCCGTCCGTAGCCAGTATTTTTCATCTTAGGCAGTAGGGCTTGCACCAAAATTTGATTACCAATTACGTGCATCTCAAACCCTTTCCGAAACGCATCTAAACTAGCTTCGTGAGCAGGTCCGGCGGGTGGGCCTCCCGTATTGTTAATTAGAATATGTATTTCGGATTGATTGGTGGCATACTCTTGCAATACTGCTTTTAAATAATCTGGCTGCTGAAAATCTATAGTTAAGTAACTATGAGTCTGTCCAGCAGAAGTAGATAGTTCGTCTCGCGTTTGCTTAAGTTTCTCTTCATTACGAGCCACCAGCGTGATGGTAGCTCCTAAGGTAGCCAGCTCTATCGCACAAGCTTTACCAATGCCATCGGTACTACCGCACACTATGGCGTTTTTATTAGTCAAATCAAGGTTCATAGGGCAAATGTAAGGAAATAGCGGCGCAGTATAAAAACTAAGTACAGATTCGGCCTAGCGGAAGACGTATTACTAATCCGTGAAAAAATTAGGTAGTTCTAGCTTCTCAGCTAACCATTGCACAAGCACGCAAAACATTTAGTTACCAGGAATGTAGTAAGAAAACAAAGCATGTCATTTACTAAGTGGGATGGAAGAACTCGAGCAACAAGCTTCAAAATATGATCAAGCTGACGAACTGAAACATTTCCGTCAAAAGTACCATATACCAGCTGATGAGCAGGGAAGGGAGAAAATTTATTTCTGTGGTAATTCATTGGGCCTTCAACCCAAAGCAGTGGCTGCCGCCGTAGAAAAGGAGTTGGAAAACTGGCGAACGAAAGGAGTAGAAGGGCACTTTGCTGAACCTAAACCCTGGTGGACGTATCATAAGCAGCTTAAAAGTACCCTGGCGCACATTGTGGGGGCTAAAGAACACGAAGTGGTGGCGATGAATAATCTGACGACCAATCTTCACTTGCTGATGGCTTCGTTTTATCAGCCCACCAGCAGTCGGTATAAAATTATGATAGAAGGTGGAGCTTTTCCTTCAGATCACTATGCGGTGGAAAGTCAACTTCGTTGGCATGGCTTTGACCCAGTGCAAGCACTGGTAGAGCTTCAGCCTCGGCCAAATGAAGAAATATTACGAACCGCAGATATTTTGCAAGCCATTGGGCAGCACGCTGATTCGTTAGCGCTGGTGCTCTTGCCCGGAATTCAGTATTATACTGGGCAGTTTTTTGATCTGAAGAGAATTACTGAGGTAGCGCAGGAAGCAGGAGCTAACGTTGGTTTTGATCTGGCACATGCTGTGGGCAATGTACCAATGCAACTCCACCACTGGAATGTAGATTTTGCCGTATGGTGCAGCTATAAATACTTGAACTCAGGGCCGGGTAATACCGGAGGTGCCTTTGTTCACGAGCGCTACGCAGATAATGCTGAACTACCACGTTTAGCCGGATGGTGGGGACATCAAGAGGAAGATCGCTTTCAGATGAAGCCTGGGTTTAAACCGATGTACGGGGTAGATGGTTGGCAGTTAAGTAACGCTAACATTCTGCCCCTCGCGGCCCAAAGTGTTTCTTTAGAAATAGTTGCTGAAGCCGGAGTGGACAGGGTTCGCCAAAAAAGTTTGAAGCTAACCGGATTCCTGGAAGAGTGTATTCATTCTATCGATCCTGAAGGTAAATACGTTACCATCATCACGCCTAGTAATCCTGACGAGCGAGGTGCACAATTATCGCTCGTATTTGCTAGCGGAGGAAGGCAGTTTTTTGAAAAGCTCACGCAATCCGGTATTATTGTCGACTGGCGGGAACCCAGCGTTATTCGGGTAGCTCCCGCACCTCTGTACAATACATTTACCGAAGTATACCACTTTAGCAAAATTTTGAGTGAAATGTAAGATATAATGTTGAAGAACGGAGAAGGGAAAACGGAGAGGAAATTTACAGTATGCACTACTGTACTAATACTTTCCGTCTTCTGTCCTTCATTCTCCGTTTTCCGACAGGAATGAGTAATTTAGCCATCGAACCATTGAGTAGCCGAGCCATTCAATATCATCCCCAACTCTAGCCTATAAATTCAATAACTAATGCGTAAAGGGCATATGACCGTTTTGGGAGCAGGCCTGTCGGGGGCACTGCTTAGTACTCTACTAGCTCAGAAAGGTTATCAGGTACAACTTTTCGAGAAGCGATCTGACCCCCGAAAATCTGGTTTGGAAGAGGGTAGATCCATTAACCTTGCGTTGAGCCACCGAGGCTGGAGCGCACTAGAACAGGCCGGGTTGCGAGAAAAAGTTCATGACCAAGCAATTGCCATGCAAGGCCGGATGATGCATAGCAAGACGGGCCAACTTTCCTTTCAGCCTTACGGCACAGAAGAACAGGCAATTTATTCGGTATCGCGCTCGGGGCTTAATCAATTACTGATAGAGGAAGCTGAAAAGGCTGGAGCGGAGTTGCTTTTTCAATATCGCTGCGAAGAAATTTACTTAGATCGAGGTGAAGCCTTAATCCACAGCTTAGAGAACAAAACGAATGTTCTCACGCAACCTGATTTACTCATTGGAGCCGATGGTGCTTATTCCACGCTACGTACGGCTATGCAGAAAACCCCTCGCTATAACTACAGTCAATCGTATATTGAACATGGTTACAAAGAATTAAGTATACCGGCAAAGAACGGCGAATTTGCCATTGAGCCCAACGCTTTACACATTTGGCCCCGAGGCGGCTATATGCTAATTGCGTTACCCAATGCCGATAAAAGTTTTACCTGTACACTATTTTTAGCCTACGAAGGAAAAGAGTCGTTTGCCAAGCTAAATAGTCCGGCCGATGTAACACGCTTTTTTGAAACCCAATTTCCCGATGCATTGGCCGTGATGCCTGAGCTTACCGAAGATTTTTTTCAGAATCCTACCTCTGATCTGGTTACCATAAAATGCTTTCCGTGGTCACGCTACGGTAAAAACGTGCTGATTGGAGATGCGGCTCACGCCATTGTTCCTTTTTACGGACAGGGCATGAACGCCGGGTTTGAAGACTGCCGAATCTTTATGGATTTACTGGCGGAGTGTAACCATGATTACGCTCAAATGGTGCAGCAGTTTCAGAGTTTACGTAAACCTGATGCTGATGCCGTAGCTACGTTAGCTTTGCAAAATTTTATTGAGATGCGCGATTTGGTAGCGGATCGAGAGTTTCTAGAGCGTAAGAAAATTGAAGCTGAACTACACCGTCGTTTTCCTGATCGTTGGGTTCCGCTGTACACAATGGTTACGTTTACTAATATCCGCTACTCCGAAGCACTGCGTATCGGGCAGCAGCAAGATCAGATTATGCGTAAAGTCATGAAGCACTACGACTATGCCTCAGAACTTACCGACCAAGACTATGAACGAATCGTATCACTAATGACTAATGACTAATGACTGTTGGATAGTAAGTATTGAAAAATTAACTTCCATCAATCATCAATCATCAATCATCAATCATCAATCATCGCTAAAGCTGAAGTGTCTTTGCAGTCTATCACCTTGTACAGTGCCCCGTTAGCCTTAGTAAAGAGATAAAGCTCTCCGGCACCATCTAGGCCAAACCGAAGGTCAACCCGCCTGCTTTGGGTAAGAGTTGGTAAATCAGTCGTCTGGCCTTCAAACTCAATACTTAGCTGGTAAACCTGAGCCTGCTGACCAAGTTCCATTGCATCTACTTCGGAATAGAATATTTTACCTCGGGGAATGTCGCCAAAAATGTATTTTCCTTTTAGCAGCGGTACTTCAGTGCCAGCGTAGGCAAAACCACCCGAAATAGCGTTGCCTTCGTCGTGGTCGTACTGCGCCACCGGATATACGTAACCCGAATCGTTGGCTGGAAGCGGGTAAACTAGTTCAGGATTGGCCATCGGATCAAACAGTAATACACCTTCGCGGTTGGGCCAGCCGTAGTCACCCCCTGCTACTCCCAGGTTCACTTCTTCTACGCTATGCTGGCCAATATTAGAAATAAACATCTTTCCTGAACCTGTTCTATCCCACGAGATACGATGAGCATTGCGAAAACCCCGAGCCCAAACTTCGTGTACTGCGGTAGGTTCATTTATAAATGGGTTATCATCAGGAATACCGTACTGGCCGTTAGCACTATTCTCGCCTAGCGGATCGATGCGGATCACACTCGTCCAGATTTGCTCCTTGGTATCGCATAAGAACGGGTAACGCATACCAGCTCCACCATCACCCATACCGAGGTAGAGTAGGCCATAGTCTGCCTCGCCGGGTTGTGCCAGTGGGTTGAAGGTGATTTCCTGAAAACCATGCACATGAGATACCATATCTACCCGTAATAACTCTCGCTGAGCACCGGAGAAGCCTTTAGTTTTAGGATCATCGGCTTTCCATTCTACCAGTACCCACTGAAGCTTAGCATCAATACTATCGGGCAGGGGAAAATCTGCTGGAGCAGCATTAGCAGGTTCAGTATGCGTAGTATACAGTAGGCCATTCTGCTCAAAGTCAGGGTGGAAGGCGAAACTACCGAGACCGGTGCCGTAGCCGGGAACGTGAATAAAATCAGGATATTCACTGTTCATATCCAAGTATGCTTGCGAGGTACTACGATCGGTGATCTCGTAGAGTTTACCTCGTAAGTCATGAATGAAGAGGCGTTCACCTTGGCTGCTCTCTATTGCCAGTAATTTATTGATTCTAGCTAGTGGAGAAGCAGTGTCACTAGCAGGTAATGTTAGCACTTCTTCTAATACTAACCGAAGGTTGGCTACTGGTATTTTTTCCTTTACCGGATTCAATATGCCTCCCGGACGGTTATTCTGACTTTTTTTCTGGCCTTGCGAAAATTTATGAATAAACCCTAAAATATGCTCAATCTGCTGATTGTCTAGCATGGTGAAAGCGGGCATGTATAGGTTGTATTTCTTAAAAAGTTGCTGAGCCCGCTCATCGCCGCTATCTATCATTTCAGGGGCATTGCTGATAAAAGAGACGAGCCAATCTTTATCCACTGAAGAGGTAACTCCACTTAAGTTGGGACCAATGTTAGTCTCCTGAAAGTTATGGCAAGCCGCGCAGTGCTGATTAAACAATTCCTGACCGTGCTGTACTGACAGTTCATCGCGGACAAAACTTACTTCGGGTGAATCTTGAGCAGAGGCTTCTTGCGATTGAGAGGAACCACAAGATGTTAGAAAGAATAGGCTGAGAGTGATTAGAACTAATAGTGGTAGGACGTATCTTGGCATAATTCATTTAAATAGTGCGACAATAAAGATACAAAAGGGAACGCAATATTGGTACTTCACCATGAATTATCTGGCAATGAATAGAGTAAAATAATGTACTTTATTATTTAGAAATAGCAAATAATAAAGAATTATTTATTGAATACCTTTTATATTTACAAACAGTGCAGGGGTATTGTAGAGCGTTTCTTTTCTGGACTAGCACGTGATATTCTGACCCATTTTCAGGCCCAGAGACATACGCGGCTTACTAATTTCCCTGCGAGAAAAGCTAAGCACAAGTAGTAATTGGTAGGGTAAGAAAGACGTAATTTGTGCGATGAGACGCATTAAAGTAAAAGCAAATCAGTAACCATTAGGGTACGCTGCTGCTTTAAACTCTAATCGGAAAGGCGATCTGGTAAGTAGATAGATATTATGCTACCTTGGTTCACCCGACTGTTAATATTGATGGTACCACGATAAAAATCAACCAGCGTTTTAACAATGTATAATCCAGCTCCATCGCCCGAACGAGCATCCCGGTAATGTTCTTGGTAAAAAAGTTGAAAAATTTTCCCTTTATCGTAACGCAAGTCAATGCCCAACCCATTATCGGCTACCGTAAGTTTCAGGTCGCCGTTGGGTAGCTTTCTCATACCTATTTGCAACTGAAGCTGGCGGCGATTAGAGCGAAATTTGATGGCATTAGACACAAGCTGATACAGAATTTCGCAAAATGCCTCGTAGGAACCATACCATTGATGACACGAAATCTTTAGCTGAGTTTTAGCCTTCAAAAAATCTAGGGTAGAGGAAAAACTCCGCATCACCAAGTCGGCGGTAGGAGTTAGCATAAAAGGCTGAATGGCCTTGTCAATAGCTTTTAAGCTTTGCTGTATATGGAAGAAGCGAATGTATCTCTTTTCTAGGTTCTCCTTAGATTGCTTTATTAGTGGGAAGTAGCTTTTGGAGCCAGTAGGAGACACTACTTCGTTGCCATTGAGTTTATCAATCGCTAGCCCCAATTCATTGACAGAAGGCTGAAGGGTAGCCATTAAATCGGCAATTAATGTTTCTGTTTGCTGTGGAGTGTTAGGTTTACCTTCTAGTATCGGGTTTGCTTGGTAAGATTGTAACAATCTTTTTCGCTCAATAGCACACACAATGCTACGGCACAACTGAGAAATTTCGTATTGCCCGTTAACTAAGAAATCTTGAAATCCTAACTTTACAAAGCGCTGCTCTATCAGGGGAGATTCTACACTAGACAGTATGATGATGGGCAAGCGGGCGAACAAATATAAAGCTCGGCTCAGCAGTTTATTATTAATAGGATCGAGCAAATCTACACTGATAATAACTCCGTCGTAAGGATGACGGTCGGCAGAAAGAGCAGCTTGCTGGAGGTCGTCAAACAAGTCGATTTGAAATTGATTTTCCCAATAAAGCTCTTGGGTGTTCCAGTCAGATCTTCCTGCAACATTCGTTTCTATCACCAGCAGTTTATAAGGACCACCTTTCATGTACATTGCTTTTGTAAGGGTACAAATGCACGAAGCTGATGGTCAAGGTTTTATCAGCTAGCGTGTGCTTAGTTTAGAGGGGTAGGCCCCACTACGCAGGAACCTAACCAGTAGTGCTGAATATCATGAATGATATTGGTAAATTGGTTAAAGTCTAGAGGTTTGGTAATGTAGGAATTAGCATGAGCATCGTAAGCATTGTTAATATCAAGCTCAGCTTCTGAAGTAGACAAGATCACCACCGGAATTCTTCTTAAGTGGGGTGTACTTTTGATAGACTTTAGTACATCGCGTCCGTCTACTTTGGGTAGATTTAAATCTAGAAGGATAATATCAGGCCGTAGTGTTTTTAACATATCAAGAGCCTCCTGCCCATCGCTGGCTACAACAAGCTTCAAGGGATCTGGGCTATCCTTGAGAGCCTCGCGCACTAATCGAGCATCGCCGGGGTTATCCTCCACCAGCAAGACTGATTTCGTTTTCACTGTTAGGTTCATCGTTCCCATAGCTCTCCGCTTTAGTTAAGGTAAAAAATACTGTTGTGCCGTGATTCAATGTGGACTGAACCCAAACTTCACCTTGGTGCAGCTCTACCACCTTCTTTACAACGGCCAAACCAATACCAGTACCACTGATATGAGAGTTAAGTTTCTTAAAGATAGTAAAAATTTTGGTTTGATACTTTTCTTCTATACCAATTCCATCATCTTTTACTGAAAATAGCCAGAAATCGCTTTTTTCTTGGACACCGATGCTAATATTTACACTGTTATCTGATTTAAATTTAATACTATTACTAATTAAATTTTGAAAGAGTTGAATCATGAGGGTATCGTTCCCATAAATGATCGGTAAGTTTTCGCAGTGAAGCTGTACATTGTTGTCTTGCATACTTACTGACAAATTCTGCCGAACCACTTGAACCACTTGGTTCAGGTCAATTTCACAACGTTGCTCGAAGCGGCGTTCTACCCGGGAGTAATCCAATAGTGCATTAATAAGCCGTTTCATTCGTTCGGCACCATCTACCGAATAGCCAATAAAATCGCGCGCATCTTGATCGAGCTTATCTTTATAGCGATGCTCCAGTAGCTGTAAGTAGCTGCTAATCATACGTAGAGGCTCTTGCAAATCGTGCGAAGCAATGTAGGCGAAATTTTTTAGTTCGTCATTAGAGCGCTGTAGCTGTTTTTGATAACGAACCGATGTTCTTTCGGCGATTTTCTTGGCCGTAATATCTCGTGAAGAGGAAGTAAGAGCCATAACGTCCCCATCAATTGTTATAGCAGTTGAGGTGGTGTTTAGCCAGATGTACGCACCATTCTTCTTACGAAACCTATAATCAGATTCAGCTACCGCCGATGCGTCAGTAGGGTTGCTAAGCAATGTTCTGAATAACTCTTTTGGCGGAGTGGTTGGCACATCATCAGGGTGAAGGTAATACTCAAGAGGGTGCATCCGTAGCTCGTCGGGAGTGTAACCCGTTAAAGTGTATGCCGACGGACTCACGTAGAGATAATTACCGTTGGGTTCATGTAAACAAACCATGTCAGTCATATTATCGGCTAGCAACTTTAAGTAGCGTTCTTTTTCTTCTAACTCTAGTCTAGCTTGTATTTTGGCACGCTCAGCCTTTTGCTCTTGGGTAATATCCCGACCTATTATAAAATAAATTTTCTGATAGGTATCGGGAGTAATGCGCCAGTCTACTACTTGATTGGAGGTTAGACTAGCTTCAAACCGAGTAAACTGTTCATTGTCATCGCCGAGCTGAAGGTGCTTTTCTACTCCTGATCGATCGTTGGCATGAATAAATGATAAGAACGGTTGCCCGGTCAGCTTTTGATTTTTCGCCCGGAGCGATTCCGCAAAAGCAGGATTGATGTCACGAACGATACCATTACTATCCAACACAGCCATCAAATCGCCAGACTGCTTAAAAAACCGTTTGAAGACTTTGAATTCCTCCTGTGCTTTTACTTGTTGATCAACATCTTGAAAAGAACCGTAGAGCCGCGTACAAGTATCACCATCAAAGTGAGCCCGACCAATAGCCCTGACCCAACGCTCGTTATTCCGGGCGGTTACAATCTGTAGTACTACATCGAAGGACTCACCTTTTTCTATTGCCTTCTTTATTACGCGTTTTATGGTACCTCGGCTATCGCCCGGTTTATAAAAGCCAATTCCGGTAGTAAGATCCGGAACAAAATCGGCCGCTACTTCGTGAATTCCCCGGGTAGTTTCAGTCCAATATACAATATCTTGAACTAAATCTACCTCCCATCCGCCCACCTGAGAAACGGTATTGGTTTGCTCTAGTAGATCTTTCGTTCGGTTTAGTTCTACTTCTTTTTCTTTTAAGATGGTAACATCTACGTGGGCACCTAGCATTCGAGTAGGCGTACCTTTTTCATTGCGAATCGCCATTCCCCGACAGCGAATCCACACTGTAGCGTTATTTTTATGACGATAGCGTACCAATTGGTCGTAAGGATGCACTGGGTCGGCCAAATGTTTGGTAAGATTTTCAGTTGCTGTCTTCAGGTCTTCGGGGAAGATAATATTTTGCCATGCATCGGCTCGATGGGACATATCAGCCGGTTCATATCCTAAAGTGGTCCAAAATTCAGCATTCATCCACTGATGTTCGGGGTTTTCCAAATCCCAGTACCACAAACCGTCAAGCGAAGACTTCTGAATGAAATCAAAAATTCGCTGTTTGGTCTTCACTAGTTCGTATAGCTCTTCCTTCAGGTAGTGACTCTCGGGCTCTTCGTGATGCTGAAAAGTAGGTAGCTTACTGCCAATGTCTACATCCCGATAAATGTCTTGGGTGCTACCCAATATCCACATTGGTTTACCCTGTTTGTTTCGTTTAAACACTTTTTCTTGGGAAAGAAGCCACCGGTAGTTTTCTTGCTTAGTTTTTATCCGGTAAGTGAACTCCGTTGTTTGTCCATCTTCCAGTGCCATCAGGTTGGGCAGGTTTTTATGCTGATAGCGGTGAAAATCTTCCGGATGCATCAGCGTAGAGAGCAACTGATCGCCCATCGTTGCTATTTCGTCGGGGGAATAC
The DNA here is from genome assembly GCF_030506325.1 of Tunicatimonas pelagia. NCBI lineage: Bacteria > Pseudomonadati > Bacteroidota > Cytophagia > Cytophagales > Catalimonadaceae > Tunicatimonas > Tunicatimonas pelagia. The sequence continues at coordinate 1,524,161 of NZ_CP120683.1, read as the reverse complement.
CCTAAAAGATTGCCAATTTCCTGATTTACATAGATATTTTTGTTGGCGTCTATATCAAAAATGTAAATAAGGTTGGGTGTGTTTGATAATATCTGATTGAGAAAATCAGGCGATTCTACCATGAACAGGGTGATTAGGATTTAATGTATTAGTGAAGCTATTACGCAGCTTCTTCATCTAGTTGTACATCGTGCAAGAGAAAATTAAATGTTGTGCCTTTACCAATCTGACTTTCTACCGAAACCTCGCCTCCTAAATCTTCTACAATTTTACGGATGAGGTACAACCCAACTCCCTTCCCCTCAATGTGAGGATGAAACCGCCGGAAAGGCATGAATAGCTTCTCGCGATGATTTTTTAAATCAATACCCATTCCGTTGTCGCTAACTGTAAGAGTATACGTTCCGTCGCTTAGCTGCTGGGTAGCTATATGCACCGAAAGTGGTCGGTTCACCTCTCGGTACTTAATAGCATTGCTAAGCAAGTTCATCATAATACTCTTGAGTACCGACGGGGGGTAGAAAATGGTAGGGGCGGCAAAATCAGTGGTGATTTTGGCTTTTGATGTCTGAATCTTTTCGTTCAACAATATCCTGATTTCTTCAGCAATATTGTCCCATGATTGTAGCGAAGACTGAATTACCCAGGAATTTTGCTCATGCAACAGCGATAGAATATCATTTAAATGACGATCTAATGTTCTGGCAGTAGTCTTAATCCTATCTATTAGTTCTACCTCTGGGGTGTAAGAAACTGCTTTGGCTTGCTGCATCTCGCTTAGCTGTACCAACCCTAAAATATTAGCAATAGGCCCCCGAATATCGTGCGAAAGCATATGAGTGAATTGCTGTAAGCGCTCGTTGGTCTGCTGAAGATGCTCGTTATGCTGCATGAGCGACTGTTGCTGCCGTTGGCTTTCTAGCAACAATTTATGACGCTCAATGGCGTGTTGTAATGATCGGCGTAATGAAGTTTGGTTAATCTCCCCTTTTACTAAGTAGTCTTGTACCCCATTCATCACTGACTTTTTCGCTAAACTTAAATCATCTAATCCGGTTAGGATAATGATAGGCTTATCGTGAAAATACTGGGTAGCCAACGTTACGGTCTCTTCGCCAGCAGTATCAGGTAACGACAAATCTACCACCACTACTTTAGAAGAAAGGGTTTGATCTAAGCAACGGGCTTTTTCTAAACTATCGGTACTAGAAATAGAATAAGAGGGCCTTAGGTCTCGTAAATACTCCTGGAAAAGCCGCACATCGGCCATGTTGTCCTCTACGAGCAGTACATTTTGCATACATCTTGCGGTTTGAATCATTGATAAAATAAGCACTTCAATGATATGCATATTTAATTTTTATTAATAATAAATCGAATATGCGAGGCGTAAGACTAGCGTAATATTTTCACTTAATTAACGGAAAAATACGCAAATTGCACTGTAGGATTAGGAATAATTTGGCACTAAGGCCGGGCACAAAATACATAGATTGACTTTATAGAATATTGCTATAAGTAAAAAACAAAAATATGTTATAATATTATTAAGTCTTTTTACTCAATCGTATAAACAATAAATATTTGCTTGTATTTACAACATGCATAAAATTATAAGACATTTTACATGCTGTTTTTGTTTGCAATACTGCTGAGATGCACTTATTTCCTATTATCATATCGGATAGATGAATGTAAAATACTTACTGTTCTGAGTTTCGCTATCTTGAGTAAATGATAATTTGGCCACTGGATAGCACCAAGAGGCACATAAATTAGGAAAGCTGCTGGCAGTGGTTATTGCATATTAAACTTTCAGATCAGAAAACAGGTCAATGGTGGGCAAGGCAACACGCCGGTAGAAAACTACATGCCAGCTTGTGTACCACTGGTATCCAATACATTTGCAGGGTTCTTCAGTATTTTTAGTGGGAAACAACGGAACAGAACTTGGGAACACAGGTGTGTAGTACTAGGGCGTGTTGCCGATGCTAAACACCCTTAGAAGGTGTTTTACTAAAAAGAAGGGAAATATAGAGATAAAAGGGTATATCAGCAGAAAGGAACTGCCAGGGAATAGGTGGGAAGGGCATCAATAGCAGTAGTTCAACTACCAGCTCTATTGTTTATCTTATTGATATTTCTACTACATATTTTGTGTGAACAAATGTACGAGAGAAGGTAGTCAGATCTTATTACCGTATGTCATCGCCAGCTTCAATAGGCACGGTAACCATAAAAAATGTAACGCCTCCCAATTGATCTACAGTCACAATGCCCGCATTGTAGATACGAGGCACCAGTAGCTTAGGGTCAGTGACTACAATCTGACCATTGGCAGTAAGTCGGGTTCCGGGGGGAATGCCACCCATTACCCACTTAGCGGCTTTAATACTACCATCTTGATCAATCGGCTGAGCCAGTATATCACCTTCCTCTAATTTGCTAATGATAGAATGCGATTCCATCTGATAAACAGCTTCACGATCAGTGTGATTATTGGAATTAATGACCTCTATAGATAAAGAAGTAGTAGTCTTGTTTTCTTGTACGTCAGTTGTGGTAATTGTCAGTGAGTGGTTTCCTACTTCTATTGCGTCACTTTGCTCTACTACAATGAAGCCGTTAGGAAATAGAGCCATTCCTTTGGGCAGGCTGCCCTCTGTTACTTCAGCCGAAGTAATGCTCAGTTTTGGTTGGTAGGGAGCAGCTACAATATCTCCTATGTTAAAATGATTTACCGAAGTAGGCGGTATCCGGTAGTAGAATTTGCTCTCGCTAAGTAGTATATCATCAGCCTGAATGTGCTGTGCCTGAACTTGATGAAGTGTACTTACCGAAAGAGCAGTAGACATCCCCAAAAATAGCAGAAGAAGGACAATAGTTTTAAATTTCATGTTGAAAAACTTTTACATCACTAAACAATATTCTAATTTATCTTTAAAGGTGAGGCACTGATTGGTGACTACTCAATTGCCCATTTTCTTTACTGGTCTTATAGGTAGCAAACAAGTTGCTATTATGAATTTTACTTGAAATATTTGTAGAGTAATATCTGCAATACGATTAAATGTTCTGCTAACTGCCTACGATTCAAATATAGCCAGAGCCAAAGAATATAAATTCAGTAAATGAGGTCATAAACGTACATGAGGTAAAAAATAATGTGCTGCTGAAATATATGCTGCTGTACTAAATCAGCAGTAATAAAACCTTGTTGGGAAGAAAATAGGTGATTTTTTGAGTGGTTTAATCGTTCTTTTGAGCTAAAAAACTCAGAAGGAATGAGGTAATTACGCAGTATTCTGAGAATTTCTTACACACCTAAGATGTAAGTTATAGCACCATGATTAATGGTAGTTAGTATTGCTTTTAACGCCTTTACTCTTGAATATAGCTAAGAATAAGTTGTGCTACAATGTACCTAGTCGGCAGTTTAGCGATGATACTCATAATGTTTATGAATAAATATAAATACTTAAACAAAAAAAGCAGATGATAGTTACTAAGATACTATCCACTATGGTATAGGTTATTCAAAAAGAACTAGCCATTTAGCCATATTATTTTTATTTTAATAAAAGAAGTGGAGAATAAGTTTAAAGGTTCTAATACCTTAGACAAATCTTTGTGCGTAGCTTGTCGGTAATTAGTTTGGCTATTACAGATATTTTTTCGGAATTTACGCATCCGCACACTTACACAAACGATTACGCTTACCCATGAACATAATAATTGCCGAAGACCATCTACTATACCGTCAAGGGGTTGTCAAGTATCTAACCAGCCTTTTTCCTGATTCACATATTAAAGAAGCCTCTGATGGTATCGAAATGATGTCTATCATTAAGCACTTTCAGCCTGATGTTGCTATTATAGACCTAGAAATGCCCAAAATGGATGGAATAGATACCATCAGCTATTTACGCAACCACAATACTGATACTAAAGTATTGGTAGTTACTATGCACGATAATCCGGAAATCTTACAAGAGGTTATTGCGCTGGGAATACAGGGTGTTTTGGTGAAGGGTGAGAATGAAGAGTGCATTGGTGATGCAATTAAGGTGGTTATGAAGGGAAAACACTTCTTTAGCGAGTCTTCTTTACAACTAATGCAAGATGAGCTAATTCAACGGAATAGGTTTCAGCGAGATTTTTTTAAACTACGAACGTTAACTGATCGGGAAATTGAAGTGCTTAAACTCATTTGTCGAGAAATGACTAACAAAGAAATTGCTTCCACATTACATCTTAGCCCTCGCACGGTAGATAATCACCGCAATAGCTTGCTAGAAAAATGCGAGGTGAAAAACACGGTAGGATTGGTAAAGTTTGCAATACGCCACCATCTAGAACGCTAAGTCTTATCTCTATTTAGCCATACTTTTAACTATTCGGTACTGAACTAATGAGTTACCCTGCTCCTGGTGTGCTAAACTCATAACCAAGCGTATTATCTTCGCTAGTAAGGGATAGTACGCACTTCTTACGTATTAGTACGATTCTGTTTTTCTGTATTCTTTAGTATGCTTTTCCATTAAAGGTTATTGGAAATACTTTGCTCGTAGTAACCAAATGTTGGTTGCTGTAGAATTTACAACCAATAATTTTTACCGAAATGGAATGTTTAAATTTGAGAATTTTATCCGTATTATTGTTATTCTTAGCTGCATGCCAAGAGACTACTGACCCTACTCAAGATTTGACTAACTTAGATCCATCGCCAGCTACCTTGCTCAACTTCTCGGGTGAAGAAGGAGAAATTATTACTCTTACCGAAGGGCAAGCCATGACGTTGAAGTACCAGCGAATGTATCCTAACCAAACCCGTGCTTTCTTTATTGGGGCTGACCGATTGCACCAATTGCTCAACCAAGAGTCGGCCTTGGGGGTACGTTTTTACTTAGGGCTTAATGGAGAGCAGCAGTACCAGTTAGTAGGTGCCGGGGTAGATGATACTGGAACTGATTTACTTAACCAAACTATTGTGCACGCTACTACTTCTTGCTCATCTAACTGCAACGCAGCTTCACCTTTGTGGCACGATGACGCTCAAGGTTCTGATGGGATTGCGGTAAACACCAAAGATGGTGCGTACATCAGCATTGATCAAGCGCAAATGTTTACTCACTTTTACCAAAAACTATTCCCCAAAAGCCAGAAGGCTTTCTACTTCGGGCAGGAGGTACTGCACGAGCTACTCGACGAAGCAGAAGAGCCAGGGCTATGGTTTTATATGGGAATTAATGAGATTGAAGAACTAGAGTTACTCCCCACCGTAGAGTTCGATGTCAGTAGTGCGCGCTTTGCCGAAGTTGGCCCGGCTAAAGTAGCGGATAGGTCTTGGCCATGTCCGCCTGTATGTTATGAATACTCTTTACTGGTAGCTAATGAATGAGAATATTTTCTATTATTCTTCTTACGTAACTACTTTCATACCACTGATAACAATTTTCATTGCTATCCATAAGTCGAGAAGCATAGTTGCGCCATACAACTTTATCATCATACTAATAGTATCTGGATTTAGTGTTGACGTTCTATGCTTATATTTTCTTGACAATCTACTGAGGGTTAATATAATTATATTGCATACCTATACATTGATTGAATATGTTATACTCGCCCTCTTTTATCGAAGCATTCTATACAATGAAATAATTAAAAAAAGTGTAGTATTCACTGTTATGGTATTTACATTGTTTAAGATTGCTGATATACTGTGGATTACCGGAATTAGCAAGATGGATACTATAGCTATCACAGTTTCTTCCTTTTTCTTTACTAGTTCATCCCTATTATTTTATTGGCAAATTCTTCAGCGGATGGAGGTAGAAGCTATTGAACGGTACCCTTTGTTCTGGATTAATTCGGGAATACTGTGCTATTTTGCAGGTAATTTGATTACTTTTATGTTTATCAACTACATTGCTAAGCAGGGCTACGAGTACTTTGTTACTCACTGGTTGCTACATAACTTTTTTAGCCTGTTTAAATACCTAGCTTTTAGCATTGGTCTATGGCTTCTTCCGCGTCCGCAACCAATATCTCTTTCTTAATTTTTGCTGCCAGTGGTTTCGTGGGACTATTATTATTTTTCATAATTTCCATTGTATACGCCTACCAAAGAAAATCGCTCCAACATAAGCAAAAAGAGCACGAGCTTCAGGTAGAGATGAAGCAAAAAATGCTTCAGGCACTAATAGAAGGCCAGGAAAAAGAGCGAGGCCGCCTGAGTCGGGATATTCACGACAGCCTGGGCGCCCAACTCTCTACTGTAAAATTATACTTGGCGGAACTCCGCACCCACCCTCTAAGCTCAGCTACAGAAGACATTATTCAGGAGAGTATGGGGCTGCTCACCGATTCTATTCGCGATTTGCGAGCTATCTCCCAAGATTTAATGCCCCAACCCCTCCAACGATTGGGGCTTATCAATACCTTACGCAACTACTGCCATAAGCTAGCGGTTGCTCATAAAATAGACATACACTTTGCTACCAACGCCAGTACATTGTATATTCCTGAGTCTACCTCGCTAATGATATTTAGGGTGATTCAGGAAATAATTAATAACGCAATTAAACACGGGAATTCTCAAACTATTTCGGTTAATTTGTTAGACCAAGTCTGTGAGTTAGCAATCAATATTGAAGAAAATGGCACTCCTTACAATTGGGCGGAAGCAAGAGAGCGATCTCAACAAAATGGGTTAGGAATACTAAATATCGAGACTAGAGTATCGATCATGAATGGCACCTTGCATCAAACCAACGTAGATGAGAAGAACATCGTCTCTATAAAGATTCCGATGCATGGCGAGTAAGGAAATAATTATTGCTGACGACCATTCGGTTTTCCGAGAAGGCATGGTGCATCTTTTTAGGCAGCATTTTCCGGATGACCGCTGTCGGGAGGCCGCTGATGGCAAAGAGCTACTCAGGTTGGTAGAAAGGCAAACCCCTGATCTTATTATCTTAGATTTGTACATGCCCGAAATGGACGGGATAGAAGTGGCCAAGCAGCTAACCCGGTCGTCTCCCTCCATCAAAATTCTGGTGCTTACATTTTTTACTGATACAGTGTTTATAGAAGAGCTGCTTCAAATTGGCGTAAATGGTATTCTGAGCAAAGACGCAGAAAGAAAAGAGATCGCTGAGGCAATTATTAAAGTGCGTGAAGGGGGCAATTACTACAACCAAGGCATTTCTGAAATTATGCACCAAAAGCTACAGCGCGACTACCAGATGGTGCACGACTTTCGGCTGTACGAGCGGTTTAATCCGAAAGAGATTCAAGTACTTAAACTACTCTGCGAAGAAAAAACCACCCGCGAAATTGCCCGAATTATCGATATGAAAGTAAGAACGGTAGAAAACTACCGAAGAAGCCTGCTGGAAAAAACCGGGGCAAAAAATTCTATCGGGCTTATCCGCTTCGCTATAAAATCTAAGATACTTGAATTGTAGGCGGGCACGCTACAGTATCCACTGATAAAAAACCGCTGTGAGCGCATATCAGATTATGATGTGCTTGGTACAACTACGCTCATTCGTATGCAGCTGATAAAGATTGAGCGAATTCACATACTGCTCACTATTGCTTTGCTCTAAATTTCCCCATCATCTTAATAAGCCCTAGGTAATTTTTGTATCTTGGCCGATCTAATTATCGTTGCATGGATTCGCTTCATTTCTATAAGTACCACGGAGCCGGAAATGATTTTGTGATGTTTGACAATCGTGAGTCGATATTTCCTAGTGAGAATACGGACTTTATTGCTTGGCTGTGCGACCGAAGGTTTGGAGTAGGTGGCGATGGAATCATCTTACTGAACCAACATTCTACCTACGATTTTGAGATGGTTTACCACAATGCCGATGGTTCAGTAGCTATGTGTGGCAATGGGGCGCGCTGCGCTGTACATCTGGCTAACTATTTAGGGGTCATTGGCGCGGAAACCAGCTTTCTGGCTCACGACGGAGCGCATACTGCCACCATTGAAGCGGAGCAAGTTACCGTAAACTTATCAGATGTTTCTGAGGTAGATGATTACGAAGATGGCTTCTTTCTGAATACTGGAACCCGTCATTTTGTCAGAGTCTTGCCCGAAAATCAATTGCTGTCAGGCTACGATGTAATAACTGAAGGCCGGAAATTACGCTACGATGATCGCTTTATGCCCGAGGGCACTAATGCTAGTTTTGTGCAAACGATTAATGGTCAGGTACAGATGCGAATTTACGAACGAGGGGTAGAAAACGAAACACTATCATCCGGTACGGGCATTACGGCGGTTGCGCTAGCGTTAGCACATGCCAATAATTTAGTGAGCCCCATCAGGGTTCAGGCCAAAGGAGGGCAGCTAACCATTGCGTTTAAACGAGAAGAGAACCAAGGGTTTAGCCACGTCTTTATGACAGGCCCCGCCGTTATGGTGTTCGAGGGCACTGTTTTTGTCTAAATGAGGTTTATTATCAATAATGATTAGTGATTGATGATTAATGAATAATGTAGTTATAGTCATCATTCATTAATCATCATTCATTATTCATCAAAAAATTAATTAGAGTTCATGATTAATACGCTTACCAAAGGATTAGCTAAACTATTCGGGTCTAAGTCAGACCGGGATATCAAAAATATTATGCCACTGGTAGGGCAGGCTAACCAAGAGTTTGCTCAGTTGGCCACTATTAGCGATGACGAACTGCGGGCTAAGTCTGAGCACTTACGGCAAGAGATCAACCAAGGCTTAGCCGATATCGATCAGCAGATTGAAGCACTCAACAACCGAGTGAAGGATGAGGAAGGGTTGGATATGCAGGAGAAGGAAAGCATCTTCGCCCAGGTTGATCAACTAGAGGAAAAGCGTAACGAGCACCTGGAAGAGATACTAATGGACGTGTTGCCGTTGGCATTTGCGGTAGTCAAAGAAACGGCTCGTCGCTTTAAAGAGAATAAGCAATTGGTGGTAACCGCTACACTGCACGATAAGCAGTTAGCAGCCAAGTACGATAATATCACTATTGAAGACGAGCAAGCAACGTGGCATAACGAATGGGATGCAGCCGGAACCCCCATCATCTGGGATATGATGCACTACGATGTGCAGCTCATTGGTGGAATTGTACTACACCAAGGTAAAATTGCCGAGATGGCAACTGGGGAAGGTAAAACGTTGGTAGCTACTTTACCGGCCTTCCTGAACGCGCTGGCGAAGCGGGGCGTACACATTGTTACGGTTAACGATTATCTGGCGAAACGTGATGCCGAGTGGATGGCTCCGCTGTTCCGATTTCATAATTTGTCAGTAGACTGCATTGATCGCTACCAGCCCAATTCGGATGAGCGGCGAGCTGCTTACGCCTGCGATATCACCTACGGTACTAACAATGAGTTTGGGTTTGATTATCTCCGCGATAATATGGCGCGCGACCCGGAAGATATGGTGCAACCTGGCCATCACTTTGCGATGGTAGATGAGGTTGACTCGGTACTCGTTGACGAAGCGCGAACTCCGTTGATTATCTCCGGACCTATTCCGAAAGGTGATGAGCACGAGTTTTATGAGTTTAAACCCCGGGTTGGCAAACTCTACGAAATGCAGAAAAAAACCGTGAACGAGTTTCTGCAAGACGCTAAGAAAAAAATAAAGGCAGGTGATACCAAAGAAGGTGGAGTATCTTTATTCCGGGCATACCGAGGGTTGCCTAAGCATAAACCACTCATCCGCTACCTAAGTGAAACCGGAATACGGCAAATTCTGCAAAAGACTGAAAACTTTTACTTGCAGGATAATCAGAAGGCGATGCCGGAGGCAGACGAACCGCTATTCTTTACAATCGAAGAAAAGACCAACAATATCAACCTAACGGAGAAAGGACTGGAGCAGATTACGAAGCAGGGGGAAGATCCGCAGTTCTTTATCATGCCCGACATTGGTACTGAGATTAATCAATTAGAGAAAGATGAAGCGATGCCCGATGAAGAGAAGGTGGAAAAAAAGGACGAACTCATCAAAGAGTATTCGGTCAAATCGCAGCGTATTCATACCGTTAACCAACTGCTGAAGGCGTACGCTATGTTTGAGTTGGATCAGGAGTATATCATTGCCGACGGGAAAGTAAAAATTGTGGATGAGCAAACTGGTCGGGTAATGGATGGTCGTCGCTACTCGGACGGATTACACCAAGCAATTGAAGCCAAAGAGAACGTAAAAGTAGAGGAAGCTACGCAAACCTACGCAACTATTACTTTACAGAACTATTTCCGTATGTACCATAAGTTGGCTGGTATGACGGGTACCGCCGAAACTGAGGCGGGTGAGTTTATGGATATTTATAAGTTGGATGTAGTAGTGATTCCAACCAATAGACCAATTGTTCGGGATGATCGGCAGGATAAGGTTTTTAAAACCGTGCGGGAGAAATTTAACGCGGTAGCCGATGAAATTAAAGACATGACCGATAAGGGGCGTCCGGTATTAGTCGGTACCACTTCGGTAGATATTTCCGAAATCCTCAGCCGGATGCTGAAGATGAAAGGTATTGAGCATCAGGTGCTTAACGCTAAGCAGCACCAGCGTGAAGCTGAAGTGGTTACCAATGCCGGAAAACCCGGGACGGTTACTATTGCTACTAACATGGCCGGTCGGGGTACTGACATCAAACTTACGCCTGAATCCAAAGAAGCGGGCGGATTGGCAATTGTGGGTACTGAACGGCATGAGTCGCGACGAGTAGATCGGCAGTTGCGCGGACGTTCCGGTCGGCAAGGGGATCCCGGTTCTTCCCAATTCTTTGTTTCCTTAGAAGATAATCTAATGCGTTTGTTCGGTTCGGACCGTATTGCGAAGCTGATGGACCGAATGGGACTGGAAGAAGGCGAAGTGATTCAGCACTCTATGGTAACCAGTTCTATTGAACGGGCGCAAAGCAAGGTAGAGCAAAACAACTTTGCTATCCGTAAGCGATTGTTGGAGTATGATAATGTGATGAACCAGCAGCGCGAGGTAATTTACAAACGCCGTCGCCATGCTTTGTTCGGAGATCGCCTTCAGTTAGATATTATGAACATGCTCTACGATACCTGCGAGGATATTGTAATGAGCACCAAGGGTGTAAGTAATTACGAAAGCTATAAGCTCACCGTGCTCGGCACTCTGGGCGTCGACCACACCATCGATCAAGATCATTTTACCAGCGTTAGTGAAGCAAGTCTCACGGACGAACTGTACAACTTCGCTTACGAGAACTACCAGCGAAAAAATAAGCAGTTAGCCCAGAGGGCGTTTCCGGTCATTAAGAATGTATTTGAAACCAAGGGGGCAACTGTAGAAAATATTCTGGTGCCGTTCACCGATGGAAAAATGCAGCTCACAGTATCGGCTGATTTAAAGAAGAGCATAGAGACTGAGTGCGAAGATTTGGTTCAATCTATGGAAAAATCCATTGTGCTGGCTCTGATCGATCAAAACTGGAAGGAGCACCTGCGAGAAATGGATGACTTAAAGCAGTCGGTGCAGAATGCTGTATACGAGCAGAAAGACCCACTCATTATTTATAAGTTCGAGGGTTTCGAGCTATTCAAGCAATTTTTGGCAAAAGTAAATGAGGAGACAATTTCATTTCTGATGAAGGCAAACCTGCCCGTTCAGCAGCCAGATGAAGTACGAGAAGCTCGCCGACCGGCTCGTCGGCAGTCGGAACAGGGAGTAAAAGCTTCCAAGGAAGATTCCGGCTCCTTATTGGGGGGAGGGAACCGTGGGCAGGGTCAACCCGCTGCCAATCGTCCTCCGGCCGAACCGGTGAAACCGGCTAAAACCCAGAAAATTGCCGGGCGGAATCAGCGAGTGAGCGTACAATATAATGATGGAAGAGTCGTAAAAGATGTAAAATTCAAGAACGTTGAAGACGATATTCGCAACAACCGCTGCGTTATCGTGGAGAATGATTAATCGCCATTTGTCTACATTACTGTTGCGTAAGCAGAACAACCGTAGTATTATCTTGCTGCTGTCAATCGCATTGCTACAATGCACTCCTATTCAGCAGTCAGATCGCTTTGTGCCCGATGGGCTTATCTCGGGAGAATTAGGATCGTTCCACGGGTACACCATGTATTCTTTTTTATTTCAGGAGCGGCAGTGCCGGGTGGTTGTTCCCAATAAACCCGCCGAAGGCAACCCTTGGTTGTGGCGGGCTCGCTTCTTCGGGCATCGCCCTGAGGTAGATCTGGCTCTGCTGGAGCGAGGTTTTTACGTAGTGTATGTTGATGTGGCCGATCTTTACGGTAGTCCGGCAGCGGTACAGCTTTGGAACGAATTTTACGAACTGCTTAATTCTCGCTACTTATTTGCCGATAAAGTAGCGCTGGAAGGAATGAGCCGAGGTGGTTTATCTGTATTTAATTGGGCGGCTGAAAATGCTGGGAAAGTGGCCTGCATTTATGTGGATGCCCCGGTCTGCGACATAAAAAGCTGGCCGGGCGGATTAAAAGAGGGTATGGGTAGTAAAGAAGATTGGCAAAAGTGTCTGGCTGCGTATGATTTTACCGAAGAACAAGCTAGAGAGTACAATCAAAATCCGATTAATAAGGTAGAGCCGCTGGTTGAGAACGATATTCCGCTACTGGTAGTCTCGGGCGACGATGACCAGGTAGTTCCCTATTCGGAGAATGCTCAGATGATGGTGGAGCAGTACGAAAAGCTGGGTGGAAAAGTTAAAGTAATAATTAAAAAAGGGGAGGGGCACGTGCACGGATTATCCAACCCCCGACCTATCATTCAGTTTATTCTCAAGCATACCCGAGAGCATCTTCCCTCCTAGAACCAATGGCCAATCGCTCTAAAAAACGTCGCTCGCCAAGTACAACTCGGGCCTTATTAATCACGGCTCTCATTGTACTCGGACTTATTTTACTGCTGATGTATCTGAAGCGCCAGAATCAGACTTCAGCTCCCGAGATTGTGGGGTTTAGCTATCTACCTTCTGTAAACAACGGTTTTTTGGTGCAGCACCAGCACTACACGCTTTCGTACGTAGAAGAGCACGAACAAGCCGAGTGGGTAGCTTACAAACTTACCGAAGCTGAGGTACGATCTAACGTAGCTGACCGCTCCGATGATTTTCGGGAAGACCCTTACGTAATTACTGGTTCAGCCTCATTAAATGACTACCGTCGTTCGGGCTACGACCGGGGGCATATGGCACCTGCCGGAGATATGGGTTTCTCGGCCGAAGCTATGAGCGAAAGCTTCTTTATGTCGAACATGAGTCCCCAAAACCGTGATCTTAATCGGGGGGTGTGGAGAGAGTTAGAAGAGGATGTTCGGGATTGGGCGGTGGATTACGGTAGTCTGTACATAGTGACTGGGCCAGTATTTGGTTCTGATCCCAAAAAGATTGGTGAAAACGGAGTAAGTGTGCCGGATTATTATTACAAAGTTTTACTAGATTACCAAGAGCCAGAAGTAAAAGCCATCGGATTTTTAATTCCCAACGAAAGCACATCAAAATCTCCCAAGGCTTTCGTAGAATCTATCGACAACGTAGAAGCCTACACTGGAGTGGATTTCTTTCCTGAACTGCCGGATGAAGTGGAGGAAGCGTTGGAAAGGAATACTGATACAGAAAGTTGGTTCTGATGTAGGGTGCATAAGTCACCGGGTAGAGAGCGTTGTATCTGCTACCCCCTACTGTTTCACTAGCTTCGTTTTATAAATGCCGCTCTTGGATGATACAATCAATAAATAAGTTCCAGCCCTCAGACCACTAATGTCGTACCGATGCTCGGGGGAAGGCGTAAGGGACATCACCTCCGCTCCGCTAAGATCGGTAATGGCAATTTGCTGAATAGTTTCTTTCGTTTCGACCTCGAGCCACTGTCCGGCTGGGTTAGGCACTACTTTTATAGTAGCTTTGCTAGGTTGAGGATCACTAACACTGGCAATTATGTTATCTACGGTATTTGAATAAGTAGAAGCTACGTAGTCATTTATCTTTCTAACACGGAAATAGTAGATATTTGCCATATCAATATCATTAACCCAGTATTCGTAAGCAGGACCGGGGATAGTAGCTATTTCTCTAAAATCCTTCGATTCGTCGGCCAGTTCTATTCCTATTCTATAGTTTTTAGCAGGTATATAGGGGTCACCTTTCCACATAAGTTGTAAGCTATTATCCGTAATCTCATCTATAGATAATTCTGATAGGGCAATAAGTGGAGTATATACTGTAACAGTATTTGAATAAGCTTGATACTTCTTAGCACTATCAGTGGCTACTATCCGAAAGCGAACGTTTGCTCCCTGTGAAAGAGTCACAGTATGAGTTTCACCACCAGTATATCTGCTTTGAGGCCACCATTCCCCGTACTCACTATTATCATAATTGTATGATTGACGCTCTACAATTGTTACATCGGCTTCGTTTGACTGACTCTTCCAGGCTAATGTTACCGAATTAAAGGTAATATTGGTAGCAGTTAGATTGGTTGGCTCTTTATAATAGAAGGCGTGTATGACTTCCGAGTATTCAGATGTATTATCTTCTGAGACCGCTTTTGCCCGATAATAATACGACATGCCTTCCTCAGTTCCTGAATCAATAAATAGGGTATCGTTAGCGGATCCTATATGGATAACTGTAAAACTAGTATCATTACCTATGGAACGTTCTACGCTATAGCTACTTTCTTGCTTAGATATATCTTGCCAACTAACTTGGATATCTTCGTCTACATTCTTCCAGGATAGCTCTCGAGGGGTATGTAATAACGTCTTTGCAGTGGTATGGAAATATGGGGAGCGGTAGGAAGGATTGCGTCCCTCACTCACCTTATACACACGAAAATAGTAGCTACTGCTTTCATCTAAATTACTAAAGGTAAGTCCACCTTGGGTATTAGCTTCAAAGTTTAGGCTGTCGCTAGATACTTCAACCTCAAAGGCAGGGTTGTTACTTTTGCTCGTTAAAGTAAACTGAACACTAGTTGCAGTAGCGTTAATGGTGTCTATTTCATTCAAGAAAGTTAAGTCTAAAAGTCTTAACAGAGTTTCCTCGGAATTACCTTTACTATGAATAGCAGTAATGGAATATATATGGTCATAACCTTTTTCCAGTACCTGATTACTATATGCAGTTACGTTAGCTTCTAAAGTATCTACCGTTGTCCTAATGATACCTGATCCAGTGGATATATTAGGGTCATCCACCTCATGTGTTATGATAAATCCCTCCTCAAAATCCGAGTTATCAGTCCAAGTGAGGGTAATTGTAGTATCTGAGGTAACGTGAGCGCTAAGGTCAGAAGGAGCCACCGGAGGTACGAATGCTTTGGCAAACTTCCAAAACTTTTGAGTGTATTCAGCACTAGAGAAAAAATCAGAAGCATCCCCTGTCACTAGATAAGCGGTGTCACCAATAGCGAAAGTAGCTTCCCCACTAATATCAGAGCCAATATTATCAACTTCATCCCATTCATCCTGAGCTGGGTCAAATTGCCATACTTCATTACCAGTTACTACGTATCCTTTATTCTGATAGGCAAAGTAGGAGTGGTTGCCACCCTGGGTCATCCCGCTAGGTAATATAGTAGTTGTACTCCAGGTATCACTGGCTGCTTCGTAGAACAAGTAGTGATTTTGAAGTTGGGTAGTAAAACCCGATCGACTAGTACCTCCACCAATGTATACAGTGTCATTAACCGAAAAGACAAAAGCTCCCGACCGTGCTGCTCTCGTAAAGGCGTTCTTACTTTTCCACTGTTGAGTAGATGCATCAAACGCCCAAACATCAGTAGGGTAGCCTGTGTCATCTTGCCCCGTCAGCACAAAACCTTGGTTATCTTGTACGAAGGCAACAGCATAGCTACGGGCTGTGCCAGCAAAGTCGGTAGTCGCACTCCAAGTATTTAGGGTAGGGTCGTATACCCAGAAATCTTTCTCCCGCTTTGTATTCGGAAAGGTCCCGCTAGTTCCTAACCCTACGTAGGCTTTTCCATCCAGCACAAACGCTACTGCACCTCGTCGGCCCGCCCCAGCAAAATCAGCTACCTGTTCCCAAGTACCAGAGGCTGGGTCGTACCGCCAAAAGTCCACTAATAACCCTGATTCGCCACTACCTAATCCTATGTACCCTTTTCCATCTATAACAAAAGAAATAGCCCCGAACCGTCCTGAACCCGGAAACATATCAGACTCTACCCACTCATTTTGAGCAATGAGGACTGTATTCGTAAGAAGGAGTACTAAAGCAGCAAGAAGAAAGTTTGTTCTGAAGACCATGATATGGAGCGTTAATGCTACTCAGCAAAAGACTTCAAATTCTTACTATCAGCCCACACCTTTACTAGAAAAACCTGTCTTACGTACTTTTTGCTATAACTCTAGTAGATAATCCTTTACGTGACAAATTCCGAGATCAATTAACAACAACCTATCGGTAACAGCTATGTTTTATTAAATAATAGTTACCTCACTGTTATTTTCTTCACAATTCGTTAATCCGATCTAATTGAATTCAGCCGGGCGAATTGACAACTTGGATGCGTTAATCAACCTTTTTCCAACCAATTATTAACCATCTAATCATGCCAAAGAAACACGTTTACTTTCATTGGGCGATCTTGTGGGTCGCCTTATTGGCTTTTAGCGTAACATTTTACCCTAGCTACGCTCAAGAGCAATCCACTTTATCAGAAAAGAACGCTCGCTTGCGACCGAACCCCAATATCTTACAGAAGCGAGCGGTGCTACCGGCTGCCACTTTTTCGCCCGGGCCTACTTCGGGTCAGTACATTGGCGGTCCCATTGTTAATGGACAGGAAACTCCTTTTGTAGATCAGCAACCCGTGCAAGGAGTATCTGCTGTCTTACTTAACGAAGATGGTTCCTACTACGTAATGTCTGATAATGGTTTCGGAGGACTGGAAAACTCCGCCGATTATAATCTGCGAGTGTACACTATCATCCCCGATTTCGAAACCGTCGAAGGTGGCGATGGTGAGATTATCGTGGATGATTTCTTCGAGCTACGGGATCCCGATCAGCACATTCCCTTTGCTATCGTCAACCACTTCACCGAAGAGCGTATTCTAACCGGAGCTGACTTTGACCTGGAATCCTTCCAGCAAGTAGATGATGGCACGTTTTGGTTCGGTGAAGAATTTGGCCCCTTCCTGATTCATACCGATGCTACCGGAAAAGTACTAGAGCCACCTATTCCGTTGCCTGACCCAGAAAATCCTAATAAAGAATTACGCGCCCCGCAGAACCCCTTCAATGAAGAATTTAGTGCCCAGCGAGTGATGAATGCTCTGCGACGGCACGCGCAAATTAACGGTAACAACCGTACCCCGATCATGTCGCCTTGGTTTGTGATGCTAGACGACGATAATCCGGACACCTTCGTAGGAAGCCGTCAAAACCCACCTGAGGGATTAGACTCAGCTTCCAGCGAGGTTCATAATGTACGCTCATTGCAGCGACAGGGCTTCCCCGTGGTGGTCTACACCGTGAATGATTCAATGAATATGGCAAACCTACTGGAGCTCGGGGTAGACGGTATCATCTCCGACCGACCGGATATTCTACTGGAGGTAGTACAAAATTACGATGGTGATGGTGACGGTCAACCTGACTTTATGACGGAAGAAGGTTTGATTGATATTGAACAGTTCGATGCCCAGGGGCATCGGGGGGCAAGAAACCTCCGCCCCGAAAACACCCTGCCTTCTATGGAAGCTGCGCTCGACTTCCTAATGCCTACATTAGAATTTGACTGCGGAATTACCAAAGACGGTATTCCGGTGCTAGATCACGATCCGCACATCGAAGCAGCCAAAGCCCGCCGTATTGACGGTGCTACCTACGAGTACGAGAATGAGGTACTGGTAAAGGATTTAACACTAGCTGAAATTCAGTCCACCTTTATTGCCGATAAAATACTGGATGGCCGTCCGGCTCAGGAGAATGATCGTGACCTTTCCCCCGTAGCAGTAGCCTTTGCTCAACAAGAGGGCTTGGTAGATGCCTATGTAATGCCTTCACTTCAGCAGGTATTTGACTTTGTAGCGTACTACATTGAGTACTATAAAACTGGGGCTGGTAGCAGCGATCCGATGGCTGAACTACGCTGGAAAAACGCCGAGCAAATCCGCTACAATATTGAGACCAAGATCAACCCTCGTACTGATGCTGATGACCGGGGCGATGTGTTTGCCAAGCGTACCGTAGCTCCGGAGCCATTTGCCCAAGCGGTAGCCAATGCTATCGTGGCTAACGATTTACAAGAGGATGCCGATATCCAAAGCTTTGATTGGCGTACCTTGCTGGTTGTTCACGAGCAGTATCCCGAAATCCGTACCGTAGCTTTGTTTGGCGACTTCCCGAAGGTGGGTGAGTTTGGGGACGGTACCAATATGCAAGATCAGGATGGTGAGAATACCCCTTGGATGGCGGGCTTGTACTGGCCTTACCGCAGCACTGCACTAACTACTCCGTTTTTAGTACGTGGTAGCGGTGGTTTTGAAGGAATGGCCTACGACCACTTTGCCCAACGATTACTACCTATGCTGGAGCGACCGTTGGTAGGTAATACGGATAACTCACTAAGTAGTGTAACATAATTAGTGTAACAACATTTAGGTGAGTGAGAAGTTGATTTGAAACTCGGTTCCAAACTGTCTCAGGATATTGAAGATCGCTTGCTGTAGCTGTTCTTTGGAGCTATAGGCTTCAGGCTTTAGCCACTCATACTTGATCTTTCGCCATAGTATCTCAATGGGGTTCAGGTGCGGACTATACGTAGGCAAATAAAACAGAAAAAGCCCTTGCTCTTGCCATGCTTCTCTTCTAGCTTGAATAGCTCGGGCCGTATGCCATGAAGCGTTGTCTAGTACCACAACTGTCAGTTGGGGGATTGTGGTGCAGAAATTGTCTAGGCACTGAATGATAAATTCTGCATTGATATGCCCTTGGGTAGGATAGCTGCTCAATTGCTGGCGCCTGTTCATCAGACCAAACACATTGGTGACCCGCTCACTGTCGGAACGGATCGCCCGTTGGCTTCCTACTGGCAGCCAACCATAAGGAACGGAGGGAGCCATGGAAAAGCCAGTTTCATCGCCAAATCGCAAATCAATATAGCCCAAGGCAGCTAACGTGTGTAATATCACGAGTTGTTGACACTTCTGTTCATATATTTTCTGATCGGGTTGGCCTAACGGACTTCTTCGGAACCGCTTCCATTTCCGTCCAATCTTTTTAAAAATCGCTGCAACGTTCGCTTAGATAGCACCTTCCCTTGTTGACTCAAAGCAACTAAGACCGGCCGAAGTGTTTGTGGATGCCGATCAACCAACTGTTCAACCTGCTGGACTTCTACCGCATTGTCAATACGTAAAATAGGCCGTCTACCTCTACCTTGTATTGTATGCAAAGCCGTAATGCCTCCTTGCTCGTAGCGTGTGAACCAGTTCGCCACGCTTTGCCGACTTAGTTGATATAGCTCGGCAATCTGCTGGACACCATGCCCCTGATCACTGAGCAGAATCAAATGGCAACGCATTCTGAAGACGGGTTTTTTGCCAGTTTTGAAGCCCGCCAGTAATTCTTTGCGTTGCTTCTCATCCAAAGTAATATATCTTTTCTTACCTTTCATAGTGTAAAGATATATCTTGTTAAATTAATTTTGTCATATTACTTATTAGTATCGGAGTTTGATCTGAAAACCGGGGCGTACACTGGGGTGAACTATTCGTACCCGATGAACCAACGGGCGGGAGCTATTGGTGACTTTATCATGTTCAGCCCGAAGCGAGGTTTGGTGATTGAGCGGGATGGTAGTCAGGGGAACCTCAATGGGTTCAAAGCTATCTACGAAGTAGAAATCAACGGCGAAGATGAACCCTTCGGTAAACGTCTCGCCGTAGACTTACTGGATATTAGTGATCCTGATCTTATCTCGGAACCGGGGCTGGAAGGGGACATCGGCATTGGCGAAGACTTTGCTTTTCCCTTCGTGACTATTGAAAGCGTAGTGGTGCTAGACGATGAAACCATCGGGGTACTGAATGATAATAACTATCCATTTAGCATTGGCCGTCACGTGGGGCAGGGCTTACCCGATGACACCGAGTTTATCATTCTTTCTTTAGGTCGTCCGTTAGGCGTGGCCAGTATTGATAAGTCAGGTAGCCTGTTTCTGGTAGATACCGAAGAAAATAAAGATATTCAACGGCTGCCGGATAGTGTGATGCTTTCGTTGCCGATGCTGCCTGAACTGGTTGATGTACGGGCTGAGTTTTACGGCGAAGAAGTGAAAAGCGTAGTCTTCTACGTGGACGGTGAAAAAGAAAAAGTGGACAACCACGCTCCTTATACGCTCTATGATGAGGGAATGATGTTACCTGCGGGTACCTACGAGATCACCGCTATTCCATTTTCGCAAGCTAACGGTGAAGGAGTAGCGGGTAAGCCTGTAATGTCAGTGATAGAAGTAGTACCTGGTATGGTCACGGGCTTCACGCTGGTGAATGCTGATACCGACGAAGACATCGCCCCCATTACCGATGGCATCCAAGTATCGGTAACGGATTTACCTACCCTAAACTTGAACATTCGGGCAGATGTAGACTCAGAGACGATTGGTAGTGTAGTATTTGACTTCAACGACCAGATGGGCTTCCGCACGGAGAACAGTGCCCCGTTTGCCCTAGCTGGAGACAACAACGGCGACTACTTCGGCTTTACCCCACCCATTGGAATGCATACGGTGAAAGCCACACCTTATTCTGAAGAGAATGGCGAAGGTACAGCAGGTAAAGTGCTTTCGGTGACCTTTGAGATTCTAGACTGTGAGGTAGACGGTGGAACCATCGCGACCGATGAGGCTCAAACCATCATCTTCACCTGCGCCGGAGACAGTGTAGCCGACTTAGTGACGTTTTCTCACGACTCGAATTCAGAAGCTACTTATGGTTATATTGTTACCGATGATAAAGGCGAGGTATTAGCTCTACCGATGAGTAACGAAGTGGATTTTGACGGCGCTGGAACGGGTACCTGCCGGATATACGGGGTTTCTTACACCGGAACTTTCACCATTGCGGCTGGGAGCAACATAAGCGGTAGCGATTTATCGGATGGATGTGCTGAGTTGTCGGAGAACTTTATTGCCGTAGTCCGCCAAGAGTGTGGTATTTCTAGCGTAGCCAACCTTCGCTATTATCCTAATCCGGCTAAGAACTCAGTAGCGGTAGAATTTGAGCAGTACCCCTATGAAAAAGTGGCTATTCAGGTAGTCGATGTGTTTGGCCGACAATTGATTAGCGGCGAGCACCCTGTATTGCAACCTAACGGTTCAGTACAACTAGACGTATCTTCGGTAAAAAAGGGAGTATACTTGATGCAAGTGGTTTCCCCCAAAGCTGAGAAAGCCATCTACCGACTATACAAAGAATAATGAAAAGGTGAAAGGTAAAAATTGATAATGAATAGTGGCGACTACAATCATCATTCATTACTCATCAATCATTAATATTTAGTTCTGCCACAAGAAGGATAGTAAAAGCGACAGGAGCAGTTTCCTGTCGCTTTTCTTTATGCTATCTAGCTTAACCTTACATCATAGCAAAATATCGCGGACAGCCAAGGCAAATATTAGCCGTTTTTCCTTCATTCTCACCTAAAAGAATCCCTAGTCAGCAGCAGCGCATGTACTATTGATGTACTTTATTTTGCAGTTTCGTACTTTTTGATAGATAGTAACGATAGTATTACTATAAATATTACCTACCAAGTAGGCTTCTTTACTTATGTTAAGTCTATCAATTTTCCCTCTTTAGTATATCTGTTAGTCAATAATACTCAATGTAATGTCTACTAGAAAATGCTACCGGGTTAACATAAACTTAACTAGGAAACCTATCCCCCCCCCCACTACATTGTCAGTATGTTTAACCAATAACCTTTTTCAACGTTATGCAACACTTTTTAAAACACTCACTCTGGGCAGTGGTTGCCCTCGGCCTTAGTGCCTTGTGCTACGCCTGCTCGCAGGACGACCTAACCGAAGCTTCTTCAATCGTAACCGAAGAGGACTTTAGTGTGCGGGTAACCAACGGTTACCTGGAATTTAAAGACCAAGCTACTTTTAATGAAATCCAAGAATCTTTGAAAGATGCTGACCCCAAAACACTGGATTCTTGGGAAAGCCAGTTTCCAGGATTTACCTCTTTGCGGAGTATTGATGAACAATCAGTAGAAGCGCAAGCAGCCTGGTTTGAAGAACTCGGAAATATGGCTGAAGGAGACAGACAATTACTTATGGAAGGAGATGCGGATTTTTGGTACTCAGACTATATTAAGGAACATGCTTCTTCGTTTATATTAGAGGATAGTGGTCTTTACAAGCTCAATACTACAGCCGCAGGTTACGATATGCTGAGTATCCTGAATCAGGATGGTGTCTTTAAAGTGAACGGGGAAATACAGATGCATAAAAGGAATGTGGTCAAAGTTATTACTGACGGGGATGATAGCAAACTCGAGTTGCTTGAGGGGATTACAAAAAGTAATAAAAAGTTGGGTATAGTAGTTTTAAATAATGTTGTAAACAATGATGAAGGAGCATTTTCTTTGCAAGCTACTGGGCTCGGTTCTCAAAGAAAAAACACTTGTGAGGATAGGACTGGAGATAAACGAGGGGATGATAGGGTAACTGCTGAGTTGCTAGTCGATAATTTTGCAGATCAATCCGGACCTTTTTATCCAGGGTATACTTGGGGTAGAGTCGTTGTAAATACCACCAATTGGGGTAAAGATGGATTGTTTGGCGGATGGACCCGGAAGCAAACTTCTGCATTGCGTGTGCAAGGTAATGTGTATATAAATTATACTTTTGAATCGGGAGAAATATATAGATTTGTCTACGCTACTATGAGTAGACAAACTACTCGTTTTAATGTAACGATATGGGCTAGTGATAGAACCTATGATCATGAAGAGGACGTCTCCAACGTTTCGCTAAGAGCTAGAGGTAGTTTAATTGTTCATGGCAGAGGGGGCACTAGTTGTGGGGATGTTACTAACTCAAGTAGTACTTGGCGTTAGTTGCATACATAAAAGTATAATCCTCAAAGTCCCCCGCATTTAAGGGGGCTTTATTGTTTTTGTTTTGCTTAGATAATAAGCTATCTTCTTACAATTTTAAGTTAGAGCGATGTTTTGCTTGGAAAGCATAATTACATCTCGTTTCTATGCGAAAGGATTTAATAAATCTACTTATTTTTTTTCTGACGACTTCCTGTACGCAAGAAGTCAATATGCCTTTTCCTACTTTCCAAGAAGAGTTGGTACTCAACAGCATTCTACATCCTGATAGCCTCATTAAGTTATCTTTGACAAAGTCCCTACCTCTAGGCAGTACTACGCAGAACTTTCCCGTAGTATCTAGTGCTGAAATGCGTTTGTACGAAAATGATATATTGATTGGAGAGCCTACTTTTCAGGATAGTTTGTATACTTTAAACTACTACCCCCAATCCAATAAAAAATATAGCATTGAGGTAGAAGTATCCGGCTTTCCGACTCTGCGAGCCTCGGATGTAGTACCCGCAAGACCTATAGCTGACCTCTGCTATCAGGACGATCCTGTGCTAAGGACAGCCATCAACATCAATATTGTTGACGATACTGCGGTAGTGAACAGCTACTGGTTGGGGGCTACATTGCTTAACAGCCAAAATAGAGTGTGCGAAGACGGTACTACCTGCAACGTTAACCAGCCCCATTTTCGATCGTTTTCCAGCCTACCCGATAGGTTTAATGCGTATATTGATGCGATTTCCGGAGGGATAACCGAATATCGTTTCTTTGTAAGAATTGAAGATACTGGCTTGGAAGGTGATGTAATAGCTCTTGCCGTCGAAAGCTTTTTTGTTACAGATAATCTACCCTCAGACCGAACCTATCAGTTTGATGTACATAATGCCAGCCGACACTACGACCGCTTTTTAAAATCTGGTATTCTATACGCAATCAATCAAGAAAACTATAGCTTTGAGGAAGATGGTGCTTTTACTCCTTTTTCCGAGGTAATTCAAACCTATTCTAATGTGGAAAATGGTACGGGTATTTTCGCTTCCTATAATTCTGCAAGCTTCGCGGTAGAAGATCATCCTTGTGAATAAATCTCTTACACAATCTTTTAGTCAACCAATCATGAAGAAGCTAACTTTTATTTTTTTACTCAGCTTACTAGTCTGCTCCAATTTACTAGCTCAGGTATCTATTGGGATAAAAGCAGGAGGAGCTTTAAGTAGTCACACTAGTGAGGACATTGGCATGGGTGATGGCGATTTCATTAAGCCTACTTACTTGGGTGGCCTTTTTGTAAATGTCCCGCTTGCCAGTAATCTTAGTGTGCAGTCAGAAGTGCTATATGCCAACAAGGGGTACCAAAGTAAGGTAACTCCCAGAGGCAGCTTTACACCTCGCTACCATCTTCACTATATCAGCATACCCATCATGCTTCAGTATCAGGTAGTAAACAGACTAACGGTAGAGTTAGGCCCAGAATTAGGTTATCTGCTGGGTACTGGATCAAATATTAATAGTAGTGGTTTTGGCTCATTTTCATCAGAATTCCCCTCCTTTCATGAGCAGTTAGAAGCTTCGTACCGAGATTTGGACATAGCAGTTAACATTGGAGTAGGTTATGCCTTTTCTGATCGGTGGACACTCAACCTACGCTACAATATGGGGCTACGCGATATTACCGATGACTTCGAGGTTTTTTTCAGAAGCACAAACGAACCCGGCAGTGAAGTCGAGTCTACACTATACTCTTTTCCTAGATACAACCGCAGCCTGCAACTATCCATCGGTTATCGGTTGTTTTGATGCTACGAACCAACCACTACATCACCGCGAGGCTCCGCGAAGCGACTTTCCGCCTAGGACTATCTACGCGCGTAGGTAGGAGGCTACTTTCCCCAGTTTCCCGAGGTCGCAGTGATGGGATCCGTTGGTTAGTGGTTGTCTCTCTTTTATTACTTTTCAACCTATCTACCGTTGCCCAAACCTACACGGTGAGTGGTTATGTAACCGATGCTGAAAGCGGCGAGAAGTTGATTGGAGCTTCGGTCTACCTACCGCAGTTGGGCAAAGGTACTACTACCAACCTCTACGGCTTCTACAGTTTACCCCTGTCGGGCGATTCAGCCACTATCAGCTTCTCCTACATTGGCTACGCCCGCCGTACCGAGGCAGTAGCCCTAATCAAAGATACCTGGCTAGATGTAGAACTCTCTTCTAACACCTTATTAGAAGAGGTAGAGATTATTGCTAGCCCAAACGAGACACGAGTAGAGCGGGTGCAAATGAGTATGCACAAGCTGGAGATGCAGACCGTCAACCAAACGCCAGTGCTGGCTGGTGAGGCTGATATTTTAAAAACCCTTCAACTACTACCCGGGGTAAGCGGAGGTACCGAAGGCTCGGCAGGTTTGTACGTTCGAGGAGGCAGTCCTGACCAGAATCTCATTCTACTAGATGGAGTACCCGTCTATAATGTCAATCATGTTTTTGGTTTTCTCTCGGTTTTTAATACTGATGCTATTAATAATGTAGACCTGTACAAAGGAGGTATCCCTGCTCGTTACGGTGGTCGGCTTTCCTCAGTACTAGATATCTCTATGAAAGAGGGAAATCTGAAAGAACGAGGTGGAGTGTTTGCCATCAGTCCTATTGCCGCCCGTTTTACGTACGAATCGCCCATCAAGAAGGATACTTCCTCTTTCATTATCTCAACCCGTCGTACTTGGCTAGATGCACTAATGGCGGTTGGTTCGCTCAACAACAATCGCACCTTCGGCTTTGGCTTTCACGATATTAATGCTAAGTATAATCATAAGATCAATAAGAATAACCGTCTTTACCTAAGTTTTTATACCGGACGAGATCGCTTTTTTGATACGTTTGACAGCGACACTGATGAGAGTACCTTTAACTTCAAGTGGGGTAACACTACCTCGGTACTTCGTTGGAATAAGATTTATACCCCCCAAATATTCAGTAACCTTTCTTTCAGTTACAGTACGTATGATTTCTTTAATGAGTATATGGTTGAGCAAGAAGAAGCTGACTATTATTCTCGTAACCTTTCTCGCATTCGTGACCTGAAACTGCAAATAGATTACGATTATGTGCCAGCCTTGTCGCACCACTTACGCTTCGGTGGCTTTGTCTCGCAAATGCGCTTTAGCCCGGAGGTAGTACAGATAGTCAATCCGCAGACTGATACTACGCTCAATCAGCAGGCCATTGCCAACAGTCTGAATGCCGAAGCTTATATAGAAGACGAAATCTTGCTAAGTCGCAAATTGAAAATTAACGCTGGACTAAGGGGTTCGCTCTTTCATGTTAACGACAAGACCTACAGCAATCTACAGCCTCGATTATCAGTACTTTACCAAGTAAGTGACCGTCTGTCTTTCAAAAACTCTTATACCTACATGGCTCAGTATTTGCATTTGCTGACGAACTCTTCCCTCAGTGTGCCTACTGATTTGTGGGTGTCTTCTACCGAAAATATCGCCCCACAGTACGCCCAGCAGTATGCGTTAGGCGTTGTGAGAAGCTTTGCCAACAACAGCCTTGAGATAAGCCTGGAAGGCTATTACAAAGCGATGTTGCAACTCATTACGTATCAGGATGGTGCTAATTACCTTTTTCAGAACGGTGACAGTTGGGAAGAGAAGGTAGTTAGTGGTGATGGGGAGGCTTACGGTGTGGAGCTTTTTATACATAAAAAAGTCGGCAAACTCAATGGTTGGCTGGGCTATACTCTCGCCTGGAGCAACCGCTGGTTTGAGGAACTTAATGGTGGCCGACCTTTTCCTTTCCGATACGATCGTCGCCATGATCTGTCTCTACTAATTAATTATGAGATTCCCCGTGACCGCACTCTTTCTATAGCTTTCGTCTTCAACACGGGGAATGCCATCACGCTACCTACCGCTCGTTACCAGAGCGTGCCACCGCCCGGTTGGGAGAATGCAGTAGGTTATTATGCGAATAATTCCGATACGCGAGTGTTACTATTTGAGCGACCGCAAATCGATGAGCGTAACAACTTTCGTATGCCTTCCTACCATCGACTGGACATCAGTTATCGCAAAAACAAGGATACCAGACGAGATAACCGCCGTTCGTGGATTTTCTCGCTTTATAATGCCTACAGTCGTCGCAACCCTTACTTTATTTATGAAAGCAAGGGGCAGTTAAAGCAATACAGCTTATTTCCCATTATTCCTTCCGTTACCTATCGACTCGAGTTTTGATGAGTAATGGCTGATGAGCATTATTATTCACTCATCATCAATCACTATCCATTATTCTCTGATTCCAATAAACTTTCAAGTTCTTAGTCGCTCGTCCAGCAGCAACAATGTCTAGGTCACCATCCTGATCTAAGTCGGCTACTTTTAGGTCTTCGCAGGCCATATCATCTTCGTCAATCCAAAAATGCATCCAGCCGTCGCCTTCTTCATCTACTGGAATAAAAATCTTAATGCCTACTTTCCCTTGTTGATTAGGCTCTCGCCAGCCTACTACCACCTGATCGCGACCCAAGCCCAGCAGGTCGGCACAGACCAGCGCATGACCTTGCTTAAGATCATCAAATAATACCGAACGTTCGCCATAGTTTTCGCCCTGATATAGCACCAACTGATTGCCGTGCATAGGTTCTACCGTTACTAAAAACGGGTGATCTTCCGTTAGAAATCCTCGGCGAACCTCACCAGCACCTTGGGCGAGTTGCGGTAATGGATTAGTTTGCCAGCCATTATTCTGGTAGCTAATCTGTTTAACGCCTTCTTTTCCGGCTATAAATACAGTTGAGTCATCGCTTACATCAAAATTGTGTGTAAGGTGCATAGTAGAGTCTAGCAGAGAGGTTTTCCACCCTTGATCGGGATTTTGTGGCGGGTGGTACGCTAACACTCGCACTCCTTTTCCTTCACCGTTTTTATTTCCCCTGCCGTGCAGCGGCAGCACCACCAAGCGATAACCATCTTCTGTGGCTACCCACTGCATTCGGTGTACGGTAGGCTCATGGTGAAGCTGAATAGGTTTCCACAGCTGAGTGGGGTCATGCGGACGGATTAAATAGTGTACTGAACCCGAAGCAGTAGTGTCGCTGGTTTCGCCAGGGTTCCATTGGGCTCCTACCGCCAATTCTATTTTTCCGTCCTGATTAATATCAGTCGCTGCTAGGCACACATTATCTCGTTCGGTTAGGTTTTTCGCTATGACAAATCGCTGCCAATCGCCATTATGATACCACACAAACTCTTTTTGATCAGCCAGCAAAATATCTGGATGTCCATCGCCATTTACATCGCCAATGGCCAAACCGTATCCGATGTCAATAGTATCTAAAATCTGGGTGGTAAATTCAGGTTGATTAATTTGAGCGAAAACGGGGAGAGATGCCACTAAGCTGAGCTGAAGAAAGAAGTAGGTGATAGAGGACATGAAATGAACGGATTTATCTAATTTTTTTTGGCTATGTGTAGCAGGCCAATCTACGGAAAAATTGCGGGAATGGGTCAGTTAAAGCGGTCAGATAAGTTACTAATACCGTTAGTAGACTTTTCAATGAGGTTACCTCTTTTTCTGATTCTATTACCAAATGAACCGTATTCTTCATAGTAAAAAAACCGAAAACAGCCCACTATTGTACTTTGACATCACTCTAGTACTTTAAAAAAAAGGAAAAATATACTATTTTAGGCTGCTTTCTATTCATTCTACCTAATAATTAAAAGATGTCTGGAATCAATTGTGTAAAGTTTGTGTGGTTGGTAGTGATTATCTCAATGGCCTTTTGGCAGTGTTCCTCTCAGGAAGAAAAGGCAGTAGTAGACTACGGGTCGCTTACCGATGATGAAAAACGATCGGTAGAGTACGCAGTAGTCGGTCTGGAAGTTGCCGATGATTTGGAGGCTACGTTATTTGCTGCCGAACCGATGGTAGCTAACCCTACTAATATGGATATTGACCATCGCGGTCGGGTTTGGGTGTGCGAGGGGTACAACTACCGGCCTACGCTCAACCCCGATAACCCTACTAAAAAAGAAGGGGATCGTATTTTGATTCTGGAAGATGAGGACAGTGATGGGCGAGCCGATAAGAGTACGGTTTTCTACCAAGGTAACGATGTAAATGCCGCGCTGGGTATTTGGGTGATGGACAATCAGGCAATTGTCTCCTGTAGCCCCAATGTTTTTATTTTGACCGATACGGATGGTGACGATATGGCCGATAAAAAAGAAATTTTGTTTACCGGGTTAAGCGGAGAGCAGCACGACCACGCTATTCATGCCGTGGTATTTGGTCCCGATGGTAAGCTGTACTTTAATTTTGGTAATGCCGGGGAGAAAATTCTAGATAAAGACGGAAACCCAATTACCGAACAGGCAGGAATTCCGGTATCAGCCCAGGGTGATCCTTACCGCGAAGGCATGGTATTTCGCTGTGATCCGGATGGTAGCAACTTTGAAGTGTTGGGTCACAACTTTAGAAATAACTACGAAGTAGCGGTCGACTCTTACGGTACGCTGTGGCAATCTGACAATGACGATGATGGAAACAAAGGAGTACGTATCAACTACGTAATGGAGTACGGTAACTACGGTTATCGGGATGAAATGAGTGGTGAAAACTGGCGCACTTATCGTACTGGAATGCACGACGAAATTCCGAAACGCCACTGGCACCTAAACGATCCGGGCGTGGTTCCGAACCTGCTGCAAACCGGAGCGGGTTCCCCTACCGGAATTCTAGTGTACGAAGGTGATCTACTCCCCAAACGCTTTCGCAATCAGGTGATTCATGCTGATGCCGGGCCGAATGTGGTGCGGGCTTACCCAGTAGAAAATAGCGGAGCAGGCTACGCAGCTAAAATGGAGAATATTGTCACCGGAAAAGACCAGTGGTTTCGTCCCTCTGACGTTACCGTAGCCCCCGACGGCTCACTGTTTATCGCCGATTGGTACGATCCGGGCGTGGGTGGACATCAGGTGGGTGACCTTCAGCAGGGACGTATCTACCG
Source organism: Tunicatimonas pelagia (assembly GCF_030506325.1). NCBI lineage: Bacteria > Pseudomonadati > Bacteroidota > Cytophagia > Cytophagales > Catalimonadaceae > Tunicatimonas > Tunicatimonas pelagia. The sequence continues at coordinate 1,494,030 of NZ_CP120683.1, read as the reverse complement.
CATAGCTCCGAAGCAGGAAAAATCACTTTTCTCTTCTTCTGAGCAGAAGTACCAATCCCCCGATATTAATCTGTCTTCCGTTGAAGGAGCCGTCGAGGGGCTACAAAACCCTAACTTATCGGTTCGCTACCTAGCCTGGAAAACACTACACGAAATGGGTAGCCAAGCCGAAACGGCGTTGGTAGCACTGGCCGACTCTGAAAACCCTCGTAATCAGGCCCGAGCTTTATGGCTGCTATCGAAACTAGATGGCAAAGGCGTAGAGTACGTTGAGCAGGCTCTTCAGAGCGAAAATGCTGACTTACGAATAGCCGGAATCCGCATGGCTCGCCAGCAAGACCGCGATATAACACCAGTCTTACAAAAAATGGTGAAAGATGAATCACCGCAAGTGCGCCGCGAAGTGGCTTTGGCCTTACGCTACCTTGATTCGCCCGAGTCAGATAAACTATGGGCTACCCTGGCTACACAACACGATAGCAAAGATCGTTGGTACCTGGAAGCACTGGGCATTGGAGCTGATTTATACGCTGAGTCCCGCTTTAAAGCTTGGATGAACGAAGTGGGTGATGACTGGGATACGCCGGTGGGCCGTGATATCATCTGGCGAATGCGTAGCAAAGAAACCATTCCGCTGCTGGCTGAGCTTATTCAGGAGTCAGAAGCAAATACGTACCCTGATCGCCTGCGCTATTTCCGAGCATTTGATTTTCATCAAGATGAATCTAAGCAGGAAGTACTGGCGAACCTCGCGGTACAGCAGCACCCTAATCAGGAGGAAATCACTATTCTGGCGTTGAACCATATTGATGCTGATCGGGTAAAGCAATCACCCCAACTGAAAACTGCTTTGCAAGCTTCTTTAGATAATGTAGCCGGAAGCGATACGTACGTAGAATTAGTGAAACGCTACGAATTGAAGGAGTATCAACCAGCCTTACTAGCACTTGCCTTAGAAAAGCCCCAAGAAGCTGTGGGGGTAGAAGCTGCCAAGCTGCTACTTGATTTTGAGGGTGAATCGCTGATAACAAATATGCTGGAAGAGGGAAGCACGGAAGAGCAAATGGATTTGATTCAAGCTTTGAAGCGAGTAAACAGTGAGAAATCAATTGATGTGCTGCAAGGTGTTATAGCAAATCAACAACGGCCACTGAGTTTGCGGCGCGAGGCAGTCATGGCCTTTGCTGGTAGTTGGGGTGGCGAGAACCGCTTATTGGATATGGTACGCAGCGGCGACCTGCACGCTGATCTGGATTCAGCCGCGGCCAAAGTGTTTTCTATGGCTATGCGAAACTCAATCTACGAAGAAGGGGCTTTACTGTTGGGTATTGATCAGGAGGCTTCTGATTTACCACCCATCAAACAACTAGTGACTATGCAGGGAGATATTGCTCATGGTCAAACGGTGTTTGCTCAGTATTGCCAAAATTGCCATGTAGTGGATGGGCAAGGAGTTGACTACGGGCCTGGCTTGTCAGAAATAGGCGATAAGCTAGGGAAAGATGGTATGTACGTAGCGATTCTAGAACCTAGTAAAGGTATTAGTTTTGGTTACGAGGGGTACAATCTGAAACTTAACGACGGAAGTCAGGTGACCGGCTACGTGCTAAGCAAAACGGAAGATGAAGTTCAACTTCGTATGTACGGTGGACGCACCGAAACCTACGCTCGCGACCAAATTGCTACTATGGAAGAGATGGATCAGTCGCTGATGTTTGATAATTTGGAACGTAGCATGAGTCAGGAGGATTTAGTATCACTGGTGGAGTACCTAATTACTTTGAAGAAAGATGGATCGGCGATTAGTATGAATTAACTGGTAATAATGTCCAACAATTAGCGGAGAGAATAGTTTTAGGCTTGTATTGAATCTATATTTTTAGCACAACTGACTACACAATTATTTTTTAACCAAACTTAATTATACAATTATGAGTATTCTTGCATGGATCGTCGTGGGGCTTGTTGCTGGTGCCCTGGGTAAATTTCTTATGCCGGGAAAAGACCCCGGAGGCTTTATTGTCACTATTTTAATTGGTATTGCTGGCGCGCTAGTTGGAGGCTTTCTAGCTAGAGAGTTGCTAAGTATTTCTTCGGGCGGGTTCAATGTTACAACAATTTTGGTAGCCACTGGCGGAGCGGTACTCTTGCTGTTTATCTATCGGCTAGTTAAGCGATAATATTACCGACGATACAACCGAGAAGAGGCTAATACTGAACGAGTATTAGCCTTTTCCATTTGAAGGAAGAATTATCGCAACATCGGGAAGAAAAAAACAGATCGCTAAATGTACGATTAGCTGCTGAAGAGATAAGGACAAGGGATGGTCCAGAAGGTATAACTCAGTGATACGCCAATAAAATAGTACCAGTCGTTATTGTACCGATTACCGTATTCATAATTTTTCACCACAGAATTGCTATCCGATACATTATCAATATAATCGAAGAACGTTTTCCGGATACCTGCCTCAGCTGATAGAGTAAACTCCGGTGAAAGAATGTATTTAAACCCGATGCCTACTGGTACTATCGGTTGAAGGCGGCTATGCGATGGAGTTTCGGGAGCAGGTGGTCCAAAAAATGAGACTCCGGCACCAATAAAGAAGTAGGGCGACCACCGCAGTAAATTAATGTTCTTTTTATAATCAAGAAAGTGATACTCGACTACGGCGGTTAATTCTGCTACGGTAGTGCTGAAAGCCGTATCGCGCTGCTGCGCCAAAGCATCAAACGGTGGGTTGTCTGAACCAGCTAGGCCACCGAACATAAAATTACCCCTAACACTTAGGTAGTCAGTGAAATTTCGCCGATACAATATAAAACCGCCAGGGCGGGTATGTCTCATTCCGAAAGCCGGAACTACATCGCCGGTGTAATTAGTTCCACCAATACCAATCCCGATTTCATTTTGCTGAGCGAGCAATTTGCTCTCCGACAAGCAAAGTAGTAGTAGAATGAGCGGTATTGCTCCTAAGTATTTCATGGGTAAAAAGGGCAGAAAAGTCTTTTGCATTGCAAATATAACTGCAATACGCCCATTTTGGTATAACCAGTCAGAAGAAATCTGGAAAGAATATCCTAAATGCTCGTAGTTATCGGGGGCGGTATCCAGAATTAGCAAATGGGCTACGGCCTAGCATAATTACTAATCGGATTGTAGTTGTTAAGAAAACATCATTATCACCAGGGTTCCCTCGCTGAGCACCAGCTTGGCCGTAGCCCGGTAGGTGAACGTACTCCACGCCATCTGCTCCGGTATAAGTAGCTAAGTTGGTATTTATTCCACTAGTAGCATCGGTAAATAGGGACTCTCGGGAATCGCCCGAAATCACATCTACTGGTTCTAGCGATCGGTCTGACATGATCCTGGCTAAATCACCGTCTAGCGTGCCTTTGTCTACGTAGTCGGTACTCACATCGTCTAGGTAGTCAGTAAATAAGAAGCGATAGTTTACTTCAGCTTCAATATCCATTAGCTGATTAAGGCGAAACCGTAGTCCAACCCCCACCGGTATACTGAAAGAAAAATTAGAATAGTTTTGTCCTTCCGTCTGGAGAGGTTTTAGGGCTACCCACTCTCCCGACTGGGGTATCTGTTCAGCCGAAAGGGTATTATCCGGATAAAGCACTGCCTCAGATGGTACCAAACCTTGCGGACTATGGTGAAATACCGAAACCCCCGCAAAAACGTAAGGGGTGAACGATTGACGCAAAGTTACTGTGTAAGGATTAGAAAAAATATCGTATACCAACATTAGCGATAAATCCTTGATATTGTTGCGAAATTGTAAATTCCGAGCGTAGCGGTAAACGTCATCCTGGTCATCAGGGTCAGCTACTCTGAAATCACTACTACTGAGCCGTCCCCACATAAATCCCAAACGAGCCGATAAAGATTGGCCTAACCGAACACTAGAGGAAACACCTATGCCGGGGCGAGTAAAAGAAATATCGGTACTGGCAAAGCTTGATTTGGGTGCAATATCTCCGAAGTAATTTAAGGCATTAACCGAAACTTCTAGCGTGATATACTGCTTCGCGTTAGCGAAAGCTAATCTCTTCCCCGAGAACTGAGCTACCCGACTGCTCTGATTGCGGTAGAGTCGCTTTTTTCGACGATTTTGTGCTTCACTATTCCACGGATTAATAACCATGAATATAACGAGAAGAGCCAGTGCAGCAACTGATCGAGGATGAAAACAAATAGTCAACATATAAAGGGTGATAAGGTATAGATAGCCAGGGCAAGTTTACTGGGATTTATACCGTGAAACAACTTATTAAAAGCTAATTTCTTACATCAAGTCCCCAATTTAGCTTCTGACGTAATGTCTCTAAGAAATCATCTCCTTCAAACTTTATCAATTTAACCTGAAAAGGAGCTTTACGTAATTGGAAAGATTCTTCACTATTGACCCCGTACGAGCGAGAATCTAGGGCAATTAAGTAGCTATCACTGCGGCTCTCGACCCGAATAGTAATCTGACTCTGATCAGAAACTACCAAGGGACGTACAGTGAGATTATGTGGACTAATAGGGGTAATTATTAGGTTGCTGGATTGTGGTGAAACGACTGGCCCGCCGCAACTCAGTGAGTAGCCAGTAGACCCAGTGGGGGTGGAGATAATAAGTCCGTCTGCCCAGTAGGAGTTTAGATAACGATCATCCAGATAGGCGTGAGCTACAATCATGGTTGATGTATCCTTTTTAATAACGGTTAGCTCATTTAGGGCAAAGTTAAGCGCAGTAGGTATGCTGGCCGTTCCGTGGGTTTCTATCAGTGTTCTATGATCGTACGAATACTGTCCCCGAAACAAGGCATCAATAGCTGTAGTGATCTGATTTTGGGGTACAGTAGCCAGAAAGCCTAAGCGACCTACGTTAATACCCAGCACGGGTATCTCTTTTTTGCGAATGTGAGTAACGGTCTCGAGTAATGTACCATCTCCACCGATGCTAACAACAAAGTCTACGTCCGGCACACCGGTTTGAGCGGAGTACACTAGCTCCGCCGGATGGTTGATTGAAGAATCTTGGAGGTGAGTAAATAAAGTGTCAGATACCTTTACGTCAGCTTGATGCTTGCGGAGTTCCTCCAGCAGATGTTGAATACAGTTTAGGCTATTTTCATTAATCTTTCTTCCGTGAATCGCAAACCTCATTCATGGTCATTTAGATATCTAGGTAGCGAAGCAATGCATCAAGTCGCTCTTTGTCGTACGAAGCTACCGAAGCTTCCTGAAATAAAGAAACAACATTGTAACTAAATCGCTCCAGCGTAGCAACGGTGCGCGATGCGTCTTTACGATCTAGTTTTAGCGTTAGCCGAATAAGATTGGAATCAATAGCATCGCTTTGCAGAAAGCAGCCCATAATTTTAACTCCATCAGATTCAATCAGACGAGTAATTTCCGCCAGGGAATAGTCAATTTGCTTAATAGATATTTCAATAATACTACCTGGTGATTGAACGGCTGTGGTTTTAGAGAAGGCGTTCAGTAAATCTTGGGCATCAAATGCACCTAGGTACTCTTGGTTCTCGTCTACAAGGGCTAACATATTAAAGTCACAATCAGAAAATGCTTTTACTACCTCATAAAAGTGCTGATTGGAATAGACAATACATTGGTTGGGGTTAAGTTGATATTCGCCAACAGTAGAGTGATCAAATAGATCATCAAATAGCATATCGCTGGTGATGAACCCCTGAAATTGCCCCTCGTGTACGACGGGTAGTTGGTTTAGCACTTGATCGTCTAGCAAAGCAGTAGCTTTGGCAATATTATCTTCCGGCTTGAGTATTGGTATTAGCGGATTAACAAAGTTGAAAGTATTCATACGTAGGAGGGTTCTTCTAGAAATTCAGATAGCACAGCATTAAATTTTTCTGGCTGTTCCATCATGGGGGCGTGGCAACAGTGGTCAATAAAGCGTAGGGTAGAATTGGGGAGTAGACGGTTAAAGTCATGGGCGGCTATGGGTGGAGTGATTGTGTCATTCAACCCCCAAATAAGCAGTGTTGGTACTTCAATCAGATGAAGTTTGTCGGCCATATTATGCCGTTGGGCAGACTTAGCGATTTGCACAATAGACATACACTTGGGAATGCTACTTACGGTTTCAAAAATCTCGTCAATGTATTCTTTACTGATGGTAGTTGGGTCGTAGAAAGTATACTCTACCCGCTCTTTGATATATTCGTAATTCCCTCGTTTGGGGAATGACCCACCCATAGAATTCTCAAACAAACCGGAGCTACCGGTCAGAATTAATTGTTTTACCAAGTCTTGGTTTGAAATGGTAAAAATAAGTCCGATATGCCCACCCAGTGAATTTCCCATTACCGTTAGGTCGCGAATATTCATCTCAGCAACAAATTTTTCTACGTAAGTATGCAGCCCACCTAAGCCCGCCTTGCGTACGGGCATGTCGTAAACCGGCAGCATCGGAATGAGTACGCGGTACTGATGCTTAAAGCGTTCTACCACTCCCGCCCAATTGCTCAGCGCACCAAATAAACCGTGCAGCAGCAACATAATCTCACCTTCCCCTTCATCTACGTACCGATAGCCATTTTTCTCGTGTATCTGATAATTCATAAATTAAAGGTCATTACTTGAAGTAAACATAAAATGTAGGGCAATACGTTTACCAATCTTGATTTTCGTGAGCTTAATGTAATGATAAAGACTGTTTTTCTTTAAAAAAGTTGTCAATAGTTTTCACCATCTCCTCCACCGCCGGAAACCACAGAATAATCTGATCGATTACTACTGAAGAGAACGGGCGCAATAATCCGTAAAGCTGACCACTGTTGAGTGATTCTATCTCTATTTCTGCCCAATCCAGACCGGCTAAAAGTAAACTTAGGATAAACGCCCACTTTATAGCTCCCAAAGCGGCACCAAGTATTTCATCAGCAAAACCAAAGGGAGTGAGATGAATAACGCTTTTAAGCAGTCGCCCCAGCATAGTAGCTACCACAACAATTACGATAAACGTTAGCAGAAACGCTAGTATGGGCAGCACGTTGCTTTCCGAACCAAACTGGTCAGTTAGCCAAGCAGTAGATTGGGGCAGAAGGTGCAACGCAGCAATGATAGCCACTACAAAGCCAATAATGGCAATTACCTCCAACAGAATACCTTTTTTGTATCCTCGGTACGCCCCCAAAAAAAGAATAACAACCAGTGCCCAATCCCAGCCAGTCACACTTACTAAGCTAGAAGTTGTCGGACAATAGTAGACATTGTTTTTCCATCGGCGCGCCCCGCTAGGTCCTTAGAAGCGCGTCCCATTACCCTTCCCATGTCTTTCATTCCCGAGGCTCCCTCTTCCTGAATAATTTTTTGGAGAGCCTGTTTTATTTCTTCTTCGGTCATAGGCTGAGGCAAATAACGGTTAATAACCTCTAGCTCGGCTTGCTCTTTCTCCGCTAGATCATCCCGCCCCTGCTGCTGAAAAGTTTCCAACGATTCTTTCCGTTGCTTGGCGGCTTTAGTAAGTAATTGCATTTCAGTAGCTTCGGTAAGCTCACCTTCAGCCCCTTTTTCAGTTTCGGCCAGAAGAATCATAGATTTAATGCCTCGCAGGGCTCGCAATGTATCTTGGTCTTTGGCCCGCATGGCTTCTTTTAGGTCGGCTTCTACTTGCTGTTTAAGGCTCATATCTCTTTGCTAAGTTGATAAAGTTATGGATCTTTGATGACTGATGACTGATGACTGATGACTGATGACTGATGACTAATATAGATGCTTGTACCACGAAGCACTGAACATTATTCATTATTCATCAATCACTACTCATTATTGATTTCAAGTATACGTAAATTTGAAGTAATGACGAAGTTAAGCGTAAACATCAATAAAATTGCTACGTTGCGTAATGCCCGCGGAGGAAATAACCCTAGCGTGACGCAAGTAGCCAAAGATGCTGAGCGGTTTGGTGCTCAGGGAATTACGGTGCATCCCCGACCTGATGAGCGGCATATCCGTTACGATGACGTGATGCAACTAAAGGATGTAGTAACTACCGAATTTAATATTGAGGGCTATCCTGATGCGCGGTATTTAGAGATTATTGAGAAAGTACGACCCACCCAGGCCACGTTAGTTCCTGATCCTCCGCACGTGCTCACATCAAACGCAGGCTGGGATACTGTGGAGCGAGTTGATTTTCTAAAAGACATTATCGCTCAAATTAAAGAATGGGGGGTGAGAACGTCTATTTTCGTAGACCCCGACGTAAAAATTGTAGAAGGGGCATCTTCAGTAGGCACCGACCGCATTGAATTATATACCGAGCCTTACGCTAGTTACTATTCCAAAGATCGAGAGAAAGCAGTTGGCTCTTACGTAAGTGCTGCCAATAGAGCCCAAGAGCTGGGTTTAGGAATTAACGCTGGGCACGATCTAGACCTAAAAAACTTAGCCTATCTAAAAGAGAAAATTCCTTTTATGAATGAGGTCTCTATTGGTCACGCATTGGTCTGCGACGCACTCTACTACGGATTAGAGAATACTATTCAGATGTATCGGAAGCAATTAGCGTAGCTAATAACGGCCGCTTTCGGCTACGCTCGCTCTTTATAATATTCGTAGGTAATCTTCAGCCCTTCGGCGCGGGACACTTTAGGTTCCCAGCCTAAGATTTCTTTGGCACGGGAAATATCCGGCTTACGTTGCATAGGGTCATCTTTCGGTAGCGGTTTGTACACAATTTTCTGATCGGTACCGGTTAATTTGATAATTTCTTCCGCAAAATCTTTGATGCTGATTTCGTCAGGATTACCAATGTTTACAGGGTGCGGATAGTCGCTCAGAAGCAAACGATAAATGCCTTCCACCAAGTCGTCTACGTAGCAAAAGGAGCGAGTCTGGGAACCATCACCAAACACGGTGATATCTTGTCCGCGTAGAGCTTGTCCTAAGAAAGCAGGCAGTGCTCGACCATCATTTAAGCGCATACGCGGACCGTAGGTATTGAAAATTCGGATAATCCGGGTTTCCAACTTATGGTACGTATGATAGGCCATTGTAATGGCTTCTTGAAACCGCTTAGCCTCATCATAAACCCCCCGAGGGCCAATTGGGTTCACGTTGCCCCAGTAGGTTTCGGGCTGAGGATGAACATTAGGATCGCCGTATACCTCTGAAGTGGAAGCCACCAGAATGCGGGCATTTTTGGCTCGGGCTAGTCCCAGACAGTTATGCGTTCCCAACGAACCTACCTTCAGCGTTTGGATCGGCATCTGTAGGTAGTCGATAGGACTGGCAGGGGAGGCAAAGTGCAAAATATAGTCTAGGTCGCCCGAGACATGCACATAATTAGAAACATCGCTGTGATAGTACTCGAAATCAGAGCAATGCATAAGGTGTTCAATATTTTTGATGTTTCCGGTAATCAGGTTGTCCATCGCAATGACGTAGTAGCCCTCTTTCAGGAAACGTTCACAAAGGTGGGAGCCGAGAAATCCGGCTCCCCCTGTAATCAATATTCGTTTTTTACTCATGAATGTCTTTTCTTCCGATGCTATAGTACACAAAACCGAGTTCTTTCATAGCATCTGGTTCATAAAGGTTTCTGCCGTCAAAGATAACCTTTCCTTTCAGAATTGACGAAAGTTTCTCGAAATCTGGTGTACGGAAAATGGGCCACTCAGTCATGATGAAGATAGTATCGGCTTGCTCGGCCGCATGGTACTCATCTACACAGTACTCAATTTTATCGCCTACAATCTCCCGCACATTTTTCATAGCCTCGGGGTCATATACCTTTACTTTTGCTCCGGCTTCTAGCAGTTGCTCTATGTTGTACAATGCAGGAGCCTCTCGGATATCGTCAGTGTAAGGCTTGAAGGCTAATCCCCAAATAGCGATCGTTTTACCATTTAAATCACCACCGTAGTACTGCTTAGCTTTATCAATAAGGCGAGTCTTTTGGCCTTTGTTGATATCCATTACTGAGTTTAAAATTTTGAAGTTGTAGTCGGCATCTTTGGCTGATTTGGCTAGTGCTTGTACATCTTTAGGAAAGCAACTTCCGCCGTAGCCAATACCCGCAAATAAAAATCGCTTCCCAATTCGAGTGTCGGTACCAATACCTTTGCGTACCATGTCTACATCAGCCCCTAGCAATTCGCATAGGTTGGCAATCTCGTTCATGAACGTAATTTTGGTAGCCAAGAATGAGTTAGCAGCGTACTTAGTAAGTTCTGCCGAAGCCTCATCCATAAAGATTACCGGGTTACCTTGTCGCACCATTGGAGCGTAGAGCTTATCCATAACATCCTGCGCTTTAGGCGAATTCGTTCCTACAACTACGCGGTCAGGCTTCATAAAGTCTTCTACTGCTACCCCTTCTCGCAAAAATTCAGGATTGGATACTACGTTGAAGTCTACCTTAGCTTTTTCGGCAATCTTAGCCCGTACTTTCTCGGCAGTACCTACCGGAACGGTGCTTTTGTCTACAATCACAGTGTAGTCTTCTAAAAGAGGACCTAAATCAGAAGCTACTTTTAGCACGTACTGTAGATCGGCCGAGCCGTCTTCACCGGGAGGAGTAGGTAGTGCTAAGAAAATAACTTTGGCTCCTTCAATACCTTCTTTCAGATTGGTGGTAAAATGAAGGCGGCCTTGCTTAATATTACGATCAAAAAGGGCATCTAGACCAGGCTCATAAATCGGAATTTCGCCATTTCTTAGCTTAGTTACTTTTCTCTCATCAATATCAACACAGGTGACGGTATTGCCCGTTTCGGCAAAACATGTTCCGGTTACTAGACCAACGTACCCTGTTCCTACTACTGCTAACTTCATAAGTTTTTATAGTTTAGTTTATAAACAAAGATGGTATACTGCAAATATATTAAAAATGTAATAAAATTATATTATTTCAATAATTTAATTAAACAAAAAGCGATTTATTGACAAGTGACTACCACTGCGAAGAACCTTATTACGGTATACAGTGTTATTTAGACCAGGTTCTAAGTTAGTTTAATGTAAAAGCATTGTCTGACTTAGAATCATTTAGTAAGTTTGCAAACTTGTTAAAGAATCGCGAAAATAAAAAATATTTTATGATTACTGTAAATGTAAAAGAAAACGAATCAATTGATCGCGCGCTCAAGCGATTTAAGAAAAAATTTGAGAAAACTGGTACACTTCGTGAGCTACGCTCGCGCACTCACTATGAGAAGCCTTCGGTATCTCGTCGCACTGAGCGAATCAAAGCCGCTTATCGTCAGCGTATGCAGTCTATGGAAAATGGCTAGGAAGTAATGTACTTGCTGGTTTTTTTCTTATATTCAGGGCATTAGCCCTTTTTTTTATGATTGATACGTTTGTTAAGTTTTTGACCTACGAGAAGCGAGCCAGTCCGCATACCATTACGTCTTACCATACCGACTTATTACAGTTTCATGCTTTCTTGAAGCATCACGCACCTGGTTTGCCTACCGAAAAAGCCGATCACCAAGAGATTCGAGCCTGGATTGTGGATTTGGCTAACAAGCAAAATACGGCCCGCTCAATTAATCGAAAAATTAGCACGCTGCGATCTTACTACAAATTTCTTCAGCAGCGGGAGTATATTAAACAGAACCCCACGCATAAAGTGCGAGCGTTAAAAGCAAACTATCCGCTACCGCATTTTGTGCAGAATAATGATCTGTTTGAACTACTCGAGCAGTGTAAATTCACTAAAGATTTTCCAGGTTACCGCGACCGTCTGATTTTAGAGCTTTTTTACGGAGCGGGTATCCGCCTATCGGAATTGATTAATCTGGAAACTGATCTGGTAAATTTATCTGATGCTACCTTGAAGGTGCGTGGTAAAGGAGCTAAAGAGCGTATTATTCCCTTTCCGAAAAGTATAGCTACGTTAATAGAACATTACGTAAAAGCAAAATGCGAATTTTTTGCTGGCGATAGCAATAGCCATTTTCTGCTGGTCACCAACAAGGGCGACCAATTGTACCCCATGATGGTCTACCGCACGGTGCGAAAATATTTGGATCAGTATACTACCATTGATAAGCGAAGCCCGCACGTAATGCGTCACACGTTTGCTACCCATTTACTAGACAATGGTGCTGACCTGCACGCCATTAAGGATCTGCTGGGGCACGCAACGCTCGCCGCCACTCAGGTGTACACCCACAATTCTACTGAGCAGCTGAAAAAAATATTCAAGCAAGCTCATCCAAAAGCCTAATTTTTTCCGAAATTTAGATTTCTTAAATCCTTCTTACGTAAAAGTAGTTGGATAGATAAAGTATTTTTTACTTAACCCTATTTGATATGAAGCTACAAGTGCATGCCGTCCATTTCGACGCTGACTCTAAATTGATTGATTTCGTTCAGCGAAAAGTTGATAAGCTAGAAGCTATTTACGAACGAATAGTAGACGGAGAGGTATTTCTAAAACTCGAGAATGGTGAAGCGGTTGATAATAAGATCGTGGAAATCAAACTTAATATTCCGGGCAACCAGCTTTTTGTGAAAGAGCAGAGCGATTCTTTTGAAGCCGCTGCTGACAATGCAGTGGAGGTTTTAAAACGACAACTGAAAAAACATAAAGAGAAACAATCCGCGTATTAAACCAGAAAAAAGGATTTGGGTGAAGCCAAATCCTTTTTTATTTCATACGGAGAAAAAAAACGAAGCGTAGGCAAGGTGCTACCTAACAAGGTTGGCGGCTACCAACCTGTAGTGCTTAAATACCAAATGCTGCTTTGATTTTATCCACATAGTCTAGCTTTTCCCAGCCGAAAAAGCTTACGCTCTTGTTAATTTTAGTGTTAACCGTTCGGTTAACGTTTCCTTCTTGCTGTACCTCTATCACTTCAATGGCTACTTCGCCCTCGTAGGGTTCCCGGCCCATGTGCCCGTAAGCCGCCGTAGGTGAGAAAATAGGCTGCTTCAAGCCAAACCGTTCTACAATGGCCTTCGGGCGCATATCAAATAGCTCGCGCGTAATCTCAGCAATTTCTGCATCTGATTTATCTATCTGGGCGGTACCGTAGGTATCTACCAGCAGCGATACCGGATCGGCCACTCCAATAGCGTAGGCTACCTGCACTAACACTTCGTTGGCTACTCCAGCCGCTACTAAATTCTTGGCAATATGTCGGGCTGCGTAAGCTGCGCTTCGGTCTACTTTGCTAGAGTCTTTACCAGAAAAAGCTCCACCTCCGTGTGCTCCTCGTCCTCCGTAGGTATCCACAATAATTTTACGCCCTGTCAGTCCGGCATCGCCGTGCGGTCCGCCTATTACGAAATTTCCGGTCGGATTAATATGGTAAATGGTGTCTTGTAGTAAGTTCTCAGGAATTACTTTTTTTACCACCTGTGCGATAACATCTTCGCGAATGCGAGCCAGCATTTGCTTCTCGGCATCGTCTTTGGCCTGAGTGCTATCGTTTTCCGGCTGAATGAAATCATCGTGCTGCGTAGAAACTACTACCGTATGCACCCGAGTAGGTTGCTTGTTGTCATCGTACTCTATGGTAACCTGCGCCTTCGCATCGGGGCGTAGGTAAGGAATTAAGTCTGGCTGTTCGTGACGAATACGCGCCAACTCCTGCACCAACCGATGCGAGAAGGCCAGTGCCATTGGCATGTACTCGGGAGTTTCCTGATTGGCATAGCCAAACATCATTCCTTGGTCGCCGGCTCCTTGCTCTTTGTCTTCGCCTTCATCTACTCCACGAGCAATATCGGGCGACTGGCTGTGTAAAGTAACGACTACTCCGCAAGAATCGGCATCAAACATGTAATTGCCCGAGTCATACCCAATCTTATGAATCGTTTTTCGGACAATATCAGGAATTTCTACGTAGGCAGTGGTGGTTACTTCACCGCCTACTACCACCAAACCAGTGGTAACAAATGTTTCGCAAGCTACGCGAGAGTTCGGATCTTGGGTGAGCATAGCATCCAAGATAGCATCAGAAATTTGGTCAGCTACTTTGTCCGGATGTCCTTCGGAGACTGACTCAGACGTGAATAAATATGGCATATAATGCTAATTGAAAATGAAAAGTGGATAATGAATAAACAGTTGTGAATCAATATTTAGTAGAAATATGTACGCAATCTAAAGAATGAAATGATACAAACCTTGCGGTAAAATTTAGAAGCCAAAGTTAATGAAATGCGGATAAACTCAAACTTAATATTATGCCTATAATTTGTATATTAAAGCAGTATTGAAAACTCTACAGTATGGAAGTAACATTAGAGCGGCATACATTTGATGTGGATACCTACCACCGGATGATTGAAGCTGGTATTTTGACCGAGCGCGACCGACAGTCGCCACTGCGGGTAGAACTTATTCACGGAGAAATTATTCAAATGAGCCCCATTGGAATATTACATATTGCTATTGTTGATCGTATTAGTAATCTAATTACAAGGCTGATAGGTGAGCAAGCCATTGTGAGAGTGCAAAGCCCAATTGTAATTCCCGATCATAGCGAACCCGAATCGGACATCACCCTGCTGAAGCCAAGTGATGACTTTTACGCCACTCAGCCCGCTCAGCCAGAGGATGTGTTCTTAATGATAGAAGTTGCCGATACTACTTGGAATCGAGACTATGAAATAAAGCGGCCACTGTATGCCACCGCTGGTGTCCCCGAATTGTGGCTAGTTAATGTCAACAAGCACGAAATAGAGGTGCATCGCAATCCGGTTCCGGGCACCTACAAAAGTATTAGTATCTTACAATCTGGCGACGAACTATCTTTGCCAGTACCGGATGTGTCTGCTACGGTAAGTGTAGATGATTTACTGGGTCCACGTACGGAAGTTTAGACTTAGTGTGATGTTTAAGATGTGTTATAGTGCGAAGTGTTCTTGTGTTCATGACTGAGTTAACGTATAACACAATAACACCTTACCTAACCGAATACAGCAAAAATACGGTAGGTACTTTATGTAAGTCTGGTAAGTTCTTTTGCCAAGTGTGAACGGGTTGTGTTTTAATGTACTCGTCGGAACCATTGATGTTTTTAGCGACACAGATCAAGGTTTTGGGTTGGCAGTGCTTTACTACATCGGCTAATAGCTGATTATTTCGGTACGGCGTTTCCATAAATATCTGGGTTTGCCGATGGTGTTGCGATTGCTTTTCTAATCGTTTAATTGCTTGAATACGCTGGGTTTTATCAATCGGTAAATAGCCCTGAAAAGTAAACGATTGCCCGCTAAAGCCAGATGCCATCAAGGCCAGTAGGATGGAAGACGGACCAACTAGAGGAACCACTCGTAAATTTTGTTGATGAGCGTAAGCCACCGCTCGCGCTCCCGGATCAGCTACCCCCGGACAACCTGCTTCCGACATAATGCCAATGTCTTGGCCAGATAAAGCGGGTTTCATTAGACCGGGTAAATCTGTAGCTGCCGTTTTTTTGCTAAGTAGTTCAAACTGAAGTTCGCTAATGGGAGTTTGAATGGATAAGGAACTTAAAAAACGACGAGCCGTTCGCACATTTTCTACCAGGAAATAGGTGAGCCGGTTAGCAATTTCCCGAATTTGTGGTGCTAAGACCTGAGCCTGAGTGTCCGCTGCGATTACGGTGGGAATTAGGTAGATAATACCTTTTGATGAAGCGTCATGCATAGTTAATGAGAAGTCAACGCAAGAATATGGGGGTAATACTTATTGTAGTCGGAATGGTGATTGTGCTTTTCGGACTGTTCTTCTATTTTTCAGATGGTATTCCGATGATCGGGAAATTGCCGGGAGATATTCGTATTAAGCGTGAGAACTTTACTTTCTATTTTCCATTAGCAACCAGTATTCTGTTGAGTGTAGTAATCTCGTTAGTGATTTATTTTATTCGGCGGTTTAGTTGAAAATCATATCTTTTGAATCAGCTTTACCTGAACAACAAATCGATAAATCCGAAAGCTGCTGCTCCAATAATTAATACCCAAGATGCCCAATCCTTAAATTCATTATTTGGGTTTCGTAACAGCAACGTATGCAGTCCTACATGGATTATTGAAAATATATCAAAGCCTGTTCTAAATGAACTAGTTGACTCGATTTGAAGGCTAGAAAGGTTATAGAAAATCCAAATAAACAAAGGGATATGAGCAAAATTAAATACTAACATGCCGTACTCATCATTTAGTGAGGAGAGCCCGGGCAATATTCTCCACTTCTTACACCTAACCGCATCTAACTCATGAACCGTTAAGAAGGCCATACTAAGGTAAAAAGCGATCATAAGGGTAATCCTCAATTTTATTGTTCTACTATCCCAAAAATTTCATCAGTGCTTTGTAAAGTGCTTCTGGTTGCTCGGCATGAACCCAATGTCCGGCGTTTTCTATTGTGATGACCGAAGCCTGCGGAAAAATCTGCTGGATTAACGCTTCATCTTCCGGTCGAATGTAGTCTGACTTTTCTCCTCGGACAAACAAAACAGTTTTCTCTACAGGTGCTGCCGTATCTACTGCGACACCCACATTTTCTATATTGTCTTGAATAGCCGATAGGTTGAGCTTCCACGAAAAAGAATTATTATCTTCCCGCTTCAAGTTTTTCATAATGAACTGCCGCACCCCAAAATCAGGTAAGTGAGGCTTGAGCTGATCTTCTATGTCTCTTCGGCTGCTGGCTGAGGCTAAATCAACCCCGCTCATGGCCGATAAAATATGCTGATGATGAACCGGGTAGGAGCGAGGCGCAATGTCTACCACAATCAATTTATCAAATTCATTCGGATGCGTTGTTGCGTAAAACATCGCGGCTTTGCCTCCCATAGAGTGTCCTAAAATAATAGGACTCTCTAGTTGGTGCTGCTGAATGAATTCGTGCAGATCTTCCGCCATTGCCGGATAATCAAAGGTATTGCTGTGCGGAGAAAGCCCGTGGTTACGCTGGTCGATCAGAAACACTTGGTAGTCGGTAGCCAATTGCTTGCCGAAGGTTTGCCAATTGTCGGAGGTGCCAAAAATACCGTGTAAAATAATAACAGGTGGGCCTTCGCCCAGGGTGCGGTAGTGCAGTTTCATGCTAACGGTTGACGGATGATTTGATATTTGGTGAAGGTTGAGAAGGCATTGGGTTGGGATATTGCCGGAACACCCGAATGCGTTTAATTCGTTTGTTATCTACCGCTACCACCGTAAATACGTACTTATCGTGCTGAATTTTCTCTCCGGCTCGGGGCAGTTTGGCGTGAATCTCCAATAACAATCCACCGAGCGACTCGCTTTCTCCCTTCACGCTATCGAACAGGGAAATATCTTCGTCCAGAACCTTACAGAAATCATTCAGCGAGGTTTTCCCTTCAAACACAAAGGTATTATCGTCTAGTTTGTTGTAGTGGATGTCGTTTTCATCAAATTCATCGTTGATTTCACCCACAATTTCTTCAATAATATCTTCTAGCGTAATTAAGCCGGAAGTACCACCGTATTCATCCACCACAATGGCCATATGCACCCGCTTCTCCTGAAAATCTTTTAACAGAGAGTCAATTTTTTTGCTTTCCGGGATAAAAAAACCTTTGTGTAGTAAATCTTGCCAAGTGAAGGTGTCTTCCTGATCGAGGTGGGGGAGTAAGTCTTTTACGTACAAAATACCCTCAATGCTATCGATAGTTTCGCGGTAGATGGGCAGGCGAGAGTAGCCCGTTTTATTAACAATGTCCATCAATTCATGAAAGTCAATCTCAATATCAATAGCGGTAATATCAATACGAGACCGCATCACTTGCTTTACGGAAAGTGTGCCGAAGTTAACGATCCCTTTCAGAATACCTTTTTCTTCCTCGGTCGCCGTTTTATCATTGCGGGTGGTAATTTCCAGGGCTTGGTTCAGTTCATCTACCGAAACTTGGTAGCCCTTTCTGTCTAGTCGCTTTTCTACCAGGCTGCTGAACGACATTAGTGTCAGAGAGAGCGGTTTAAAAAATCGGGCGGAAGCATGTAAAGCACCAGCAGTGCGTTTGGCAAAAATTAGCGAGTAATGTACCGCGTACTGCTTGGGCAAAATCTCACCAAAAAATAAAATAGCAACCGTAATGGATGTGGTAAGAACTACAATCACACTGCCGTCGGCATCTTTTCCAAAGTACTGCCAGGTAGCGTAGGTCGATAGAGTCACAATAGCAACATTAATTAGATTGTTGAGAATCAGAATGGTTGCCAGTAGTAATTTAGGGCGCGCTAGTAGCTCGGTGATATGGCGCTCAGCCGGATGTTGACTGTCCTTACAGGTATCTACTTCGTCGGGCGATAGCGAAAAGAAAGCTACCTCCGAACCAGAAATCATAGCTGAACAGAATAGTAGAACTAGTACAAGTATCCCAATGCCTAAGTAAAAAGGATCAAGCACCGCGATTAGATCAGCTAAAATTGGCTCG
The DNA here is from genome assembly GCF_030506325.1 of Tunicatimonas pelagia. NCBI lineage: Bacteria > Pseudomonadati > Bacteroidota > Cytophagia > Cytophagales > Catalimonadaceae > Tunicatimonas > Tunicatimonas pelagia. The sequence goes on along the minus strand of NZ_CP120683.1, from coordinate 1,475,638 downwards.
GTAAATAAAAAAAGTGGCGATTGCGAGAAGAGGCGGGAGGTAGCCCCGTCGTCTGAGGGAGGTTCCAATAGATTAGGATTAGATGATCAATTAGAACGGCAGGTCATCCATCTCACTGTTGGCTGCTGTTCCGGCACTACTGGTACTGGTAGTGTTCGCCACTGGTGCAGTGCTAGGTGGTGCCGGGCTGGGTTCTGAAGCGTTTGGTGAGGAGGTGTTAGTAGATGAAGGCTGGTAATTGCTATTGCCACCTTCTTCGTTTCTTCCCCCTACAAACGTCATGTTAGTAGCTCGAATGCGCTTATCGTAGCGGGTAATACCTTCCTTATCCTGATACTCGTTGGTTCTAATTTTTCCTTCAATGTACACCGTGCGCCCTTTGGCGAGGTATTTTTCGCAGAGGTCGGCCAATCGATCCCACAGTTCTACCCGGTGCCACTCGGTTTGCTCTACTCGCTCACCGTTACGGTTGGTATACGATTCTGAGGTAGCAATGCTGATATTAGCCACCTTCGAGCCACTCTCCAGATGACGAACCTCCGGGTCAGCCCCTAAATTACCTACTAATATCACTTTATTGACTCCGGCCATAATGATTAATGTTGATCTATATTTTAGTACTCAAAAAACGAAGTGAATGTTCCAACAATTAGCAAAGTTGACAAAAATTGAGAAAACAATCGTCATTTGCTCTACAACAAGTTAGTAAATTATTTAATGTCAGGAGTAGTTATTTCGCAAAAAGTTATCAATCAGAATAGGCTTGGGTAATGCTTCTATTTCCTCCCGAGAGTAGAACTTACCGTCTGAATAGCGAGGTTCCTGCACTAGATGGCTATTTAAGGAAAGAGTGTAAAAAGTGACGTGCAACCGCTGGTGCGACAATTGGTGCTGATATAGTTCTGATTTTTCTACGCGGGGTTGCTGCTGCATCAGTTCGCCCAACACGGAATCATCCAACTCATCCCACTTTTGCGGCTGGTTAGTTTCGATCAGATAGAAATCGTACAGCCCGGCCCAAATACCCTTCGCTGGTCGCTGCTTCATTAGTAGCTTATCATCCAGTTTTATTACTAAGTAGTGCAAATAGCGATCTTTAATTTTTCCCTTCTTGATCTTTACCGGCAGGTCTTTTTGCTTACCATGCTGATAGGCGTAGCACATAGTAGATAGTGGACACAGCAAGCAAGCCGGGTTGGCTGGAGTGCATTGCAGTGCACCAAATTCCATAATAGCTTGATTGTACACATTGGCTCTCCCTTCAGGAACCAATTGCTCCGCTAACTTCCGAAAATTCTTTTGACCAGTGGTGGATAAAATATCATCTTCGACACCAAACACCCTGGAGAGTACCCGATACACATTGCCATCTACTACGGGCACGGTTTCATTGAAAGCAAAAGAAGCAATGGCCGCGGCAGTATACACTCCCACACCTTTCAATTTCAGTAGCTCTTGGTAGGTTTTAGGAAATTCGCCATCGTAATCGGCTACAATACTTTTAGCACAAGCGTGTAGATTGCGGGCTCGGGAGTAGTAGCCCAGTCCCTGCCAAAGCCGCAACACTTCTTGCTCCGAAGCACTTGCCAAGTCGTACACCGTAGGGAAAGCCTCCACAAATTTTTGGTAGTAAGGCAGTCCTTGAGCTACTCGGGTTTGCTGTAGTATAACTTCCGATAACCAGATTTGATAGGGATTGAGCGTATGGCGCCAGGGTAAATCGCGATGATGTTTTTGGTACCACTGAATAATTTCTTGGGCAAAAGGCGTTCGTTCCAAACTAATTGGCTAGTAATGAGATAGAATCTTTAAAGAATGCACGAGAGATGGGGGAGATTTTAACTCTTTTTTTTTCTAATTTATGATTTACCATTAAATTTACGCTCCCCAGATTCGGGTAGCAGCCAAAAATCCAGTACTTAACTAAAACCTAGATAAAACGTGACCAAAGCAGAAGTAGTTCAACAGATTGCTGACAAGACCGGTATTGACAAAGCAGACGTTTATACCACTGTAGAAGCATTCTTTACTGTAGTTAAAAACTCAATGGCCGAAGGGGAGAATATATACGTACGCGGATTTGGAAGCTTTGTAAATAAAAAACGAGCCCAGAAAATTGGGCGAAACATCTCTAAAAACACGGCCATTGTTATTGAAGAACACTTCGTGCCTAGTTTTAAACCATCTAAGGTTTTTGTAGAAAAAATTAAGAATAGCGAAAAGCTAAGTGGAAAACTCAAGGTCACTGAGCCTAGCTGATAGCTCCCGTTCCCAGGCATTACTGCCTAGCACAATGATTTATTAGATTATGGCTAAAAAACAGTTGATTGTAGTGGTGGTGGCCGTGCTGGTGATAGTGGCTTTATTCAGTTTGCCCCGCATTGTGGTAGACAACGATGAGCAAGCAGTAAGCGAACCATCGTCGCCGGTGGCCGAAACTGAAGAAGACGTTCACCTTCCTCCCCTCGCTCCCGCCGTACAAGTAGAAGCCGATAGCCTTCGGACATTATATCTGGCTAATGAGAGTACCGAAAAAAATGCTATCTTTGCCAATTCTTTGGTTGAGCTATTTGCGCGGGCCGACCGCTATGATAGTGCCTCCTATTATGCTGAAGTAGTAGCAAATCAAACCGGAGCCCTAGAGGATCAGCAGAAAGCAGGAGAAATGTACTACGAGGCTTTTATGCGAGCCATTAGCAATGGACAACGCCAGCAGTTAGGAGAGAAAGTTCGTTTCTACTTCGACAAGGTGATAGAAGCAGACCCCGACGACCTAGATGCTAAGGCTAAATCGGCGATGACCTACATTGGCTCATCAAATCCAATGGCGGGCATTCGGATGCTGCGTGAAATAGTAGATACCAACGAAAATCACGAACTAGCTACCTATAATTTAGGGTTGTTGTCAATGCAGTCGGGGCAATACCAGAAGGCAGTAGAGCGGTTTGAAAAAGTGAAAGAAATTAATCCTGACAATTTGCAAGCGCAATTTTTGTTGGGAGTAAGTTATTTGGAGGCTGGGGAGAATGAAAAATCGCGTGAGCAGCTTGAATACGTTAAAACAATTAGCGACGACCCTGAGGTAATCGCTAACGTAGATAATTATTTGGAGAGAATTTAATTGAGCAATATAGTGTTTGAGTATTATGGTGTTAGAGTGTTAAAGTTTAATACGGTTAAGCGTAAGCTATAACAAAGCAGGGAATCATAACACAGAATACCTTAATACCATAACACCAAAAAGTATAAAATCATTTGTTTCACTAAAACATTAAGAATATGCCTTGTGGAAAAAAACGAAAACGACACAAAATTGCTACGCATAAGCGTAAGAAGCGTTTAAGAAAGAATCGTCATAAGAAGAAGTAACACAAGACTCTTCATTGGGTAGGAAGCTGCACATTTTCTTGCGCTAACCTACCCTTCATTTTTATTTCAAACTCTACTATCAACGGGGTTAACTAAACTACCCTTGAAGCAGTAGTAGCACCACATCATTAAAATAATAATCCCTTGAGCAATGAATTGGTTATAAATTCAACTCAAGAAGGATGTCGTATAGCACTTTTACGAGATAAGAGCCTTGTAGAATTTCATCAGGAGGTTGATACCAACAAATTTACCGTTGGTGACATCTACTTGGGAACCGTCCGTAAGGTAGTGCCAGGATTGAATGCCGCGTTTATTGACGTTGGCTACGAGAAAGATGCTTTTCTGCACTACCTGGATTTGGGACCCCAGATCCGAACACTGAATAAATATGTTCGGGGTGTTCTTGCGAAGAAACATAATGGGCAACATCTTGGTAAGATGGATGCCGAACCTGATATTGATAAGTTAGGAAAAATCAATCAGGTGCTGAATCGCAACCAATCGGTACTGGTACAAATTGTAAAGGAACCCATCTCAACGAAAGGGCCACGATTATCCTGTGAGTTGTCTATCGCCGGAAGGTATCTTATTTTAGTTCCCTTCTCGAGCGTAGTAAATATATCGAAAAAAATTACCGATAAGAATGAGCGAAAGCGGCTCAGTCGCTTAGTATCTTCCATTAAACCCGAAGGGTTTGGCGTAATTATCCGAACCGTAGCCTCGGGTAAAGAGGTAGCCGAACTAGACCGTGACCTTCGTAATTCGGTGGAAACTTGGCAAGAAGGCATGAAAAAGTTGCAAAACGCCAAGCCTCGGGAGAAGATTATCGGCGAAGTAGGGCGAGCATCTTCTCTACTGCGCGATGTCCTTAATGAATCTTTCGACAGCATTGTTACCGACGATGATGATATATTTTCAGAGGTGAAGTCTTACATTCAGACAATTGCCCCGAAGAAGGAAAAAATTGTTAAGCACTACCACGGCAAAACCAAGTTATTTGAGAACTACGGTATTGAGAAGCAACTAAAGTCGTTATTCGGACAGTCGGTGACGGTGCCGGGTGGTGGTTACCTGATTATTGAGCATACCGAAGCCCTGCACGTAATTGACGTGAATAGTGGTAATAAATCTAACTCTGAGAAAGATCAGGAAACAACGGCTCTGAGCGTGAATTTGCAGGCCGTGGGGGAAATTGCCCGTCAACTTCGTCTGCGCGATATGGGAGGCATTATTGTAGTGGACTTCATCGATATGCGAAGTTCTGAAAACAAGAAGGCCGTTTACCAGAAAATGCGGGAGGTGATGAAAACCGATCGGGCGAAGCACACCATTTTGCCCCTTACTAAGTTTGGCCTCATGCAAATTACCCGGCAACGGGTGCGTCCTGAGCTGAATATTGTTACTAAAGAAATTTGCCCTACCTGCGGAGGTACCGGTAAGGTTACTCCTTCCATATTGATTTCCGATCAGGTAGAGCGCGATGTGGACTACCTGCTGAGTAAGCAAAATGAGAAGAGCCTGACTATTTCGTTGCATCCGTATTTGCACGCCTATTTCACTAATGGCTTGTTCTCTAGGCAGGTAGATTGGTTCTTTAAGTACAAAAAGTGGGTTCGGCTAGAAAAAGACTCTTCTTTAGGGATGATGGAATATCATTTCTATAACAAAGTCGGAGAGCAAATTGAACTACCAAAAGCCTGATTTATTCAGGCTTTTTTTATTTTTAGGCAGAGAATACAACGATAATCCGTATTTTGATCCATACTATCCTACTAAAGCAACATTAGCATGACCTCCTCTGGCGATGAATCCATCATCTTTGGCGACTCCCGTATTCCGAAGTATCAGCAAGTAATTAATTTAATCAAGTCAGATATTGAGCTGGGTATTTTCAAACAGGGCGAACGGATACCCTCTATTAACGAAACCAGCGAAGACTTTTACCTCTCGCGGGATACGGTAGAGAAAGCCTACAACAAACTTCGGGAAGAAGGAGTGTTGGTTTCGGTGCCGGGCAAAGGCTACTACGTGAATACGACTCAGCCAACCGGGCCGCTGCGGGTGCTAATTGCTATTAACAAAATTAGTGCTCATAAGAAGAAAATTGTTAGTGCTTTTGTAGAGACTCTGGGCGACGATGCTGTTGTAGAAACCTTTGTGCATCATTACAGCACCAATAAGCTAGAGCGAATTATCAGCGAAAACCTGGGGAAGTTTAATTACTACGCTATCATCCCTTGTTTCAAAGACTTTTCTGATAAGACCCAGAAAATCATAGAGAAAATCCCTAGTGATAAGCTAGTATTAATTGATAAAGACATAGATGGATTACCCAACAAGTACAAAGCCGTTTGCGAGAACTTCGAAGAAGATACGTACCGGGTACTAACATCCGCGCTAGATGCAATCAATAAGTACAAAAAGCTATACTTTGTTTTTCCGGATGGAAATCAGTATCGGCACGAATTGATTACCAGTTTCAAGCGGTTTTGTACTGAGCATCATTTTGAGTACTGCATTACCAATGTGTTTGACCCTACGCTGGTGCGTCCGCAAGATTTATATTTGGTTATTGAAGATGATGATCTGGTAGATATAATTAAATACTGCAAAAACCACTCGCTGAAAGTAGGGCAGGACGTAGGCATTGTCTCATTTAACGATACTCCGCTGAAGGAGGTATTGCACGATGGTATCGCGGTAATCTCTACCGACTTTGAAAAAATGGGTGAAACTGCTGCTAGACTCATTTTAGAAAAGCGTAGCGAAAAAGTGCATAATCCCTTTTACCTCATTCGCCGCCCATCGCTTTAGCAGCTTCTTGACTCCAAGCTTGACCGAGTGTACCCATGGAACACTACCAGCAGCAGGGGAATGATCTACATTTTCTACTTGATACGTAGACAATTGAAAAGTTACGCATGCGTTTTAAAGAAAATCTGTTCTTTAAATCACATGAAAAAAGTTGCCTGTCTATTTGTATACCTTTGTACGCTAAACATCGTTCTCGCTCAGCCGCTACCAGATGAGCCTACAACAGAAGGGTATAGTATTTTTTCCCATGTAGTCGTAGGATTTGAGATTGGGTCTAATTTTTTGGATATCGAGACGCTCAATCAAGAACTGGATCAGCTCGATTTGCTTCAATTAGACCCTTATACTAACAATTTTACTTTCCAAGTCGGATTTGGATTAACTCACTTCGAGCTCTATAACACGTTTACAGTGTTAGCTACCAACAGTTTTAGTAGAATAATTGGGGCAGACCGTCTTTTTCTGTCATCCACTTTGAACGGAAACTATATTGGTTTCGGGATAAGGGGTACAGTTTTTTCCATTTTAAAGAATAGACTTTCTTTGATGGCATCGGCTGACCTAAATACCGCAAGGTATGACTTACGAATGTCCAGAGCAACAATTTTTGATCGGAACGTAAGTCCTTTGTTAGATAGCTCGCAAGCTATCTTAGCCCGTTCCAGTAATCGAACAGTACAACCAGCACTGGAATTACTCTATGCTGTAGTGAATAAAAAAAATCGGTTTGATATTGGTTTCAGAGTAGGCTACATCTACCATTTACGAGAAGAATCGTGGGAAAATCAACATGGTGTTGGCATTCTTGGATTATCCCCAATCAGAAACAATGAAAGTTTTAACGTAGCCCTTAGATTTGTCTATTCTTTCGCGCGCTGTGGTCGCCGTTATGATAATTATGACTAGTTTGTTCTACTACTGCGTTGAGCAAAGTACCTTCTCGGCTTCTTTAGCTTCGTTCCGGTGGTACGTAGCGTTCTTCTACGTTGATATGCTCTCCGGCAATGTGGTCAATTCCCTTTCGCCAAATATTCGCAGGGTTTAAGGCAGTGGTAGAGCGCTCATTACTACTTTCACTCAAATGAAAATTAGTAAAGTATACACCCATCCGTTGATCGGGCTTTTCGTTGGCAGTCCAGATACCTAAGTTTATCACCAGCCTATCCAGATTGAGCGAGGAAAAACTACCTTCCTGATTTTCTTCATAATTCTGGGCAATGTTGAGTTGGGCACTCTTAGTCTCAGAAGCTATCGGCAGACTAAAATAGTTAGTAGGTGGTGGATTCAATTCCCGGTGGTTGTCTCGTAAATTACCGTAAGCTTTGCCTACGGCGTATACCTGATTCAGCTTTTTCAGGTCTTTTTCAAAGCCTTCTATCCAAACAAAAGCCCCCGTCCACTCCTCGGGATTAGAACTTTCATTATCTACTTGGTACTGAAACGATAGAGCTGGCCGCTGATCGATACCTAATGAAATGGCCTGGCATATTCGGTTAACAGTTTGCGGGAGACGATCTTGTCCCGGTACTCGGTAGCCCCGACTAGCGGAGAACAGGTATAAAGCCGACTGGTTTTGCCAGGGGCGGACTTCACAGATGTTAGACGGATTTTCATCTTCTTGGTACACAAACCGATGGTGCCAGCTTTCTAATCCTTCCGAAAAATCACCGTTCTGAATTTTATCACTTGCTTCTAATTCCCATTTATGGTTCAGCCAGAGCGGGTACTTGTCAGGGGTGAATTTTCGGAAAATATTCGGGTAGTCGTATACTTCATCTGTTACGGTATGGAACGCTACCTGAGCCTCTTCGCCATCAATATTTGCTACAGCAATTCCCTGCACCGGGCCGCCAGTAACATCTTCCTCACCAAACCCTCTAGGGCGAAATCCTGCGGCTGGCAGGTTGATTAAATTCATACCTCGGTGAGTAACGGCTGTTTTTAGCGAAGCTTTAAGCGGAATATGCACGTGGCCACTTAGCACATATTTTACATTACCATGTTTAGCTAATATAGCTAGCAAAGTACGTTTTACCGCAACCGACTCAGCGTAATTGATGAGTGGATTGATGCCAATAGGATGGACGGGAATGTGCTGAAGAAAGAAAGTAGGGCGATCTTGGTGCTGCTCCAGATCTTGCTCTAACCAAGCGAAGTAGTGAGGATGGGTGTCCCAAAATTTTTTTCGTAGCGGGTCGAGCCAAATAACAAAGTGCCACTTGCCCAGATTAAAGGAGTATAACAATTTGTTTAACCCGTTAATTTTCTTTTGGGCGGCTAAGTAGCTACTGAATCCTGATAAGTCGTAATCTGCTCCGAAGGTGAGGCGATACTTGGTTTCGTGATTACCTACACTGTATAGCCAAGGAACATCTGCTTGTTTAAAGTAAGTAAGCATCTGCTCAAAGTTGGTTTCCTGCCCCTGGCTATCTACAATATCGCCCAGCACCAGACAAAAAGCCGGATCATTTAGCAAAGAAACCAATGAGACACTGTTCTCGATAAACGCATTATGAATTTTCATCCGCGTAATGCTACCATTGGTCATATCCTGGGCATCTCCTCCCTGCGGGTCGGCCATTACCGCAAATTGAAACTGGTTATTGGCAGGCGAAACATTGAAAAAAGACTGGTCAACAGTACCAATCTCCTGCGACCCCAGTAAACCAACTGATACATCCAATGCATCAGTAGCGTACTCTAGCCCTTGCTGAGCAAATAGTTCGGGCAATGAAATAGTCGTTTTTCTATCGATTTGAATATGTAGCTCAGTCTGGTCATCAGGTCGTATCCAGCAGACCATTACGTAAGGGTAAGCAGTTAATCCGGGTATTTGCCAAGACAGCTTATTGGACGTAAATTGCTGATTCTGAATCGGCATAAAGTAAGATTTGACTTGCTGAATGCTGCCGTTCCTAACTTCTAGGGAGGCCGCGATACCGTTGGGCAGCAATTGCTTACACCGAACGCTAACGTTAATTAGGTAATCACCGGCTTCGTTCTGAAAAGAAGCGAGGGTAGGATACAACTCAGCATTGGGTGAGAAGAGCGGTTTAGAACCAGAAGGCCAACTCCCAAGAAGTAAAGAAGAGCCTAAACTAACTTGTTGTAAAAAGGTGCGACGAGATGAATCATCTAAAGCCATAGCGCGAATATAAAAATGATAACCGGAGTTTATATCAGATGCCGTACTGCTCTGACTAGTAACTGGTGCAACTTACGGGTAAGTCTGATACATATCTTCAAATAGGATTCGTCTTTTTAGTGAATATTTTGCTATATTATTAATAATGGTTACTATTAGGTTCGATTTGATCGCCTAATCTAAAGTCGCACCCTTAATCTACTTTCTTTGCAAAGCCGCTTCCTCCATATTGATGATACAAAAACCTGGAATGCATTCAAAAGTGGAAATCAGGCGGCTTTCGCCTACATTTATCAAGCGTACTTTCAGCCCCTTTACAACTACGGACGCAAGTTCAGCAGTGATGATGCAATAATTGGCGATACCCTTCAGCAGCTATTCACCGAACTTTGGCAGCGACGAAAGCGGTTGGGTTCTACTAATCAGATTAGAAACTACTTGTATAAATCTTTTCGGCGGGCATTGCTACGCAACTTGGCAAAGAAAGAAAAGGCGGAGCAGTCAAGTATCCAAATTCCCTTCTTAGTATGCTTATCGCACGAAGCTCACCTTATTCAGCAACAGCATACTGCTGAGCAGCTCAATCATCTGGAGCAAGCCTTGGCTCAATTAACCGAGAAGCAACGCGAAGTGATCTACCTAAAGTTTTACGACGGGTTAACCTACGCCGAAATCAGCGAAGTGATGGGTATCTCATCGGCTCAGGCGTACGATTATATGTACAAAGCACTGAAAGCTTTGCGAAAAAATATTAAAGATAGTGGCAATTACAATGAGTTAACATCTTCGGCTCTTGTACTATTTTTTGTCGTTAATTCTCATTCCTTTTTTTAAAGAAATAGTAATGTAATCCTCTTTTTGTTACTCATTTTGTAAAAACAGAAAAAAGTTTTCTGAACCCGACGAGATTATGTAATAGTCTGCCTTAGTAATAGTAGAACGCACCTACTATGGCCAACCAAAAAATATCGGTAGAGAGTCTAGCTGCCGACGAATCCTTCCAACGCTGGGTATTGCATCCATCTCCCGAAGCCGATGAGCATTGGAGCCGATGGATTAGAAACCACCCGGAACATAAGCATACAGTTAGTCAGGCCAAGCAACTACTGCTAAACTTACATCTTAAAGCTGATACTGCTCCTTCGGAATTACAACAGCAGGTATGGGCAAAAGTAAAGCCTGTGTTGGAAGAGAGCACTCGAGAACATAAGGTACTAAGCCATCAGCTTAGAAGTAAAGTAGCCGCCTCAGTGGCAGTTTTACTAGCTGCCAGCGTTCTTTTTTCTTGGTATTACTTCAGTACCAATAGTAGTTACCGTACTGCTTACGGAGAAACCCAAGAGATTGTGTTACCGGATGGGTCGTTGGTGACCTTAAACGCAAACTCATCGATTCACTTTGCCTCAAACTGGGATACTACCGAAGTGCGGGAGGTTTGGTTAGAAGGAGAGGCGTTTTTTGATGTTCGTCATATACCGCTCGCCAACAGCAGTAGTAATGTTCGGCTCCCTTTTGTAGTGCATAGCCAAAACATGGATGTGGAAGTGCTGGGCACTACATTTAACGTGAAAGACCGGACTGAGTATTCAGAAGTAGTGCTGAACACTGGTAAAGTGAGTGTTACTCCTCAATTGGAGCAGCAGACCGCCCCTATTGCCATGAGTCCTGGTGACCGTCTGGCTTACTCAGCTAGCAAACAAGAGTGGGAAATTCAGCAGGTAAATCCGGCTATACCCACGGCTTGGCGAAATCATGAACTGATTTTTGATGAGATGCCAATAGAGGAAATTGCCCAAATTTTGGAAGATGCCTATGGCTATACCATCACTTTTGAAACGGAAGATATTAAGCACTACAGCTTTACCGGAAACATTAAGACCGATGAAATAGAAATGCTAATTCCTATGCTAGAAAGGTCGTTTGATCTTGCAATACAGCAGCAAGGCAAAAGAATGAGCTTTGCTAAGAAGTAGATACCGTCAAAAATCAATTCGTAGAAAATTCTTACTATAACAACAACAATATGATTAGAATTGTATCCCAACCGAGACCAACATTGATGCTGATAGCTACTTGGCTATTGTTACAAAGCCCTTTGTTAGCACAAAAGGTGGCACTCAACCACAATTCTCTTAGCGTCTCCAACTACTACTCGCAAGGAGAAAAGCAGCAGGCACTGAAAGTAGTGCTTAAAGAACACGAAGAGAGGTACCAAGTTAGGTTTAATTACGCGGCCAAGCTTATTAGTAATAAGTATGTGCGTTATCAAAAGGATCAATCAGCTACGTTAGATGAGTCACTTACTAAACTGCTGGCTCCGCTAGGCTTAAAGTACGAAAAGCTCAGCAAAGAACTGGTCTTTATTACTGAAGATAAGCCTTATGATCTTCAGAAACTCGACAGGAGGAAGGTTAGCGAACAGGAAGGTTCTACCTCCCCCACTAAAAACATGCTTCAAATCCAAACAAGCATAAACCAAGCGGTAGCTCCAATCGCTCTGGATAGACCAATAACCGGGCGTGTTACTGATCTCGCGGATAATTCCCCCATTCCGGGAGTCAATATAGTAGTGAAAGGAACCAGCACTGGAACAATCACCGATGCCGAAGGTAATTATAACCTGTCAATATCTGACGATGCTCGAATATTAGTTTTTTCTTCTATCGGCTACGAAACCAAGGAGGTAACCATTGGCGGCCAAAGCGTCATCAATTTGGCCTTATCGCCTAGTATAGAACAGCTATCTGAGATTGTGGTGATTGGTTACGGTGAAAAAAGCCGAAAATTACTCACTGAATCAATCGGTACGGTAGACGCAGAAGAAATTCAGAAAGTGCCCGTAGCCTCGGCCGATCAAGCTTTGCAGGGGCGGGTATCGGGCGTGCAAATTACCAACACTAGCGGTACGCCCGGTGCTGGGGTTGCCGTGCGAATTCGTGGTATAGGTACCGTAGGTAATACCCAGCCGCTATTCGTAATCGACGGAGTTCCTGTAGGAAGCAACTCTAGTGATCCTACTACTAACCCGCTCTCAACCATTAACCCCAATGATATTGAAAGCATTTCGGTACTGAAGGATGCTTCAGCAGCGGCAGTATACGGAGTGAGAGCTGCTAACGGAGTTGTACTGATTACCACGAAGCGAGGCAAGCTTGGTAAACCTACCATCAGTTTTGATGGCTACTACGGTGTACAGCAGTTACCCGAACTCTACAACATGAACAACACTGCCGCGCAAATAGCCCTGATAGAAGACGCCCAGAATAATTACAATGTACAAAATGGGTTTGCGGCCGGAGGCGAAAACTTTTTGGAGCTGCACCCCGATTTGCTACCAGGTAGCCGCTACCGTGATATAAATTCCCCTTGGGTTGATAATGTCACGAACAACAACGCTCCCATCCAGAACTACAATCTATCGGTATCCGGAGCGAACGATAACCTCAACTACTATGTATCCGCGGGCTACTTTGGTCAAGAATCGGTAGTTAATAAGTGGGACTTAGAGCGCTTCTCATTCCGCGCCAACGGTGATTATCGGATAAACGACCGCGTCAAGTTCGGCCAGACATTTACCGTTTCTCATCAGAATATTTTTCATGGGGTGAATAGTGCTGGCGATGGTTTTCTACTGGCAAATGCCGCTCAGATGCCTCCCTTTTACGAAATATTTGATACTGATAATTCGGTAACTGGTAATCGCTACGGTTATGAGGGTAACCTGGATGTAGCTGGGGGCACCATTGGTAACCAGAATGGATTAAACGAAATCAGGGATTACTATAAACGCGACACCCGACTATTAGGCGGTGTCTTCGCTGAAGTTATGCTGATACCGGGCTTAACCTTCAAATCCCAGGCTTCCGTTGACCTTATATTGGCACGAGATGATCAGTGGAACCCAGGCCATACCGCCCAGGAAATGGGACTGGAGCGGGCTCAGGAAAGAAGGGATAGTCGCAGCGAAAACGTAAGTCAAATTTTTACCAACACCCTTACTTACGAGAATACGTTCGGTGACCACAGCATTAATGTTTTAGCGGGTATCGAGTATCAGAAAATTAGCAGCACATCGTTAAGCGGACGAGCCGAAAACTTCTTGAGTGCCGACCCCGACTTCTACCAAATTGTTGCTAACGGACAAGATGCTATCGACTTAGGAGGTGGGGCAAGTGAAAACTCGTTTGTTGGCTACATTGGCCGATTGAGCTACGATTTCCGCAACAAGTATTTGTTCACTGCTACGGTTCGTCGCGATGGTACTTCCCGCTTCTCCCCGGAAGATAACCGACGGTGGGGTACATTTCCTTCGTTTTCGGCTGCTTGGCGGGTAGGTGAAGAAGACTTTTTTACCGTGCCTTTTATTTCTGACCTTAAAATCCGGGGAAGCTGGGGGCAACTGGGTAATGATGCCACTACATCATTCCCGCATATTTTCCGAATTTCGGCTAATCCTGACTACGGCTTAGGAGGTAACAATACCCTTCAGGCCCCGGCACCAATCAACTTTGTAAATGAAAGTATTATTTGGGAAACGGTAGAGACCTTGGATGCCGGGATTGATGTATCCTTCTTCAATGACAAGCTTAGCTTATTAGCTACTTACTATCAGCGTACTACCAAAGATTTCCTAATTAATTTGCCTTTACCCCGTATTTCTGGGTTTAATAATGCCCCAGCCAACGTGGGTGAAGTACGAAATACTGGAATTGAACTGGAATTAGGCTACAATACAGTATTTAATAATGGATTTAGTCTTGGAGTAAGCGGTAACTTAACTACTATTAATAATGAGTTAGTTAGCATAACCGACGGTATTAGCGAGTTCACTCAAGGTGAGGGCTACCGCACCGCAGTAGGCTTCCCAATTGGTTATTTCTACGGATACAAAACGGATGGATTGTACCAAAATGATGCTGAGGCGGCCAACGCTTTGGAAGATGTAAATTCGCAGGGAGCCCAGCCGGGAGATATTCGCTTTGTAGATACTAATGGACCGGCTTCCGAAGATGCCCCCGAAGGGCAGCTATTCTCGGGCGAATCTGATGGTGTAATTGACCCTAACGACCGCGCCTACCTGGGTAAAACAATCCCCGATTTCTTCTACGGGCTAAATATTAATGCCGGGTTCAGAAATTTCGATTTATCAATTCTGTTTCAGGGCGTAGAAGGTGTGCAACTATACAACCAGTTTAGAAGGGATGCCGAATCAATGACCGGAGGTATTCGCGCTGAGCAAGCCACTACCCAGAACCGTTGGACTGGTCCCAACACCAGTAACGACATGCCCCGGGCTGTTGCTACTGACCCTAATGATAATAACCGCTTTTCAGATCGGTGGATTGAGGATGGTGACTTCCTTCGTCTAAGAAATATTCAGTTAGGGTATACTTTACCGGAGACTGTAACTGATAAAATTAACTTACGCTTTTACGTTACCGCCACTAATTTATTAACTATTACCCCCTACACCGGACCTGATCCTGAAGTATTTAATGCCCGGGCGGATAATACCGGAAGTCAACTTGAGGCGGGTACTGATCGAGGGAATATCCCCCAAACCAGAATGTTCCAACTAGGTGTTCAAGCCAGATTTTAATTAATAAGATTATGAGAATGTATATAAAGTCTATTCCGATTGGCTTAGCTTGTATGTTAGCCTTCGCTACCTGTAACGATCAGCTAGATCTATCACCCATTGGTGAACTCAACTCCGAAAATTTCTATAATAACGAAGAAGATTTCGAGGCTGCATCCTTAGCTCCTTATTCTACCATCTTAAACCTGTACTACGACCAGAATGGGGGAGGATGGTTCCAGCCGATTATGTACCCCGACGACGATGTTCGTAATGCGCTAGGTAACAATGATATAGAGGAGTTTAACTGGCTTTCCACCAATGGCAACTTCCGTAATGTGTGGGATGAGAGTTATAAAGGGGTGATGCGTGCTAATGTGGTAATCGATCAGTTGGGAAATGCTAATGGCTTTTCTGATGAATCCAACAAAGCACGCTTCGAGGGAGAAGCTAGGTTTATCCGAGCCTATTTCTATTTTATTCTAGCTCGTAATTTTGGTGAGGTTCCGGTAATTGATAAAGTGCTTACTACCATAGAAGATACCCGAGTAGGAAACTCCCAGGTGAGGGAAGCGTGGGATCTCATAGAGGCTGACTTGGCTTTCGCCGCCGAGAACCTGCCCGAAAGCTGGAACGATGATAACACCGGGCGAGCCACTCGCTACGCTGCTTCGGCTTTGCTGGGAAAAGCCCAAATTTACCGCGCCCAGTGGCTAGGTGAAACCGGTAAGTATCAGGATGCGGCTACGAACTTACAAGCCGTAGTAAATGGCGGACAATATAGCTTAATGGATGACTACGGCGACAACTTTAGTGAGGATGCTGAAAATAACGCTGAATCCATTTTTGAAATACAGATGACCCGGGGCGACTTTAACCCTTGGCTACCAGCCGACCATGTATCTAATGAAGGGGCTGCCGGAACGGGTCGGAAAATCTTTACGGCGGCGGGTTGTAATCAAGGAGAGTGTGCACCGGGGGGTAACCAGTTTGGGTACGGTAGAGTACACATTACTAGCTCGTTACGGAATGAGTTCGAGCCGAATGATCCCCGTATCTTTCATACTTTTTATCAGGAAGGTGATCAGTATGCTGATACAGTATTCCGGGCTACTTGGTCAGTAACCGGATCTACTCCCGCTAAATATGTTCGTCCGTTTGCTGCTGAAGGGTTTCCGCCTAATATTTCCACCAATAACGAGCGGGTTATTCGCTACTCTGATGTACTGCTTTTACTTGCCGAAGCGGAATTGTTGGGCAATGGTAACGTAGCCCGGGCGGCTGAACTGATTAACCAAGTACGGGAGCGGGCCCGCAACAACTACGAAATTGTCTACGAAGGAACCGCCCCAGCCGATTTGCTTCCCGACCGTCCGGCTTCGGCCAGTGCCGATCAAATGCACGAGTGGCTACGCCATGAGCGCCGAGTAGAATTGGCACTGGAAGTACACCGCTACGATGATTTAGTGCGCTGGCACCGAGCCGGAATTATCAATATTCCTACCGACGTAGATTTTGGTAATGCGTTAGCTAATCAGAATTGGGGCGAACGTAACTTACTCAAACCCATTCCCCAACGGGAACTTGATAATAACGCTAATCTAAGCCAAAACGATGGTTATTAGATGTAAAATTTGATGTATAGAGAGCCGCTGTAGATTTTTTGCAGTGGCTTTTTTTGTAATTACCTTACTATACACATTACCTATTGACTAATACCAATATCGAGTCAGTATTGCGCTTCTAATAGACATGCATTGAATCCATTCCCCTTTTTTAAAGGGAGTTAGGGGGATTTTTTCTGAGGGTCTTACTAAGAGAGCGCACAAATCAGTTAATATTGGTACAATCTTATTTGTATGACCTATTTCTCTCAAGCCATTTGTATAGTAGGGAGCTTTGTATTGCTTGCTTTTTCTAGCTCTGCCCAGTCAATCCAACTTATCGTTCGTAGCGACGATATGGGCTTTACCCATGCGGCTAATGAGGCGATTATCAAAACCTACAAGAATGGTATTACTACCTCAGTAGAAGTGATGGTGCCTACGCCCTGGTTTTCCGAGGCGGTAAAAATGCTCCAAGAATACCCTGACCTGGATGTAGGAGTTCATTTAACCCTTACCAGCGAGTGGGAAAATATCAAGTGGAAACCTCTGACTTTGGCACCAAGCCTGACGGATGACTATGGTTACTTTTATCCGATGATTTGGCCGAATGATAATTACGGGGAAGATCAGGCACTTCACGCCCAAGATTGGAAACTGGAAGAAATTGAACAGGAATTCCGAGCTCAAATTGAACTAGCTAAACGAGAAATTCCCCAGCTTACCCACGTAACCGGGCATATGGGTTGCACCAACATGGACGAACAGGTAGAGGTATTAGTTAGGAAACTAACGGAAGAGTACGGATTAGCTATCTTCCCCGAAGATTTGGAGGTGAAACCGGCTCGCTATCAGGGATCAAAAGAAACGACCGAAGAAAAAATTAGCAGCTTTATTGCAATGCTGGAAAGCTTAACATCGGGCACATATATGTTTGTAGATCATCCGGCCTACAATACCCCCGAAGTACAAGCTGTATATCACACCGGTTACACTAATGTAGCTGCTGATCGTCAGGGGGTTACTGACCTGCTAACTAACAGCGAAGTAAAGAAAACGATTGATCGTCTTGGCATTGAACTTATTGATTACGCTGACCTCAAGAAGTAGTATTATCTTTTGATTACAGCATCAAAAGAGGGATGATATTTGCTTTAATCCCTAAATGAGTGGTCATTAAGGCACTCTTTTTGCCATAGTTATAATTATTCATCACAATAAATAATTATACTATGCGATCTCATCATATTTTCACTTACGTTTTAGGATTACTATTATTAGCCGGTTGTAGTATCGAAAGTGATGTTCCTGGACCAGTTGGCCCTCGTGGATTTGACGGTCCCCAAGGGCCTCCGGGCGAGCCTGGCCTGTTGGGGATAACCTACGATAGAGTTATTGATCTCAATGCCGGGAACGATTGGCAAGCAGGCTTTGAGTTTCCAATTGAGGATGAGATTTTACCTACTGATGTAGTATTAGGGTTTCTGCTGTGGGAGCAAGCTGAAGCTACCGATGGTGGATTGATTGATGTTTGGCGACCAATGCCCGTTAGTTTTTTTACTGATGCGGGTTTACTGCAGATTAGCTACGATTTTACGGGGGGCGACGTATTATTTTTCGCTGAGGCAGGATTTACCTTAGATCCAGAATTGGATGTATACAATGGCGAGGTAGTGCGAATTGTAGTGATTCCTTCCGAAGCATCTCCGAATGCGCGTACTGATATTAACTACGACGATTACTACGAAGTAGCCAAAATCTACGGTTTATCTACCGAACCGGTTCAATTAGAAAACCCACTGCCGAAACGGTCTACTCAATAAGATTCTTAGGGAATAAATCGATAGGGAATCTGCTTTCGCACCATAGAATGATGATTGAAGTCATCTTCTACGGAGTAGGCTAGTAATAGATAAAAATCCCGATTAGGTTGGTGAATTGTATCAAACGAATCGCCAGAATTAATCGGGATTTTAAATTTTACCGTGGTGCTTGTCTCATCTTCTAGATAACCGATAACATCAATGCTATTTTCTCCCCCGAGGGCTGTGTCTTCCGGGTGATCGTTCCAATTGCGTATGTATTCTTGGTAGACTACCATTCCATCTATGACTGAAAACATCAATAAATCATTGCCAATTAGTTTCGCATCATTGTGAAAGCCTACTGCTACCCAACCGTGAGTAGGGGCACTTACTTGTATTTCCAGCGAGTCGGCGTGCAAACGGTACTGAAAAGTAATGTTGCTTACTGTAACCGGATTATTAGTGGCTGCTAATTCTGGGTTGACTGACCAACCAAGTAAACCCTGAAGGAAGAAGAGTAATGAGAGCATAATAGAAGCTAGTTAGAGGTGGTTATATGGACTAAATCTTGAACTATTTTCCAGTTACCATTCACTTTAATTAGCGAGTAGTAGCTGTAAAAATTCATTTCTCCACTGCTAAGTTTCGCTTTAATCTTAGCCGTCTTTGCGCCGTACACATCTATTTGTTCAATGCTAAATGTACGTGGCGTACCACCAATCTTCTCTTCTTTAATAAGGGTTAGATACGCGTTTTTATCAATCAGTTGGACCTCACTGTCGTCAGAGTGGAGCATTACCCGAAAGTGATTGTGTAGGGCTGCGTCTATCTTTTCCAAATCTTGCTGATCGGCCCCTTTTACAAATCGGGTTACGCATTCTTCTACTGCTTCCTGGTCGGAGGAAGTTATTAGTGAGAGGCGTTCTGTTGTGCTTAATAATCCAAGTGCTAGTGCAATTAGTAAATTCATAGTGATTTTAATTTGATATATATACTATTGATATATCAATTATACGTAAAAATTTTAATAAGTTTCTAGATTGTGATAAATTTTTCGAAGAAATTCTTTTAGCATTGTTCTATCATTTTCGCTCAGATCTCGTAATCCAGTCTGGCGGATGTCAATAACCGCAGGGAGAAGTTGCTGGTAAAGCTTTTTCCCTCCAGAAGTAAGGTACAACTGGTATTTACGGCGGTCGCCTTTTACCGCTCTTCTTTCAATCAGTGCCTTCTTATCCAAAATATCTAATGAACGAGTGATTGCGGCTGGTTCTTTAAAAGTTTCATCAGAAACTTCCCGTTGACTAATACCTTCTTTTTCGGCAATTTTCTTGATAATGATCCACTGATCCACCGTAACTGGATTACCAAATTCGGCAAACCGAAGCTTAGTGACCTCGCGGGCTTTACGCATTAATCGCTCCATTAGAAAATAGTAGATTTCATCGAGAGATTCATCCTCCATTGTTAGGTTAGTTATTGGTTAAAGAAAAAAGCCACCGCTCACGGTGGCTTGTAACTAGCTTAGTATTATTTAAGCAATCTCGGGAGTGTCAATCCCTGAAATAGCCTGCTGAATTTCCTGATCGGTAAGCTCGTGTTCCGTTAATTTGCCCGATAAATAAGCTTCATAGGCAGACATATCAAAATTACCGTGGCCGCAAAGGTTGAACAATATGATTTTAGACTTACCTTCCCTCTTTGCTTGCTCAGCTTCGGCAATAACGGTAGCAATAGCATGATTGGCTTCTGGGGCGGGAATAATGCCTTCGGCTCGAGCGAACTGAATTCCTGCCTCAAAGCACTCTAACTGCTGATGCGATCGCGCTTCAATCAACTGATCTTTCAGTAGTTGGCTAACCACCACTCCCGCACCGTGGTAGCGCAAACCACCCGCGTGAATAGGAGCAGGTACAAAATTATGGCCCAGCGTATACATCGGTAGGAGCGGAGTCATCCCGATGGTATCGCCGAAGTCGTAGCGGAAAATTCCTTTCGTTAATTTAGGGCAAGAAGCAGGTTCGCTGGCGATACAGCGGATATTTTTGCCTTCTTCTAGGTTATAGCGCAAAAACGGAAACGCAATACCAGCAAAGTTAGAACCGCCGCCAAATGGTGCCACTACCACATCGGGCAAATCTCCCGCTTTCTCCATCTGAAGAACGGCTTCCTGACCAATAATGGTTTGGTGCATTAGTACGTGGTTCAGCACACTACCCAGCGCATACTTGGTATGCTCATCGGTAGCGGCGCGTTCTACCGCTTCCGAAATAGCAGTACCTAAGCTACCTGGTGAGTCGGGATCATTGGCTAATACTTTTTGCCCGGCCTGGGTTTTATTGCTAGGCGAAGCAATGACACTAGCTCCCCAGGTATTCATCATCAACTTGCGATAGGGCTTTTGGTGATAACTTATTTTCACCATATACACTTCGCACTCAATACCAAAGTGTTGACAGGCAAAGCTAAGTGCACTGCCCCATTGGCCAGCTCCGGTTTCAGTGGTAATACGCTTTACCCCTTCCTGCTTATTGTAGTACGCTTGGGCAATAGCCGTATTTGGCTTATGCGAACCTGATGGGCTAGTTCCTTCGTACTTGTAGTAAATTTTAGCGGGAGTATCTAGTACTTTTTCTAAACCGTAAGCTCGGTAAAGAGGAGTAGGTCGCCACAAAGAATACAGATGCCGCACCTCATCGGGAATGGCTACCCATTTTTCGGGAGTAACTTCTTGCTGCATTAACCCCATCGGAAATAGGGGAGCTAAGGCATCCGGGCCAATGGGTTCTTGGGTCTGAGGATGTAGTGGAGGCAGCGGTTTGTTCGGCATATCGGCCACAATATTGTACCAGCTTTCTGGCATTTCTGCTTCCGATAGAGAGATTTTTCTTTGCTTGGTCATGTAGATTAATGGTTTACAGTATTACTTGAATCCCTAAAATACGAAGTTTTCAGGAACCCAAAACACTATAATTTAGGGTAGGGATGCCGAGGGATCTAAAACATTGCCAGACCAAGCGAATGTAACTAACATAGCTACCTAGCGGATATTTTACATGCAATGTAGAACAATTGTGTTAACGATTGGTATAATTATTCACGGTGGTTAGCCAATATCTGGAAAGCTCTTCAGATAAAAATTATACTAATAAATTGAGACAATAGTCAAAAAAAAGCTAACATGCCACTATATACCTAACGATTAAATTCGCTCTCTAATCTGACCTAAAGTATGGTACTGATGATCGATGATGATAATGATACGCTGGAGATCTATCGGTTATTGGTCGAGAAAACGCCTTACGTAGATCAGTTTGTTACAGAAAATGACCCAAACAAAGCGTTACAGTGGTTAAAAGAGCAAGCTTCTCATCCTGACTCATTTCCTCGGTACATTTTGCTGGATCTTAACATGCCTGATCTGAACGGCATTGAGTTTCTGAGAATTTTTGAAAAAGAGATTAACTACCGTCAACTAAACACAAAAATTGTTGTACTTACCAGTTCGGTGCGAGAAAAAGACCAACGCGAAGCCTTGGAGCGGGCGAGTGTTAGTGAATTTATCAGCAAACCGCTGTCAAGAAAGAAATTAATGGACTTTCTATCGGCTGAGCCGTAGTTCAAAGAAAAATTTTCACAACACCTCAGCCTCAAAAGTATCGCCCTGCGACAGGTCACCGGTTTCGTAGCCCCTGCGGAACCAGCGCATCCGTTGCTCGGAAGTACCGTGGGTGAAAGCATCGGGTACTACGTAGCCCTGGGACTGTTTTTGCAAGCGATCATCGCCAATCGCATTTGCTGCGCGGAGAGCTTCTTCAATATCGCCTTGCTCAAGAATATCAAACATACGGTCGGCGTGGTGCGCCCAAACTCCGGCCAGAAAATCAGCCTGTAACTCTAGTTTCACTGACAAGCGATTATACTCCGCTTGGCTAATCCGACCTCGCTGCGATTGTACCTGACGACTAATACCCAGCAGGTTCTGAATGTGATGTCCCACTTCGTGAGCAATTACGTAAGCCATGGCAAAATCGCCGTGGGCACCTAGCCGCTGACTTAGCGTTTGCTGAAAACTTAAATCGATGTATACTTTATTATCCGCTGGACAATAAAATGGGCCAGTTGCGGCTTGGGCAAAGCCGCAAGCAGACTGCACTTGTCCGGTAAACAACACAAGTACAGGTTCCTGATAATGCTGTCCTTGCTGCTGAAAAAGTTTGTTCCAGACATCTTCGGTATCGGCTAGCACCACCTTTACAAATTCAGCTAATTGATCTTCTTCCGGACTGGTAGAAGTAGTAGTCTGTGAGGTGGGCATACTTCCGCCCGCGTCTACCTGAAGTAAATCAGTAAAATCGCCGCCGAAGAGCAGAGCGATTACTAACAAAATAACAGTCCCCAGACCACCACCGATGGCGACTCTCTTTCCTGCTCCCCGACTGCCTCGTCGGTCTTCAACATTCGTGCTTTGTCTTCTGCCTTGCCAGCGCATAGTTCAAAAAGTTTAGTAGGTTAGTAAAGTGTGTATTGTTTGACTAAAGATAGCGTAATACAGACTATTTTTTAAGCCAAACTATCAATAAAAGCTCTGTAAACACAATAAAGTTATAACCTGGAAGCAGTCTTATCGATTCAGAAATCAGAACGTTCTTCCTGAGCTACCTCCTGGTTCGAGGTAGATGTATCTAGGTGTATTCTAAAAATAGTTCCTTCCCCAACGGTGCTGCTCACCCCAATTTGTCCACCCATCGTTTCAATTTGGGTTTTGGCTAGATATAATCCAACACCTCGTCCTTCTTGCTGAAGGTGAAACTGCTGATACAAACCAAAAACTTTGTCTTGGTGTTTCTCCAAATCGATACCCATACCGTTATCTGAGATACAAAATACAATTTGGTTACCTTGGGGGTAAGCATCGAACTCAATCTCAATCGGCCTTTCTTCTGAGCGGTATTGTATGGCATTGCTAAGCAGTTGTTCAACTACCTTCTTGAGGTATGACTCAATAGCCAAGACCGCAATTGTTGAGCCTACGTTGTTATGAACCGTTACTTTCTCCTCAACGAGCGTAGCTTGCATCTCTTTCAGCACTTTCTTTATCGTTGCCCTAAGTGGAACGCGTGCTGACTGATAATCAGTGCTGTTTTTATAAATAAGAATTTGGTTCAAGTCTTTGATAACTGCATCGAGCCTATCGGCAGTTTTTTCTAAATGGCTGAAGCAGTTAAGATTGTAAGCAGTAAGGTTATTTTTATCTAAAATAGTTATCATTCCCTGTATTCGGGCAATTGGGCCACGTAAGTTGTGAGAAACGATATAGGCAAATCGATCAAGTCGGCTATTTTGCTGCACTAACCGCTTATTCGCTTTGGTAAGCTCTACTGTTCGGGCTGATACTTCATTTTCCAGGTTCTCGCTGTATAGAACGAGCTGTCGGTTTAGTTCTTCAATCACTTCTTGTTGCTGGTGCAGCTCTTCGTTTTGTTCTAGTATTTCGCTGGTACGCTCCTGAATGCGGTCTTCTAGTACCTGATTCTGATTCCGTATAATTTGCTCATTTTCTAACGATACTTGTAGTGCTCTTTGCTGGGCATCAATTTTCTCAGCCCGGAATAGGTTTATTTTATCGGCTAAAGCTATAGAAAGGAGAAGCGCCTCCGTTACAGCTCCTATTTGAATAATATTTTCTAAGTGAACTTGATCGTCAATCAACCCTAAATTTCTAAAGCTAATAAATATGACTGCTAGCAGATACAGTGACCAGGCAAATACGAAGAAGCGAGCGGAAGTATTACCATTTCTCCAAGCGGTTACGCCCGTCCACCATAAAACCAATGGGGTAAATGCGACTAAACCTACAATTAATCTAGCGCTTAGGTAATACGGTAAGATATAGGATGCCAGGAAACCTATACCACTAATAATTACCGATACAAGCAAAGCAATATACATTTGGGGGGCATATCGGCGAACCTGTAAAAAAGATATACCAAACACCAAGGCCCAGAAAACAGTGAAAAAAAAGCTGGAAACAGAAAAATGATCGTACCACTCACTTGGTTGAAAAAAGTGGATAGTTAGTTGTCCCTGAAGGTTTGCTAGAACGAAGGTATTACCAGCTACGAATAGGCAATAGAACAGATAACTTTTTTCTCGTAAAGATGCGAACAAAAATAAATTGTACATTACCATCAGTAGCATAGCACCATAGAAGAGGCCCTCAAGTAGCTCCGAGCGAACTATGGTAGAGAGCATGTCGTCTTGAGCGTGTATTTTAAGAGGGATTTGGGTAGTGCCTTGGGTTCGTACTTTAAGATAATAGGTATTTGGTAATGAATCACTGAGTGTAATCGGAAACAGTGGTTGACGGTAATCAATAATCTGGTCAGATATTAACTTATCACCCGCTGAATATAGCAGTTCAACCCCTTGGGGGGTAGATTGATAGAAATATATTGTATCTAATAGTGGGTAACCTATCGTTATGTACCATGATCTTACCTCTGTATCACTACTCCTGATTTTAATTCTCATCCAATAAGTGTCGGGAGACATGCCAAAATTAAGCTGGGGTGACGAGGCTGTCTGAAAATGAGGAGCAAAGGAAGTGTCCGTTATTTCTTGAAGGGTTAGCTGATTGGTAGTATCACGGTAATAAGCAATATCTAGCGTAGGAACGGCTGAAGAAGTGTATACTGTTGATAATACTACAATAAGCATTATCGCTGGCTTTCGCCACCATAGAAGACTCCAGTTAAAGGGCACCTTACTATTCAAAGCTAATCATAGTTGCTGATTGGGGGTAAACAAAGTTATGAATAACTATTTGGTTTGATAGAAGGTGAGGGTGTGCAATAGGGTGAGCTATTACATACGTAAGAAATGCCGATTTTTTCTAAAATAAAAAACCCTCCCACCCGAAGGTGGAAGGGAAAAAGAAAGGTACTCCGTAGGGGAATCGAACCCCTGTTACCAGGATGAAAACCTGGCGTCCTAACCCCTAGACGAACGGAGCGTCACTGTGCAAGCAGTGGGAAAGTTAAACAATAAAATAGTACTCCGTAGGGGAATCGAACCCCTGTTACCAGGATGAAAACCTGGCGTCCTAACCCCTAGACGAACGGAGCAGCTAATTTTTTGAGAGTGCAAATATAGAAGGAGCTTCTTAGATTATCAAAAAAACTGACAAAATTTGCGATGCGCTGCCATATATCTGCTTTATTTCCTAATTTCGCTTCTCTAACACGCAATTGAGACAACAAGTTTTCCCAAACTTAGTATAATTTTTTGTAGGCTCTGAACGAAGTTACTTCACAAAAATTTATTTACCCGATTATTCATTTATTTAAATAACCATCAACTATGAAAGTTGCTATTAACGGATTTGGACGAATAGGACGCCTAACCTTCCGCAACCTACTGAACAACGAAGATGTGGAAGTGGTAGCGATTAATGATCTAACTGATAACGAAACCCTAGCTCACCTACTTAAGTACGATTCAGCCCACGGTCGCTTCCCCGGTGAAGTAACTGCCGATGGTGAATCACTTACGGTAAATGGAAAGCGAATTTCAGTGTACGCTGAGCGCGATCCGGAAAAACTCCCTTGGTCAAAGCATGAAGTAGACATTGTACTGGAGTCTACCGGAATATTCCGCGACGAAGCCGGAGCAGGTAAACACCTTACTGCCGGAGCCAAGAAAGTAATTATCTCCGCTCCTGCCAAAGGAGGCATTAAAACCGTAGTACTAGGCGTAAATGATGATTCGTTGACAGGAGAAGCGGATATTCTTTCCAATGCTTCTTGTACTACCAACTGCTTAGCGCCAATGGCTAAGATCATTCATGAGAAGTTTACCATTGAGAAAGGTTTTATTACCACTATTCACGCTTACACCGCTGACCAACGTTTGCAAGATGCGCCCCACAGCGATTTACGTCGGGCTCGGGCCGCAGCCATCAACATAGTTCCGACCACTACCGGAGCTGCGAAAGCGGTAGGGTTGGTATTACCTGATTTGAAAGGTAAACTGGATGGAAACGCGGTGCGCGTACCGACTGTTACGGGTTCATTAACTGACCTTACTTGCTTAGTAAGTAAAGAAACGACCAAAGAAGAAGTAAACGCGGCTATGAAGGAAGCGGCGGAAGGCCCACTGAAAGGTATTTTGGAGTACACTGAAGACCCACTAGTTTCTTCGGACATTATCGGTAACCCGTACTCTTGCATCTTTGATGCTGACTCAACTAATACTAACGGAAGTTTGGTGAAAATTTTGGGCTGGTATGACAACGAAGCTGGTTACTCCGCTCGCTCAGCCGACCTGATTGCCAAAGTTGGTGGAATGATGTAAAAACGATTTTGTAAATAATTGTAATAGCAGGCTGGAGTAATCTGGCTTGCTATTTTTTTGCTTGGTGGAAAGGTTTGAGCTATTATGCAAAAGATAGAATTGGAGACTTCAATAGAATCAAAAAAAAATATTAGCTCAGTTTCTTTTCCCAACCTCTGATTTCTAATAAGTCTTTTAAAGAAGATGAGAACCCGTATATATCTGGATACAATTGATCCGCTCGGACATTCATAGTTCTTAGTTTTGCTAGAAATTCAACTTTTAGCTTTTTGTTAATTATTAGCTTAGCAAAAAATGATTGTCCGATAGTGTTTTTGTTGATTAGAGACTTATAGATTAACTCTTCGTGGTCTTTATCAATGTTTGCACCAATACTAAAGATGCCTTGCTGAGAATTTAATCTTTTTGTAGCAAAGGCTGTCATGAAGGTTTGAATATGATCACTCTCTTCGTCATTGGAGAAAATTTCATCTCCATTATCAAATCTTTCATTTTTATTCGCATCGTTTAAAGCTGTCTGGTTAAATAGGTACACAGCGCCGTCACTTGAAAAGCTGCTATTAACTGCGAAGTACAATGCAATATAAGGTGAAGTTGTCCAGTCTAATAATCTGGTTGGGCAACCATAGTGTTGCATTATTGTGAAGGTGACAAATGTATTTCCACTTTCAAAGTGCCGAACTCCAAAATCTTCGTAGAGGTGTGCCTTTGAGATGAACTCACGAAAAACTGTTTGTTCAAATTTATTGCCAAGTTCTTGTTCTATGCAATGACTCTCGAGTAGCCGCGAAATCGAGGGTTTTAAGGTCCAACTAGAATTGGATTGGCCGCGAAAGGCCCAGTGAGATAAGTAGCTGCTCTCAGTATTGATAGAATCAATAAATCTTGTGAAATCAGTCCAACGCTCAATCTTGGTATGTGGCCAGGTTGCCATAAGTGTTCTTTCTATTCTAATTCTGATATGATGTGTATCCGCATTCTACTTCCTCACAATCGTAAAATCTACGCGGCGGTTTTTGCGGCGTTCTTCTTCAATGGCGTTGCTGGCGATGGGTTGGGTGCCTCCGTAGCCTTTGGCGGTCACCCGATCAGTATCGGCGCCTTGTTGAATCAAGTACTCCCGAACCGCTTCGGCTCGCTGGCTGGATAGCTCTAGATTTAGATCGGCTCGGCCTCGGTTGTCGGTGTGGCCACCTACTTCAATGGCTACTTCGGGATTTTCGTCTAGAAAGTTAACTACTTCATCTAGTCGTTCGCTAGAACCGGGCAGCATATCGGCGGTACCTCGGTCGAATAGTACGTTTTCTAAATTAACCGTGGAACCTACTTCAATGGGAGTAAGCTGGTAATTGCGTTCCAGTGTGTTTGCTTCTGAAGTTGCAGCCAATAAAATTTTATCTCGCTGGCGAATGAACCCTTCCGCTGCTACGGATAATTCGTAGTTATCGTCCAATGGTAACGAAACGCTAAATACACCTTGGGCATCGGTCTGTACAGTCTCGACTAAAGTAGTGTCGTTGCGAACTGATTGGACTACTAGCTCAGCGTTTAATGGCTGTTGGGCTTTTGTGTTAATCACTTTACCCGTAATAGTAATCATTGGTACATCGGGCTCTTCTGGAACTTCCTCAACTACTTCTTCTGGTTCAGAATCAGCAGTATTTTCAGCTACAAGTGGGGGATTAGGTAGTGGTTTTTCTTCGGGAATATCCAGTGCAGAATCGGCTTCGGCCAATATTTCTTCGTCTTCAGGATTAACTCTGACTTTCACAACATCAGCCATACCATCGCTATTTTGAGTAGACGATAAATAGGCATAATCGCTGTTTTGGGGAATGCCATAGTACAGTTCAGTACCGGGAGTATTCACGGATGCTCCTAGATTCTTAGGGTTCGACCAACTGCGCCAGGAATCGTCTAGCCGAACTGACATAAAAATATCCCTGCTGCCAAAGCCCTCGTAACCATTGCTAGCAAAAAATAGGGTTTTCCCATCGGGTGCTAAAAAGGGAGTCATCTCCTGGTACGCCGTATTCACGTCGTTACCTAAATTCTTCGGCTCCGACCAAGAACCATCACTTTGTCTAAACAGAACGTATAAGTCCTCGGCTCCCCGTGAATCATAAGACTGCAAAGTCGAGAGCATAATTTGACCACTAGCGTGTAACGAACCACTCTGGTGTTTAGACTTGGTGTAGTAATACGGAATCTTCACGGCTTCAGGAGTATTCCACTGATTCTTTTGACCACTGGTCATAGAAATTCCCTGAGTAGTCGGCCTCTTATTTCCATCTAGATAGTGCCCATGAATGTAAGCCGTTTGCTCATTAGCAAAACCAATAATTCCGTTGTAGAAACGATTATTAATGGATGTTCCTCCGTGTGTAGCTTCTCCCCACTGACCATTGGCTTGTAAATCGCTGTACCAAATATCACCGGGGTCGGTAACACCACCTACGTTTTGTGGATGGTACTGCCGAACGAAATATAGCGTTTTCCCATCGGGACTAAGTACTGGAGCAGCTTCGTTAGCCGATGAATTCAGATTACCCTCTAGCTTTTCGTGTTCGCTTTGAGAATTGGCATTGAAATAACAGCAGATCAAAAATAGAAAAAAAGTGTATCTCATAGGTCGCAAGCAATTAACAATGTGCAATGTACAGTGAACAATTAGCAATTAACAATGTGCAGAGGGCAATTAGCAATACAACAAAGAATAGAATACAGTAGACAACTGCATTTTGTGTTTCCTTCGTTGTTCATTGTACACTGCTAACTGTACATTGTTAACCGTTTACAATAATCGTACAACCAAGTCTTACTTAAATCATTTCACTTCGGGTTACTAGCAATTAGGATAGGAAGTGATATTTTTGGCAGCCTAACCAAGCCTACTACTACCTAACTATGGACTTATTTAAGCTACGGGAAAACCAAACCACCGTACGTACTGAAGTAGTCGCCGGACTGACGACTTTCTTCACGATGGCCTATATTATCTTCGTGAATCCCAGCATTTTACAGCAGGCTGGGATGGATTTTAATGGAGTATTAATTGCTACCTGTGTAGCCGCCGCAGTAGGCACGCTGATGATGGCGTTGGTTGCGAACTACCCATTTGCCCAAGCCCCCGGCATGGGATTGAATGCCTTCTTTGCCTTTACCGTAGTGCTGCAAAATGGCTTTACCTGGCAGCAGGGATTGGCCATTGTTTTCATTTCGGGAGTGTTCTTTATCATTCTGACAGTTACCGGAGCCCGTTCGGCAATTGTGCGAGCGTTACCAGCAGCAGTGCGCTACGCTATTCCGGCAGGTATTGGCCTGTTCATAACGCTAATTGGGCTAAATAATGCGGGAATTGTTCGGATGAATCAGGGTCCCATTATTGACATTATCTTAGGAGCTGAAACCTTGGAAGTGGGCGCACTCATTGAGCAGATTCAGCAAGCCCCACCCCAAATTCTGGAGATGGGCAATCTGGGTTCGCCGTCGGTACTGGTCGCCTGTATTGGTTTGATTATTATTGGTATACTGTACGCACTGAAAGTTCCCGGAGGAATTTTATTTAGTATTATTCTTACTACAGTAGTAGGCTTACTATTTGGGATTACTCAACTTCCAGAGAGCATGAGTATGGCGGATGTCAGTCTTTCTAAAACTTGGTTCCAACTAGATTTTGCCGGATTATTCAGTACTGAGAATCGTAGCTTAGGACAAGTAATTGCTACGCTGCTGGTAGTAATAATTTCCTTTTCAATGGTGGATCTGTTCGATACCATTGGGACGCTGATTGGTACCGCTGACAAAGCTGGTTTTTTAGATGAAAAGGGCAACTTACCTCGTATGAAACGATCATTGCTGGCTGATGCCCTGGCTACTACGTTCGGAGCGTTGTTGGGTACCTCTACTGTGACGACCTACATTGAAAGCAATGCCGGAATAGTGGCCGGAGGAAGAACCGGGCTTACCGCACTAGTAGTAGCCATTCTGTTTTTACTTTCTATCTTTCTAGCTCCTTTAGCCGGCATGGTTCCAGCAGCAGCTACTGCTCCGGCCTTGATTCTTGTCGGAATGCTCATGATGCAATCCATTCAAAAGATAAACTTTAACAATTTTGATGAAGCTCTTCCCGCTTTTTTAACAATGGTGCTGATGCCCTTTACTTACAGTATTGCCAACGGGATTGCCGCCGGAATTATCTTTTATGTATTGATTAAAGTGGTGAAAGGAAAGTTTAGTGAGATACCGATTGTACTTTATTTACTAGCGGGTCTTTTTGTGTTGAAATTTGTATTGTGAGGTTCTATGTGACTTAGCGAGATAACCACATAGGCACAGTAGGACACATAGACTGTTAGTTGGGCAAATCGCGAAATAGGTCGTTTACGAAAGTTTTTTGGCCTTCTTTGAAAATATTGGTGACATTGAAGTTGATTAAAATGCCTTTGGGTACTTGTAAGAGTTTCATGTAGGTCATCAACTGAGCACCGAAAACGGGAGCCATAGCTTGTACAGATTTCAGTTCAATCACAATACAGTCAGCAAACAGAAAGTCACAGCGTAACCCGGTATGTAAATCCAACCCCTTATAAGTAACCGGAACAATTAATTCACTCTGAAACGGATAGCGGCGAAGTATCATTTCCTGTTCCATGCAACGGTGATAAACACTTTCCAATAAGCCAGGACCTAACTGTTTATGCACCTCAATCGCTACACTAAGAATGTTATACGTATGCTCCTTAAGTTCAGCTTTTGTCATTCAATCATCAGCCCAACTACTATGCCCTGTGTGCCTACATGGTTATCTCTTTTACCCTAATAATTACATCCTATGGGCCCTACTGTATCTATATGTTAGTAAAAAGCATCCTCAAAGTGCTCGATCTCTAAGTCAGGCAGTAAAGTAATTGCTACAATATCAAAGCGAATCATTCCTTCCCAATTATTCTCTTGAACATAGTGGTCAGCCGCAGCGACGATCAACTCAGTTTGTTCGGGTTTGACAAATGTTTCGGGAAAGCCAAAGCTGGTATCGTGGCGGGTTTTTACTTCTACGAATACCAGTAATTTATCTTTTTGCACGATCAAATCAACCTCAGCTCGGCGGTAGCGAAAATTTCGCTTAACTAAAGTAAAGCCTTGCTGGTTTAGATAATTAAGTGCGATGTCTTCACCCCGTTGTCCGGTTTGCTGTTGAGAAGTTTTCGTCATTCGTTTTTTTATATTCGCAATTTTAGTAGGTTCAATCCCAAAATAAAAACACTATGCTACCCACCATAAATCCCACCACTACCCGGGCTTGGTCAGCTCTCAATGAGCATTTTCGTCAAATGAAAGACGTACATATGCGAACGCTCTTTCAGGAAGATGCTCAACGATTTTCCCGTTTCTCGCTCAAGTTTGAAGATACGCTGGTTGATTTTTCCAAAAACCGGATTACCGAAGAAACGCATAAATTGCTGCTGGATTTGGCCGAAGAGTGTAAACTACCGGATGCTATTGAGGCGATGTTTAGCGGAAAAGCTATTAATCAAACTGAAGACCGAGCAGTACTACACGTTGCCTTACGCAACCATTCTAACGATCCTATCCACGTTGATGGCGAAGACGTAATGCCCGATGTGAATGAAGTGCTAGATAGAATGAAAAGTTTTTCGGAAAAGATTATTAGTGGCGAGTGGAAAGGCTTTAGAGGTAAACCCATTCGCGATATTGTCAATATTGGTATCGGTGGCTCCGACTTAGGGCCAGTAATGGTTACCGAAGCGCTGAAACCCTACAAGAAAGAGCATATTGACGTACATTATGTTTCTAACGTAGATGGTACGCATATCAGCGAAGTACTCAAGCCGCTAAACCCGGAAACAACGCTGTTCGTCATCGCTTCCAAGACATTCACTACTCAGGAGACCATGACGAACGCTAACTCGGCGAAGGATTGGTTTTTGGCGCAAGCGAATGATGAAGAAGCGGTTAAGAAACATTTTGTAGCACTTTCTACTAATCGCGAAGAGGTAGAGAGGTTTGGGATTGACCCCGAGAATATGTTCGGCTTCTGGGATTGGGTCGGCGGACGGTATTCCTTATGGTCAGCTATTGGTCTGACGATTGCTTGCTCTATTGGCTTTGAAAACTTTGAGGAGTTATTAGCCGGAGGTCACGCAATGGATCAGCATTTTCGCAACACGGTTCCTGAGAAGAATATTCCAGTAACTTTGGCTCTGATTGGTATTTGGTATAATAACTTCTTCGGGGCGGAAACCGAAGCAATTCTACCCTACGATCAATACATGCACCGCTTTGCCGCCTACTTCCAGCAAGGCAATATGGAGAGTAATGGTAAGTACGTTGACCGTGACGGTGACCCGGTAGGCTATCAGACAGGTCCGGTTATTTGGGGCGAACCGGGTACGAATGGCCAACATGCATTCTATCAATTAATTCACCAAGGCACGAAACTAATTCCCTGTGATTTTCTGGCCCCGGCTAAGAGTCAGAATCCCATCGGTGACCACCACGCGAAGCTGCTGGCAAACTTCTTTGCTCAGACTGAAGCACTGATGATGGGTAAAACCGAAGAGGAAGCCGCGGAGGAACTACGTGACCAAGGGAAATCTGAGGAAGAAATTGGAAAGCTAGCTCCGTTCAAAACCTTTCAGGGCAATAGACCGACGAATTCTATCTTGTTTGAGAAGCTCACGCCCCGTACACTGGGCGCACTGCTTGCCATGTACGAACACAAAATCTTTGTGCAGGGGGTAATCTGGAACATATTTTCCTTTGACCAGTGGGGCGTAGAGCTTGGTAAGCAACTGGCTAAAAAGATTCTACCCGAATTGGAGGGCGACAGTACCGTAACTTCCCACGATGCTTCTACCAATGGCTTAATCAGTGCCTTTAAAAGTATGCGATAGTATCGGGTTAGAATAATCTTCTACTCAACGGCAGCTTGTTTTTTCATTAAATCACGGATCTCAGCTAATAGTTGAATGTCTTTGGGGGTTGGTACGCTTTTTTCGTTCTCATCTTCAGCTTTGCGCTTTAGAGAATTGATAAGACGAATCACGACGAAAATAGATAAAGCTATAATCAGAAAATCGAAGGTGACCTGCACTAAGGCTCCGTAGCCAATAGCTACCTGTTCTTGAATTACATCTCCGTTCGGATTCAATTCACGCGGGCGAAGTATCCACTCATATTGATTAAAATGAGCATTGCCAAACAGCAACCCAAACGGAGGCATAATCACCTTCTCTACTAGGGTGGATACAATCTTGTTAAATGCGGCTCCGATGATGATACCAACGGCTAGGTCAACGACGTTACCCTTTACCGCAAACTCCTTAAAATTCTGAATAAACTTGTTCATAATTACTGCAATGGTTTTGCAGCAACCAACTGTCAAGTTTACCAGGTGTTTAACAGGTAGTTGGAGAACTAACTTACTGACTTCTTAGAAATCAACGAGGAATTTCAAATAAAAAACTATTCCTTGAAAGTAGCGAACTGGATAGCATCTTTACTCCAAGGCGGGGCTTCGCGTAAAGCATTCAGTATCTCTTCTGGTTCACGAACGAAAGTCCACATATTGCGGTGTTCCTGCGCCATAAAGTTTTCGTCAATGCAGCGTTCCAGCATCGTTTCCAGCGGGTCGTAAAAGCCGTCAGTATTAAGAATCACGATTGGCTGAGTCAAGATACCCAATCGCTTCAAGGTTAGAACTTCCATCAGTTCTTCCAGGGTACCGCACCCGCCGGGTAGGGCAATCAGTCCATCTACTCCGTCCAGAAAGCGTTTTTTGCGTTCGTGCATATCGGCTACAAAGTGAAAGCGGGATACTTTTTTATGATGCAGCTCCACATTACGCATAAATTGCGGCATAATGCCAATTACTTCACCGTCGTGTTCTAGCACCGTATCGGCCAGTTTTCCCATTAGTCCTACCGCGCCCCCGCCGTAGACAACCTCTATTTGGTTTGTCACTAGCTGTTTACCCAATCGTTCGGTAGCATCAAAGTATTTTTGGTCAATTTTTGCACTGGAAGCGCAGTACACGCATACCCGGTTAATCTCATTCATAATTATTCAGACTTTGATGCAAAGTATAAATTAATTGGTGCGAACTGAGAGTACTTTTGGATTTTATTTTTGGGGGCAGAAATCCGGGATTTGGCTATGGGGTGCACCAATTTTTGGCGGCATAGCCGGAGCTACGACGGATAGAATTGGTAAAGTACTATTATCAAAGATGGATTTGTAGCCCAATAAAAAAGCGTAGCCAATACGACTACGCTTTTTGTGAGGGTAAATGTTGTTTCGGGATAAGGTTAGCGATTATTGAGCAGATAAGACGTAAAACTACGCCCATCTACTTTGGTATACTTAAAGTCTTCGTCGCCGTTGAACGATACATTTTGCATATTGAGTGGGGTGCGGAACTTGGCGTATTTAAAATTGGCTAGATTGTTAAAAACGGCTTCCTTAAAAGAAGCACCACGAGGAAATTCAGCATACTTAAAATCAGCTTCATCATCAAAAACTACTGCTGTAAAGTTAGTTTCTTCGGGAAATTCGGCGTACTTAAAGTTAGCTTCATCACTAAATACCGATTGGGCGAAAGAAGGAGCCTCAGAAAACTCGGCGTACTTAAAATTAGCTTCTTCCTCGAAAACGGAACCAGAGAAGTCAGATTCACCGGCGAATTCAGAGTATTTGAACTCACTACCTTCGCGAAAGGTGCATTTGCGGAACACCACGTCACCTTCAAAGTGGGCGATGAATGTATCTTCTTCCCGATCGTCGTGGTAATACGCGATTACATCGCCCAAAAAAGTGCAATTGATAAAGCTAATAGATGCCTCTACTACACTTTCGTAAGTATCATTGTTGCCGAAGCCAAACCATCCTTCCGACGACTCAGTACGTTCGCGAGTATCCAAGTTAGTTAAGTCCAGATCGCCGGAGATTTCTACATCTTGATAAGTGACGGTTTGCCCTTCATTAATTTGACGGATAACCTCATCGGCATCAACGCGCTGCTGGGCAATTCCAGCGGTAGCTAAAGCAGAAAGAGCAAATAAAATAATAGGTAAGCAAAGTAGTCGCATAGCACGAAAGAGTTTGAGTAACATAAGTTTGTATCAAAGCAAGTTCAATTGCTGTGCCAAGGCAAAAAAGTCCTCTGCAAGGCTTCCAACAGTGATTTGCGAGTAGCCTATTGTTCGCAAGCGAGCAAAAGTGTTCGAAAGCGAACGGTTAATTACAAATTCTGCCGATTTATCTCTTTGGTTGCGTGGTCTACGGCTCGGACAGTCAACGCCATGAAGGTAAGGGAAGGATTTTGATTGCCGACCGAGGTCATACAGGCTCCATCGGTAACAAATACATTCTTACAGACATGTAACTGGTTCCACTTGTTGAGCAGCGAGGTTTTGGGGTCATGCCCCATGCGTACTCCGCCCATTTCGTGGATGTCTAGGCCGGGGGCTTGTCCACTATCCATCGTGCGAATATCAGTACAGCCCGATTTTTCTAATATTTCACTACCTTGTTCTAGGAAATCTTTTAGTACTGCCTCATCATTTTCGGTATAATCAACGGAAACGACCAGTTGCGGAATGCCCCAGGCATCTTTTTCCGTGTCGCTGAGGCGAACATGGTTTTCGTACTGGGGCACAGTTTCGCCTTGCATCATCATGTATACTTGCCAGGGGCCCGGTTCACTTAGTCCTTCTTTCCAATCTGTACCAAAGCCTTCCTGAAGCATACCACGCTGCCAACTCTGGCGGGAAGCACTAAACGCCACCATGTATCCGCGTAGAAAATCTGTCTCCTGCCGGAATACATTGCGGAATGAAGGCATAAACGCCGTAGTGGGGCGCCGACCGTAGTAATACTGATCCTCAAAACCATCAAACGAGGCCAACATACTACCCCGATAATTGTGGAAAGCCACGTAGCGACCCAACAAATCATTATCGTTACCTAAGCCGTTAGGAAACCGGGATGAGGTAGAGTTGAGTAGTAATAAGTTGGTATTCAGAGCCGCCGCATTAACAAAGATAATACGGGCAAAGTACTCAATACTTTCGTTAGTCTCGGCATCAATCACCCGCACGCCTGTTGCCCGACCGTCCTGTTCATCATATATGATAGAGTGTGCTACCGAGTGGGGGCGCAGAGTCATATTGCCCGTTTTAGCCGCCCAGGGCAGGGTAGAGGAGTTGGAACTAAAGTAGCCTCCGTAGGGACAACCCCGGTAGCAGTAGTGCCGGGCTTGGCACTGCCCTCGTCCTTGTTGTAAGTGTATCTCCTGCGGTTCGGTTAGGTGGGCGCAACGGCCAATAATCACCTGACGGTCATCATAGCTCTCCTTGACCTTCTGCTGAATATGTTTCTCCAGGCAATTCAGCTCAAAGGGGGGCAACACCTCACTATCGGGCAGGTTTTTGATACCATCGCGATTGCCGCTGATACCGACGAACTTTTCTACGTGGGAATACCAGGGAGCTAAATCTTTATGCCGAATCGGCCAGTCCACCGCAAAGCCGTCGCGGGCGGGTGCCTCAAACTCGTAGTCGCTCCAGCGTTGGGTTTGTCTAGCCCAAATCAGGGATTTCCCCCCAGTTTGGTAGCCCCGAATCCAATCGAAGGGCTTTTCTTGTACGTAGGGGTGCTTATCGTCTTCTACAAAGAAGTGTTTGGTGTACTGATCGTATGCGTAGCAACGGTTAACGATAGGATTAGCTTCTTCGGCTGATTCGGGCATTCGTCCCCGGTAGGGCATTTCCCAGGGGCGTTTGGTAGTGGTGGGATAGTCCTGTATGTGTTTTACTTCCCTTCCCCGTTCTAGTACTAGGGTTTTCAGCCCTTTATCACAGAGTTCTTTAGCCGCCCAGCCCCCGCTAATGCCAGAGCCAATCACAATTGCATCGTAGGTGTTTTGATCTTGAGCCGTAATGTTAAGATTAGCCATAGGGTAGGGAGAAATGTGCAGTAGATGTAAATGATTTACCTAATACTGCTAGCGGTAGTATCTAGTAAATACTACTGTTAGCAGTAGTTCAAACCGAAAAGTAAGTAAGAATACTGTAGTAAACAACTTAGTAAAGACCACAAGCAGAATAGACTTCTGTTGCTAACTATTTACGACGGGCTATTAATACTATTTAGCTGACTGCACAACTACGCCGAGCATTTCTAGTTGCTGAGGATTTTGATCTAGGGCTACCCGAGCAATTCGCATAAAGCGACGCATCCAGAGTTCCAGATCATTAATAGCGTTATTTTTGTCTTGAGTAGCTACTTGAGCTTGCCCTTTTGCCTTTTTTTGTAGGCGCTGCAATCCACCAATCTGGGCAATTAGCTTACGGGTTTCTATTAGTTCTTTCTGAGGGACGTTGTATTTCTCCATTTGCTTGGCTACTACTGCAATGCGGGTGTAGAAACGCTGTACCTGCGTAAGCCAATCAGGCAAATTACGCTCTCGGGCTTGCCCTAGTTTTAAAGCATTCCAAAAAGTAGGATCATCTCGAAAAGCAATTCGGGCAATAGATAAATGAGTACTAAATAAGGTATCTACCTGTTGGCGGGCTTCGTTAAGTATTCGGGTGGCATCTTTAGCAGCCAAATGAGCATCTTCCTGTTGCATCATTAGTTCATCCAATGCCAATCGCATAGTCCGACCTTGCATGATCTTCTTTTTATCGTAACCGTATATTGCTAGTTGATCAAGAATTTCTGGGGTGTTTAGCGCATTGTCTACTGCTACATCTACCTGATTTAAAAAGTATGTCTCTTTAATCTTCACCATGCCTGATAATTTCGTGTATTCGCACAATAACACTCAAATATAGTATAAGCTACAGAAAAGTGTTTTTGGTTTTACTGCTAAACCTATTATGCGTAATATTTAGCTCAAATAAATTAAAAACACCCTGACAATACTTAGATAGACCTATACTAAAGCCAATTCTTGCGTAAGTGCTTATCCAAAATATTGCAACCAAATAACTATACTGATCGGAAGAGCAAAGCGGGGCTGCAAAGTACTTCCTCTTCGTTAGGGAGGCATTCAGAGGGGTTGCAATGCTCTTCCCTTTTAGTAGGGAATAGCAAAGCGGGCTTACAAAGTACTTCCTTATTAGCAGGGAGCATTCCATAGGGGCTACAATATAGCTCCCAGTTAGCAGGAAATTATTCCGTAGGTCTAACTACCGTTCCTAGTTAGTCGGATGGTATTTAACGGACGCTTTTAGCCAGATTAGTTATGGAGATACTTTTTTATAGACTTGCAACTTGCTATTTTATTAGCAGAACAGAGTAAAGCAGACCTAATTCATAACACTCTGCTTAGGAAAAAGTAGATACTACTAAATAGATAGTAACAAGTTTGCCGATTTAGTTTGTCGGTATCCATTGGCTAGCCAAACATGACAAATCTAATTGTACGTATAAAAAACATTCTTTTTTCGTAGCGAGGGTTAAAAACAGCATTTATAGAAAATCCCAAGCATCAAACAATCTATGAGACAAATAGAACAAGTAATTAGGCAAATGATACAAATCTCAGAAGCTGAAATACATGAGTTTTTGAGTCAGTGTTTTACTAAAAAGTTTGGTAGAAAGGAGGCGTTAAGCCATTCAAATCAAGTTCCAAATGAAATTTTTTTTATTAATAAAGGAATTGTTCGAGTGCTAGTTACTGACCAGCAGGGTACGGAACACACAATTCATTTTGCTTTAGAAAATCAATTTATTGCCGATTATTCTTGCTTCCTTCAGCAACAGCCTTCCATGTATACTTTACAAGCACTAGAAGAAACTAAAGTAGTTATTCTAACCCGATCTGCGGTTGAGTGGGGATATAAAAATTTAGTAGAAGGTGATAAACTAGGCCGGTTGATCGCTGAATTTTATTTTGTTTATCAAGACCATCGGATCAGGAATCAGTATACCCGTACACCTAAAGAGCGCTACGATACTATCACCGAGGTTTTTCCAAATATCCATAATCGGGTGCCCCAGCACATGATTGCTTCATATTTGGAAATTACTCCTATCCACCTAAGTCGGTTAAAAAAAGAGGGTCGGGAGAAAGTATAAACAAATGTTATCGTTTTGAAGGAGCACTAACAAATAACTTTGCCGTAGTTTAAGTATTAATTATGGCAAGAAAAATATCGCTCTTCTTCATCATCGCTAGTTTTTTATCTTCCTGCTACTCACTCGAGAAATCAGTAGAGGCTAGCTTACCTTATTCTGAGGAAATTAATTGGCCGAAGACTTATAAGCCTACTGAAGCTAAATTCTTTGTACATAACGAAATTGAAATAGAAGCTTCGCCAGACGTTGTGTGGAATATTCTAGTTCAGGCTGAAGCCTGGCCGGAATGGTACGAAGGGGCAAGTGAAGTCAACGTGCAAAATACTACAAGCGGAATACTGACTGAGCGTGCAATTTTTACTTGGCAAACGATGGGGTTAAACTTTACATCATCTATCCGAGAATTTGTTCCCCCCTATCGGCTAAGCTGGGAATCGGAAAAGAAGAGCATTACGGGGTACCATGCTTGGCTCATTGTTCCAACCGATACTGGATGCCAGCTCATTACTAGCGAATCTCAACGTGGCTGGTTAACTTTTTTCGAGAAGACGTTCCAGCCCAAAAAACTACGGCGGTTACATGATGTATGGCTGGCTGCTATCAAGGAGAAAGCGGAAAACAATAATTAAGGTTATGCTAGAAGTTGTTCAAGAAATCCGTACGCGAAATGAGCTACTGTATTACTTTGGTTTGGCAAATCTTATAGCGTCCATTTTGTTTTTAGTGCTTTCTAAAATTACTGACACCCAGGTCTACAATGTAAGTGCTTGGTACAAGCCGGCAAAATTTGCGCTGTCCACTACTTTCTTTTCTTGGTCAATGGCGTGGTATTGTTATTACCTAAAAAATTTCAATCCTACTTTATTCAGTTGGTCAGTCATTATTCTGTTAGGATTTGAGGTAGCCTACATTGCTACTCAGGCTGGTAGAGGGCAGTTATCACATTATAATACCAGCACTCCCGGATACGCCTTATTATTTTCCTTAATGGCAATAGCCGCTACCTTGGTAACACTATATGTTGCCTACATTTGCGTGTTATTTTTTAGGGAAGATTTTTCTGAATTGCCGATGTATTACGTCTGGGCTATTCGGCTAGGAATGATCATTTTTGTGATTTTTTCCTTTGAAGGTTTTGTCATGGGATCGAAACTCACTCACACTATTGGTGGTTCTGATGGTAGTGTGGGGTTGCCCTTTCTTAATTGGAGCTATACGTACGGTGACCTACGCATTGCCCATTTTATTGGTATGCACGCTTTGCAAGTGTTACCATTTCTTGCTTTTTATGGGCTTAAAAACACTAGCATTACAATTTGGGTAGCTGTTTTGTACGGTTTGTTAGCGTTATTTACGCTGGTACAAGCATTAATGGCTAACTCTTTTAGGATTGTATAAAAAATAAAAGACCAGCGCGCCAAAAGCACACTGGTCAGCCTAGTAAGCAAAAGTATTAACGTAACTACTCACTATCCAATATCATTTTACCACTGCTATTGGCACTAGCTGTTGCCTTTGGCAGCGAGTCCATCGCTCAAGCATGTTTGCCTCGTGAGGTGAAAGCCGGGTAAGTGCCTTGCGATATTCTCGTTCGTACAACTCTCGGTTAAAGCTCACTTTCTCTAGAATAAGTTTAGTGTAGGCTAACATACTCGGTTTCATGGGCTATGTATTTTAGTTTATGAATAGAATTTTATAGCGAAAATGGTCGTCGGAATGGCATACCCCACCGACGTATTCGTCCTACTGACATATCGGCCAATCGGCTTACCTGACGGTAGCGCGGTGCATCAACCGTAGTTGGTGAATTCTGAC
Organism: Tunicatimonas pelagia; assembly: GCF_030506325.1. NCBI lineage: Bacteria > Pseudomonadati > Bacteroidota > Cytophagia > Cytophagales > Catalimonadaceae > Tunicatimonas > Tunicatimonas pelagia. The sequence goes on along the minus strand of NZ_CP120683.1, from coordinate 1,434,043 downwards.
CTTTGTTCTCTGAGTTTCGCAGTATTGTATTTGAGTTTTTAAGGGTTAACAACATGATAGCTAAAATTTATTAGTTAATAGTATTACTATCATATACGAAAGCTAATATATAATGTTTGGAAATAAGATGCAATATTTGAGAACAATTTTTAGGGTTGTATTTTTACTGAATGATTTCTTACCGAAGTGCTTACGCTAATGAGGCTGAGACAATTGCTCGTTTGCACGCTGCTAGCTGGCAAAAACACTACCGAGGCATACTGCGAGATACATATCTTGACCAAGATGTTGCTGCTGACCGATTGCAACTGTGGCAGGGGCGGTTCCAGAATCCGAAAGGCAATCAGCACATTTTAGTGGCGGTAGATGGTGAAGAAGTATGCGGTTTTGCCTGCACCTATGCGGAAGACGATGCTCGCTACGGTGCTTTGCTCGATAATTTGCACGTTTTACCCCATTGGCAGGGGCAAGGTATTGGGTACCGATTAATGCAACTCACTGCTCAGTGGGTGCATCAGCGTAATTGTAATTCTGGTTTGTACTTGTGGGTGTACGAAGAAAATACAGCAGCCCGTAGCTTTTACGAACGGATAGGGGGCACAGTAGCCGAGACAACTACGGTAGAAAACCCAGGTGGGGGAGTAGCCTCAGTACTACGCATTATCTGGCCTGACCCATCAGCAGTGCTACCTACTTAGCTAATCTGAAAGCAAGAGATACAAGATAAAGGGTAGAAGGTGTAAGGTTGTCACTGTCTGATTATAAACCCTCTTACCTTCTACTCCTTACCCTTCAGGATTCCATTCCTGGTAAAATTGCGCCAAGAATTGCTCCATAAACTGATGGCGTTTATCAGCCAGTTGTTTACCAGTTGCGGTATTCATACGGTCTTTCAATAGCAGTAACTTTTCGTAGAAATGATTAATGGTAGGCGCCTGACTGCTTTTATATTCTTCGCGACTCATGTTTAGGTTAGGCGGTACGTTTGGGTTGTAGAGCGGTCGGTTGCGAAAGCCTCCATAGTGAAAAGTGCGCGCAATGCCAATAGCCCCCAATGCATCTAGGCGATCAGCATCTTGTACTATCGCTAACTCTGGTGAGTGAAACGTTTGCTGAAAATTCCCGCCTTTAAAAGAAATATGGCGTACAATATTGGTTACGTGCTCAATTATCGTTGGGCTAACTGCTTGCTCTTCTAAAAACTGTTGGGCGGTATGCGGGCCGATTTCCTCATCCCCTCCGTGAAATTTAGCGTCGGCAATATCGTGCAGTAAAGCACCCAGCTCTACCACTAATCGGTTGGCCGTTTCGGATTGGGCAATTTGCCGGGCATTTTGCCACACCCGATACGTATGCCACCAGTCGTGTCCCGCTTCGGCGTCCGCCAACGTAGATTGAACAAATTCAGTAGTTGTTTGAATGAGGTTGGTGCGCGTCATGCTCAGTGGTAGTCTATTTTTTTCAAAGTTCCAAACATTTTTATTGAGAAATGAGACATTATTCAACGTTTTTATTAAATTGATTAGCCAGATAACATCTAAATTATCCTTTTTAATTTTTTGCCATGAATTTACACGATGCACTCATCAGAGAAGACCAAAAACGGCAAGGAGTAATTAATGATCCTGCCCAGGAAGCCCAAGTACTGCTACAACAGCAGGGAATGCAAGAGGAAAAAGCCATTCGGCAATTAGGTTTAAAGCGAAGCTTACACCAAATTCATGATCCTAAACAACGATGGCTGAGACAGTGGTTGCTTAATCGGCAGTTCGATGGTGAGGTGTATCATGTAGATGATATTAAACAGGTTTGCGTGGCTTATAGAATGCGTATGCTCTCCAGTCGGCTGTACCACGGGCCGATTGATCCGGAGTTTGGTACTAAACTAAATCGGTTTCAGGAAGAACACGCGCTGAGTGAAGAAGATTTGGAGTACGATTTTTACATTGTGGCTCCGGCAGAAACATTTGATTTGGAACAACGCCAACGGCCGATCATTGATCCTTTACTGTTGTACCGCATTGATCAACATCACTTTAAGCTAGTACACCAGTGGGGTGACGATTTGCATCCGCTGCGCTACATTCGGTCGTGGCGGCACCGCAACTTAACCAATATGACGGTTTACTGGACGGTTGTTACGTTTTTGGTAACCATGCTGCTATTTGGGTTCTTAGCCGAGTCGGTAGTAAATGCCTTTACAATTGCTTCGGTATTCACCTTTTTAGTGGGTTGGGGTTTTTATTCTACCCTGCGGGATAACTTTGAAGAGCAAAAACATCGGTTTAGTTGCCATAACTGGAATCAGCATTGGACGTTTTAAGAGTTCAAAGTGCATGTACTTGACTTAAAACTGCAATTACTTTTGTAGTGTTTTGGGCGGATTTTCCGCCTTTTTTTATTTTAAGATTTTTAGAGCACTATTTCTAAACAAAAGCCGTAGCTTCTTGGTACAAGAGAGTAAAGACCAACGCTATGAACGATAAGATTTGTGTGATTACCGGAGCTAATTCTGGTATCGGAAAAGTAACCGCTCGGGAGTTAGCTAAACAAGGAGCGCACGTGGTGATGCTCTGTCGTAATGAAGAAAAAGCTGAGCGGGCTAAAGAAGGTATTCTGCGGGTATGTGGTCATAGCCGGGTCGATATTGTGCTGGCTGACTTATCTTCAACTCAGCAGATACGCTCGGCTGCCGAACGTATTAATGCAGATTGTTCTAAAATTGATGTGCTGATTAACAATGCCGGACTAATTACCAGCAATACACGAACAACCACTGATGACGGTTTTGAGACGACCTTTGGGGTGAATCATTTAGCTCCTTTTCTACTCACGCAATTATTATTGGATAAGGTGTTGGCGAGTAAACAAGGTAACATCATTAACGTATCTTCGGAAGCGCACCGCTTTGCTAGCTTCGACCTCAGCGACTTACAATATGAGAAGCGTAAGTATAATGGATTGAAAGCGTACTGTTCTTCTAAATTATGCAATATTCTTTTTACTCGTGAGTTGAGTCAGCGACTGCCAGCCCACGTAGTAACCAACTCTCTGCATCCGGGAGCGGTGGCCAGTAACTTTGGTGGCGGGGTGCCTGGCTTCTTTGGTATTGTTATGCAATTGGCGCGTCCGTTTATGATTAGCGAGGAGAAAGGAGCCGAAACCAGCATCTATTTAGCGACCAGTGAAGAAGGGTTCACCGCAACTGGTCAGTATTTTAAGGATAAAAAAGTAGTGAGCCCCAACAAAGAGGCTTCTAATAATTATAACGCTAAGCGTTTGTGGGAGATAAGTGAGCAACTACTACAAATTACATTCTTACCTCAAAAGAAGGCTGCCTCAGCTTAATAGCCAGATAAACGTTTTAGTGAACAGCTTTATACGTGGTATTGTTGTACCTTTGTAAAGTGGGTTGTTGAATGAATAATGAAATAGGAGGGTTTATTCATCTACTGCTTCGTTCAACAATTCACTCATTCACTTAAACTGACTTATTTCTATGAAAATATACGATGTGCTCATCGTAGGAGCTGGTCCCTGCGGATTAGCGTGCGGAATTGAAGCTCAACGACAAGGGTTAACGTACGCAGTGTTGGATAAAGGGAGCATTACCGAGTCGATCCGGCGCTATCCGGTAGATATGACCTTTTTTTCTAGTGCAGATAATATTGCTATTGGTGATGTTCCTTTTACTTCCTTGAATTTGCGTCCGAGCCGGGTAGAAGCTCTGAAGTATTATCGTAAAGTAGCAGATCACTTCCAACTCAACGTGCATATTTTTACGGAGGTAGAAAATATTGAGCAAACAGATGGTGTATTTGTCTTACAAACAAATCAGGGCACTTATCGGACAAAAAAAGTAGTGCTGGCGATCGGCTACTACGATATTCCGCGGGAACTAGGGGTGCCGGGTGAAGAGTTGTCGCACGTGATTCACTACTACGACGAGCCTTATCGGTACACGGGTACGAATGCGGTAGTGGTAGGCGGAGCTAACTCGGCGGTAGAGACTGCGCTGGATTTATACCGCAATGGTGTAAACGTAACGCTGGTTCATATTTTTGATGGCATTGATAAAACTGCTAAGTACTGGATCGTTCCCGATTTGGAAAACCGAATTAAGAAAGGTGAAGTGCAATCGTACTTTAACAGTGAAGTGACCGAAATCACTGAGAAAGAGGTGAAAATCAAGAATCTTCAAACCGGAGAATTGCAATCCCTGCCCGCTGATTTTGTTTTTCTGATGATCGGTTATCATCCTGATGCGAAGTTCTTACGAAAGGTAGGTATTCGCCTAAACGGAGAAATGCTGATTCCCGAAATCAACGCAGATACGTTTGAAAGTAACATTCCGGGAATCTACCTGGGTGGTTCGGTTATTGGCGGGGAAGAAACCAAGAAAATCTTTATTGAGAATGGTAAACTGCACGCTCAGCCCATTATGCAAGACATCAAGCAGAAGTTATCGGAGCGAATGGCTTCTAATGCCTAGTGTAGTGTTAATGTATTTTGGTGTTATAGTGCTTGAGAGTCGTGCTGGACGACCTATAACACCATCACCATAGTATGCTAAGCACCAAAACACTATCAAGGCGCGACTTCCACCGTACTAAAGGGTGATAAGTTTACTGAGGGAATACTGGCCTCAAAGCTTTCATTAATTACTCGAATTACTTCGTTCGCTACAATGGCGTGCCCTTTGGGGTTGGGGTGGATGCCATCGGTAGAAATGATACCACTGGGAGAGAAATCCGGTTGGTAGTTTACTCCATCCAAGACTAATCCTCGCTGACCATCCGCTGCTGCTTGGGCTTCGGCACTCATGCCTAGCAGAGCTGCTTGCTGAGAAGTTAACCCTGCTATATCCGCAAATACTGGATTAATATCTAGCAAAGCGACTCGCCCACCAGTGCTAGCGACAATTCGGGCAATCTCGGCATTGAAAGTAGCCAGACGGGTATTAGCGGTAATTTGCTCGTTCAGTGTCAGCACAAATTCATCGGTAGCGGGGTCTTGCAAACCGAAGGGGCCATTGCCAAAATCCTGACCCAAGCGAGGCGCAATCGTAAAAAGTAATAGGTCGCTAGCATTAGACTGGCGTAGCTTGGGAAGTGCATTTGTATTCCCTTCGGCATCTACAATAATGATCACATCACTCAAGTCTTCATCGAGCATCACAATAGGGTTTCCTTGCCCGGCTGAAAATGTAATCTTTCGTTGCTCCGCTTCGGCCGCCTCAAGTGCTTGCTGGTTTACAGCCACATCTAAACCACCGTTGTACTGCTGATAGGCAGCGTTCAATGCATCAGCCGTTGCCTGATCGAGTGGAAGTGGGTTAAAGGCTACCGCCCGATAAAATGGTAGTAACGTAACCGGAGGAATAGTAATAGCAACCCCCTGGGCATTAGGTACGGATAGCATCGCGTTGATAACTCCAGTATAAGCAGCCGTAAAATTATCGATATTGGTTAGTGTACTAGGGTTAGTAAGTTGGGCAAGTGGGTCAATTTCCCCGTCGGGAGCAGAACCACCGGAGTTAGCCCAGCCTAAAACATCGTTTCCTCCTAACCAAACTGTAAAAAAAGAGCCTTGGGCAGCAGCGGCTTGCTGAATAAGCGAGTTAGCAGAAGATGCTGCAATACGACCAAAAAACGGGTTAAACTGGCTATATTCGGGAACAACTGCATCAATTACCCGCATTCCGGGTATACCAAAATTATTGAGTTGGCTAATATCGCCATCATAGGTTGGCGAGAGCGACTCACCGATCGTAGGTACTGGGCCGGGAATGCTTAGATCGAGTAGAAAACGACCTAGAACGGCATCAGGTAACTGTATCGAAACGTTAAACCCATTGACCGAATTGACGTCTGGTTGGTTAAAGGTGCCACCGCCTATTCCTTCAATCTGAAACTGCTGGGCAAGAATGTTAGGAAATGAATTTTGCTGGCCTTTGGTGTACAAAGCGGCATCCATTAGCCCGGCGGTGAGTGAGTTACCTACGGCTACATACTTACTAAAATCTACCGAACCCGGACTGCCGCTAAGCACTACGTTAGGGGTGGGGTTATTCTCTAATCGTTCTTCAATTAGTTCATCTTCGGTATTGCAGGCAAAAAAACTGATAAGCAGGCTTAAGCCACCTACTAGAAAATATTGCTTATTCATCATGATCTTAGTTTAAGAATTCGTCAAAGGTGATGGAAACGTAGTAGATAGCTCCCATGCGAGGGTTGCCAAAGGAAGTGGTGTATCGTTCATTAAGAACGTTAGAGCCTCCGATCTTCAAGATTGACTTCAGAGAAGGTAGTTTGTAGCTTACCTGAGCATCTAATGTTTGGAAAGCTGGAATTATCCCTTGCCCGAATGATGATTCCCAGAGAAATGCATCTTGCCACCGCCAAACCAGATTAAACCCGATGTTGTCCGTAACTTTTCGGTTAGCAAACCGGATGTTATAGCGCCATTCCGGAGTATTATATTGCGCTTGGAAGCCCTGTCGGATTAGGTCATCTTGGTCTAAAAGCTGATTAAAAGCAACATTGCCTCCCAGTGTATATCCTTTGTCTAATGAATAGTCTAAGCCTACGGCAAATCCGTGGGCATCTACTGTTCCATCAGTATTGATATCAAATCCGAAACGCTGGGTGGCTACCGTTTGCTGTACAATTCCTTCGGGGTTAGCCGGGCCTTCGTAGGGAGGCAGCCCATCGCTAGTAACCGTTTGCGTAAAGTCAACCTCAGCAATAAAATCGCGGTAAGAGCTGTAGTAGTAGTAAGCGTCAATAAGTAACCTGTTATTAATCAATCCTTTATAACCTACTTCATAGGTATTAACTTTTTCAGTGTCAAACTCTTCAAATTCTATCGGGTCTAGTAAGTCTACCGAAGCAGCTACATCGCCAGTAGCGGCAAAATTAGCCTGAGCCGCTTGTACACTCGGCGTGGAGTATACCTGATTACTTTCAAAGTTATAGCGATCTACCAAGACCGAGTTGCTTCCAATCAAACGACGAGTAACTACATTTAAGTCAATAAACTGATCTTGGGTGGTAGGAATACGGAAGCCTCGTTGAAATGAAGCTCGCACATTATGCCCGTTGGCCACCTTCAGTACCCCTGACAAACGGGGAGAAAATTGTCCTTCAAAATACTCGTTTTTGTCGTAACGTACTGACCCACTGAGATCGATCTTATCGTCGGCTACTGATTTAGAAACCTGTACGTAGGCCCCCCATTCGTTAATGTCAAATTCTTCACCATTATCCTGTAGTGCAAACAAAGTTCCACTCGAGTTCAGATCATACCGGCGGTAATTAGCACCCACTACCACTTCGGCGAAATCAATCTTATCAGAAAAATTATACATGCCTTCAAAGTGGGTCAGACTGGTTTCATCCAGGAATTTAGCACCACCTTCTGAGATAGGTATTTGTCGTAGTGAATCGAATAGCTGTTGATATTCGCCATTAGTTAGATTGGCTGCCCGCAACGCATCGCTGGCTCCACGGGCAGCTCCGTGAGCCTCTTCTACCGAAGCCCCACCTAGTCGCGCCCCGGCAAATGCACCCGCATAGGCAGGGATAGTCGTTTGGGCGTTGATAAGCGAAGCTAGCGTATTAGCCGCGTAGCTATCGCCCGAGTTTTCCTGAGTACGGTAGCCCCGTACGAAAAAATTACTGCTACGCAGTTCGGCTTTAGCAGTCCAGATTGATAAACCATCTAGCACAAATCGGTCGTTGGCCGTATATACGGTGCTTCCAGAGCCGTGGTTAAACTGAGCTAGTGCCTCTAGCTCATCGTTGATGCGGTAATGCAAGGCTGCGCCTAACTTCAAACTTTCGGTCGTATTATCCACAAAATCTCGCTCGGTATAACCGGTAGGAGTAAAAAAACGAGTTTCATCTGTTGGAAGGAGAGCTTCTACTGCTGCTAGAGCTGAACTGGAAGGAATGAGAGATCTTAAATCTACTAGTGGTTCCCCGTAGACATTCACCCCATCGTAAGTTCGCCGTCCGGCTCGGTTATTTGGGTCAATGTTCTCATCGCTACGTTCCACAATATCACTTTGATCCCGAAAATCTACTCCGCGAAAGTCATTCGCCCGGATGTATTCGGCATTAACTTTAAAGGCAAACTTGTTATTAAACGCTTTAGCGTAGCGCAAACCAAAATTATAGTAGGGCGATGGGTCATCGTCTTCGCCATCCACGTGGTTGACTCCGAGTCGGGCGGTAGCACTCAACCCCTGGTAGTCAAACGGGCTTTTGCTTTGCATCAAAATGATCCCGTTGATAGCGTTTGGCCCGTACAAAGCCGAAGCGGCACCAGGAAGTAATTCTACACTTTCCAAATCCAGTTCAGGAATACCGACAACGTTGCCTACCGGGAAATTAAGGCCGGGGGCTTGATTATCAATTCCATCAATCAACTGAACCGTGCGGGTATTACCGTTGGCCCCGAAGCCCCGGACATTCACTGTTTTAATAAGCAATCCTTGAGCACTGACATCAATTCCCTTGAGATTAGCGATCTGATCGTAGAAGTTAGGAGCGGCGGATGACTGCACATCGCGAATGTCCATCTTCTCGATAGAAACCGGTGACTCCAAAATAGATTCTTCTACTCGGGAAGCAGAGACTACTACTTCCTGACCTAGCATAGTTTGTTCGCTCAACGAAATGGATAGATTGTCAGTAGGTTGGGTAATTTCTACTTCTTGAGCTTCGTAACCTACGCTGGAGACTACGAGGGCAAACGGCGGTGGATCATGAACTACCAACGAAAAGTTACCCTCGGTGTTGGTCACAGTTCCTACTACTTTGCCTTTTACCAAGATGTTCACTCCTACTAAGGGTTCGTTATTGCTGGCATCTAAGACTTGGCCACTAATTGTAGTGGATTGAGCAAATACCGCAGTGCTCGAGAGGAAGAGGATTAGCAAGAGAGTTCCTGCTAAGTATAGATTTCGTCTCATTGTTAGGTGTTGATTTAAAAATTATCAATAAGAGGATTGAAAAAATATCTGTATTAAAAATCTTTTAAAGATAGAAACTTTTTGAATTTAGTATGCATGCATAAGAAAAAATACTTATCGTGACTAAACGCGCTTAGAATCGTATTTATTGAGAGTTGGCATTGACTGAGTGTTTAGTTAACCAACAAAAAAGATGTAGGTTTAGCAAAAAAGCATAAAAAAACCTGTCCGTGCAAAGCGAACAGGCTTGAATGAAATAAGAGGGAAAACAGCTTACTGAGCGGTCATCTCTACTGAGCGTTGAATAAAACTGGTAAGGTCAGCTCCGGTAAGCATATTCTGCGAGAGTTTAGCCAAATCTATGGCTTGCTTAGCTAATTGGTCTTTCGCACTCTCATCGCTCTCTTCCAGAATTTTCTTGGTAAGCGGATGGTTCGCATTCACCGCCACGCTGTACTGATCGGGCATTTGCCCCATCATCGCAAAACCTCCGCCTCCGGTGGCAGCCATATCTTTCATGCGACGCATAAATTCAGGTAGCGTGATGGTTACGGGCATTTCATCCGGCGAGAGTGACTCTACCGAAACCGTCATGCTTTTACTGTCCAACACTTTTTCGTAAACTTCTTTTACGCTATCTTTTTCCTTATCGGAAAGTACGCTTTCTATCTTTTCGTCTTTTTCTACGAGCTTGTCGGCAATATCGGCATCCACTCGCTTCAAGCTAGTTTTTTCCAGCTTCTGCTCCAACATGTTAATAAAGTGGCTATCAATAGGTCCATCGAGTTGAAGCACATCGTAGGAACGCTTCTTGGCCGATTGAATGAAGGTGTCCTGCTTTCCTGCATCAGTAGTATACAAGTACACTAAGTTTCCATCTTTATCGGTTTGGTTGGGGGCTACTTTCTCGCGGTACTCATCAAACGTAGCGTACTCACCATCCGTATTTTTGAATAGCGCAAACTTCAGTGCTTTTTCGTAGAATTTATCTTCCGAAATCATTCCGTACTTTACGAATAAGCCGATGTTATCAAATTTCTCTTCGTAGGCTTTGCGATCTTTCTTGAAAAGCTCATTCAGTTTGTCAGCGACCTTCTTGGTAATGTGAGCATTGATTTTCTTCACATTACCGTCTGACTGCAAGTAGCTACGCGATACGTTGAGCGGGATGTCCGGTGAATCAATAATTCCGTGCAATAGCATCAAGAACTCGGGTACTACGTCTTTTACCTCATCAGTAATAAATACCTGACGGGAGTACAGTTGAATCTTGTTCCGGTTCATCTCCAGATCGTTCTTGATCTTGGGGAAGTAGAGAACGCCAGTAAGGTTGAAGGGGTAATCAACGTTGAGATGAATCCAGAAAAGCGGATCTTCGGAAAAAGGGTAGAGTTCTTTGTAGAAAGCTAGATAGTCTTCGTCCTTCAGATCGGAAGGAGATTTAGTCCAGATTGGATTGGGATTGTTGACTACTTTTTCGTCAAACTCAACCTCAATTGGTAGGAATTTACAGTATTTATCCAGGATTCCCTGAACCCGGGCTTTCTCTAAAAATTCTTCAGAATCTTCATTCAGATAAAGTACTACGTCCGTTCCTCGGTTTTTCCGAACGGCTGAGGTGATTTCAAATTCGGTACTTCCGTCGCAAGTCCACTGTACTGCTTCACTACCCTCCTGATGCGATTTGGTAATCAAGTCAACTTTATCGGCTACCATGAAGGAGGAGTAGAATCCCAGACCGAAATTTCCGATAATCTGGTTTTCTTCACCCTTGTCTTTATACTTCTCTACAAACTCAGTAGCTCCGGAGAAGGCAATCTGGTTAATATATTTTTTTACTTCCTCATCGGTCATCCCGATACCGTTATCACTGACGGTCAAGGTTTTTGTCTTTTCGTTAATAGTGATCTTCACCTTTAGGTCACCAAGTTCTTCTTTGTATTCGCCAATGGCGGCTAATCGCTTTATCTTCTGCGTGGCATCCACTGCATTGGAGACTAGCTCCCGCAAGAAAATTTCGTGATCGGAATACAAAAATTTTTTAATAATCGGGAAGATGTTCTCGGTATTGATCGAGATGGTTCCTTTTTCTTCTACCATATTTATGTTACGTTTTGGAGTGTACAGATTTTTGTTGAAACCTATTTCAAAATACATTCCAACGAGTAGAAACGTGACACTTTGTCAGAGAACGATATGGTGCTTTAGTGTTAATGTGTTATGGTGTTTGTGAATAACTTTGAACACTTCGGCACTCTCTGTTTACAGATTAGCTCAATATCATAAAGTGTATTTTAGTCCTACTGCTAATCCCGGCCATAATTCGTGGGTTTGGTGATTGCCTTCTTCACCGAAAGATCGGCTAAGATTATTCGGAGCTAGCGTTTGTCCATCGTTACTGTAAAAATAGTTGGCATCTAGTGTAGCGTACAGATAAGTAGATTTATTTTTATAGAACAAGCGCGAACCCATAGTTAGCCCAATTTCCGAAAGCAGATTGGTCTTGTGCTTTGCTTCAGCGAAATCAACGTAGGAAGTTCCGAAGCCGAGACTTACAAAGTAGAATTCTCCGGTAATGTCGGGAGAATAATTATAGAACTGTTTCTGCCAGTTCCAGCCGTAGGCGCGATACGTACTCTCGGAGAAATGAGATTGTCGGTATATAATCTGATTCATAATACGCTTCAAACTTCTGGCAGGTAAAAGTCCGGCGTTTTTGATATTTCCGGTGCTGATGGAAAAATTCATCAAAAAGGTTTCGTCTACAAAAGTTTCTAGTGAGGTGCTGTTGCCAAGATTCAGCAGACCGAATGGCGTACTATCGGGCTTACCTTTTTTGTGCGGAGTTCGGTAGACATTGATTAGACCAATGTGGGTGCCCTGATTATCACCCGACACGTTAATTAATCCAATCTGTAAACCATTCATGACTCTACTGAAATTCACTAAGCCTAACTGTACTCCGGTAGATGCGTCTTCTTGCACGGAGTTCTTTCCCTCTATTGTCTTTGCCCTATTAGCTAATCCTATTTGAAACCCACTAAGCTCTCGGAAAGTACGATTGTACGGAGCAATCTGAACGCCCATAGTAGATCCTTTCGCAATATTTGCCAAGCTACCCAATTGCACCCCGATCAGCAGTCCGCCGGAATAGTTGAGAAACCCGCCAATTTGCGCTCCAGTTGTAGACTTCTTCGCAATATTAGCTCCTAGAGAAATTTGTCCGCCACTGGCTCGTCCGCGAACATAGTTCATTAAACTACTGAATTGAATTCCGTTCAGAAATGGAGTATCCCCTTCCTTCTCTGCTTTAAGAATTGCTTTGGGCGATAAACCTTGGTAGTAATCCACTCCGACAATGTTAGCCAATCCAGCTATCTGAATTCCATTAGCCTGTTCTATCGTAGCGGATGATATTCCGCTGAGTTGAAGCCAGTAGTTACCTCGCTGGTATCCAGATAAAATATTGAAGGTGAGATAGGAATAGTGATTAGACGGATCAAGACCAACAGAACTCAAACCCGGGACTAGCGTCAGATTCAGGGTGGAAGTAGAATGCGAAGTTTGTTGACTATAGCAAACCGCTGAGCATTTTATTACGATAAACAAGAGGCAAAGCAGAAGCCGATAGAGTATAGCAGGTAAATGCATAGTTTACTTACTTACCATCTCTACTAGCTTGATTGGCATCACAAATACAACGAACGGCGAACCGCCTCATATTCTTTGGTTTGTCCAATACATGATGCCCGTGTGAGTGCATAATTATTTCATTATGTTTTACATGAACATGCGGTTGGGGAGTGTTTGATACATCGTGGATGATCCATACTGTAGTTTGTTCTTGGGGTTTCCACTTGTTGCCTTCTACCCAGCCAGTAGCGGCCATATCTAGGAACGTAGAATCGTCCATTAGTGATAAGTTTACGATCCATTCGCTGTCTAGTAGTAAATCTTTATATAAATTCTGCTGACTTGCTACGTATTTTACCGAATCAGCTAAGCCATAGTAATGCTCAATCTCTTTGATAGCGGCTCGGTACTCGAGCCAGGTGGGAACACGCCAACCCTCAGGGCAAATATTCACCAGATCGGTGGGGTAGTAGTAGTTTCCGTACTGACAGGCTTCTGAGTGGGGATTCTCACTGCACCAACTGGTAGGGGTTTGGTACCGAATATTCTCTTTGAACCAGCGATAGCTCGCTATTTCAACTATTTCATATTCGTTACCATCTCGAGCATCCATAAATATGTGCTGTCCGCAAACCGAAAGGTGAACCGATAGTAGGAGGACTACGCTGAAAACTTGCCCGCTGTATGGTATGTTCTTTCTACCTTCACGCTGAATTCTTCCCGTAGTCATAGATAACATTGTCGGTAGCTAATAAGCAAACAACGGAACCTGCTATCGCCTTATTGACCATAGAGCAATTTAAAGTTTTGATGTAGTAAAACTTTATTAAAAAGTGCTAGGGTGTTCAAGTGTTCGAGATTCTGAGTTCAGTAATATGGCACACTTGTTATCTCAATCGATTAGCTGAGCGGACGAGCATTTCATCGCGGCGGATGAAGCGATTGGCTAAGAGGTTCAGCACCATTGCTACGGCAGGCAAGTACAATCCGAATTCGTAGTCGCCCTGTATGGTGTTGGCGGAAAGTTCTTCTCCTTCAAAGCTGAAGTAGACAATAGCAGCTAAGGTTCCGCCGATGAGCAGTGAGTTAAGCAACCCCAGTTTTATTTGAAACAAGCGGTTGCGGTAGCGAAAAATTCCAAAAAAGGCGGTAGCCATTGCCAAGGTCGCCAGCACGGCAATAGGCCAGGCACTTTGGGCCACTACCGCTTCTCCGGCTTCATCAGTCATAGAGACCGACTCAATGGCGTAGGCATCCAGCACCAGCACCTTTTGCTGCTCAATAATGGTTTCTTCCCAGATATTAACTAACAATAATAGTCCCATACAGATGGCCACTCCTAATAGAAATAATGATTGAACTCTTTGTAACATAACTAATGGCTAGTATCTTTTTTTTAGAATCTACGTATAAGATAAGCTTAAATCGGGCGCAAAGTTATTAATAATTGCAATAACATTACGGGCTTGAGTTAGTTAAATAAAACGAAAGACTACCATATAATTGAGCATAATTATGGCGGATAATAATGAAAAACTGCAAAATACTGAGAGCCAGGAAGCTCAAACGAGCGAAACGACAGAAGAAGTTGTGGAAACCCGTCGCAATCAGTATTCGGAAGCAGAAAAGATAGATATTTTTGATAACGAATTCCTACCTCAGATAGATTCTATGTACAACTTTGCGTATCGTCTTACCTTCGATGAAGACGATGCTAAAGACTTGGTGCAGGAGACATATCTGAAAGCGTTCCGGTTTATTGATTCATTTCAGCGAGGAACTAATGCCAAAGCGTGGCTGTTCCGCATACTGAAGAACAGCTTCATCAATGACTTTAGAAAGAAGAGCAAAGAGCCCTCTAAGGTTGACTATCAGGAAGTTGAGACCTACTACAACTCAGAAGATGTAGACGCAAGTATTACAACTGACCTGAGGGTAGAAGCGGTTCAAGATATGATTGGAGATGAAGTTTCCAACGCACTCAATACTTTAGCAGTTGACTTCCGGACCGTGATCATCTTGTGCGACCTAGAAGGGTTTACTTACGAGGAAATGGCTAAAATTCTGGATATTCCGATTGGAACTGTCCGCTCGCGTCTCCATCGCGCTCGCAACCTTTTGAAAGAAAAGCTAAAGTCTTACGCTGAATCAATGGGATACCAAGGTTAAGCACTTTTTAGCTATGAAAATATTATGTAAGCAAATTTTTTGATTCTTGATTTAATGCTGTACGCCTATGTTACCTAAGGACTCGCCCCACTACTCACGTTGCCTGGAGTTACTACCATTGGTGCTCGATAGCCAAGCTTCTACCGAAGATGTTGACTTCTTTCATCAATACGCCGTTAATTGGCCTGAGGTGCTGGATTGCTACGAAAAAGAAAAAGCCTTCCGTGAAACGTTAAAGATTAAATTGGGGCGATTCAATGCTCCTGACGACCTACTCAGTGATATTCGTAAGCACATAAACCCACAAAATATATCGTAGATGTCCCCTTTTCAGGGCAAAGCTATCATTTTCTCAGCGCCTTCTGGCTCAGGGAAAACTACCTTGGTTCATTATCTTCTTGCGGTTAATCCCAATCTTTCATTTTCAATATCAGCTACTACCCGCGAGCAGCGAGGTAGCGAAACTCATGAACGTGATTATTACTTTTTCTCTCCCAACGAGTTTCGGCAGCAATTGCAGAAGGATGCGTTTATTGAGTGGCAAGAAGTGTACCCTGATCGCTACTACGGAACCTTGAAATCAGAGATAGACAGAATATGGCGCAGCCAGAAGAACGTTATCTTTGATGTAGACGTAAAAGGGGGCATCAATCTAAAAAGCTACTTCGGCGATAGAGCATTGGCCGTGTTCGTTCGCCCTCCTTCTTTAGAGGCACTTAAGGATCGGTTACTAGCCCGGAACACAGATTCTGCCCAAAGTATTCAACACCGCCTAGAAAAAACCGAATACGAGCTTGGGTTTGAAAAGTACTTTGATGCAACAGTCGTCAACGATGATCTAGAAAAAGCCAAGCAAGAGGTGCAGCAGCTATACCAAGCATTTACCCGTTAGCTCCCTCATCTTGTGTTTCAATAAATTATATTCATCTTGCGCTCTTTATCTCGTTAATACCATTGTATGATCTTGTCTATGACTGGCTACGGAAAATCAAAAGTTTCCGATAATATAGCTGACATTACCGCTGAAGTAAAAACGTTAAACTCGAAATATTTGGATGTTAGTATCAAACTGCCCCGAGCACTCAGTGGATACGAGTTAGAAGTACGAACAATGATATCAGATCAGCTAAAACGGGGAAAGGTGAACTTAGTGGTAGAAATGGAAGAGAAAAAAGCAAATGTAAGTGGATATCAGGTTAACGAGGATTTACTGAAATTGTATTTTCAAACATACCAGAAAGTTGCTAAGGAACTGGGGGAATCTACCAATGATTTGTTTCGTTTGGCAGCTCAGTCGCCTGATGTTGTTCAAAATGCTAATGCTGGTGAGGTAGATACTGCGTTGTGGTCGTTAGTAAAAACGTGCATTCAGCAAACTTTAGAGCGATGTGTCTCCTTTCGGCGGCAAGAAGGAGCTGCGCTAGAAAAAGATATTAAAGAAAGAGTACACCAAATAGCCACTGCACTAACGTGCGTGAAAGGTGAGGTGCCCCGTCGGAACGCTCACTTCCGGGAGCGTATTCAATCCCAGCTTCAAGAAATCTCCCAGGAAAATATAGATGAGAACCGCTTTGAGCAAGAAATGATTTATTACCTGGAGAAGCTTGATATTAACGAAGAAATCGTTCGCCTGTCTAATCACTTATCGTTCTTCTCAGAAGTGCTGGCTGAACCTCAGGCCTCCGGGAAAAAGCTAGGCTTCGTTAGTCAAGAGATTGGTCGGGAGATCAACACTATTGGAGCCAAAGCCAACGATGCAGCTATTCAGCACCATGTGGTAGCTATGAAGGAAGAGCTGGAGAAGATTAAAGAGCAAGTATTAAATGTGCTTTAGCAATAGCTGTTAACAGCTGCTTAGATTGTGGCAACTAGCTAAAAAATCAGATCATGACAATGAGAACTTTTAGTGGCTCGTTTCGGTAATAAGTATACCAATGATCTGTTGATCTCTAATAATGCGTTATTCATACATTTTTCTTTCTCTCTATTTGTTGTTGGGAGCTTGTGCAAGTTCTGAACAATCAATGGAATCTCCGGTTGATTTGCTAGATAAATCAACCATGGCCTCCATTCTTATTGATCTTCACTTGGCCGAAGCCAAGATGAGCTACACTGGTTCTCGAAATGCTGATTCTATAGAAATTATTTACCGCAATTACGAATACTCAGTCTTCAAAGATCACAATGTGACTGATTCCATTTACTTTCGCAGCTACGAATATTACCTGGATCATATGGCCGAGATGGAGCAAATCTATTCGGCTGTAGTAGATAGTTTAAGTGTTATGAACAGTGCTGAGAAAGCAAAAGATTTAGGTATTGCCAACCGTTAGGGTAATTTCACTCCCTTCAGTCGGTCAGAAGTAAGTTACCACTGAGAAAGCTAACTTTTTCTTGCTCATACTGCTTTGTGAGATTTCTATAGAGCTGAAAACAAACCGGGCGAAGAAAGAAATCAGGTAGCTATCCTATTAATAGTTAAAATTTCGATCTAATTTTGCGCGAATTACGCAGATTGTTGAGAAAGAGATAATAAGGCCGACAGTTTCGTAAAGAAACTCTAATTTCCTTACCTATTGCATAGGCTAACGAAATAACGATTTGAAATGGGTGGGTCTTACACGAAATTTGTATAACTTAAAAAGAATAAAAATACCACTCAAACCACATTAGTAATCAACTTATGGGATTGTTCGACTTCTTTTCCAGCGATATAGCCATTGACTTAGGAACGGCTAATACGCTGATTATAAATAAAGAAAAAATTGTCGTAGACGAGCCATCCATCATCGCCATTGACCGCACTTCCAATAAAGTATTAGCTATTGGCCGGCAAGCGATGCAGATGCACGAGAAGACACACGAAAATATAAAAACTATTCGCCCCCTAAAAGATGGGGTAATTGCCGACTTCCACGCGGCGGAGCATATGATTCGGGGTATGATCAAGATGATTGATACTGGAAACCGTTATCTTCCTTCATCCCACCGCATGATTATCTGTATTCCTTCGGGTATTACTGAAGTGGAAAAACGAGCGGTTCGCGACTCAGCGGAACACGCCGGAGCTAAGGAGGTATACATGGTACATGAACCTATTGCGGCTGCTATCGGAATTGGAATTGACATTGACCAACCGGTGGGTTCAATGGTGGTGGATATTGGTGGGGGGACAACCGAAATTGCGGTAATTGCTCTTTCGGGGATTGTATGCGACCAATCTATTCGCGTAGCGGGCGATACTTTCAACAAAGATATTCTGGATTACATGCGTCGGCAGCATAATTTGCTAATTGGTGAGCGCTCGGCGGAAAAAGTGAAACTGGAAGTAGGTTCGGCTCTAACCGAGCTAGACGAAGAACCAGACGATTACGAAATTCGCGGACGCGATTTGATGACCGGTATTCCGAAGGTAATTAAGGTTTCTTATTCGGAGATTGCTTATGCGCTGGATAAATCTATTTCTAAAATAGAGGAAGCAGTGCTAAAGGCATTAGAAATTTCGCCCCCCGAACTCTCGGCGGATATTTATGATAATGGAATTCATCTGACCGGAGGAGGAGCTTTACTACGGGGGTTGGATAAGCGGTTAGCCCTGAAGACTAAATTACCGGTACACGTGGCTGATGATCCGCTACGAGCCGTCGTTCGGGGGACTGGAGTAGCATTGAAAAAGTTTGACTTGTTTAAGTCAGTGTTGATGACGTAAGATGTATAATCTACTCTCATTTCTATTAAAATATCGTACCACACTCCTGTTCGTAGTCCTGGAGGGACTAAGTGGGTTTTTTATTGTCAATAATAACGCATATCACCAAGCAGCAGTCATCAATTCGTCTAATAAGATGGTGGCTTCTGTAATGGATTTCTCTAATACCGCTTCAGAATATTTCAACCTTCAGGAGGCAAACGATCAACTAGCCCAGGAAAACGCTCAGCTTCGGGCGGCTCTTTCCGGACAACCTAACGAGTCGCTGCAAGATGTATTCAACCCAATTATAGAAGATTCATTAGCACTACAAGCCCTATCGCAAGATTCTCTATTTGTGCTACCTCGTGTACGCAGCCGAGCCGATAGCTTACGCTTTCAGCAGTACGCTTTTATTCCGTCGAAGGTGGTAGACAACACGGTTAAAAACTTTAAAAATCACGTGACTATCAACAAAGGGCGAGCTGATGGTATTGAACCCAATATGGGCGTGATTAGTCCCAACGGCGTAGTTGGGAAGGTAAAAGATGTATCGGAGCATTACGCACTAATAACATCGATTTTACATACCAATATGAATGTGTCTGCGCTGGTGAAACGCTCCAGCACGTTAGGCTCCATAGAATGGAGTGGCTCTGATCCTACAACAGCCAGTTTAAGATACATTCCTATCCATATTAATGTTATCACCGGAGATACTGTAGTTACTTCGGGTTACAGTGGAATTTATCCTCCCGAAATTCTGATTGGAACAGTGAAAGAAGTGCGTCCCGAAGAAGACGCTGCCTTTTATAGTATAGATGTAGACTTATCGAATGATTTTTACCAACTATCGTATGTATACGTGGTAAAAAATAAACTAAAGCAGGAGAAGGATTCGTTGTTGCACCAAACTATTGTGGGGGAATGAATAGTCGGCATCTGCTACCGCAAGCACTTAACTTTATTGTTTTCTTTATTATTCAGGTACTGATAGTGAGAAAGCTAGTACTGTTTGACGTAGCTTTCTGCTACGTATATTTTGCTTTTCTGCTTTTGCTACCGATTGAGCTAAGTGCTATAACAGCGATGTTACTAGCATTTGTTACGGGTCTGCTAGTAGATGTTTTCTATAATACCTTTGGAATTCACGCGGCGGCTTGTGTGTTCATCATGTACATCCGCAGGTTTTGGATTGACTTTCTGACCCCTCGGGGTGGGTACGATATGGGAAGTATTCCATCGCCTCGGTCGCAAGGGTTGCAGTGGTTTTTAACTTATGCATTGCCCCTGCTATTGGTTCACCACATCTTAATCTTTTTTATTGAGATTGGTGGATTCCAGCTATTCAGTTACACTATCTTGAAAGCGGTAGCCAGTGCAGTGTTTTCGTTTATCATGATATTAGTTATTCAATACATCATATACTCTTCTTCACGTAGAAACGTATTATGATCAACAACAATCGTAAATTTGTCATTCGGCTCACTTTCATTCTTATTGCCGGTATCTACCTGGTGAAGTTATTCGCTATTCAGGTACTTAATGAAGACTATCAAGCCAGAGCTGACAGTAATATTATTGATCGGGAAATTCGCTACCCCTTCCGTGGTCTGATTTACGACCGCAACGGAAAGCTAATCGTATATAACGCTCCAGTGTACAACTTAGAAGTTGTTCCGAAGGATGTTCAGCTAAAAGATACGCTGGCGTTTTGCGAGATATTCGGAATTACCAAGGAAGAGTTCGATGAGAAAATAATGAAGGCTAAGCAATACTCCTACGTAAAGCCTTCAGTGTTCATCAAGCAGATTTCCAACAATACATTTGCTTCGGTACAAGATTACTTGGTCGATTTCCCCGGATTCCGCATTCAAGCACGTACCAATCGCTCATACACTTACCGAAGTTTAGCTAATGCCCTAGGGTACATCGGTGAGGTGAGTCCTGGTCAGCTAGAGCGAGATGAGGAAAATTTTTATCGGCAAGGCGACTATATTGGTATTCTGGGTATTGAGTCGAAGTACGAAGAGCAACTGCGGGGTAAGCGGGGCGTGAAGTACAAAATGGTAAACGTACGAGGGGTAGAAAAAGGGTCGTACAAAGATGGTACTTTTGATACCCTTTCTATTGCGGGAGAAAATTTGGTGAGCACAGTAGACATCAACCTACAGGAATATGCCGAAACGCTAATGATGGGCAAACGGGGTAGTATTGTAGCGATTGAACCCAAAACCGGTGAAATTCTTTCTTTCGTATCGGCACCGTTTTATGATCCTAATTTATTAACTGGAAGAGACTACGGGAAAAACTATAGTAAACTGGCCTCAGATACCACCAAACCCCTGTTTAATCGCCCGCTGATGGGAGCGTTTCCCCCAGGTTCAATTTTCAAAATCGTTCAGGCACTGATAGGTTTAGAAGAAGGGGTGATTACGCCTAATACCCGCTTTCGCTGCGAACGAGGAATCATTGATTGTCACGGCCCTCATACTAATGAAGATTTGCGAGGGGCTATTCGGGTATCCTGCAACCCGTACTTCTGGAACGTCTACCGCCGGCTGCTCAACCAAGGAGCATCTGAAAATACCTTTGTTGACACTGAAATTGGCCTGGAGAAATGGCGTAAATACGTAACTAGCTTTGGCTTAGGTCATCCGTTAGGTGTTGATTTACCGCACGAGCGGGCAGGATATGTGCCCGGCCCCTCTTTATATGATAAAATATACGGAGACAATCGCTGGAAATTCTCTACCATTTACTCTAATGCTATTGGGCGGGGGGAGTTACAAATTGTACCTCTGCAGATGGCTAACCTGGCAGCGATTATTGCTAATCGGGGGTACTACATCACTCCGCACATGATAAAATCTATCGGCGAAGATGGACAGTCTCTCGCCCAGTATCAAGAAAAGAATTATACCGATGTGAGCCCCGAGTATTTTGAGATAGCGGTGGAAGCGATGTCTGATGTAATTAAGAGCGGAACCGGTATGCGGGCTAACCTACCTGATATTGAGGTCTGTGGTAAAACCGGAACCGTTGATAATGAAGATCGGGGAGAGGAAGACCACTCGGTGTTTATTGCCTTTGCCCCTAAGGATGATCCTAAAATTGCTGTCGCCGTTTACGTAGAAAACGCTGGACAGGGAGCACGGGCTGCTGCTGGTATTTCCGGGCTAATGATTGAGCAGTATCTGAAGGGTTGCACCGAACGGCCGCATATGGAGGAATTTGTTTTGAACGGAGACTTTATTTACTAATTGTGAGAGAGAGTAATCAACTTGTTAACCGACTAGATTGGGGTACAATTGCACTGTACTTACTACTGGTTGCTCTGGGTTGGCTTAACATTTATGCGGTAGTGTACGACGTGCAAGCTGACCAGAGCATTTTTGATCTTTCACTTAGATCAGGTAAGCAGTTGGTATGGATTATAGCTGCCGGAGTACTCATTACTACTATTATGTTAGTAGATTTTCGGTTTTATAGCTCATTTGCCTATTTCTTCTACGGGGGTGTTATTCTAATCCTCATTTTTGTATTGCTGTTTGGACGGGAAATAGCGGGTTCTAAGTCCTGGTTCGCTATTGGATCCTTCCGGATGCAGCCTTCTGAGTTTGCGAAGTTTGCTACTGCATTGGCGGTGGCTAAGTACCTCAGTACCAATAACCGGGTATTCTACAACCTTAAATCTCAGCTAACCTTATTTGCCATCATTGGGCTGCCGGCAATTCTAATTATACTACAAGGCGATACCGGAACGGCTATGGTATACGCCGCTTTTGTGCTGGTTTTTTATCGAGAGGGCTTTTCTCCTCTGTTGTTAGGGATTGGCATTGCCGCCGTAATTTTATTTGTGCTCACACTATTTATTAGTCAAGTATATCTGATCATTGCCGTGGTGGTTACCGCCTTCTTGCTGATTGGTATCAACTCGCGCAAGACTAAGCGCATTATTGGTATCTCAGTGACAGCAGTGGCAGTAATCAGCCTAGTGGTTAGCGTAGATTTTTTTGTGACAGATATATTAAAGCCCCACCAGCAAAACCGAATTAAAGCGCTCATTAATCCTGACGGTGATCCAATGGGCTACGGCTGGAACGTAACCCAATCTAAGATTGCTATCGGCTCAGGGGGGGTATGGGGTAAAGGTTTTTTACAGGGTACGCAAACCAAGTTCGACTTCGTTCCCGCACAAAGCACTGACTTTATTTTTTGCACCATTGGTGAAGAGCACGGCTGGACAGGCAGTGCTGTGCTCATTATACTATTTGTTTGGCTACTCTATCGGGTCACAATTATTGCTGAACGCCAAAAATCCGGTTTTGCTCGCATATACGGCTACAGCGTAGCGGCTATTCTCTTTTTCCACTTCGCCGTAAACATTGGTATGACGATTGGGCTATTCCCCGTGATTGGAATTCCTTTGCCATTCTTCAGCTACGGCGGTTCTTCGCTCTGGGCGTTTACCATTCTGCTATTTATCCTACTCAAACTAGACGCTCACCGTTTACAGATGCTCACTCGGTAAATGAATAATGATGAATGAATAATGATGAATGAATAATGATGAATGAGTAATGATTGATGCCGTTAACTACTCATTATTCATTCATCATCAATCATTACTCATCAATTGTATCGTTTAGAAACAATTTCTAGTAACTCAACTACTTCTTCTGAATCCATTTTCCAGTGGTGCTTTTGGGCAAATTCGTGACGAAGAAAATTGAATGCCTCTACGTACGACTGTTTTTGGTCTAGCTCGTAAATCGCCTGTTGGTATTCTTGAGGGTCATTGCCAAAAAGCTCACGAATAAACATATAGCGCTGGTTCACCCCAATGTACTCGCGAATGCTTCCAATTTTATGTTTTTTCTGAATATCAGTTAACGTAGTGTTCGCCGACGATTGTTCGCTCAAGTAATCATGCAGTGTGCGAGGATCGGTTGGTACTACCGCTTCCTCATGCTCATCTTCTTCTGGTGTTCGCACGGATTCTTCTTCCGAATGAGATGGCTCATTATCTGCCATCAATTGCTCAGGTTCAAAAGAATATATTTCCGAAAAGCTAGCTACGTACGGTGAGGCATCTTCCAGCGGGTCAGAAAATTCATTAACCGTTTCATCTAGCAAATGCGTAGCTGCATCAGTGTCGAGCACGGCGGTTGGCTGTTGCCGAAACTTGTTAATGTACAGTTCCAATAAGGGGCGGTTGATCTTGATGTACTTTAGCCAAGTGAGCACGTCTTCTTCTCGGATACCTTCAGCCGAAATAGTTGCTACTTGCTGTTGGTAGTAAACATTAGGGCTAAGCACTAAATATAAAGTTTCTTGAACAGCCTGCTCAACCAATGGCTGAAGGTGGCTTTGGTCTACTGAAATATGTTGCGAAAGGGTATTGATAAAATCATCCAGTGCCTGCTGAACTTCTTCCGATTCGTAGTCAAAATAAGGGCTGCGAAGCTTATCGATCTCGTGCTGCCACTGATCGAATAGTGCTTTGATAACCAAGAGGTTGATTTGCTTCACTGGAGTGAGATTGAGAATGGCCTTACCACTTAGTCGTTCACTAGTAGCATAGGCAACAGAAAGCACTTTCTCGGTAAATTCTTCACTGTATTGTTTTACTAACGCCTGATCAAGTTTGCGCTCCATACGGTTATTTATTTCTTTTGCACGGTATTAATTATGGTTGGTAGGCATACGATTGATAAGATGCCTACTAATACAATCTAATTCTTCGATAATTAGTTACCAATACCCTAGCAAAGATCGGGCAATATGTTTACTGAACCCCAAGTAGGTGGCCTTCCATTAGGCCAACCGTATACCGGCTGGATTGAAGTTATCTGTGGCTGCATGTTCTCCGGAAAAACCGAAGAGCTGATCCGGCGACTAAATCGGGCGATCATTGCCCAGCAGCCCGTTCGTATCTTCAAACCTGTTTTAGATAATCGCTACGATAAAGATCACGTGGTGTCGCATAATCAAACGAGTATTCCCTCTGTCAGTGTAAATTGTGCTCAGGATATTCTCTCGCAGGTGGAGGGGTATCAAGTGATAGGTATTGACGAGGCTCAGTTTTTCGATGAAGAGATTGTAGGTGTTTGTAACGAATTAGCGAATCAGGGCAAACGGGTAATTGTAGCTGGGCTGGATATGGATTACGAAGGAAAACCCTTCGGAGCCATGCCCAACTTGCTGGCAATTGCCGAATACGTAACTAAAACTCACGCTATCTGCGCGGTATCTGGTGCGGCGGCATCATTCTCTTATCGCTTAGATAATTCCCCCGATCAGATACAAGTGGGGGCCCGTGATCAGTACGAAGCCCGTAGTCGCTACTATTTCTACCAGGGGCAGCATAAAAAGGAGCATACTAAAGACGAGGAAGATACTTCAGCCCGTTAAGGCACTATGAGAGTTTTAGTATCTGCCGTGTTCTTTCTGAGTTTCATTCAACGGCCGCTGGCGCAGTCAGATATTCCTATTGAAACCTGGCGAACGCACTTTTCCTATCAAGATAGTCGCATTATTGAAGTTACCCCGGAGCGGATATACGTGGCGGCTGAACACGGACTATTTTACCTGAATCGGTCGGATAATGCGCTGCAAATACTCTCTAAGAATGATGGTCTTTCTGACGTGGGCATCACCGCCATGCGATATACGTCGGGTGTAGGATTAATTTTAGCGTATCGGAGCGGAGTGGTAGATTTAATCTACGATGGAGAGGTGTATCCTTTCACTCTGATTCGGGACGAAACAGATGATAGTGAGATCATTTACGATATTTTAGTACAAGAAAACTTAGTTTATCTTGCCACTACTGCCGGGGTGCGAGTGCTGTCTTTGGATCTTAATCAAGATGAGCCGTGGCAGATTCAGGAATCGTACGTTCAACTAGGAGCGACGGGGGAAACGGTAGCGATCTATCAGTCGGCCATCGTTGATGATAGTATCTTTCTGGCGACTGAAGCGGGAGTTATTGCTAACACCTTAGCCCCATTGGTCAATCGACAGGACTTCAATACTTGGCAACGATTTGATATTGTTCCCGGAGAAGAAACCACGCGCCACTTAGCACTCTCGAGTGGTGAGTTTTTTGTAGCAGTAGATCAACACGCGGTGTATCGCTATCGCAGTGGGCGGTGGGAACCAACTGTGCTTTCTACCGAAGCAGCATTTGACGGACTGGCATCTTCCAATGATGGTCTTCTGATATTAACCAACGGACAATCCTTTCGGCTAGGTGGATCGGGCGAGGTAGTAGCCGTAGAAAGTGAGACAATTCGTTTTGCTCAGGCTATTGTCGAGACAGAAAATGACCTTTGGATTGCCGATCAGCAGCAAGGGTTATTAAGGATTACTAATGAGCAGGTAGAGCAGTTTTTACCCAACGGTCCGGTTTCCGATGATATTCAGAAATTGAGCTACGCTAATGGTGCGGTGATAGCATTAAAGGATGAAGCCCCCGGAGCTTACGCAGTATTCTCAGATGGGCAGTGGCAAAACTACTCCGGTTTACCCGTGGCTTCTCGGCTTACAGATGTGGCCTACGCCGAACCTACTCAGCAGTATTACTTTGCCAGTTTGGGTGAAGGTGTTTTACAGTGGGATGGTCAGGAAGGCTTTTCGGTACTCAATCAGGTGAGTGCGGGTAGTACCTTGGAGAACGATCAGGTTACCGCTCTTCTTTCTAATCAAAACCGCTTATGGCTAGCTAATTACAATGCTGTTTCATCGCTTCACCTGATTAATCTGGATGATAATCGCTGGCAACCAGTGGCATTCAATCGTAATACGGCCAGGTATCCTCGGCAATTGGCGCAGGACTTTAACCAGCAGGTATGGATGATGATTGGCAACAGGGACTTAGATCAGCCTGGGAGTGATTTGCTAGTATTTGATCCTGAGAATAATGATCGTTTGTTTATCAGCGACCGAGTGAATGCCTCGCAGCTTCCGGGGCGACAGCTAACCGATATGGCAGTGGATTTGGACGGCCAGCTTTGGCTTACCGGTAGCGAAGGCGTAGCCTTTTTTCCGACTCCTGAGCAAGTATTTAGTGATGCTACCTTGCTTAAGCCAGTGTTTGACCGACAGTTTTTGCTGTTAGGCGAGTTCGTTACTTCGGTAGCGGTAGACGGAGGCAACCGTAAATGGGTTGGAACCAACTCGGGGCTATGGCTCTTCTCGGAAACCGGTGAGGAGTTAGTGTATAATTTTACTACTGAAAATAGCCCACTGATATCGGATGTCATCCTGGATATTGTGGCCAATAATCAGAGTGGGGAAGTATTCATTGCTACCGATCGGGGAGTGGTTTCGTTTCGCAGTACGGCTACCGAAGGTGTCTTTGCTCACCAATCGGTAAAGCTCTTCCCAAACCCGGTGCGGCAGAGTTTTGATGGTTTAGTAGGAATACAAGGATTGGTGAATCAAGCTACGGTGAAGATCACTACGGTTTCGGGAGTGTTGGTACAGGAGCTGCAAGCCGTGGGCGGCACTGCCACCTGGGACTTACGCGCCTACACGGGTGATCGCGTACAGTCAGGAGTATATTTAGTCTTTAGTGCTTCCGCCGATGGTTCCGAGACCTTCGTCGGTAAGATTGCGGTGGTGCCTTAAGCTGAATAAATGAAAACAGTTCATCTAATGATTTTAATTGGGTTATATTCTTCTTGCAAGGCATCTCTCAAAATTGTAGAACAACCAACGCGATATTCTACAGTAGTAGAAGGTGAAAGTTTTCAAGGAGTTATTTTTTCAGAAGATACAGAGTGTACGTATTGTTTTCAGGGCGAAAAGAGATTTAGCCCAACTTTGTATAATGTTCAAGAGGCAGAAGAAGTTTTGAAGGACAATTTACGGCAGGAGAATGCGGAGAAAGTTAATCAAGGGAAAAACTGTCCAGTGATTCACAAGAATCTTAACAATTACAGAAGGCAGTACTTTGGGTATATTAATCAAAAGGGGGATAGCATAATCTATACGATCTTTGAGTGGAGTAGATACTCGATTTCTGATAGGATAAGAGGGGCAATAGAGGATAATAGTGAGGATTGGAAAAAGGAAATGGTTTTAGATCTCGATGGATGTAGTCGCTATTGGACAATCAATATTGACATAACAGAAGAAAAACTCTTTAATCTTAGAGTCAATGGAGTAGGATAGAAGAGAAGAACCCAACTTCTTTCTTTCTGGTTAATCAGTAGACATCAGCCAATAAAACATGCTACACAAAACCCGAGGGATTGTTTTGAACTTTATTAAGTACCGCGAGACATCTATCGTTACGCGGATTTATACCGAAAACTTTGGGTTGCAGTCGTATATTGTAAATGGGGTGCGGGGCAGTAATAAAAAAAGTAAAAGCAAAATCTCTTTTTTTCAACCACTCACACTACTTGAGTTGGTTGTTTACTACAAGCGCAACGCCGGATTGAATCGTATTTCCGAAATTAAATGCCCCGAGCCCTACCAAAGTATTCCCTATGACTTTCGCAAATCCAGCATTGCCATGTTTATTACCGAGGTGCTGAATAAGTGTTTGAAAGAGGAAGAAAGCAATACTAATCAGTTTGAGTTCTTGCGCTACTCTTTGCAAATGTTTGATCATCTGGAAGGACACTACGAAAACTTCCATTTACAGTTAATGCTGAAACTAAGCCGCTACTTGGGCTTTGCCCCAGAAAGTGCTGATGATGTATTTAACGAAGTGTACGAATATATCGGTAAGCCAACTATTGATGAGCAAGACCGACAGGTACTGGATTTGCTGCTGCAAGCCCCCTACACCAGTCCGGTAAAAATGAGTAATGCTACCCGGCGGTTACTGCTAGACGACCTCATTAAATATTACCAGCGACACGTAGATGGTTTTGGAGATTTGAAGTCTATTACCGTACTGCGAGAAGTGCTGGAATAGTTAACCAGAGCCAAAAGAATAATCTGGCGAACCAGATGTTTTCCCACCCCTCTCTACACTCTGGTCTTTCTTTCGTAGTAAATATCGTGAAGCTTACGAGTGAACTCGTCTAGCTCGTCAGCTACTATTTTAGTATAGCCAACATATTCTTTAAGTTGTTCAGCACTTACGTTTTCGCTTTCGCTAAGAGCTACCAGACCGAGCAAGCTGCTAATAGGTCGGCGAATTACGTGGGAGATGTCAAACGAAATTTGTTCAAGAGTTTGTTCATACTCTTTTCGCTTGGTAACATCCTGAAAGATTCCGTACCATACCACTGCGCCTTCTTCTAGTTTTTCCGGAGTAGATTTACTGACAAGCCACCTAATTGCACCATTTTGAGCTAGCACTCGGTATTCTGCGTAGAAAGGGGTAAGGTGTTGAAACGACTCCTTAATCTTCTGCATCACCCCTGGTAAATCTTCAGGATGAATAAGATCAAAAACTAATTGTACGTTCTGCTTCACATCCTCGGGCTCAAGGTCGGGGTAAAAGTTAGATACACCCCTGCTGAGAAAATCGAACGACATAGCACCTTGGTCGGTCATTCTAAACTGATATACTATTCCTGGTACCTGATCGGTAAGGTTTTTCAGTTGAGTAATACCTAGCCTAATATGCTTACTTTGCTCAGCCATCACTTTGCGAGTATCCATAAAATCTATAGCTCGCTTGGCCAAGAGACTAAGAGCTTTTTTTTGAGACTCCGAAATCTCATTAGGTTTATTGTCTAGTACACATAGCGTACCCAATATGTTTCCCTTAGGTGTCTGTAGCGGAGCACCTGCGTAAAAGCGTATATAAGGCTCACCGACAACAAAGGGAGTATCTTTGAAGCGGGTGTCATTTACCGGATCCTCTACTACTAAAACTTCATTAGGTTTACTGAGTGCATGATGGCAAAAAGAGTGCTCCCGAGGAATTTCGGACATATCAATACCCATCTTAGATTTGCACCACTGACGATCTTGATCAATAAGCGTGATAAGAGAAATAGGTGTATTACATACCACTGAGGCTATTTCTACTAATTCGTCTAATTCTCTTTCTGGCGAGGTACCTAATATTTCGTAACTTAATAAATCTTGGATTCTTTCCTGTTCATTCATGGACGGACAAATGCGTTTAATCCCTAGTATTAGGGATAGATAAAAGAAAAAAGTTGAATGAAAGGTCGTTGATGATATAACGTGCTTATGCTATATAATGTTCATTGTTGTGATATGATAAGTTAAACAAAAAATGGCAAATATAATTCTGTTTATCGCAATAAATATTCAAAATTTTGTGATAGCTGTCTCTTCAGTATACGCTCAGCATTGTTATCCGTATCTCTTATCACCCATTATTAAATAGCCCAAAAATTGAACGCCCAATAAATATTGTCCATATAGTCATCTATTCTTAAGAATAAATAGCATGTAGCTAGTAATGCAAAGGAGCTAACCGCTTTAGCACTTATCATTCCAACAAACGATAAAAGTTCTCAATGTGCATAACCAGTAAGTAGTACAGGGCATAAGCATTCTTAAAGGTAAACAGTAATATCGCAGGGGTTCGCAGCTGTTTTGTATTTATCAGAACTAACATTGAACGCTTTCACCAGCAGTTCTAGCTTATTATTGGTGGGAGAGTGCGTAAGAATTATGAGTGCTGCGTAGGTGGATGTAATAAGAATGCAAGGTTTCGCTAGGTTATGAGCGTGTTATCATTAGTGTAACAGGCAAAAGGGTGGGATGCAGGGAGTTTCGTACAATGAAACATATTATATTACATATCTAATTTAATTTAGAACTATTTATATATAATAATATCTTATATTGTACCTTTGCTGTGAGTCATTCTGAAATGGGGTGTCGCATATTATTTTAAGTTATTAACAAGTCTGGTTATGAAGGTACAAAACGTTTCTCAAATCCTGAGCGAGGCAGAACTCATCATTGCAAATATTGCTCGTAATGAGCAGATTCAAAAAAGTTTAGCCAACTACGGTTTTCCATCTAAGCGTATTAAAGAAGGAGAGCATCTGTTAAAAGTAGCAGTGCAGCTAAAAACTATGATGGAAGATCAGCAGGAAGCTCGCTACGAAACTTCTCAGGCCTGGTTGACTGACTTTCAGAATGCTAAGGCTACCTACCAGGGCTACGTGAACCTGGCGCGAACGGTATATCGCAATCAGCCGGTAATACTGCGTAAGCTAAAGATTGACCGACCTACTCCTAAGCAGCAGCAACCCTGGATTGAGCAAGCCCTGCACTTCTACAGCAAAGTATCCGCGTATAAAGAGGCTATTGAACAACGCTACGGACTAAGCTCGGAGGTATGGACTCAGGCAATGTCTGAGGTAGAGTCGCTTTCAGATTCACGTAGCGAACGATTACACCTGCGAGCACAGGCCCAACAAGCTACTGAGCAACGTAATTACTCGCTTATTAAATTGCACGCCTGGGTTAAGGAGCTAAAGTACATCGCCAAAGTGGCTCTGAAAGATGACCCTCAACTGCTCGAGGCTCTAGGTATAGTGGTTCCGTCTCGCTAAATCGCTTAGGAGACACACTAACTGTCTCCTGTTCGCACCATGCCGTTCAATGTCCATCTAGTCAGCCTCTTATTCATCTTTTAACGTGCGAGCGGGATTAATAAAGGCGGCCTTCATGGTTTGATAACTAATGGTAAAAGTGGCAATTAGTAGTACTGATCCAATGGCTAGTATAAATAGTCCAGCACTTAGCGGAATTTGGTAAGCAAAGTTGGTAAGCCATTTCTGCATAACCCAATAGGCAAGCGGTACGGCTAATACACTAGCAATCAGAATCAACAGAAAGTAATTGCGGGTGAGTATAGTAATAATCTGTAGGAGCGAAGCTCCCAGCACCTTCCGGATGCCAATTTCTTTCTCTTTCTGTCGCGCCAGTAGCATTGCTAACCCATAGGAGCCTAAGCAAGAAACCAGAATCGCCAGAACTGCAAAGATACCAATGATCTGCCCAATACGGCTATCATCCTGATAAAGCTCACGTAAACTATCGTCTAGGAATGAGTACTCAAACGTTTTCTCGGGGAAGTACTCCTGCCACTTGGTTTCGGCAAAAGCAATGGCTTCTTTAAACTGTTGCCCTTGTAAGCGCAGGGAAAGCGTGGTAAACATTGGTACACCAATATCCATCACCATCGAGCCAATCGGCATATAAAGTGAAGTGTAGTGCACATCGCGAATTACGCCAATTACTTTACCCACTTTACCTTCTAGTTCTATTTCTTTACCTAGTGCTTCCTCAGGAGTATTCCACTGAAATTCTTTTACTGCTGTTTCATTAACGATAAAGGCTTCCAAGTGGTCAGTGCCTGCCTCCTGACTAAAGCTCCGTCCAGCAATTATCTTCAGCCCGTAGGTTTCTAGGAAGTCGTAATCTACTGAAAAAGAAGGGACGTACAGTCGCCCTTCCGTATCCACGCCTTCGGGATCTACTCGGCGGGATACTACACCTACTCCGAATACCATTGCCGATAGGGTACTGGCCTCAATGCTCGGATGAGCAGTCAGTTCATTCTCTAGGGTATTTAGTCGGCTTCGTAGTGCACCGTCTACTCCGCCGAAGATGTTGTTCAAATCCTGACTGAATAGAGGAACAGTCACAATAGCTTCCCGGTCGTAGCCAACCGGGCGGTTTTCCAGGTAATCAAGCTGGCGGAAGATGACTACCGTACCCGAAATGAGGGCGATGGAAGCCGTAAACTGGAGGACGACTAATACGTGGCGTAATGACCAATGCCGACCCGGACGCATTACCGGTCCGGCACTTCGCAAGGTCTTCATAATCTGCCATCGGCTGATATACAGCGCCGGATAGCTTCCGCCCAGTATGCCTGTCAGCAGAAATACGCCAACAAAAGTTAGTACTACCGGCCACTCTAACAAATCTTGCGTGGTGAAGCTCTTTTGGGTAAGAGAGTTGAATTCTGGTAAGCTTATAAAAATTAGTAGCGAAGCTAGCAGCAATGCCAAGAAACTCACCCACATAGATTCGCTCATAAACTGCCCGAACAGATGGATTCTACGCGCTCCCATCACCTTCCGCATTCCTACTTCTTTAATACGTCGTACTGATTGAGCCGTAGCAATGTTGATAAAGTTAAAGCAGGCGATCAGCAGTGTGAGTAAAGCGATAGCTAAGAAGATATAAATGTATCGCTTATCGTTAGTGCCTTCGGGGCTTAAGTGTATATCTGGACTTAAATGAATATCGGTGATGGGTTGCAGTGAGAAGCTTTGCCCAATATTAAGTTGCTCGGGAGCATGTTCATCGAGTAAACTAGCGAATCGTGCGTCAACCGAGCTGGCTTCAGTCCCTTTGTTTAGACGAACGTAGGTGTGAGAGTGAGAAATAACCCAGTTTCTCGCCAGATTCTGTCGCATTATAGAATCACGTTCAGCAGGAGCTAGTGTGAACATACTCTCGTAGGGCACCAGTAGCGAGAAGTGCAAGTGAGCATTTTCGGGAAAGTCTTCGGCTACTCCTGCCACTTGGTAAGGATGATTGCCGTCTAATAATATTGTATTTCCTACCACACTACCCTGAGCTACAGCCTTAGTGCTAAAATATTTTTCGGCGACCTCTCGGCTAAGTACTACGGTGTTTGGTTCGGCTAAGCGCGTTTGAGCATCACCTGCCACAAAATCCAGCGAGAAAATATCTAGGAAAGTAGAGTCGACGAAGAGTGCCTGATCTTCCTCAAAATTCGTAAAGTTACCAGCTTCGTCAGGCACTTGTATACTGATGCTTCGGTTGTACATGCGAGCCGCAGTTTCTACTTCAGGAAAGAAATCAGGCATTAGTGGGGCAATCGGTGGAGGAATTTGGGCGTAATTAGAGCCACCGGAAGATTGGTACACTACCCGATATAAGCGATCCTTTTCCGGGTGAAACTGATCGTAACTCAGTTCGTGCCGTACAAACAAAAAGATAAACAAGCAGCAGGTCATGCCGACTCCTAAGCCAACAACATTAATAAAAGTAAATACGCGGTACTTCGCCAAGTAGCGGCTAGCAATTTTCAGGTAGTTTTTTAACATGAGCGACGGAAGATTTATACCTGAAAGGTAAAAATAATACCAATAGAGCTGTGCCCCCCAATTTGGGGGATATTTGTCACACTTTTAACGCTACCTTTTGGTTATTCTGCTTCAGTACTTGTCGCCAGATCATAACTAGAATCAGCAACCAGCAAAGGACGTTGGGCAGCATCTGGCTATACGGCTGATAAGCCGGAAGCACATTTCCCATAAATGCCGATAACAGGGCGCCGAAAGGTGAGATTATTTTGTAGATGTGCTCATAAATCCATCCTTTTTTTAGGTAAGCGTGAAGCCATAAGTACTTAGAAATATCGTAGATTGTGACTAGCCCTAATGCGCCCACTGCCGAATACACTAGGTTTGGATTCCAGTTATCTTCTGCGATATAAAGAAATACTAAAAAGGAGAACCCCAAGACAAGGGCTAAAATCGCTATCGTGAAATCAATTATAGTAGCCCTCTTTTCCTTCAACCGAACGGCTCGCCATCCGGTGTAACCGTTGTAACCCGCGAGAAGCGTTAGTAAAAATAGAAATGGATCAGATCGGAAAAACAACCACCCCAAAAAACCGGTGATGACCACTACGGATAGCAAGTATAAAAAGTATCGTCCCCAGCGCACGTGGGTAGAAGTAGCCTTAGGGGCTATTAGTACGAATATCCCTACAAGTAGCCCTAACGTACCTGCCACTACGTGAATGAGAATGTTGAATTGGTGAATCATTACGAGAAATTATTTAGTTGAAAATTCTTGAGTAAGTGGATAAAACCAAACAGGAACTATTTCCCGGATTAATTCCGGTGGCCGGCATTGCGCCACGATGGCCCGGGATCTCCTACTTAAAATGTGGGAGACCCCTGAATCCGCTATCGCTCATCCGGGGAGGTTAATAAAAAACTTTTGCCCGCTTACTTGCTGACTTAGACAAGAATGGGTTGATTCTGAGTCCTTTTCAAGGAAAAAGTGATGAGGAACGTTGGGGAGTGACTAAAGCATTTCGTCACAAAAGGTTGGTAGTGAGGACGGATAATACCTATTTTAGAAATTGGTATGCGTAAGTGGCTTAACAATCGGTTCTTCTTCCATCTAGTAGCTTTATTGGTTCTCTTTGTGGTTCATTTGCTTACTGACTACGGACACATGCAGCAGAGAATTGGGGTTAATAAGTACTCTCCCTATTTCTTTCTGCTGTTGCTCTACGGCTGGATTGTTTTCCACAATATTGTACTATTTGATGGCCTGTATCTGAAGGGGAAGAAACGGGCTTACTTTCGCTGGGCAGCTTTGGCCATGGTTGCTTTTTCAGTGAATATGTTTTTCATTCTGCACTACGTATTTCAGCTAGAAAATGCTCTACCGAATATTCTTAATTTCTGGATTTATACGCTGCTCGGCTTGGGAGTATACATGACCTACCGCTACCTCAAAGAGCAGCCACCACGATCTACTGAACTGAGGGAAGTAGAAATGAAACTAACGGAAACTGAGTACTTCAGCTTTGCGGCGGAAGGCCAGGCGTACCAACTTCCGCTAGAGAATATTATGTATCTAGAAAGCCTAGAAAACTACGTGAAGATTCATACTCAAGAAAAGACCTACCTAGCCCGACTTCCTCTAAAAGAAGCTGAGCAACGGCTCCCTAGCCCGCTCTTTATCCGCGTAAGCCGCTCTCACATTCTCAACACCTCTCACATCCACACTCGCAATCCGGATTTCTTGAAGATCGGCGAACAGCAGTTTAAGATTGGGAAGGTGTATAAGAAGTACGTAGAGGATCAGTTGGCCTTATGATAAGCTGCTAATTCTAGTTAAAGGGCAAAGCACGCAATGTTAGACTGCGACTAGCCGGAACGAAGGGGCAAGAAATTTAAAGGTGTGGTACCCAAAATAAAAAAGGCAGTCACGGTGAAACATAACTGCCTGATCTTCAGAGTAGCGGGGATAGGACTCGAACCTATGACCTTCGGGTTATGAGCCCGACGAGCTACCAACTGCTCCACCCCGCGATGTATTTTTTCAAACGGATTACAAACTTATAGGTTTCGCCGACTATTCACAATATTTTTGTAAAAATTATTAACAATGAGTACACACCGAGCCGGATTTGTAAATATTGTGGGTAAGCCTAACGTGGGTAAGTCAACACTCATGAATGCTTTGGTAGGCGAGCGCCTTTCCATCATTACTTCTAAGGCTCAAACTACCCGTCACCGGATTATGGGTATCGTAAATGGTACGTTAGATGCTAGTGATGAGTTTCAGATTGTATATTCTGATACGCCAGGGATGCTTAAGCCAGAGTACGCTTTACACCAATCAATGATGCGATTTGTCGACACTGCTCTGGAAGATGCTGACGTGATTCTGTACGTAACGGATTTGTACGAGAAAAAAGAAGACGAAGACCCAGCGTTATTGAAATTAGCTAAAACCGATGTGCCAGTTATTTTGGTAATGAACAAAATTGATCTAGCGAAGGGAAGTCAGGCTCAGGATAAATTAGCGTATTGGCGAGAGATTATTCAGCCGCAGGAAGCTATTCTGGTTTCGGCATTGGAAGGACAAAATGTGGTGGAGGTGTTTCAAGCTATTATAGAGCGACTGCCCGAACATCCACCTTATTTTCCGAAAGATGCAATAACTGACAAGCCGGAACGGTTTTTTGCTGCCGAGATTGTCAGAGAGAAGATATTTCTCAACTACAAACAAGAAGTACCCTACAGCAGCGAAGTAGTAGTAACTGAATTTCAAGAAGATGAAACCATTATTCGCATTCGCTGTGAAATTTACGTGGAGCGACAAAGCCAAAAGGGGATTTTAATCGGTAAAAAGGGCGAAGCACTAAAAAGGGTTGGCGTTCAGGCTCGCCAGGACTTGGAGAGTTTCTTCGGTAAGCAGGTTCATCTAGAGCAGTTTGTTAAAGTAGCCCCCAACTGGCGACGCGAACAACGACGACTACGGCGGTTTGGCTACTAATGGCGAGGGGCTGGGTGCTCAGAGCGAGGAGTAAATAGTAGAGGTTTCTAACTTCCCGCCCCACGCACCCAGCTCCCCGCCCCTCCGCTATCGATTATCAACGAATATTTCCGTATCTTGCCGAACTTTTAGCAGTAGCATCTAACCTAGTTGATTTGTGAGTAATATTGTAGCCATTGTGGGGCGGCCCAACGTAGGGAAGTCTACTTTTTTTAATCGGTTGGTTGAACGTCGTCAAGCCATTATGGACGATGAGAGCGGAGTAACGCGCGATCGCCACTACGGATATGCCCAGTGGTCGGGGAGGCATTTTACCGTGATTGATACCGGCGGCTACGTAGCGAACTCGGATGATGTATTTGAAGAAGCTATTCGCAGCCAGGTAGAATTGGCCATTGATGAAGCCACCGTTATTTTATTTATGGTGGATGTGGAAACCGGCATTACTGATCTGGATGAAGCGTTTGCCAATCAGTTACGCGGTACTGAGAAACCTATTTATGTTGTTGCCAACAAGGCTGATAATGCCGAGCGAAGCTTTCAGTCGTCAGAATTCTACAGCCTGGGCATCGGTGAAGTATTTGCTATCTCTTCGGCCAGTGGTAGCGGTACGGGCGACCTGCTGGATGTGGTAGTTCCTCATTTTGAAACGGATGATGAAGAAGATCCGGATGCGGGCATCCCTCGCTTGGCAATTCTTGGACGGCCTAATGTAGGTAAATCGTCCTTTCTGAATGTGCTACTGGGGCAGGAGCGAAGCATTGTGACGGACATTGCCGGAACCACCCGCGATGCGCTACACTCCCATTATAATCTCTACGGTAAAGAATTTATTCTGATTGACACTGCTGGGCTGCGGAAGAAAGCCAAGATTTCAGATAATATTGAGTTCTACTCTACCATTCGTAGTGTGCAGGCGTTGCAAGACTCAGATATTTGTATTGTGATGTTGGATGCCCAACGCGGTATGGAAGCTCAGGATATGAACATTGTGCAATTAGCGCATAAGAATAAAAAAGGCATTTTAATTCTGGTCAACAAATGGGATTTGATTGAAAAAGATACTAACACCGCTGAACAGTTTCGCAAGCGGATGTATGAAAAGCTGGGTGAGTACAATTACATTCCGATTATCTTTACCTCTATGCTCACCAAGCAGCGGGTGTACCAGGCGATTGAGAAAGCCGCTGAAATCCACGAAAATCGTCAACGCCGGGTTAGCACTTCGCAACTGAACGATAAGCTACTTCCTGAAATAGAAAAGTACCCACCCCCTGCAGTAAAGGGCAAGTATATCAAAATTAAATACATCACCCAACTACCAACCAATACTCCCGCTTTCGCCTTTTTCTGCAACCACCCCCAGTACGTAAAAGCCGCCTACCAACGCTACCTAGAAAATCGCCTCCGCGACCACTTCAACTTCGAGGGTGTACCTTTGCGGGTATTCTTTCGAAAAAAATAAAACTATTTTTAAGAGGTGGCTTAAAGAGCGCGGAAAAATATTGGCTTACTTACGAAAATGCTCGCCACTTTGTATTCGGAAAAATAATTCGGTTAAGGAGTGCTAGCCCTAACGGACTCGCAAAGGCGAGCCTATTTGAATGCATATGAGCTACTCTTGGAAAGTAAACGATTATACAGTCTGGGCAATGGTGCAGAGCGTTGAATGGCTTAGGCAACTAGAGTCAATGCTTTAAGGGATCAATGAAGAAATAACCTACCCATATAAAAAGAGGGCTTTATCCATACATCCCATTTAGGAAGTTGCTGGTTTCTGAATAAGTATTCTTCTCGCTGTCGCATTTGTTTTTTATCTAGCTTGATACCTTTCTGGTACTGCTTGTCTATCAAAGACACTAATGGGTTAATGCCTTTACAAGTCATGTTTCGGATAGTGTTGATGACTTTTGTTACCGAGGAAAGCAATGTGCCATTCCAATAGTTTTCCAGCGTAGCCCAGACTCGCTCAATAGGGTTATACCGCCGGGCGGCCCCGTTGCTGTGCTGTGATAGGGTGGGTAGTAGAGCAAATGAATTTTCAGTTCAGTAATGCAGGCAAACTGCATCATCCGATTGATGAACTGCGTGCGGGTACTGCCCACAGCCGGACCATTGTCTAGATAGAGTTCTAAAGTATGATAGTTAGTAAGTTGATTTTTGTGCAATTCGTACCATCTTTCCAGCCCGTCTACTATAAAGTCGCTCGTCTCGTGCGAATTCCCCAGTACTACCGTACTCTGCCCGCTTTCTATCTGTAAAATGCCCATAGGCACTAAAGTTTCCTGCCAATGCTGATCTTTGTCCAAGGCTTGAACTGCTCGTAAAGTGCGACAATAGCCACCTCGGGATAGATTGCCTACCTTTACTTTATCTTTTACGTCTACAGAGAGCTTCAAAACACCATGTGTTTTACGGTTTCGATGCCAAGCAATATTATCGAAAATGGCATCTGTCTGAGCAATACGCTTTAGTGGGAGGCTTTTACGAACCTTTTTGAGCGTGTATCCACAACGGTTTAATACGTTATTTAACGTACCTTTGCCAAAGTCAGTCGGAGCATACCCTTTGATTTCCACCAGATAGTCCTCTACACTGGCTGCTGTAATCTTCAAGTAGCCTTTCGTATCATTATGGCAACGCTCGGCTTGGCTATTTATCGAGGCAATCTCTTCTATGTCATTCAATAGGTTAGGCATCAACGCTTCTTTTTTTTACGTCCTTTGAATGTATGTGCATCCAAGCAGCGAATACCGCTAGCTCTTTCCTTCAAACCTAGCTCGACCATGTGACGGCTCACCGCTAAGGTCCGCTCAGTTTTACGAGCTGATCCGTCAAAGTGGCTTATAGCCAGAGCTGCTGCATAAGCCCGTCTCTCATAGCCAGTAAGCTTTTGCAATGCTAAGTTAAAACTCTCTATTACGGCAGGGGATAGTGTTTCCATGCTGCCAAGTTATTCATTATTCCCTTTCTTTGGGGAGACTTATTTTTCTAATATCCCTATACTGATTCACTTTAACGAAAGTTGGTCAAGTACTTGCTCAATAGAAACATCTTTCTGCATTTTGGCATCCAGAATATTAGACCGCTCGGGAAGTGCCGTAATACAAACAATAGCCCACATTACCAATAGCATGGTAAAACGGAATATAGATCCAATAACTGATTTAGTATTCATGTTGGAAAAACTTACATTAGTAATATTTATTCTAAATAAGTAAATATTTGATAAATATCCTAATATTTTAGTTAAAAAATATATTTAAATAGTTATAAAATTGAAAAATGATTATTTAGAGCAGTTTTTCTTGCCTATTCATGGCTAAACCTTACAATCAGGCGGTAGAAAGGTGAAGGGCTATTTTTGCTGAAAAGCAGAAGCCATCAGCTCGGCCTAAAGGAGCTAAGCTGATTGTGATATGCGTGCCAAGCTATGTATAGCTTTTTCTATTCGGAAGAAGTACGGTTAGACTACCACAACAAAAAGTTAAGTAGTTAGCAGCTCAGGGGATTGTTCTGCTACTTGTTGATGAAGGTGTTCATCTAACAGAGCATTTTGTAGGGTTTTGGCTTCTAGCAGTTGCTCTACGGTTAAGCCTTCTACTCCTCTTAAGTCAGCTTTAAGTAAATTAGCGTTTTTAAGATTTGCTCCCATTAGTACGCTGCCTTGTAAATTGGCTTCGGTGAGTAGAGCATTTTCAAAGTTGGCTTTAATCAGAAAGGAACCCTTGAAATTTGCTTTGATCAGAAATGTGTTAGAGAAAATTGCACCACTGGCGTAGGAGCGGGATAGATTGGCTTGATTGAGGTTAGAACCCTGAAAATCAGTCTGGTTCATGCGGGCATTTTCCAGGTTGCACTGAATGAGGTTAGAGTGGGTAATATTGGCAGAGTTAAGATTTGACTCTTTCAGCAGGATATGACTTAAGTTTGTTCGAGCTAGATGACAGTTTACCAAATCTAGTTTACATTTTCCGTGTCGGTTAAGTCGCTTGATATTACCCGCCGTACGAAAAGCCGCTTCTTCCGATTCCCAGAGGCGAAAGTCTTCAATTTCATCTAAATACATCCGAATACGCATTCGTTTCTGACCGTTCTCATTGAGCCAATAAATCAGGATACCAATCACCGCAATGTCAAACAGCATACCGTGCGCCTCGGCCAGCACTTGCCCAACAAAATTGTAGTAGTCCTCTACGTAGTAAGAATAACTAAGCCCAAATACGACTATTGCCAATCCGAAAAGTACCAGACAGGAGGTAAGTACCGGATGCTCCGGAATGGTTTTAATTCGCTCAATAACTTGTTGCCAGCGTTCAGTACGCATAAAGATAGAGAAAGGGCTTGAAACTAAATGAAAATACAAAATAGCGCAATTGGGGCACGAAAAGGCTATGTTTGTAGGCAGAAATCTGACAAGTGTATGAACTAAGCTAAATCTAACGCATTTATCTTTCGCACCAGTACTTGATTAATCTTTTCGTAAGATTCAAATGTCCAGCCCGCTACATGAGGGGTAAACAGTACCCGTTCAGACTGCTGAAGTTCATTTAACGTAATCTGTTGCTCTGGTGATAATTGATCTAATTTTTCGTTTTCTAGCACATCTAGGGCTGCTCCCTGAACGTGCCCACTACTTAGAGCCGACACCAAACTATCTAACTTAATCACTTTTCCGCGAGCAGTATTGATGATGAAAATGTTTTTTGAAAACTGATTAAGGTATGACTCATCTACCAAAAAATTAGTTTCTTCGGTTAACGGTACATGTAAGCTAAGAATATCAGCCTGCTGAAAGATGGTAGCCATAGTGGCTTCTCGAGCGAATGCATCTCCGTAGTTCTGCCGGTATTTGTCGTAGGCGAGTACTTTCACGCCGAATCCAACCAGTCGGCGGGCGAAGGCTTGACCCATGTGTCCGTAGCCGATAATACCTACCGTTTTTCCTATCAGCTCTACTCCTCGGTTGCCTTCCCGGTTCCAAATGCCCGTTCGTATTTGTTGATCGGCTTGATTAATATGATTGAGTAGGTTGAGCAACATACCGATGGCGTGTTCGGCTAGCGCATCGCGGTTGCCCTCAGGAGCATTGAAGATGTGAATATTTCTAGCATGCAATGCAGCTTCATCGAGCTGATCTAGCCCCGCCCCGGCGCGTGCGACAAACTGCAACTGGTTAGCGTACTCGATAAATTCCTGATCGATTTTTAATTTGCTGCGGACAATAATTCCCTGGTACTGACTGATGATTTCCAGTACTTCCTGACGAGTAATCTGCGGATGATAATCAGCTTCGTAACCGATTTCGCTTAGCAGCGGAACAATGCTTTCGTGCATTTTATCAACAATTAAGCATTTTTTCATATCACTAGTCAATAGTTTTTAATCCACAGCCCACAATTCGTTTTTCTCCTTCTTAAAACTCATACAGCAAATGGGCTACGCTAAAGTAGACCGCTAACCCCAGAAGGTCGTTAGCAGTAGTGATAAACGGGCCAGAAGCTAGTGCCGGATTCACGCCGAAGCGATTGAGTACCAGTGGAGTAAGTGTACCCATAAAAGAAGCAAGCAGTACTACGCTGAACAGAGCAATAGCTACTACTCCCGCTAATCGCAATTCTTCACCAAAGAGCAAGTTAAAGCCTAAAACTAGTGCGCCCAAAGATAGTCCGTTAATCAGTGCTACGATCAGCACCTTCACTAACCGTTTGGCTAACTGATCGCCAAATACCGACGAAGTTGCCAGACTTTGCACCACCAGTGAAGAAGATTGAATACCTACATTGCCTCCGGTAGCGGTAATCAGAGGAATGAAGAACGCCATGGCTGGAACTAGCGCAATATCAGCCTCAAAAATTCCGATAAAGCGAGCACCTAACAGACCACCCAGCATACCAATAATGAGCCAGGGAAGACGAGCGCGGGAAAGTTGCCAAACACTGTCGCTGCGCTCTTCCACATCCCCCGAAATACCGGCCATCAGTTGGCGTTCTTCCTCAGCCATTTCGGTAATCACATCCACAATATCATCAATGGTGATTCTACCAACTAATCGCTCCAGCACATCGACCACTGGTATTACTTCCAGATCGTACTTTTGCATAATCTCCGCAATTTCTTCTTCTTCCATAAAGGTGGGCACCGAAATAATTTCGCTGTCGTAAATGTCGGCAATTCTGGTTTGGTCTTGCGATAGAATAATCCGTTTCAAAGAGACTTTACCCAGTAATTGATTTTTATCATTTACCACATAAACTGAGTAGAGCTTATCTACTTTTTCGGCTTGGCGACGAATTTCTTCAATACACTGGAGGATAGTCCAATTGATATCCACTTTGATAAGCTCCTTGGCCATCAACCCCCCAGCCCGGTCTTCTTCGTAGCGAATCAAATCTTTCACATGGCGAGCCCGTTCGGCATTCTGCATCCGGTCAATCACTTCCTCCCGGGTTTGAATCGGTAAGCGGTTCAGAATATCCGCACCATCATCAGAGTCTAGGTAATCAATGAAGTTGGCTAGCTCGGCGGGGGCAAAATTTCGAAGAAAAGCGGTCTGGTCTTCTTCCTCAATCTCGACAATCACATCAGCCGCCTTTTCTTTATCTAGCAGTTTAAGTATATACTTCGACTCTTCAGTATTAAGTTCGTAGAGCACCGTAAGAATGTCTACCGCGTTGGCGTCCGTCATGCTTTCCTGCACTGTACCGGAGGCATCTTGGGAGATAGCTTCCCGCACCCACTCTAAATACGCCGGGGATACTTCAAACGATAAAAAATCTATGGTTTCCACGATGGCTCAATTTGTTGAGTAAGCTGCACAAAATCATTGACCGACAACTGCTCAGCTCGCAGGTTCAACATGGGTAATTGCCGGATTGGCTCCGGCAAATTTAGCGGTTTCAGCGCGTTACGCAAGGTCTTACGGCGGTTTTGAAAGCCCTGCTTCACTATCCGGCGAAATAAGGTTTCGCTACAAGG
Organism: Tunicatimonas pelagia; assembly: GCF_030506325.1. NCBI lineage: Bacteria > Pseudomonadati > Bacteroidota > Cytophagia > Cytophagales > Catalimonadaceae > Tunicatimonas > Tunicatimonas pelagia. Next base: position 1,390,568 of record NZ_CP120683.1, on the reverse strand, counting down.
AAGCTGACTTACCGAGTTGCGCTGCAAGCGAATAACAGCCGAGCGCACTTTGGGAGGCGGGTGAAATACTTGGGGTTCTACCGTAAACAGATACTCAATATTGTAGTAGGCTTGCAGCAATACACTTAGTATGCCGTAAACTTTACTGCCGGGCGGAGAGCAGATGCGGTCGCCCACTTCCTTCTGAATCATACCCACTACTTCGGGAACTGAGTTGCGGTGATCCAGCACTTTGAAAAATATCTGAGAAGATATGTTGTAAGGAAAGTTACCAATAATGGCTAGCGGAGAAGGTTGCTCAGCTAAGTTCGTTTTCAAAAAATCCTGATGCAATATGGGTAAAGCCGGATACTGCTGCTTCAGATACGCTACGGATTCATCATCTACCTCAATAACGGTAGTTTGATATTGAGACTGTTGAATAAGAAACTGGGTGAGTACTCCGGTACCCGGCCCAACTTCCAGTACATGTCGATAGTCACCGTGCCCACCTAAGCTCTCCACAATTTTCTGAGCAATGTTTTGGTCTTTGAGAAAGTGTTGACCTAAAAACTTCTTGGGACGTACTCCTGGCATGGCTTTTTTCATTGTCGGTATAAACAGTGCTTCAACGCGGTGTATCATTTACTGTAGGTCATTTTTTTAATTTATTTGACATTTTGTTAAGCAGTATGTCAAATTCTGGTGAATTGCCGTATATCATAGAAGTGCCGAGACATTCTTATATGTCGAACATTCTCAATCGGTTTTTGAAATTCTTCATGCAGCAAAATTAGTTTCTCTAAAAATGTCTTTTGGAGCGTATCGGGGTAGTGTTGACTAATTAGCGATTGTATATTAGCTTTTTGATTAGGTTTAATTAAAGAACGCGCACTTACTTCAATCAACACTCGATTTGGAAGGTACGGGACTTCTTCGTAAAGTGATTTATAATTCACTTGAATTGTCTCCGGGTTTTGATCAGAAATTTGAATATTTTCTACTGCTATTTCATATAAACTATCATCCAATCTGTATTCAGCTAACCGTTTCTTCAGCATCTCGGATAGTTCTGATAATACATAGGTATGACAAGCCCTTCTTAGTTTTCGGACTTGACCCTTGCTTAGATTTCCATCAAAACCAAGATGTTCTCGATCAACTCCTAGGTCAATATCTTCTGAAAACCGCTTAATTAAGTTAAACGCTTTACTTAGTGATGTGCCGCCTTTGAAAATAAAATGCTCTGCGTGTTCAGATGAAAATATTGCCCACAGCATCAAGGTTACCCAGGCATCTTTCTCAACTGCGGTAGACTTTTCTTTTTTCATCATCCGGTATTTGAAAGAAATTTATCATAGAGCCTCCTGCATTATTTTTCTGATCCAGACAGGGGCAAGTGGCAAATCATGTTCTAAATTCTTACGCGTCTCCTTTTTGAGCAGTTTAATTATCCTGTGCTTGAGTTCTTCTTTTGTTCCTTGTTGGCCAATTTCTCTTAGCGCCTGTATCACCAAGCTGCTAGTTTTTCCTTTAGCTAACAGGTTTTTAGGGGTGGTTCTCTTGAGTTTGATAATCCGGTTACCAATTTTGATTTCCCTAGGAGCACCATCTGTCAGATAAACCAGCTTAAGAGGCACCTGAGTGCTCAATCCTAGCTTATTCAAAGCAGAAACTCCCGTAGGAACGATCTTGATTTTATCTCGCTTGGCAATTCCTTGCGCTACTTCTTCTGCCGTAGGAAGTACTTCTCCTACATATTTGCTGATTTCAGGCCGTACAAAAATGCCTCTGGTAACTCTAGTAATACCTCCTTTATTAGTTAGCCTTTCCAAAGCCTTTTGAATGGCTTTTGCGGAGCCATACGTCATGAAATCATTCGTAAAGAACAAAGTGCCTCTTTGCTTTGATTTAATTACTTTTTCTATTTTGTCCTCAACGCTTTGCATTAAATAATATCGCATTCTTCCTGTCGCAAATATATACTAAATTTGCGACAAAATGTAAAGAAAGAAGGGAGGGGTTCTACACTTTTAGATAGAGTTTATTGCGTGGAAGCATACCCAGTCAAGCAGAAATCAAATAAGACGAACGACTTGAAAAACATAACTAATTTTACTCAGGGAATGAGCAAGAGTAGAGCTAGCAGATGAAAGCCAGGTATTCATCACCGATTGTCAAAAACATTATTAAATTGCACTAAAAAACCATATTTCTATGTCCATTAAGTTGAAAACAGCTAAAGCTATAAAAGATAAAGATGACCTGATTGTATTGCTCAGCGATGGTGAGCCAGACGGTGATCTCCTGACTAACGAAGCTGAGCGACACTATTTTCAGCGAAAGCTAAAAAGCAAAAAAGAACTGATTGCTATCAATCAGTACCAACGCTGGGTCTTCTTGGTAGCACCCATCACCGAAGATTCTCCTGAGTATACTGTAGAAGCCTACCGAAAACAGGGAGCATCACTTTACAAAAGGCTGAAGCAAGAAGAAGTTAAAAAAGTGAAAATCAGCGGTGGACAGGCTTCTCAGGTTTTGGCTTTAGCCGAAGGCCTGTTATTGGCTGCTTACACATTTTCCAGCTATCGGAAAGAGTTGAAGGAGGTCGTAGCGAGCGGTCTTAAAGAAGTTAGTATTGTCCATCCTGAAATTAGCAGCCGGGATGTGCAGGAGCTGGGTAATATTGTAGCCGGAACCTGCCTAGCCCGCGATTTAATCAATGAGCCAGTAATTTCACTAAATGCTAACCAACTGAGTAAAGCTTTCAAGAAAGCGGGAAAAGAGAGTGGTTTTAAGGTGGAGGTTTTTGATAAGCCCAGGATTAAATCTCTGAAAATGGGCGGTTTGCTGGGCGTGAACGCCGGAAGTGAAGATCCGCCAACGTTCAATATTCTGGAGTATAAGTCTGATAATCCGGTTAATGCTCAACCCTACGTGATTGTTGGAAAAGGAGTAACCTACGATACGGGTGGGTTGAGCCTGAAACCTTCTACCTCAATGGATACCATGAAATCTGACATGGGCGGTTCGGCGGCTGTAATTGGGACGATGGTGGCAGTAGCGAAAAATAAATTGCCTATTCACTTGATCGGTCTGGTACCGGCTACAGATAACCGTCCGGGTGGCAACGCCATTGTGCCGGGCGATGTAATTACTATCTCGGATGGCACTACGGTAGAAGTGCTAAACACTGATGCCGAAGGGCGCTTGATTTTAGCCGATGCTTTGGCCTTTGCCAAAAAGTATAAGCCAGCCCTGGTCATCGATTTAGCTACGCTTACCGGAGCCGCTGCCGTAGCCATTGGCAAAGAGGGAATGGTGATGATGGGCAGTGCTTCGGAAGAGTACAAGAATCAACTGAGGCAAGCAGGTGAAGAAACCTACGAGCGTTTAGTGGAGTTTCCGCTTTGGAAAGAGTATCGCAGCTATCTGAAATCAGATATTGCCGATCTGAAAAATATCGGTGGTCGTATGGCCGGAGCTATCACAGCCGGCATGTTTCTAAAGCATTTCACTGACTACGAATGGATGCACCTGGATATTGCTGGAGTCGCTTTTTTAGATAGCCCGGACGGCTATCGGGGCAAAAACGGAACTGGGGCGGGGGTACGGCTGTTATACCACTTTTTCAAGAAATTAGCTCAGTAGCCTAACCTAGTACAATGCAGCAGACAATTCACCATAAGACCACGCAGTCTGACCAGCCAAATAGATCGAGGCCTAAGCCAGGAAACCCTTCGGCGAAAGCCCCAGTCATCGCTATTAGTATTGGCGATGTGAACGGAGTAGGGCCCGAAGTCACCATTAAGGCACTGAACGATAAACGGATTCTCAATCAAATGACTCCCATTATCTTCGGATCGGCCAAGGTAGTATCTTACTACCGGAAGCAGTGCGAAATGGAGCAGTTTAATTTCATGACAATCAAAGACTTAAATAACATTGCTTACGGCAAAGTTAACGTCTTTAACTGCTGGCAAGATGTGGTAGAATTGCAACCGGGGAAGGTGACGAATGCCGCAGGACAAGCTGCTTGGCACGCACTAGATCGGGCTACGCAAGCTTTGAAAGAACATGAAGTGTCTGCCATTGTAACTGCTCCTATCAATAAGAACAACATTCAGAACGAAGATTTTAACTTTCCGGGACATACCGAATTTTTGGCCAAGACTTTTGAAGCTGAAGAGCACTTAATGCTGCTGGTTCATGAGAAGCTTCGGGTAGGAGTAGTAACCGGGCACATACCCCTGCACCAGATTAGCCAGAAGATTACCCGAAGTAGCGTGCGGCAGAAAGTACTACTCATGGAAAAATCATTGCAGCAAGACTTTGGAGTGATAAAACCCCGTATTGCAATGCTGGGATTAAACCCTCATGCTGGAGAAGATGGGTTGCTTGGCTCGGAAGAGCAAGACATTTTGCTACCCGTAATTCGGGAACTAAAGGATAAAGGAAAACTAATTTACGGCCCATTTCCCTCCGATGGGTTTTTCGGAGCGTTTATGCACCAGCAGTTCGATGGGGTACTAGCCATGTACCACGATCAGGGTCTGATCCCTTTTAAAACCTTAGCGTTTGAAAAAGGAGTGAACTTCACTGCGGGGCTTTCTGCTGTGCGTACTTCTCCCGACCACGGTACGGCTTACGATATTGCCGGTAAAAACCAAGCTAACGCCGAATCTATGCGAGAGGCATTGTATCTAGCTTGTGATGTGGTACGGCAACGAGCTCAATCGGTCAGTCAGAAAGTAGCGACTGAAGGAAGGCAACTGGAAAATAACGACGAAGTGGTGAAGAGTGAATCATGATGAGGTTGTCTTATTCTGCTTCAACTTAATCTTTATTGTTGCGCCCCCGACGGCAGCGTTCACTGCAATACACCACGTCATCCCAAACGTTTTTCCACTTTTTGCGCCAAGTAAACGGTCGCTGGCAGACTGGACAAGTTTTGGTAGGTAAATCGCCTTTTTTGCGGTGTTTCACTAATTGATGATGAATGAATAGTGAATGATGATTAATAGAAGAATAAGACAATATCCTATTTTCTACTCAAAAAGTAGATACAGCGTGAGCGTGTTGGTCGCTATTTGGTTCAGTGGGCGGGAGTAACGATTTTCATTGCTACTCAGCATATTGGTGATCCCGCGGGAGTAGCGCACTTCGGGGGCAAACTTAAACAGCGGGAAGTAAATATCTAGCCCAAAACCAGCTTGCAACGAAAGGTTACTGCTTCCGGTAAGTAAACGGTCACTTTCGTTACCTCCCTTATCTGCGCCGGTAGCTTCAATACCTGCTTCCACTCCACCTATTAGGTACATTCGGTGGTTACCTCGCCTTACGGACTTATACTTAAATAGCACGGGTATTTCAATAAAGGTAGACTCTATAATTTGCTGGTCGGTAACCAATTGATTGTTTTCAATAAGTTGATAGTCCAGCCGGTTTTCGTAGAACACAACCTCAGGAACTAGGCGTAAATCCAGGTAATCAGCCAACCGAAGGTTAGCGATAAGTCCCAGTGAAAAACCAAAAGAGTTTGCTGCCATCACCGAGTGTAAAGATTCAAACTCCGGTGAAGTAAATAAATCGCTGTACTGAACACGGTAACTAGACGAATGGATGCCAATGGCAAAGCCATAGTGCAGCCAACGGTTATCGTAATTAGGTAAGTTATCAGATTTAGTGTAGTGCTTGCCCGAGGGGTTTTGTGCCCAGGTAGCTATCGCCCCTAAGACAAATAGTAATGTTAAGAATCCTTTTTTGCGGTGTAAATGGTGCTTATGCCAAAAGTAAGTGCTTTGCATCGTGTTTCGGTATACCCTGTTTTTTGTAATGCTTGCAAAAATGCCTGTCCGTCAGGAAAAGCCTGAACCGATTCGGGCAGATATGTGTAAGCTGATTGATCTTTGGAAACAAATTTACCAATAAGGGGCAAAATGTTTTTAAAGTAGAAATTATACAACTGCTTCATTGGAAACTTAGTAGGCTTAGAAAATTCTAGCACCACTAACCGTCCGCCGGGTTTCAGTACTCGGCATATATCTTCTAAGCCGCTGTGCAGGTTTTCAAAGTTGCGTACACCAAATGCAACGATGGCAGCATCAAATATATTATCATCAAAGTGCAATCCTTCCGAATCGCCCAGCCGGAGCTCAATACGATCATCCAACTGGCGACGCTTTAATTTCTTGCGGCCCATCTCCAGCATTCCGTCTGAGATATCCACCCCAATCACCTTTTCCGGGTTTAATGCTAGGGCTTCAATAGCAAAATCGGCGGTGCCGGTGGCAATATCTAAAATATGCTTGGGCTGATGAGGCTTTAGTAACTTAATAGCTTGCTTTCGCCAGTAAATGTCGATTCCAGCACTCAGAAGGTGATTTAGCAGATCGTAACGCTTGCTAATGTTATTAAACATCTGAGCTACCTGCTCTTTTTTGGAAGACGATTGATCTTTATACGGAATAACGGCCATAGTCTGTGAATAAACCCCGAAAGGCTGCTGATTTAATACGGTTATCCAACCACTTGTACGGAAAATTTGTTCATCCGAAGGGGGGCTGGTACCAGAAAGTTTACGAAGTAATACTATCTACTGATTAGCAATAGTTCGGGACTCGAGTACCCGCATCTCTACCCGACGGTTTAGCTCGCGCCCTTCAGCCTCATCGTCGTTGCTGGCAATGGGGTCGGTTTCACCGTAACCCTGAGCGGTAAGGCGTTCGGTAGCAATACCTTGTTCGGCCAAATAATTAACAATGGCTTGGGCGCGCTTTTGCGATAATGCCTTATTGTAGGTGGCCGAACCAATATTGTCAGTGTGTCCGGCAATTTCTACCCGCACTCCCGGATTTTCTTCCAGAAAGCTCTTCAGTCGGCTTAACTCGTCCTGAGATTCGTCCTTCAGGTGAGCACTGTTAAAATCGAAGTATACGAAGTCGAGCACCATTCGGTAGTCGGTTGCTACCTGCGTTACGGGGTCTAGCGTGACTTTCTTACGAAATTCTTGAGGCTTATCAGCCATAGGCGGAATGCTGACCTTCACACTTTTGTAAACGTAGCCAGGCTTTTCCACCGCCAGTACGTATTCCACCGTTTTATTATTCTGAATATCGAAGCGGTAAATGCCATCGGCTATCTTCTGGGAGGCTAGCGTTTCGTCTTTCTGGTTACCTTTTAATGAAACCTGAGCATCAAGGGCCTGCTGATTGCTAGCATCTTCCACCTTTAACAGCAATTGTACTGGCTGGAGTGTGTTACTGCTTTTGGGTTGATTAACTTGTCCAATGTTACGGTTCGCCAACCCTTCTTCCTTGGCCAATTGCTTCTGGTTTTTCTTATCTAGTTTGTTCGCTAGCTCTTCGGTTTGATCGGGGATTTCCACCATATAAATATCCAGGTAGCCCACACCATCGTTACGTACTGTAGCGAAATACCCTCGCTTTCCATCTTTAGTACTCACAAAGAAAATATCGTCGTCAGGAGTATTAATTGGGTAGCCTAAGTTAACCGGATCATTCCAGCTATCATCTTCAGCTTTGTAAACCGATTTGAAAATATCGTATCCGCCCATTCCTTTTCTTCCCCTACTACTGAAATAGAGCGTTTTGCCGTCAAAATCCATAAATACCCCATCCTCATCGTACGGGGTATTCACCGTTTCTCCTAAGTTAGTTACCTTTCCCCACTCGCCCTTTCGATCTTTTTCACATTTATAAAGGTCTAGCCCGCCAAAGCCACCCGGTCGGTCACTAGAGAAGTAAATGGTTTGTCCATCCGGAGAAATGGTGACAGAATTTTCGGAGTAAGAAGAATTTATGTTATCGCTTACTGGCTCAGGCTCCGACCAACTCCCGTCAGACCGTTGATCGGATACGTAAATATCTCCGTTATTTTCGTCACGATACAAGTACAACTGCTTTCCATCAGCCGATAGTGCTAAATTTGACTCAAAATACAGTGTGTTTACGGGTTCATCAATATTCTTAGCGGGCCCCCACTTTCCATTTTCTTTATAAGAGATAAAGATGTCTTCGTAGGCGAAGTTATCGTCGTATACGTTTTCGTTCAGGTTATTTTGCTTGCGACGCGAGGTAAAAATCATCATTGTTTCATCAGCATTAATTACCGGAGCGTAGTCCAGACTGTTGGAGTTAATGCTACTACCAATGTTTTTAATGATAAAATTGCGGGCGTTGGCGATAAATTCTTGCCCATTTTGGCACTCATAAATGCGCCGCTTCACCTGGTTTTCCGGTATTTTATCTTCGCCTCGGTAATCCTTATCTTGCTCTAATCGTTCTAAGTAGCGATTGTAGTGTTCAATTGCCTCCTCAAATTGCAACCCGTACTGGTAAGAACGAGCGATAGAATACAATAAATCGAACTTATAGTCGGCATCTAGCTGATATACCTGCTGAAAATACGGAGTGGCTTCCCCTTTATTAATCGTTTCGCTGATGGTTTTTCCGGCCATGTAATTGGCCTTAATATTGCTCGGATCGAGCTGAGCCGCTTGAATATACATCTCCTTGGCTTGCTCAGGTGCCTTCTGAACAAAATAAATCTCATCTCCAATTTCTACGAATTCCTCAGCTACTTGCTTGTTATTATCTTGGGCAATGATTGCCACTGAATGCAGAAAGCCGAATGCGGATAATAGAATGTACTTTACAATCAGTCTATTCATATACGTATGGTGGGCGAAAGTATGCTGATTTCTCACAACTTCGCCAACGTCAGTTTTATAGAATATGCCTTCGCAAGTTATTGCAATAAGGTATGTTATAAAATAGGTTGAAGTTACAACGTAAGTTTTGGTAAAAAACCGTGTGATTCAGGTAGTTACGGCTGATTATCAGAAAGCTGGAAAGGGATGATATGTAATAGTACAAATTAAAAAGCCAAGAGTAATTCCTTACCAACTATCGGGTAGATACCAAGGCTTTTAAAGTTTTTTTCAAATTAACTATGTGATTAACAGTGCTTTATATTGAAATTGTATTGGTAAAGTGGCTTCAGGTAGGTTTTCTCCAGAAAGTAGAAGCTAAATGCTTAGCAAAAATATTCAAATAAAAGAAGGAGTAATATCTTAGATGAATCTACTGAATTCTGTAGTGTGATTTTTTCCCTTCATAAGTAGTTCTTAGTAATCAATTATCACAGAAAGGCAAGCACAGGGTGGATAGTAGATTAAGGAACTGAGCTAGTAGCGGAGGGGTACTACTGACAGATTTGAGGGTAGAGTACAGGTGCAAATGTAATATTCAACAGAATTGGTATTTTCTTCTTAAATTAAATGGATTTATCAAACGCAGCAGAGGAAAATATGGTTTTTCGTAATTTATCTTTTGGGTTCTTGTTTTCTTCAATCATTGTATCGTGCCAAACCATTGAGGTTACCGAGTCGGGTAATGAAAACGTCGCTGATTACAAAAGTTGGAGTAGCTATCTAGGCGATCCGGCGCGTACGCACTATTCATCCTTAGGGCAGGTCAATCGAGACAATGTACAAAACCTGGAAGTAGCTTGGACGTATGCTTCGGGCGATATTGGTGAAAATAATTATATCCAGTGTAATCCGCTGGTAGTTGATACTATATTGTACGGGGCCTCACCCGGCATGAAAATTTTTGCTGTACAGGCGGCTACTGGTCAGCGAATCTGGGAGTTTAATCCTTTTCAGGGAACCGATCAGGTAAGCTTTACCCGAGGGCTGGCGTATTGGGCTGATGGTGATGACCGCCGACTGATTTTTTCGGCGGAAGAGAAACTTTACGCGCTGGATGCACTGACTGGTGAACCCATCACCGATTTTGGTAAAGAAGGTTATATTGACTTGAGAGAAGGCTTAGGTCGAGATATTGAGGGGCTATCGTACCGCTACCACGCTCCGGGTACTATTCACGGAGATTTAATTATTATGGGAGCCCTTAACTCCGAACGGCTTCCGGCTGCGCCCGGTCATATCCGAGCCTTTAATATTCGCACGGGTGAACAGGCCTGGATTTTTCATACCATTCCTCAACCGGGTCAGCCGGGTTACGAAACCTGGGAAGACTCTACTGCCTACAAATTTATTGGAGGAGTGAATAACTGGACGGGAATGACATTGGATGAAGCACAAGGCATTGTGTTTGTTCCCTTAGGTTCAGCCGCCTTCGATTTTTACGGGGGCAACCGCAAGGGAGCGAATCTTTACGCGAACAGCCTAGTAGCTTTGAATGCCCAAACCGGTGAAAAACTCTGGCACTTTCAGACAGTACACCACGATGTTTGGGATCGGGATTTGCCTGCTCCGCCCACGCTGGTTACTATTGAGCGCGATGGTAAGTCAATTGATGCTGTAGCTCAGATTACTAAATCGGGTCACGTATACGTATTTAATCGGGAAACCGGAGAATCGCTGTTTCCGATTGAGGAGCGAGCCTACCCGGAATCAGATTTGATTGGTGAGCAGGCTTGGCCAACCCAACCACTACCGACCCAACCTCCGGCGTTCTCCCGGCAACGGATGACCGCCGAGGATATTAACCCAAATTCTAGTTCTCGTGATTCGCTATTAGCGGTATTTAAAACGGTTCGTTCCGATGGGCAATTTGTGCCGCCCAGCACCGAAGGCACGATTATATTTCCTGGCTTCGATGGCGGAGGTGAGTGGGGTGGAGCTGGGTACGACCCGAATACTGGAGTTTTGTACGTCAACGCTAACGAGATGCCCTGGATTTTAACAATGGTGGAGCAATCTCAAGAAGCCCCTCAGAATTTAGTTGCGTTAGGGCAGAATGTGTATCAGGGAAATTGTATGGGTTGCCACGGAGCTGAACTGCAAGGGTCAAATTTTCACGGTAACGCCCCTGCATTGGTCAATTTAGCCGAGCGACTGGATGAAGGTCAGGTGCACGAGATGGTGCGGAATGGAAAGGGAGCAATGCCTTCGTTTGCTTTTCTTACCGATACCCAAATTGATGCAGTTAGTGCGTTTCTGCTCAACAAGCAGGGTGACGACGAGATGGTGGTTCAAACCGTATCGCAGAAGGAAACCGGGCAGTTACGCTACAACCATACCGGCTACAACCGCTTTATAGATGCAGATGGCTACCCTGCCGTAAAACCACCTTGGGGCACCCTGAATGCAATTGACCTGAATAAAGGCGAGATACTTTGGAAAGTACCTTTGGGTGAATTTCCTGAGCTGATAGCGGAAGGCAACGCACCTACTGGAACCGAAAACTACGGTGGTCCAGTAGTAACTGCCGGAGGACTAATCTTTATTGGAGCTAGTAAGGACTCTCAGTTTAGAGCATTTAATTCGGCTACTGGCGAAGAACTATGGCGACATTCACTGCCGGCAGCGGGTATGGCTACCCCTTGCACTTACGAAGTGGACGGTAAGCAGTACGTGGTAATTGCGGCCGGCGGGGGAAAAATTACCGATGAGCGGGGTGACCAATACGTGGCTTTTGCACTACCTGAAAACTAATTCAAACAGCTTCTAAAACCTATAAACTGTTTACTATTCTACGATCATGGCCTACCAACTAAAAATTTCCTTGGATGGCAGCAGTAAGCCTCCCATTTGGCGACGAGTGCTGATACCCGATAAATTTAGCTTTCACGAACTGCACGCCGTCATTCAGGCGGTAATGGGTTGGGAAAACGCCCACTTATACGCCTTTCGCCCTCTAGGTCGCCGAGGTGAAGACATAGGTATTCCGTTTGACGATGGATTCATGGAGGTAGAAACTCAGGATGCCCGAAAAATGCTGATTCAATCGCAATTAACTGCGGAGAAACAAAAAATAGCCTACGAGTACGATTTTGGCGATGGCTGGTCGCATACCGTACTGGCGGAGAAAATCAACGATGAGAAAATTGTTGCCCCTCGCTGTTTGGGCGGTAAAGGAGCTTGCCCGCCCGAAGACTGCGGCGGTATCTACGGCTACTACATGTTGGTAGCAGCGGTGAACGATTCTAAAAATCCTGAACACGAAGATATGCTAGAGTGGTTAGGAATGGAAGAAGGCGAGCAGTGGGATGTTAACGGTTTTGAGTTAGAAGAATGCCAGCAGGAAATTATTCATTACCAACAGTACACCTAAGGTTGGTGAAGGCATACTTTCCAATAATTGGATGGAGGTAAAGAAGTTATGTCACTCGCACCTCCGGCTAAGTACCGCCCTTTTTTATCCGGCAAGCACGCAGTTTCGCCGGGTCTGAAGCCACTGAAAACCGATTTCGGTAATGGATGGGTTGATCGGTGTATTTTTCAAATTGACCAAAATTATTCTCAGTTTGGGCAGAATAAGCAAGCGTGCCGCAGAGAGAATATTGCCAAGTACTATCAACAAAGTGGTGAGTCGGCTCAAACGCTACGAGTCATTCATCAATTCATCGCTCAGCAATTGGCTGCTGAATACCCAAATTCTTTTATCTATCAATATGCACAAAACGTAAATCAGCTACAGAATCATTTGCGAAACACCACCCTGCGCTGGAGTGCTGAGGAGAAGTTATTGAGTGATAATAAGTACCACTCAGTACTTGATGCGTTAGCTGACCAAGTTCCGGAAGATTTAGCTGTATGGCAACTGTCTGACCAGTGTGATTACGTCTCTACCATTCATCTGTGTGCTCCCAACCACTGGGCACCTGCCGAGAAAGTTGGAAAACCATTTTCGGCTATTCATGAACCCGTAGCGGGAATGGATAAGCTGCGGAAAAGCTATCGCCCGATGCTTTCTTCTCTGCTACAACCTAAAACCTGGGTGCGGTTTGCCTGGGGGTTAAGCACCGACAATCGGCTCAATCACCATCCTGAACCTCCGCCTGATTGGAACGAAACAGATTGGCGAGGAAGGTCATTTGATCCGGCTAATCCCATACTGTTTGTCCGGATAGAGCGGCAAACGTTAACGGGCTTTCCCAGAGTGAATGCTGTATTGTTTACCATTCGTACCTACTTTACCGATGTGAAAGATTTTGCAGCGAGTGAAAAGCAAGCATTGATCGAAGCACTGAATTCTATGTCGGAGGTAACCTTGCGGTACAAAGGATTATTGAATGATAAAGATAAGATTATTCACTATCTCAGTCGGTGAAAGGTCAGAGGTCAGAAATTTTAGTTATCCTTCTTTATTGAGACAAATAAACCTAATAGTGAGGACAAGGCCGTAACTAAAAAGAAAAGCAGCGTAAAAGTAATAGCCGTTTCCTGCTGAATTTCTAGGTACTGAAAACCGTATAAGAAGACCAGCTCCCGCGCACCTACTCCGCCAATAGTAAAAGGCAACACGGCTACTACTGAAGAAACCATAAACAGCGTGAGGTAATCCAGATAGTAGGTTTCTACTCCAATACTTGCCAGCAGCAACGCTGCGGTGAGTACCTGCCCAACCTGTACCCAAAACGACCAAAAGGTAGTGACTCCAAAAGCAGAAATAAGCTGAGAGAAAAGTAGTTTATTAAAAAGATAAAAGACGGGTAATACCGCTACTATCAAAATAACTACGGCAACATCAAAGTAGGGCAGACCACTGCTGAAGGAGCTAAATAGCAAGAAGCCACCTGCCAGTATCAATAGCAACGCCAATCCGCTTAGTCGGTCAAGTAAAGTTACTCCGATAAGCTGCTTCGCCTTCACACTAAACTGTTGCTTCAGTAAATAAACTTTGTAGCCATCGCCACTAATGCTACCGGGCAAAAAGAGGTTGTAAAACATGCCTAAATAGAATAGCTCAATGCTGTAAAGATTGTTAATTTGTATTTCTAAGGCTTTTAGATAATCCCTGAATCGAAAAGCAGCAGCAATTTTAGATAGGTTGAATACTAAAAAAGCCACTATCAAGTAAGAAGGAATTACTTGGAAAATAGGCTGAATAGCTTTCTGAATATCGACTTTTCTAAAAACAAAAAATAAAGCTGTAGCAGAGAGTAGCAATTTTAGTGAAAAACTGAGGCGGCGGCGAAGTGCCGGGTTTTTGAAAAGGGAGCGGGTTGAGTTTGGAGCCACAGAAACTAATTAGAACAAGTACTTTATATCCACTTAGTTTAATAGACTTGTTGGGTTCTGTACACCAAACGATTATAAGCTATTGAAGTTGTGCATACATGAACTAGCGACTACATTAAAACGCCAGTTCAAAGATGCGGCTGGCTACAGCCGAGAAGTATTTGATTGCTTATCTTCCGACCTTGAACAGACGTGCCATAAGCAAAACCGCCAGACTTATCAAACGTACCTAAGGAACGACGAGATAATAAAGTATCCAGGACTAGCCGTCCGCGACTAGCTGTCCGCGACTAGCCGTCCGCATTGAACGCCGGAATTTTGGGGCAAGACGAGTGCCACGTCCACGGTGGATTCCCCCGTCGGGACGCAGAAACAGCAGGAACGCCTAGTGGTAGCTGGGTCATCATGTGGCGAACCGTGTGAAACTTTTCGTAACGAAGTACTGCCCTAAAAAGCAATGTCGCGATAAGTAGCAATACTGCTTGGGGCGACCAAGAGGCTCGTTTAAGCGGTTCTGAATCAGCGTGATTGAACGGGGTAGGTTTGGTTCCGGGGTTAAATTTCGTGAACCTGGTACGAAAGACAAGCACAGAGGCTCAAATTTTTTCTATGAGAAATCCCCCTTTTGGGGGGATAGAATTGCCGAGTACTAATCCATAAATCTCCCAAGAAATAGCTATCTTTAAAGTTATAAGTGATTGACAACCTTCATGTTAAACCTGTATTTCTTTTCTTTTACCAAAAAGTATCTGCTTTTGTGGGTTGCGTTCTGTTGGGCACTTCCGAGTAATTCACTAGCTCAGTACTACAGTTTTGCCCACTACTCTATTGAAGAAGGACTGCCACAGACATCAGTCAATCATTTTGCTCAAGACCAGTTCGGCTACCTGTGGGTGGCTACTTCGGGCGGGTTAAGCCGCTTTGATGGGCAGAATTTCCAGAACTTCGGTATGCAAGATGGCCTTTCAAGCAGTTATGTCACCCACATCTTAGAAACATCAAACAAGCAACTAGCAATTGCTACCTATAATGGGTTGACTATTTACGATGGGGATACTTTCACGTCGTATACCATTACCAATCAATCGGGAAAAAACTTAGAGGTGCGGCGGGTATTTGAGCATAGCAATGGACGACTTTTATTATTGCTTCCGCAAAATCAGTTGGCTTTCTGGAGTCCGGATACCGTTAATTTATTGTCTATTCCGGACATAATGGCCGAAAAATATATCACTGGCATGGTGCAAACTTCGCCAGATACTTACTGGGCCACTACTTACGATGGAGATCTGCTTAACTTTAACGGGGCTGAGTGGGAAATGCTATCGGTAACCCATCCTAGCCAACCCAACTTCAATAGGCTGTACCGCGATGAATCTGGTCAGTTTTGGCTGATCGGTGAACAGGGCTTATTTACTTACCAGCCTAAAGACACAGTATTTCGTGAGTTTGTGTTTAAAAGCGATTTGCCGGGAGCGGTTTTTTCTCTTATGTCGGATACCGAAGAGCGCATGTGGGCTGCCACAGCTAATGGTGTTTTTTGTTTTAACCCGAAAACAGGTAAGGTTAACCCGAAAAGTCATGGGTTGGACGGTTCGGTAGTACGGGATATTTTTCAGGATCGAGAGGGAAATATCTGGTTTGGTTCTTACGACGAAGGCATGTTTAAATTCCGAGGGGAAACGTTCACCCACCTTCGTACTGAACACGGCCTATACGAAAAGTCGGTCTTCTCAATCATTAAAGATCGGCGAGACGACTACTGGTTCAGCTATATTCCAGGTGGCCTTGACCGCTACGACGGAGAAAAAGTGCATCACTACGGCCCTAAGGAAGGTTTATTAAATGACTTTATCTACTGTAGTGTAGAAGATAGTGCAGGCAACCTCTGGTTTGGGTCAAGCTACGGACTTACCCGTTACGATGGAGAGTCGTTTTACAGCATCCCTCCCGACGAACTTCCAAACCGACGCATACTTTCTTCCTTTCGCGATAGCGATAACAATCTCTGGTTTGGAACCGCCCAGGGGGTAGTTAAATACCAAAATGGGCAGTTTGCTTCAGTGCAAGGAAAGCGGGGACAACAGTGTAATTCGGCGATTACCGTTATCGATCAAATGAATGACCAGCGGATGGTATTCGGTACCAAAGAAGGGGTGTATCTGTGGGATGGCACGGAATATACCCTGCTCTTGGAAGACTACGCTGCCCAAAGTGAATATGTGCTAACCATGGCACTAGACGACCACCAAAGCTTGTGGTTCTCTACAATTAATGGTTTGTTATTTCGCTACTACTTTTCAACGGGTGAATTACTGAAGATGCACGAGAAAACCGATGTGCCCCCGGAGATAATCTATACGATGGAAGTTGCTCACGACGGTAGCTTGGTGATGGGAACCCAACGAGGGGTATATCGCTTTTTGCTGAATCAGCGAGGCGAAGTAAAGCAAATGATGAGCTACGGTAAAAACGATGGGTTTACCGGAATGGAGTCAAACGCTAATGCTTCATTTGTAGAAGAAGACGGTAGCATTTGGATGGGAACAGTAGACGGTGCGTACAAACTGCAACCAAAGACACAACTAGAACAATTAACTCCATTAGTCCCTCACTTAACCGAAGTACAGCTTCAGTACCAGACAGTAGACTGGAACGAGCACGTGGATAGTGTGCAATCTTGGTTTCAGATACCGGTTGATTTAACGCTTTCGCATCGGGAGAACCATATTATTTTCTTTTACCAAGGAGTTAGTTTATTGAATGCCGATAAAGTATGTTACCAATTTAAGCTTGACAACTTTGATGAGGCCTGGTCGCCCGTTACCAAGCGTACCGAAGCAGTCTACGCCAATGTACCACCTGGCAACTACACATTTCAAGTGCGGTCCCGTAACGCGCGGGGCGTCTGGAGTGAACCGACTGCATTTGCTTTCAGCGTTTCTCCGCCCTTCTGGCAAACCTGGTGGTTCTACTTAGGGTTAGCCACACTTATTGGCTTATTAATTCGAACCTACTCACTGTGGAATCTTAGAAACGAGCGCAAACAGCGAAAAGAACTGGAGCTCGAGGTAAATAAACGTACCCAAGAAATTCAGAACCTAAACGATAGTTTGGAAGATCGGGTGCATCAGCGCACCTACCAGTTAGAAGAGTCGACCCGGCAGCTAGCCGAAGAGGTGCAACTTCGAGAAAAACACCAGCGGCGGGTAGCCCGTCAGGAACGAGAATATCGCTTACTGGTAAATAACCTTCGGGAGGTGATTTTTAAATCTGATACTGACGGCTATTTTACCTTTCTGAATAAACGGTGGGAAGCGTTTACTGGCTACTCAGTAGAAGAAAGTCTAGGGCAGAATTATTTAGTAATCATTCACCCGGAAGAGCAAGAGAAGTATTCAACCTATCAGCAAAAATTATTGACTGGCGACCTGCCATTTATAGAAGAAGAGCTACGGGTAGTTAAAAAAGACGGTACCATTGTGTGGGGCAAAGTATCGGCTCGCATTGAGCGAAACGCTGAGGGAAATCCGGCGGGTATTAGCGGTAGTTTAATGGATATTGACCAGCGTAAGCAAGCCGAGTTTGCGTTGCGCGGTAGCGAAGAGAAGTATCGGTTCTTAGCTGAGAATACGCAGGATATTATTACCCTTCAGGATCTGAGTATGGGCTACACCTACGTTTCGCCCCGCATTCGGGAGGTGGCAGGGCACGACCCGGAGAACCTAATCGGTAAAACGTCTTTTGAGTTCTTACATCCCGATGATCGGGACACCTACGAGGCCTTTCGGCGACAGGTAATGGAAAAGCAGGAGCTAGCCAGCACCACGCTACGGTTTATGACAACCACCGGAGTGTACCACTACTACGAAACATCGCTAAAACCAATATTTGACGAAAATCAACGAGTAATTCATTTTATTTCTTCTAGTCGGGATGTAACTCAAAAGGTGAAGCTAACCCAAGAAATTGAGAAGGTTCGTAAAAAAGTAGCCCAAGATTTTCACGATGAAATGGGGAATAATCTGGCTAGCATTTCGGTGCTTTCGCAAATTATTCAGAGTAAATTGGGAGTGCAGACCAATGGTATTGGCAGCTTGCTTACCAAAATTGATACGGCCTCTAAAAACCTGTTTTACGGCACCCGGGATTTTATCTGGGCAATTGACCCTAGAAACGATAATGTGCAGGAAGTATACTTTAACCTGAAGGATTTTGGTGAAGAACTCTTTGAAAATACGGGCATCTCTTTTCTGGCGAGCTTCGAGACGTGCGAAGAGCAGCAAGGACTCAACCTCCCCTCTGGCTGGAGCCACCAAATTGTGCTAATATTTAAAGAAGCACTAACTAACGCTCTGAAGTACGCCCAAGCGAACACTGTTCAGTTGGAGTTTAATGTGTGCGACGATGCCTTTGAAGCTATTTTGCAAGACGATGGAGTTGGCTTTGACCTGCACTCATCGCAACAAACATTTCGGGGAATAAAAAATATGCAGGAGCGTGCCCGTAAGATTGGCTTACATCTTGGCCTCAAATCAGCTTGCCAGCAAGGAACCAAGGTGAATCTCAGAGGAAAAATCACCCAAAATGGGGTAGAAAATTAATTGACGATAACCCTAACTACTTCGTATGAACAATAGTAGCCTCTAATCAAGAGTGATGATTAATGACTGATGAATCATGATGAATTGGCGTGGGACACTGTACAGTAGACAATGAGCAATGGGTACAGCTAAACCCCGTACATCAAACTACGCTAACACTTTAACTTTCTAACTCGTGCGACGGCCGCTTGTAACTCAATGACCACTGACCACTATGGACTGTCGACTATTGACCGTAGACTAATCAACAATCGAACAATAGAGCAATCATAAAAAATAAATCTGACCATCGTTTAATTATGACCAATCCACCAGCAATGACCCAGGAGACTAAAATTACTATTATAGAAGATAATGATGTGGTTCGGGATGGATTTGCCCTACTCATTAGTAGCGTGAGTCAGCATCGGGTCGTCAATACCTACGAATCGTGCGAAGGAGCCATTAAGAACTTGGCCTACGATTGTCCTGACATCATTTTAATGGATCTAGAACTACCCGGTATGCATGGAGTAGAGGGTATTCGCCGAATTAAGAAATTACTACCCGAAGTAAATATTCTGGTTATATCGGTACATGCTAACAGCGAACTAGTATTCCAAGCACTTTGCGCGGGGGCTAGCGGGTACATCACTAAAAACGCCGGACACTCCAAAATTTTAGATGCTATTACCGAGGTGAAGAAAGGTGGGGCACCTATGAGTAGCCAGATTGCCCGGATGGTGGTTCAGTCTTTTCAGAAGAATACCAATTCGCCACTCACCTCCCGCGAAACCGAAGTCTTAGAGCTGCTAGCCAAAGGCAAAAGCTACTCGGCTATTGCCAATGATCTGTTTGTACATAAGGAGACGATTAAATCCCACATCAAAAATATCTACGGCAAACTTCAGGTAAACAGCAAAGCCGATGCCATTGAAAAAGCCATCAAGCAGCGATTAATTTAACGCTTCTTAATAGCTACCGTTGGGCAGATGCTAAGTGTCCGAGGTAGTAATTTATAGAAAAGCGGGAGCACTATCTCCTTTAATGGCGACAACTACAAAAAAGTATAACGATGTAGCTTTTTTTGAGTTTGTGCTACTATATCAATCATAAAGCTTGACTATTTCTTAGAAAAACCTATGGTAAGTCATGGTTTATTTCATTTTACCTGAATAAAAACGCAATAATCGGAAAGTAATATCTGTGAATAAGTCGCCAGATTTACCTCTTTTTCTTCTCTGGTTTTTAACTAAGTTTGTAAAAACGATCACAAGCTACAGGCTTACCAGATCGTAAGAAATACTATACCACACATTATGTCCGACGTTGCAATTCGGGTAGAAAATTTAGGAAAGCAATACCAACTCGGTGGTCAGAAAAGTGGCTCCTTCCGGGAAAGCTTGTCTACGCTCTTCCGGCGCAGGGAGAAAGGACCGGGTCGCCGGGCGAAACGGAGAAAGGAAAACGGAGTAGATAATCCGTCTTCCGTCCTCCATTCTCCCTCCTCCGATAATGAATTTTGGGCCTTACAAGACATCAACTTTGAAATTAAGCGGGGCGAAGCTGTGGGTATCATTGGGCGTAATGGCGCAGGAAAGAGCACCCTGCTCAAGATACTCTCCCGCATTACCGAACCGACGAAAGGGCGCTATGAAATATTTGGCCGGGTATCGTCCTTACTAGAAGTAGGCACTGGCTTCCACCCCGAACTCACCGGACGGGAGAACGTCTACCTCAACGGCACTATTTTAGGGATGAAGCGCCGGGAAGTGAAAGCCAAGTTTGACGAGATTGTTGCCTTCTCCGGAGTAGAAAAATTTATTGATACCCCCGTAAAACACTACAGCAGTGGCATGCAAGTGCGTCTGGCTTTCGCCGTCGCCGCCCACCTAGAACCCGAGATACTGATTATTGACGAGGTGCTGGCGGTAGGAGATGCTGAGTTTCAAAAAAAATGCTTAGGCAAGATGGAGGATGTGACCGGAGAGGGGCGGACGGTGCTATTTGTGAGCCATAATATGGGGGCGGTGCAAAGCCTTTGCAATAAAGCTATATACCTAAAAAGTGGAAAGGTAAATCAGATAGGTGAAACGTCTAAAATAATAACCACATACTTTGGAGAACTTTCGGACAAGAATGCCTTAGCTTATGAGTTAAAGACTAATATTCCGAGCCTGGTAGTGCAAGAGTTAGGGGTACAGGTGGAAGACACAGGTTTTAATAAAGATATTATTTTTGATATTGACATTAGGTCAGAAACACCTATCAGGGACTTAAGCATTGGTATAGGAATATGTAATTCTTTATCCAATAGGTTAATTACAACCGAGAGGAAGGTTAATATTTCCAATAAAAGGCACTTGTATCAAATCGGAATATCTAATCATTATTTGCCACCCGGCAACTATGAAGTTGCCTTTGGCTTAGGACTAAACTCAAAAGCTGTTTACTATTCAGATAATCTAATACAGTTTAGCATTAGTAGTAAAGAGATAGCAAACTCTTACCTAGTCGGTCGGAGCGATAAGATAGGGGTGTTTTTGCCAAATGAAATTAAAGAAAAAAAGGAAGGGGTAAATATTTTATTGCAGAGTGTATCAAATCAACCGTAAAGCAAGTGTCGAATGAGTTTAACTATTTTAGATATAGGAGCTAGGCATGGGATAAAAACAATTTTTCCTAATTTTCTAGATCCATCTCGCTACTATGGATTGTCATATCTTAATAAAAAGAATCTATCGTTTATAGGTGTTGAACCTGATGAAGATGGGGCAATTGATCTAAGGGCTGGAGGAGATTATGATAAAGTCATTTCTAAAGCATTATATAGTAGAAAAGGAAAACAAACTTTGTACATCACGCGGCAGCCAGCTTGTTCTTCGCTGTTAAAACCAGATCAACAAGCTATTAAAGAAAATATTGATATCGAATGGTGGAAAGATCTTGAAGTAATTAACGAAATAAAAGTGGATACAACTACTTTAGGAGAGTTGTGTGATCAGTACTCAATAAATCCAGACTTTATTAAGATTGACACACAAGGCGTAGAGTATGAAGTGGTAGAAGGTGGAATGGAGTATATTAAAAATACAGTGGCAGTTTTAGCAGAGTTGTGTGAAAAACCTTGGTATGAAGGGCAGAAGGATGCGGCCTCATTCATTTTTCTAATGAAAAATTTAGGCTTTGAAGTTGTCGCTAAAAACTTTAAACCTCATGTACCTACCGAAAGAGATTATCTTTTCGTGAAAGAGTACCAAAAGATAGAAAATGAAAAAGATTTAGGTAAGGCGATATTTATATATTACTTGTTTGGCAAAGAGAAAGAGGCTATGACAGTAATTAATAAATACTGTAAAAAAGAGTCTTTATCGTTGAGGCAAAGCTGGGCATTAAAAGCTAGGTATACCGTTAATGTGCTACGTTGGAATTTCCTATATGTCTTCCTATATAAAAGCATTAACAAGTTTAAAGCCAAGAGCAAATGGTTAAGTATATAGTCATAACTACAATCAATCCCAAAACTCCGGCGGTAGAGAGTTTTGAGAGAAAGGAAGGTTGGTCTGTACTACTGATAGGCGATACGAAAAGCCAAGAGATAGAAAATAGCAATAACCTTACTTTTTTAAATGTAGAAACACAGAAATCCCTGCCCTATACTCTAATTAGAAAATGCCCTCATAACCATTATACTCGAAAAAATATTGGCTACTTATATGCTTTACAAAAGGGTGCAGAACTAATTTATGATACTGACGATGATAATTTGCCCTACGAAGATTGGGGCTTTCCGAACTTTAATGTAGAAATCAGTACCCTAAGCGGGAGTAAATTTTGCAATATCTACAGCTACTACACCGACGAAAAAGTTTGGCCTCGTGGTTTTCCGTTAGAATTAATAAACTCAGCGGTAAATTTTACCGAGACAAAAGAACAGCAGGCTGTGGGCGTATGGCAAGGTTTAGCTGATCTTGACCCCGATGTAGATGCTATTCATCGCTTAATTTTTGGCAAAACTATACGCTTTGAAGCAAACGAGCCTATCGTATTAGATAAAGGGGTATATTGTCCTTTCAATTCTCAAAATACGCTTTGGCAGCGGGAAATGGTACCTTATGCTTACCTTCCTGCTACTGTAACATTCCGCTTTACCGATATTCTCAGGGGATATATTGCCCAGCGTTGTTTGTGGGAACATGGTAAAAAACTAGGATTTACAAAAGCAACCGTTTATCAAGAACGGAATGAGCACGATCTCTTAAAAGACTTTGAGTCTGAGATACCTTGTTATCTAGAGATAGGTAAGTTGGTGCAAATACTAGACGGCTTAGTTCTAAGTAACGATTTTGATAATAACTTAATGATTATTTATCAGGCTCTGATTAAAGAAGGAATTGTACCCGAAGCGGAACTTCCCATTCTAAAGGCATGGATAAATGACATAGGAAAAATAATAACATGAAAATATCAGTGATTACTTGGGATGCCTCTTTTCGTGAGTCATTTCACACAGTAGATAGTTTCTGTCGACAAAAGTATTCAACAGAAGACTTTGAGTTTATCTGGGTTGATTTTTACAATAACCAAAACCCAACTCTGCTAGACAAAATAAACTCTTATTCAAATGCCCGTCTGTTGAATTTAAAAAATCCTATTAGTCAGGCTTGGCATTTGGGTAAATGTCTTAATGCTGGGGTAAGAGAGAGTAAAGGTAACCTGTTAATTATACCGGATGGTGACGTGATCGTCGCAGATGATTTTCTACAAAAAATAGAAGAAGCGCATGGTAATAGGCAAAATCAGGTTATTTATTGCCGAAGATGGGACGAACCAGCTAAAGATCATGATTCTGTCATGAGTTATAGCTACGATTATTTAAACGAGGTATGCCAGCTAAACAACCCTACTAACTACGCAGGAATGATCTCGTTACATAGGGATACTCTAGGCTTTGTTAACGGCTATGAGGAAAGTGCTGTATTTAGTGGGCCAGGTGCTAATGGATGGGAGCATTACATAAGATTACGAAATGCGGGTTGTTCTATCCAGTGGTATTCAGAAAAAGTCTTTCATCCTCACCATAGCTTTACGGGAACTTCTGATAAGATGCAAGAAGTACTAAAACAAGCGAAAGTAAGTCACCCTTGGATACAACCTTATGCAGGGTTAAAACAATCTTGGGTGATAAGGCAACGAGAGAGTGACCTTAGCTATAAGGCGGATGTAGAGCAAATAGAAGAATACCTAACCAAACTGCCCGACTTAGAGAGTTTGCTTGGTCGTAAACCTTCAAGATTAGGAAAGATAAAGAAAGCTATAGCGAAGCTATGAAGAATATCATTGTGCTCGGCTCAGGTAGGTCAGGTACTAGTATGTTAACTGGGCTTTTCGCTAAGTCAGGTTACTTTATGGGGGGCAATCTCTATCCTGGAAGAGATACGAACCCTAAAGGCTTTTTTGAGTCAGGGCAAATTAATAGTATTAACGAAGATATTATTAGGGAAGTAGCTCCAAAAAGGTTAAGATTAGGCCCTATTGACCCATTTAGCAATCGGCCAAACCGACCCGGACAGCGGTGGCTGACCCAGCTAGACTTGAACACTAAGCTACCCGACTCAGATCAATATTCTGACCGTATTACTTCCTTAGTGAGTCAGCAGCCTTTTTGCTTCAAAGATCCTCGTTTTTGCTATACGCTACCGGTTTGGAAGCCGTATCTCAATAATACCATTTTTCTAGTAGTGTTTCGGCATCCTCATAGTACTGCTAATAGTATGGTAAAAGAATACAAGGCCATGCCTTACCTGCGAGGGTTTAAGTTTACCAAGCAAGATGCCTTAAATGTTTGGCATCTTATGTATTCGCACATTCTGAACCGTCATATACATGATGGAGGGAATTGGCTGTTTATGCACTACGAGCAGATACTATCGGGAGAATGCTATAATGTGATTGAAGAATTTGCGGAGGTAAAGGTAGATCGGGGGTTTGTAGATCAAAAGCTAAATAGAAATGTGTCAAGGGAAAAATTAGAGGTGTCTCTAAAGGTGGTATATGATTCTCTTTGTGAAAAATCAAAATACACTGAGTTAGTTGTATGAATACAGTAAATGGAGTATCCGTAATTGTCTGCTGCTACAATAGTGCTTCTCGGTTACCGCAGACTCTAAAGCATATTGCTCAACAGAAGGTAAGCAACAATACCAGTTGGGAGGTAATTGTAGTAGATAATGCTTCTACGGACAACACCGCAGGGGTTGCTTCGCAACTTTGGCAAGAATACGGGCAACCTACTACCTTAAAGATAATATATGAGAGGCAAGCTGGGTTGAGCTTTGCCCGTCATGCAGGTTTTACCAGTGCCAAGTACGAATACTGTCTGTTTTGCGATGATGATAATTGGTTGGGTGAGAACTATGTAGCTTCTGTTTTCCAAATAATGGAAAAAGATGACCGCATTGGCGTTTTAGGAGGAATAGGGGAAGCTGTCTGTGAGATAGAACCACCCGAGTGGTTTGAAGCTAAACAGGCAAGCTACGCGGTTGGTTCTCAGTCGCTAGCTGAAGGAGATATAACGCACAGCCGGGGATTTGTGTACGGTGCGGCTTCTACCTACAGAAAATCAGTTTATTGGTCGCTACGCAAGAATGGCTATGAGGGGTTTTTAACTGGACGCAAGGGAGGTAAAATGACGGCTGGCGATGATTCAGAGTTATGCTACAACTACGCTATAAAAGGTTATAAAATATATTATTCACCGAGGCTAAAGTTCAAGCATTTTATTCCAGCTAATCGACTTACTGAAAGCTATTATCAAAAAATGTGTGAAGGGTTTACAAATTCTAGAGTAGTGCTAACGCTATACCAATATAGATTATTTCAGCATCAGATATTGAGTAGAAAATTTTTGTGGTTGAGAGAAACACTAAACGCTTTCTACTATGAGTTCAAGTCAGTTGGTCAGTTTAAGTTAAAAGAGACATTTGCGTATGCGCTAATACTGAATCGGTCTACTTTTCTGAGAACATTAAAATACTTGAAAAGTGTCTGACCGGAACAAAGCTCATTGGCCTAAAATCTCAATTGTAACTCCTAGCTACAATCAGGGGCAATACATCGAGGAAACAATTCTTTCGGTTATCAATCAGAACTACCCGAATCTAGAATATATCATTATTGACGGGGGGAGTACCGATAATACGGTTGAGATCATCAAAAACTACGAAAAGCATATTACCTATTGGGTAAGTGAACCTGACCAAGGGCAAAGCCATGCAATCAATAAAGGGTTTAAAAAATCAACTGGCGATATTTTGGGTTGGATCAATAGCGATGATTACTATACATCTGATACTTTTAGTACCATAGTGGATATCATTCAACCTAAGCAATTGATGCTACTATACGGAAATGCTTCGTATTATTTTCAGGATACAGACTCTTTTAAAGAGGTAGACGTGGTTGCCAGAAATAGGAAAAAAATACTGCCATTTGATTTGGGATTTATTCAGCCTGCTACCTTTTGGACTAAGTGGTTGTGGGAGGAGGTAGGAGAGCTAAATGAGGAACTACATTATGCCTTTGATCTTGATTGGTATCTCAGAGGTTTAAACAAGGGTAAACATATAAGCACCTCAAGAGAATTAGCAATTTATAGGATACATGGTGATCATAAAACGTCTAACGGTGGCGAAGAACGAGAGAAAGAAATATTGACCTCCATAGATAAAAATGGATATAGAAAATATGCAAACGTTTTAAGTAACTTAAATAGAAGGGTGGCTACCAAATCTTCTTTTTTTACAGATCGTCTTCTGCTGGGGAAAGCTTTTTTTTCAATTTACCGTGTATTTAATCCTAGCTTATGGAAGCTATCAGTTAACGAAATTAGTCAGCTTTTTACTAAGAGACGTGCAATGTAGTTCAGTTTATAAAAGTTACTGTAAGCTAAGTTGAAATCAAAAACTTTAGTAAGAGTCGTTAAAGATTGGGGATACCCTGAACGCTTAAACCTGTTTGCTCAAACTCCGCACGCAAGTGGTATTTGGGATAACATTGAGTTTACCGATGAAGAAGTTGACGAGTGTGATTACCTCATTATTTTTAAAAATCCAAAAAAGCATATTAAAGTCAGATGCAGATATACTTGGCTAATAAGTCATGAGCCACCAATAATACGTAACCGATATTTTATCAATTCTTTTAAGCATTTTGATAACGTGTTTTCCTATTATGATTGTCCAAATACTACAGTAGAGAGAACTCATCCTCTCATACCCTGGATGGTATTTAAATCATATGACGAATTAACTAATCTAAAACTATCTGAAGCAAAGTTAGCCAAGGGTCATAATAGGATTACGTGGGTAACTAGTAATCAGAGGAATTTGAAGGGGCAGGTAGCAAGAATGAATTTTAAAGACTACTTACTAACAAAGAGTGTGGTAATGGATATCTTTGGCAAAGGGTTTATAGAAGTCAATGATAAATTTGATGTTTTATTTCCTTATAAATATGCAATGGCGATTGAAAACTTTAGCCACCAAAATTATTGGAGTGAAAAAATTGCAGATTGTCTTTTGTCATACTGCTTGCCATTCTACTGGGGAGCACCAAATTTGGAGGCTTTTTTACCGAGAGAAAGCTTTGTCAGAATAGACATCAATAAACCAGAGCAAGCCTTACGGACAATATTGGATACTATCAATGGTGACGAATGGGAAAAAAGGATAGATGCTATTAGCGAAGCCAGAAATATAATACTGAATAAACATCAATTTTTCCCTGCAATCTCTGCTCTGATTCAGAAGAATACTAATGAGCAGTTTTTAAATGAAAAGAGAGAAAGGTCAATACCAGCTAATCCCATACCCAAACGTATCACGATTACTGACCAGCTTTCCTATTACAAAAAGAGAATCAGTAGAGCTTTAGCATTATCATGAAACGAATACTACTCAAAGGCTACTACGGCTTCGGCAACTTAGGAGACGATATTTTGATGAAGGTATCCTATACGATTTTGAAGGAGAAGTATCCTGATGCTAGTATCTCTATCTTTTCAGAAAACACTCCCAATAACCCCAATTTCACCGACACAGCAAGGTTCAACCACTATATCCGGGCACTCTTAGAAAATGAACTTCCACTAGTAGATTGGACAGATCAAAGCCATTACGATCTGCTATTCAATGGGGGAGGGGGGATATATAAAGATCATAGCTACGGAAACTGGCAATATATCGCTTTAAATGCAGTAGCTAGACGGCTATCGCCACAACGCATTAGGCAACTGGAAAACAGTGTTCGCGAGAGAGCTAACAAGCCCTCCCCGATCAGTTTTGACCGCCGTGTAGGATTCGGGTTGAGTATTGGGCCGTTCAGAAAGAGCTCACCAAGTTACGTAAGAAAAGTGTCGGAACTTGGCTCATACGATGAGCTATTCGTAAGAGACGAAGCCAGTATGAACTTTCTGAAAACTACTGGCTTCGCCAGTAACTACTATCGTACTACTGATATTGCTTTCCTATCAGACTACTGGTTACCCCCAAGCCTAACAGTTAACAAAAGCACAGATCCCCGAAATATCGGTGTCATACTACTAGACTGGCACGAAAACAACGATATTTATTTTAAAAATATAAAGCAGGTAGTTAAGCAACTAGAGCAAGATGGTTACGAAGTATCATTCTTCTCTTTTCAGGAAGGTTATGACCAAAGATATCAGGGTTTTTTTCAAGGAAAAGTTATCGCCTGGAACCCTAACAAGTATTCGCTGGAGCAATTTCTTTTTTTGCTACGAAAGCAGCATCTAATTATTACGGCGCGGGCTCATGGAGCTATTATTGGGGCTTGTTTGGGAGTGCCTTCTATCTGTTTGGGTGTTACGCTAAAGTTAGAAGAAGTAAGCAAGATGCTACTGCGTTCATCAAGCCTAATTGCGCCCCCGTTTTGCCCGACTGATATAGTACCAGCTGTACAAAAGATGGTTGGTAACTATCCTGACTACTTAGATAGTTTACAGGTAGACTTATGCGAAAATAAGAAGCAGATTGACGCTTCAGTAAAGAAATTATTAAATACGCTCTAACTTAGTGATTAGCAAAGTGAACGTACTTTTCTCAATCATAATCCCTACCTACAATCGGGCAAATACGCTTCCTCGGGCAATCAAGTCGGTACTTGCTCAAACCTACGGGAATTTTGAGTTAATTATTGTAGACGATGGAAGTACCGATGATACCGAAGCAGTGGTAAAGAATATTGAAGATGATCGTATTCGCTATTTTAAGAAAGAAAACGAGGAAAGAAATATTGCCCGCAATTTTGGTATAAATCATGCACAAGGAGATTACGTATGTTTTTTAGATTCGGATGACTACTACTATCCAAATCATTTAGCAGCTGCCCAAAAATTAATTGTAACGAGAAAAGTAGAGATTATACATTTAGGTTATGAAGTAATAGATGAACACGAAAAAATTATTGCTACTCATAATAATATCCCTACTAATATCAACTCATATTTGATTCGTGACAATGTATTTAGCTGCAATGCAGTAGTTATACGGCAAAGCTTGTTAAAAGAGGTCAGATTTATCAACAGTAAGGTGGCTATTACTAGTGAAGATCATTGCCTCTGGTTAAGGTTGGCAGCAAGAGCTTTCATCCATGTGGACAATACGGTAACAAGTGTGGTCTGTGAACATGGTGAACGCAGTCTTCGAAATATAAATCCTGAGTTTTATCGTGTTGGTACGCTTGAAATCATAGACGAGCTACTACGAGATAAAGTATTCCTAAGAAGGTACCAAAAGGAATTTAATAGGTTTATTGCTAAAAAGTATTCGTTCATAGCACTGATTTATATAATAAACTACCAATCTTACGAAGCCCAGGAATACCTATTGAAAGCATTTAGGCAAGCCCCTATGGTTATCTTCACTAATCGATTCTTGGCGGTCACTAAAAAGGTATTGGTTAGAGCGATAAGTAAATGAAATCTCAAGTTTCAGATACTGTATTTATCATTACCCCTTCGTTAGACTTTGGTGGAGCGCAGAGAAGTGTTGCTAACATCGCTAACTTGCTGTCAAGTCGCTATCGGGTATATGTCGTTATATTTAACAGAGAAAGCAAGATAGTATTTTACCCCAACGCCAAAGTTATTGACCTCAAGATAGGAGGTGGAAAAAATTTACTACATAAGGCTTTCTTGTTCTTTCAAAGATGCAGGAATTTGTATAAGCTTAAAAAGCAGTATAAGCCAATAGTTTGTATTAGTTTTCTAGAGGGGGCAAACTACATCAATATCCTTTCCTCTTATACAAGTAAGACTTTTATCAGCATAAGAGGATCTAAAATGCACGACAAAGAGATAAATGGAACAATAGGTTTTATCCGTAAAAGATTGTTGATACCGGTATTGTATAGCTTCGCAGATAAAATAATAACGCTAAGTGAAGGCTTGAAAAACGAAATGATAAAAAACTTTTGGCAGAACGAAAGTAAGATAAAAACTGTCTACAATTTCTACGATATAAAAAAAGTTATAGACGGTTCAAAAGAAGATATTGGTGATGAAAATGTAGCTGGAATTTTTGATTCTTCTCCTATTTTAATCACCAGTAGTAGATTACATCCTCAGAAAGATCACAATACGCTACTTACTGTCTTCAGAAGAGTACTTGACATAAAGGCATGCAAGCTTGTATTAGTAGGAGATGGTATCTTATATGAACAATTGATAGAGACAGCTACGGAGTTAGGTTTAAGCACATTTTCTTTAAAGTCTAATCAAACTTGTACCAATCAGTACGATGTGTATTTCTTAGACTATCAATGTAATCCCTATAAGTATTTACGCAAGTCGGCACTATTTCTCTTCACTTCTTTGTGGGAAGGTTTTGGTAATTCTCTCGCTGAGGCCATGATCTGCGGCACCCCCGTTATCAGCACCGATTGCCCCACCGGGCCGCGCGAACTATTAGCCCCCGGCACCGATGTTACCTACCAAACTACTAAGTTGGAAGAAACTCCCTACGGCTGGTTGATGCCGATGTTGGAAAGCCAGTCGGCTATAGACCAGTGGGTAGATATAATTGTTCGATTGCTGGAAAAGCCTGAACTGGCAAAAGTTAAAGCAAATGCTGCCCAATACCGCATGGAAGAATTTAGCCAAGAGAAGATTGCCCAGCGGTGGTTTGATCTGATTGAGCGGATGTAATTTTCTTTGTCAGAGAGTTGTTGTATCTTGGATAACAGACGTAGCTTAGAAATGGAAGATCAGATAATCTTAGAAAAGGTAAAAAATCTTGAGTCTGCCCAGCAAGCACAGGTGCTAGATTTTATCGAGTTTTTAGAGCAGAAACATAATCGTCGCCCTAGTCCGCAATTCGGTAGTGGCAAAGGAACCTTCGAGATGCTACCCGACTTTGGTGAGCCTTTGGATGATTTTAAGGAGTATCAATAAGCAAAAAATATAGCGATGGAAAGCGAAGTAAAATATCTGACTGACGAAAAAGGGAAGCGAATGGCAGTACAAGTTCCCTACGAGGATTGGAAGCTTTTGACACAAGAAAATGAAAAGCTAAAACAATTATTACGGGTAAAATCAGACCTACAGGAAGCATTTCAGGAAGTGAAAGCACACCAAGATGGAAAAAAAGAATTGAAGAGCTTAGATCAGCTATTGGATGAGCTGTAAGATTGTTGCTACTCAACGATTTGAGAAGGATTTAAAACGATTGTTTAAAAAATACCCTTCTCTGCCATCCGACTTACGAGATTTACGAGAAGAGTTACAAAGCCACCCTAAAAGTGGTACTTCTCTAGGAAGGAAGTGCTATAAAGTTCGATTGGCTATTAAAAGCAAAGGTAAAGGTAAAAGCGGTGGCGCACGAGTGATTACCTATTTGGTAGAAGAGTCTAAAGAGCTTACCCTACTTTCATTACTGAGTATCTACGATAAATCTGAAGTTAGCTCACTAACCGATAAGGAACTCACCGAGCTGATTGCTCAAGTAAGAAACTCGTAGAATATGGTGAGTCAGCTAAAACCAACGGTTCTCATCGTCGAGAATTCAATAGATACTACTGGGGCTTTTAATTCTATCTTCAACTACGCCTGTTATGCCCAAACTGAATACCGTTTCTTATTTATCTTACCTCAAAAAAGTCAGCTAGTAAACCGGGTTAGTCAGGCGGGCTTCGCGGTAGAAACTTTACCTTTCCGAGAGATCAGTAAAAAGCCAATCAACCTTCTTTTGTATTTCCCTACCTTGCTAATCAATGCCTTCCGGCTGAATAAGCTAGTGCGAGAGCATAAGGCAGATATTGTCCACATGAACGACTTCTATAATTTAGTAGGGGTAATGGCAAAAGCTGCCGGGGGAAAGTTTGTGTTGCTAACTCACGTCCGGTTCATGCCTAACCGTTTTCCGGCTCTATTAGTAAAGTTTTGGATGAAACTAAATCTAGTGTCCAGTGAGTATATCATTTGCGTATCTGAGGCAGTAAAGAACTGTTTGTTTTCTCATGCTAAACTACAGGTTATTTACGACTGTCTATCTTCATTTCCCTCGCCACCACCTCGTTCGGAACGAAAAGAAAACGACGTTATCAGGTTACTGCATTTAGCCCACTATATTCCTGGCAAAGGGCAAGATATAGCGTTAAATGCTTTTGCCAAGGCTTATCGAAAAAACTCTAAACTACGTCTTCGTTTTGTGGGAGGCGATATGGGACTAGATAAGAATAAACAGTATATAGAGCGCTTAAAGCAACATGCTCAAGCTTTAGAAATATACCCAGTGGTGGAATTTGGCGAGGCTACTTCCAACGTAGCTGAGGAGTTAAAAAAAGCTGATATTTTTCTCAACTTCTCCGAGTCCGAATCATTCTCTATGACTTGTTTGGAAGCCTTGGCATCAGGTGTTCCTCTGATTGCCACCAATTCTGGTGGGCCTGCCGAATTATTCGAGGATGGTGAGTCGGGCTATCTAATCCCTAATCGGGATGCCGAAGCCGGGGCAAAAGCTATGCTGCTACTCGCCGAAGATGAAAGGATACGAAAGCGTTTCTCTCAAAGTAGTATTTCTTACGTCAGATGTAAGTTTTCCGCTGAAAACACAGTTAGAAAATTAGCCAACCTCTACGCGAAGGTCGTAACTTGCTAAATCTAACTCTAGATTGTAATGCGTAAGCTTACCCTCTCTATTTTTGGCACTCTTCATGTAATGGTCAGCTTTGCCCAGTTGCCTCAAGCTGATTTTGGCTTACCAGAACGCGCATGTATAGATGAAAACATCCTTCTACAAAATAATAGTAGTAATGCAACTACCTATGCTTGGGATTTTTGTACAGGGGACTTAGCTTTACCACCATCTGCGGGTGAAGTTGTAAATTCAGCTTTATTAGATAGAACAAATAATATTACAGTTGTTGAAAGTGGCGGAAGTTTTTTTGGCTTTGTTCCTAGCCGGGATAATAGTAGATTAATCAGACTGGATTTCGGCGATAGCCCCGATAACGTCCCCACTATTGTAGACTTAGGGAATATAGGTTCATTATTGAGCCAACCCATTTCTTTGTCTTTAATAAGAGAGAGTGGGAGTTGGTATGGGTTGTTGGTAGACACTGAGACATCTTCACTATTTAAATTATTTTTTGGTAACCTACTTACTAACTTTCCTACAATTGAATTAGTAAACCAAAATGTTATAAGTAGCCCCGTTGATGCAGCTCTTACCCGAGATGGCAGTAATTTAGTTCTTCATGTTGCAAACAACGGGAATGGAACTATTGCAAGTCTAGATTTTGGTAATTCCATCACAAATTCTCCCGCATTAAACAGCTTCCTGCTAACTAGCAGAATTATGGCAGGGATCAGTTTTATCAAAGATAAGGGTATTTGGTATGGGTTCGTGACGGAGTATCGTGATAGAAATGCCCGGATTCGTAGACTAGCTTACGAAAATGGCATAAACAATGCTCCGCAGATAACAGGAATAAATATTGGAAATGATGTAAGTAGGAGATTTATCTCTGGCATATCCCTAACCAAAGAAGGAGAAAGTGTATATGCTTTTGTTCAATCTTGGCAAAACGGTAATCTTTTTAGACTAGACTTCGAGGATGGGATAGAGAATAACCCTACCTGGAACAATCTGGGCAATTTGGGTATGCCGGATCAGTCCTGGGGCTTGTCTCTCATAAAATACCAATCTAATTGGAAGTTGTTTTCTATTAAAATACCGGGAACAATTTACGGAATTAACTTTCCAAATTTGTGTAATGCCAGTCAAGAATCTTCTAATGATGTTGTACCGAGCAACTTGTCCTTTAATTCTTCCGGAGAGTATCTGATTGAATTAACCGCCTACGATGAATTTGGCAATAGCGATGATACCACCCAATTCATTACCGTCACTGAAAACCAAGCCCCCATCGTAGACTTTCAACTGAGCAGTCAATGTATAGGAAGTACTAGCACCGTTTCAGCATTGGCCGATCAAACACTCTCTTCCGCTGACTGGATAATCAATAGCGAAGCTCGATCAGGTGAAACTACTACTTATGACTTCCCTACCCCCGGCACTTACGAAGTAACTCTTGCAGTAGAATCCGACAATGGCTGTGGGCAACGGCTTACCAAAGAAGTCTCCATCTACGAGTCGCCTGACCCAGAATTTTCCCTTCCGGCGGGTCAAATCTGTACCAACGGGGCTATTGCCCTAAATAATCTGACCGATGCTAAGGGGGCGGATGCAGATAGTTTAATTACCTACCAGTGGCTGGTAGATGGGGAACTGGTATCGGAAGAAGCTAATCCCAGTATCGTGTTTGAGGAAGGAGGAAGTAAAACCTTGCGATTAGCCGCTAGCATTCCCGGCTGTACTGAGACGTTTGAAACGATGGTCAATGTAATTCAGGGACCTACGGTAGACTTTGCACTACCCCCACAGCTCTGTGCGGGTGAGGTTATCACCTTAGAAAATCAATCGGGTGGAGATGATATTACAGATTATGTATGGAGCTTTGGCGATGGGGGAACATTAGAAACCCTATCGGCGGAAGCCGTGGAGTATACTTTTGCTGAAGCCGGAACGTACAACGTGGCTTTAACCGCTAATACTTCTACGGGGTGCGCCAATATTTTTACCCAAATGGTTACGGTTTATGAGCAGCCTACGGTGGGTTTTACATCGGACGTAGCTTGCGCGGGGGCAGTTACGCTCTTTACGGACACTACTACGGCGGGCAGCAATGCCAATATTATTGCTTGGAACTGGGACTTTGGTGATGGAGTCGGCATATCTGATGTTCGGAACCCATCCTACTCTTACCCTAGCGCGGGCACGTATACCGTATCGCTAACTACCCAGTCCAGTGGAGGGTGTGTGGCTACTTCAACGCAGGAGGTGATAGTAGAAAGTCCGGTTAGCCCGGTATTTACTGCCAACCGCGTTTGCCCTACTGAGTCCGATCTGTTTTTGTATCGGTTCGAGGATAACTCTACCGTGGTAGAGGGAGAGATCATCGTTCAGCGTCTCTGGACAGTCAACGGTGAGAACTTTACCGATGAAGCGGTTACCTATCCGTTTCCTGAGGCTGGCACTTACGAGGTATCGCTTACCGCCTTTGCTTCGTCGGGCTGTAACGCTCTAGTAAGCCAGTTGGTTGAGGTGCGAGCCTTACCCCAGGTTCAGTTTGCCGCTCCTACGGGTTGCGTAGGCGAGCCAATTGCCTTGGAGAATCAGAGTAGTCTAAATGGCTGGGAAGCCACGCAGTATACCTGGAACGTTGCTTCCGTTGGGACAGTATTTGAAAACTCACCCACTGTCGTATTTTCGGAAGCGGGAGAATTTCCCGTTACGTTAAATCTAGAAACCGAAGCGGGCTGTACTTTTTCCCGGGATAGCACCATTGTGGTTCAAGCGGCTCCGGTGGCAGCTTTTGAAGTAGCGCAGCTATCGGGTGGGGCACCACTAATCCTTAACCCCACCAATTTATCTACTGACTACGCCCAAGCCCAGTGGAAAATCAACGATGAGTTGGTGTCGGAAGAAGCTGCTCCTTCGTTCACCCTTAACGAACGGGGTGCGTATGAGCTGGAGCTGATTGTACTGAACGAGGTTGGCTGTTCAGATACTACCCGACAGACCATTGAGGTGGTCAACCCTACGCTGGATGTGGCGGTCCGGGAGTTGCTACGACTGGAGAGAGACGGCGCTTCACCGCAGTTTGTTTTATCCGTAGAAAATCAGGGTACACTGGCTGTGTCAGATTTAGAAGTACTGGTGCAGTTGGGCGATGTGGTAGCACTTACTGAGCAGATTGACAAAGTACTGTTACCCGGTCAGAGCTTAAATTATCCGTTACAGACCACGTTGGCGGGTGTTCGTAATCAGCAGAATCCGGTAGAGTATATCTGTGCTGCGGTAAATATCCAGGGAGAGGAGGCTGGCGAGAACCTGAATACTATTAGTGAGCTAGATACATCCAATAATCGAGCGTGCCTTACGCTGGCTAACGCATTGTTGGTAGAGACTCCCTTTCCTAATCCCGCTGATAATGAAGTGGTGGTATCGGTACTGCTGGAAACGGCGGAATTAATACAGTTACGACTTATTAGTTCAATGGGTGAATTGATACTTGCCCAGCAACTACCCGATGCCCAATCGGGACTAAATACCATGATACTGGATGTCTCTCAAACCCCAACGGGTATCTATACCTTGGAAGTAACCGCTGCCGGGCAAACGGTCAGTCGGCGGGTGATTGTGCAGCCGTAGCTTTAGCGTTTGACAGGTAGGTGGCCGTATAAGGATTTTTCCTAAAATTATTTTGACGAATCGGTAAAGCTACGGCGAAATTTACCGATGCCCTCAGCGTTTGTTTACTAATTAGCGTATATTTGATAAATTTTTTTAAACAAGCAAACCTATGGCACATAACCTAAAACTTGACAGAATAGACCGTAAAATACTAGAAATACTGCAATCGAATGCTAAAATCACGAATGCTCAACTCTCGAAAGAAATAGGGCTTTCTCCTGCCCCCACACTAGAGCGAGTAAAGAAGCTAGAAACTTTAGGTGTAATTGATAGCTACCACGCTAAACTGAACACTGCAAAAATTGGATTGGGTATTAGTACCTTTGTAATGATTAAGCTTACGGGGCACGATAAGGAGAGTATTCGTACATTTATTGAAGCAGTTAACCGGATTGATGAAATTATTGAGTGCCACCACGTAACAGGTACTAGTGACTTTATTCTGCGAGTAATTGCTCAAGATATTGCTTCTTATCAGCAGCTAATGCTCAACAAAGTAAATGAAATTACTGTGGTGGATAGCTTGCAATCGCTGGTCATTTTATCAACCTTCAAAGACAGTAAATCACTACCCATACCGGAAGAGTCTGATGGAGTGAAGGTATAGTTTACGGAACCCGGAAACCGGATTCCAGTTTCTCGATTTCGGTTTCCGATAATACTTAATCGCCCAACTATGACTGACTCATCTCGCTTGTTGTTAGACCAAAAACAGATTGCTCAGAAAGTAATTCGGATTGCTTACGAGATATACGAGCGTAACTTCGAGCAAGAAGCAATTATACTAGCTGGGGTGCTAGACCGGGGCTACCATCTAGCCGAACTAATTGCGAAGGAGTTAGATAAAGTTAGCCATTTCTCGAGTAGCGAAGGGTCACTCAAACTGGTAAAGGTATCGCTCAAAAAATTTACGCAGCAACAAACGCAAGTAACATTTAATGTGCCTGTTACCGATTTTGATGGAAATAGCATTGTACTCGTAGACGATGTGCTGAATACGGGACGAACGTTGGCGTATTGTATTCCATCGTTTCTTGAGCGATCCATCAGCAAGCTGGAGATTGCCGTTTTAGTCAACCGAAGTCATATCCAGTTTCCCGTAATGGCTAACTATACCGGATTAGAATTAGCTACTACCCTCCAGGAGCATATTGAGGTCGTGTTCAAACCTGATAGCGAAGGAGTGTATTTGCACTAAGCGGTATTTTCAGACCACTTCTTACTTTCGTATATTCTAGTTCGCCAAAATAATCATGTAAATCGCGTACTTTTTGAGCTATTTTAGTGTATCTAAAAGATAAATAATTGCATTCAATCAAAATATTCACTTATTTTTGTGCTAGAATATCGGATGTCTCTTTTATAAGGGACTCAATTTATGGAAAGTACTCGCCCCAAATCTGTTAAACCGACAGAACTTACCACTGGTTCTGAAGACGCTTTTGTGCAAAAGGCCGACGAAGCAGGTATTCGGGGGTTGGTACATATGAAAGAAATTCATTGGCAACCTGGTAATGCGTTTGCCACTGTTGTAGGAGAAGAGGATATATCTACTCCAGTGCGGTTACCAATTCATGCGGTGTATCAAGCTTTTGGCAAAGGGGAGGGGCAGCTTCGGAAGATCGTTGACCTACTGCTCACCGGGGGCGGACAGCGGGTTGAAGCTGTTGTTGATATAAGCAACGCCGAACAAGCACATACATCGGTAGCCGTAACCGCTACTTTAAATCAGCCTGAATCAGGAAGTCCGGTAATTGTGCTTGACTTCTCAACTCAGTGCGAGCCTCAACTTCCTTGGCGTTACCCCCTACCCAAAACAATTCCTTCCGGGTTTTTGGTAGTAGAGGCGCAAGTAGGAAGCATCATAAAGGCGAATCCAGAAGCATTGACGCTACTGGGAATTGCCGACGATGAGCTAGCTAATATCCCTTGGCAGCGAACACCCGAATGGCTACAGTTTATTCGGGAAGTGGTAGAGCAGGGTAGTGTTACGAACCGAGTGCTAGAAATACTGCCTGATAAAACCTGGCTATTGTTTTCTGCTCAATATACAAAAGACAATATCTACGTAGTAGCGCAGGATGTTTCAGCTATTCAGCAGCAGATAAAAACCCTAGAGCAGGTTAATACTGGTTTGGATAACTTTGTTTATCATGCCTCCCACGATCTGCGAGCCCCGCTCCGATCAATGCAAGGATTAATTACCCTGCTTCAGAATGAAACTAATGACGCCGAACGCAACCGATTTGTTGGGCTTATTGAAGGAAGCATCAAGCGACTAGATGCCTTTTTAGTAAATCTATTAAGCATATCCCGCTCACGAAGCTCTGTTCCGCGACCGCTGCTGAAAATCAACTTTATGGTAGAAGTAGAGCAGTCTATCAGCAGCTTCTTTCATCTGGAAGACCATAAGAACCTAGAAATAAGCACACGAATCAGTCAACCAAACCCCTTCGTATCAGACCTAACGCAGATTCGGGTCATACTCAATAATATTATTTCTAATGCCTTTAAGTACCGTCGCTACGGAATTCGAAAGTCTCGAATTAAGGTAGAAGTACGGGTCAGCAAAAAGCAGGCAAACATTAAAATATGGGATAATGGCATTGGTTTAGATGAGGAGCATCTGCCACACGTTTTCGATATGTTTTATCGGGCTACCGACCGTAGCGAAGGCTCGGGCTTAGGATTATTTATTGTCCATGAAACTGTAGAACGGCTCAAAGGAAATATCACCATCACCTCTCGTCCTAACCGGGGCACTACGCTTACTGTCATCCTTCCTAATCAATTCCAGAGAACTTCTTTTTCCATTTAAAATACAAACCACCGATTCTTCTTCAACGATAAGCGAGTGCTTTGGTAAGTCTGGAATAGAGGGGCACGCTACTTGCGTTCGGTGCGAGTATCCTGTCTGGGTACTAACAACGTTATCGCGATCATTTCATGACGGCGATAGGAAGCGACCTCACGCTCCAGCAGGTAGGCACGTGGCGGGAACATGTGTGGTTCTTAGTAAATCTTATTCTGATAATTATTTACCCCGAAGTTCGTGTCGTCACGAACCTTAGAAGTTTATTGGAATATCCTCTAGTGATTAAGCCCGCTACTCATAAATCATGAGTAGCGGGATTGGTAGTGGAATTAACCAAATAAATCGCGAATACTTTTATAAATTACGGCCAGGTTACGGAGTGTTTGTATAAAGTGATTAACGTACGTTCAATTGCTGGGTAATCTGGTTGAGCTTAATCTGAACAGGTGTGTTACGTAATATTGGTTTTTTTCTGGGTGGGTTGCTATTGTTAGTTGCTGGTATCTTTGGCTATCGAAAATATATTGCCGAACCAGCCTTAGTAACTATTGAGCAGCTGGTGGCCGAAGATGCCCTGTGGGTGTACCATTCTAAAAATTTTCCTGAAGATTGGGCAAATATGCAGACCAGTCCGTTAGGTCGCCTGATGGCTTCGCTACCCGATATTCAGAATATTAAACCAGGAGTAAGCGCACTGGATAGTGCTGCACTTGCTTCCCTTCTCAATAATCGCTCAACCTACGTTGTGAGCCACGTTGTTGGCAACGACGACATGGGGTTTTCGTTCTACGTAGATTTAGCAAGCACCCGTAAACCTACTGATTGGAAGAATCTGACAGCAGCGGTACAAAGTTCGCCAGAGTGGAAAGTGGAAGGCCAGCAATACCAAGGCATGAGTATTCAAGAGTGGGTTTATCAACCTCAGCAGACTCGCTTCTCCTGGATACACATTGATAACTTTCTGATTGGTAGCTTTACCCCGTTTTTAGTGGAAGACCAGATTCGGCGATTAGGAAGTACGGAGGTGTCCGCTCAGTCGTGGCGAAAGATGTTGACTCAAAGTGCCTTTTCTCAGCACGATCAGGGCGATGTAATTATAAACGGTAAACAACTGTCTCGCTTTTTTTCGCTATTTGCCACTCATCGGGGCGAGCATACCAACTTCCTGACAGATGCTTTGGCTGACTGCTTGATGCTAGATTTATCAATTGAAGACAACCAATGGCTATTTAGCGGATTTGGTCAAGCATCACCCAACGAGGCTTACTTGTCAGTATTTGAGGAACAATCCGCTGCTTCATTTGGCCTGAGTAATTATTTGCCGAGCCGGACAGCCACCGTTCGCCAGTGGACATCTTCTGAGGCCAGTTCTTGGCTGGAAAAGTACTTCAACTTTTTGTCTCAGACCAAGGATAGTACCGACCTGTTATCTATGCAGCGGCACTTCCAAGATAGAACGGGAAGTACACTAACCGATTGGTTCTCTTGGGCGGGCAATGAGTTAGGAGTAATTACCCTAGAAAGTAGTTCAGGCACACTGGAAGATCATCTGATAATAGTAGAGATTGCCGATGCTACCGCACTGGAGCAGCGCTTAGAAACTTTTTCTAATAACTCGGACTCACTTTCATTTCAGGAGGCATACGCTGGCCACATCTTACGAAATCTACCCGATAGTCCATTACCTAATCTGCTCACCGGTAACTTCTCTCAGTCGCTCGGGGAATACTTTTGGTACCGAGATGCTTCTTACTGGGTGCTCTCCAGTAGCCTTAATGCCCTGAAGCGTCTAATTTCCGATCAAGTTGCTGAAACTACCTGGAGTAAATCGCCCCGGCAGAGCCGTTTTTTGGAACGGGCTATTAACCCCGCAAATCTTAGCTTATTGGTAGATATGCCTCACTACCGAAAGCAGTGGGTTAGTGGGCTTTCACCAAAATGGGGCGAATGGGCCCAAAGCCAAGAGGCTGAACTAAACCAACTGAATAAAATTGCCTTGCAATTTAGTACGATGGGCGAAGAGTACTACACCAATATGGTGGTAACCTACCAAACTGAAGATCAGCCAAGCAGTGGTAGTTTCGTTACAGCTAATCGGCAGCGGATAGATACAGCTATTTCATCGAAACCTTTTGTAGTACGAGGAGGTGACCAAAAAATTCGGGTGGCGGTGCAAGATCAATCGAAGGTTGTTCATCTTCTCGATCCCGTTCAACGGGCTATCACTTGGTCAGATTCAACGCGAGCCACTTTAGTAGGTGATATAATACAGATTAATTTGCCGGAAAGCGCACCTCCTAATTACGTTTGGGCTACTGACTCAACAATGCACGTGGTTGACCGCTCGGGTAACTACGTGAATGGTTACCCGTTTTACTTACCCGAAGATATTAGAGTGCAGTATCTGTCAGTATTTGATTATGAGCGAAATGGAAATTATCGGTTTTTAATTACTGATCCGCTCGGGCAGCTCTGGTTGTTTAACGCTGATCGTGATAA
The DNA here is from genome assembly GCF_030506325.1 of Tunicatimonas pelagia. Taxonomy (NCBI): domain Bacteria; kingdom Pseudomonadati; phylum Bacteroidota; class Cytophagia; order Cytophagales; family Catalimonadaceae; genus Tunicatimonas; species Tunicatimonas pelagia. Next base: position 1,348,841 of record NZ_CP120683.1, on the reverse strand, counting down.
TCTGGAGGGATGGAACCCCCTATCGCTCACGGCTCCGCTAGCTGAGGCTCCCCAGCACATTCGGGTGCGTGGTAAAGACTGTATTGTAGCCTTGTTAGAAAATGGGTTGCTGTACCTATTAAATCGGAGAGGAGAAGCTTATCCGGGGTTTCCGGTAGAGTTGGGGCAAGCTTGCGAAAACCCTTTGTCTATTAAAATCGGAAACAACTTCTCAGATAGTGAACTTACTACTGTAACCGAAAGTGGCGAGCTGATTTCATTAAATCTAGTTGGAACCTTACTAAAGCGTGAACAACTGCTGCGTCCTTCTTCCAACACTCACTTTCTCCTTTGTCCGGATCGACTGGGTAAAGATTACATTATAGTTCGCCAAGACGAACAACGACTCAGTGTTTTGGATAAAACCGGACGCGTGTGGTTTGAGCAATCGTACTTCACCCCCGGGGCACTAAGCCGAGATGAGCTGTCGGTGCAATACTATAATTTCGGAACCGATAATCAGGTCGTAGCCATTAGTGATAAGGTGCAAGAATTCACCTACTTATTTGATCAGCAAGGAAAGTTATTTAATAACCGCCCGATCGAGAGCCGTGGAGAGATCGCTTTATTGTATTCAGAAGCCAGAAACCAATATCAGCTATATCGGGTATACGAGAATGAGCTAGCGGAAATCACTTTTTGAATAAAGAGTTATTTTCTGGAGACCGGAGACCGGAATTTAAAATCGATCGTTGATGGAACCAACCAGCTAATGAATAATGACTGATGAATCATGATGAATTGGCGTGGGACACCGTGTAGTAGACAATGAGCAATGGGTACAGCTAACCCCCATACATCACTACGCTAACACCATAACACTTTAACACCTGAACACTTCAACTTTCTAACCCGCACGACGGCCGCCTGTAACTCAATGCCCGTGGACTACCGACTATTAACCAATGTCCAGTTTAACAACATGCACCTACCTAATCAGCAGTTTGTAAGCCGTCGCTTTTAACAATTACGGTGTAGTGTTATCAGCCTTTCGGCTCCTTCTCGAGCGGTAATACTACCATGAAGTACCTCTTCTTCTATCTGTGGCAGTATCTTTCGTATACGCTCCTGCTGAAAGAAGTCTTGCGAGAGCTGCCGATTAATCAATTCGTGCATCCAGTTCCGTTGCTGTTGTTGCCGCTGTTGCTGAAAGTAATTTGATGCTTGGGTGGCGGCAATAAATGCTTGAATCTGCTTCCAAATCTCATGTAAACCTTGGTTGTGTAAAGCCGAGCAGGTTACTACCTTGGGTTGAGGTTTTCCGGGCGTAGGTGGAAATAGGTGAAGTGCTTGTTGATAGTTTCTTTTGGCTACTTGAGCCGCTTGCTCGTTGCCATCATCGGCTTTGTTAATAGCGATGGTATCGGCCATTTCCATAATACCTCGTTTCATACCCTGTAGCTCATCTCCGGCTCCACTAATCATTAAGAGAAGAAAGAAGTCAGTCATATGCCGAACTAGTGTTTCCGACTGTCCAACCCCAACCGTTTCAATAATGATTACATCGTAACCAGCCGCTTCGCAGAGCAAAATAGCTTCTCGGGTTTGCTGAGCTACTCCACCCAAGTGGCTACCTGCCGCGCTAGGGCGAATGTAGGCTGAATCCTGCTGGCTCAACCGCTGCATCCGAGTTTTATCCCCCAAGATACTGCCCTTAGACTGCTGACTGCTAGGGTCAACACTAAGCACGGCAATCCGGTGGCCTTTTTGGATCAAGATCATTCCCAACTGATCAATAAATGTACTTTTTCCTACTCCCGGCACTCCCGTAATCCCCAGACGGAGAGAGTTACCAGTGTGAGGCAGAAGAGAGCTAATAATGGTTTGGGCTAAGTTCTGACTCGTGGCAAGCGTACTTTCCACCAAAGTAATAGCCTGACTCAAAACAAAGCGGTTACCAACTCGTATTTCGCTGGCGTACTGCTTAGCGGTAAGTATCTTTCGCCCCATATTTTTTAGTGCTTTTTTGCTTAAGGAACGACAAGATAATGAAGTACCATCCCAAAAGAACAAGTTCAAACGGATACTTTACAGTCGTCGTGCGATTGTGTTATCGTTTCTAAGATAAACGATTTACTGAGTTGGTGTTTATTCAAATAGAATAATAAATTAAGATATAATATAGTTTATCTACTCGTAAAAGTAGTAAATGGCTTAGTAATGATAGTATCACATATTAAATTGTTTGAATATTTAATTGAACCTTTATTAGTACATTTTGATTGTAAGTATAAAATATATCTATATTATTTTACTATACGCTATTATTTAATATTTTTATAGATGACTAGCACTAAGCGCATCGACTAGTGCGGTACTACCACCTAAATTGTCTATTATTCGGGTCTACCTATGAAATACGTACTACTCAATTTTCTTTTTATCTTTTTAAGCTTAACAGTGGCTGTTGGTCAGGATGTACAGTATACTTTTAATGTTCTGGCTCACCAAGGAGAGGTTTTTTATCGCTCTAATTCGGATGATGATTGGCAATCCGTTGAGATTGGATTGGAACTACGAGAGAATCATCTAATAAGAATTGAGAAAGGCGGATATCTTGGGTTAGTTCACCAGAGTGGAAAAACAGTTCCCTACTACAAAGCTGGCACTTACGAAGTATCTCGCTTGCATCAGCGTATCAACCTAAAACCTTCGGCAGTGGCGCAGAAGTATGCGAATGCCTACGTTGAGTCGGTTACCAACCCAGATAACAGTGCTAAAGAAACTACTCGGTCAGTAGAGAATAAAAAGTTGAAAATGTACCTGCCTAATTCGGTAGATGTTTTTAGCCCGGAGGTAGTACTACGCTGGAAAGATCAGGAGACGCTGAACGATGATTACGAGGTAGTGTTTAAGAATATGTTTGACGAGGTGCTGATGGTAAAGGATGCTACCGATACTAAGCTTTGGTTGGATTTTGAGCAAGAGCCTATTGCCTCCGAAAGGTTACTCATTGTAAGCGTGCAGAAGAAGCAACATAAAGAAGTACAATCAAGTAGCTACGGTATCAAGCATATGACCCCGGACGAATCGGCTCAGATTGAGCAAGAGCTTAGGGAGTTGAAGCTAGTATTTTCGGGCGAAGAAAACGCGCTGGATAAATTAATTCTAGCCTCTTTTTACGAACAGAATAATTTGTTGGCGGATGCACTCACCAGCTACGAGTACGCTATTGAACTATCTCCCAATATAGAAGCTTTTCACAATGCTTACGATCAGTTTGTCTTCAGAAATGGCCTTGGGCTATAATAATTTTTTTACACATTGGTATTTAAAGTAAGCCTCTAGTTGCTACCTTAGTCTGGCTAATTTCTGTCTATGATTGAAGTCATTCAAGAGGCTGATCAACAACTTTTTCTGTGGCTAAATAGCTTGCATCTTCCCTGGCTCGACCCGGTGATGTATCGAATTACCAATAAGTATACTTGGTTTCCGGCCTACGCCTTGATCGTCGTTGTTTTACTAATAAAATACAAATGGGAAGGGGCGAAGATGATTGTACTACTGGTGCTAATCATTATAGCCTGCGACCAGCTCACCTCCGGGTTTATGAAGCCTTTCTTCGAGCGTCTAAGACCCTGCCATAATCCAGGATTAACGGATCAAGTTCATGTAGTGGAAGGTTGCGGGGGAAAATACGGTTTTGCCTCGTCCCATGCTGCGAATACGTTTGGCTTTGCCACTGGGCTTTGGTTATTGCTTCGTAGCTGGAGCCGATGGTTTGTCTGGGGATTTGCCTGGGCCGGTGTGGTTTCTTACACCCGTATTTACGTAGGCGTTCACTATCCGTTAGATATACTGATCGGCGCGATACTTGGGGCTGCCATCGCTATAATTTTTTACCAACTATACCGGAATTTCAATCGTCGTTTACTGAATACTTCTTCGGTAGAATAATCGTCAAGGCGATTTCGGTTCATTTTTCTAGCTGGCTTTGAAGGATTCGGCTGATGTATTTTCCGACAATATCAAATTCTAGATTAACGATATCACCAATCTGCAATTGGCTAAAGTTGGTATGCTGATACGTGTAAGGAATAATTGCCACAGCAAACGACGTATCGGTAATATCAAAGCAGGTAAGACTCACTCCGTTCACAGTAACTGAGCCTTTCTCTACCAATAACTGATCGGATGATGTAGGTGTATAGTTAAAGCGAAACAGCCAACTGCCAGCTTGGTCTTTAATATCGGCACAAGAAGCAGTCAAGTCTACGTGCCCCTGAACAATATGGCCGTCAAATCGGCCGTTGGCGGGCATACAACGCTCTAAGTTGATTTTTGCTGCATGAGTGAGCGCACCCAAATTGCTACGCTTCAACGTTTCTTGTACTGCCGTTACTCGGTAGGTAGTTTCTACAACCTCGGTAACGGTCAGGCAAACGCCGTTATGACTGACACTTTGGTCAACTTTAAGTTCGGGGGTGATACTACTGGAAATTTCCAAATGTTTGTTTTCACCTTCATCAACAATATTGACTAGTTCGCCTACGGTTTCAATAATTCCGGTAAACATATGCTTCTGTAAAAATTGACTAAGTTTAATGGTTAAGCTGCTAAATTGCCTGATTGTTTGTCGCACAATGTACATAGCCCCAAGCCCCAACATCCGCTCTAAATTTGTTTCAGTTGACTAGCGATCGTATTAACTCGAAAGTTTCTCGGTCAAGTCCGGCAGGGGTGGATTGAAGGATTCTTGGTAGATTTCAAAATATACGGCATCGCCAATTAGTTCTTTTACCTGTACCTTCTCAATAACTTGCTGGTAGGTTTTGTAACAATCGAGAGATGCTTGGAGAGCATCAATGTTAGCATCGTTAAGGCGCACAATGCAGTCTATTTCTTCGGGTAAAGATTGCTTCAAGATGAAATCACTGCCTTTTTTAAAAGTGCCGTCTCCCTCGTAGGGAATCGTAAAAAAGGCTAATCGCTTCAAGTAAGGCACTCCTTCATCGCGCAATGTTAGAAAAACTTGCTTAGCCACGGCGTGCATTACCAAATGATCGTGAAACCCACTAATACCGTGTACCGGATAAGAAACAAAAACATCGGGTTGAATCTTCCGAATATGATCGCCCACTACTTGTTCAATCTCTCTCGGGTCCATGCGTTTAAGCCCGCTATCCGGAAGGTCAAGCACCGTCATGCCACTTAGCCCTAGAGCCTTCTCTACTTCTAACATTTCTTGGTAACGTACTTCACCCATTTCTTCTACACTGAGTCCTAAACGCTGTCGCTGCTTTGTGGCTCCTCCCCGGGTTAAGGTAAGTAAGTACACCTCGTGCCCTTGCTGGAGTTGATGGTGCATAGCACCGGCTGGGCCAAAGGCTTCATCGTCGGGGTGAGGAAAAACATAGAGAAATTTCATAGAAGATATGGGATGTAAGATGCGAAATAAGAAATGCGGGATGCGAAATATGAAAAGGATCAAAGAACGAAGAAGGGAAAAAGGAGAACGGAGTATGGGAGTAAATCAATCGTTCTCCGTATTTTCTTCTCTTTTTTTCCATATTTCGTATTTCACATTTTTATTGTTCCCTGTACATTGTCCATTACTCATTTTTTTATACTGGGCCTATGACTGAGTAAATATAGTAAAGATAAAAAGCCAGTAAAATTACTCCTTCCACCTTGTTGATCTTCCGGCGAGTAATCATCATGGGGAAAATCATAAAGGTGACAAGCAGCATCCAGATCATATCGGAGCGGATGATTATATCATTCACCTGAATGGGCGCAATAATGCTGGTAAAGCCAAGAATAGACAAAATATTGAAAATATTGGAGCCAATGAGATTGCCCATCGCAATATCGGTTTCTTTACGTGTAGCGGCTACAATAGCGGTAGCTAGCTCAGGTAGGCTAGTGCCCAAGGCTACTACAGTAATACCTACTACCCGTTCGCTTACTCCTATAGTAATAGCTAGCTCTTTGGCTCCAAATACAAACCAATTAGAGCCAAATGTTAGACCGACTATACCGAGGGCTAACAACAAAATATCTCTCCAGACACTAGCAGTAGGCTGAGCAGGCACATCCAAGGCTTCTGCCTGAGCCTGTGAGCTTTTAGTTTCCTTTCTGGATTTGCGAATAATGAAAAAAGTATAGCTAGCCAGAATAGAAACGAATAATATCCCTTCCCAAAAACTAATTAGGTTTCCTTGTACCAACGCAAACATGAGCAATGAACTTCCCATCGCCATTGGCCAGTCTATTCGCATAATATCCTTCTGAACGGGCACCGGAGTAATAAACGAAGTCACTCCCAACACCAAGGCCAGATTGCAAATATTAGAGCCAATTACGTTACCCATCGCAATATCGGGGCTACCGCTTAGGGCCGACTGAACGCTAATAAATAGTTCGGGAGCAGAAGTACCAAAAGCGACTACAGTCAGTCCGACCACTAGGGGTGAAATTTTGAGGCGCAGGGCAATACTAGCGGAACCCCGCACCAGGAATTCTCCTCCGGCAATCAACACAATAAGTCCTCCTAAGAGTATTCCGATATTAACGATCATAAACGTACGCTATAGTTTATTTCCAAAAGCCAAGTCGCCAGCGTCTCCCAAGCCGGGGATGATATAAGATTTGTCGTTCAATTGGTTATCAATAGCTCCAACCCAGAGGCGGTACAAATGTTGGATTTCTTGCTCAAGCAAAGAAATGCCCTCGGGCGCCGCAATAACGGAAAGAATATGGATTTGAGAAGGAATGCCAAAATTGCTGATCTGCTTTAGTACCTTAACTAGGGTTTGTCCACTAGCGAGCATAGGGTCAATTAAGATAAGGGGACGATCTTGAACGCTAGGCATACTTTGGTAATCAAGCTGAATAGTAAAACCATCGGTAGTGTTCTGCCGGTACGCACCAATAAAACCACTATCGGCCTGATCAAAATAATTGAGCACCCCCCAGTGTAAAGGTAAGCCCGCCCGCAGTATTGAAACCAGCACGGGCTGTTGGGTGAGTAACGAAATATCAGCAGTTCCTAGGGGAGTAGTAACTGATTCGGGGCGATAGGGCAGCGTTTTCGATAATTCGTAGGCTAAAATTTCTCCCAAACGTTCAATATTCCGGCGAAACCGCATTCGGTCGGTCTGGCGAGTACGGTCACGTAGCTCAGCCATAAAGTGGTTGGCTACCGAGGGTTGCTCCGCTAATACAAATAAAGATGCTTGCTGCATAAATCTTAAACCAGGCAACGCAAATATATACGTTGCAGTGAAGTCTGGTAGCAATGAAATGCGAAATAACAATAATTATTCATAAAAAATTAACCTGTTCTAATAGATTGCGTAACAAAATGGGCTATTTTGAACTTCTTTCAACCTAGTATGAGTTTAAAATGTCAGAAGTAATAACATTTCAGTCCAAAAACAGTACACCTTTTTTCTTAAGGTTGCCTATTGCGAGCAACATTTCCTACTGATTGTTTAACCATAAAATAATCATCAGTAACTTCCCTTAGGCTAGTTGAAAGCATTATCTTGCCGATTAATTTACTTAGTAGCTATTTCCTGAGAACCAAACCATATTTTGTGAATGAGTTACATTCAATTCGATAAAAAACAACTACTTGACCTCTCATATTCCTTAAATAAGGAAATTATACGATCTAATAAAGCCGGTGCCTATTCTTCTACTACTATTGTAGGGTGCAACACCAAGCGTTATCACGGCTTGTTGGTGGCCCATCAGCCAGGGCTAGAAGGAGTACACGTGCTACTGTCTTCGCTAGATGAAACGGTTATTGTAAACAATGCTTCCTTCAATTTGGGAGTACACAAGTACCCTAACGAATATAATCCGAATGGCTTTGTGTACATGAAGGATTTTTCCGCCGACCCGATTCCGAAGTCAACGTATCGCATGAAAAATGTAGTGCTAACCCGGGAGTTTCTGCTAGTAGAGCACGAAGAGCGGGTGCTGGTACGCTACATTGTGGAGCAGGCAACCGAAGAAATTACGCTACGGCTATTTCCGTTTTTGGCTTTTCGTAACGTTAACCAGCTTTTGAGAGCCGACGAAGGTATTCAGCCCGGTATTTCAACCGTAGAAGACGGAGTAAGTATTCAGTTATACCCTCAGTATCAAGAGCTTTTTATGCAGGTGGGTAACAACAGCAAATTTGTCTCCCAAGCAAACTGGTACTACAATATTGAGTATCCTGAAGATTTGGAGTTGGGAGCACCTTACCAAGAGGATTTATACGTTCCGGGTTATTTTGAAGTGAAAGCTTCTAAAGGAGATATTATTCTATTTACGGGCGGCCCCGATGTGATCAAAGCAGGTAATTTGCTTCGGATGTTCAATAATCAAACGCGGAAGCGAACCGCGCGGAGTTCATTTGAAAATTGCCTGAAAGTATCAGCCGAGCAATTTGTACTGAAAACCCGGAGTACCCCCGAAGCCCGCAAGTACGATCGTACAGATGTGATTGCCAGCTATCAGCGTTACCGCCGAGGCGGGCGGGATGCATTTATTGCCATTCCGGGACTGTCGCTGGTGCAGGACGACCTGAAAAGTTTTAAAGCCGTGCTGGATACGATGCTCAAGTATCGAAAAGGGGCCTTTTTTCCGTTCTGGAAGTATAATGATTCTCAGGTGACCTACGAAGCCATTGATACGCCACTGTGGTTTTTCTGGGCACTGCAACAATACACTCACCGGTTGGGCGACCGCCAAGCTGTGTGGAAGAACTACGGTAAGGCGATTCGGGAGATTCTGGAAAGCTATCGCGATGGTACTGAGTATCAGATAAAAATGCAGGATGACGGGCTTCTCTCGGGCAGCGAAGATGGTATTGCTCTTACCTGGATGGATGCTTACATCGATGGCCAACCAGTTACTCCCAGAGCTGGGTTCCCAGTGGAGGTGAATGCACTATGGTATAATGCGGTTTGCTTTGCCTTAGAAATTGCGGGTCCTCGTTCTACCGAAGGTAAAAAAGTGCTCAACGACTGGAAGGGAATGGATGAGAAAATAAAGAAATCATTCCAGAAAGCGTTCTGGGATCCAAAGAAGGGATATTTGGCAGACCTCATTAGCTTAGATCGGAAAAACAAAGATTGGTCAGTACGGCCTAATCAAATTTTAGCGGCTTCCTTGCCTTTTTCGCCACTCTCTGACACGCAAATTCGCAGCGTTATTGAGGTGGTGAAAAAAGAGTTGCTCACTCCCCGAGGCCTGCGTAGCTTATCTAAACGAGAGGCAAGCTACCAAGGGAACTACCGAGGCACGCAAACCCAACGACGCCTAGCGTATCATCAAGGTTCGGTATGGCCGTGGCTCATGGGACACTACGTAGAGGCTTACCTCAAAGTAGCCGAACGGGAGGAAGCCTTACCCTACGTTATCTCGCTTTATCGTGGTTTTGAAGAAACGATGTCGGAGCACGGTATCAGTAGTATCTCAGAAGTTTACGACGGAGACGCGCCCCACGCGCCTCGAGGGGCTATTTCCCAAGCTTGGAATGTTGCCGAGATTATCCGCACGGGCAAATTAATTGAAGAGTTTGACAAGGCAACTCAGCCAGTTTCACTATAATTATTTATCTGCGGCATCAGCGTATGCCTACCCTAACCATTTAGTAACGAAAACCCTAATCTTACATGGACACTCAATCTATAAATGAAGGTGTTTCACCTCACTGGAAACGCCTGTATATTCAATCGCAAGTACCAGACAAACTCAAAGGCTTGGAAGAGATTTCCAAAAATTTGTGGTGGTGCTGGAATTACGAAGCAATTAATCTGTTTCGCAGTATTGATCCCGAAGGATGGCTTCAGCATCGGCAAAACCCCATTGCTCTGCTAGATAACTTAAATTATCAAGATTACGAACGCCTGCTGAAGGATAGCGACTTCATGAAGCAGCTGACTCGGGTGCAGGGTCAGTTCAAGAAATACATGGGTGAGACTAAGCGACGGTCGCCCCTTAAAATTGGGTACTTCTGCATGGAATACGGACTGCACTCCTCGTTGAAGTTATACTCGGGTGGTTTAGGAGTGTTAGCCGGAGATTATCTGAAAGAAGCCAGCGATGAAAATGTGGATATGGTAGCGGTAGGGCTGCTGTATCGCTACGGATACTTTCGGCAAGGGCTATCGCACTACGGCGAGCAAGTGGCTTTATACGATGCTCAGCGGTTTACGTATTTGCCCGTTGAGCCGGTACGTAATTCGGAAGGTACTTGGATAAAAATTCAGGTCGAACTACCGGAGCGTGTATTGTACGCCAAACTGTGGAAAGTACAAGTAGGCCGTATGCCCCTGTACCTGCTAGATGCTGATATTGAAGATAATCAGGAGGCTGACCGCGTGATTACCCACCATCTTTATGGGGGTGACCGTGAAAATCGCTTAAAGCAAGAGTTGCTACTAGGTATTGGCGGAATGCGGGCACTACAAGCCTTAGATGTCCATCCTGATATTTACCATCTTAATGAGGGACACGCGGCTTTCAACGGTTTAGAGCGGCTCAGAATTTTGGTGAAAAGCGGGTTATCATACGACCAAGCCGTAGAAGTTATTCGTTCCTCTTCATTATTTACTACCCATACTCCGGTGCCCGCTGGCCACGATAGCTTCTCCGAGTCGATGCTTTGGCCCTATTTGTCGGCCTATACGAACTCAATGAGCTTATCGTGGGAGAAATTTATGGCATTAGGTCGCATCAAAGCAGATAACAAAGATGAGGAATTTTCCATGAGCCATTTGGCCCTCAAACTCAGCCAAGAAGTTAATGGGGTTAGCAAAATTCACGGTCAGGTTTCTCGGAAAATGTTTCAGCCGCTATTCCCGGGCTTTGAGGCAGAAGAATTGCACATTGGCTACGTCACCAACGGGGTACATTACTACAGTTGGACCTCTCAGGAACTTCAGGAGCTGTACGAAAAAACGTTTGGCAAAAGCTTTCTAAAGAAACAGTCTGACCCCAAACAGTGGGAAAAGATACACGATATTAACGGGGCTGATCTAATCAACATTAAGCGAGAGCTAAAAAAGAAATTGATTGATACCGTTAAAAAGCGACTGGAGAGGAGTATGCAAGAACGGCACGAATCGCCTCAGAAGACGATTGATGTGCTCAATTCCTTTGACGAAAATACCCTGATTTTTGGGTTTGCCCGTCGGTTTGCTACCTACAAGAGAGCGCAGTTGTTATTCAGGGATGTTGATCGTCTGGCGCGCATTGTAAATAATCCAGATTGCCCAGTGCAGTTTATTTTTGCTGGTAAGGCGCACCCCGCTGACCAGGGTGGGCAGGAGCTTATCCGGCGGATTGTTGAAGTATCGAACCAACCGGAGTTTTTTGGTAAGGTAGTATTCCTGGAAGACTACGATATAGAACTTACCAGCCGCATGGTGAAGGGCGTTGATGTTTGGCTGAACACGCCTACTCGCCCGCTGGAGGCTTCGGGTACCAGCGGAATGAAAGCAACGCTTAACGGAACGCTAAACCTAAGTGTGCTGGATGGTTGGTGGGCCGAAGGGTACCAACCCGATACGGGCTGGGCATTGGACGAAGAGCGAACGTACGAAAACCAGGACGCGCAAAATGAGCTAGACGCTGCTACCATCTACGCTATTCTGGAAAATGAACTTATTCCGCAGTACTACGATCAGAACGAGGAAGGTGTATCTGAGCAGTGGCTAGATCGTATGAAAAAAACAATTGCCCAAATTGCCCCGGAGTTTACAATGAAGCGCATGATGGACGATTACTTTGAGCGTTTCTACAACAAACTAGGTGAGCAGCGCAAGAAAGTACATGCTGATGATTTTGCCGGAGCAAGAGAGCTGGCCGAGTGGAAAGGTAAGGTAGTGGGTGTCTGGAATCAAATTCGCGTACTGCAAAAATCAATCTACGATTTTGCTAACGACCCCTTACCGCTGGGAGAAAATTTCAAGGCTGAAATCATACTAGACATTAAGAATTTGGCATCCGAAGATGTTGGAGTAGAGCTTTTGGTTGCTCATCGGGAGGAAGATGAGCACCATATTGTGCTAGAAGAGGTTATGAGCCAAAAGCAAGTAAAAAAACTGGATAGCGACTCTCCGGTGCCCGAAGGAACTGGCACAATGGTGAAGTACACTGCTGACTCGAAAATCACCTTTTCGGGCGTGTATGAGTACGGTTTTCGAGTATTCCCCCAGCATCCACTGTTGGCTAGTCAGCAAGACTTCAACTTAGTAACTTGGCTTTAGTACACTTTTAACCTACTGCGTAGCACTGCCTAAAATAATATGAAGCGCACCACAGTACTCTTAGTAGCCCTGCTGTTTGGTAGTCCGGTACTAGCTCAGCCTGCTTGGAACACACTAAGCCAGGCTGTTCAGGATGTTCAGATAAAAGATGATATGTACGAGCAGTCATTTTCGTACACTTCAGACAATGCTTGTTTGCTTACGTTTACGGTGCTAGATACTGATGATGGGGAGGAAACAACCTACAAGGTGAATGCGGCAGACCTGAACGAACACAAAATTAGGTTCGATACCCGCAGTAGGGAGGTGGTAATTGAGGTAGAAACGCGCGGTGACAAGGAATTAGTGCAGGTTTTTGAAGATGGTGAAGCCGAAGATTTTAGCGATAACTTTCAATTTTACGCCGTTGATATTGAAAACGCCCGGGCGATTGTAAAAGCATTTAAGGAGGTAGTGCAGAACTGCGGAGAGCAAAGTAAAGAGATTCTGATATACGGAAAGGCTAATCCCACATTCGAGGATGCTTTGGGGTTTTTAACTGCGGAAGTGGGTGAAATTGAAACATCTGATGGGGCGATTAACCAAACGTTGGCTTACGATCTATCTCTTCCGACAATTATCACTTACGAGCAAGAGGATGCCAACGAGGGCGAGGTAAATAGTTATGTGGCCAACATGGTTGACTTTAACGAGCAAAGTGTATCGTTTGATACGAAACGAGGGCAAGTGCTGGTAACACTAGAAACCATCGGCGGACGCGATTTAATTCAAACCTTAGAGAACGGAGAGGCGGATGACTACGAACATGAGTTGCAGATTATTGCTACTGATATTGAGCAAGGTCGTGCTTTAGAAAAAGCACTCAAGGCGCTAATTACGCAAGCTGAACAACGGTACGATAACTCGTTTTTACCCGGCGTGAATAATCCTAGCTTGGATCAAACAGTTTCTTATCTAACCAGCCAGGTTGGCAATGTTGCACTTGAAAAGGAAACCTACGAACAATCGGTGAACTACGATGCTGCTACTCAGCAATTTAGCTACACCATCATTGAAGCTAGTGAGGGAGAAGAGGTTACGTTTTTGGTAAACCCGGCTGATATTAATCCCCGCACCATAGACTTTGATACTAAAGGCAGCGAGGTGCTGATTGAGCTAAAAACCGAAGCGGAGCGGGATTTGGTGCAGGAGTTAGAAGATGATGTAGTAGATGGATTTACGGATGAAATTGTTATGCAGGCCCCCAGTGTAGATGAGGCTCGGCGTTGGGTGGGGGCACTCCGGCAGTTAGTTACCTTAGCCCAAGCGAATCAGCAAAATTTGTTTGTGGCTTCCGTTGGTTCCAATCCTACTCCTGGTACCACCTTGCAGTTTCTGCGGGATAATATCGGGACGGTAGATGAAGGCGATGATCGCTATGAACAGTCATTTACCCCCGGTTCAGATCAGTGCCTGCTTACGTATACGCTGATTGACGATGAGGGAGAAGAGAAAGTATTTGAGTGGAATATGGCTGATATGAATCCTCGGCTCGTCACTTTTGATACCAAGGGAGAGCGTATTATCGTAACGCTCAAAACCACTGCTCAGCGCGACTTAGTTCGAGAGATAGAACAAGGAGAAGTAGAGGGTTACGAAAATGAGGTTGAACTGCTGGCAAATACTATTGAAGAAGCCCGGGCTTTGGTATCAGCATTTAAAAATCTAGCAGAATCCTGCAAGAAGTAATTAGTAATGATTGATGACTAATGAACGATATCTGTTATTAATCATCAATCATTATTCATTCGTCATTAATTAAAAGCGGAGTCCGGCGGAGATTGAGAACATACGGTTAGTACCTTCATTGCCACTGAGCATTGGCGTGATTCCGTGCTCGTAATTCAACTCCAAGGTAACGATCAGTACTTCAATACCGATGCCGCCGTTAATTCCCAAAGTGGCTCCCCGGAATGCTTCTCGGCTAAGACCGTATTCATTTTCCTGAACACCTAGCAGTAGGGTAGGGGTAATTCCCGCATTCACCCAGATACGTAGTAGCCCGTCCGAACCTGTCAGGTACATGCCCCCGCTGATGGGTGCTTTTAATGTGTTAAAATGCACTTGGTTATCCATTTCTTGTTGGGTAGTTCCTTGGTGTACTAGTTGAGCACCCGTGCGGTAGTAATGCAGGCCAGGTTGCCAGAAAAACCAACTCTTTTTACTGGACTTAATCAACATGTCTATGCCAACGTTCATCCCTACTCGGCTACCTTGTTCAGCAGTTTCAGTAGAGAGCGACGCGAAGTGTACTCCAACTTTGGGATTTACGTACACTTTGTTTTTATCGTTTTCTGATTGCGCGTGAGCCAGTGAAACGCTTAAGAAAAGAATGATGATAGCTACTAAATTTTTCATGATTTTTTACGTTTAGTCAAGGTGTTTTTAATGTAAAATTCACCCTACTATCCAGCCACCCGCCCGAAGGTTAATACAGTTCGCAAAATTTTCTTAAAAAAACTTCCTACAGACGAAAAGGAGTTAGAAGACCGAAGTAAGAAGTCAGTCCAAAAATATTTTTGCGTGCATTTTGACCTTTTGCTTTCCGTCTTGAAGTTCCCTTCTCCCTTCTCCAAAAAAATTCTCTCTCGCCATTAACCTTCTTTATCCTGATGGTATATGTAAGCGAAAGTTTAATCAACCATGTATCATCAGAAACAAGAAAAAATTATGAACACTTCATTATTCAACTGGGCGGCATTCCGCTGGGCGGCATTCCGCTTCGCTAAATTATTTGCTTTTGCACTACTCGTTATCTTCAGTGCCTGTACTCAATCTGAAGATCCAGTACCCACTACGCCGGATAATCAAAATCCGAATCCGGGATTACCCGATTTAGGTGGTGGTGGGTCTACTCCTGGTAGCCTTCCCACAACCCCCGGCGGCGGCAGCAACCCGACAACTCCTGGTGGCGGCAATCCTACTACTCCCGGCGGTGGTCAAACCAATCAGGCCGTGGGTGTGATCACCTTTGATAACGGGAGTTATGAATTTCCCTTCTACTTAGGTGCCGAAACTGAAGCGCAGCCCAATGAAACGGGCGCTTATTTGACGGAATACTATTACGCTGACGAAGCAGCTAGCCAGGATAACGATGGGGACGATAACATTGAAGGAGTTATCACTGCCATTGCCTTCAACGCTACTAATCCAGGAACCATAAGCCCCGGTCAGTACCCGTACACCCTAGGTTCTAGCGATGCTCAGACTTTTCCCTACATCATGGTTATTGACCGAGGTCGGATCTTCCTAGTGGCCGAAGCTCAAACCCAGATTGGAACTACTAGCGAGAATAGTGTGTACCAAGTAACATTTGATGGGCAAGCGGTAGAAGTAGAGCTAGTAAACGGAGAACTCAGCATAATTTCCAACCCGTTTAATCTGCAAGGTCAGTTTTTCATTCCAGCGACAGTTTCTAATAGCTCGGCTGCCCGCTACGAGTCTAAACCTAGCTTACCCTCGTTCAATCTAGACTTCTCTAACCTATCTTTTTAGTCGGTGAGATTGCTCAGATCAACGAAAGCTACTGCTCTTTGGCGGTAGCTTTCTTTTTTTGTTAACAGGCGCCGTGGAACGGTCAACGGTCGATAGTCCACAGTCTACCTGGAACGACGCTCGACAAATCAAAATTAACACCATTTCTACCCTTCATTCTTCGGTCCCGGCGGGGAACCGCTCCCGTCTTCGGACTCCGTTCTCTCAATTCCGATCCTGTATTCTCATTTTTCTAATTGTCGGGAATGATGTTACTTTTGCAGAGAATATGCAACTTGCAATCTCTGTGGTATCATGAAAGACCAGGAAATAATTGACCAGATCAAAGCCGGAAATTACGAAGTGCTCAGCCAGCTTAATCGCCATTTCGTTAGTGTACGAAAGTACGTGCTGTCAAATAGTGGAGCTATTGAAGATGCCGAAGACGTGTTTGCTGAAGCTCAGGTAATATTTTATCAGAAAGTACTCAGCGAAGCTTATCGTTACGATGGCGAAGGAAAAATTGGCGGGTTTCTCTACCGAACATCTCGAAATCTCTGGATGAAGAAGCTTACCCGTCCCGCCCCCATGATGTCGGTAGTATCCGATACTGATACCCAAGACTCGAGCAATCCGCTGGAAGAACTCAGTGGGGCACTTGACGAAATTCTCGGTAATCTGGGTGACCCCTGCGCGGCCATTTTAACTTTTTTTTATTTTAATCGCCTCGACATGTTAACCATTGCCCAAAAACTGGGATATAAGAATAAAGAGACGGTAAAAGTTAAAAAACGCCAGTGTATTCAGACGATTGAAAAGTCGCTGCTACCGGCGCAAAAAGAAACCTTAAAAGAATACTTGTATGAACTTGACCAACGAAGACCGGGAGCTCCTGGATCGACACTTTGAGCAGGATCTCACCGAAACAGAAGAGACACAATTCCAGGAGAAGGTAGCTTCTGATGATGAGTTTCGGCAGGCGGTTCGCCTACGGGAACTGATCCACGAGCGAGTGGAAGCCCACGGAGCAGCCCAACTAAAAGAACAGCTAAAAGCCAACCTAGCCGCCCAGCGTGGCACTATTGAAGAGGAAGAGGAAGAGGAATCTCAAGAGAGTGATGAAGCTACGGTGCGCCCACTATTTGTCAGTCCGAACACGGTTCGTTGGGCTATTGCGGCTTCGCTGGCATTGGTGCTAGCTGCTGCCGTTGTTTTTCTTAACCTATCGGATTCCTCCAACGGTAATGGTCAAGTAGCGGTAGAAGATACTACAAAAACAGATGCACCCGTTACCGGAGGGCAGGTAGAAGCCCCCAGTTACGCTGGAACTGATACCTACACATCATCCTACGCTATCGCTAGTGAAGGCATTTCGCAAGTAGCTCACGCACTGCTAGTGATTGATGAAAGTCGTACGGAAGCTACCTATCAACTGATTGATGATACTTTACGAGTGTACTATCCGCAAGAAATCTTTGCCGATCCCCTTCAACTAGTCAATCAGGACGGTGGGATAGTGTTGCAAATTAATGAAGAATCTTATCTGATTGACTTGGCGGGATCAGCTACTGAGCAACCGCTTACGACTCAAGAGTAGGTAATAACTACTTCAAAGTATTATCAAAGCCTATGCGCCTTCTTGTGCCCGTAGGTTTTTCTCACTTGTAAATCCTACCGGAGAAAGTTGGAGACTATTGCATCAATCGCTAGATTGACTACTTTGCGATATTGGTTGTAGCCTTTTCATCATATCCGTTAATCTAGCGATAATGCCTTCGCTTTTCAGAAAGTTTTCAAAACTTTGATAATCTTTGCTCGATTCAACTCCTACCTCATCACCACTAACTTTTACCAGTTTCATTTTTTCCCCACAACCGGTTGTCACGTAGCGGTGAGTAAATGAACTCAGTAATGTATCAGTAATAAAGTAATCGACCGCTGAAGTATCTACCTCGTTTGCCCAATTGTATTCTTTCCTGATACAGATTCCATCGAAGTTTAATGTTAACGTATCGTTAAAGATTTCATAGTTGCCATGGGTGAGACCTATATCGGACATACAATAATCTACCTGATAAAAGGATAGGTCAGATCTTAAGATCAGATTTCCAGAACAGCAATCACAGGCAAAGTAAAAAGAGTGTATAACGAATTGGGTGCAGAGGAAAAGCGAGTGGGAATGCAGAGATTCCCTTAATTTTGAGGTCTTCAACCACCATCAAAAAAACTCGCTATGGAAGTAAAGGAAGCAAAAATCAACCAGATAAGACAACACTTAGATCAGATAATAGCCCAAATGGATGCCCGAAGTAAAGAAGGAATGAGAATTCATCAGGTAGAGCGGTCTTTGTTTACCAGTTTATTGCAGTTAGGTTTTCAACTGTTAGAATACTACATTTTGAGTATACAACAGGTAGTCGCTGTTCAGGGGGTTCCCGTTGATCGTGCAGGGGAAAAGATGAAGAACACCGGGCTGCGTAGTCGGCCTTACCGAAGCATTTTTGGCCCGTTATCCATTGCCCGCCCCAAGTATTACTCAACCACTGGTAAGAGCTATTACCGGCTGGACGAAGCGTTGGGCTTACCCAAGAGCAACTATTCTTACGTATTGGATGATTGGTTAGGGTATGGGGCCACCGAGATGGACTTTGCCCAAAGTGCTGAGCAGTTGGAGCGCATCTTAGGTCATCCCCTAAGGGGTATGCAAAGCCAACGGTGTAGTTACAGGCTTTGCGAGCAAGTAAAAGACTTTTATGAGCAACAAGCCTGGGAAAACATAGAAGATGGTACTCATTTGAGCGTAGGCTTTGACGGTAAGGGGGTGCCCATTCGTCGCAGCGAAACTCAGCGAGCTGAGGAAAGTACGGCGGTTCGTCTGAGCAAAGGACAGAAGAAGGGGGTCAAAAAAGAAGCCACAGTAAGCCTGAGCAGTTCGTTTACCCCGCGGCCCCGGCAGGCTCAAGAACTCTTAGAGAGCTTGTTTTGCCCTACCCATGAGCCGCAGAAGCCCGATGGAGGGCATACCTGGCACGAGCACAAGCATCTACGAGCCTTTCTCTCAGACAAGGTAGGGGCCATCCGCTACGGGGTGGAAAACCTACTTCGGCGCGATGCTAGTGCAAAAAAGCCGATCATCGTTTTGATAGACGGTGACCGAGCCTTAGAAAAAGCAGTTCGGCAAGTGGTAGAAGAAAAGAAAGTTACCCATCGGGTAGAGGCCTACGTACTGGATTTTATTCACTTGCTAGAGTACGTTTGGAAGGTGGCTAACGCTCATTGGGGGGAGAAGCATCCCAATCGTTTTGCTTGGGTGAGAAGCCAAGCCGCCTTGTTACTAGACAGCCAGCATGATGAGGTACGACAGCAATGGCAAGTTATCTTGCAACAGGCTACCTTGTCTCAATACAAGCGTGACACTGTCCAACGAGCCATCACCTACCTGACCAACCATCAGCATATGGTAGATTACAAAACCTATCTACAGCTAGGATTTCCTATCACCACCGGAGCGGTGGAAAGTGCCTGTGGACATTTTGTAAAGAGCCGTATGGAGAGAAACGGCATGCATTGGGGAAAACAAGGTGCGCAGAATATGCTCAACCTACGAGCCGTCAGAAAGAACGGCGATTGGGACAACTACCTACAAACAGTAGTCAAACACGAACAACAAGCTCTTTACCAAAAAGCTGCCTGAGTTACACCCTTTTTGTTATACACTCAAGTAAAAAGCACAAGTATCCGTAAATAAAGATTCACTACCTAAATCAAATATCATTGGCTCAGTTTCATTAGTTTCTGGTACTGACTCGACCTCCTGAGCTTGAGCCTGAGAAACAATTGAGTCATCTTCTACAGGTTTTTCAATCTCTCCGGGAGTATTTTGACTGACTGACTCGATTTCTTTTACCCCACAAGAGCTTAAAAGAAAAATACATATGACATAGATGTATCTCATGACCCCCATTATTGCTACTGACCAACGCAGTTCATGCCAGTATTACAATTAATAAACCGTTTGCAAATCAGAAATAATCTTCTCCAGGTTTTCTATATCTTGTTCTGATATCTGGATGCCAGAGCAGCGGTGAGGCAACCTCTCTTTGATTAAGAAGTGGGGGCGGCAGTCAGGAGCATTTAGAATGATCTCTTCAATCTTCCAGAAGCGATGTTTCTGGTCATCCACTGTGCCTTCTTCTTGCTGGTAGTCGGAAACTTCTGATGAAGTTTCAAATTCTACCTCCAACAGTGGATGAAAAGTGCTACGCCAGTCCATCTCAGGGGAGTAGCTGATTGCTCGAGGTGATAAACGGTCAATGCTAAGATCAATGGCTACTTCCTGAGCGTAGGATAATGAACTGATTAGGAAGAAGCTAATTATAGGAATAATAGAACGTGTCATTCGTACTTTGTGGTTTTCTGCAATTTTAGCAGTTTCTTCCCCAAAATTCAGTGAAAGACCTTGCTAAGTCTAACCCGTGTACGATTATGATTAAAAACGGATGAGTTTGCCGATGGCGGAGGGAGGTGAGTGACGTACTTGACTATTGTAGGTTAAGCGTCTCGCTGATTACGTGTGGTGAGCCATCAACTTCTACTCTACCTTGTAAGGTGTGAAAACCACTAATGACTTTGGTACCAAAGGCTATCTGGTTATACTCAAACTGAGCGTAGAAAGTGCCTGATTGTTGGTACATGGTAAGGGTACAAGAGCCAGACTGAGGTGCTTTGGGACGGTAACAGGTTAGCTGATTGTAGTCCCAATGTATACTAAACGTGCTACCCTCTTGCTGTACGGAAGTAAAAGCGCAAGAGTACGCTAAATTATCCTCGTACCATTGGAGATAATAGTCTGCATTTTTCCATTGTTCTGGAGATTGTAGCAGGTGATAGATAAAGTCTTTCCAAGCATCCAGTGCATTCTCACGAACTGTGGTGGTAGAAGTCGGGATGTATGCTTTTTGAGATTTTACCAAGAGTTGCATTATAAATGGATAAACCTCACGTGAAGTTACGGTTGGATTAATAGCACCGGATTGAGGAACGGGCAGCAAGGCCTCGTGATCGGTATAGTTACAAGCCAGCGTGGACATAAATAGCCCACCCATACAGAAGTACGCTGCTATTTTCATAGTAGAATAATTTGAGTACAGAAGGTAAACAAGGCTGCTCCGGATTTACGCCCAGCCTTTAAAAATATTCAACCGTGTTTTTTTCGTTGCTTTAGGTTAAAATCGCCAACCGGTACTAAGCAGGAAGTAACCATTCTGTAGCACTTTCGGATTACCTGACAAGCTGGATACTGTATCATTTTCATCAATATCAATCAAACTTGAACTAAACCGCAGACCTAAAAGTAGCCCTTTGTTAAATTCATATTCTACTCCAAATGCCAACGCTAGGTCTACTGGGATAAACTCACTTCGACTATCGGAACCATCAATTTTTGACGATATCAAAATACCTAATTGGGGGCCAATTTGTAAACTGAATTTACGAGCCGGATATAACTTAACTAACAAAGGAGCAACGAGGTAACTATTCCTTACTTGTATCGGTGTACTTGTAAACGCAGTAGTGAGGGTATCAACAGCTCCCTGTTGAGCGTACAGTAGCTCGGGCTGAAAAGCAATCCAGCGAGATAAGCGGAACTTTGCTAATCCTCCTATAGCCAATCCGCTTTTCACTCCATAAATTTCACCTTTGTCAGCATTGAAGAGTGACCCAAAGTTTAATCCAATCCGCACACCGTACTCAAAACGATCGAGCTGCTGTTGGGCTTGAGTTGAGAATGTTGCCAAGGCAAAGGCGAAAGCGAGTAATAATCTTTTTGTATACATAGGTTTGTGAAATCTAGACTAGAAAATTCGGCTACTAATATAAGGTTTTGTGATGAAGACTGGTAGTATCAGAAACAACGATTGACGATACCCCTCCGGCAGTGTTAGGCCGCACTTGCTGCTGACTGCTCTCATCAATTCCGCTCACGGTTTTCATAACCAAGATAGCTAGGGCGAGAAAAATAAGTCGTAGAAAGTTTTGAGTGTCGCGTCGCATAATTGATAGCGTTTTTCATTGTTTTCACTAGTATATGCCTGGCTACTGCTCAAGGTTAATGATGTAGGTAAAAAACTTTTTAAAGTTCTCCCCGCACGGATCGTTTTACTACCTCTATTTTACTGTGCACCTGTAGTTTACGGTAGATGTTCTTAATATGAAATCGCACAGTATTAATGGACACGCCAAGCTGGTCAGCAATCTGCTGATAGCTATCACCTTCGGCTAAGCCGCTGGCTACTTTGCGTTCTTGTTCGGTCAGTGTTTCAATAGGTTCTTTCATAATATCAGTAGTTGATGATTAATGAATAGTGGTTGATGATTAATGAGAGCACGAAAGAACAGTGGAATGAGAGAGTGATAGAATAGCGAGTATTCACTCATTATTCACTACTCATTCGTCATCACTCATTAACCATTAGTCATTATTTCATTATCCAGGTTGAAAGGCAAAGGTTAATGGGAGGCGTAGAAAAAATGTCACCTACATGTTTATGTAGGTACTTAATTTTGAATGTATAATCGCAGAGAAATATTTGAAAGAAGAAAAGTAGAAAGCGAGTTGTATACTTTACCCGATTGGTACCCGTATTTAGGTGTAATAGCAAAATAATTTAGGGGTGTTGGTCGCATTCGCTCACCCGAGGATTATGCTCCTAAGATATAATGTCAGTACATTTAGTTCCTATAATTTGGTGACGAAACTACTAAAAACGAGTTATACTACAAGCAATGAGAAAAGGTTAAATTGATAGTAGCACTACGAGAGTAACCTCAAATGCTGAGTGGCTACTTTTTGAAGTAAAAATCTCCGGTAAGTGAAGTGGACTCCCAAGGAATTTGCTTTCCTTCGGATTTTTGGGCTACCGTAGAGCGCACTCGTTTAAAAACCTGCTCAATAGTGATATTGGGAGTAGGTAAGTGCTTGAGAAGAGCTTCGGTGTAGATACCGTGTTGCCCGCCACCATCAGAAGCAGTTTGTCCGGGAGCGGTGGCGTAAGCAACCATTGAGCCTTGGGGAGCATTCATAAACGCCAAGCCATTGCCCTGCGTGCTACGACTCCAACTGCGCTCAAACGGATTATCCCGACAGGCATCTAACATAACAATATTGGTACGGGAGTTTGCTGCTTCCATTTTTGCCAATACCCGGTCGGCCCGTACACAGTCATATTCTACGTCGTGGGCACTGGACAGTTGGGCGTCAACCGGAATCAAATAATTACTTCCGCTTACCTGCACACCGTGTCCGGCGTAAAAAAATAATCCCACTTCATATTCCTTCAGTTTTTGCCCAAACTCATCAATCGCTCGTTTAATATCGTTCTGACGACAGTTCTCGTACTTCATCACCGTAAAGCCCATACTTTCCAGCGTTGATTGCATGGCGTTGGCATCGTTAATGGGGTTGCGAAGCTGTCCACCTTGCTCGTAAGCACTATTGCCAATAATCAGAGCGAGCCTTTTTTCTCGAGAAGGGGCATCACGATGGATGGAAAATGTGCTAGTAGAGCTTTGCTGAAATCGGTCGGTGGCTACAATGTCAAATTTATTATCACCCAGGCGTAGCGGAGCTTCCAAGCTGAATTGCCCGTCGGGCCGCAGCCAAGCAGGCTGACCGTTGATAAGCACTTCTTTGATACCATCTTGATCCGTAGCCCGCCCAACAATCCGAATATTTTGTACGGCAATCTGTTTAAAGCCCCGGGTTAGGGTTGGTTCGGTAATGACGATAATCGGATTGTCGCCCGCGCTAGCCGCAGCACTTATCGGCTCGGGAGTGTCTACCGTGTTAATTTCATTGGGGTTTGCTACCGTTGGTTCGCTTGTGCTCGGTTTATCAGTAGATGTTTCTGAAGCTGCTATTTGAGTAGGAGGCGAATCCGGAACGAGGTTCTCCTTGGGCTTGCTCTGAGGTGGAACCTCAACTTCTTGCGCTTGGTCTAAGTTGGCTTCTTCTTTCGGTGGCTTATTATCAGATAGTTCGTTTTGAGAATTTTTACTCGCCAAAGGAAGCGTGCTTGGTTCATCCAGATACGAAACCCGCAGATAGTCTACGTGAATTAGATTGTTTGACTCAAACCCAATATTGGATCCGTAGAAATCCTTAAAATTCATGGAGTACACCAGTTTCTCATTAATAAAGAAGCGGTAAAAGCGATCAACCTTTCGAACGGTCAGAGTATTGTAATCATTCCGATTGAGGTGGCTAGTCTGCCGTCCATCAACGTAGATCGTTACTCCGCCTACTTTACGCCAATCACTAACGTAATACTTGTTTTCTTTGAACCCGAAGAAAAAGCTGCCTCGGTCGGATCGGCCCCAAGAGAGAGCGATACTTTTCTTCGGATTTCCATCAACCAGCTTTAGTCGGGTCTCAATCTCAAAATCTCGGGTTTGATCTAAGGAAACTTGGTTCCAACTGGCGTGCTCGTCGTACATGAGCGATTTCGACTGCCAAACATACTGACCATCCCTAATTTCTCCCGACCGCCTTCCTTTCCTTTCGTATCCTACAAACCATTTGTTTCGGTTATCATCAAAGTCTTCGTATAATACATCGGTGCGCTGAGCCGCAGAGTAGTCATCGTAATCTTTTTGGGCAAAAAGATGAAAAGTGCTCAGTGTTGCTAGAGAAGTCAGAAGAATGTATCGGTACCACATAGTAATTGGTCGTCTATGGTTGGGTCAGAAAAAACAAGCTACTATTCTATACCTAAATATCAGTTTAGGTTAATGATAAACTCAATTATTTTAGCGTATATCTTAAATGTCTTCGTAGCTGTTTTGCAAAACACGGCTCGAAATTTACCTTATATACACCGGTTCTTCCAAAAAAATTTTTAATTTTCGAGGTATTTTCATTAACCTTTAGCTACTGGTGAGTATGAATTAGTGAATAACATATTATCCACCATGTTTCACCAATTACTTAACTTTATTTCACTTATGAAGAGTATGTTTCTTTTTATTCGCTACACCTTGTTTGGGCTGATTACTACCTTTTACTTAGCAAGCTGTGGTTCAAAAGCCCCGCAATCATCAGTGCAGCGTACTGAAATCACTATTCCTTTTGCCGAGCATATGAGCGACAAGGAAGCCTTCCGGGGAGTAGGTATGGGAAAAAGCCCCGACCAGGGGTTTGCGCTGGAGCAGGCTCGCTTAGACGCTCGTACCTTCATTGCCCAGCAAGTACAGACTACCGTAAAGTCGGCGGTAGAACGCTATCGCGAGCAGTACGATTCTTCGGAAGATACGGTAGGCCTAGCGTATAACTCCAAATTTGAAGAGCTTACCCGCAACTTGGTTGATCAGTCGCTAAACAACGTGATGGTAGACGACCAAAAGATGTACGAGGTGCAGCAGAACAACCAAATGGTGTACGAAGCCCACGTAGCCATGACCCTGAAGCGAGACGATTTTGTTAACGCAATGGAAAGTGCTACCACCGGAGGTATGTCCGACGGTACCAAGCTCAAGATTGAATACGACCGTAAGAAGTTTCGCGAAATCTTTGAGCAGGAAATGCAGCAACTTAATAATGATTGATGAATAATGAGTAATGAATAATTGTAAATCATCAGTCATTAATCAATATTCATTACTCATTCATCTAACTAATTACTGCCATGTTCATGCGTATCTTTCTGGGCTGTTGGCTGCTAACTTCCTCGCTTCTGGCGCAACCCGATTGGGTAAAAGAGAAAGGAGTGTCCGCTCGGTTTCCGTCGGAGAAGTATCTGACGGGCCTCGGTATTGTTACCTGGCACAAAGACTCTTCCGAAGCGGGCATTGTTCGGCAAGCCTACGCTGCCGCGCAAAAAGATTTGGTAGAGCAAGTACGGGTACAGATAAAATCAGCGAGCGAAAGCTTTAAGCAACAGACCGACCAATCGTTCTCCGCATCGTACCAAGCACTGGTAACGGCCAACAGCCAGTTAGAAGTGGTAGGACTACAGAAAGAAACCTACCACGACCGCAAGAAGAAGCTGTTTTATACCTGGGTATACGCCCTTAGAAGTGATGTGATCGCTAATTACCAGCGCAAACTAACCCAGGCTAATCAGCAGCTACGCGATCGGTTCACGCAAGCGCAACACTACGCGGATAACGGGCAAAAGGCCGAAGCGGAACAACAATTGCTACAGTGCCGCACCCTTCTGACGCAGCAAGCTCCCTGGCGAGCGGTGCTACTTAGTTTGCAGCCATCGGCTACCCCGGAAGAACCTTCGGTTATCTTGCCGAAAATTGAGGATGCGTTGCGCCAGCTGATTAGCAAACCGGCCAACTCACTCGACGATCTGGCCTACGGTTTGGTTTATCAGCTTAAGCAGTCACTAGATGCACCCTTGCAGCGGGTGGTGGTTTCGCCTATGCTGTACCGGGAGTCAGAGATGGCTAGTACGTTCTCTTACTTCTTCCGCGACCGCTTGGAGCGAGAGCTAATTCAGTACGCCGACTGGCAGACGATGCGATTAGACGATGTACAGTTCAATCAGGGAAGCCCCACCATGCGGTATTCGCTGCGGGGAACCTACGAAGTTTCGGGCGACCAGTTGCATTTGAGCCTATTTGTAAAAGATGTATTTGCTCAGCAAGTTATCAGTATGGCTACGGCTCGTCTTAACTTGCAGGTGGTAGAATCAGCCCAACTGGCCTATATGCCGGTTCGTTACGATCAGAATGTAGCGGAGCAACAACAGATGGAAACCTACGCGGTAGCTGACAATGGGATTGATTTGGAGGTGTGGACGAACAAGGGAGAGGATGCGCTGGTGTTTACCGAAGGGGAGCGAATGAATGTGTTCTTTCGGGTGAATATGCCCTGCCACGTTCGCTTTGTTTACCATCTGGCCGACGGTCGTCGGGTGCATTTCTTTGACCAGTACTTAGAAGCGAATCAGGTAGGCAAGGTTCAGGAAGTTCCGTATGATTTTATCTGCGATTGCACCGATGCGCCTTGCGGTATTGAGACGCTGCAAATTAATGCTCAGGAAGAGTCCTTTGTGCCACTGGCTACCCAAGATATGGGCGGGTACCGCTTTATTACCGAAGACCTCGGAAGTATCCTCCAGAAAAACCGAGGGATGAAACAGGATGGGTCAGTGTACCGAGCGGAACAACGGTTAGTAATCACCACTATGAAAAATCCATCTTAATTGAAGATCTGAAGGGGTGAAGAACAGAATAGCTAACTGGTTACCTACCTCTTCAGTCATTCAGTTCTTCAGCACTTCAATCACTCACCAACACTATGAAAATATTATTTGTTTTTACGTTGAATGTGGGGTTAGCAATCTCCGGATTTGCCCAGACGCTTGAGCAATTTAGGCAGGAGCAAGACTCAGCCCAACAGGCACTGCGGGAAGATCGCCAAAATTTTGAGCAGCAGTACGTTAAGGATTTTAACCAGTTTGTGGCGGAGCGGGATAGCCTGTTCGCCGAGATGCTGCGGGAGCGTTTTCGGGAGATTGAGCTGTCCCGGGCCCTTCAGATCACCCCAGCACCCAAACCAACCATTATTCCTACGTACCCTCCGAATACGCAGCCTCCGGCTAACCAGGAGGTTGAAACTGATACCGCCTCCGGGCCCCTACGCCGCTCGCGAAGCTTGATGCTACCGCTACCGGCTCAAGGTGATGAACGAGGATACACTCCCCAGCGAACGCAGCTTTCCTTCTACGATAACTCGCTCTTCGTACCCTACGATGTTCGGATGCAGCTCCCGGAGTATTCCCGTTACGATGCTGAGGTGCTTAGCGAGGCTTGGGTTTCATTAAGCGAAGCTTATACGAAGGAGCTAATTCATAGCTTGTATCGCTACAAAAATCAGTTTAACCTCAACGACTGGGGATACTACCAACTAGTCCGGCAGTTTACCCAACAGTTGTATCCGTCGGACGACGCTCGGGCTACACTCACCGCTTGGTTTTTACTCAACAAATCGCGCTATCGGGCTAAGATTGGCTATACCGACAATCAGTTATACTTGTTAATTCCGACCAACTGCACCGTTTATTCGGCTACGTATTATCAGTTTGGCGATCAAACGTATTATGCCATTGGTGAAGCACCCAATTCATTGTATACCTACGATCAGGATTACGCCGGAGCCGATTTAATTCTGAACCTTGATGTACAAAATCCACTGAGTTTGGGAGGAAATCCGCAGGAAAAAACGTTTTCGTTCCGCTACGGGGGAGAAGCCTATCAGGTGCAGCTAGCGTACAATGCGCGGGCTATCGAGTTCTATCAGGATTATCCCGAAGTAGATTTGCGAGTAAAGTTAGAATCTACGTTGTCTCGCGAGGCGAAGGAATCATTAATTTTACAGTTTCAGCCCTTGTTGCAAGACCGTACTTCGGAAGATGCCGTGGGCTTACTGCTCCGGTTTGTACAAACCGCTTTTGATTATCAGCTCGATCAAACCCAGTTTGGCCGGGAGAAATATTTTTTCCCCGAAGAAGTGCTGCACTTTACCTACTCGGATTGTGAAGACCGCTCAGCTCTATTTACGTATCTGGTTCGCCAACTGCTGGGTTTGAAAGTAGTTGGGTTGCAGTATCCGGGTCACGTAGCCACGGCAGTAGGTCTGGATGGGGTAGAAGGAGAGTACGTTGAACGCAATCGCGAGCAATTTGTGGTTTGCGATCCCACTTACGTGAATGCACCCATTGGGAAGGTAATGCCCCGCTACGCTCAGAAACAGGTGGAGTTGGTGCCGCTCCGCAATCCGTACCAGCAGTGGCTAGCCGAAATGATCTGGGATATTGCTTCCTCTAATGGGGTTTATCCGGGAGCAAACAATCACAATTTAGTGGTGGATGCTCTGGGGAATATTTATTTCGCGGGCTATCGGCTTTCGCCCCAGGTAAGTGAGGGGCAGAATATTTATCTGGCTAAACTAACCCCCAACGGAAAAGTGCTCTGGGAAAAGACTTTGAACGGAAGAGGAAACGATGTGGGGCAATATCTGGCTATTAATTCTCGGCAGCAAGTCTACTTAGCCGGGCGGTACGAAGAAGAACTTCGGTTAGATACGGAAACTCAACTAAATACATCTGCCATCGGTTTTTTCGTGGCGAAATTTTCTCCTAATGGGCAACTAGCTTGGCTACGGGATGTGACTACGCAACAGCCCGATTTACAACAGGGTTTTGTAGCTAAGCTCAACGAACAAGGAAAACTGATGGAGACCCTGGTTTTTGATAATACGGTGGCCGAACGGGGAATTGCCTTAGACGAAAGTGGTAGTATTTACTTCAGTGAGCAATACGAGGCAGCCACTCAGCGTACCCGAGGCATAAGTGTGGGTGGTCGTAGCGTAGCGGAGAACAACGCCTCTCTAGCACTGGATGTGGCGGAAACGCTGAAGGCTGAGAGTGATCGGCTAAAGGAACAGCAGTATGACCCTACTATTGCCGGACTCTTTGCGGTAATCCACTGCATTATGCAAAGTGGAATGGTCATTCCCGGTACGGCAGCACTGGAGGCTTTAGATCGTCACAATCCGGCTTTTCGGCAAGATTGCCCCGAGATTTACGCCAACATCGGCAAGCTTAAGTTTATGAAAAATGAGAGCGGGATTATTACCATTGTTAATGAAGAAGGAGGCAATGTAGATTTTGATAAAATGCGGATTAAAGACCAAGCCAAGATCCGGCTACGAACATTTGACGATGGCAATGCCCAAGTGGATGTACTCACCGGAATTACGGTAGGAAAAGCGTTCGTCCGGTTTAACCTCAACCACGTGAAGCTGTTTAAGCAGGACGGAAGCTTGCTTTTCGATTACGACAACGATCACACGCAAGTAGTCATGAACCTACGAGAGGATATTCTGTATTAGCTTAGCAATTGGCTCTGTGGTAGAAAATGGGGACTGAGTAGAAATACTTCCTAGGTAGGTAAATGATTAGATTAAGAAAAAATAATTTATTGATTTTACTTAAAGTCAGTATATTTAACAGGTTTTTACAAAAAATATTAACACTATGCACACCAAACCAATGCTATGGGTACTATTCGTTACCCTAGGTACTTCTGTTATGTTTTCTAGTTGCCAGTCGAGCAAAGTTGCTTTTGGTAATTCGTATTACTTTAAACAAACTCCTAAATCCACCAATCAATCTCCAACAGTTTTGGCACCCGAAGAAATTGAGAAAATAGCTTCTCAACAAGCGGATTTATACACTTCACTCGATCAAGAGGTGATAGTAGAACGGGATGCCGGGGCACTTATTGAGCAAGCTCAGCAACAACTTCTGGCTGCCGTGGAAAAAACGGATAACGCCGAGTTAAAAGAAAAAGCCCTACGGATGAGTCAGCTGGCTGATGAAATGAATGGGCAGGAACTGACGAAAAAAGAGCAACGAGCTAAGCGGAAAGAAATACGCAAGGAAGTTCGCTCGCTAGTGAAGGAGTACAAATCTATGTCGCCTAACGAGACAAATGATTTAGATCGTACTCTGAAAATCGCATTGATTCTTATGATCGTTGGTCTTATACTTCTATTTATACCAGTTATAAATATTTTGGGATTAATATCATTTATAGCTGGTTTGGTATTCTTGATAATTTGGTTAGTTAATGAGGCGTAATATGTGCCGTATTTAGCATAAGAAAGGCGGATAGATATCCGCCTTTCTTATGATTAGTATATCACTGGTTTGGTCACTAATGCCGCATTAATTTTTTTGATACTGTCTATTTAGAAGGCTAAAAAAACTTAATCACACATACGACATTCTATGAAGATCAGCCCCTCCTCTAAAAAGATAATTGAGCCTTACATGTTCACAGTGATCTTTGTTACTTGCATGAGTAATACACTTATATAGCCTGAAGTAAAAAATAGTTGCAACGATAGGTTACCAACTATTTTATTATGAGTTGTATATTGCTATAAGTGAAAGGATACTCCAATTGTCCACACTGAAAGGCCAGCGTACCCTAACTCACTAAATACCGCCACTCGAGGGTTTAGTTTATATCGACCCCCAAACAAAGCCCCACCATCAAATCTGGTAGTATTATAGTTGAGAAGATCGTTATCAATGTTTGTAGAGAAAAATTCAAGCCCTAGTAGCACTGATACGTAAAGATCCAACTTTTCTTCGTCAATGTTTGTATCAGCTATTTCGTTAAGTAGCGAGGTGTAATGGAAAGAGCCTCTCGCACCTACAGCAACTGCGGTCAGGCTGTAGTCTTCAAAGGCGAATCCGTAGCTATAGCGACCAAAGGCAGCATAAGGACCTACACTAAAGTATTCATGCAAGCCATACTCAAAAGCTCCATTAAATGATATACCTAGTCCACCTCCATAGGCCCAGCCACCGCCTACTGCTCGGCCTAATCCTAATCCGAGTTGTATAATTTTATCTCCTTTATCATAGGCTAATCCGCCGCCACCGCCGTCTACTCGGACGGTGCTTTGAGCTTGGGCGGAGAAACTGAACATGGCTAATAGGCCAATGATCGTGCATAGTTTTTTCATGATTCTGTTAGTTTATGTAGTTAACACTTTTTTGTAAAGTTAAGGAATAAGTTCAATGTATGAATAGGAGAGGGAAAGTGAGTCCCTCTCCTCCCGTGGAATCTAGTTAAAGACATTACCACCAGGGTTGTCACTAAATGTGTTGCCAGCTGCCGCATCTTCTACATTGGCATTTGCTGTTCCGTCAGAGTATATTCCATAGTTACCACTATTGCTAATTTCACTATTAGTGATATTGACGGTGGCATTAGTACCTATCCCAATATTTGTTAAAGCATCAACAAAACCATCAAAGTCATACTTGCTGCTACCGCCGTAGGTTATTTTAACAAAATCTAAAACATTGTTGCCAGTGGATGAGTCAATCAATATTCCTCGCCACTTAAACACTGTTGGGCTAATAGAGGTGAACTCAATCATAGTATCAGAAGTGCCTTGAGCAATGAGTGAACCGCTTTGTTCTACTACGAAAGGAATATTGTTGTCAAACTCAAATAAAGCTCCAGCTTCAATGGTTAATTGGTCGCGGATGGTAATTCCACCGGTAACAATATACTTAGCCCCATCTTTTAAAGCTACCCAAGTGCCAGGACCTTCATTTAAGGTTCCACCGAAAATCTCGACGGCACCCTTAGTGTTGTCGGTGAATGTAGTATTTACATCAATTTCACTCACTCGCTCCACTTCTAGACCTATACCGTATTCGGCATTTCTAACAATAGTATTGTTTTCAAAAGTGGTCAAAAAACCGTAGCGGTTGTATATTCCGTACCCTTCACCATCAGCTATAGTCGTATTGGTAAGCTGAAGCTCCCCATTAGCATACAGCCCAATAGCCGCTGGTACATCTACAAAGTCAGAAAATTCTCCAATATCTGTTCCGCCGGTATAGCCAATATTGGCGTAATCTATTTTGTTATTAGAGCTGGTAGATGCCATTTTAATACCACCCCAAGGGTTATCCTCGTCAAAAGCAGTCATGGTAACTTGGTCGCTGGCGGTGCCATTGACACTAAACGACCCATCGTCAGTAATCGTAAAAAATACATCTTCTTCCATACGAAGTTCTGCGCCAGCATCAATGGTCAGATCAGCGTTGGCGGTAATACTGCCCGAAACATAATAGAAAGCGTCTCCCGCTAAAGAAGCCAGGGCTATATCACCAGATAAAGTAGAACCAAAAATCTCTATGGCACCTTGCGTATTTCCACTAAAAGTAGTAGCAGCATCTATTGTTCCAGCAATATTTATGGGTAGCCCAACTCCTGAAAGAGTGTTATTGCTCACGTTATTATTGCTGAACCCAATAAGTTCCCCGAAGCGAATGTACATTCCGTAGCCACCGCTATTGGTAATTTCGGTATTGGTGATAGCTAGTTTAGCTCCTTGGCCTAATCCAATATTAGCGGGTACATCAACAAAGTCAGCAAAATCCCGCATGTTAGTACCACCTGCGAAAGTGATTGCAACATTATCTAGAATATTTCGTCCATCTTGGGAAGAAAAGTAGATACCTCCCCAACGGATACCACCGTCTGGGTTTGAAGTAGTGAAAGTGATTTTATTATCTGTTTCCCCATCAGCAACTAATGCCCCTCCACCACTAGCCACTGTTAAAAGAGCATTTTCGTCAAACTCAACAATTACTCCAGGTTCTACGGTTAACACAGCAGTGGTGCTGATTGATCTGGTAACCCGATAATCAGGTAGGGTAGGATCAGAGAATACGTCAGTCAGCGTACGATCTTCAGTAATATTGCTATTAATAAGTACTGGGTTAGCATCAGCCTCAATAGTCACCTCCGCGGTAGCACTATTTCCGTCGGGATCTTCTACCGTTAGGCGAATAGTGTACTCCCCAATTACGTCCGGAACGAAGCTAGCTTCATCAGGATTTTCATTCGTTGAATTTATCGTAGCAGTAGTACTTCCGTCGGGGGCTTCAGCGATTTCCCAAGTAAATGTAAGCTCATCTGCCTCGGTATCCGGATCAATAGTATTGCTACCGTCCAACGCATAAGATGTTCCTACTGTTACGGTATTGTTTTCAGCATCTTCGCTAATCTGCTGACCATCTTCGTTGACAATAAATACTACCGGAGGCTCACCTACGGCTTCTTCGGCGGTAATAGTAGCTTCGTCGGTATCGGTATTACCATCTTCGTCGGTAACGGTGAGGGTCGCTACGTAGGTTCCGGCTACGTCGGGGGTGAAGGTCGTAGTGGCTTGGGTAGCACTACCTATAGAGGCACTACTGCCGTCGGGGCGGGTGGTGAGGCTCCAGGCGTACGTTAGTGTTTGACCTTCAGGATCGGATGAACCCGTGCCATCTAGAGTAACTGAGCTACCGACCGCTGCTTCTAAATCGCTTCCAGCATTGGCTACCGGGGGCTGACCCACAGGTTCGGGGTCGTCTTCAGTCTTACAAGCACTTACTCCTATCAGTAGTGTAAGAAGCACTAAATAACATAAGCGAGAAAATCTGTTCAATGTGTTCATCATTTGTATGGATTAAATTATATGGTTTGGTTTTGGGGCTTAATGCTGAAAGGAGGAAGGAGGTAAACATTACCGAAAAAAAATTTCATATTTGTTTACCTAATGGTTCTGAAGCTTATTAAATAAGAAAATTCGTTACCTACTTTATCTACCCAATTATGAACCGAGACTCTCAAAACGACGATAAATTTGACCGTTATCTACGCGATGAAATGGATACGGAAGAACGGCAAGCCTTTGAAGATTTACTGAATGAAGATGAAAGTCTGAAGGCAGAAGTAAGTTTACAGCAGGATATTACCGCGGGCATTGATTTATTTGGCTCCGAAGCCCTCAAAAAGCAATTACAACAGGCGGAGGAGTTAGCTTCCACTCCTACTCCATTGACTGTACCTCAGAAAAAATCTGAAAAGAAATCAAATACGGCGGTGCGACCGCTCTATTTTATCTTAGCCACCGCAGCGTCTTTTGCGCTAGTTCTTATTGCCGTTTGGCTGCTAAACCCCGCAGCGTCATCGCAGGAGCTATACGCCACTTATTTTGAACCTTATCCCAACGTAGTAAATCCAGTAGAGCGTTCGGGTGGGGTGCCTACTGATGCTGCTGGGCAGGCAATGTACTACTACGAACAAGGCGACTACGAGCAAGCCATCCGCTTATTTGCCCAGGCACCTAATGAAGAAGCTTATCAATTTTATTGGGGAGTAAGTTACTTGGGAGCAGGCCAAGCTTGGGAGGCCGAAATAAAGCTGGAACCTTTGTTGCATAATGCTCAGGGGCTGTTTTACGAACCGGCCCTATGGTACACTAGTCTGGCGCAAATCCAATCGGAGCAGCTAGAGGCTGCTGTAGCATCCCTTCAGCAACTTGTTAGTATGAAGGGAGAGTACGCTGTAGATGCTCAAGCCTTGTTAGAAGAGCTGTAAGCAAAAAGAGGTGCGTTACAAACGCACCTCGTGGTATTTAGAACTGAATTTAGTATTTAAGGATTTGGTAACAACACCTGGTCAATGGCGTGAATTACTCCGCTGGTAGAAAGATAATCGAAGTCTACTACATTAGCAGTCTCGGTAGCATCATTGGCATCATCTACCGTAATAGTGGATCCTCCTTCCCCGGGCACTAAAGTAATGGTTAGTGAAGTCCCGTTAAGAGCTGGAGTAGTTAATGATTCGGCCGCAGCAATATCTGAACTAAAGTTAATTCCCTCAAATACATGGGTTTGTAATACGCTGGTGAGTAACGATGGGTCGAGCCGGGCGGTGCTATCAATAGAAACAACTAATCCAGCAGCCTCAAAAGCGGCATCCGTAGGCATAAGTATCGTCTTGTCGGTACCTAGGTCAATCCCGGTTTCTTCTAATGCAGTGCGGAAAATTGTGTAAGACGCACCACTAGACTCGTCAGCCAAGTCTACTACATCCGCCAGTGGTTCAGCCGGACGAAGAACTCCTAATAAATGTACAATGCGCCCGTTATTAGCCGTAAATCCTAGATCGAGTGACCGTATGCCGTTCAGAAAAAGAGCATCGTCAATACGGGTCATGTAGATAGGTTGATTTAACAGCGTATTAATTGTTCGTCCACTAGCAAAGTCAGCGTTCCCTTCTATTACGTGGTAGTCTATGGTGTTTTCGGCATTTTCTTGGGAGATGAAGAAAAAGCCATTGAACGCGCCATTGACTGGAGTTAGAAAAGTATTAGTACTAGTTCCGGTCAGTAAAGATTGGTACCCCCGATTAATGAATAAATTTTCCATAGTAGTTACGCCCCCGAGTCCAGGTAGCTCCACCGTAGACGTTAATCCTCCTACAGTACCGAAGGTAGATGTAATACTTGGCGAAGTGTTACTGCTACTAGTAAGTGAAGGAGGAAGAAGTACCTCATTTAATATGTGAACTACGCCATTACTAGCTTGCAGGTCAGGAGTTACTACGTAAGTAGGACTAAGTTGGGTATTTTCATTCAACCGTATCGAGTCGCCCTCTAAAACTGGAAAGATTTGCGACCGACTGTAGGTAGTAATAGCCGAATCAATCTCATTAAACTCATAGGTAGCGTTGGGTACCAAGTGATAGAATATAACATCAGACAAAATATTGCCAGATAGCTCGCTCATAGATTCTAAGCCGATACTTTGCAGTAAATTAGCAAAGGCGGTATTATTGGGGGCAAACACAGTATGTTCAGTACTAGCCAATCGGTTGGCCAGTCCTCCATCAGGGTCTATCAACTGCCGAAGACTATCTAAACCTTCAGTATTACGGATAATATCAAACAAACTTTCAGCAGGGCGGGGTGGTTCGCCATCTTCATCATCGTTATTACAGGAAACAACAAACGCCAGTAAGGGCAGCAACAGCCAAGTGGCCCATTGGGCAGAGTACATCTTTTGCATAGTAAAGTAGAAAGGTTATAAACGGCTCAATATACACTTTTTGGTAGTAGTTTTTGCAACTTCCAAACAAAATGTTGAAAAGTTACTTCTATGCCAAAAATCGTGGAAAGAATGTCGGCAGCTAGACTAGAAATGTTTTTGAAATAAATAATCTTAGGGTGAATATTCGTTTTTTCGGAAAAATAGCTAGCCCGTGTGAAAAAGTATACTAAACCAAAAGGTTATCCGTTACGGGAAAATAATTGCTATTAGCCCAATGAGCCAATAAAATGTTTGGAGTCTTCGTCAAATATTCAAAACTTAGGGGGTGCTAACCAACCAGTTTACAAGTCAAGTACAACCGCAGCTATTCACTACCTTACTCATACAATTGGGTACATCTGACAACCTGAACCTGAAAAGAAAATTTCAAAAACCCCATAATTTGGTGGATAGCCCCTAAAATAATAAATGCTGTTTTGGGGTAATATCGTACTTTCGCCTAGTTATAATTTCTCGAAAAGAACTACAATTACTATGAGTGCAGTGTCATAACCCTCGTGTATATGAAGAAACCTTTACTATCAATTATTTCTATCCTTCTATCGCTAGCTAGCTTCAGTAGTTACTCCCAAGAAACCACGGTTACCGGAACAGTAACTTCCGCCACTGATAATTCTACCCTACCCGGCGTGAACGTCACTGTTAAGGGAAGCAGCCGGGGCACCATCACTGATATTGATGGTAACTACCGAGTAACGGTAAGCACCAGCGACACTTTGATCTTTTCCTTCATTGGCTACAATCCACTGGAGGTAATGGTAGGCGGGCAATCCACCATTAATGTAGACTTGCGCGAAGATGTGCAGGAGCTGGGTGAGGTAGTGGTCACTGGTTTTCAAGACGTAGAGCGCAAGCTGTTTACCGGAGCCGCTGAAATGGTTAAGATGGAAAATATCCGTCAGCCGGGTATGGTGGATGCCAGCCGAATGCTAGAGGGGCAAGTAGCCGGAGTAAGCGTAGATAATGTATCGGGTACTTTCGGCACCGCCCCGCGAATTCGTATTCGGGGAAACACATCGATTAATGGCGATAACCAGCCACTGTACGTAGTAGACGGGGTAATTCTGGAAGACCTCACCCAAGTAGATGCCGACGATATTATCACCGGAGACCCGAATACGGTTACCTCGTCATCCATTGCCGGACTGAATCCGGACGATATAGAAACCTTTCAGGTGCTGCGCGATGCTTCCGCCACGGCCCTTTACGGAACGCGGGCCAAAAACGGAGTAATTGTTATTACCACCAAACGTGGAAAAAGTGGTCAGCTACGGGTGAACTACGCGGGTAACTTCAGTACGAGCCTACGCCCAAACTACAATCAGTTTGACATCATGAATTCGGCAGATGAAATGTCGATCTACCGAGAAATGTACGAGAAGGGCTTGATTGACATCACTACTTCGGTACGGGCCGAGAACTACGGGGTGCTGGGAAAGATGTTTAACCAGATATCCAATAAGGAGATTAACTGGGGGCCGAACCTTGGGCTGAACGAAGAGTTTCTGAACCAGTACGAAAACGCCAATACTGACTGGTTTGATGTATTGTTCCGCGATCAGTCGCTCCAACAGCAGCATTCGGTGAGTTTGACAGCAGGTAACGAAAACTATAATAGCTATTACTCGCTGAGTTATCTGAATGATAACGGACAGACCATTGCCGATCGGGTAAATCGCTACGCTGGTAACGTGCGAAATACCTTTTTCTTTTCGGATCGCTTCACGCTGGATACCAAACTAACCGCCAGCTACCGTCAGCAGCGCGTACCCGGTACCACCGATCGCGACTTCGACCCCATCACCGGAGAGTTCAGACGCGACTTCGATATCAACCCCCTAAGCTACGCTCTGAACACTAGTCGTTCTATCCGGCCGTATAACCCCGATGGAAGTTTAGAGTATTTCCGCCGTAACTACGCTGATTTTAATATTCTGGAAGAGATTGATCTCAACTATATTGACATCCGTGTGGCTGATATTTCTGCCCAAGCTACGCTTACTTACGATATTACCAATAATCTGAGCGTGCGTAGTACCGTGCAGGGACGACATGCCACTACCCGTCAGGAACATATCATTCATGAGCGGTCTAATCAGGCCGAAGCCTACCGGGCAGCTCAAACCCAATTCATTCGGCAGAGCAACCGCTTGTTGTTCAATGATCCTGATGATCCGGGTTCTTTACCTAAAATTGTGCTGCCCGAGGGTGGGTTTAACTATTTAGACGAAACTAGCCTGGATTACTTCTACGTCCGAAATGATGTAAGTTGGTCGCGTAAATTTTTCCAGAAACACGATGTAAGTGTATTGCTGGGACAAGAGATTAAGTATACTGATCGCACCGAGCGTTCGGCGAGTGGTATCGGGGTGGTCTACGAAAGCGGTGGCATTGTCAACACGGACCCTAACATGATTGCGTTCCTGAACAGTCAAGGTATTGAGTTGTACGAGTTGGCGGAAGACCGGGAACGATTCGCCGGG
The DNA here is from genome assembly GCF_030506325.1 of Tunicatimonas pelagia. Taxonomy (NCBI): domain Bacteria; kingdom Pseudomonadati; phylum Bacteroidota; class Cytophagia; order Cytophagales; family Catalimonadaceae; genus Tunicatimonas; species Tunicatimonas pelagia. Next base: position 1,310,105 of record NZ_CP120683.1, on the reverse strand, counting down.
GCTTTTCTCAATGCAGGCTACGCTTTTAAGGAAAAGTATATCATCAACGGAACGGTACGCTACGATGGCTCCAACCGGCTCGGCCGCAGTCGAGCAGCCCGGTACTTGCCTACCTGGAACGTCAGCGGAGCCTGGAACATCACCAACGAATCATTCTTCAAAGTTCCGGCAATTAACTCACTCAAGCTGCGGGCTACCTACGGACTTTCGGCGAATCTGGGGCCGGATGTAAGTGCGCTGCTGAACCTACGTTCGGATGTAACCCTGCGACCTACCGATAATGAGTCATTCCTGTTTATCAGCGATCTGGAGAATGATGACTTGACTTGGGAGAAGCTTAAAGAGTTTAACGTTGGAGTAGACTTTAGTATACTAAAAGATCGTATTTCGGGTACGGTAGATTACTATCGTCGTAATTCTTTTGATCTAATTGGACTATTGCAAACTAGTGGTATTGGTGGCACGGGCGGCAACGAGTCGACTAGCAGCAACGGTGGGTACCGGTTAGGCAATTACGCGGACATGGTTTCAGAAGGGTTTGAAATATCCATTAATACGCTGAACGTATACACTCCGAACTTTAGTTGGACCACCAGTGCTAACATAGGTTATACCGATGCAGAGATTACCCGCTTAGATTTTGACCCCATTATTGCCGATGCCCTTCGGCCCGAAGGAGCTGCGGTAGAAGGAGGGCCTCGTCGTTCTATCTTCTCCGCGCAGTTTGCGGGCCTCAACGAAAGGGGCATTCCTACCTTCTTTGATGCTAGCGGTGAGCGAGTGTTCGGCTATGACTTACAGGAACGCGAAAATTTGCGAGATGTGCTTAAGTACGAAGGCCCGGCTGAACCCCTAGGTGGCGGTGGGTTCACCAATATATTTACTTACAAAAATTTAACCTTAAGTGTGTTGTTGACCTATAAGTTCGGCTACAAAATTCGTCTCGACGATGCGTTTCGGTCTACGTATACTGACTTTAGCTCGTTCTCCCAATCATTTATTAACCGTTGGGTAGTGCCGGGAGATGAAGAAATTACGGATGTGCCGGCGATTCTGGCGGTTGAATTTACGGGGAACAACCCCAGAGCTAGTGCTTTTGATGCAGCCAATCCCTACGATCTGTATAACCGCAGTACCGTACGGATTGCGGATGGTGACCACGTACGGCTCAAGAACGTGCAATTTACTTATGGTTTACCCCAACGTTGGGTCGATCGGATAGGCGCCAGCAATGCCCGGGTTTCGGTGGCTGGTCAGAACTTGCTGCTACTGTATGCCGACGACCGCCTCAATGGACAAGACCCTGAGTTTTTCTCGTCGGGTGGAGTAGCCCTGCCCCAACCCCGGCAGATTACAGTATCAGTAAATGTAGGATTTTAGGGGAATATGAGATACGAAATGAGAAACATGAAGCGAAATAGTCTACAGTCGACGGTCAATAGTCCACGATCACTTTGTAGTATACTGTGGACTATCGACTATCGACTGTGGACTATCGACTATCGACTGTGGACTATCGACTATCGACTGTGGACTATCGACTATCGACTGTGGACTATAGGACTATTGACTATTCTGCTAACGGGTTGCGACGACTACTTAGATGAAAACCCCGATAACCGGGTGGAGCTGGATAACCTGGAAAAAGCGGCGCAGTTGCTGACGAATTCCTATTCCGAAGCGGCCTACAATGTCATGAATGAGTGGATGGGCGATCAGGTAAGCTACACGAACGGAACCCGCAAGCGGCAAAACGAATTGCGGATTTACGCCTGGGAAGAGGTTAACGCGGAGCCTACTAACCAGGATACACCGGAGTTTTTCTGGAGTGTTACCTACAATGCTATTGCCCACGCCAATGAAGTGCTGGCTGTTATTGACCAGCTACCCGGCGATGAAGCACGGCGACGAGCCGTACGGGGCGAAGCCTTGCTCGCTCGAGCCTACGGCCACTTTATGTTGATAAACTTATTTGCGAAACATTATGATCAGCAGACCGCTAGTACTGACTTGGGTATTCCCTACGTAACCGTTCCCGAAACAGAGTTTATTCAAACCTACCGACGAGCTACGGTACAGCAGGTCTACGACCGAATAGAGCAAGATATGTTGGCCGGGTTAGAACTGGTTGATGCTACGTTCTACGCTAACTCCGGAAAATATCATTTCAGTCGGGAATCTGCACTAGCCCTAGCCTCTCGTTTTTACTTGTATAAGAATGATTTTGAGAACTGTATTCGCTACAGCACGGAGCTGCTGGGCAGCGATCCTAGCTTTTACGTTAAAGATTTGGCCGACCTACTGGCGCAGCGAACCAATACCGATGACTATATCCGCTTACGCACTTCGCCTAACCAGGAAGCCAACCTCTTACTTGTCCGTCAACAAACGTTTATATACAGCAATGTAGGGTTCTATCCGGGTAGAAACTTCTATCAGCAAATGTTTAGCGACAATCCATTTAACGCTGATGACTTACGACGTGACCCAGCTTTTCAGTTTGGCGGGGTTGGAGTAGACGGAGGGTTATTGGCGGCCAAATTTGAGCGACTATTCCAACGGTCGAGCCTTACGTCTAACGTAGGGTTTCCGTATACAATCTTTGTGGCGTTTCGGGGGGAAGAGGTACTACTAAATCGGGCTGAGAGCTATGCCCAGTTCAACCGGATTGATGAGGCGATTGCTGACCTACAGGTGTTGACCAACCATCGGTACGAAGGGGCGCCGGAGGTTACGATGGAAATCATTCGTCAATCTTACCGCTCACCCCCCGGAGTGCCTGATCAGAATTTATTGCTAGATTATATTATACAACAAGAGCGGCCTAAAGAATTTATTCACGAGGGGTTGCGTTGGTTTGATATTAAGCGGTACAGACTGGCGGTGACACATAGCTATCCCGATGGCAGTACGGCTACTTTATCAGAAAACGATAACCGCAAGGCTCTGCAAATTCCTGAAGCTGCCCAAGAAATTGGTGAACTTCGCCCTAATCCCCGCTAACTATGAAGATGCTACGCTATATCTATTATTTGCCATTACTAATCTTATTCGCCTGTAATGGCGATAACGAACTAAATGTTCCCGTTCGGGAGATTGAGCCTTCCAATAACCCATTGGATGTTTTTATTCGCGAAAACTTTACCGACCCCTACGGAGTAGCAGTACGCTATCGCTACGTAGACCGCTACGTGGATCCTAGCAATCGGGTAACTCCTCCCCGCCAAGAGCTAGTGCAACCTACGTTGGATTTTCTGACTGAGTATTGGATCAATCCGTACAAAGAAATTGCTAATGGTGAGGAGTACTTTAGAAATACGGTGCCCGCCGAAGTGGTGCTAATCGGTTCACTAATTTATGCTGGCGATGGTTTAGTGGTACTGGGTACAGCCGATGCCGGAGCCCGTATTACCTTAACCGATGTCAACTCTATTGACTTAGAGAATCAGGAATGGCTGTTTCGTCAGCTCGGCACAATCTACCATGAGTACGCCCACATTATGCATCAGTTATTTGATCTACCTCCTGGTTTTGAGGAAATATCTCCGCAAGGGTATACTTCGCGTGGTTCGTGGTTCACACTTGATGATAGTGAGGCACTACGACGAGGCTTTGTTTCTCCCTACGGCACCAGCGACGTAAACGAAGACTTTGCTGAAGTAGTGGCCTTCTTGCTTTACGAACCCAATTTTTTTAGCGAATACGTTGAAGACGAAAACTGTTTTGATGAAGCTTGCCTAGAGCGAAACCAGGGGCGGGCATTGCTGCGAACTAAGTATAATGCTATTGTAGAACATTACCAGCGAAACGTAGGAGTAGACTTGTTACAGCTCCGAGCCCGGATACAAGAACGATTGCAATGAGAAATTATAGATATATTGTATTTAGTGTAGTACTGCTACTGGTGGGGGCATGTCGTAGTACAGAAGAAGAGTTACTTTTTGAACAAACTGCTGATGAGCGGGTAGAAGCGGCTATCACGGGTTTAGAACAAAGTTTAACCGCCCCAACGAATGGATGGATATTGCGCTATCGGCCTGTGCCGGAATCTGGTTCGTACGTAGTGCTACTCAATTTTGACGAGCAGGGTAACGTACGCATTCAAACCGACTTTGGAGAGAATGATAATGAGTTCTACGATCAAACGATAACGTACCGGGTAGACAACTCTATGGGGTTAGAGCTAATTTTTGAAACCTACTCTTTTTTTAGCTTTCTGTTTGAACAAGGCGGAGCTACCTTTGAGGCTGAATATGAGCTTGACTACGTGAATGAAACCCCCGATGGTGCATTAGTTTTTAGAAGCAAAACCGACCTTACTGCCATCACAACGTTAGCGTTTGAACCAGCACCCGAGAATGCTGAAGGTTTTTTGGGGCGAACGGTTAATACTAATTTAGAGAACCTGTCTGAAAGTTTAGGAGTAATTTCTCCGGTATATCGCCTAAACTACGCTAATCGGGATTTATCGCTGTTTATATCGCTCAATACTGCTTTACGTACGCTTAGTTTTACTTCAGCATCTACATTGTCAGGGGAGCGTAGCCAGGGTGTTAACTTCTCTACTGGGTACACTGTCCAAGGTAGCTCTATTGTATTGGATGAACCACTAGTAGGTAACTTTCTGAACAATAGCGTGAATATTCCAGCGATTAATTTTCAAGATATGACTGACGCATCTCCCATTGAGGTTTGTGACCAACCTTTCAATATTCAGCAGTACCAAGGAACTATCGCTGAATCTGATGATGCAATTGCTTTACAACCAACGTTGTCGAGTCCGGGTGGGGCCAACTTTAGAAATGACTTCAATCTCTTCCGCTGCCCACTAGGCCTTATCTATGATAATGGGGTTTCGGTGGGGCAGCAAGTAGTGAATGATATTGAGGGGGTACAGCAATTGCAGTTGTACTACGCGAACCGAGCGCAAAATCCCTTCATAGCGATGGGTTTTTTGGTAGTCAACGAAAGCGGTTCAGCTACATTCGCCCTGAAAGATTTTACAACTACTAATGTGGGTAATCAGTATCAATTTGATTTTGCTCCTGAGTTCACACTATATAACGATACTACGGCGGTGGTAGATACTTTAGCCATGAGCACCTACTTAAATAGGTTAACCGAAGGGGGGCAAACCCGGGTAATTAGGACGGACTCCGAGCGATACGAGTTTTTCAACCCTTGTAATGGGTGGAGTTTCGTGTTCTTTGCTGATACACCATAAGTATCTATTCACAGCACTTCTATTTCTACCCGAATATTATGCTTAGACAGAGGAGTATCATTGGGATAGATCATACGCTTTCCACCCCAGCCCTGGGTTTCAATTCGGTCGCCAGAAATACCCTTATGCTCCAGATAGCTCTTAATTGTTTCCGTTCGTAAGGCAGATAGTTTGATAGAACCGACCCCGTTCTTTTTATGCTCCTTATTCTGAATCAGGTCAAAGAAGTTCTTCGATTCCGGCGAGTATATGTAGATAAACCCCCGGCCCGACCCATTGGTGTGTCCGTGTAGCTTAATTCGCATATCGGGTTTCTCCTTTAGCATTTTAACTAACTCATTCATTTCGTAGCGAGAGCGTTCCCGCATTACCGAAGAGTTGCCGTAAAAATAGGTATTGAACATAATTTGGATATCTCCTTTCTCCAGGCGTTGTAATGGCATATCCATTACTAGTGTATCTCCTTCGTATTGAATTAATTGCCAAGCAGAATCAGTACTGCTTAGGTTTAAGGGAAGATCAAACTGCACTTTACGATACCCCATTGCGTAGGGAATAATTTGAAGAGCACTATCCAGTACTTCAGTTTTATCTACACTCAGTACCTCATCGGTAGAAACCTCACCCAAATTTCGGGAGCGAGCCCCTTCTACTACTTGTACAGTAGCGACAACGGACTGCTCATTATCTTCTTGAGTAGCCTGAAATTTCATATGAAGGATAGGTTTTTGACTCAACTTCTCAATCTTATCACTATTCTGCTCCTTGGTGTTTACTGGTGAAACCGGAGAAGGAATGGTTTCAGCAGCAGGTGTGCTATCTTGCAGGTTCTCCAAACGAGCCAGAGGTTCGCTGATCGGGTCATCCCAAGTATCTGCCGAACTACTTTCTTCAGCCGCCGAGTTCTCCCACTCAACTTCCAAATGATCTTCCTCAGCTACTAGAATCCAAGCTTCACTAAACTCTTGACTGGTTCGAAGTTCTTGGTAAGCAGAAGTCACTTCCTCCGCAGATATTGCTGAGGAAGTATACACGTAGAAATAACCTGATTTAGGATAGAATGCGTATTGCGCCGAAAGACCCCGTTCGGCAACATGCTCAGTATACTTTTTAGCATTATCTTCGTACTCAAATGCCCCCACTACCAAATAGACACCTGGTGGTAGTTCTTCAGCTAAAATATCTTCAGTAAAATGATTATTCAACGTAGTACCAAGAGACATGCTACTGCTTAAACCAAGCAAAAGCGCAAGAGTCAATCGGTATAGTAAACCAATAATAGTCATGGTAATAGACAATTGTTTTTGTTTTCTGTACAATTGAAAAACCAACTGCGTATTTTTGCTACTAGAAAAAGAGAGAAAACTGCCAGATGTAAGAAAAAATACCAAATAGAATCCTGTAAATTGCACTTTAACAATATGAAAAAAGCTTTTTTTGACTCAGGCTGCCATTTATTTTTTATTTTGGGTACTCCGCTAATCCTATTTACGCTAGTAATAATTGTGGGCTGTCGCTCTGAAAGCGAGGAAAATAGCGTAGATGCACCGCTAGATCGAGCGATAACCGAACCAGGGTTGCAGAAGCATATACAGACATTAGCCTCCGACGAATTTGAGGGGCGTATGCCGTTCACCGAAGGTGAAAAAAAAACCATCCAATATCTTGAAAATGCCTTTAATACTATCGGACTGGAACCGGGCAACGGTGATAGTTATTTTCAGGCAGTTCCGCTGGTAGAAATTGCGGCCGTACCCGAAGAAACAATGGTGGTTGAAGGAGCCGGTGAGACCGTAGAACTAAACTATCGGGAAGACTTTGTAGCGCTAACCCGCCGAGTTACCGATCGTGTTGAGGTTGGTAATTCCGAGTTGGTATTCTGCGGATTCGGTATTGTGGCTCCTGAGTATAACTGGAACGACTACAAAGGAATTGATATGACCGGCAAAACTGCGGTGGTGCTAGTCAACGATCCGGGTTTCGGCACTAGCGATAGTGCGCTATTTAAAGGTAATACCATGACGTACTACGGACGGTGGACCTATAAGTACGAGGAAGCTGCCCGTCAGGGAGCCGAGGGAGTCATTATTATTCACAATACTGCTCCGGCAGGTTACGCTTGGAACGTAGTACAAAGTAGCTGGACGGGCAATGCGCTGTATTTAAGATCAGAAAATGGCAACCAGTCTCGTTGTGCTTTTGAAGGTTGGGTTTCTCAACAATCAGCACGCCAACTGCTGGAGCTAGCTAATATTGAAAACTATCTGGGGCAAGCCCGAACGCCAGGGTTCCGGCCTATTCCGATGGGGTTGGCAATAAATCTTAAACTAAATGTTACGTATAAAGAAGCTACATCCCAGAATGTAGTCGCTAAACGAACCGGTAGCGAACGGCCTAACGAATACATTATCTACTCCGCCCACTGGGATCATCTGGGAGTGGGTAAACCAATCAACGGGGACTCTATTTACAACGGAGCACTTGATAACGCCAGCGGAACTGCCGTATTGCTCGAAGTGGCCAATGCTTTTAGTCAGCTGGAAAAAGCACCCGACCGAACCGTTGTGTTTTTGGCAGTTACGGCCGAAGAACAAGGGTTACTGGGTTCAGCGTATTATGCCGAAAACCCAATCTATCCGGTCAACCAAACCGTAGCGAATATCAATATGGATGGAATCCACTTCCGAGGCTCAATGAAAGATCTGACCATTGTGGGCTACGGTCAATCCGAGTTAGATGACTACGCGGAAGCGGTGGCAAGAGAGCAAGATCGCTACGTGATACCTGACCCCAATGCGGAGAAAGGGTATTTCTTTCGTTCCGATCATTTCAGTTTTGCCAAAGTGGGTATTCCGGCTCTCTACGCCAGTGGCGAGTATGAACAAGCTGAACAAGGCGTAGAGTGGACGCAGGCTAAAATGGAGGAGTGGACTCAGCGCGATTATCATCAGCCTTCTGATGAGTACAATGAAAGCGAATGGAACCTAGCAGGCATGGTGCAAGATGCCCACCTATTATTTAAAGTTGGCTACCGGATTAGCAACGAAGAAACATTTCCTCGGTGGAAAGAGGGCTCCGAGTTCAAAGCCATCCGTGAGGAGTCATTGTCTAGTCCATAGTTGATCGTACCAGAAGTTTAACCGCGCACTACCAACCGTGGACTGTGGACTATCGACTGTGGACTGAAAGCTATGGACTATTTTCCAGCGTTGCTTGTTGTAAACCAGAAAAATTGTAATTTTGCGGAACTTTTAGAACACCTTCTATCGTAAGGAAATTCTATCATTACTCTATTTATGTTTAATTAAACCGCCCGGCCAATTGCTCTACGTCTGGCGTGTAAACTGAGCAAACTATATTTTATGGCAGAAACGCAAGTACAAGAAGAGTTTGATTGGGATCAGGCCGATAACAAAGGCTTTGGCGAAGAATACTCTGAAGAAGAAAAAGCCCACATGGCCGAAATGTACAACGACACTCTTACTCAGATCAATGAGAAAGAAGTGGTCAGTGGTACGGTAGTGGGAGTTAACGATCGCGACGTTATTTTGAATATCGGTTTTAAGTCCGATGGATTGGTTTCTATTTCTGAATTCCGCGACCTTGATGATCTGAAGGTAGGGGACGAAGTAGAAGTATATATCGAAGAGCAAGAAGACAAGCGAGGTCAGCTAATCTTATCTCGTAAAAAGGCGAAGATTGTGCGCGCTTGGGAGAAAATTCAGCACGCGCTAGATTTTGACGAAGTAATTGAAGGTACGGTAAAGCGTCGTACCAAAGGTGGTTTGATCTGCGACATCTACGGAGTAGAAGCTTTCTTACCTGGCTCCCAAATTGATGTGAAGCCCATTCGCGACTTTGATGTGTTCGTGGGTAAGAAGATGGAAGTGAAGGTGGTAAAGATTAACTACGCCAACGATAACGTAGTAGTATCGCACAAGGTACTGATTGAGAAAGACCTAGAAGAGCAAAAAGCCCGTATCCTCAACAATCTGGAGAAAGGTCAGGTGCTCGAAGGTATTATCAAGAACATGACCAATTTTGGGGTGTTCATCGATCTAGGTGGAGTAGATGGCTTACTGCACATCACGGACATTTCTTGGGGGCGCATCAATCATCCCGAAGAAGTGCTTAACTTAGATGAGAAGGTGAATGTAGTAGTACTGGATTTTGATGATGAGAAGAAGCGTATTTCGCTCGGAATGAAGCAGCTTACGCCTCATCCGTGGGATTCGCTAGCCGAAGAAATTCAGGTAGGTAGCAAAGTTCACGGCAAAATTGTCAATGTAGCTGACTACGGAGCATTTCTAGAAATTATGCCCGGTGTAGAAGGGCTGATTCACGTTTCTGAAATGTCGTGGTCGCAGCACCTTCGCAATCCACAAGATTTTATTAACATTGGCGACGAGCTAGATGCTGTAGTGCTTACGCTAGACCGCGAGGAGCGCAAGATGTCGTTAGGCATTAAGCAGCTAACCGAAGATCCGTGGACGAAGGCTGATGTACTAACGAAGTACGCGATTGGCACTACGCACAGCGGTATTGTACGTAACCTAACCAACTTTGGCCTGTTCTTAGAGCTAGAGGAGGGTATTGACGGGTTAGTACACGTTTCTGATCTGAGCTGGACGAAGAAGATTAAACACCCTTCAGAGTTTGTAAAAGTGGGTGATAACCTAGAGGTGAAGGTGCTGGAGCTTGACGTAGATAACCGTCGTTTGGCACTGGGTCATAAGCAGCTAGAAGAAAATCCGTGGGATACTTTTGCTGATCTGTTCCCAGTTGGTTCTGTGCATAAAGGTACGATCACGACCAAGATGGATAAAGGAGCATTAGTTGAGTTACAGTACGGAATTGAAGGCTTTGCCGGAAGTAAGCATTTGGTTAAAGAAGATGGTAGCGAACCCGAGGTGGGAGAGGCTATTGACTTCCGAGTAGTTGATTTCTCCAAGGACGATAAGCGTATTGTGCTTTCGCACACGGCAACCTATCGTGAGGTGGAGGTGAAGAAAGCTGCATCAAAACCCACACGCTCTGCTTCTACTTCTAATAGTAATAACGAAGCTGAACGGTCTACGTTAGGTGATTTAGAAGCTCTATCTAATCTGAAAGAGCAAATGAAGCAAGACGAAAAGTCCAATAAATAGCGGCAGAACGCATTTATCTTAGCAAAAAGGGGACAAAGCCCCTTTTTGCTTTGACAAAGGGCATAAAACCCGTAGTTTTGCTTTGCAATGGTAGCGTGGCCGAGTGGCTAGGCGGAGGTCTGCAAAACCTCTTACAGCGGTTCGAATCCGCTCGCTACCTCAATAAACCCATCAGTAGATGGGTTTTATTTTTTTTGCTTCTCTTTCTTCTCAATAAGTTCCCTAACTTACTATTTATATCTTTTCTAAATTAGCTATTTAGTCCGAAACACTTTGAACTAAGTGGCTGAATATCAGATTCTTTAGGAAAATATTACATCTGGCACAATTGGAATACCAAATTGATGTAAATGTGTTTGAATATAAGCATTCCCGTATTACTTTTGTGAGGATTTAAACCAGGGGTTATAATGAACGACTGTTGCTCGAAACTACAAAGATTCGCTTTTTTAACTTGTATTCTTTTCTCACTCACCTTCCTTACGCTTTCTTGGTCTACTGCTCTTGCTCAAGATGCAGCGGCAGATACAACCGCGGCAGCTACTGAGGATGCTGCTCCGGCGGAGGCTAGTGGAGGTGATGACGGAAGTGGTATACCCTCCAGTCCGGAGGCTATTGCTGAAGGAGAAAGCATCTTTAATAATAACTGTACGGTTTGTCACGCCATCAACCAACAAGTGGTAGGTCCGGCTCTAGCTGGGGTAGAACAGCGGTGGGACGATCTGGGAACATTGGTAGCGTTTATCAAAAATTCTCAGAAGGTCATCCAAGGTGGAGACGAGTACGCCGTGAACTTGTACAACGAATACAATAAAACGCTGATGCCCGCCTTCTCGGATTACTCTGATGAGCAAATACTTAACATCTTAGGCTACATTAAGGCCGAAGCTTCGGCACCAGCTCAGGCTGAAGCTCCAGTTGGTGGGGGCGAAGGTGGTGAAACTGTAGTAGCTGGCGGGGGCGGTATTCCTTCTGGCTACCTCACGGCTATCATTGTTGGCTTATTGGTGGTGTTAGTGCTTATTTTATTGGTACTGGTGCTTATCATTTCGGTGCTCACCCGATTCCTGAATCAGAAGCAAGACTTAGACGAAGCTGACCGAGAGATTATTAACCAAAAGGTTGATGTTCAGAAGGTGGTGAAGAGTCGTCCATTTATTGGGATGATGCTCTTCGTCTTCCTGGCTATCACGGTGAAATTAGTGCTCGATGGGCTGTTCTCAGTAGGAGTGCAACAGGGCTATCAGCCTAAGCAACCTATTCCTTTCTCGCACGCTCTGCACGCCGGACAATACGAGATCGAGTGCCAGTACTGCCACACCGGAGTAATGAAGGCCAAATCAGCGAATATTCCTTCGGCCAATATCTGTATGAACTGCCATCAGCAGATCAAAACGGAGTCGCCACATATTCAGAAAATCTACGCTGCCATTGACTTTGACCCGGAGACCCAAACCTACGGTAATAACAAAAAGCCTATTGAGTGGGTACGTATTCATAACTTGCCTGACTTAGCTTACTTCAACCACGCTCAACACGTAAATGTGGGTGGTTTGGAATGCCAAACGTGTCATGGTGAAATTCAGGAAATGGAAGTGGTATATCAAGCATCTGAACTTACGATGGGCTGGTGTATCAACTGCCACCGCGAAACCCAGGTCAATGCCAAGGATAATGCTTACTATGATAAGCTGCTGGAACTACACAACTCTGAAAACCCGAAAGAACCCATGAGGGTGGAAGATATTGGTGGTTTGGAGTGCTCTAAGTGCCATTACTAAAAGATACAATTAATAAATACAAACGTCGCCTGACGCTTCATTATTTATGAAACAAACAAAAAAGCGATACTGGAAAGGGTTAGAAGAGCTGCGAAACGATGCTGAATTCGTAAAGCGTGCTGACAAAGAGTTTCCGGAGTACTTACCTATGGAAGCTCAGTCAGGGAATGACACTTCTAACACCCGCCGCGACTTTTTAAAAATGATGGGCTTTGGCATTAGTGCCGCAACCTTAGCTGCCTGCGAAGCTCCCATCAGAAAAGCCATTCCTTACGTAGTAAAACCAGTAGATGTTGATCCGTCTATCCCTAACTACTACGCTTCCACTTACATGGATGGGGGCGACTACTGTAGTATTGTAGTTAAAACCCGCGAGGGGCGACCCATAAAAATTGAAGGTAATAACCGCTCTGCTGTTAGTCAGGGTGGTACTAACGCCCAAGTACAGGCTTCGGTACTGTCGCTATACGATAAGCAACGTTTACAAGGTCCGGTAATGAACGGCGCAGCTGCTTCTTGGGCCGATTTAGACAATGACATCCGGCAGAAAATGCGAAAGGGCGGGGCTATGGCATTGGTAAGCTACACCATTCTTAGCCCTACTACCCAAAAAGCAATTGATGAATTACTGGCGGCTTACCCCGGCATGGAACATATTCAGTATGATCCTATTTCTGCTGATGGGATGCTGGCTGCTAATCAGGCTTCTTTTGGTAAAGCAGCTTTACCGGCTTACGAATTTAGCAAAGCGGATGTAATCGTCAGCTTAGGAGCAGATTTCTTAGGTACTTGGATTGCACCAATTATCTACGCGAAGCAATACGCTAAGACCCGGAAAGTAAGTCAGCAGCAACAGAAGATGTCGCGCCACTATCAATTTGAGACTGCTTTGACATTAACTGGGGCGAATGCTGATTATCGTTCGCAGATTAAACCATCTCAAGAGGGCGCGGTTGTAGCTCAGCTTTACAATCTTGTTGCTGCGAAGGCTGGAGGTAGCCGAGTGAATGCCCCTGAAGTGACCGACGTGAAATTCTTAGAGAAAGCGGCTAATGATCTGCTAAGTGCTCGGGGAAAATCGCTCGTTGTATCCAATTCTAATGATCCGGCAGTGCAAGGGATGGTCAACGCGATTAATAACACCTTAGGTAATTACGGAACAACGTTGGATATTAATACTCCGACTTACTATCGTAAGGGAAATAACCAGGCGATGGAGCGAATGGCTAGTCGATTGGAACAAGGGCAACTAAAAGGAGTGATTTTCTATAATTGTAATCCGGTGTATGATTTTTATCAGGGTGAAATGATCGGTAATACGATTGCGAACGCTGATATTAGCATTTCTACGTCAGATCGGATGGATGAAACGGCATCGGCAGTTACACACGTTGCACCTGATAACCATTACTTAGAGTCGTGGAATGATGCGATGCCCCAGCAAGGCCAATTGAGTCTGGTGCAGCCCGCAATCACCCCTATCTTTGATACTCGTCAGGCGCAGAGTTCATTCTTAACTTGGGCCAACAGTACTGAAACTGACTACTATACCTATCTTAAAAATAACTGGCAGGAAACTGCTTTTGCTGCTCAAAGTGGAGTTAGCACCTTTGATATGTTCTGGGATAAAGCCCTGTACGACGGAGTGCTAGAACTTTCAGTAGCGCCAGCGACCAACGAAGATACAGCAGATGAGGCTATGGCCGATGAAAGTTCTCCGGCTTCCTTCTCCGGTAATGTTAGCAGCTTTGCATCTAGCATTGGCAAAAACTACGGGAATGCCGGCGATGGCTTGGAGCTAGTGCTTTATCAAAAAGTAGGAGTCGGTAACGGACGGCAAGCCAATAATCCTTGGTTGCAAGAGATGCCCGACCCAATCTCTAAAGCTTGCTGGGACAATTATATCGCTATTCCTCAGAGTATGGCTCGCGAATTAGACCTAAAAATGAGCGAAGGGAAAACCCGTAAAGCTCGGGTAACGGTGGGCGAGCAATCAGTAGAACTACCCGTAATGGTGCAGCCTGGGCAAACTGCCGGAACGGTTAGCATAGCATTAGGATACGGCCGAGCCAATGCTGGTAAAGTAGCAGATGGACTAGGGAAAAACGTATATCCGATGGTAGCGAAGGTAAACGGTTACGCTGCTTACTACCAAACTGGGGTGCAGTTTGAGCTACTAGACGAAGCGTACAATATCGCTCAGACGCAGACGCACCAGACGTATATGGGGCGAGAAACGGTTATTCAGGATGCTACCTTAGCCGAGTACAAGGAAAATCCGAAAGCCGGACGCTACGAATTTAAAGTAGAAACCTACGAAGGCCCGAAAGATCCCAAAGATATATCACTTTGGAAAGGGCATAAGTACCCAAATCACCACTGGGTGATGGCGATTGATTTGAATAGTTGTATTGGGTGTGGAGCTTGTACGGTAGCTTGTCAGGTAGAAAATAATGTTCCGGTGGTAGGCCGACAAGAGGTGATTAATCGTCGGGATATGCACTGGATTCGGATTGACCGCTACTACAGTAGCGATGAGGAAGCCGCCGCCGATCCGGACGAGACAAAATTGGAGATTGCTTCCGATAATCCGGAAGTAACGTTCCAACCTATGCTTTGCCAGCAGTGTAACAATGCACCCTGCGAAACAGTATGTCCGGTAGCAGCAACTACCCACAGTTCAGAAGGGTTGAACCAAATGACGTACAACCGCTGTATCGGAACGCGCTACTGTGCCAACAACTGCCCGTATAAAGTGCGTCGCTTTAACTGGTTTAAGTACCATGATAACAAGCAGTTCAGTGATGTGAATATGGCCATGAATGATGATCTGGGCAAGATGGTACTGAATCCTGATGTTACCGTACGAGCGCGCGGAGTGATGGAGAAATGTACATTCTGTGTGCAAAGAATTCAGGCCGGAAAGCTGGAAGCCAAGAAAGAGGGGCGTCGTCCCAAAGATGGTGAGATCAATACGGCTTGTGCTACTGCTTGTCCTACTGAAGCAATTACCTTCGGCGACTATAATGATCCAAACAGTAGCATCGCCCAATTAGTTACTCAAGAAGCAGAAGGACGAGCCTATAACGTGTTGCACGAAATTGGGGTTAGCCCTAACATCTGGTATCTGACCAAGATCAGAAATCAGGATCAGTCAGAAGAAATGAACGCATAATTAAAATCAATTTTTATGGAAGTGACTTCCCCAGTACGTAAGCCTTTAGTGACCGGTGGGAAAACCGTTCACGATGTTACCGTAGATGTTTGTCGCCGAGTTGAGGAGAAACCAACCATCACTTGGTTTTTAGCCGTTGCTACCTCTTTAGGTTTATTAACGATAGGTCTTTATGCAGTGGCTATGACACTGTGGGATGGTATTGGAATGTGGGGGCTTAATAAAACGGTTGGCTGGGCCTGGGATATTACCAACTTTGTGTGGTGGGTAGGTATTGGTCACGCCGGAACCTTAATTTCAGCTATTCTACTATTATTCCGTCAGCGCTGGCGGATGTCCATTAACCGGGCAGCGGAAGCAATGACAATTTTTGCCGTAATATGTGCGGCTATGTTTCCAGTACTGCACATGGGGCGACCATGGTTGGGTGCTTACTGGGCACTGCCTTTGCCTAACACTTTCGGGTCGCTTTGGGTAAACTTTAATTCTCCTTTATTGTGGGACGTATTTGCGATTAGCACGTACTTTACGGTTTCGTTGGTATTTTGGTACATTGGGCTAATTCCTGACTTTGCTACTATTCGTGACCGAGCAAAGGGAATTATCTCCCGCACGGTATACGGAGCGTTAGCGTTCGGGTGGAACGGTTCAGCCCGTACTTGGGAACGCTACGAAGCCGTTGCGTTGATCCTAGCCGGTTTGGCTACCCCGCTTGTTCTCTCAGTACATACCATTGTATCTTTCGACTTTGCCACTTCCGTAATTCCGGGTTGGCATACTACTATCTTCCCGCCCTACTTTGTTGCCGGGGCAATTTTCTCCGGTTTTGCAATGGTACTTACGCTGATGCTCATTACTCGTAAGGTTTACAAGCTGGAAGATTATATTACAATCAGTCACATTGAGATGATGAATATCGTCATCATCGTAACCGGATCAATTGTAGGGGTTGCCTACATCACCGAACTATTTATGGCGTGGTACTCAGGGGTAGAGTACGAGCAGTATGCTTTCTTGAACCGGGCTACCGGGCCGTACTGGTGGGCATACTGGACTATGATGACCTGTAATGTAATTTCACCGCAGTTGTTTTGGATCAAAAAGGTTAGAACTAGCATTGTAGCCACTTTTATTTTATCAATTGTTGTAAATATCGGGATGTGGTTTGAGCGCTTTGTTATTATTGTTACCTCGCTGCACCGCGACTATTTACCTTCGTCGTGGGCAATGTTCCAACCTACTGTTTACGACTTAGGGATTTATATTTTCACTTTCGGTCTCTTCTTCACCTTCTTCTTCTTGTTTGCCAAATTTTTCCCAGTGATAAATATGGCGGAAGTGAAGAGTATTCTGAAGGCCACTGGCGAGAAGCAGCCTGCCATGCGAGAGTCGGCTACTACCACTCAGTCAGTAGAAGAAATGAGTCCTACTACTTCAAAAAACTAATACTATGACCGCAGGAAATAAATTTTTGGTCGGGGTGTTTGATGACGACGATGTGCTGCTAAGCGCGGTGGCTAAAGTGCGCGAATCTGGTATTCGTATTCATGAATGTTACACCCCGTTTCCCGTACACGGCTTAGGTGATGCCCTTGGGTATAAGCGATCTAAGCTGCCGATTGCCGCTTTTTTGTTCGGTATGCTTGGTACTTCGTTAGCGTTGCTTATGCAATTTTATATGATGGGTATTGATTGGCCAATGATTATTGGCGGGAAGAATTTCACGTCTATCCCTACGTTTTTTCCAGTAACTTTTGAGCTAACGGTGTTACTATCGGCTCTGGGAATGGTAGGTACGTTTATGATTATCAGTGACCTGCGCCCTTACGGAAAAGCGAAAATATTTGATCTCCGAGCCACCGACGACAAGTATATTATGGCGATTGACTTAGCAAAAAATAGTATTGATACTACTGAGATCAAGCAAACTTTAGTAAATGCAGGTGCTGTAGAAGTAAACGAAAAGCACAATTAGAAACATGAAGCGATACTTAGCATACCTTTTATTTGCCGTAGGTGTAGGTTTGGCAGCTTGCGATGCTCAAGGGGACTTTACTGGTCTGGAGTACGCCCCACAAATGTACCATTCAACGCCCTACGAGCCACTCACTCAGATTACTGATACTGATGAAGGAGCCTGGCTAAGTTCATTAGATAACGGAGTAGGAGAGTTCTACAACTCTAACCCCAACAACCCTTATCGAATGAACTCTCGGGTTCCGCCCGCTAATACCGTACGCCGAAATCCCAATGATTTTCTTCCTTACCGTATTCCAGCCGATAGTATTGAGTTGGCTTCTCGCGTTCTGAAGAACCCAATAGATTCTACCGAAGTGGTTTTGGCCGAAGGGCGCACTTTGTACACCAAGTTTTGCTACCCCTGTCACGGTGGTGCGGGTCAGGGCAATGGTCCGGTTGCTGAGGTTTATTTGGGGGTTCCTGCTTACAACAAAGGGCGATACCGAGATATGACCGAAGGACATATATTTCATACTATTACCTGGGGTAGAGGGCGAATGAACGCGCATGGCTCTCAGATGGATATTGCCGAACGATGGAAAATTGTGCGGTACGTACAAACCTTGCAACAACAGTAACTGACTAAAACGAACGCATGGCGACTCATACATCTACAGAAAGTGTACAGGAAGAGTACTTCCAATTTACTAGTAGTATTAAAAAGCAGCTCACTATTATCGGGATAGTTGGAGCAGTGCTATTTGTACTGGGATTACTGTACTTAATGATTTGGGGCGGTGGTCATGGCCACGAAGCTGAAGTTGCTGGAGCAGCAGCTGAGGGAGCCCACGGCGGAGAAGGCCACGAGTTTCATTGGTACGAAAGATTGTTTACCAACTTGTGGATTAACAATGTGTACTTCACCGGACTAGCAGTAGTCGGATTATTCTTCACTGCTTTGCAATATGCGGCTCAGGCCGGATGGTCTGCCTCTATTAAGCGGATACCCGAAGCTTTTGGGGCTTGGCTACCTTACGCTGGAGTGCTAATGCTGGTAGTATTTGTAGTAGCTTGGCTTAGCCATAGCAATCTATTTCACTGGACACATAGTTACCTGTACGATGAGAGTGATCCCCGCTACGACTACATTATCGCTGGCAAGCAAGCTTACTTGAATATTCCATTCTACCTTGGCCGTATGGTATTGTACTTTGTGCTCTGGTATATGATGTATCGCTATATTCGGAAAGAGTCGTTAGCTGAAGACAAGCTGGGTGGGGTAAGCCATTTTCACAAAATGGTAAAATACTCAACGATCTTCATTATCATATTTGCCGTAACATCTTCTACTTCGGCTTGGGATTGGGTGCTATCAATTGATACTCACTGGTTTAGTACTATGTTTGGATGGTACGTGTTTGCTAGTTGGTTTGTGTCGGGCTTAGCTGCTATTACTTTAATGGTAGTTTTGTTACGGGAGGCGGGCTACCTGACCATCATCAATTCTAGCCACCTACACGACCTGGGAAAATTCGTTTTTGCCTTCAGTATTTTCTGGACGTACGTGTGGTTTAGTCAGTTTTTGCTAATTTATTACGCCAACATTCCTGAAGAAACCATTTATTTTGTGGAACGGTTGAATAGTGACTACTATTCACCTATATTCTTCATCAACCTAATCCTGAACTTCTTCTTTCCCTTCCTGGTTTTTATGACAAGGGATTCTAAACGACATACAATAATTATCAAGGTCGTTTGTGTGGTAGTGCTAGTCGGGCACTGGCTGGACTTTTACCTGATGGTAACACCTGGCGTCCTAAAAGAAAATGGAAATTTTGGTATTCTGGAAGTTGGATTAGCTATGGTTTACCTTTCCGCCTTCCTATTTGTCGTGCTAGGTAATCTAGCTAAAGCACCGTTGGTGGCTCGTAACCACCCAATGTTGCAAGAGAGTTTACATCATCATACTTAATAGATTGATAAATCAACGGATATGATTCAGTTTTTGATAGCAGTTGGAGTAGTTCTATTTCTAGTAGTCCTCTTTACTATTTTGAGGATACTTAAGTTATTGAATGTTGCGCGTGGCACCGATAAAAAGCATGCTTCTACCGGAAATAAGGTAAATGCAATGCTGTTTATGGTTTTTCTTATCGTTATGAGTGGATTAATGGTTTGGTACTCAGTTGGGGAGTTTGATAAGTATCAACCTGCGGTAGCCTCAGAGCATGGTATAGTAACCGATCGTTTGTTCTGGATTACTATGGCGGTTACTGGGTTCATCTTTATTCTGACCCACATCTTGTTATTTTATTTTTCGTACCGTTATCAGTACAAAGAAACCAGCAAAGCTCTATTTTATCCAGACAACAGTAAATTAGAGGTGATCTGGACTGTGATTCCGGCAATTGTACTTTCGGTTTTAGTTTTCTCTGGTTGGAAAGCCTGGACGGATATTACCGCTAAAGCCCCGGACGATTCTGAAATTATTGAAATACTAGGCTACCAGTTTGCCTGGACGGTTCGCTATCCAGGAACAGATGAGCAATTAGGCGAGTACGATTACCGCTTAATTGATGCTCAAAACATTTGGGGGATGGATTTTACGGACAAGGCTTCTTTTGATGATCTTACCGTTTCTTCCGGTGAGTTTTATGTGCCGAAAGGCAAACCAGTATTGTTTAAGATTAGAGCCAGAGATGTACTGCATAGTGTGTATATTCCTGAGTTTAGATTGAAGCAAGATGCAGTACCTGGAATGCCAACCCGCTTTTGGTTCACTGCCACCAAAACAACCGAAGAGATGCGTGAGGAGATGGAAGATCCTGATTTCAACTACAACGTATTCTGTACTGAAGTCTGCGGTCGGGCTCATTTCTCAATGCGACTGCGGTTTGTAGTAGTAGAACCCGAAGAATACGAAGCCTGGAAGGCAGAGAAAAAGCCTTGGTTACAGGGTAACCCTGACTATCTAGCCAAAGTACCTAGCGACCTGAAGGATTTAGCAATGGTAAGCGCAGGTATAGAAGAACAAAACAATATAGAGGTAGAGAAGATTAATTAAGTGAAAGCTGATAATTAAAAAAGTTATGGCAACGGCAAATATTGAACACGTAGTAGAGCAAGATCACTCGCACGCGCACGAAGAAGAGCATCACCACGGTAATTTTATTACCACCTACATATTCAGTACCGACCACAAAATGATTGCCAAGCAATACCTGATTACGGGTATTCTCTGGGCATTTATTGGAGGTTTATTATCTATTCTTTTCCGGCTTCAACTTGGTTTTCCCGAGATGGATATGACCTTTTTGAAGCCACTGTTAGGAGGTTGGATTTCAGAAACCGGAAGTCTCGACCCCGAGTTTTACTTAGCGATGGTAACCATGCACGGAACCATTATGGTATTCTTCGTGCTCACTGCCGGATTGAGTGGAACGTTCAGTAACTTCTTAATTCCTTTGCAGATTGGCGCACGGGATATGGCTTCAGGCTTTATGAATATGCTATCGTACTGGTTCTTCTTTATAGCCAGTGTGATTATGCTTTCTTCTCTATTCTTGGAAACTGGTCCGGCTGCTGGTGGTTGGGTGGTCTATCCCCCATTGAGTGCGCTACCACAAGCCATTCAAGGCTCAGGAATGGGCATGACATTGTGGTTAGTAGCAATGGTATTCTTTATTGCTTCTACGCTATTGGGTGGTATCAATTACATCACCACAGTAATTAATATGCGAACCAAGGGAATGTCTTTCGCAAGATTACCACTCACTATCTGGGCATTCTTCTTAACTGCCATTATCGGATTACTTTCGTTCCCGGTTTTGGTAGCAGCAGCCTTATTACTCGTATTTGATCGAAGTTTTGGTACTAGCTTCTACTTATCAGAAATATTTATTAATGGTGAGGCATTGCCTAACATTGGCGGTAGCCCAATTTTATACCAGCACTTATTCTGGTTTTTAGGTCACCCTGAAGTATACATCGTATTGCTGCCGGCATTAGGAATTACGTCTGAAATTATTGCTACCAACTCTCGTAAACCGATCTTTGGTTACCGAGCGATGGTTGGTTCCATGTTGGGGATTACCATCCTTTCGTTTGTAGTTTGGGCACACCATATGTTTGTTTCGGGACTGAACCCTTTCTTAGGTTCTATCTTTATGTTCCTAACACTCATCATTGCGGTACCTTCGGCGGTGAAAGTATTTAATTATCTGACTACTTTGTGGAAGGGCAATATTCGCTTTACCACTGCTATGATGTTTTCCATTGGACTAGTATCGGTATTTATATCGGGTGGTCTAACGGGAATATTCTTAGGTAATTCTGCTATTGATATCCAGCTTCACGATACGTACTTTGTGGTAGCCCACTTCCACTTGGTAATGGGTAGTGCTTCATTCTTCGGGCTGATGGCTGGGGTTTATCACTGGTTTCCGAAAATGTTCGGTAGAATGATGGATAAAGGTTTAGGTTATGTTCACTTCTGGCTAACCTTTGTTGGGGTGTACATGGTATTCTTCCCCATGCATTACATTGGTATTGCTGGTTTCCCCCGTCGTTACTACTCATTCACCACGTTTGATCCATTTGGGGCATTCGCTGATCTTAATATGTTCATTAGTATTGCGGCGATCTTAACTTTCTTTGGTCAGCTAGTATTTGCCTACAACTTCTTCAATAGTATTTTCCGAGGTCGGCTAGCACCGTTAAATCCTTGGAAGTCAAATACATTGGAGTGGACTACGCCCCGCAACCCTGGGCACGGCAATTGGCCGGGCGAAATTCCTACGGTTTACCGATGGCCGTATGATTACAGTAAGCCGGGAGCACTGGAAGACTATATTCCGCAAACGGTTCCATTCTCCGAAACTCCCGAGTCTAATTTGCCTTATGAAAACGACATGATTGGTATTGAACGAGAAGGTGAAAAGACCGAAAAAATGGATGAATCCAACGCCAAGTAGATTACTTCCCAAGCTTAGTGTTGCCACACTGGTAGCAGTTTACCTGTTGATTTTAGTAGGTGGTATTGTTCGTAGCACTGGTTCTGGTATGGGTTGTCCCGACTGGCCTAAGTGTTTCAGTAGTTGGGTGCCTCCCACTGAGGTATCCCAGCTTCCTCAAAACTACAAGGAGGTCTATGCTCAAAAGCGAGCAGAAAAAAACACTAGGGTCACTGGATATTTGAATGTACTGGGATTTGCAGAATTAGCCGAACGAGTTAAGAATGATAAATCAATTCTGATTGAGGCTGATTTTAACGTTGCCAAAACCTGGACGGAGTATGTAAACCGTCTGATTGGAGCAATAATTGGCTTGCTCATCTTTGCTACATTTCTAGCTTCTTTGAAGTACTGGCACTCGCACCGCAGTTTGGTTTGGGTATCGTTAGCAGCAGTAATTTTAGTTGGTTTTCAAGGCTGGGTAGGCTCGATAGTAGTATCTACTAACTTGCTTCCGGGTATGATCACCTTCCACATGCTGATAGCACTGATCATCGTAAGCTTACTGATCTACGTTGCTTTCCGCGCTCAACCAGCAGCATTGTCTGACAGCAATCAGATACCTAAAAAGGAGTTCATCCAGATAAACACATTACTTATAGTCTTGGTGTTATTGACGTTAGGGCAGATTCTGCTTGGTACTCAAGTGCGCGAGTCGGTAGATGTTGTTGCTAAAGAGTTAGGAGAAGAACGGCGGCAGGAATGGATTGACGCGTTAGGAAGCACCTTTACCCTGCATCGTTCGCTATCGTTTATTGTTATTGCAGCTCACTTGTGGTTAATGGCTACTTTATTTCAGCGTTTTGGCATTAACGGAAACTTAACCCGGTGGAGCTTAGTATTAGTAGTAGTCATTGGTTTAGAAATTGTTTCCGGGGGCATTATGGCTTATTTCGGAATTCCAAGAGTGGCTCAGCCAATTCATTTATTATTGGCGACAGTAGCCTTTGGTATCCAGCTATTTTTGCTGATGAAAATAAATAGTCCCCGGCTCGCTAAACCTGATGTAACTGAAGAAATAGAGGAATATGCAAGCTACTGAGAAAATTCATATTACTGATATTTGGGGTGAAAAGCTACGAAGCTACACCGAGCTGCTAAAAGCTCGTTTGTCAATGTTAGTAGCATTTTCGTCCGGTTTTGGGTTCGTGTTAGCAACATTTGGTAGTGTTGATTGGGTACAGTTAGTCATTTTGTTAATAGGTGGTTTTTTGCTTTCAGGGGCTTCTTCCGCAGTGAACCAAATTATTGAGCAAGACTACGACCGATTGATGTCTCGCACTAAGAGCCGTCCTCTACCCACGAAGAGAATAAATGTTTCGGAAGCAGTAGGAGTTGCCTTGGTAACCGGCGGCATTGGTATGTTATTACTGGCACAATTCACCAATCCGTTAACTACTGGCTTAGCTTTCTTATCGTTTGTTTTATACAGCTTTGTGTATACGCCCCTCAAGCGAGTAGGGCCTATTGCGGTGTTAGTGGGAGCTGTTCCGGGCGCGTTGCCTCCGCTGTTAGGCTGGACAGCAGTAACCGGAACTATCACACACGAAGCTCTCATTATCTTTGCTATTCAGTTTATTTGGCAGTTCCCCCACTTTTGGGCTATTGCTTGGGTAGCCGACGAGGATTATCAGAAAGCTGGGTTTAAGTTATTGCCTTCCAAAGGTGGAAAAACGGTTCAGTCGGCGGTGCAAATTATGACTTACACTTTATTTCTGATACCGCTCGGGTTGCTACCGCTCAAGTTTGGCATTACGGGAGTAGATTCGGCTATTGTAGCAACTGTATGTGGCGTATTATTTTTAGGACAGACCTTTCGGTTGATGATGGATGGCTCGCGTAAGGTTGCCTTACAAATTATGTTTGGCTCTTTCATCTATTTACCAGTGGTACAGATTGCTTATTTATTGGATAAGGTTTAAAGGAAAGAAGAATGGAAAAGTCACTGAATATAGAAAAAGAGGTAGATCAGATTAGTTTACGCGAAGAGCCTCAGCCAATTTTATCAATGCATCCGCAGAAGTTTGCGCTTTGGCTATTTATTGTAACGGTGGTCATGATTTTTGCCGCCTTCACCAGTGCCTACATTGTAAGGCGTTCAGAGGGAAACTGGTTAGACTTTGAGCTGCCACCCTTGTTTTGGACAACTGCTGGAATTATTCTGGTTAGTAGCATCAGTATGCATTGGGCGTATATTTCAGCTAAGCGCGATCAGATTATCCAGCTTAGAGTCGCTTTGCTGGTTACGTTAGGCTTAGGGGTTGCTTTCTTAGTTGGTCAGTTTATGGCTTGGGGAGCACTGGTAGATATAGAGGTGTTCTTTGTGGGAAATCCAGCCGGATCATTTGTCTACGTACTAAGTGGAGTACACGGAGTGCATATTGTTAGCGCGTTGGTTTTCTTAATTGTTATGGTAGTGAGAGCTTTTCGCTACAAGGTGCACAGTAAGCAGATGGACACGATGGAGATGTGTGTAACCTATTGGCACTTTTTAGATGGACTTTGGCTGTATTTATTTCTATTTTTGCTGCTCAATCGCTAACTAGCAAAAGCAATTATTGAATTCGTTTTTGAATCAACTATAAACTTATGGCAACTACTACAACATCCGTAGAAGAAACAACCACAGGTAGCGTCTGGGATGGGGGAATGGCACCTCTGAAAGCCAGTTACGGCAAGCTCATGATGTGGTTCTTCTTACTATCTGATGCGTTTACTTTTTCATCGCTACTTATTTCCTACGGAATGATTCGTTACGCTTGGCCTGCGTACAATGGTGAAGTAGAAGATTTTGTTTTTTCCCAAGAATATTGGCCTATTCCAGAGAAGGTTTTTGATGCGGTACCACTGCTACACGGAGTATCGCTTCCTTTGGTCTTTGTGGGTATCATGACATTCATTCTGATTTTGAGTAGCGTTACGATGGTGTTGGCAGTAGAAGCTGGGCACCGAATGGATAAGAAAGATGTGACCAAATGGATGCTATGGACGCTAATTGGCGGGGTGGCTTTTTTAGGTTGCCAAGCTTGGGAGTGGTCACACTTTATTCACGGAACTGATGAAGGTGGTATGATGCCCGATGGCTCTATCTTCTACGGAGCCAATCTCACCCAAAATCAGTACGGGCCACCACTCTTCGCAGATCTGTTTTTCTTTATTACCGGCTTTCATGGTTTTCACGTATTTAGTGGCGTAGCGTTAAACTTTCTAATTTTCTATCAAGCTACTGTAGGGGTCTTTGAGCGCCGGGGGCACTACGAAATGGTAGAGAAAGTTGGGCTCTACTGGCACTTTGTAGATTTAGTGTGGGTGTTCGTATTTACTTTCTTTTACTTGATTTGACAACACTGATTCAATAACGCATGGCACAATTAGATGAAGCTACTACGGTTAAGGTTCAACCGAAAGATCAAAAGAAAATCAATCAGCTCTGGCGTATTGCGGGCATTCTGGCCATTGTAACGGCTATAGAGTTCGCATTTGCCTATATTCTTCCTCGGGGACCGTTGCTGTATTTCACATTTATAGCACTTACGCTAGTGAAGGCATTTTATATTGTTGCGGAGTTTATGCACCTCAAAGGAGAAGTCAAGACATTGATCTGGTCAATTGTAATTCCCACAATCTTTGTGGTTTGGTTGGTCATTGCCCTGCTGGCCGAAGGTTCATCTATCTTTGAGCTGAAGTTCTAAAACAATATCAATAAATACTTGGTCTATATTAAACATTATTCTGATAATTATTTACCTCAAGGTTCGTGTCGTCACGAACCTTAGAAGTTTATCAGAATATTCTCTATTACCCAGACCAAATACTTATGCAAAAATCCCGGAAGATCGGTTTGCTAATATTGTTACTGGCAATACCGATTTTTTTTATCCTATTCTTTGAATTATTTAGTACTAATCATTACGCGGTTCCTGTATTTTATGAGAACGGTATAGACTCGCTTGCTGCTTGTAAGCCTAGTCAATCGGCTCATCGGGTGAAGCCGCTATTAACGCAAAACACCACCAATCAGCAGACTCGCCCCCATCTATTTACTGATGCGGTGCAGGTTGTATACACTCCATCTGCTAAATGTGAAAGTGCTTGTGTTACTATGCTGGAAGAACTAGCTCGAGTACAAGGGGTTTTGGAAACCCAAGCACCTACCCAAATCACTTTAATTGCGAATTCAGGTTCTCCTTCATTATCATTACTGGCTCAGAGATATAAAAAAAGTCAGCCTAGTTGGCTTTTTTTGGAAGGAAGCGAGCGTGAGTATCCTTCGTTTCTTCAGTGCGAGTTAGTATTACCTCGGTTTAATATTCCTCTACACGAAACGCTAGTGTTAGTAGACCGACTAGGGCAGATTCGGGGTTACTACCGAGGAACTGATCCTTCTGAAGTAGATCGCCTCATTGCAGAAATTCGAATTCTAGAATACAGTACCGATAGCCAAGAAGATTATTCCCAAGACCGCACAGGATAATTGATCTTGTTATCAATAGTACAATTTACTTTCAGTAGCTATCCCGTTAGCAGTAGTTCCACCTTCTTTTTTCTCCTACAAAGTTAAGTGTTGAAGGAAGATAGGGTGTGTTTCATTTCTCTCTGAATGATACGCTAAACTCTGATCCTTCTATTGCACTATCAAGCAGAGCTAATATCTACCAAATGATAGCAGATATAGCGTACCACCGTACCGAACATAAATCAGTACTTAATCAATAATACGGGCTAATCATTAGGTACACTGCTACGCCGGTGATGGATACGTAGAGCCAAATAGGAAATGCTAACTTAACAATCCGCCGATGATCGCCAAACTGCTTATTAAGCGCGTAGTACATAGCTAACAGCACATAGCGCACCACCACAATTGATAGTAGTATATGCGAAATTAGCAGAAAATAGTAAAGATAGCGTATAGCTCCTTCACCACCGTAGGACGTGGAAGGATTAGAAATATGATAAGTAATATAGGTCACCAAGAAAATAGCTCCCAGTGCAAAAGCGGTTGTCATCAGCTTGCGGTGCAATTCTACCTTCTGTTGCTTAATGGCCACCACTGCGGCAATGAGTAGTAACGAAGTAGCTGCATTGATAATACCGATTGCATGTGGTAAAGCGGAAGTCCATTCGCCGAGCGGCACTTTCTGCCGAATGCCGATTAGCAGGGCAACAGCTACCGGAATGACGATGGATAGTATATTGATCGCCCGACGATTGGTAAGAAGCGTAGGATACGACTGGGTTTTGACACTCATTGATTCTGACCGTTAATTTCTCCCAAACAACATTTGTATTTTGACTTTGGTTTCTTCTCACTCTTTTTCCAGATCATCACCTGCGGTGCCTCCTGTGGTATTAGTAGCTTTTCCGTGGGGGCATAGTTTTTAATTTTCCAAGTGATTTATGATCGGCTCATATTACGGCTGATTTTAAGAAGCTGTTTCAGTTATAAATTTTGAGAGAAAAATAAGATGGCTTAATTTCAGCCATTTTTGACCAAAAGAATTAATTGAAACAACTTCTGAGAACTGAAAACAGGCTTACTACGTTTTAAGATTATTATGGTGCGATTTATCAAATTTCTTACAGTAACTGTTACTTTAATAGCTGGATCAGCTCAATCGTTGTTGGCGCAGTGTGCTATGTGCCGAGCTACGGTAGAAAATAATGTGAGTTATGGTGAAACTGCCTTAGCTTCTGGTCTTAATTTTGGTATATTATATTTGTTTGTAGCTCCATATCTAATCTTTGGGACTATCGCATTTTTCTGGTATAAAAAAAGTCGTGCGGCTAATGCAAAAAAAATCCGTCGGATCAGCTATCCTCAATCATAAGTGCCCTCGCTGTCGTACTGGGGACATTTTTCAGTATCCTTTCCTTCAGAAACCTGCTAAGTTTACGGCTACCCATAAAAGTTGCCCTCATTGTGGGGTACAGTACGAACAGGAACCGGGTTTTTTCGTCGGAGCTATGTACGTCAGCTACGCGTTCACTATGGCTATATTACTGGGCACCGCGTTTGTCTTGTACAACTTCTTCGGCGATCCGGAGCTAATAGTTTACATCACTACTGTTCCGGTGGTGGTATTACTATCCCTACCCATTGTTTTTCGCTATTCGCGAACCCTCTTTCTGTACGGGTTCGGTGGGCTTAAGTACAATCCTAAGATGGCAAAATAAGCCTCTACTGATAATTTCCGATAATTGATTGGTAATTCAGGGAAGAACTGATATTTTGGGGTTGGACTATTCTACAAACCCAACCTTTCTTCCGTATGTTACTACGTTTACTACTTACCCTATCAATTTTTTTCTTCGGTATTTATCAGGTTGATGCCCAAAGGCGATCAAAATCCGCCGAAGCATCCGCTCAGTTTGACGAAAAATATTACGATGCCTTGCGTTGGCGAAACATCGGGCCATTCCGAGGGGGGCGATCTACTACGGCGACCGGAGTAGTCGGTCAACCTCAGACGTATTATTTTGGGGCTACCGGCGGGGGAGTCTGGAAAACTACCAATGCCGGACATAGTTGGAACAATGTCACCGACGGTTTTTTCAAAACCGGATCGGTTGGTTCAGTAGCAGTTAGCGAAAGTGATCCTAACGTACTGTACGTAGGTACGGGAGAGGCTCCGGTAAGAGGAGTAAAAACGTCACACGGTGATGGAGTCTACAAATCTACTGATGCGGGTAGAACCTGGGAGAATATTGGATTAGAGAAGACCCGGCAGATTTCTAAAGTACGGATTCACCCCGAAAATCCCGATGTGGTGTACGTAGCGGCGCAGGGCAGCCCTTGGGCTCCTACTGACGAGCGCGGAATTTATCGTACCCAAGATGGGGGTAAAAGTTGGGAAAAGACCCTTTTCGTAGATGAGAACAGTGGAGCCTGTGACTTGGCGATGGACGCCACCAATCCAAGAGTGATGTACGCTACTTTCTGGGATCATCAGCGCACTCCCTGGAAAATCCGCAGTGGGGGCGAGGGGAGTGGTATCTACAAAACTACCGACGGTGGAGACTCATGGAATCAGCTAACCACAGGTTTACCTGATTCTATTATGGGCAAGATTGGAATCACTATTTCCCCGGCCAACCCTGATCGGGTGTGGGCGATTATTGAGTCGGAGCAAGGTGGACTATATCGTTCCGATGATGCGGGTAGTTCCTGGAAACTGATTAACGAAGATCGAGTACTACGGGCGCGATCTTGGTACTACATGCACATCTTCGCTCACCCTACCAATGAGAATATGGTGTACGTCCTCAATGCCCCGTTTATGAAGTCTATTGATGGCGGGAAGACTTTTGAGCAAGTATCCACGCCCCACGGTGATAATCATGACTTATGGATTAATCCCAATCAGCCGGACTATATGATTAATGCTAATGACGGTGGGGCAAACATCTCATTTGATGGCGGAAAGAGTTGGTCAACTCAGCAGAATCAGCCTACGGCTCAGTTTTACCGCGTGAGTGTAGATAATCGCTTTCCTTACTACGTATACGGT
The DNA here is from genome assembly GCF_030506325.1 of Tunicatimonas pelagia. NCBI lineage: Bacteria > Pseudomonadati > Bacteroidota > Cytophagia > Cytophagales > Catalimonadaceae > Tunicatimonas > Tunicatimonas pelagia. The sequence continues at coordinate 1,280,296 of NZ_CP120683.1, read as the reverse complement.
GGGCAGCAAGATAATTCTACCGTAGCTATCCCGAGCCGAACGAATAAAGATGGTATCTACTGGGAAGACTTTTATCGGGTAGGCGGATGTGAGAGTGCCTTTGTGGCATTTGACCCTGATAATCCGGAACATATCTACGCCGGTTGTTATCAAGGGATTATATCGGAGTACGATGCCAACCGCAACGAAACCCGCGATGTGATGGCTTACGCCTTTCAGGGGTTGGGTTCTAAGCCCGCCGAAGTTAAGTATCGCTTCAATTGGAATGCGCCTATTTTGGTCTCTCAACACGACCCATCGGTGATTTACCACGCCGGAAATGTAGTGCTAAAATCTGCTAATCGAGGAAATCAGTGGGAAGAAATTAGCCCGGATCTAACCCAAAATGATACTACTAATTTGGATTACGGCGGTGGACCGATCACGAAAGAAGGAGCGGGAGGAGAAGTGTACCATACCATTGCTTACTTGGCGGAATCACCCCACAATGCCAGTACACTATGGGTGGGTAGTGATGACGGATTAGTTCACGTCACTCAGGATGGTGGCGAAAGCTGGAGTAACGTAACCCCTAGCGAAATTGGTGAAGCTCTGATTAACACCATAGAAGTATCGCCCCACGAACCGGGAACAGCGTATCTAGCCGTTACTCGCTATAAGTTTAATGACTTTACACCCCACATTTTTAAAACCACCGACTATGGTAAATCCTGGTCTCGCTTAGTTGATGGAATAGCCGACGAGGCTTTTGTGCGAGTGGTGCGAGAAGACCCTCAGCGTAAAGATTTACTCTACGCTGGAACCGAAACCGGATTGTACGCTTCGTTTGACGGCGGACAGCAGTGGCAGCCTTTTCAACTGAATTTACCCGTAGTACCAATCACTGATCTACAAGTACATCGTAACGATTTAGTGGCCGCTACGCAAGGTAGAGCTTTCTGGATATTGGATGATCTTACTCCTTTGCATCAACTTAACGAAAGTATTAAAGAAGCCAGTACCTTCCTGTTTCAACCGCGAGACACCTACAAAACCGACGGTAGCCGGGATACTACGGCAGTGGCATTAGGCGAGAACCCAGTTAATGGTACAGCAATTTATTATTATTTGAACGAAGTACCCGAAGATGATTCGTTGGCGTTGACACTAGAAATTCTGAATGAGGAAGACTCAGTAATCCGATCTTACGCCAGTAATGCTGAAAAAGAACCGCAGCAAGCCCCTAAGAAAGCCGGAATGAACCACTGGGTGTGGAACCTCTATCAAAATGACTACGAAGAAGTAAAAGGGCTAATGCCGTTTCAGGGGATGCAGAGCTACCGCGTGATGCCGGGCGAGTACCAAGTCCGGTTGGCCTACGGAGAAGACACACTGACCCAATCGTTTAATGTGCTCATGGACCCGCGAGTGAAAGCTACCGAAGCTCAGTTAGCCGAAAAAGAACAACACCTGGAAACTTTAGATCAGTCGGTGAAAGACCTGTATCAATCGGTACGGAAGATGCAGAATGTTCGAGAACTAGTGAAGAGTATGAACGAACGCTTATGTGACGATGAGCTTAACGCCGAGGTGGTAGAAGCTGGAGAAAAAATTCTGGATACGGTGGACGAGCTGCAAGGAAAGCTAGTACAAATGGAGCAGAAAACCTTTCAGGATGTAATTAACTTTCCTAATCAACTAGACACCCATCTGAAGCATCTCAAGAATATTATTGATGCCTCCGTGCCTCCTGTGACCAACGGACAGCAGCAGCGTTTTACTGATATGATGAGCGACTGGCAGAACCGAAAATCCGAAATCCAGCAACTAATGGAAGAAACGATACCCGACTACAATCGGCTAATCCAGGATAATAATATTCCCTATATCGCTACTGAGCAGAAGGAAGTAACAGAAACCGCGATGCCTTAGACCATGCGATTCAATCTCGTTCTTCGAGTTATTGGTAACCATCGGGTATTACCCATTAACTACCAATACCCACTACACAGTTGGGTGTACCGGGTAATTCAGCAGGCTGATGCCGAGTTTAGCCGTTTTCTGCACGACAAAGGGTATACAGTGGGCAGTCGGCGGTTTAAACTATTTACCTTCTCACAACTAAAGGGCGAGCCGTACCGCATTTTTGCCAAAGAAGAAAGAATAGGCTTCTACGGGCCAGAGTTACAACTAGGTGTCAGCTTCTGGTTACCCGAAGCAGCCGAGCACTTTATTAGAGGACTGTTTATGGGGCAGCAGTTCCGGCTAGGAGATCGCATTAGCCAGGTAGATTTGGAAGTAGTCCGTATTGAAGCCCTGCCGCGCCCCCAGTTTACTGAAACTATGCGCTACCGCATCCTTACGCCGGTGGTGGTAAGTATAAGGTTACCCGAACACAAACACCCCCAATACCAGATCCCAAATAATAACGGCTACACTGAACAGCTACTAAAAAACCTCCAACACAAAGCGGAAGCGGCGAGGCTAAACCTACCCGAAGTAGCGGATAATAATCGTGATTTTACCGAAGCATGGAAACTGAAGCTTAACAGTTCGTTTCGCAAAAAAGGTAAGGTATCGTAGTAAAGCAGCATACGCCCCAGCAGAACAAAATTATTGGCTACACTTATAACCTTACATTAACCGCGCCGCCCGAAGTGCAACAACTAGCCTACTACGCCGGGCTGGGGGAAGATAATAGTATGGGTTTTGGGTTTTTGGAAGAGCTGAAGAGCTGAAGGGGGTAAGAGTTAACAGATTGAAGGAAATGGTGAATTACTTATCCGGTTTACGTTGGTGTTCTGCGTTCTCTTTAGCCTTTGGATTCGTTCTGCTTCTTAATATTTTCAATCCTCTTTAGCAGGGTTTCTTTAGATACGGGCTTGGCGTTTTTATCTAAGCTATCCCAAAGCGAGTCTGCCTTATCCGTAAGAAAAGGATTTACTCTAGGTTCTTGTTTCGTGGTCTGATCAGGTTTTGACATACATTCTTTCTTTATAATTCCCTAAAGGAAGAGTAGATAAGTAAAACTGGTAGTGTACTTTAGATAAGGATGAAAAAATTGAGAATTTGGCAATGGGGTAGTAAATCGTATTATTGGGTTGACCGCGCGGCGAACCGCCAAAACATCAATAATATGCTCACTTGTCCTCATTGCCCAAGTAGCAAGATCGTAAAGAATGGATTTACTTCCTACGGAAAGCAAAATTATCGCTGCCATTCTTGCCAACGCCAAGCCGGAGAAAGAACGGATTCTGTACGTTTTAAGCGGGAAGAAATACTACAGAGTCTGCTACTAGAGCGCATCTCATTACGGGCGATTGCCCGCACGCTAAACGTCAGTCTGGGTTGGGTAGTCAAACGTGCTAAACAATACTGGCAATCGGTTGATAAAGAGCTTCCCGTTGGACGACTAGAACAGCCTGAATTAGCCCTCTATTGCCTAGAGGCGGATGAAATGTGGCGGTCCGCCGCGCGGTCGTTTGTAGGAGCCAAAGACTGTCCCGAATGGATATGGCCACCATGGAATGGCTGGCGATCGAGCGACGTAGTAGACTCGTGGTGGGTTTTCACCTTGGGGGGCGTGACCAAGAAGGGGCCTTTGGTCTGTGGTTAAGTATTCCTAAAAAGCTCAGAAAGAAGGCATTATGCTTCACTGATGATGGGGAGGCCTATGTGCCTGTGTTCGCTAAAGGCCAACCGGGCGCCGGAGCGCATCAGCGCGAAGGGAAGTGGCAAACTAGGATAATAGAACGTCCGCTCGGCGGTCCGATCAATAATACGGTTCGTCAGCGGTGTGCCCGGTGAGTCCGTAAAACATTATCTTTCTCTAAAAATTGGGAAGATCATTATTTGGCGATCAAATATTTCCTAGTTCACCGGGCGTCGGTCGCTATAATCTTGAGAGGTTGGCAAAAAACCCATCCTTATGTTAAATACACTACCCAGATTTAGGGGGTCTCTTAATCGCACTATCGTGGAATTGAAATCTGTCTGGGATAGAAAAAGAACTATTTGGGCAATTATTCTTAATCGCACCATCATGGAATTGAAATCTAGTGAACGAGGTGACCAATCTAGTGACTTCACTCCTATAATCGCCCCATTGTGGAATTGAAATGAAGTCTCAAGGTTGGGGGGGGGATACTATGCCGAAAATGGTACTTAGCATTCAGTTGAACTAAAAAAATGATCCTCTGACTAAAAATAGCAGAGAACTGCAATAAAAAACGTCATAGCAAGCGACCATCGCGTAAAAGTATGACGAAGCTATCGTGCGGCAACCGTCTCACTCATTATTAAGGGTATAGCCACGTATAGATCGCTTCACAAAGTCTCGCCTACTGCATAGCACGATGACTTATAAATAATAAGCACCATCAAAATTGTCAGAGAACCAAAAAGATGAGAGGGTATAAGAATCGTTTAAATATTTTAACTACATTTAAGGTAAATAAAGATTATGAGTAAACATCATCTTGGTGAATTTGAAGAAATCGTGATGCTTACGGTTGCTATCCTTTACGGCGAAGCCTACGGTGTGGCTATTATCGACGAAATGGAAAAAAGACTGAATCGCAAAGTAAGCATCGGTTCACTGCAAACGGTGCTGCGCCGGCTAGAGAAGAAAGGATATCTATCTTCTGAGTTTGGGGAAGCCACCAAGGTACGGGGTGGAAAAAGAAAGCGTTTCTTCACGGTTACCAACTTCGGACGGCAAGCTCTGGAAGGAGCCAAAGACCAGCGGTTGGCCTTGTGGAATGCCATTCCGGCTATCGCTTTTAATCCGCAATCATGAGCTCGCCCGATAATCCTTCACCTCCTCGATGGCTCCTCCGCTTTTTCCACTGGTACTGTCATCCCGATTATGTGGAAGATATTGAGGGGGATTTACGGGAACGATACGAGCGGAATGTAGAAGAAAGGGGAGAGAAGGCTGCCTACTGGAGGTTCACTAAGGATGTGGTGAAGCTTTTCAGACCGGGAATTATCCGTCCCTTTTATAAAATACAACCTATAAATCATACAGCTATGTTTCAAAACTATTTCAAAATCGGCTGGCGCAATCTACTTAAGCATAAAGGCTATTCGCTCATTAATATAGGTGGATTGGCAGTCGGCATGGCAGTTTGTATTCTCATTGTTTTATATGTGAAAGACGAGCTTTCGTTTGACCGCTTTCATACTAACGCTGGGCAGATTTATCGGATAGCAGGAGAATACGATCAAGGGGGTGATGCAACCAACCGAAGCGCAATTACTACTTACTTATTAGCTTCTGATTTGGAAGAAAGGTTCTCAGCGATTGAAGAAATAGTACGTATTGATAACTTTACTGGAGCCTTTATCACCTACAAAGACCAGCAGTATACCGAAGAAGAGGTTTACTACGTAGATAGCACGTTTCTGGATGTTTTCTCTTTCTCCTTGCTAGAAGGCGATGCCCGAACGGCACTGGATGCTCCAAACTCGGTTATTCTAAGTCAAACAATGGTTGAGAAGTACTTCGGTCAACCTACTCCGGCAGTTGGCAAAACGCTCACCTTCTTTGATACACTATCAGTGGTGGTAACCGGAGTGATGGAAAACATGCCGAGTAATTCCCATTTACAGGCTGATTTTCTAGTATCAATGAAGACTGTAGAGCCTCTTTACCCTCAATGGGTTTTTGAGAATCGCACAGGTACTAGTCACCACACCTACATTCAACTCACAGAAAAAGCTGATCCGAGAGCGTTGGCTACGCAGATCAATCAGTACGTTTCAGAAAACGAAGGGGAAGGTGAAGCTCGTCAACGTAAATACTTTCTACAAGCCCTTACTGACATACACCTCCACTCGGCGTTAACTGGCGAAATCAGTCCCAATGGCGATATTCAGTACGTTTATCTTTTTTCGGTGGTGGCACTGCTAATTGTTCTGATTGCTAGTATCAACTACATCAATTTGGCTACTGCTTACGCAATAAAACGATCTAGGGAAGTAGGGGTTCGCAGGGCATTAGGAGCTTTGAAAAAACAATTGATCGTTCAATTTTTGAGCGAAGCAACGCTGGTGGTGGGTATCGCCTTGGTGGCTGCTGGGTTTCTGGCTGAGTTAAGTATGCCACTGTTTCGGGAAATTACCGGAAAAGAAACCACCTTAAACCTTCTGAGTTTTTCTTCTATGTCTGTTTATCTACTACTTATTGCACTAGGAGTAGGTTTGTTAGCAGGTAGTTACCCGGCCTTCTTCATCTCATCTTTTCCCTCTGTTGATGTAATAAAGGGTCACACTCATTCAGGAAGCGGTATTCATTTGGTACGAAAAGGGCTGGTAGCTTTCCAGTTTATAGCCTCCATCTTATTGCTAACCGGAGCAATGGTGGTTTTTAAACAACTAAATTTCCTTCGTCACGAAAACTTAGGTATTACCACCGAACAAGTAGTGCTGGTTCCGTTACCCACCGAATCTATCCAGCAGCAGTACGAAACTTTAAAGACTCGCTTGTTAGAAGATAGCCGCTTCATAAGTATTACGGCAGCTAACGCACCACTGACTCAACGGGTAGGAGGATGGCGTCCCTATTGGTTAGATGGTTCAGAAGAGAGTACAACGATTCCTACTGTGGTGGTAGAACAAGATTTTTTCGCAACGTTGGAAGCTACTTTTGTGAGTGGAAGAGATTTTTCACCAACTCGCCCTACCGATGTATCCGAGGCATTTATCATCAACGAAAGTGCCCAAAAGTTTCTTGAGCTAGAGTCACCCGTAGGAACCCCGATCATTGGAGCAGCATTTACCGGAAGTGAGTGGTCTAGGAAAAATGCTCAGATTATTGGGGTTGTTGAAGACTTTCACTTAGCCTCACTGCATACTGAAATTCAACCGATGATTTTCTCATTGCATTCCGAACAGACGATGGCCGTGCAATTGATGGCTATTCGGGTGGAAGGTAATTTAATCAGAACAATACAACACTTAGAAGCTACGTGGCAAGATATGGCCTTCGGACGATCGCTTTCTTATTCTTTTATGGATGAAGATGTATACGCTCTTTACCAAGGGGAAGAGCGCTTTCTCCGAATCTTTACGCTCTTCTCGATGCTCGCCTTAGGTATTGGAGGGCTAGGAGTCTACGGATTAGCCTCTTTTGTGGTCGCTCAACGAACGAAGGAAATTGGTATTCGTAAGGTTCTGGGGGCAACGGTGAGTAGTATTACCATGTTGCTATCCAGAGATTTCACTAAACTCATTTTGATTGCTTTTCTAGTTGCTGCCCCAATAGGATATTTTATAATGAACCGTTGGCTGGAAAACTTTGCGTATCGGGTTGATATAGGTATCGGTATTCTCATTACTACAAGTGGAATTGTTCTACTTATTACCCTGCTAACAGTCTGCTATCAATCAGTAAAAGCCGCCCTCGCCAACCCCGTAGATTCGCTGAGAAATGAGTAATCAATCTACTCCACCCAAGCTACCCCTACGCTTCTTCCGCTGGTACTGTCATCCCGATTATGCGGAAGATATTGAGGGGGATTTATGGGAACGATACGAGCGGAATGTAGAAGAAAAAGGAGAGAGAGCTGCCTGCTGGAGGTTTGCTCAGGATGTTACAAAGCTTTTCAGACCGGGAATTATCCGTCCTTTTTGTAAAATACAACCTATAAATCATACAGCTATGTTTCAAAACTATTTTAAAATTGGTTGGAGAAACTTACTCAATCACAAAGGCTATTCGGTGATTAATGTCTTGGGTTTGACGTTGGGTATTACTGGTGCCATCCTGATCTTCACTCTGGTTAAGTACCATTTGAGTTTTGATACATTCCATTCAAAAGCTGATAGAATTTATCGCGTCACTACCGAATTCCACCAGGAAGAAATAAGTAGAGAATCTAACGTCCCACAACCCATTGGGAAGGCCCTGCGCGATGACTATACTTTTGCCGAAAAAATAGCAATGGTTTACAGCGACTCGGATTGGCTGGTTTCTGTCCCATCTTCTGAAGACGATAAGAAATTTAAGGAACACATTGCTTTTGCGGAGCCAGAGTTTTTTGACATCCTGGACTTCCCTTTGGTACAAGGTGATAAAAATACTATCCTAACCGAACCCAATACAGCAGTTATTACCGAACGGATTGCAGAGAAACTTTTCGGCGATCAAAACCCGATAGATCAAATGATCCGGGTACAAAACAAGCTGGATTTCAGAATTACGGGAGTTCTGCAAGATTTGCCAATCAACACTGACCGTCGGGATGAAATTTATTTATCGTACAGTAGCCTGAAAGAGTACAATGCGTGGTTAGCCGGTGATAGTTGGCAGGGGATAGCCGGAGGTATGCACTGCTTTATGCTGCTAAAACCCGATGTCCCACCTTCCGAGGTAAATGAAACCTTTCCCGAACTGTCTAAAAAATACTACAACGAACGGGATGCTGAAATATACCAGTTCAAACTTCAGCACATTTCGGATATTCACTTCAATCCTGATTTAGGAGGTTACATAGCCAAGAAAAACCTGTGGGCTTTGTCTCTGATTGGCTTGTTTCTGATCATCACAGCTTGCGTAAATTTTATTAACCTGGCTACTGCCCAAGCACTTCGCCGGGCGAAGGAGATTGGGGTACGGAAGGCACTGGGAAGCAAACGAGGGCAACTTTTCTGGCAGTTTATAACTGAAACAGCCTTAATCACGATATTGGCACTGGTATTAGCTTATGCATTCGCCCAGTTAGCGCTGCCCTACCTGAATCAACTGCTCAATATTCAGCTTCAGATCAACATTTTTCAGGATATTTATCTACTTACATTCTTGCCCATTCTGCTGCTGGTTGTAATCGTACTTTCCGGTTCCTATCCCGGTTTAATTATGGCAGGCTTTCAGCCCGTTATGGCTCTGAAAGGTAAACTATCCCAGAAACACGCGGGTGGGTTCTCATTACGGAGGGGTTTGGTAATCACTCAGTTTGTAATTTCACAGCTGCTGATCATCGGTACTATTGTGATCGCGAACCAGGTGCGTTACTCCCGGCAAGCGGACATGGGTTTCGCCAAAGACGCCATCGTGATGCTCCCCGTACCTGAAAAGGAAAAATCGACTATAAGCGCACTCGACTCGGAGATTTCCCAACTCGCTGATGTAGAAAAAATAGCCTTTTGCAGTCGTGCCCCGGCTTCTGAGGGCTGGGCTAGCGTGGACGTACGCTATAGTTCCCGCACCGAAAACGAGAACTTCGATATTACCGTGAAGGCAGGTGACCATCAGTACGTTCCTACGTTTGACTTACAGATTGTAGCCGGGCGTAACTTACAACCCTCGGATACGGTTCGGGAGTTTTTGATTAATGAGACCGCGGTAAGGAGGTTCGGAGAGCATTCCCCCGAGGATGTGATCGGAAAAAGAGTGTGGATTGGTCTCAACGGTAGTGAAGGAACTATTGTGGGTGTGGTAAAGGACTTTCATAATAGGTCTTTTCATGAGACTATTGATCCGCTTTGTATTACTACCTCAACTGATTGGTATTCTAGTTGTGCTGTAAAGATTAATCCTGGCAATCTACAGTCCACTTTGTCAGATCTTGAAACGAGTTGGGTGGAAGTCTTTCCGAACCATGTCTTTGAATATAGTTTCCTGGATGAGCAGATTGCCCGATTCTATGAAACGGATAATATGATCTTCCGGCTGATCCAGATTTTTGCCAGCATCGCCATTATCATTGGTTGCCTTGGTTTGTACGGCTTAGTATCATTCATGGCAGCTCAGAAAACCAAAGAGGTAGGGGTACGGAAAGTATTAGGTGCCAGCTTGCCAAGTATCCTATGGCTGTTTGGCAAAGAATTCACTCGCCTGTTGATTTTGGCATTCGTAATAGCTGCCCCCTTAGCCTGGTGGGTGATGCAGAACTGGCTAGAGAACTTCACGTATCGGATAGAAATAGGGGGTGGGATTTTTGCCCTAGCTATAGCCGCTACCTTCCTGATAGCGATGCTTACCGTAAGTTTTCAATCTGTTAGAGCTGCCTTGGCTAATCCGGTAGACAGTCTTCGTAATGAGTGATGACTAATGATGAATGAACTACAAGGAGTATTAGTCATCACTCATTATGATAAAGAATTATCGCAAAATCGTTACCATGAATAATCAATCTTTCTTCTCGTTTTCCGTATGGAAATTCTGGTTCGTAGCTTCGGTAGTTACTAGCTTGTTTTTTGTTTCAAGTTTTGTGTACGCACAAACCTCAGCTGATATTCAGGGGATAGAACAGTACCTGGATCTTCACGAAGATCAGAAGATGTATCTGGTAATTCGAGCCTCACTTCAAAGAAAATCATTGGAAAAGATTGCTGATGAATTTGGTAAGAGAGGAGTAAATATCGCGTACCGTAACATCGAGTATAATGCTGAAAATTTACTGACTCATATTAAGATGGAAGTAACCATTGGTAATTGTGAATCAGCAGATGAAGATTGCTATCGCTGGCAAGAGGAGGCTTACAACAACGGACAGCCTTTGGACAAGAATTATCCTTTCATATTTTATCTGTATCGCGAAGGTCGACAGGTCAAAGCAGCCGGACTATCGTATGGTTATCCTGAGAACCTTCCCAAACGGGAAATTAGAGCGATGAAGAATATGACTGGTTCTATCGTAGGTAACCTAACTGCTGATTAGTAAGCGCATATAGCTAATTGCTGCTGAATAACATTTCTTAAGGGAAGAACTCAAGACTCATTGGCCACAACATCTTTAAGCTTGTGGTTGACTTTTTCTATTACCTTACCGGAGCGGCTGTAGTAAATCCAGTTGCCAGCTTTCTCGCCTCGCTCGTAAGAGCCTTTAGATTCTACGTTGCCATTATCGTAGTACAGTACCCATTCGCCCTCGCGATAGCCATTGAGCATATTGCCTTCACTGAGTTTTTTTCCGTCTTTAAAGTAGTATTCCCATTTGCCGTAGGGTAGCCCGTTTTGGTAATTACCCTTAGACTCTAGTTCGCCAGTGGGGTAGTAGGTCAGCCGCTCGCCGTAACCATTCTCTAAGCTGCCACTCGTAAGAGAGTCGCCAGTGATGGTATAAAATTTACTTACTGTTTTGAGCAGCCCTACCTCCCACGATTCTTCCTGCATCAGTTGCCCATTGATGTAGAACAGGCCCCAGAGTCCATCTTCTTCCCCCATCACAAACGAACCTACTGATTCTAACTGCCCGTTGCTATGGTATTTGAACCATTGACCATCTTCCAACCCTAGCTTGTAGTTTCCTTCGGCTGCCAAGGTTCCGGTCTCGTTGTAGTACTTCCATAAGCCATCCTTTAAGCCATTGAGGTACTTTCCCGCTGAATATATTCGGCCCGATTCGTAGTAGTTTTTCCAAACCCCGGTTTCCACTCCGCTCTGGTACTGGCCCTCTACACTTTTTTTGCCGTTGTAGTGATATTCCAGGTACGTGCTGTCGCGAATTCCATTATTGAAGTAACTAACTGATTTAAGCTGCCCATTAATGAAATAGAACTTCCATTCTCCGCTAGGCTCGTCATTCTCGTAGTTGCCTACCCCCAATAATCCACCGTAATTGTTAAAGAATTGCCATCGTCCCTCCTGCTTGCCGTCTTCAAACTCGCCCCGTTGCACTACCTGACCACGCTGATCAAAGAAGAGCCATCGGCCTTCTCGCTCACCATCTACCAGTTCTCCTCGTCCACGAAGACTATCAATGGGAGTAATACGGTCTTGGGCAATGGTAGGTACGGCTGAAAAAAAGGTTAGGTAAAAAAGTAGGTATCTCATCGAACTTGCTTGGTTTAGGTATATAACGCTATAAATCTAGTAATGTCACAACTTGGTCTAAAAAAGTAACGGCCTTACGGGGAAGCACATCCCAGTCAGAAAATGGAAAAAAAACGACAAACTTGCAAAATGAACGTTTCTCCAGCCATAATCTCCACGTATTTTCCTCAAAACCCAAAGCGGGTTGGTAGTAGGATGGAATTCGGTGATACTGCCACGGATCATCACTCACGCATATTTGCCAATGCCACTGCTTCATAAGGGGCAATTTATTTTCTAGTTGGGCACGAAACTGTTGCAGAGAATGCCCCGCCATATGCCAGGTAATGCTTAACTCGTGGCCCCACCAAATCATGGTACGCAGGGTAAAAATAGCATCTTGACTCAGTTGGCGCGGATAGTCTAGTACGTGATAGGGTAAGTTTTGATAATTCTCTCCCCGAGAAATTTTTCCTCCCCGTATTAGCACTGCCTCAGGAAAAGCGGGCGACTTATCCTGAATGTAAGCTTTCAGCTGAGTTTGGGTAGCTGTCAGCAGACGTTCGGCTTTTTGGTGAATAACCGCTTTAGTTAGTAGAAAGTCAGTATCCGCAAGCTGCCGTAGCTCTTTAGCCGTGAGCGATGGTGGTGACATACCGGTAGCGCGCTAAGGCTAGTCGATACGTTCAATCACCCGGACAACAATCTCGTGCGGGTCGCCGTCACTATCTTCCAAATTAAAGCGTACCGATGGGTTGTCTACTTCCAGTTCGGTATGGACATCCACAATTTTAGCTTCTGAGAGCTGATTTTGTATCGTATCTTTTAGGTCAGTAATAATTTGAGCAAAGGTCTGTTCCCAAGGACTGGGGTTATAGTTCTGAGTTTTCATAATGGTTCTAAAGTTTAGTATTAGCAGTAAAAATAAAAATTCATTTGGTTCTTTGGGCTATTAATAAGAAAGTAAACAGGGGTACTGGTAAACGAATAATTAAGCAGCTTTTATCCACCTACGCTTTGCACGGGAGCTTTACGGATATTCATCAACCGAATAGGCATTTTTTCCCCAATTGTTGTAGAGGGAAGACATCAGTGCAAAAAATATCCGTTTCGTATCATAAATTTTCTTTTTCTGTATTTAGATATAAAAACCGCTTAAAATAGCTAGAGTCTTTAGTCTAGCCTTTGCGGAGCAAATAGCGTGGTATTTTGGCATAGTTTTTATCCTCGTAATATAGTTTAAGCTTTTATTTATTAGAACCAACCCATACAGCAACAGCCCACTAGAGAGATGAACGAGAAGCGAATTTTGATACTTGATGATGAGGAGGAAATCTGTTTTCTGCTTGCTACTCTGCTATCTCAGATGGGCTACCAGACCGATTATGTCCACACGATAGATGATGGAGTACGAAAAATATATAGCGAACAACCCTTCGATTTAGTCTTTCTTGATTTAAATCTCCCCGATGGTTTAGGCCACCACATCATTCCTCTTATCAAAGATCAGCACCAACAGGCCAAAATTGTAATGATTAGTGCCCACGGAAGTATCTTAGAGCAAATAAGGAATCAGAGTCGGCAGTTTGATCATTTCATTACCAAACCCTTCAACCGAGAAAATATCTCACAAATACTGTCCGAGCTCAATCTGTAATCCCCATTTCAAACAATTGCTTTTGTTTTTGAATTATTACTAGATAGGAAAAATAGCTATCTTAGCAGAACCTCTTTACACTTTTTTCAATTACAAACGATTTTTCTACCCTACTCAATGAGTAAAGTTTTAATAGTAGATGATGACCAGGATATCAGGTTGCTACTTGATAAGTTCTTGGCTAAAAATGGATTTGATACTGCCACGGCTAGTGCTGGCGATGAAGCGCTTGATGCTACCAAGAAAGAAATATATGATCTGATACTTTGCGACTTTAAGCTACCTGACACTACCGGAATAGAGCTGATTCCTCGAATTAAAATCACCAATCCCAAAGCCGCTATTATCGTTATTACTGGCTATTCTGATGTGAAAATAGCGGTAAAAGCAATTAAGCTGGGAGCCTACGACTACGTTACGAAGCCTTTATATCCTGATGAGATTTTACTAACCATCAAGCAGGCAATAGCTAGTAAGAAATCTAAAACAAAGGTAGCGAGAGCTCCTAAAACCAAGCGGTTTGTCACGGGCGAGAGCCCGCAGTCGCGACAGGTGATGCAGCATATTCGCCTAATTGCCCCAACTGATATGTCGGTGATTATTCAGGGAGAAACCGGAACAGGAAAGGAGTTTGTTGCTAACGAAATACACAACTACAGCAAGCGAAAAGGGCAGCCATTTGTTGCAATTGACTGCGGTGCACTGCCTAAAGACCTAGCCGGATCGGAACTATTTGGACACGTAAAGGGCTCATTTACGGGAGCTTTAAACGATAAAACGGGTAGTTTTGAGACCGCTAACGGTGGCACTCTGTTCTTAGATGAGATCGGGAATCTTTCGTACGAAAACCAGATAAAGCTACTGCGAGTCATTCAGGAGCGAAAAATTAAGAAACTGGGCAGTACTAAAGATATTCCGATTGATGTGCGCCTTATTGTGGCCACTAACGAAAATCTCTCTGACGCTGTGAAAAAAGGCGACTTTCGGGAGGATCTTTATCATCGGTTCAATGAGTTTAGGATTGAGCTGTCACCCCTGCGGGAGCGTAAGACGGATATTAAGCTCTTTGCCCAGTATTTCCTTGAGAATGCCAACCATGAGCTGGACAAGTCAGTAGAGGGATTTGAAGACGAAGTAATGCAGAAAATGAAGGCTTACTTTTGGCACGGCAATCTGCGCGAACTGCATAACGTAGTAAAACGAGCGGTGCTGTTAGCCCACAGTGATCGTATTACCTCTGACTGCCTACCGGAAGAAATCAGAACGCCGGCCTACTTTGAGGACATTACCCCCGAAGAGGCTGCTTCTGAGCCAGATAATTTGAAGTCGGTTTCTAAAATAGCGGAGCGCGACGCAATTATCAGCGTATTAGAAAAAACGGGATACAATAAGACCAAAGCAGCGAGCGTACTAAAAATTGACCGCAAAACCCTGTACAATAAAATGAAGTCTTATAACATAGATTTATAGTCAGATGCCGAGGCACTACCACTAACTGCTCCCGGCTAACGTTCTTTTTTCACCTATGAATGAAACCCTGTTTAGCGATATATTTGAGGCCATTGAAAACGGGGTGCTCATATTCAGCCCAGTTCATAATCAACAGGGCAAAATCACAGATCTTAAGTACGAACAGGTCAACCAACTGGCTCTACAGACAATCAAAAGGCGAAAGCAAGATTTGATCGGTAGTACTTTGCTCACTGCTTTTCCTACCCTCGCTGGCAGTAAACTATTTGAACAGTACGTGCGTGTGCTGGAGAGTGGCGATAGTTTTCGTTCAGAATTTCACTACCAAGGCGAAGGCTTAGATACCTGGTTTAGAAACCATGTGTTTCGGTTAGGAACCAATCTAGTAGTACAATTTACCGATATTGGTGAGTACCGGCAGCTTTTAAAGGAAAGTGCCCGTAACGAAAGCCTGTACAAAGCACTGATTCAAGCCTTGCCCGACTTAGACTTATTGTTGGTAGACCGTAACCTTCGGGTACAATTTAGCAAAGGTAGACCACTAAAAGCATTTGGTTCGGTCTCAGTTATCGAGCTAGATACCGAACTATCGGAAAAGCTGGATCCGGCAGCGTTAGACGAAATCAAGGACAATTGTAAAAAGAATTTCAAGCAAGAAACGGTTCGGCGAGAGGTTACTCACGATGATGCTATTTACCGGGTTTCTTTTGTACCCGTTCACGACCATACCGGCGAGGTTTTCGGTAGCCTAATTGTGACCGAAGATATTGGAGTATTTAGCCTGTCGGAAGATGAGCTCCGTAATAAACTTTACGCGCTAGAGAGCACGCAAGAGAGCCTGGAGCAGTTCGCCTACGTAGCCTCGCACGACTTGCAGGAACCACTGCGTAAAATACGGGCTTTTGGCGACAGAATTACTACGCGCTACGCGAATCAATTGGATGATACCGGGCAGGACTATTTTGCCCGAATGCAAAATGCGGCTCAGCGAATGCAGGTACTCATCGATGATCTGCTAAAGTACTCTCGGGTAGGGCGCATTCAGAATGGTTTTGAACCGGTAGACTTAAATGATCTAGTTAGCGCGGTGCTGAACGATATGGAAACAGCCATTGGAGAAGCAGAAGCTATTATTGAAGTAGAAAATCTACCGACTATAGAAGGAGAAGCTACTCAGCTACGTCAGCTTTTTCAGAATTTACTTAGCAACGCTATTAAGTTTAAAAAGGAAGGGACTGCCCCGCACATTAAAATCACATCGGGTAAATTGTCGGAGACATTGGCAGGGGCGTATAGCAAGCTTAATAATCCTCGGGAGATCATTGTTCAGGACAATGGTATTGGATTTGAAGAAAAGTACCTAGATCGGATTTTTAATATCTTTCAGCGATTGCACGGGCGAAACCACTATCCCGGTACGGGCATTGGGTTAGCCATTTGTCGTAAAATTATTGATAATCACCAAGGCGATATTTTTGCTACCAGCGAAGTGGGAGAAGGAGCAAGCTTTCATATGATCTTACCACAACAACAGAATACCCAGTTATGAGCGATAAAAGCTATAAAACCATCACGATTTTAATGGCCGATGATGACCCAGATGACCGTATTCTGACTAAAGATGCTTTAGAAGAAAATTACTTAGCCAATGACTTACACTTTGTGGAAGACGGAGAAGAGCTAATGGACTATCTGCTTCACCGAGGAGAATACAACGACACTAATGCCCCCAAACCAGGGCTTATTTTGCTTGACCTGAATATGCCCCGTAAAGATGGTCGGGAAGCATTGGCTGAAATCAAGGCACATCCTAAGCTAAAGCATATTCCGGTAATTGTACTCACCACCTCCAAGGCCGAGGAAGATATTTTTAAAACATACGATTTAGGAGTTAGCTCGTTTATTACTAAGCCAGTTACTTTTGAAGGTTTGGTAGAAGTGACTAAAGCAATTGGTACCTACTGGTTTGGTATTGTTGAGCTACCTCAACGGAAGAAAAGCTGAGGCTCTTCTCTCGCGTACCACCTATTTTAATACTGAGCTAAGGCATTTATAAAACGTGATTCCCCCAACTCATGCATCAAGAAAAAGTAAATGTACTACTGGTAGATGATGACGAAGATGATTATATCATCACCCGGGACCTGCTAACTGACATCAAAACAACCGATTTTTCGATTACGTGGGTAGATAATTACGATGAAGCGGTGCAGAAGCTAAAGCAGGATATTTTTGATGTGTATCTCATTGACTATCGATTGGGAGAAAAGAGTGGATTGGATTTGCTGAAAACGGGTATTGAGCAAGGAGTTCGGAATCCGATTATTATGCTTACCGGAAAGGGTTTTGCCGAAATTGACCATCAGGCTATGGAAATGGGGGCAGCAGACTATTTGGTGAAAGATGGGCTGAACACCATGATTATTGAGCGTAGCATTCGGTACGCCTTAAATAATTCTCGGATAGTAGATAAGCTTTTTGCTCAAGAACAGAAATATCGCGCCTTGTTCGAGCAGTCGGTCAATGCTATTTATATCACAGACCAAGAAGATTTATTCATCAACACAAATAGCGCAATGGAGAAGCTGTTCGGCTATACATTACCTGAACTTCAACAGCTTTCCCTCAGTGATCTTTTTGCTTATCCCGACGAGTACCCCAACCTGTACCAATCACTCACCACCGATGGGAAGGTTATTGATTTCGAGGTAAGACTAAAGCACAAAAACCAGAATATTGTAATCTGTAACTTATCGGCGGCACGCTTGGTAGACTCTGAGCAAAACCTATTGGGCTATCAAGGTATTATTACAGATATTTCTGAAAAGCAGAAAGTGCAGCAGGAGCTAATCCGGCTAGAAAAAATGATGATGACCGCCAATATTGCCCGCAGTATTGCCCACGAAGTACGTAATCCGCTCACCAATATCAACTTATCGTTAGAGCAATTTAGTACCGAAATTGAAGATCGGGATGATCTAACAGTTTACGTAGATATTATTTACCGGAATACGCAACGCATTAACGAGCTGATTACCGCGATGCTCAATTCCTCCAAACCTTCTCAACTTTCTCTTCAGCCCGGCTCATTGAACGAAGTAGTAGAAAAAACACTAAGCATTACCGCCGACCGGGTGAAATTACAGGAAGTACACGTTGAGCTTAAACTCAATCATCATTTAGAAGCTATTCCGCTTGACCAAGATAAGTTAGTGATGGCTCTCCTCAACATTGTAAATAATGCCATAGAAGCAGTGAAGCCTAAAACCGGACACATTGCGATAGAAACTAAGGAAGACGATCAAGCTGAGTATATTGTTGTAACCGACAACGGACGCGGAATAGCCGCAGCTGACTTAGATAAACTGTTCGATGCTTTTCATACCGGTAAGCGGGGTGGAATGGGGTTAGGCCTTACCTCTACTCAGAATATTGTTAATAGCCACCAAGCTAAAATATCAGTAGATAGTAAGCTACGAAGGGGTACTTGCTTCACTATTGCTTTTCCTAAGCAAAAAGAATTTTTCCCAACTAGCTGATAATGCTTAGAGCGGTTATCTCATACTTATCCAATTGTTTGAGATGGGTCGGCTTTATTTTGAGTTCTTTTTCCACTTCCCATGTGTTTTCTAACAAGGCTTTTAGTACTTCCGGGTGAATGTAATACTTACGGCACACACTAATAGTATTACCTAATTCCTTGGCAACTAGCTTTATAATGGTGGTTTCTAGCTTCAGGCGAGGATTTTTTGTCTGTAGTGCTTGAGCATCTTTCCACTTATCAATGGCGGTGACGGTACCGTGCCAAGTACGAAAATCCTTGCAGGTGAATTGCTCACCCACTATATCTTGCAAGTACTCATTTACATCTTGGGAACGAATATGGTGGTATTTTCCGTCTTGCCCCCGGTACTTGAAAACTTCGTAACCAGGCAGCTCCGAACAACGCTTAATTAGCCGAACCAACTGATTCTGTTTGATATTGATCTTGCGGTACTTACCGCTCTTAGCTCGATATTCTAAGCGGGCGTGACCCTCCTCAAAATCGAGATGCTTTCTTCGTAATGTAGTAAGTCCAAAGGTCTTATTCTCTCGTTTATACTGCTCATTCCCAATGCGTATACCGTATTCGTCGAGCACCTGAAGAATAAGTGCTAACACTTTCTCTTTCGGCCAACCCCTTTTTTCTAAGTCTTTCGTTACTTTCAAACGAACAATTGGTAACTTTCTACCAAACAAAGCCAATTTATCAAACTTAACTTTGTTTCGGTATTCAGCCCAGGAAGGGTGATAGTAGTACTGCTTGCGGCCTTTGGCATCGTAGCCAGTAGCTAACAGATGTCCGTTCGGATCTTTGGATATCCACACATCATCCCAGTCGGGTGGAATGCCCAAGGATTGTATCCAAGTTAGCGTTTTTTCTTCCCGTAGCTTAGCCTGCTTATCAAAATACGAGTGACCCCGTCCCCACTTTTTGCGTAAGTAGCCAGGTTGCGAATCGTCCTGATAGATTAAACCCTGTGGGAGCCCACTCATTAAAGGAAATCCCATAATGAAAAAGCCTATGCTTTACTTACTTCGCTTTCTAACTTTAGCACTTGCGAACCATCTTCTTGCTCTATAAGCAAGGCTTTATTTCCTGACTCGCCTTTGCGGGTAATATCGCTACCATCAATGGTTTTGGTCACTTCTTCGGTAAAAGATTCGGTTACCTTTCCCTGAGCTTCCCCGTTGCCCCATTTCCACTTAACTGTTGATCCTTGCTGTATCATCGGTTTAAAAAATTAGTATAAAAAAATTATCGTCTGACGACAGAAGCCTGTCTCGTTTAAAAAGTTACTACTATTTAACTCAAAGGTAGTCGGTTATGTTAGTCAGAAAGCAAAAAAAAGCGTGTTGTAATAATACAACACGCTTTTCATGTATAATTCTAAGATTTACGAACATCCCAAGTAATGCTTCGCCTAATAAGCAATTTAACTAAGCTGGAAGTGACCCCTACTATAAGAGTCCAAGCTAATGCTTGCTGGAGCGAAACATCACGATCTGCTGGATTTTTGGGCGGTTCTTCACGAGTTGCCTGTCGCCAGCCAAACTCAATAATGCGCTTAACCAGAACCGCACTAATCATGGTTGCCCCGCCAATAATCCAGTTATTTAGTTGTTCTTCATCGTCAAAGTTTTCTCTAATTTTTCCTAGTAAACTCATTTCTATTTGGTTGATTAAATACTGCTAGGCAATACGCGGTAGCGAGCTTTCACAAACATAAATACACCATAGCATGCTAAACCAATTGCAATAATACCTAATAGTATCGTTCCCCAGGTGCTACTAGACTGAATAAAGTCAAATGCTTGCTGAGTTCCTCCGGCAGCATTTGGGTTAGATTCAATTGCAGCTCGCAGGAAGAAGTAACCAATGATAGCAATTACAATTCCACGAGCAACATATCCTACATAACCTGCTTTACGCAATATATCCTTCACCCGATAGTCTAGTTCACTATCTTTCACCTTCTTGGCGTATTTACCACTTACAGCTCGATAAATCTGGTAAGCTGCCTTACCAAAAAATACAACCGCTACAATTCCAACTAGTATCTGACCGAAAGGTTGTCCTAAAAGCATACTAACTATTGTTTCCTTCTGGCTTCCTCCGCTACCCGAGCTACCACTGGTAAATAACATGCGAATTGCTTCGTAAGCAAATACACCATAGAGTACACCACTGGCAGCATAACCAATACGGTTGCCAATTCCCTGCTTATCGTCGCCTTTATCTTCTGGGTCGCGGAAGGCTTGGACAAATCGCCATATTACGTAGCAAATTAATCCGGCAGCTAGCACTGCTAATAATACTTTTCCAAAAGGCTGTTCGTAGACAAATTTCAGCGCAGAATCTTTTCCCGCCTTTTGCCCGCCCGAGCCAAAGGCATACATGGCAGTTAGTACCCCTAATATTACGTAGACGACTCCTTTAGCAAACATCCCTACCCGGGCTATCTTTCTGATGGATTCATCTTTGGTTTGATCTAATGTTACATTCATGGTATTGAGAGTTAAAAGTAAACCCTAGGACGTAGCCTAGGGATATGATTATTTTAAAGTAAAAAATGCGTGGATTACACCAGGTACCCAGCCTACGATGGTAAGAAGTACATTAAGCCAGAACGATCCAGAAAGTCCTTTCTGTAGTCCGACAGCTAGCGGAGGTAATAAAATGGCTAGAATAATCATTAAAAGTGACATATCAACGTATGTTTAGATTCAAAAAATATTTCACTCTTGCTAGTCAAAATATCCTGCCAAAGCTTAAGTTATTGCATCGCTTCCAAGAAAATAAGCTAGGTGAAATCTTGCTTACGAAGCACCTGGAAGCTATTTGCTCATTCAAACGACGACTAAATAATAGTCTAGTTTTGCTCTTTATTCAGAACTAACCTTACTGAGGAAAAAAGGACAGGCTTCCCCAAAGCGTAGAAAAAATTTCTCAGATAATCATAGATTATTTATCATTTATCCTTACGAATTTTCCAGAAAAGTATGGCTTGCTCGCTTTTTTTAGCCAAAAACGCAGAAAAAGAGGATAAACTGAAACCTGGCACAGGATTTTCGTATACAGGGGTAAACATTTAAACTTTTTTTATCTTATGAGATTACTATCAGGAATTATTGCTGGAGCATTAGCTGGAATTGCCGCAGGTGTATTGATGGCTCCCGACCGTGGGGACAGTACCCGCAAGAAGTTGAACAAGGAGAGTAGCCGTGTTCGTACGGATGTAGAGAAGTCCTTGAATGAAGGCATCTATAACTTGCTCGACTCAGTTAGTCAGGCTATTGATGATTATTCTAAGCGCAGCCAAAAGTCACTCAAGCAGGCTAAGAAGAAGAAACGATACATCAACTTCTAACAAGATTGTTCTCGATTTTTAAAACAGCGCAAAATTTTTTAGGGTCTTCACTTTTTTTGATGAATGGTAAGCAATAGAGACAAGAACGAAGTTAATTGAAGACATTCACCTTAATTTGAACTTTTTATGATTTTTTCTACTTCTTTGCGCTGATTTTTTCCTACTACCTTTATTTACCATGAATTTCAATATTGAGAACCTTTGGGGACTCGTTACGGGTACGTTAGAAGAATGGGTAAAGTCATTTGTTTCTAATCTGCCTAATTTAGTATTGGCCGTCTTGATTGTAGTGCTCTTTATACTACTAGCCAAAGTAGTAAAGAGTACAATGGCTAAGATACTGGGGCGCGTTTCAGCCAACGAGGCTGTAAATAACCTGCTGGTCACGCTCGTCAATGTTGCTATTATTGTGGCTGGTATATTCATTGCGCTGGGTGTATTGGGACAAAAAGATACGGTGGCTACCTTACTGGCGGGGGTTGGTATTATTGGTCTAGCGTTAGGTTTTGCCTTTCAAGATATTGCTGCTAATTTTATTTCCGGAATCTTAATTGCGGTTAGACAACCATTCAAGATTGGCGATACTATTGAGAGTGCTGATTACTTCGGTAAGGTGAGCGATATCAATCTACGAACGACCACAATTACTACATTCCAGGGGCTGGATGTCTTAATTCCCAACAAAAACATTTTTGAAAATCCGGTGGTTAACTATACTCGCACGAAAGATCGGCGAGTTGATTTAAGTGTGGGAGTATCTTACGGAGACGACTTAGAGAAAGTAAAGAAGCTGACAATAGACACACTTAGTGAACTGGATAGCATAGACAGGAGCAAAGATGTTACGCTCTTTTACAATGAATTTGGGGGTAGTTCTATCAACTTCACTGTGCGATTTTGGGCTAAATCACCTAAGCAACCCGATTTTCTACAAGCGCAGAGTGATGCAATTATTGCTATTCAGCAGGTTTACGACCGAAACGATATTGTAATTCCGTTCCCAATCCGGACGTTAGATTTCGGAATAAAGGGAGGAGAAAAGCTCTCCGAGATGACAATTCACCATGGGAACGGCCAATCGGCTAATTAATTTATACTAAAATCAAACTTTTTACATTTAATTTTTAAGAACTATGAAAACGAATTTCAAAACACTAGCTACTTATTTTTTCGCGGGATCATTTTGTTTGGCGGTATTCACTGCTTGTGACTCCACTCAGAATGCTGCCAACGAAGCAGCTAATGAAACTGAGGCAGCAATGGAAGAAGCTGGTAATGAGATTGAAGAGACCGCTGCTAGCTGGGAAGCCGAGCAGGATGAATGGGAATCTAAGTTAAACGATAAGATTGCTAAGTTAGAGCAAGATATGGAGAATGCCTCTGATGAAGCAAAAGCTGAATACCAGGAGAATATTGACGAGTTAAAAGAGGATCTAAACCAGTTAGAGAATTCTACTGCTGAAACCTGGGGAGATATTAAAAGTGAAGTAAGCAATGCCTTCAATGAAATTGAACAAGAGATGGAAGGTATTGAGCAAGAAATTGAGAACTAGTCTTTCTTACTATCATAATTAATCCAAGTAAAAAGACAGGGTGCTCATAGGTACCCTGTTTTTTTATGCGTAATGCTGAACCCGTTTTTTTTGCTTTGAACACCTGCTAAACAGCAATGAATCTACTGATGAATAGAAAATAGTTTTTGAGATAAGAAGAATGTTCCTATATTATTTGCTCTCAGTCGCAACAAGTAAGGGGTGCTTTAGATAGTAATATCACCTACTACCTGATTAACTACCACTTGTAAAATATACTACATGTCTGTCCGAACCAAAAAACAAATAAGAAACCACTACGAAGTAGAGCGGGCGTTAGCCGACAAGTTGAGAAAATCTAACCGCGAAGAGCGAAAAGCATTGTTTCGGGTAATGTACGACGAGCTCTTTGAAAAAGTACCCGATCACCCTCGTTTAACCAAACGGTCTGATCCGGAAGTTACTCGCAAGAGAAATAAGAATAAGATAAAAATGATGCGTGGTTTGCTCAACAGGCAAACTGTTTTTGCTGAGTTTGCCCCGGGCGACTGCGAGTTTTGCTTCTATGTGGCTAACCAAGTGCAGCGAGTCTACGGAATGGATATATCCGATCAGGCCGATCCTCAGCGCACTCGCCCCCAAAACTTTGAACTGATCGTGTACGATGGTTACGAGTTGAACATGCCTCCCAATACAATTGATGTACTATTTAGCGATCAGTTTATTGAGCATTTGCATCCAGAAGATGTACCCGAACACTATGCTTTGGCACATCATTTACTAGTGCCAGGGGGGAAATATTCGTTTCGGTATCCGCATATTTATCGGGGGCCAAAAGATATTTCGCGCTTTTTTACCGATACGCCTACCGGATTTCATCTAAATGAAAGTACGTTTACTGCTACTGTTGAGCAACTAAAAAAAGTAGATTTCAGTCATTACCAATGCTACTGGTTCCTAAACGGTATCCGCATTCCCCTTCCTTTTTGGATATTCCGAACTACTGAGCGGTTATTCAAGAATGTAACAGCTCGTTTACGGCGACGGATTGCTCCTTACTTATTTCCTACCGTACATATCGTTGCTACCAAATAAAGCACTGTCGCGAGCAATTCGCTAATCATTATTCTTAGTACAGTGTTTACGTTAAAAACAGTAGGTATCGTGAGAATCCCAGCATACATTATTTTCTTAATTACGTCCATGAGTTCACAAATAATCTTTGATTTTACGACAGACACAGATATTCAGCACTGGCGAGTGGTAGATGACGGAGTAATGGGTGGAGTGTCATCGGGAAAATTTACTGTAAGTGAAGATGGCTTCGGGGTTTTTGCCGGCAAAGTTTCGTTAGAAAATAACGGGGGCTTCTCCTCAGTGCGCTACCGACTCAACAAATTGCCTGTAAAATCTGCTACTACAGTTCGTATTAAACTACGAGGCGATGGTAAAAAGTATCAGTTTAGAGTGAAAGCCAGTGCCGAAGATCGCTACTCCTACATTGCCACTTTTAGCACTTCTGGTGAGTGGGAAGAGATTGTAATTCCACTGGCAGATATGTATCCCGCGTTCAGAGGAAGAAAACTAGACCAACCCAACTTTCAGCAAGATTATTTAGAAGAAATAGCCTTTCTGATAGGAAACAAGAAGGAAGAAACGTTTAAATTGATGATTGATAAAATAGTGTTAGAATAATCCCCTTTACCCAACACGCTATGACTACTATTTTTGAAGCTCAGCAGATAGGAAGAAAATATGCCGTACAAGCAGCACTAGTCACTGAGCTGGCGATAGGCTGCTTGGCACTCACTTTTTTACTCTCATCCACCGGATCACTTAGCTTTTTAGGTGGGATTTTTGAGTGGATTGGTTTACCTACTTTTTCAGTATTTATCCTGAGCACCTTGCTTTTTTCGTATTTGCTAGGACAAAAGCTAGCGGTGAATATTCTTACGAAAGGTAGAAAGAGTTACTGGAGGTGCTACACCACCGCTATTGCCGTAGTGCTACTTTCTACCGGGGTAGCCTCCTCTTTTACACTAGCAAATCAACTTATTTGGCACAGCTTACCTGAAAATTGGCTCATTCTTTACGTAGCTAAACCTATTGTTTGGATGGTTCCCTTAAGTATTTTACCCGTATTAATGGCAGGAACTTGGTACCAAAGCAAGCTCTAGCGGGCTAAGCAACTCAGCTAGGTATTAGTAAGAGAATTTGGATCAGCATTTAACATAAAACCCGAAGGCTTTCACCTCCGGGTTTTACTTTGTTTACTTCCGTTTACTGAGTGCCATCCGGCAAATGAACAATGGACGTTGGTTTGTTTAGTTTAGCAGGTATAATAAAATCCTGGTACCGTGTGCACTAGCCAATAAAATAAGATAAATACAATTAAAACCTTACTTAATCTACTAGTGCTTCGGTGACCTCATTATTTACCTTCGCGACACCATTACACAAAAGCAGCCTTTATTCATGGGTTTATGTGGTCTGAGAAAAGGCGATAGTTGTTGGGTGCAATACTAGTGGTTCGCCGTCTCTTAGAAAAAGCTACTCAGTCGTATTTCCTACGTATGTAAGGTTTACCGAAAAGGCGAGCATTTAGTTGCTCAACAGAACTACCTCTCTTAGGTAAACCCAAACTAACTTAGAACCAGGTGTAATTGCTTAACCAAGAATTTGAGCAGTATGATCTTTGGTTTTAACCTTTTTGATAATGTCCTCAACCTTTCCTTCTTCGTCAATAACAAAGGTGGTGCGGACGGTTCCCATGTATTTACGGCCGTACATCGATTTCTCTTGCCATACGCCGTACTGCTCGTTCACCGCTTTATCTTCATCGGCAATCAGCGTGAAGGGTAGTTCCTGTTTCTCAATAAACTTCTGATGAGACTTCACGCCGTCGGGGCTTACGCCGATAACTTCGTAACCGGCCTGCTGTAGCGCCGAATAATTGTCCCGCAAATTGCAGGCTTGCGCGGTGCAACCGGGAGTATTGTCTTTAGGGTAGAAGTATAAAACTACTTTCTTTCCTTGATAATCAGACAGTTTTATGGTTCCGCCCTCTTGGTTCTGAGCTTCAAAATTAGGGGCAGTATCGCCAATTTGTAATTCCATTTTTGTACTTAGTTAGGTTTTGCTGCGAAGATACGAGAGAATGTCAATTGATGAAAAACTGGAAGGCTACGGGTAGAAAAACTCTTCTTGTCTTTAACGCTCAATCACTACCAGCGTTCCTTCATCTACCAAATCATACAGTTCTACCACATCGGTATTTTTCATTCGGATGCAGCCGTGAGATGCGGGGCGACCAATCAGTCCCTCTTCGGGCGTGCCATGAATATAAATGTAGCGAGAGAACGAATCTACTCCTGAACCTTGGTTCTTGCCCGGTTCCAATCCGGTAAGGCGAAGAATCCGAGTGGTTACATCATCTTGTTCCAAATCAGTATCATCGGTATAGATTTTAGCCGTGCGGCCGGTATTAATGCGACTTCTGAAAATCGTTCCAAGTGGGGCATTATCTCCGAACTTGCTAATTACTTCATGCTTACCTAACGGAGTTTTATTGCTTCCTGCTTTACTGCCAATGCCATATGCTGAGGTGGATACCGGGTACTGCTTCAATGGCTGACCGCCTTCCATCAAGTACAGCTTTTGTTCGGCTACCGAAACTTTAATGAACGGCTCCTCTTTACTTTGGCCGTTAACCAGTAAAGAACAAATTAACAGTCCGCTAATTAGTACGAATATTTTCATCAGAACCTTCTATCTTTGAATGTATCGTAAGAACGTGATTAATTATGTTCTTACATGAATGTCTTACGACAAAAACTATACAAATCTACATAGCACTATGAATACAAATCCGATTATCATCTTCGGAGCCAGTGGTTTAGGCAAAGCTGCCTTAGAAATTTTTCAGTCTAACAACGTAGTGGTATACGGCTTTCTGGATGACGATGAAAAACTGCACAATACCGAAATCAATGAAGTGCTGGTGATGGGACGCACCGAAGACCACGGCTTCTTGAAGCTCATCGGTAAAAAATGTGATGCATTTGTAGCCGAAGATGAGCGGGATGTTCGGAAGAAATACTTTGGTATGCTAAACGAAAAGCGGAAAGTAATGCCTGCCAACGCTATTCATGCCCAAGCGGTTATCTCTAGTAATGCTTACTTTTCTTACGGTATTTTTGCCAATGCCGGAGTGGTAGTTGGTAGCTTTGCCAAAGTAGGGCAGGGCTGCATTTTGCAGAGCAATTCCGTCGTTGATTACGAAGCCACGTTGGGAGAATTTGTTCACGTAGGTGCGGGAAGCGTTGTTCACGCGGGAGCCACGGTAGAAGATAACGTATTTATCGGAGCGGGAGTTACCATTGCGGGACCGCTTACGGTGGGTAAAGGGGCGCGAATCGGAGCGGGCTCGGTGGTAGTAGAACCGGTGAAAGCCGGGGCAACAGTGTTCGGGAATCCGGCGAAGCCCATTTAGCAACGTGAACCTTCTGCCAGTGCCTATCAGCAAAACCGATCTGATCTACCGGGATGATGGTTCCATCTACCATCTGGGGCTTCAGCCTGAGCAGATGCCGGATGTTATTTTTGCAGTAGGCGACCCCGAGCGGGTATCCACCGTAAGTCAGTACTTCGATGCGGTAGAAACGAAAGTAACTCATCGGGAATTTGTCTCTCATATTGGCCGAATAGGCACTCGTCAACTGATGGTAATTAGTAGTGGGATGGGCGCCGACAACGTAGAAATTCTAATGACTGAGTTAGATGCATTGGTTAATATTGATCGGGAGACACGTCAACCAAAAAATAATCTGCGCTCGTTGACAATCATTCGGCTAGGTACCTCAGGAGCATTACAGCCCGAAGTAGCGTTGGATAGTATTTTGCTCAGTCAAGCTGCTTTCGGGTTGGATACATTGATGCAATTCTATCCTTACACTACGCTTGCATCATTCCAACAGGCAACGGTTCAACTGAAATCGGTGCTTAATTTGGAGTTTACTCCCTACGTAGCCGAAGCCGATTCTGAATTGATGGGCCTGTTTCAATCGAAGTTTCAAGTAGGGAATACCGTAACTTGTCCGGGATTTTACGCCCCCCAGGGGCGACAGCTAAGGTTGGCTAGCCGACAAAACTGCTTCTTAGAAAAGCTGATAAATATTCAGTTTACCTCAGGGCAGCTTAGCAATCTGGAAATGGAAACTGCCGGATATTACGCGTTAGGACGACTGCTAGGGCACCGAATGCTGAGTGTAAACGCTATTTTAGCTCACCGAGCCACTGGAGAATTTTCCCTCAATCCACAAAAAACGATTCAATCTATGATTGAGCAGGTGCTGGCAAAAGTAGATGAATGCTGAGACAGGGTAGAAAAATATATCCATTTCAAATCTTTTTCGTACAAGCATACAGATTATAAAATAACGTTCAAATAATTAACGATATGAGTAAACCATTAGAAATTACCGATAGCAACTTCAACGAAGTAATAAATTCTGATCAGCCGGTGCTGGTAGATTTTTGGGCCGAATGGTGCGGGCCTTGTAAAATGATTGCCCCAGTAGTAGACGAGTTAGCGAATGATTACGACGGCAAAGCGGTAGTAGGGAAGGTAGACGTTGATTCTAATCCCGAAGTAGCGGGCAAATTTGGTATTCGCAGCATCCCTACTTTGTTGGTATTTAAAAACGGTGAAATTGTTGATAAGCAAGTAGGAGCCGTAAATAAAAGCGTTCTCTCCCAAAAGCTGGATGCCCAGTTGGCTTAATCTTATCAGAAACTTCCGAAGGTTTTAGAGGATACCTTATTTAAACTTCGGAAGTTTAGCCCAGATTTTTTGAAAAGTTCATAACAAAACGTATCATTGTAATCTGAATGTTTAATTAATGTTGCACCTATTTTCTGCCACCAACGAAAAACTAATTGCTGCTCGTCGCTGCGCGTGCTGGTTTTGGTGTTGTCAGATGCCTTTTCTTAACCGGAAAGTATTAGGTGTAGATTAAGTACGTTCAGATGATACATCAGTAGAAAATTACTTAAAATAGACCCTAAGCCTTTCCGTCAGGAA
The DNA here is from genome assembly GCF_030506325.1 of Tunicatimonas pelagia. Classification (NCBI taxonomy): domain Bacteria; kingdom Pseudomonadati; phylum Bacteroidota; class Cytophagia; order Cytophagales; family Catalimonadaceae; genus Tunicatimonas; species Tunicatimonas pelagia. Next base: position 1,250,907 of record NZ_CP120683.1, on the reverse strand, counting down.
AGGCTTTTTTTATTACCCAATCTTCTAAACCATGCAGAGTTTTAGAACCGAAATTGAAAACCCCGTCGTAGAGCGCGACATTATTGATCTGGAGCGGAAAATCAGATTATTCCAGGAAGGAAAGATAGACGATGACCGTTTCCGTAGCCTTCGCTTGGCTCGGGGCGTATACGGTCAGCGTCAGCCTGGTGTGCAAATGGTACGCATAAAATTACCGTTCGGGCGGGTTACGCCTAAACAGTTACTCCGTATCGCCGATGTCTCAGATGAATACGCCAGTGGAAATCTACACCTCACCACCCGCCAAGATATTCAGATTCACTACGTCAGTCTGGATCGTACGCCCGAACTGTGGGCGCAGCTAGAAAAAGATAAAATTACCCTGCGAGAAGCCTGCGGAAATACTGTTCGCAATATTACGGCTTCGCCTAAAGCGGGTATTGATCCCGAAGAACCGTTTGATGTATCGCCTTACGCCGAGGAAATGTTTACGTACTTTCTGCGGAACCCGGTGTGCCAGGAGATGGGGCGTAAGTTTAAGATTGCTTTTTCTTCTAGTGAGAAGGATTCTGCCTTTACCTTCATTCACGACATTGGAGCCATTCCGAAGGTGCGAACCGTTGACGAAAAAGAAGAGCGGGGGTTTAAAATAATGCTTGGCGGTGGTTTGGGAGCGCAACCCCATCTGGCGCAAGTAGCTCACGAGTTTTTACCCGAAGATCAGCTTATTCCATTTACCGAAGCGGTGCTGCGGGTATTTGACCGCCACGGCGAGCGGAACAAACGCGGTAAAGCCCGGATGAAGTTTTTGTTACAATCGCTCGGCCTGGAAGCATTAATGAAGTTGGTGGAAGAAGAGTGGGCCGCGTTGAAGGTGAAGAGCTACAGCGTAGATACTACCCAAGTGCCGGAACATCAGCTTGCGGAAGATATAAATCTGGTAGATGCCAAAATTCAGGACGAAGCGGCTTACGCGCTGTGGAAAGCGACCAACGTATTTGAGCAGAAACAAGCTGGTTTCTACGGAGTATTTATTAAAGTGCCCCTAGGCGATATTAGCACTTCTACCGCTCGTAAGCTAGCTACCATTATTGACTGGCTGGCTTCAGACGATATCCGAATTACCATCAACCAAGGGCTATTGCTGCGTTACGTCCGTCCTGAAGCCTTACCGGCACTGTATACTTCTCTGAAAGGTTTAGATTTAGCTGACCCAGGCTTTGATAGCGTAGCCGACATCACTGCTTGCCCCGGAACCGATACTTGTAATTTGGGAATCTCGAACAGTACCGGAGTTTCTTCGGCACTAGAAAAAGTAATTTATGAGGAGTACCCTGATCTGGTAAAAAATCAAGACATCAAGATAAAAATTAGCGGATGTCCTAACTCCTGTGGGCAGCACGGTATTGCCAGCATCGGCTTTCACGGCAGCTCACTGAAGGACAAGCAAAAGCGGGTAGTTCCGGCTTTGCAAGTTTTGTTGGGCGGGGGAGTAGACGGTAACGGACAAGGTCGGGTGGCCGAAAAACTGCTGAAAACGCCAAGTAAGCGTGCTCCTCAGCTACTGAGAACCTTATTTGACGATTACGAAGAAAATCAGCTAGACGGGGAGTACTACGCGGATTATTACCAACGGCAAGGTAAGATGTACTTCTATCATCTACTGAAACCACTCACGGAATTGGATGAAGTAGCGAATGACGAATACTTTGACTGGGGACACGCCCAAGAAAATTTTAAAGTAGAAGCCGGAGTAGGCGAGTGTGCCGGAGTCATTATTGACTTGGTAGCTACGTTGTTTTACGAAGCGGAAGAGAAACTCGGTTGGGCGAAGGAAAACTTCCAGGAGCAGCACTACGCCGATGCGATTTACCACGCTTATAATTCATTCGTAGTTGGGGCAAAAGCGCTGCTGTTATCCAACGATGTAAAGACAAATACGCAAATGAGTATCATTCGCTTGTTCGGCGAGCACTTTGGTCAGCATCCGTTACTGGAACTAAGCGATTCTTTTGAAAACACTGTGCTACAACTGAACAAAGTAGAGCCTAGTGCTGATTTTGCAAAAGAATACTTGCAGCAAGCGCAAGATTTTCTAGAGAAGGTTCAGCAGGTGCGTCAAGAACAGCTTACCGTTTCAGCATCATGAGCAAAGTATTATTAACGGCTACAGTAAATAAAATACCTCGGCTCACATTAGTAGGAGCCGGGCCGGGTGACCCAGAGTTAATTACACTCAAGGGAACGCGGGCTTTGCAGGAAGCTGATATTGTACTGTACGATGCCTTAGCGAATGAAGAATTGTTAAGGTACGTTCGACCGAACGTTCCGAGAATTTACGTAGGAAAACGAGGCGGCGGAAAATACAAATCTCAAGAAGAAATCAACGAGCTGATCGTTCACTGTGCGCGCCACTATGGCCACGTAGTGCGGTTGAAGGGTGGTGACCCCTATATTTTTGGACGAGGACATGAAGAACAAACCTACGCTGAATCGTATGATATAACCGTTTCGGTGGTGCCGGGTATCAGTTCCTTCTACTCGGTTCCGGCTCTGCAATCTATTCCGCTCACCCGGCGAGGAGTGAGCGAGAGCTTCTGGGTCATTACCGGAACCACCCGTCGCGGCTCGTTATCGCAGGATGTAGCGTTGGCGGCTCAATCTACCGCTACGGTAGTAATTCTAATGGGAATGCGCCAACTAAGTAAAATTCAATCAATCTTTGAAACCTACGGACAGTGTGATACTCCCGTAGCCATCATTCAAAATGGTTCTTTGCCCGAAGAAAAAGTAGGAATAGCTACCGTAAGCACTATGACCGAAATGGCTGCTGAAGAGGGGTTGCAGGCTCCAGCCATCATTGTAATTGGAGAAGTAGTGCGAGAGCATAAAGTACCCGTTTGGGTGAAAGAAGCTGTGCAATACGCTTAATAGTTGACAGGTGATAATGTAAAGTTGGAAGACTAGAAATTGGAATTGAAAATTGATAATGAGTGATGAACAGTTGGCGAGGGGCTGGGAGCAATACAGTGGAAAATGGATAATGGAAAGTTGAAAGCAGTGATCAATAATCATTTAACCAGTCAGCAATCGAGCCATCGAACTAATAGTGAGCGAATAATAATCGTAGACTGTGGATCGTGGACTGTAGACTAACAAATCAATCAGCAATCGAACAATTGAACCTTCCATATTACTTGCTTCTATCAATTGCCTGAAGGATATCACTTTGAATATCTTCCGGGTGTTCTAAACCTACCGAAACCCGAATTAAACCGGGAGTAATACCTACGCGAGCCTGCTCCTCTTCCGATAGTTTAGAATGCGTAGTTGAAGCTGGATGGGTACAGATACTTCGGGAGTCGCCTAAGTTGGCGGTGAACGATAGCATTTCTAGTGCATTCAGAAATCGCTTGCCCCGGTCTAATCCGCCCTTCAATTCAAAGGTGAGCATTCCGCCGCCCATCCGCATTTGGCGTTGGGCTAATTCGTACTGCGGGTGCGAGGGTAGAAAGGGATACTTCACACTAACTACCTCAGGTTGTTCTTCCAGAAATTGGGCTAAATGCAGCGCACTCTGGCAGTGCCGCTCCATGCGTACCGAGAGTGTTTCTAAGCTCTTAGACAAAATCCAGCCGTGAAAGGGCGACATAGCCGGTCCGGTATGCCGAGCCAGAAAGCGTACCTCATCAATCGCTTCTTTTTTGCCTAAGACGGCTCCGCCAATGGCACGTCCCTGCCCATCAATAAATTTAGTAGCTGAATGCGTTACCAGATCAGCTCCCCAATCGGCTGGGTTTTGCAGGTAAGGAGTGGCAAAGCAGTTGTCAACGTTAAAGAGTAATCCGTGCTGTTTGGCTAACTTTCCTAGTGCCTCTAAATCCAGTAAATCTAACCCCGGATTAGAAGGGGTTTCCACGAAAATCATTTTAGTAGTAGGCTGAATAGCCTCTTCCCACGTACTTAGATCAGCCTGAATATCCACGTAGGTGTGGCTGATATTCCATCTCGGAAGTAAGCCGGTCAGAATCTGATGGGTGGAACCAAATAAAGAACGAGAAGCTACTATGTGATCACCGGCTTTCAGAAAGGAGGCAATGCTGATAAACATGGCAGCCATCCCCGAGGCGGTGGCAATTCCGGCTTCGGTATTTTCTAGCAAACAGAGCTTCTGGATAAACTCATCGTTGTTGGGATTAGAAAAGCGGGAATAGATATTTCCGTCCAGTTCGTTGGCAAACAAAGCGCGAGCCTGCTCGGCATCATCGAACACAAAGCTAGAGGTAGCGAAAATGGGTACACTGTGCTCTCGGTGCTGACTACGCTCCGTCTGCGTACGAATAGCGTTGGTCTCGAAATGATATTTCTTACTAGACATATGAACTTAGGAACTGGGGTGAATCTTGAATGAGTACGTAATCTTCGCTGTTTTTTCCAGCATTTTAGTCACTGAACAATACTGTTGCATTGAAAGGTCTATTGCGCGTTTTACTTTATCTTCATCCAGGTTGCCGTATAAGTCGTAAGTAATATGAATTTTGGTGAATACTGCCGGTACCTTACCCTCTTCGCGTGTTCCGTCTAACGTAAATTGGATGTCATCCAGCGGTTGTCGTTGTTTATTCAGAATGCTGATAACATCCATGGCGCTACAGCCCCCCAGCGATGAAAGCAACACTTGCATGGGGCGCATCGCCAGATCTTTTCCCCCTACGTCGGGTGAACCATCCATTTGCAGGGTAAGACCGTCTTCATTGGATGCTTCTAAATGAGTGGCATCATTCAGTCGCTTTATTTTTATTTGCATTCGGGTTGGTTATTGGTAAAATTTTTGAAAAATTGGTAGCCAAATTAGCAGTAATCATCGCAAAACGAAAACGAATATGAAAGAAATTACCGTAGAAGAACTTAAAGCTATGCAGGAAGCGGGCGAGGAGTTTCAACTGATTGATGTACGGGAACCGCACGAGTACGAAGAGGCCAACCTGGGGGGAGAGCTGATTCCGTTAGGGCAGTTGCCAGAGCACGTAGATGAGGTGAAAAAAGACCAAAAAGTGATTATGCAGTGCCGCAGCGGCAGCCGCAGTGCCAATGCCGTAAAGTACTTGGAAAACAATCATAACTTTGATAATCTCTATAATCTGAAGGGGGGGATTTTGGCCTATCAGGCTATGGAAAACCAATAGTTATTTGGGCAGGGTTTTGCGTAGCTCAGGCTCAGTGGCTTTTTCTGTCGATTGGCTCAGTGGCTTGGGCGCATCCCCTTTATCTACCTGAGAATCGTCCTTACGTTCCTGAATAACGCGGTTGCGCGTACTGGTGAGTAAATCACGCACTTTATCGAAGCTTTGAATGTACATCAGGCTAATGCCTTGGGTGGTATTAAAGTCCTGATTAAGCGGATTGGTGAGGGAGTTAAAATTATTACGGTTATACATCTTTACCCGGTAGCGACCATCATCGGTCAGTAGGTATTCTACGCTTACATCGCCAATGACTGTTGCTGCATTAGCATTATTATTTAGGTCGGTGAACCCACCGTCGCGGGTTACTCGTAGCCTGCCCTCTAAAAAGGAGTACGAAAGCCGGAGTTGAAAGGTATTAAATCGATCGTTATCAAAGCTTCCTAAATCTACATCTATCTCTAGGTTTTCGTCTACCTGACTGAGCCAGTAGCTAAATTGGTTGGAGAGTAGCTCGCTCACACTACTTCCTACTGAGCCACCCACATCAAACGAGCCTTGTTCCGAAAACTGGCGCAACACAATAAGGCTAAATACTTGCCGATTAAGTTCTTCCTGATCGTAAGCTACGGTATTATTCAAGGTTTCTACCGCCGTTCTCAACCATAGGTTATTTTGAGGATAGTTAAGGATATTGATATCAAAGTCGATGTCGGGCGACATTAAGTCGCCGGTGAGCTCCAACGCAACCTCGGTAGGATATTTACGCCGTACTTCATCATTATCACGCTGGTTAGGATCAACAACTAACGGAGCTAAAGAAGCTACTTGAGCGTAAGTAGCCTGAATATCGAGTACCCCGCCGTAGGGATCACCCAACCAAGCGATGCTACTTCCTGGCTCAATATTAAACTCCTTGTTGATGATATTGTAAAGCGTAAAATTGTACCCACCTTCTACAAATCGCAGGTCACCAAACATAGTGAAGTCGCCCTGAGAGCTGATAAGCATTTGCATTTGCCCTTGGCCTCTCCCTCGGATAATATCGCCGGTTTTCACATCAAAGATAATTTCACCGTAGGCATCGGGGGTTACTTCAATATCCAAGTCTAGGTTTAAGCCAGTGAGGCTCACTTTATCAATTTTGCTCTCCGCTGCAAGTAGTGAGTCAGTCTTTACAAACTTGATAAAGTCAGATTGCTCTACCCCTTCAATACCACCCACCGGGATGTATATCTTGGTTCCCTTCTCAGTCTTAGCCCGGGCGGTAATATCCAGATTATCAATGGCCCCTAACAAGGAGACAGTTCCGGTCGCGTAGCCTCTTCCGTAGAACATGTCGTTATCTTGCAGCGTAGTATTTAGCACCGCCACATTACTAAGTGAACCATTGAGGTCAAGTACAAAGTCGCGAAACCCATCGTGAAAAATACCACCGTTGAAGGTGGCCGTTTGCTTCCGCTCATCTTGAAGAACAAGGTCTTCTACCCCAATAGTATTAGCATCAAAGAATACGCCTCCATCAAAATTATAGCGGGTGTTTAGGTAGTTAATTCTGATGTGCCCATCGGCCAGCGTACCGTTACCTCGTAAAATAGGATAGTTTAGGCGACCAGTAATATCAATTGTACCGTTTACATTGCCTTCTAGTTCGGTGAAAAAATCATCAACGTAGGGCTCAGCAATTGTGATAGATGCTCCCCGAAGGTTTGCTTTCAGGTCTAGCTGATCTTCCTCCTGTTTAGGATCGTACTCACCATTAATAGAAATTATACGCTGCCCATCGCGGTTTACCATTACGTTTAAGTTGAGGTTTTGCCGCTGATTATTCCACTTGGCTAACCCAATAATGTTACCTACCTCAAATGCGTTAATCGTGAAGTCGTTCACCGCAATCTCGCTATCTAAAATCAGACTTTGCAGTGTGTCAGCCGGGTTAGTGAGCATTCCCCTCAGGTCTACAAACCCGTTAATTTCCCCTTCGTACTCTTCCTCCAAAATAGGACTGAGGTTCGCTATCTGAAAGCGATTGATATTGACGGTTAACTGCTTATTCGGATCAGTAGAGAGCGTGCCAATGGCTGATATTTCTTGCTGAACGTCGTCTGTACCGCTAAACACTTTAAACTGATCAAAAATTATTTCCTGATTAGAGATTAAGATTTGATTTTGGGGCGAAAACTCCCAACGCTGATCTAGCACCTGTAAGTTGGAAGGTTGGAAACGAATAAGTGTACTGTCGTTCAAGAATTCTACTTCTCCGAGTAAGTTAGCGTAGTTATCAGTACCCTGACGCCGGATGTACTGCTGAAAGTCAATATGGTCGCCGCTCCAAATTGCCTCGATTGATAAATCTTCCATAGGTGCCTGCAGGTTGCTAGTAGCAATATTCTGCTGAGCCGACTCCATGTAAAGCATCGCTAATACACTGGTGCTATCTACTATTTTAGAGGTGGTGAATTCTATACTATTATCATAGAAATAATGATCTCGGAACTGCAAGGTGTCAAAGGTAGAATGAACGCTAAAAATATTGGTGTAGCCCCCCGTAAGCCGCCCGTTGGCCTCAAAGTTTTGCGATAGAACTACCTCTGGGACAAACATTTGTAACAAGGGATTAGCATTTTTAAGCTCCACTCGATAGGAAATTTCGTAGGACTGGTCTTGGTAATGCTGAATGGAGTCTACTTGACGAGTGGCGTAATATTTATTAAGTTCTTCTCTATCATTTCTGAAGATTAGTTGATATTCTTTAGCCAACTTCTGAATATCGCTTACTAGGGTAGTAAATTTGAAGTTACCAACAAGTTCGGCCTTAACGCGCTCGGTCTGTACTTTCACCTGACGAGAAAGACTATCAAAATCCGACTGGAACCGAAGCGAGTCAATGAATAGCTGGCGATCATCGTAAGCAATGTACAGATCGTCGAAGGCCGCTCGCCCGCTCAGATCGTCTACTTTTAGCCCGCGGGTGTCGGCATCAATTTGTGTGCTCAAAAACAGATATTTGTCCGATAGGTTCAATTCATGGAAGAAGGCGGTATCCAATTTAGCCGCTAGCTTAATACGCTCTTCTCCTTCTCTAAAATCTAGCGTTCCATCGGCAGTGAAGCGTAGGTTAGGGTCATCAATGGTAAGTTTTCCCTCGAAGAAAGATCGAGCCAGCCGGGCGTCGGTGGTGATGTTTTGATAGGTATACTGATTGAGGCCAAGGTAGTCGAACTCAGCTGCTAAGTTAAAGCGAGCGGCTTCCACCGTAATTCCTTCTCCTTCAATGTACCCTTGAAAACTAGTTCGCTGGAGCAGCTCCGGTTCATCAGTTAAAGTGCCTAAATCAAAATCTTGCAATGATAAGCTTCCCGAATAAATCGGAGTGTCTTCCAACTTAAGATTGATATCCGACTCAATGCCACCTAAGCGAGTAGTAAACTGTCCGTTAGCCACAAAGTCGTCAGGAAAGCCTAAAAACTCAGCATTAAAATCAACCGTACCGAATTTCTCTATGGTGCGATAGGCTTTTTCGTTATTTACGTACTGTCGGAGGTCGGCAGCACTTACCCGTGAGTTTTTGAGCTGTAAATCAGTAAAGGCTTCTTTGGTTTCGGGCAAACCGTCAAAGCTCACTTTTCCCACTAACTGGCTGGTATTACCAAACGAGAAGGTCATATCGCTTAAGGTAAAATCACTAACCTGCCCGTTGAAGTATCCCGATACCCGATAGGCATCATCGTACCCCAGTAGCGTAGGGGCAAAGCGAGCCAAGTCTTCCGCATGTAGCTCAGAGTCTTTAATATTGGCCACTAAGGTTACACTGTCATTGAAATAGCCCAGACTGGCTTTAGTACGGTAATTGAAGACGAGTGAGTCGCGCAGTACTGAGTTACCGGCGTGCAGTTCAAAATCTTGAAACAGCATACTGTGGTTAGTAAACCGGTAGAATCCGCTAAAGTCATCAATAGTTAAGTCGTAGTCAGGCTCGTATCCCCGCATGTGGTGAATATCTACCTGTAGGGTATCGGCTACAATCTGGAGGTTAGAGGCATCAGCGTAAATATCGTATACAGTAAAGTGATTATAGTCGAATCGATCGGGTAGTAAGTTCGCACCAGCATCGTGGTATTGAAAGGTTACTTCCTCCAAGCTAACTTCACTAATGGTAAATAAGGGAGGAGTTGAGCGTACTTTTGGGTTGCGCGGCTTACGAATAATGGATTTGACCGTATCAATAAAGCGGGTGATGTTTAACGTAGCATCTGCTGCATCTTTTCGCAAATTGAGCACTCCGCCTTTTACCTGCGCTTCGTCAATAAAAATATTGCCGTCATCAACAATCGTTCGTATATCAAAATCTACCGTAAGGTGGTTGGCAATAATCATGGGGCGGTTCTCATCGTCCATGATCGTAACGCTATCTAGCACTCCGGTGTCAAACCACTTAATATGTACTCCTTCAATAGAAGTAGAGAATCCCGTTCGTTCGGTAATGCTTTTGGCTAGATACTGCACCAGTTGGGTTTGCACCTGAGGGATTTGTACGGCACCCACCACTGCAATAAATAGCAGAATAAGAATAGCCATCAGCCATAAGATTGGCTTAGCAATTCGTTTAGTAATACTGCGGGTGGTATTTGGATGTTTTTCTTTCAAATTACACTAGCACTCTGCTATATTGCAACGCAGACTCTACTCCCTAAATGCGTCGCGCAACTGCTTCTTTTTTATTAAATCATGCGTAAAAGTACGAGACCTGATCCCTCTTTCCCTATTATTCTGGCGGTGGAATCATCTTGCGATGAGACCTCAGCAGCTATTAGTAAAAACGGGGAAATACTTAGTAACATTGTTGCTACTCAAGCGGTTCATGAAAACTACGGGGGTGTGGTTCCGGAATTAGCTTCTCGGGCTCACCAACAAAATATTGTTCCAATAGTACATCAGGCCCTTCGGGATGCAAATATAACAAAAACTATGCTGAACGCAGCGGCTTACACCCAGGGGCCAGGCTTGTTAGGAGCATTACTAGTAGGCTCTTCTTTTGTGAAATCGCTGGCTTGGGGTTTACAGATTCCTTTGCTTTCGGTTAACCATATGCAGGCTCATATTTTAGCGCACTTCATTGAGTCGCCCCAACCTCAGTTTCCGTTTCTCTGTCTGACGGTAAGCGGAGGTCATACCCAGCTCGTAGTAGTTCGCGATTATCTGGATATGGAAATCATTGGTGAAACGCTGGACGATGCGGTAGGCGAGGCATTTGATAAGATTGCCAAGTTGCTAGGGTTGCCTTATCCGGGTGGCCCTCATTTAGATCGTATTGCCCAACAAGGAAACCCTAAACGATTTTCTTTTCCCATTACTTCAATGCCTGACCTAAATTTTTCATTTAGTGGGATAAAAACCGCCGTGCTTTATTTTCTGCGTGATCAGATTAAGCAAAACGAGCGATTTGTTGAAGAAAATCTACCTGATTTATGCGCCAGCGTACAAGCTACTCTCATTAGCATGTTGTTAGAAAAAGTAGAAGCTGCTGTTAGCCAGACGGGTATTCGTGAAATTGCTATTGCCGGAGGGGTGTCCGCTAACTCAGGGTTGCGAAACCAACTGAAGGTATTAGCCCAGCAAAAACAATGGCAGGTGTACATTCCGAAAATTGAGTACTGCACTGACAATGCCGCTATGATTGCTATGGCCGCTCATTATCAGTATTTAGGCGGACAAACCGACACCCTAACTGCTAGCCCCAACCCTCGCCTAAAATTTGGCAAGCAAAGTAATGATTGATGAATAGTGATTAATGAACAATGATTAATGAATAATGTAACTTTCATCACTCATTATTAGGCTGATAACGGGCGAATAGTCCACCTGGAATTGTTTCTAACAGCACGGAGTAAGTTAATACCGAACGAGGTACTACTGCGCTCTGGAAAGCGGGAGTGGCCTGAATAGCCGCCAGAAGCCCTTGCCGAATTTTCTTGCGCTCATTAGTACCAATTGTCTCAATTTGAGAGCGTTGCAACAGTGCGTCTACACCAGACTCTTGCTCTAAGTACTTTTTCAGTATCGGTAACTCTTCTTGCAGATAGGGACGAAGCTTGGCCAGCAAGTACATCGTCATGGCTTCTACGTCTTTATTGCCGTTGAGGTACGGAATATTCTGCCAATGTTCCACCACAAAACTCTCTACCGCTAGAATACTGTGCTGAGTCTCTTTTTCAGAGAGGTTGAGCTTATCGCGTAATTCATCCAAAAACTGCCGCTCAGATTTGCTAATTACCTTATCTGATAAAATAATCATGGTAGCCAACTCAAGTAAGTACCGCTTAAGAACGGGCGATTTAACTTCGCTCCACTTGATGTTTTCCATGCTTACCCGTTCCAAAATCATTTTCTTACCCTGCTCTTCTAAATCCTCGGGTAACTGAGATAGCGTTAGAAAATACTCCAAAAATTCTTTTTCTTCTTTTTCAACAATTCCGTTGGCCCAGGCGGCCGAGGAAAGTACGTATAAAATTAACAACCGTAACCGAATATGGCTCTTTATCACTTTCTCTCTCTTATCAGTATCAGCGTACGATTGAATCCAGGGATGAAAGCAGTAGACATCAATAAAAGAAAGCGCACTGTGCATAATGGCTTGCCAAAATTCATCTTTGGTATTAGAAGCCATAGATTGGGTACGGGCATCCAGGGCTTGTTCCGAAAAATCAATTCCAGTTTTTGATGAGCGAGCTAAAAAGCCACCCCGCGACTTAGGTTTAATATTAGGGTACAGGGCAACGTAGTATTCTCCAATCCGGTACGTCACCTCTGAAATAGCATCAGCAAAATCAACCTCTCTTTTTAGGCTGTGGTATCGGTTGGTAGTAAGAGCACTATTTAGTAAACTTTCTAATAGTAAAATTTTCCACCGTTGCTGATCCGTAAGTTGGTCTACTTTGAGCGATTTCAGTAGCGTTTTGTAAGAATACGGCATTTGAGCTGGGTAGCCGTACAATAATCCGGTAGCTTGCATTAACTCATAAATGAGTTGGTCAAAGGCTGCCGACGTAGATTTTTGATCTTTTAGTCGCTGAAACTCCTGGTGCAGTACGTAGTGGTGGCGGGTAGTTAAGTATTTTTTTAACCAACCTTTTTCTTGCCATTTCATAGAGAAATTGTTTATGAGAAGAAGCTCAAGTTGGTGAAAAATTTTAGAGGAGAGAAACAAGATATTTCTTTTTTCCTTAGTTGTAGGGTTATTACGGGTATTGAATTTAGAAAATGTAAAACAATAGTAGGGAATAGGTTGGTGAAGCCATTTATCCCTATTAAATTAGGTGTTCGTTACTAAAAGTTATTGTTTATTGGGTAAGTATGGGCAAGCAAGAAAAACCAAAATTTTCCAGTCAAGTATCGGTAAAAAATAGAAAAGCTCGGTTTGAGTACCATTTCTTGGATACTTACGTAGCTGGATTAAAGCTGATGGGAACGGAGATTAAATCGATACGAGAGGGGAAGGTAAGTTTACAAGAGGCTTACTGCTACTTTAATAATCATGAGCTGTTTGTAAAACAAATGCATATTACTCCCTACAGCCAGGGTACGCATTACAACCACGAAGCCACCCGCGAACGTAAGCTTCTTTTGAAAAAGAAAGAATTAGCTAAATTAGAGAGCAAAATGAGTGAAAAGGGGCTAACGATTGTGCCTACCCGGCTTTTTATTAATAATCGTGGATTAGCTAAGATGGAGATTGCACTGGCTCAAGGAAAAAAACTGTATGATAAACGAGATGATATTAAGCGACGTGATACGAACCGAGAACTGGATCAGATGAAATTTTAGTCGTATGCATTGGAAAGAATTTTCTCACCCACCATTCAGAAATCGGGAGTATGAAGCGTAATGTGCTGCTGTTAAACCAAGACTATCAGCCGTTGACTGTTTGTTCAATGGAGCGGGCTTTTCTATTAGTATTTCTGAATAAGGCAGAGCTACTTACCGAAGCAGAAAACGACGAAATTCGTACGGTTAATAAAACATTCCCCTGCCCGGCAGTGATCCGGCTGTACCGTTACGTAAACCTTCCTTACCGGGGGGTAGTGCTAACTCGCCAAAATGTATTTAAACGAGATAAGTTCACCTGCCAGTACTGCGGATCACCCAAGAACCTAACGCTCGACCATGTGATTCCTCGGTCTAAAGGAGGCAAAACCAGTTGGGCTAATCTGGTAACAGCCTGCCAACCTTGCAATACCCAAAAGGGAGATCGTCGCCCTCACGAAGCCAATTTGAAGCTTCAGCAAAAACCCCATCGGCCCACCTATCTGATATTTTTGCGCGACCATTCCGGCTCTATGCGAAAAGAGTGGCAGCCTTTCCTAAACTACTAGCCGAAAGGTGTAAAGTGCTATTGCACTCATTCTTTCTGCTTTCCCCCAAAGCTTACATAAGTAACTTACTGATAGAAGTATAATAAATTAGCGCACACATTAGCTAAAAATTTGATGAATATTTGAATAGTTTTATTTATAAGTAAAAAAAGTTATTTAATATCTAATTAAACCTTTTTGCCTTTTAAGTATCTAAACAAATATTATTCACCAAACGAATAGCGAAATGAAGCTTACTAATAACTGGAAAATTGTATCTGCCGGACTATCTCTGGCTATTTTAGTGTCTTTCTCGGCTTGTCAGGAAGATGGCGAAGAGGTTAGCTCTAGTGCTGATGAAGCTGAAGCAATCGCGCTTGATGAGGCAGTTGCTGATGATCTATTTGCGGATATTGACCTGTTGAGTGACGAAGCAGCTGAGTACGAAAGCGAAAGCCAAGGCGGGCGTCTGGAAAATACTGAATCCATCCTGATGAGCGATTGTGTAGGACGAGGAGTGGAACGTCTGCGGGCGGACGGAGTGCTCACCAAAACTGTAACGTTAGACTTTCAAGAAGGCTGCGAAGGGCCGAAAGGGCGGGAGCGAGAGGGCACCATGATTGTGACCCACGTTACCGATACAAATGCAGCTACCTACACGGTTTCTACTACTTTTCAAGATTTCTCCCTGGATGGAAGAAAAGTGGAGGGCACCCGAACCCGGGTTTACTCCCGAGCGGAAGCCGGAGTACAGCAGGTGCAAATTACATTAACCGAGGGAAAAGTAACGTTGGAGGATGGTCAGGTGATTGAGCGCAGTGGCTCATTCAACAAAACCTGGAACCGAAGTTCTGGCGAGACTACCGTGGTAGGGAGTGCTAATGGAGTTAACCGCAATGGTGTGCGCTATACTTCAACCATTACTGAGCCTTTACTATATAAGCGAAGCTGCCGAGCTGACGGAATTTTTATGGCAGTAGAAGGAGAGCGTAGCATTACCCGAGAAGGAAAATCAGTGGTTACGGTAAACTACGGGGAAGGCGCGTGCGACAAGACAGTTGATATTACCGTAGATGGCGAAACCCGCAGTATAGAAATGACAATTACGAAGAAAGATTAAGAGTGGGAAGATTGAAGTCAGAAGAAATTAAACCTCATTCAAAGTGGGAAGCCGGAAGAAGTTAAAATCCCTACTTCGGTCTTCCCGCTTTCTGCTTTTTTACACAACTTCTTCTACCCGGTCGGCGGCATCTTTCAGCAGAATAGCCGAATACACTTTCAAGCCAGATTCTTCAATGATTTTAGCTCCTTCTTCGGCGTTGGTTCCCTGCAAACGCACAATGATGGGTACCTGAATATCACCAATATTCTTGTAGGCTTCAACTACTCCATTGGCCACTCGGTCGCAACGAACAATACCGCCGAAAATATTAATTAGGATAGCCTTTACGTTGGGGTCTTTTAAGATAATTCGGAATCCAGCTTCTACGGTTTCGGCGTTGGCACTACCCCCCACATCCAAAAAGTTAGCTGGTTCCCCGCCTGATTGTTTGATAATATCCATAGTAGCCATAGCCAGTCCGGCTCCATTTACCATACATCCCACGTTTCCGTCTAACTTCACGTAGTTCAGCCCGGCTTTGCCCGCTTCAATTTCTAGCTCCTCTTCTTCGGTAAGGTCACGCAACTCGGTTAAGTCCGGATGACGGTAGAGTGCACTATCGTCTAGATTCACTTTGGCATCAACCGCCAAAATTTTATCATCCGACGTTTTTAGCACTGGGTTAATTTCAAATTGGGAAGCATCGGAGGCCATGTAGGCTTTGTACAGCGCCTGAATAAATTTCACCATCTGCTTAAAAGCCTTCCCTTCTAAGCCTAAAGCAAAAGCCACTTTACGAGCCTGGAACCCCTGCAAGCCAATACCCGGATCAATCCACTCTTTGATGATTTTTTCGGGAGTACTTGCGGCTACTTCTTCAATATCCATTCCGCCCTCAGTGGAGGCCATAATCACGTTACAACCCTTAGCCCGGTCAAGCAAAATGCTTAAGTAATATTCTTTAGGCTCATTTTCGCCCGGATAATATACATCTTCAGCCACTAACACTTTGTGCACTTTTTTGCCTTCCTCTCCGGTTTGCGGTGTAACCAACTGCATTCCCAAAATCTGATTAGAAATCTCCTTTACTTCTTCTTGGCTTTTAGCAAGTTTTACTCCGCCCCCTTTTCCCCGGCCTCCCGCGTGAATCTGAGCTTTTATCACATACCATTCGGTACCAGTCTCCTGGTTCAATTTTTGGGCGGCTTCTACTGCTTCTTCAGGAGTGTTGGCTACAATACCTTGTTGAATTTGTACACCGTAACTTTGCAGTAGGTTTTTAGCTTGATATTCGTGTATGTTCATGCAGAAAAAATTTTTAGCGAAGGTATTAAAAATACTGTTAATTTTAGCGTTCTAAACAAATTCTACGATGCTAAGAGCGGAAAATATTGTGAAGCGATACCGTAACCTGGTAGTATTAAAGTCGATAGACCTAATCGTAGAAAAGGGTAAAGTAGTCTCTATTGTAGGTGCGTCAGGAGCGGGTAAGAGTACGCTATTGCATATTTTAGGTACACTAGATCAACCCGATCAGGGAAAAGTATTTTTAGACGATAAGGAGCTTACTAAACTAAAAGGTGCTCAGTTGGCCGAATATCGCAACCGCCATGTAGGGTTTATTTTTCAGTTTCATAATTTATTACCAGAGTTTACGGCTCTAGAAAATGTCTGTATTCCGGCGTATTTGGCTAATCATACCTCAGATAAAGAAATTAAAATGCGAGGCACCGAACTGTTAGAACGGCTGGGGCTGCGCGACCGTATGCAACACAAGCCCTCCGAAATGTCGGGCGGCGAACAGCAACGTACCGCCGTGGCCCGCGCTCTAATGAACAACCCTTCGGTAGTTTTTGCTGATGAACCTAGTGGCAACCTAGACTCTCGCAATGCCGAAGAGTTACACAATTTATTTTTCCGTCTGCGCGATGAGCTTAACCAGACCTTTGTAATTGTAACTCACAATGAAGAATTAGCCAATATGGCTGACCAGAAGCTAGAGATCAAAGACGGTATGATTGTAGAGTAGAACAAACATTATTTTTGAAACAGAGTTGCGTGTACTAACGAAGCTTCGTTATTATTGCCACTATGATGCCTCAATCTTATCATGTATGGTACTGCTTAGTGAGTCGAGTACTACTCGTCTGCTTTCTCATGCTGAATGTGGTAGGGTTTTCCTGGCATTTACATAACCATCATCGTTCAGATGCAATTGGTAGCGGGTTCGCTGGCTATTCTGATGCTTACTTTTCGGCTGATGAAGCTTGTTCCCTGTGCGATTGGCTCACCCAGCAGACCTACTTTGGTGCGACTCTACTGCATCCAGAAGTTATAGACAAGTCTTCCGACATTTGGAATAATGCTACGCCTCAGAGCGCGTACTTTTTTGGTTTGCACCAAAATCAGTCTTCTCGAGCCCCACCATCTCAGAGTTAGTGCTCTTTCTTTATTACTTTTTTCAATACGCTGATCTCTACCAGTATTTCTGTAAGAAGAGATTAGCTTACCCTTTATACCAATTTTCCAGTTAGTTTTTCACGAATTATTTTTAATCCTATGAAATTGATTTCATTTGCAGCCTATGCGCTGCTAATCAGTACAGTATTATTGTTCACCGCCTGCAATGAAGATGATGATGTTCCGCCAGAAGAAAATCCTGAAGAGCAAATCACTAGGGTTATACTTACCTTTACCCCGGATGGCGGCGGTGATACGGTGACAGCTACCTGGGAGGATCCCGATGGGGAAGGCTCAGAAGACCCAGTAAAGACTGACATTGCTCTAGCCGCCAGTACGACCTATACTCTGAGGATAGAACTCTTTGACGCCCTTGACCCCGACGACATAGAAAATAAAACCGAAGAAATAGAAAATGAGGATGATGAACATATGTTCTTTTTCGGTTGGGATGATGAGGTGTTTACTGATCCTGAAGGAGATGGTAACATTGATGCCCGAGCCGATCTAGTTAACTACGAAGATCAGGATGGTGGGGGCTTGCCACTAGGACTAGAAACTAGGTGGACCACTGGGGATGCTACTAATGGAATGTTTACAGTTGTACTTAAACACCAACCTCCGTTAGATGATGGCACCCCTATAAAGACTGCTACCTCTACCGCTACCGACGGCACATCTGATATCGAAATTGATTGGAATATTGCGGTTCAGTAGAATCACTTGGGAGAAAGAAACGTAGTATTGCTACTTTCTCCCAATCATTTCTGAAGAAAAAAGTGGTTGCAAGCCTAAAGAAAAAGTCGGATGTTTGGAAACAAGCTAGTTCGTGCTAATATTCGAGCAAAGGTAAGCGATACACTATGAGAAAAACAGTAGTGGTCATTGGCGGATCATCGGGTATTGGAAAGGCTATTGCTGAGCGTTTTGCTCACGAAGGTTGGCGAATTATGGTGGGTGCTCCCGACTTAGCTGCTACCCAAAAAGTGGTTGGTAATTTAGCTGGCGAGGGACATGTTGCTGTAGAAATAGATGTAGTTTCTGATGCCCAGATTGAGAGGCTTAGAACACAAGTAGCCGGGCAGTCTGCGGGATTACATACGCTTATTAACTGTGCTGGTATTTCGCGGAGTATACCTTTACTGGAACCTGACTTCGCGAAGTGGGATCAACTGCTACAAGTAATGCTATACGGCACCGTAAAAGTTTGCCGGGCTTTGGTTCCTCAGTTAGAAGACGGAGGGCGTATCATTAATATTACCTCTATCCATCACGACAGAGTGGCCTACGGTAGCTCGGCTTACGGCATGGCAAAAGCGGCGATTACGCAGCTTACCCGGGCATTAGCCGTAGAATTAGCCCCTCGAAATATATTAACCAATGCTATTGCTCCTGGTTTTGTGAACACACCAATGTCGGTAAAAGAAGACGGAAAAAACGAGCTGGAAACCCAGTGGTTTTACGACAATTACATCAAAAACAGTCATCTGCCACTAAAAAGAGCTGGAACACCAGAAGAGATTGCTGGAGTAGCTTGGTTTTTGGCCGGACCGGACGCTTCCTATATGACTGGCTCAGTTTTAGAAGTAAACGGTGGACTGACGGTTACTTTTTAAAGTATATGGTTAGCTTCAGAAAAAAGAGCCTTGGCTTTAACTTAGCCAGAATAGTAAAAAGAGAGGAAATAGTGCACTCGGAAGGATTCGAACCCTCAACCCCCAGAGCCGAAATCTGGTATTCTATCCAGTTGAACTACGAGTGCAGTGTACAGCTTTGCTGTAAAGGACTGCAAATCTAAGAGAAAAATATCAATATTAAAACGGATAAGAAATTTGGGGACAAAAAAACTGCCTCAGATAGTGAGGCAGTTGTATAGTTATGTAAAGAAGAGTGGTGCTTAACTAAATACTTTATCTCGAGTATGATCTTCTACCATATCAGGGTACGCTCGCATTTTATGCTCACCAATATCCAATCCTTCAATTTCTTCTTCTCTAGATACTCGTATGCCTACGGTTACTTTAAGTAAGTAGAAAATCAGTAAGGCCGAGACAAAACAGAAAACACCAACCACACCTACGCCAATTAGCTGACTGACGAATTGAGCCCCTCCGGCTAATTCTCCGAAGATTCCTACCGCCAATGTTCCCCAAATACCGCATACTAAGTGAACTGAAATGGCTCCTACCGGATCATCCAATTTCATACGATCAAAGAACACAACAGCCAGTACTACTAAGGCTCCTGCAACCAACCCTATGATAATTGAATCAGTTACTCCCATTTGGTCAGCCCCCGCAGTGATACCGACTAAACCACCTAAAATACCGTTGAGCACCATAGAAAGATCGTTAGAACGAACCACAATCAGAGCCGTTATCAGTGCCCCAATAGCTCCGCCAGCAGCAGCTAGCGAAGTAGTGACAAAAACCAAAGATACCAAACCAGGGTTGGCACTTAGTACTGAGCCACCGTTAAAACCGTACCAGCCAAACCACAGCAAAAATACTCCGATAGTGGCCAGTGGCATACTATGACCAGGAATTGGGCGAATTTTTCCATCTACATATTTACCTAATCGAGACCCTAGCAGCATTACACCTACTAAAGCTCCCCAGCCTCCCACGGAGTGAACTAGGGTAGAACCCGCAAAATCGTAGAATGAAGTTTCCATAGCATCCAGGAAGCCACCGCCCCATTTCCACATACCTACCATAGGATAAATAAGCCCCACATAAATAACGGTGAAAATAAGGAAGCTATTCAGTTTAATACGTTCGGCTACAGCTCCCGAAACAATGGTAGCGGCGGTAGCAGCAAACATTGCCTGAAAGATAAAGTCAGTCCAATAAGTATACCCTTCATTGTATCCACCATCGTTAGCTCCTTCGGGCATATCTAAGCCAAACCCAGCAAAACCGAAGAAGCTCCCCGTAAATTCATCACCGGGATACATAATATTGAAGCCCCATAAACAGTAGGTGAGCAGCCCAATGGGCAGAATTGTCGCATTTTTAAATAAGATGTTAACGGTATTTTTAGACTGAGTAAGACCAGACTCAAGTGAGGCAAAGCCCAAGTGCATGATAAACACCAAGATGGTGGCCATCATCATCCATAAGTTATTCGTAGTAAAGATTTCTTCCATTAGTTAGAGTAGCTTTTTAGTAGAGTTTTTTTGAATGACTAAATTGTTTGATGGTTCTATTGCTAAATGGTCACTAGTTAAGAAAAATTGAAAATTGCAGATCAGAAAGTTAGTCGCTGGATTATAAGATTCAGCCTTTTGGTTTTGTCAGCGGTTGATTTTAAATTACGGTCTCTACTTTCCATTACCCCTTGTCAATTTTCAATTTCACATTGTTAATTGATAGCCTCGTGTCCTTTTTCTCCGGTGCGAATGCGATATACCTCATCTAAATGAGTAACAAAGATTTTACCGTCACCAATTTTGCCGGTTTTTGCTGCGTCCAGAATAGTGTCTACTGCTTTTTGTAAGAATTCTTCAGACACCACAATTTCTAACTTAGTGCGGGGGATGTAGCCTACATCATACGTTGTGCCCCGGTAGGTACGGTATTCCTTTTCTAAGCCATGCCCTTTTACATCGTAAAATGATAGAAAGGTGACGCCAGCATCGGCTAGGGCTTCCACCACCTGCTCAAACTTAGAAGTTCGGATAATGGCTTCAATTTTTTTCATAAGATTATTAGGTATTAGTGAAAGTGAACAAAAGATTAATATGAAAAGAAGCGCATGAGCAGTTAAATTAGCCCAAAATATTGATTGTAAATACTAAATAAGGAATTAATGCCCTGAATGCCAAGCTACTTTATAAAAAATACGAGCATTAGGTATAAATAAGTCAATAAATAGCTATTTTTAGTTTGATTCTTACAACAATTACTAGATTTTATTAAATCATTGACATTCAATTATATGAGGTTATAATTCCGGTATAGATGATGTAAAGCGATTGAACGGTCTGCCTGAATGAAGAAAAAATAGACAGCTCAAACGATTTTACTTTCTTGATCGTTCTCAGATTAATTTTCTTCTAACAACCGTAATTTACGCTACTGTTAATGCTTCATTTCCACTGCCTCAGAAAGCGACTACTAGCTTTGCTAATTATGTTTGTCATTTTTTGCAACTTGCCAATATTAGTCAACGGTCAAGGAATTACTATTGCCAAAGTAAAATACGATGGTGGGGGCGATTGGTACGCCAACAAAACCGCTTTGCCCAATTTGATTGATTTTTGCAATAGTAATCTGAACACAAATCTGGCGCTGGAGGAGGAAGTAGTAGATGTAGGTAGTCCTGAGCTGTTTTTATACCCGTACGTGTATATGACTGGTCATGGAAACATTGTATTCACTGATGATGAGGCTGAAAATTTACGGAAATATCTGATTTCGGGAGGGTTTCTGCACGTGGATGATAATTACGGTTTGGATGAGTTTATTCGGCTGGAGATGAAAAAAGTATTTCCTGAATTGGAGTTTGTTGAACTACCAGTAGAGCATCCAATTTATCATCAGAAGTACGATTTTCCGAAAGGCTTACCCAAAATTCATGAGCACGACGGCAATCCGGCTCAGGGTTTTGGTTTGGTTTATGAAGGACGATTAGTTTGTTTTTACTCCTACGAAAGCGATTTGGGCAATGGCTGGGAAGACCAACGTATTCACAATGACCCCGAAACAGTACGCCAACAAGCCCTTAAAATGGGAGCCAATATTGTTGCTTTTGCCTTTACGCAGTCAGAGTAGAAGACAAAATACAAGAACTTCTTACCAGCCCACCTTGTTAGTGAAACATATTTGTGAGGTTTCGCACATAATTACAGTTTTCAATCGTTATAGGATAGCGCATATTTCGTATATTTACTCAACCAATTCATTTACCACTAAAATTATCCATTTGTGATTATCATTGCACTCTTTCTCGCTCACTGGTACTTCTCATTGTTCTTTCAGACGTTCTTTTTGCACCGCTACGCAGCGCATAAGATGTTTGTGATGAACCCGATTTGGGAAAAGGTATTTTACGTGCTTACGTGGCTTACGCAGGGATCATCGTATCTGAGCCCGAGAGCTTACGCCGTGCTGCACCGAATGCACCATGCATACAGCGATACCCCGAATGATCCGCACTCGCCCCATCATACTGAAAACCTATTTACCATGATGTGGGAAACTAAGAATATTTATAACAATATTTTGGACTACGACGTAGAGCCAGAAGCTCGCTTTACGAAGGATTTACCTGATTGGCCTGCCTTCGATAAATTTGCGGATTTATGGTACGTGCGCGTAGGCTGGGGAGTAATGTACAGCCTGTTTTATATTTGGGCAATTTCCTTTGCAGAACTGCCGGGCACCCACTGGTGGATGTACGGCCTGTTACCATTGCACTACCTAATGGGACCTGTGCACGGAGCTATTGTGAACTGGTGCGGTCACAAGTACGGGTACTCTAACTTTGACAATAATGATAAATCAAAGAATACGTTAGTGTTTGACTTCTTAATGCTGGGTGAGCTATTTCAGAACAATCATCATAAGCTGCCAAATCGCCAAGATTTTGCTACTCGTTGGTTTGAAATTGACCCTACGTACCCACTAATGAAGCTATTGGCCTCGCTGAAGATTATTAAAATTAATAAGCTTAAAAGCGCTTAGTACACTGTGTAAAAAATTTATGTATACTTATTTTGTCATGGCGAGTCCGCGAATCGGACGGTTCGCCGCGCGATCGCCGACGCGACCATCTCACGCACCATCCGCCGTAACGCAGGATTGCGGCATCGGCCGTCCGACACGTCGCTCATTCTTCGCTTCTCGCAACGCTCGGCGTCCGATGACGATATAAAACATTTGAAAACTTCTTACACAGTGTACTTAATAAACTTATAAAAAAAGAAAGCTGAATTTTGATTCGGCTTTCTTTTTAGTATTAATAACTAATTTTTTAGTTAAAAAACTAATTGTATAGTTTGAAAACTAAATTATTCGTTATATATTGAACGAAAGAACGTAACCGTGTAGTATTATGAAGACCAAGAAAACGAAGCAAGCTGATCTGGAACGTCGCCGTTCGTACCATTTTACCATTGGATTAATATTATCAGTATCAGTGGTTGTAGTTGCCTTTGAATGGCGTTCGCCCATCGGAGTTATTGAACTTCCAGAGCGGCCTGAAATTATTGACGAAGTGCTTCCTCCCATTAAAAGCACTGTTCAGGAACCACCCAAACCTAAAGTGCAACCGGTAATTATTCCGGTAGCTGATGAAGAAGATATAGAAGATGTTATTGATATCGTTCTTGATGTGGATATTAGCGATCCAACTCCTGATTTTACTAAAATGGATGAGCCTGAGGTAGAAGAAACTGATGAAATTCATATTGTCGTTGAAGAAAAACCTTCGTTTCCAGGAGGTGAAAAAGCATTCTACCAGTACGTTGCCAGTAAAATGAAGTACCCCAAATTAGCAGTTCGGCAAGGAATTGACGGGCGGGTTTTTGTCCAATTTGTGGTAAATAGAGATGGTTCTCTCACGGATATTCAGGTAATCAAAGGAATTGGCGGTGGCTGTGACGAGGAAGCAGTACGAGTATTAGGGAGTGCTCCACGTTGGAATCCAGGAAAGCAGCGAGGTAAGCCAGTGCGAGTTCGAATGGCGCTTCCTATCATCTTCCAATTACAATGAGGCAATGAAAACGGGAGATATAACACCGGAAAGTAACTCAGCAATCACTAACCAACAATTAGCAATCTAGCTATTTAGCAATCGGGCAATAGAACCATTGAGCAATTGAACAATCAAAAAATGAAAGAACTTACCAAAGCTGAAGAGCAGGTTATGCAGATTTTGTGGCAAATCAGAAAAGGGTTTGTCAAAGATATTCTGGCTAAAATGGATGAGCCAAAGCCGGCCTATAATACGGTTTCTACCATTGTGCGGATTTTGGAGAAAAAGGGCTTTGTGGGCTATACAGCTTATGGCAAAACCCACGAGTATTATCCGCTCATTGACAAGAAGGCGTACAGCAGCTTCTTTCTAAAGAACTTTCTAGGAGGTTACTTCGGTGGTTCATTTCCTAAGTTGGTATCTTTTTTCGCCCAGGAAAACGACATGGACATCCGGGAATTTGAGCAACTGATGAAATACGTGGAAGATGATTTGAAAGAAGACGAAGATTCATCCGAAGATAAAGAGTAATCTGGAGCCGCTATGATTAAGAATACGCTCAAATTGGTTATTAGAACGCTGTTCAAAAACAAGCTCAATGCTGCCGTTATTATTCTGAGCTTAACGATTGGGTTATCGTTCGCCACAGTACTGATTGCATTTATTCTGCGGGAGGCAAATACTGATTCGTTTCATAGCCAACGCCAGCGTATTTATCGGCTAATTAGTGACGATCCCTGGGAAAGTGACGGAACGATCACCTACATTATCAATCCGGCCTCAGACTATCTTCAGGAGTATTATTCCGATATAGAACAACTTTGTCGAGTTAATGAGCTAAACCGCGACGGAATCACAATTAGTCAGCAGAATAAAGAATTTTCGGAGACAATGGTAGTAGAAGTAGACACTAATTTCTTCTCACTATTTGACTTTCCGTTTACGCAAGGAAGCCCAACCAAGGCACTCCAGAAGGAAGGAATAATACTCAGTCAGACATTGGCTCAAAAATTATTTGGTGATCAACCATCGGTAGGCGAAGTAGTCTACTGGCAGCAAGATACCATTGAGTTAGCACTGACTGTGCAGGGGGTATTGGATGAGTTTCCCGAAAATAGCCATTGGCAGTTCGACGCATTATTTCCTCGAGGAGTATCGAATAAACCTTTCAATGGGGGAGTAAATTATGTGCTGCTAAAGCCCCGCGCTGATGCTAACCTACTGGCTGAAAAAGTAAGTCAGGATGATAAAATGCCATTTATGTTGGGTGAAGGTACGGGCACTTACTTTTTCCAACCACTCTCAGATATATACTTTGATACTTCCAACGAACGGAATTTTACGGCTGTCCGTGATGCTACACTGATTCAGGTAAGCTGGCTGATTGTGGGGCTGATTTTGTTTATGGCCAGCTTCAATTTTATCAATCTGTTTGTAGTATCGCTCACCGGAAGAAGCAAAGAGTTCGGGGTGAAAAAGGTGCTAGGGGCTTCTGGCGGAATATTGCGCTGGTCGGTAGTGGTGGAGGTGCTGTTTCTTCTGGGTATCGCTTTGGGATTGTCGCTGCTAGTCACAGTAGTGCTGCTGCCCAAGTTTTCTAGCGTTTTTCAAACTACACTTACTCTATCTTACCTAACTCACTACCAAGTAGTGGGTGGAGTAGTAGTAACATTAGTTGCCCTTGGGATTCTAATCTCGGTTGTCTTAAATCGGTACGTTTCGCGTATTCAGCCGGTTAGCTTGCTTAAGCGGGATTCGGCTACTTCGTATTGCTTCAATCGGGTATTATTCGTGGCACAGTTCGTAGTTTCTATCGGACTGATTATCTGTACTGCGGTGATCATTCGGCAGATACAGTACATCCAGCAAAAGCCATTGGGGTTTAATCGCTTTCTGATTGAGTTTCAAGCCCCTTCCCAAGAATTAGCGGATCAGCTTCCGCTAGTAAAACAGAAATTGGAGCAGAATTCAGTTATCGGAAAAATAAGTCTGGCTTCGGGCAATCCGATTAATGGGAATGCCATTGTTCATCAGGCAATTGGGGAAGATGAATTTTACGATCCGTATCTGCTGTCAGGTGATGAAAACTTGGTAGAAACTTTAGGGCTGAAATTACTGGAGGGTAAAAATATTTCGGCTAATGACCCAGAGGGAAAATTAGTAAACGAGGCATTAATTCGGCGATTTCAGCTAGGAGACCCCATTGGTGCTCCGCTTCCAGGCGAACCTGAGCAACGGATTGTGGGAGTGGTGCAGGATTTTAATAGTGTTTCTCTGAAGGAGAACATACCGCCATATATCATTTCCCATAACGCAAGCCCGAACAAAATACTGCTTGACTACGAAAATCAATCATTAGAAGAGACCCTAGCAGCAGCTCGAGACGCTTGGTCAGCCGTTTTTCCTGATTATCCCTTCAAATACTCGCTGTTAGAAGATGTTTGGCTCAGCCGACATAAGGATGATTTTCAGCTATACCGCATTGTGGTAGTGTTTGTGGTAGCTAGTATTTTTATTACCTGCTTTGGTCTGTTTGCCCTAGCCTGGAAGATGGCGCAGAAGAGAACCAAAGAAATTGGTATTCGGAAAACGCTAGGCGCGTCAGTATTTCAGATTGTTCGATTGTTGGTATGGGATTTTTTCAAGCTCATACTTTTTGCCATTGTGGTGGCATCACCCATTGCTTATTGGGTAGCTCAAGCGTGGCTAGAAAATTTTGCCTTTCGGGTAGAAACCAGTTGGTGGCTGTTTGCCTTGTCCGGTGGACTTGCGCTGCTGTTGGCCTGGTTCACCATGAGCATACAAACGATGAAAGCCGCCGGAGCTAACCCGGTAGATGCATTACGCTACGAATAATTATGAAGCTGTTTAAAGAACATCCCATCATCTTTATTCCAATAGCTCTGCTACTGGCTTTTCTGCTATTGCCGTTGCTGGATAAAAATCCTCAGCCAAAGACCAAACAAGCTTCATTGGTTTCCGAAACGAGTTCTAATACGGGTTTTTTAGATTATGATCTGTTGCCGGAAGAACTGAAACAGCGAATGGAAGAACTAGTAGAACGTGATTCAGTTCATAGCTATTTCTTCTATTATTTCTTTGAAACCGAGGATATTAATCGGCACTACTTTCTGGATGATGATCCTACCAACATGATTTTAGAGGCTCAGCCAGTCACAAATTCAGAAGTATTAGAATTAGTTGATGAGCGGTTGACTGAAACGAGAGGAAGAGGGTTTAGCCGAGCGTATCATCCGAGCTATTGGGAAGAACTCCGCAGTGGAAAAGTTAGTCACGAAAATTGGGGTTGGAGCCCCGTTACTTACATCGCCTCTGAGTACGAAGCTGATTTCCGACAACTACGGGTCGGAATTATTAGAGACACTCTCCACTACTTTGAGGTGCACGAAAATGAGATTGCCTACGATACCAAGACCTACAATCTGCTTGAAGTAGACACGCCCCCACATCCGGTACGAGGAACAGAATATTTCCACAATGCAATCAGAAAATATCTGAAAGACCAACTCGTGTATTTCCAATTCTACGATATGGTTGGGGCGGTAAAAGCGGAATTCACCATTGGTGGAAAAGCCAGTTCTCCCCAAATTATAGAAGGCTTTAGCACCCGCGAAACCGAACGCGATGAAGCCTACAAACTAGATGGTCTCATTGTAAAAGCCTTGAATAATCTGAAAGTCCACTGGAAATCGGGTCAGAGAAACGAAAAGAATGTGAATACCCGGGTAGCTATGAACGTACATTTCTCTTTTGATGAAACCGGAGCCATGGAAGTCAATTTCTCAGAATTCGCTCCGGCGACCCGAACCTTTTAAATACGATAAATCTGCTTATTATGAATACCATCGTTAATTACCTGCTAGAAGTTAGCGTTTGCTGGGGAGTTTTTTATCTGTTCTATCACTTTCTACTGACTAACCAAACTACGTATCAGTACAATCGATTTTATTTATTGGCGGCATCACTGCTGGGAGTTGTGTTTCCCTTATTGGAAATCCCGCTGGGAACTGCTACTTCTAATGTGGTAAATCCATCAGCCATTTGGCTTGATCCATTTCTAGCATTGGATGCTCCAGTGGCTGCCAAAAACACATTTCAGTGGCGGTGGGACTACTTTTTTGGCATTGTCTACGGCGTAGGCTTGCTAGGTATGCTGGGATATTATTTCCGCCAATTCTTGAGCGTACTGTGGGCTATTCGCCAGAGCCGACCTCAGTCGCTTTCTAAAGAAAAGTACCGACTGCTTCATACCGAAGGTAAGTTTCCCACCTCTTCATTCTTCCAGTTTTTGCTGTGGGATAACACTCAAACGCTATCGGCTTCGGAGGCTCGGCAGATGATGGCGCACGAAGAAACCCATATTTGGCAAAAGCATAGTTACGATATTACCTACTTTACCCTATTAAAAATCGTGTTCTGGTTTCATCCGTTGGTCTATCTCTTTGAGCGAGCCTTGGTAGAAAATCACGAATTCGCGGCGGATGCCGGGGCACTGCAGCACCCCACGGCTGACCGTCAAACCTACTCCCGTTTGTTAGCGAAGCAATCCATGGCAAGCTTGCAATGGACGGTGGTAAACCATTTTTATAAATCCAAAACCTTAAAACGTATTAAAATGATGGAAAAGAATAATAATCTCCGATGGTATCGTTACGCCCTCGTCATACCCGTAGTAACCTCTTTATTTTTCGTGTTCTCCTGCCAACCCGACACCGAAGAGCTGGAGCAGCAAGCGATTGCCGAGTCATACGAAGGTGTGCAGGCGCAAATTCAGGAAGTAGAAGGAAAGTTGAATGTTTTAACTAAAAAATATTTTGAGAACCCAGGGCATATGATGGATGCAATAAAGGAGAAAGGGGAAAAAACCACTAATTCGGAATCAGTTTCTTACAAAGATTTACAGCTTATGGTATTTGATGAAGTCGCTTCTAGTAGCGATTATCAAAGTTTTGAAAACTTACTTAGTCAGCTAGATGTACTTCAAAGAAAATTAATAAACTTACCCGATGCTGCTGGAGTATTCACTGTAGTAGAAAACCAGCCTGAGCCAGTAGGAGGGTTGGGAGAATTCTATCAGCATATTATGAATAATATGAAATACCCCAAAGAAGCTCGCGAAAAAGGTATTGAAGGAAAAGTATTTGTACAATTTGTTGTGAACGAGTACGGCGAGCTTACCGATTTTCAAGCTTTAAAAGGTATTGGTGCTGGTTGTGATGAAGAAGCGGTTCGCGTACTGGAAGAAGCTCCTGCCTGGAACCCGGGGACTACCGATGGCAAACCCGTTCCGGTACGAATGGTACTACCCATCACCTTCAAATTTGATGACGGAGTTGATAAAGCCGATAAATCAATTAGTGCAGTGGAAAGAGACCAATCTACCAAAAAACTAGATGAGATGGTGGTGGTAGCTTACGGGGCTAAGAATTAGTTCTAAAGTAGCGACGTGATTGATCACGTCACCACGTATGATTACGTCGCTACCTATTATTTAGAGATGTCTGCGAAGGTCACGATATTGGTGGAGTATCCGTACTATTCTAACACGGTTTGGTAATATCCGATAAAACACAATGTGTTGGGCTTTAGGAAAGCTACGTAACCCCGTTCGGATTTTATCCCGACTCACTCCCATCTCAGGATAATCTACTAACTGACCAAATAGGGCTTCCAAAGTTAGAAGGTATTCTTCGGCTCGACGGCCTCCGTAGTGATGGTCAAGATAATCAAAAATATCTTCTAAGTCTTGATCAGCAGCGGTAGAGAGTTCATAGAATTGAATCTCGGCCATTTTTTTTTGCCTTCTTCTTAGCCGCTATAATGTCTTGCACCGATCGGTTACTAGCAGGGCCTTCCCATCCTTGATTAATTGCTTCTTTTAATTCATTAGCGATTTTAGTCCGATACAACTGGTGATATCGTAAGGCTTCGCGCACAACTTCCGCTGCATTTTGATAATCACCTGATTCAATTTGCTTCGCAATGTATCCTTCCTGTTGCTTGGTGAAACTAATATTCATAATTCGTTATTTAATCAAAAATATAGAAAATGTCTATATTTAGCAAATATGGATACATCATATGGATTTGGTACATGCCGTTCTTGATTTTTACTGAGTTATGGCTGTACTCTTGGATATAACTCATCACTTCACCTTCTGAGAAGTTCCGCGTTCTTGTAAACGGCCTTCGGATACACCGAATAGCTTCTGCATTTTGTTCTTGATGGTTCCGGTGCAAATGAGAATCAGGTAATCATCTGCGTTAATAGTTACTCCGGCGGAAGGGTTTTTCATCAATAAGCGGCTTCCGTCCGATTGTTTTTTGTTGGTCCCCACCAATACACAATCATGCTCTTTTTTTAAAGAGATAAAGGCATCCAGATAGTCTTGGCCTACGTAGGGGTTTTGCTCGGTTACGCGGTATTCTAGCAAATCGTAGTCTTCGCCTTCCAATGCGGAAGTCATAAGCGACTCGGCCATCATGGCTACGTCCGGCTCAAAGGTGTAGCTAGCTACTAAGCGGGAAGCAATTTCGGTTTTGGAAACCACGTAGCGCACTCCGGTGGCAGCAAAGGTTTCTTTCAAACTAGGGTTGCTCAACGAAACTACGTAGTTCAAGTCGGGGTACGATTTTTTCAAATTGAGTAGGTAAATCAGCACTTCGGTATCATCTTCAAAGTTGATAAACACCGTAGCCGATTCTTGTATATTCGCTTTCTCTAAAGCTTCTAAATTGCTGTAATCAGTGAAGAGGGCAAATACCTCCTTGTTGCTAAAGGCTTCGTGGATGAGATCAATCTCACTTTTATCGTTGCAAACAATCGCCACTTGGTTGCCCGAATGAACGACTTCCTCAACAACCTCTTTGCCAAATTTGTCCCAACCAATAACCAGAATATGATTCGTGAATTTTGTTCCCAAGAGTCCTAAACGTTTTTTTTCTAAATATACCGAAACCTGTGCAGTAAGCTGACTAATGAAGTAGCCCAATATCCCGACACTTCCTAATATAAAAATTACTCCGATAATTCTTCCGATAGGAGAAACCGGAGTATAGTCACCGTAACCGACGGTTGATAGAGTAACAATGGTGAACCAGAATGCATCCGACGGATGGCTAAACCCGGTGCCCTCCTGATCGCGCTCAACCCAGTACAATAAGTAAGTTATAGCAAAGTAAGCGATAACTACTGCGCCTAAGACATACCATTTTTTTCGCTGCTGAACGGTCATAATATCGCTACGATTTTACCCGCTCGGGATTATCCGCCACAAAGGCTTTCCAGCTTTTATTGTGCCGAATGGGTGATGATTTTTGGTAATGATGGCATAGGGCAACGGCCAGAGCATCGGTAGCATCATTGAGTTGATTTGCTTGCAATAATGGATTATTGGTATCTAACAAACTACCTAGCATCTTGGAAACCTGCTCCTTCGAGGCATTTCCGTTGCCAGTTACCGATTGTTTCACTTTGCGGGGGGCGTACTCCGTTACCGGAATTTGTCGGCTAAGAGCCGCTGCCATCGCTACTCCCTGAGCCCGGCCCAGTTTAAGCATAGACTGTACGTTTTTGCTGTAAAACGGAGCCTCTAGTGCCATCTCATCGGGATGGTATTCATCAATCAGGCTGACGATACGGTCAAATATTTTCTGCAGTTTTGTTTGGTAGTTCGCGTATTTACGTAAATGAATGATGCCGTATTGCATGAGGGTAATTACGCTGGAGTGCGAGGGAGAACTGCGGATACAGATTACTCCGTAGCCCATTTCGTTGGTTCCGGGATCAATGCCCAGAATAATTCTTTCGCTATCGGGCCGTTTTGCGATCGTTGGCTTGGTTTGGGTCATCTTGCCTTTAAATATAGAGATTTTTTATAGATATGAGATGTGAGATACGAAATATGAAAAGATAGAAGGCGGAGACTAAAAGTAATGGGCAATGAACAGTGTGCAATGAGTAATGACTGATGACCAATGACTAATAACCATTCAGCAATCAGTAATTTAGCAATTGGACATCAACACCCAAACACTTCCAGCTTCTCAACCTGTGGACTGTAGACTATCAACTGTGGACTAACAACAATTCAACAATCAAACAATTCAACTATTCCCTCACGCTTTTCAGTCAACAATCTTACCTTTGTAGCTACTACCTATGGAGGTCATTTTTACCATTTTTGTACTTATCTACTGTCTGCTGGTTGTGCGTTTTCACTACTACTGGCTACAAATTCCGGTATTTCATCCTCAGCCAGCGAAACTCTCCGAGCAACCTCTTCGGGCATCGGTAATAATTCCAGTACGCAATGAAGCCCGACATATTGTATCGCTGCTTCAAGATTTGGAGAAACAACGGCTTAATGAACAACAACTGCTGCCTAAACGCAACTGGGAGGTAATTGTGGTAGACGATGCGTCCGAAGACGAAACAGCTACTTTGGTAAGAAATTTTGCCAGCCAGACTGAGCTGACGATAACATTAATCCCATCAGATACTGCAACCAGAAATCGTTCGCCCAAGAAACAAGCAATTTGGCAGGGTATTCAATCTTCGCAAGGCGATTATATCATTACCACCGACGGCGACTGCCGGGTTGAACCCTACTGGCTACTAACCTGGTTGCAGTTTCTTCAGCAGTATCGCCCGGCTTTGGCTGCGGGGGGCGTTACCTTTCATCAGGAAAAAACTTGGTTTCAGCGATTGCAAACCATTGAGTTTGCTAGCCTGATTGGTATGAGTGCCGCCAGTATTCAGACGCAACATCCCATTACCTGCAACGGAGCGAACCTGGCTTTCTCTCGTTCGGCCTTTCGGAGAGTAGGCGGGTATCAGGGTCACTGGCATGTTCCTTCGGGCGACGATGAGTTTTTGCTGCACGCGGTTTTTCGGGAGTACCCTAAAGGTGTTTTCTTTTTGAAGAGCCCAGAGGCGGTGGTAAAAACGTATGCTAAAAGAACGGTAACTTCATTTATACAACAGCGCAAGCGTTGGGCCGGAAAATGGAAAATGCACCGCGAAGCCCAAGTAGTGCTGTTGTCCTTGCTGGTTTTTATATTTCACGTAGGGTTTCTGTCGGGCCTAATCTATTTTACGCTTGGGGTTACGCTAGATTACTGGTTAGTGGGGCTGTTGTTTCTGAAAGTAGGGGTGGAGTGGGCTTTTCTGAAATCAGTATTGCGGTTTTTGAAGAAAAAAGAGAACCTAATAAACCTTTTACCTCTGCAATTGCTTTACTCGGCATATTTTATACTTATTGGGCTAATAGCCAGTGGTGGAGGTTACACTTGGAAAAACCGTAAACATCATCAGCATGACTGACCAAGAATTTGATGTACTGGATGAACTGTATTTCGTCACTTCTTTTGAAGAGCTGTCTGAGGCGGTTGGTATGAAGGAAGATGAACTGTTTTTGGTACTGAAAGCACTCTTGGAAAAAAAATGGATTAAGTGTTACCAAAATCACTCAGAAGAATTACTAGCCCATGAAGTTGATATTAATCAATACTACCAAGCGTATTCTTACCTAGCCACCAAAGCCGGATTGTTAGTGCACAACGGAAGATAAGCGTTGAATTGTCCATTTCTCACTGTTAATTGTCATCTGAAATATGATTCTTGATCGTTCGGTACCGCCCCCTTCACAACCTATTCATCACGTTCAGCTTCCCCAAGCCAAACCGCACCACCTGTCGAATGGAGTACCAGTACACTACATAAATGCCGGAAAAGAACCGGTAATTGGTATTGAACTGCTATTGCCGCAGGCTGGCACGAAGCATGAGTCAGATTTAGGGAGTAGTTTTTTTACCACCAAAATGCTAGCTGAAGGAACCCAGCGTCGTACAGCCTACTCGGTGTCTAACTTGGTAGACTCTTACGGAGCTTTCTTGCAGCTAAATCCCGGACTGGACTATGCTTCTATTGAAATTTACACGCTAAAGAAATACGTTGACCCACTTTTAGCACTGCTGGCAGAGCTACTTACGGAAGCTACTTTCCCAGAGAATGAGTTGGAAAAGCTAAAAGCTATTCAGATTCAGAAGATTCGAGTAAGTAACGAAAAAACAAGTACCGTAGCTTCTAAAAAAATGCGGGCAGTATTATTTGGTGAGCATCAGCCCTACGGTAAAACCTTAACCGAAGATAAAGTGGCCGACGTAACCCAATCTTCTTTAGTAAACTTTTACCAAAACCATATTTCGGCCAACTGGGAGGTAATAGTATCGGGGCAAGTTGATGAAGAAGTGCTAACACTGTTGGAAAAACATATTGGCACCCTTACCACCGAACGGCGAGATACTACAAAGCAAACCGATATTTGGGCTAACCTTTCTCAAGAGCAGAAACATTTAGAAGAGCGACCGGATAATTTGCAATCTTCTATTCGGGTAGGAATGCCGCTGTTCACTCGTAATCACCCCGATGCTATTCCCATGCGAGTACTCAATACTGTGCTAGGCGGGTACTTTGGCTCCCGCTTAATGAAAAATATTCGGGAAGAGAAAGGGCTAACGTACGGCATCTATTCCAGTATAGTTAATCTACAAGAGGCCGGATACTTAGTAATTGGTACTGATGTGAAGAAGGAGCTTACCCAATCGGCCCTTACTGAAATTTACCGTGAAATAGCCATTCTGCGAGATCAGCCCATCGATACTATTGAGCTAAATACCGTAAAAAACTACATGGCAGGAAGATTGCTCACTTCGGTCGATACACCCTTTGCCTTAGCCGAAAAGTTTAAAAGTATCTATTTACATAACCTCACCTACGCGTACTTCCAAGATTATCTGCGCGTGTTGAATGAGATAAAATCAGAATCGCTGCAAGAGTTAGCCCATCGCTATTTTCAGGAAGAAAACTGGTTTGAAGTAGTTGTAGGAAGCTATTCCTGATCAGCAAAAGAGGGGGTGACCCAGAAAAGTATCAGAAAACAGCCAGGTTTTCATTAGCTCATCATATCGTCGAGACTTCCATTTTTTAGTGCTTCCCTTACTTTGTAGAAAATCCTATCTACAAAATATCCTTTTTCTGATTTTCCGAAAAGGGGTTTTAATTTATTACACTAATTAGCCGGAGGGGTATCTCCAATATTGCTTTTATACGCTTTTTTTGAATTATTTTTGAAATGACTACTGCGAGAAGTAATTGATTAAGTGATTTAAAAAATAGGTGTAAGAGCGATGATTCAAAGCCAAAAAGTAATATTTGATCCACAGCAGTCTTCAGGAAGCAAAAAGAGTGTGGAGGTAGAAATAGCCGATTTACGAAAGATCACCGAGGTAGTGAAGAACCGCTACGGTTATGATTTTTCTGATTATGCCAAATCTTCTTTCCGAAGGCGAATACAGCGTATTATAGATATTCTTCAGCTTGACTCTGCGAAAGCGATCATTACGAAGCTAGAGAATGACCCTTCTTTTATCGAGACGTTTTTAGCCGAAGTCACGGTAAATGTGACCGAAATGTTCCGAGATCCTTCATTCTGGAGAGAGGCGCGCGACCATATTATTCCCAACCTATTCTTAAATCATGATACAATCAATATCTGGCACGCTGGCTGCTCTTCAGGAGAAGAAGTAATGAGTATGTGTATTCTATTAAAAGAAATGGACATACTACATAAAACCAATATTATTGCTACTGATATTGATAAGCCAATTCTGGAAAAGGCTAAAGATGGCCGGGTGCCCATCAAGAATATGGCTCTGAATGAAAAAAATTACATCCGCTTTCAGGGCGAAAAAACATTGAGCCACTATTACGAAGAGAAAGATGGAATGGCTGTTATTGATCCCACGCTATTTGCGGGGGTTTCATATCGCAATTTCGATCTGGTGAAAGGAGATGTCTTCAACAAATTTGATTTGATTCTCTGCCGGAATGTGATGATTTACTTCAATCAGAATTTGCAAAACCGGGTTTTAAAGAAGCTTCACGAGAGCTTGTTTAAGTATAGTTACTTGGCAATTGGTTCTAAAGAATCGCTGATCTGGTGCGAAATAGCCAATAAGTTCATCATCGTGAATAACGAAGAAAAAGTGTATAAAAAAATCAAAGACTAGCAGGAAGGGAATCCAGTTAGCTATGAGTAAGTATAGAGTTAACAGTAAATATAAGGCCGTATTGGTTGGAGGATCAGCCGGAAGCTTCCAGGGAGTAACCCGTATACTCTCGTCGGTTCCGAAAGATTTTTCTCTCCCAATTATTATGTGCCTACACCGCTTGAAGCACGTGCGCCACGGTTTTGAAGAAGCCCTGTCGATTAAAAGTGCTAAGCCAGTCACTGAACCTCACGACAAGGAAAGCATTAAAAAGGGCGGTGTCTATTTGGCACCATCTAATTACCATATGGCGGTTGAGCTAGGTAACACTTTTTCATTATCTACCGAAGGGGCAATTAACAACTCTCGACCAGCAATTGATGTAACCTTAGATACAGCATCCTACGCTTATCGGGAGAAAGTGGTAGGCATCCTGCTTTCGGGAGCTAACAAAGACGGAGCAATGGGGATGAAGAAAATTAAAGACCGAGGTGGGCTCACTATAGTGCAAGATCCTCAAGAATGCATGATTGATACCATGCCAACTGCTGCAATGAGCCTTACTGCCATAGATTACGTCTTGGGAATAGATCAGATCATTGAGTTTTTACTAGAGTTAGACCAACAATATCGATAATATCATGCAAGCAATTACCAATACAACCAAATGGGCTACTATAGCCGCTTTTTGTATAGCGGCTGGGGTAACTACGTATCTATTATTTCAGTTGCCTGACTCGATGCCTCAGTATTCTTCGGCATTAGACCTTATTGCGGTAAAACAATTAAGCCCCTTACTAAATCAGATATACATCTCAGTTGGTGTAACCATCTTATTGGGTTTTGTTGCTATTACTATTATGGTGAATGCTCCGAGTCAGCAGGTGAATCAAATTGCGGAATTTAAAGTATCGAGCCAAGATTTGGCAGATGCTGATACGGAAACTACTTCCAGTAACCGTAGTTCAAATGATCTCCATTTAGGCGAACCGGAAGATATTCTTGCTTCCGAAGGTGATACCGAAGCCGTCTTCAATCGAGCATTGTCGCAAGTTTGCGGAGCACTAGAAGCCAGTCAGGGCGCTGTATACCAGATATTGGAGGAAGAAGATAACAAGACGATAGAGCTGTTCGCCAGCTATGCTTACCATTTACCGGAAGGCGATAAAGTAGTCTTCCGCTGGGGAGAAGGACTAGTGGGGCAGTCCGCTAAAGAAGGAAAAGTGCTAAATATAAATACCGTACCCGAAGGATACATCCAGATTTTTTCGGGGCTAGGAAAGGCTACTCCCAAGCACTTATTGATAGTGCCAATTAAGGAGGCAGATGTTGTGGTAGGTATGCTCGAGCTATCTTCATTCAAGCCCTTTGAAGAAGGTCAGGTAATGGTTCTGGAGAATTACTTTGAAAAATTGGCACTAAAACTATCAAATAATGACAATGTAAGTTTGCAAGCAGCTAAAGTGTAAAATATTTGTTTGGTTATTGCAATTTGCAGACAGACCAAGACAGAATCAATTCAAGCATCATTTTCTAGTGTGAATAACAATTTGGTAAGAGAAACATGCTGAAAAGAATTAATATAGGAGGTAAAATCACAGCATCGGTGTTGCTGCTTACCGCTTTGGCAGTGGTTGCCATTAGCACAATTACTTATCAGGTAACTGAACAAGTACTGGAAAGTCAGTATGCTGAAAGGCTTCAACTAGTAAATAGTTACAAGAAGAGCGAAATAGAAGGGTACTTCAAGCGCATTATTGCCGAACTGGCCCTAATAGATGCCAAACAGGAAGAAAGTTTAGTATTAGAAGAGACTGAATTTCCGGAGCTTCCTAGTTCAGATATTATGGGCTTGAGCGATCTTGAAGAGGTCACTGCTGAGCCTACTTTATTGGTTGATGCCGAACGAGTTAAAGAAATACTAACTCGTGAATCTAGTATTGCCAGTATTACCTTAGTATCGCTTCAGGGTGATATTCTGTTTACCAGCGATAATTCTAGTATGAATCAGCAACCTGGAGATGCCTTCTACGATCCAGATGGACAGACAATTGAAAAGTCAAAAGAAGGAGTATACACTAGTAGAGTTTTTAAGGAAAACGACCAGCATTTTACCCTTATTGGACAATTGACTAGCAACGAAGAACAGTTAGCTGTTGCCAAGATTAATGTGGCTAAGCTATTTGATATAGTTAACGACTCTAGCAGCCTAGGCAGTTACGGCGAATCATTTTTAGTAAAAGCTACCGGAAAGGATATAAGCTACATCAACAGTTCTCAACTTACGGATAGCGAACCATTGGCCCTTCAAGCAACCGCAGGTAGTATAAACCAACAGGTGGCGCAGCGGGCGATTGAAGGAAATACAGGGTATATTCACGATATTGATTACCGGGGTGAGCCAACACTAGCTGCTTGGGATTATCTGCCAACCCAACAGTGGGGAATAATTTCTAAAATTGATCAAGCAGCATTACATGCCGAATTGCGCTCGTTGCTGTATAAGTCAGTCATAGTAGGAGTCATTCTTTTAGTTGTCGCTTTTATTATCTCTATACTACTTTCCCGAGTGCTAACTTCTGCACTATTATCGCTGAAAAAGACACTGCAAATGCTGAGTGAAGGGGTTTTACCTGAGCAGGTGGAGAAGAAAAGCGACGATGAAGTTGGCCAAATGGCAGAAACCACGGCTAAGGTGGTAGACACTCTACAGCGTACAGCTTCCTTTGCTCATCAAATTGGTGCGGGTAAGTTAGATGCTTCCTTTCAACCAATTAGTGAGAAAGATGCACTGGGTAACGCACTCATTAACATGAGAGATAACATCCAGAACTCTGAAAAAAGAGACTCTGAGCGTAACTGGATTGTGACTGGTGTGGCAGAAATTGGAGAAATTCTTCGAGCCCACGATAAAATTGAGCCGTTAGGTGATGCAGTAGTAGCGTACGTATGCCAAAAGATAGGCGCAATTCAAGGAGCCTTCTACGTGGTGAATGATGGTGATGAAACGGGTGGCAACGCCGTAATTGAGATGAAAGCCAGCTATGCGTACAACAAGAAAAAGTACATTCAGAACTCGTTTAAGTTTGCAGAAGGTCTGGTAGGGCAAGCTGCTATTGAGCAAGACACCCTCATTAGAACAGAAATTCCTTACGATTACGTAACAATTACGTCAGGCTTGCTGGGCGATCAGCGACCAGAATCTTTGCTAATTGTGCCCCTAATCACGAATGAGCAGGTATACGGTGTGCTGGAGTTTGCTGCTTTTGAAAAATTCAGTAGTCGGGATGTTAAGTTCGTAGAAGAGATTAGTCTTATCACTGCCCGTACAGTTTTCAATATTAAGGTGAATGAGCGAACTCGTCGCCTGTTGCAAGAAGCGCAGCAAATGAGTAACGAACTGCAGGAACAGCAGGAGATTCTTCAGCAAAATGCCGAAGAAATGCAGGCTACTCAAGAGGAGTTGCAGCGAGCCAATAAGCAACTGGAAGAGCAAATTCAAGAAGTGGAGCGCACCCAGAACCGTATGGCATCCCTATTGGAGAATGCTTCAGAGGTGGTAACTATCTACGAAGACAACCAAATTATCCGTTATATCAGTCCATCTGTACAGCGAATCTTCGGTTACAACCAAGAAGAACTCATTGGGCATAGTGATATGGAACACATTGTGGAAGAAGGACAAAAGACTTTCTTAGATATGTTTTCATCACTTATAAAAAAGCCCAAAGAGTCGGTTACCGTTCAATATCTGTACAACACTAAGGATCGGGGCGAAGTATGGGTGGAAACTACGGGTACTAACCTGTTGGATGACCCAGCGGTGCAAGGAATTGTCTTGAACTCTCGAGATATTACTGAGCGAAAACGAGCCGAGCAGGAAGAACGAATGCGAAGCAAAATGCAGGCACTTTCTGAGAACTCGACAGACTTAATTACTCGTCTAGACAAAGAAGGTACCTTCTTCTACATCAACCCTACTATCGAAACGTATACCGGACAAGCGCCCTCGGAGTTTCTAAACAAGCGAATTTCTGAGGCTAGCTTTGAGCCCTCAGTAGTGGAGGAATGGTTGAAGATTCTGGGTGAAGTAGGTAGCTCAGAGCAAACCGTGGCGAAAGAAATCGATTTCCCTTCCCAACTGGGTGATCGGGTAATGAACGTAAATGCTATCCCTGAATTTGATGAAGAAGAGCAGTTGGAATCAGTGCTCGTAGTATCGCATGATATTACTGAGCGTAAGCAAATTGAGCTGGAAATCCAGAGTAAGAATAAAAAGATTAACGAT
Source organism: Tunicatimonas pelagia (assembly GCF_030506325.1). Lineage (NCBI taxonomy): Bacteria > Pseudomonadati > Bacteroidota > Cytophagia > Cytophagales > Catalimonadaceae > Tunicatimonas > Tunicatimonas pelagia. Next base: position 1,210,752 of record NZ_CP120683.1, on the reverse strand, counting down.
AGTATTAATTACGCTCGCCGTATTCAAGGCGCTATCTTACCAGATAATCAAATTATTAAGCATGTATTCCCGGAATCTTTTATCTTCTACAAAGCCCGAGACGTGGTTAGTGGTGACTTTCCTTGGTTTATGCAACGAGGTGAAGATACGTTCATTGCGGCAGTAGACTGTACCGGGCACGGCGTGCCGGGCGCACTAATATCGCTGATTGGCTACTTCTTGCTAAACGATATAGTTCGTAGCCGGGGAGTGTCTGATCCGGGTGAGATTTTAGATCAATTAGACGATGGAGTGACTAAGACGTTGCGACAGGATTCAGATGACTCTCAGAGTAAAGACGGAATGGATATTGCTCTGTGTCGCATTCGTAAAAACGAGGTGCAATATGCCGGGGCTCACCGTCCGCTGTATTTTATGAATAAAGGCGAGATGGTAGAGATTAAGGGAGACAAATTTCCGATTGGTGGAGGAATATATAAGAATCAGACCAACTTTACTACCACAACTATTAAGGCCGCTAAAGGCGACTCTATCTACTTCTGTTCCGACGGATTTCCTGACCAATTTGGCGGGCCGAATAACCGTAAATACGGACCTAAACGCCTGCGAGCCATGATTCAGGAGCATCACCATAAACCGATGGATGACGTTCATCAAACCATTGGGTCTTCTTGGGAAGAATGGCAGGGTGAAGAAAAGCAGACTGATGATGTACTAATGATTGGTATTAAGTTTTAAATTAAATTGATCGACTAACAATTAAATCTGACAGATCATGAAGTATGTGTATGACTTACACAAAACAATGCGGGATCAGAACCTCATCTTAGTATATGAGGGGGAATTTACGCAAGAAATTACCAAATCCGTGCTGGCTATGGCCGAACGTAATATGGATTCCATGGGAGAAGAATCTTCTGTGAAGCGAAAGGTATTCAACGTAATGGTAGAGTGTCTTCAAAATATTGTGAAACACGGTGAAGGGTACAAGGTAGAAGAAGGGTATGAATATAACGCAGTATTCATGATTGGTAAAAAAGGTGATGAGTATATCATTGCTTCGGGCAACCCTTTGGAGAAAGAAGATGTAACCGGTCTTAAGGAGCGATTAGATCGGGTAAATGGCTTAGACAAAGACGGTCTGAAGCAGCTTTACAAAGACATTATTAAAAACACTACCATCTCAGAAAAAGGAGGGGCTGGATTAGGGTTCGTTGATATGGCTCGGAAGTCAGGGAGTAAACTGGAATACGATTTTATTGAGATGGACGATAAGCGTTCATTTTTTACTTTAAAGACCACTATTATCCGTAGTTAAACCAAAATAGAAAGTCAATTCAAAACATATTATTGCCATGGAAATCATACACTTAGAAGGAACAGAAGATACACCGAAAATCATTCTTGATAAAAGTAACGGTATATTTGAGATTTCTGGTCGTTCTTTACCGGAAGACTCGGCAGAGTTCTACCAACCCGTATTAGATTGGTTAGGTGCTTATGCTAAAGATCCCAACCCTAGCAGCGAGTTTGTATTTAAACTAGAATATTTTAACACCGCATCTTCTAAGCTAATCTTAGACGTCCTTTCTAAAATTGAAGAAGTAGAGGGGGCTAAAATACACTGGTATTTTCACGAAGATGATGAGGATATGGAAGAAGCGGGCGAAGAATTTTCTGAGCTAGTGGAAGTGTCCTTTGAGTTCAGTACCTACTAGAAGTTCCATCGTTAGTATTACCTCGTTTATTTAAAGGTTTCGCCAACCAAATTTAGCTATTCAGCGGTAATAGCTCAGGCTCTCTTTGCCTCTCAGAATGCAGGGGTTGTAGTTGAATTTACGCAACGGATCGTAAGACCATGAGTGAAGAAATTCTTAAAGCGTTAACCCAATTATTTGCTATCATCACCAAACAAGACGGTGGTGTTACTGAGAAAGAACGCAACTTTGTTATTAGTTTCTTTACTCAGGAGCTGGATCACGACTCTATTAAGGAGTATGTAGAGCTGTACGATAAATATGCAGATTGGGGGAAGTCTGATGAAGTTGCCGAGGGTGAGGTGGTAGTTAAAAAGCGGAAGCTGACCTCAGTTAGAGACTCAGTTAAAACGTTGGCGATCTGTCGTAAAATCAATAAAACCCTTACACAGAAGCAGAAGGTTGTTGTGCTGGCAAAAGTACTAGAGCTGGTAGCTTCCGATGGAAATTTTACTGAGCAGCGAGCCAATATTATTAATACGGTTTCTGAAGTATTTAATATTGAAGCTGAGGAGTACAAACTGATTGAAAGCTTTGCGCTAAATGACCAGGAGGTTCAGGAAAATTCGGAAGATATTCTGACCGTGAGTGCTCGAACTGGTGATACTGGCAAGCAAAAGCACGTAGTAGCGGATATTCAGGGCGAAATTATTTTTCTGAAAGTTAATAGTGTTGATTTATACTTTGTAAAGTACCTAGGAAAAAGTGATATAGTGCTGAATGGCTTTATTATGAAGCCAGACCATTCGTATCTCTTTTCTAACGGTAGCACCATCAAAACTCCGGTGGGAGATGCATTGTATTACAGCGACATAATTCGGCACTTCTTGTCAGATGATGAGGTTCAAAAAATCTCATTCAACGTTAACGAAGTCACTTTTCGGTTTCCGAACGGCGGAGTTGGCCTGAGAAATATCAATATTTCCGAAGGTCCGGGCAAGCTCATTGGCATTATGGGAGCCAGTGGTGCGGGCAAAACTACGCTACTGAATGTGCTGGCGGGTATTGAAGCTCCCTCAGAAGGAGAGGTGCTGATTAATGGCTATAACATTCATCTTCAGAAAGAGCATATTCAGGGGGTGATTGGCTACGTAGCACAAGACGATTTGCTGATTGAAGAGCTAACGGTATACGAAAACCTGTACTACAACGCTAAGCTTTGTTTTGCTGATAAAAGCGAAGAAGAAATTGATAAGCTCGTCCTTGACACACTGGAGAGCTTGGGGCTTGAGCACCGAAAAGACCTGAGAGTAGGTAGTGTGCTAGACAAAACGATTAGTGGTGGACAGCGTAAACGGCTGAATATTGCGTTGGAGCTAATCCGAGAACCAGCGGTAATGTTCGTTGATGAACCTACATCCGGGTTGTCTTCTCGCGATTCAGAAAATGTAATTGACTTACTAAAAGAACTTTCTCTAAAAGGGAAGCTTATATTTGTAGTAATCCACCAACCATCTTCCGACATCTATAAGATGTTTGATAAGATGTTCATTATGGATACCGGTGGCTATCCCATATTTTATGGAAACCCGGTAGCAGCCGTAACTTACTTCAAAAAAGCTTCTAACCAGGTAGATGCTGAGCGAGGGCAGTGTTCAGAATGCGGCAACGTTAACCCTGAGCAAGTATTCAATATTATTGAAGCCAAAGTAGTTGATGAATACGGTCAGTTTACGAATAAACGTAAAGTGAACCCTCAGCAATGGAGCGAGATGTACGGAGAGAATTTTTCTTTCAGACGGGTGCCAGATGTGTCTGAAACCCCTCCCAAATCGCTGACCATACCTAACCGACTAAAACAGGCATTTATATTTACCATACGGGATACGCTTTCCAAAATCAGTAATAAGCAATACCTGCTAATCAACTTTTTGGAAGCTCCGGTACTGGCTCTTTTTCTTTCTTTTATTATTCGATACACCGAAGTAGGAAGTTCAGAGTACGTATTTCGGTTTAACGAAAATATTCCAGCCTATCTGCTTATCAGCATTATAGTGGCTCTTTTTATGGGGCTTACGGTAAGTGCTGAAGAAATTATTCGAGATCGAAAAATACTAAAACGAGAATCTTTTTTGAACCTTAGCCGAAGCAGCTACCTCTCTTCTAAAGTATTAATTCTCTTCACCATGTCGGCCATACAAACATTGAGCTTTGTGCTGATTGGGAATTTGATTTTGGAGATCAGAGAGATGACACTAAGCTTTTGGTTGGTTTTGTTTTCAGTTTCTTGTTTTGCCAACGTATTAGGGCTAAACATCTCAGCCTCTTTCAACTCTGCGGTAACAGTTTATATCATTATTCCGCTACTGCTTATCCCGCAAATGATACTAAGTGGGCTACTTTTCGATTTTGATAAACTAAATAGTTTAATCAGTACAAAAGGGGAAGTGCCTCTCGTAGCTGATTTGATGACTTCTCGCTGGGCCTACGAAGCAATGGCGGTGTACCAGTTTAAAGAAAACTCTTTCCAGCGGCCTTTCTACGAATTGGAGAAGCAGGAACGCCAATCCGATTACGAATCAGCTTACCTAATCCCCAAGTTAGAATCTAAGCTACAAAGTATTCAGAATAATATTACTTCTGAAAATGATTCTATGCTAGCTACACTAGATACTGACTTGTATATTCTACGAAAGGAGTTGAAGAATGAGAGTTTTCGAGAAGGGATTGAAACCCTCAATTTAGACTCAGCTTTAACAAAAACTAATATCAATCTGGAGACCATTCAGCAACTGCGTACGTATCTTAAGAGCTTGAATACGCATTACATGAAAATATTTAATGATGCAGTAAGCAAAAAAGAAAAGTTAGTTTACCATCTCGAGAATAAAGCAGGGTTAGACTATGACCTAAACGAATTTAAGGACAAGTACTATAATGAGAGTCTTGCTGATTTAGTAAGAAATGTGAATACTTCGGAAAGAATAGTTCAGCATAAGGGGCGTTTGTTACAACAAATAGACCCAATTTTTAATGAACCATCAGTGGCCAATGCTGGATTTTTCAGTTACCGTACTCATTTCTTTGCTCCCAAAAAACAATTGGCGGGTCAGCTCATCGATACCTTTTATTTTAATATCATCGTTATTTGGGCCATGACAACCTTATTATATATTTCCTTGTACTTCGAGATATTCAAGAGGGGCTTTTCGGCGCTTAGTGATATTAAGCTTCCTAAGCTGAAAAAATAGTCGGTTTATGCCAGAAATAATTCATACGTAAGTTATTCATTCTATTTCGATTTCAACTTGGAGTGACGCATGATACCTTTGTTACATCAAATCCAGAAAATTTGCATGAAAAAATTATCTCTACTGATTGGTGCCGGATTGATTCTATGTTGGTCTTGTGATTCAGGATCAAAAATAGATGAACAGGCATTTCTCGATAGTCTTGAGACTACTGAGGAGAACACTACTGTGATTTCGGAAGAGGTATTGGAGAGTATTCTTCAGCAAATTCCTTCTCCTCTGGAAATTGCAGTACTTCTTAAAGAGTCAGGCACTAACTACGATGTTGAGCTACTGAATGGTACCGACAATCTCGCTAATTATAATAGTAATTTTCAGAAGGCTCTTAATTTAGGTGTTTACGGTACTGACCTAGGCTACACCAACATTTACGAGCAAAACCAAGATGCTTTTGAATACCTTACTGCTATTCGGGATTTAGCTAACGGTTTAAGTATTGGTCAATTCTTTGATTTTGGAGTAATTCGTCGGCTGGCAACCAATAGCCGTAACCTTGATTCCTTACTTCTTATTACAACTAAGAATTTTAATAGTATCAACGCTTCCTTGCAAGAGCAACAGCGGGCCAATTTAAGTGTGCTGCTACTAACCGGTGGGTGGCTAGAAGCACTTCATATTATCTGTCAGGTGACTGAGCGGAACATGAATAATGAGGAGCTGAAGGAGCGTATTGGTGAGCAGAAGATTATTTTGGAGAATATCATGTTGCTACTATCGTTCTACAGTGAGAGTAATCCTAACATTAAAGAGCTATACGATAAAATGGCTGAGTTACAGGCTCAGTTCGATAGCATCGAAATCACGCAAACATACGCCGAGTCAACGCTTGAAGAGGTAAATGGTATTGTGACTATTTCAAATAATAGTACAACCACTATTAATATTACTGATGAGAATGTTGCTGAAATTTCTCGTATTACCTCTTCTATCCGAGATTATATCATACAATAAATGCCACGCAAATATATGAAAGCTATAGCAGGTGTATTGAGCATAGTACTAGGTTTATTTTTGAATGTGCCGCTAGCAAGTGCTCAGTGCGATCCATCCGTCCATACGGAAGCTTGTATTCCTCAGTTAGCCGATGGTTTTAACTTTGTGAAAAGTTACGAAGTAAATGGTGAAGGTGGTGCGAAAGATAAGGTAGAATACTCGTATGTTTTTGCCAAAGGCACTCAATATTTCCTTAACATCTGTGCCCCCGGGGATCAAACCGACGGAATTGTAGTAAGTCTGTATGACTCTAACCGTAAGAAGGTAGGAACTAGCTTTGCAAACGGTAACTTCAACAAAGGTATTATTTACCCTTGCAATGCTACGGGTATTTACTACATCACGTTTACCTTTGAGGGGTCGCAAAGCCACTGTGGGGGAGCGGTTCTGGGATTTAAACGTTAAATCCTAACAAGAAATCCATTTGAAAAGCCTCTATATGAGGCTTTTTGCATTAAATTAGTGAGTAGCTCAGTGTAAGTGGACAGGTTTTACGGGAGGAATGGGTCAATGTACTAGCTATCAGATATTTATGAAACTGTCTGTTTAGAAGAAAAAGCCAAAAAATTTTATAATCGAGTAGGCATACACCAACTTTCTAATCTATGCATAAATTTTCTTCTCTTTTCATGTTGGCTGATACGAAAGTAATTGATGACGTTGTTGTAAAAGCTCAACCATTTCTGAACGAATAGTGATACGTCTGTGCTTTCTCTTTTTTTGTATTGCTACTATATTTCTATCGTGCCAAGAGGAAGAAGTTGTTCCCGACTGTGTTCTGTACGAGCCACCCGCAGACTTAGATACTTATATTTATCCGGTCCTTCCCGGAACACCAGAGTGGGTTGCTATACAAACCGGAGCTGAGAAGTATGCTGTAACCCAGGTACCCGACTCCGTGCTACAGATCATTTCTACCGAAGGACTATTAGAGACGTGGCTAACGTACCCTTTGCTAGAAAACGTGCTTGCATGGACTACCTTGCAACAAGGGATAGATAGTGTTGGGGAGATATTTGGAGGGCTACAGGAGTTACAGCAACGACCCGATGCTGGCAAAGTTATGCTACAACGATACAAACAGATGAGTCCCCATTGTGTCAATGAATTCACTACGGATATCGATATCGGGAAATTTACGTTAGAGTTAGCACTCTACGAAGCCATCCTTGCTCAGAACATATTTCTCCAAAAACTTTCTGTTGTAGAGCAGGATGAACTGCTTCAGCTAATTCTAAGCAGTTATGCCATTAAAGAGGGTTACTCAAATGACCTATATAGCTTTTTTAGCTTAAAAGCTACGGCTATCGTTGCTGCTCGCCTGATGGTGCTTGCTGACTATTCGCTCTTTATAGAAGCGATGGCCCAAGATGACTATCTGCGCGTATTCGTTGAGCAGATTGAGCTACAGGGGCGAGCAGAGTCTATTACCACGGTTATTACCTATGCTAATAATTTTATTCATCAGCGCAATTAATACAAAAGAATTACGAAAAGAGCGCTATTTTTTACTACAGGCTTTTTATCAGGATGTATATCATACATAATGGTTGTATATTCTAACCCGGTCTCTACCAATTTTAGTAGCTAATAAACACTTGGTATGGTTCTTATTCTTTATTGAAAAGCGTGATAATTTACGAAAGCAACTGTTTTAATCTTCTTCTTTCTTTCGCCCGAAGCTCAGCTTGCTGCTTATGTTCTCTGACCCACTAATTTACTCTACCTGATAGAGTAAAGAGAATAAAAAAACCGCTTGTGTGCGGTTTCTTTATTCTTACTTTTAAGATCAGAGCTATTTTTTTCCGTTAGAGGAAGCTGCGGCAGCATCAGCTAACTCGGCAGTATCAGCACCAATATCTTCTGGGTTATCTTCCACGCCGTTTATCTTGTTTCTAATTTTTAGCTCGATTTCACCCATTAGTTCGGGGTTATCTAGTAGAATGCGTTTTACCGCATCTCGCCCTTGCCCGAGTTTTTCACTGTCGTAGGAGAACCAGGAACCTGACTTTTTGACAATTTCCATCTCTACCCCTAAATCAAGGATTTCACCTACTTTAGAAATTCCTTCGCCGTACATAATATCAAACTCTACCACCTTAAACGGAGGAGCGACTTTATTCTTCACCACTTTCACGCGGGTACGGTTACCAGTGATATTGTCAGCATTTTCTTTAATCTGACCAATACGACGAATATCTAAGCGAACGGATGCGTAGAATTTTAGTGCGTTACCTCCAGTAGTAGTTTCCGGATTTCCGAACATTACCCCAATTTTCTCTCGTAACTGGTTAATGAAAATACAGGTACACTTCGTCTTGTTAATAGCACCAGTGAGTTTTCGGAGGGCTTGCGACATAAGGCGGGCTTGCAATCCCATTTTACTATCCCCCATCTCGCCTTCCAGTTCGCCCCGAGGAACCAAGGCAGCTACTGAGTCTATCACAATAATATCAATCGCCCCGGAACGAATTAGGTGTTCCGCAATCTCCAGAGCTTGCTCTCCATTGTCGGGTTGAGAGATTAACAAGTTCTCAGTATCTATTCCTAACTTTTGAGCATAGCCTCGGTCAAAGGCGTGTTCGGCATCCACAATAGCGGCAATACCGCCCGCTTTCTGAGCCTCAGCAATACAGTGCATGGCTAAAGTGGTTTTACCAGAGGATTCTGGGCCGTAAATTTCTACTACCCGACCCCGGGGAACTCCGCCTACCCCTAACGCAATGTCTAAGCCAAGTGAACCGGTAGGGATGGCCGGAATATCTTCTACCCGATCGTCGCTTAGCTTCATTACGGTGCCTTTACCGTAGGTTTTATCCAGTTTATCAATGGTTAGTTGAAGGGCTTTTAACTTTTCTGTTTGATCGCTCATAAATTAGTGATTATGGTTGATAGACAAATATACTTTTTATAAGTATTTATTGCAAGAATATTACGTAAAATAAGAACGCAACATTTAGATACAGAGTTTCTAACTATTCGTAAATTTGATGAGAATTTTACCAGCAGCTAATTAGTAAGCTGTTGATAGTCAAACGTATACAAAAGGCAGTAGAAATCGCTACTCAAAGATACATTAAAAATAGGGCTCAGAAAACTTAGGGGATATGATAAAAAAAATATTCATTGGATTGGTAGCAGTGCTGGCGATAGTACTCATTTGGCAGCGTGAGTTGGTGAGTTACGGAATTATGCAAGCCAAAGGTCAGATAAAAGTGCTGTGGAATGCCCGCCCGATTGATGAATTATTAGCTGATCCGCAAGTAGCTGATTCGCTAAAGCAAAAAGTGCAGTTGGTGCAGGAAGTAAAGCAATTCGCCATTGATAGTTTGGGAGTAAATAATTCGGGTAGCTACGGCAGTGTGTACGATCAGAAAGGCAAGCCAATACTGTGGGTGATTACCGCTACTGAACCATTCTCTTTAGAAGACCGCAAGTGGAAATTCCCGCTGCTGGGCACGTTTTCCTACAAAGGTTTTTTTGATTACCAAAAAGCACTACTAGAAAAAGAAGAACTAGCTAACCAAGGGTTAGATACGGGTATCAGAACAGTGAGTGCGTGGAGTACGCTGGGTTTTTTTGATGATCCTATTTTATCGCAACTGCTATTCAGAACCGAGGGGCGAGTGGCTAACACTATTATTCACGAACTCACGCACGGCACTATTTTCGTAAAGGATAATCTACAGCTAAACGAAAATATTGCTTCACTCATTGGTGATCAGGGTGCGCTTGTTTTCTTGTCTCATAAGTATGGTGCCGAATCAGTTGAAGTGCAAGAGTATGCTCGCTACCTAGAGGATCGCCGAACATACACCAACCACATGCTGCGGGGAACGAAGCAGTTGGATAGTCTGTACCGATCCTTTTCTGAAGATTTGCCAAAAGAAGCCAAGCTTAGTAAGAAAGAAATGCTAATTCAAAAGATAGTAGCCACTACTGACACACTCAATCTTATAACTAGTCAGTACCAGAAGGTGAGAGATAAACTTAAAACTTCGGACAAGCTTCCGAATAATACGTTTTTTAAATCATACGTGCGCTACCGCCGGAATATTGATGATTTAAAGAACGAATTAACAGAGCAGTTTTCGGGTGATATTAGCCAGTACTTAGCCTATCTGCAAGAAAAGTACGACTAACCAAGATAATCATAAAAAAGAGCCGATGTTGTACAAGCGGCTCTTAGTGATATGCTCAAATCAAACTAAAACGTGTCAAGTGAGTAAGTTGGGTTAATGCGTTTCGCTAGTAAAAGTTCAACAAGTATGCCAGTCGCTGAAATGGGCAGATCAGCCAGTTATTAGTAGAGTAACTGTACACTTTCGGGCAGAAAATGTACGTTTATGTACAGAGGTCTAGTATTAAAAGCTAACGGAGGCCTGATTTATGCGTATATATGATTAGAAAATATAGTGTAGCGTACCAGTTTTGCATGATTTTTTCTCTTAAAATCTAACAACACCTAGGTAGCATGAAAAAATATTGGTTGATACTAGCTGGCGTCGCTTTTATAACAACAGCATTACAGTACGCGGGATCAGGGGCTTTCCGTAATGTTACGAACGAGAGTTTTGGTACCGGAGAAATACTGAAATACCGCATACATTTCGGCTTTATTAGTGCGGCTGAAGCTATTATGCAAGTACATGATGGCTACTACGATATTAACGGCCGCTCTTGCTATAAAATTGACGTATTTGGCAATACCACAGGGCTAGCTGATGTATTGTATAGTGTTCGTGATAACT